>NZ_WJOK01000010.1 GCF_009649785.1 Agrobacterium tumefaciens | reverse complement strand
CCAGGATCGCGCCGTCCATCTGGGCAGCACCGGTGATCATGTTCTTCACGTAGTCGGCGTGGCCGGGGCAGTCGACGTGTGCGTAGTGACGGTTCGGCGTTTCGTATTCGACGTGCGCCGTCGAGATCGTGATGCCGCGAGCCTTTTCTTCAGGAGCAGCGTCGATCTGGTCGTACGCCTTGAACTCGCCGAAATACTTCGTGATCGCAGCAGTCAACGACGTCTTGCCGTGGTCGACGTGACCGATCGTGCCAATGTTGACGTGCGGCTTATTGCGCTCAAACTTGCTCTTTGCCATGTGAATTGCTTCCTGTGAACGTGAAGTAGTTTTCCCGGCGAACCGGTTTGGTGTCGCCGTTTAAGGCTTTGTAAGCGAATGCGCAAGACTTAATTGTCAAAGCACGGTCGCGCACGCCTAAGGCGCGCCTCAAGGTGCATATATGGTGCGTTCCGCGCGATATTCAAAGCTGGCTCAGCCTTCCCACGCGACGGGCAGACGGGACGCACGGACGGGACCCTGCCTGTACCCCTCTTCGCACAATCGGATCGTTAAATAAGCTTTTTCTTTATCACAACTTCTTTACCTGGACCCTCATCATGGCTTAAGGAAATTTCATCTCCGGGGGGAGACGGGCGAGCGGGACGATGCGCCCAGGCGCAAAACCTCTATGCCACATATTGATCAGCCGCGCTCTCCGGCGCGAAATTATATCCGTTTCAGGACCGCTCAATGGAAATCTTCACAGCCGCCGGCTTCACGGCATTCATGCAAGTCATTGCGATCGATCTCGTTCTCGCAGGCGACAATGCAATCGTCATCGGCCTTGCCGCCGCCGGTCTTCCCGCCCACCTTCGCCGCAAGGCGATCCTGGTCGGCATCATCGCCGCCACCGTATTGCGCATCGGCTTTGCCGCCGTCACCGTGCAGCTTCTCTCCATTGTCGGGCTACAACTCTTCGGCGGGCTCCTGCTTGCCTGGGTGTGCTGGAAGATGTGGTCCGAACTGCGCGAAGCCGCAGGCTCCATCGAAGACGAGGTGACGGACGAAGAGGCTGACCTGACCAAAGGTCACAAGACCTTCTTTCAGGCCGCAACCCAGATCGTCATCGCCGATGTGTCCATGTCGCTGGACAACGTGCTTGCCGTCGCCGGTGCCGCGCAGGACCATGTCACGGTGCTGATTATCGGTCTCGTCGTCTCGATCGCCCTCATGGGACTGGCCGCCAATTTCGTCGCCAAGTTGCTGCACCGCTACCGCTGGATTTCGTATCTTGGCCTGATGGTCATCATCTATGTGGCGCTCAACATGCTGTATCACGGCGTGATCGAAGTCCTGCCCTACATCAAGCCTTATTTCGGCTGAGACTGGCAGTCACATATTCGTCCCGAAAGGCCTGAAAACGAGAGTTTCCGGGCCTTTTCTTTTCATACCCACACAAATGCACCCTTGCCTGCACAGCATTGCAAGCGCACGCGCAGGTGAAATCGGCGCACAGGGGAATCGGTCTCCGCGTCCGCTGCAACATTCGGATAAGACAGGGAAATCGTAATTTTTTGCCTATGGATTTTGGCAATTGAGGTCAGCCACGGGCAAGCCTAGTGAGCTAGTTAATAAGTCATAAAAATAAAAAGAAAGGTAAAGCTGCCAATGGCTTATGACTGGACCGGCGGTCGCACCCGCCGCCTTCGCAGGATGAAGCTGGGCGCTGTTGCAAGCTCACTAATCCTGCTGGCGCTCTTAACAGCGCTCGTTCTAGGCTGAACGCGCTGCGCGCAATTCAACGCTGACCGGCGGCATGGCAAGGTTTCCCAAAACCGCCCTGCCGCCGCTCCTTCGGGGGCAATGTCCATTCTTTTTTGGCAATATTTGCCGAATATCAGCCGCGAAGACATGTCGTGGATACGCCGTCAAACATATGCATTCAAGCGGGTTCATTTCGGCTCTGAAGCTGCGGCAAGACCTATTGAAACAGCCAATAAATGACGCCAAGCACCAACGTCCACATCAGTAGTGATATGGCGAGTACGGCGAGGTAGTTTCGAAATCGTCTGGTCATCCGCCCACATTGCCGGCCAGCCGCCAAGGGACAGCCGTAACCGTTTGATTGCTGGATGCGGATCAAGCCGCAAGATCAACTCTTTCTATCAAGATGCTGAATCGCAAACCATTCGCAGATTTTACCCGCCCGAAACCGGGGTTGCCTGACCATGTGAATATCAACCCGCCGGTAAGCGTGAAAACGCTGGGCCGCGCTTGCCGCAGGATTTGCAGAGCACAGGAAAAACCGCACGTCGTTCTGGACGTGACTCAGACACGCTCCGGTCAACCGAATCGACAAATTAAGTCCTTCGGTATGATGTCTGATGACGCGTCATTGCTGGGGCAACGGCGATCAGCCGCCGCCCCAAAAAAGCGCGTCAGCTCTTCAAAGCCGTATTGCACAGGCTCCAGTAACCGCCACCCTTCTGAATCCACTTGAGATCGCCGAGCGTGCCGTCATCCTTGTTCTTACGATAAGAATCGACGCAGGTCTTCAGGCGGGCCTTGCCAGGAGTCTCGCTTGAATATTTCTTATCGACAGCGCTCGGAAATACGACGCTCTTCGGAGCCTTTATCGTCGCCTTTTCGGGTTCTTTGTCGGTGGTAGCCGCAACTTGCTTGTCGTCGGCAGCGCTTTCGGCAGCAGCATCGCTACCGCAGAACTTGGCGCGATAGTCGTTCCACTTGACGTCCTTCGCGGACCCGTCGGCTTTCGCCGCCTGGTATTTCACGCTGCACTCTTTCATGGTGAGCGCCGCTGCGGGGGAGACGAACGCCGCCGATGCGAGCAGCGCTAAGGATGAGAGAATTACAACCCTGTTGATCATCGAAGACTCCCGTGTGCATGATTGCCGGCAGACTATCCGACCGGACTTTCCGCTTGTCAACGAGCAGTGCAACAAGCACTGAAAGTCGAATTGGCGGGGAGCAAAATGTGCTCATCGGGCGTGGCGTTTTCGCGGTGAGGGCTGCATCACTCAGTGACCATCGATATCCACAATCAGCCCGCCGCCAGGGGCATCTCCGCCTCGCCACGCGAACGACGGCCAGCACCGCCCAACGAATCACGTATTCGTGTGACGTCAACCCTGCATCGGAACGAAATTCCTTAATTTTCGTTAGCATCTCGAACGAATAACGAGGATTTATCGATGTTGAGGATGCCGAAGACTATCTCCGCGCTCGCTCTTGGCGTCGCAATATCTACCGCTTCTACCTTGCCCGCCAGTGCGCTGAGCCTCATACAACCGGCCTACGAACAACAGGAGCAGGCGCAGAATTCCGACGGTCGCGGCTATCCCGCATCCGCCTTTGCCGCGGGCAAGGGTGAAGAGGCGTCATCCAACGGTTACGCCCTCTCAGAATCGGAAATAAACCACGTAAAATGGTGTGCAGCGCGTTACGCATCATACCATCCGACCGACAACAGCTATATGGCAGCCGCCGGCATACGGACGCAATGTCGTTCTCCGGATTGATTCAGCCGTGCCGCAGCGCACCGCGTCCCAGCCAATAAGATAAAATTTACTTTAAATTCTATTGACCTGAACCTTTATCCGGGTTGGCTGTTTGAAGCGCGTGCCAGCGAGGAAACGCGATGATGTGGAATCTTGAAAAACTTGAGCAAGAGCGACTTGATCTGATCGAGGTCATTACTGCCCTGCGCCACACTGAACGCCTGTCGACGGCGGATCGCACCTCGATCTTTGAGAAAATTACGGCGCATATGGTGAGGTTAAGCGAGCTCGACGCAGAGAAAATGCGGATTCAGTCGGCCTTGGAGGCGAGCTGAAAACAGCCAACTCTGGTTAGAGGCTGCACATCGGCGCGAGGCAAAGATTATCGATCTTGTTGAGAAGTTTTGGAGCGGGTAGCGGGAATCGAACCCGCGTATTCAGCTTGGAAGGCTGCTGCTCTACCATTGAGCTATACCCGCGGTGGTGATTTTGATCCTGCGCAGAATGGTGGAGGGAGTTGGATTTGAACCAACGTAGGCGTAGCCAACGGATTTACAGTCCGTCCCCTTTAACCACTCGGGCATCCCTCCAGCTATCTGCTAGGATCGAGCAACCAAGCTCTTCAGATTTCTCTCCGGCGAAGCGCCGTTGCGTCGTCTGTGGCGCGTATATGACGGCCTCGTTCGCTTCTGTCAACACGCCGTTTCACGAATTTTCGGGAAAAAATTCAAACCTCTTTGCAGGCCTGTGGATTATCGCGGGGGCTGGTGTGCGTCGCATCCCGGAGATATAAGGCGCCATGAGCAAAGACGATCCAAACGACAAATCCACCCGCGACACGCACTACGCCACCCTGCGCCGTGCCGTGCGCGATGCCAAACGCGAGAGGGGCGAAATTCCGACCCCGCAGCAGCCGAAGCGCCGGAATCGTGGCGCGGAAGACTGGAAGCCGCCGCAGCTTGCGCCGGATCAGGTCCATCTTTACGGCCTGCATACCGTGCGTGCGGCGCTTTCCAATCCTGAACGGCAACTCATCAAGCTGTCGGTTACCCTGAATGCCTTTGCGCGTCTGGATATCGGCGAAGCGGATGCGCAGCCCTTCCCGGTAGAGATTGTCTCACCGCAGGATATCGACAAGGTGCTCGGCCCCGAGGCGATCCATCAGGGCGTGATGCTGGAAACCAGGCCGCTTCCGGTCAAGAAACTCGACGCGCTGAAGAAAAGCCCGCTGATCCTCGTGCTCGATCAGGTTACCGACCCGCACAATGTCGGCGCCATCATGCGCTCGGCGGTCGCCTTCAACGCCGGCGCCGTCATCACCACCATTCGCCATAGCCCGACGGAGTCAGGCGTGCTTGCGAAGTCTGCGTCCGGCGCACTGGAACTCATTCCCTATATCCAGATCACCAACCTTGCCGATACATTGGGCGAGCTGCACAAGCTTGGCTTCTTCTCGGTCGGTCTGGATTCGGAAGGCCCCGCCCCCATCGAGCAAACCTTCACCGGCGCAAAGATCGCCCTGGTGCTGGGAGCCGAAGGCAAGGGTCTGCGCCAGAAGACCCGCGAAACCGTTTCGGCGCTCGCCCGTCTCGATATGCCGGGCGAGATCAAATCGCTCAACGTATCGAATGCGGCGGCCATTGCCCTTTATGCAACGCAGCAATTTCTGGGCAAAGCGTCGTCCTGACGCTTACCCTTCCTTGCGAAATCACAAAGCGCAACGCATGCTGCGCCTTTGACATTCGCAAGGAGCAAATCTCGACATGACCGACCTGCCCATCAAACCGACCGGCGAGCTGACGCTGCGGACGCTAGCAATGCCGGCCGACGCCAATCCGGCCGGTGATATTTTCGGCGGCTGGGTCATGTCCCAGATGGACTTGGCCAGCGGCATCCGCGCCGCGGAGCGGTCTCGCTGTCGCGTGGTCACTGCAGCGGTCAAGGAAATGGCTTTCGAGTTGCCGGTGAAGATCGGCGACACGCTGTCCATCTACACCGATATCGCCCGGCTCGGCCGCACCTCCATCACGCTGACGGTTGAGGCCTGGGCGCAGCGCTCCCGTTACGACAAGCTGGAAAAAGTCACTGCCGGAACGTTCATCATGGTGGCGATGGACGAAAACGGGCAACCGACGCCCATCCCTCCGACGGAGTAGGGTGCGATGGAGGCCGCCGTCAACGCCGCGGAAGCCTATGCGCATATCCGCGCCGTCATGGGCATGGTGGTCGGCCTCAGCCTCGCCCGCTTGCTGACCGGCCTTGCCGGTTTCGTGCAGCATCCCAAGAAGGAGCGCATCTATCCCCTGCATATCGGCTGGGTGGCGTTCCTGTTTCTGATGCTCGTGCATTTCTGGTGGTGGGAACACCGGCTTTCCGCCACCAGCCACGTCCTCGGCTTCGGCGCGTTCCTGTTCCTGATCCTGTTCTGCTCGCTGTTCTATTTCCTGTGCGTGTTGCTGTTCCCCTCAGACATGAAGGAATACAAGGGATACGAGGACTATTTCTTTTCCCGTAAAAGCTGGTTCTTTGCGTTTCTAGCCGCACTTTTCGTCACGGATATCGGCGATACGCTGCTGAAGGGACAGGACTACCTCTCCTCGCTGGGCGCTGAATATCTCATCCGCACAGCTATTTACGTTGTTCTGTTCACACTGGCGGCTTTCATCGGCAACCGACGCTTTCACAGGTTTCTCATCATTTTCGCCCTGATTTATCAGGTAGTCTGGATATTCCGGACCTACGACCTGCTGGCCTGAACATTCCCATCCCGACGCCGGGTGATAATTGAAAACAGGCCTCGTCTTTCGCCATCGTGTCGCGGTGACACGGCCCGATAAATATGGCATTTCGCTGCAATGGGATTCATTCGCAGGATAATGCAAGACAGAAGTTCGGCTGGCGCCATCGCCACGCTGGTGGTCCTGCTTTTTCTCCTGCAAGGGCTCGTGAATGGCCTGACCAGCGGCAATATGGCCTCAGCCGCGCTGGCGACCGGTGAGATCATCTGTTCCAGCCACATGCCCGAAGGCGGTTCGGGCAAACCGAACCCGGCCTCCAACCCTGCGGGCAAGCTCGCCGACAATTGCTGCGGCACGCTCTGCCGTCTGGCCTCCGTTACCATCGCCGCTCTTCCCGTTACTCCCGTGGAGCGTGCGGACGGGATCGTCCGGGTCGTCGAAGTCGACTTTCTCGACCGCGACACGGCATTGCCTCCGCCACCACCCAATCTGGAATCGCGCCCACGCGCACCGCCTCCCTCTCTGCAAATGTGAAGAGCGATCCGGCCCTGCCGGAAAATCAACTTTTCTGCGGAGACATCCATGTCCGTTACGACCTCTTTCGAGGGCGAGCGCGCGCCTGCGCAATCCTCGTCCGTCAACCTGTACCGCGCCGTATGGCGCTGGCACTTCTACGCTGGCCTTTTTGTACTGCCCTTTCTGATATCGCTGGCCGTCACCGGTGCGCTCTATCTGTTCCGGGACGAATTCGACAATTTCATTCATTCGGACCTGAAGCGCATCGAAGTGGCGCAGAACGTGCCGAAAGCACCCCCCTCCGATATTCTCGCCGCAGCCGTTGCGGCCGTTCCCGGCACTGCTGTGAAATACACCACGCCAGGCGATCCGGGTGCCTCGACGGAAATTACCGTCAGTACGGCCGAAGGGAAACGCGCCGTCTACGTCAACACCTATACCGGGCAGGTTGCCGGTTCGCTGCCGGATCGTGGCACCATCATGTGGACGATCCGCTACATCCACAGCCTGAAATATTTCGGCGCCTATACCCGCTATCTGATCGAGATCGCCGCCGGCTGGTCCATCCTGCTCGTCGCCACCGGCATCTATCTGTGGTGGCCTAGGAAGCAGAGCGGCGGTGTCTTGACCGTGCGCGGCACGCCGAAAAAACGCGTCTTCTGGCGCGATACCCATGCCGTCACCGGCATTTTCGTCGGCTTTTTCATCGTATTTCTAGCAGTCACCGGAATGCCCTGGTCGGGCGTGTGGGGCGCCAAGGTCAACGAATGGGCAAATGGCAGCAATTTCGGATATCCGGCAGGCGTGCGGACCGATGTTCCAATGTCCGGCGAACATCTCGATCACATGGCCAAGACCAGCTGGTCACTGGAGCAGGCGAAAATCCCGGAATCCTCCGCATCCGCCACCGGGCAACCAATCGGAATAGATGCGGCCATCGCGCGTTTCGACGGGCTCGGTCTTGCCCCTGGTTATACCGTCGTGCTGCCGACCAAATCGACAGGCGTCTATAGCGGCTCCGTCTATCCCGACGACCTTTCAAAGCAGCGCGTCGTCCATCTCGATCAATATAGCGGCAAACCGCTGATCGACATGAGCTATTCCGACTACGGTCCGCTTGGAAAGGCGCTGGAATGGGGGATCAACGTGCATATGGGCCAACAATTCGGCCTCGCCAACCAGATCGTGTTGCTGGCAGCCTGTGTCGGCATCGTCCTGCTTGCCGTCTCCGCCGGCATCATGTGGTGGAAACGACGCCCCAGAGGTTCACTCGGCGTGCCACCATTGCCGCAGGATAAACGCGTCTTGCGCGGCCTGCTGGCGCTGCTCGCCATCGGTGGCATCCTGTTCCCGCTGGTCGGCGCAAGCCTGCTGGTGATGCTTGTTCTGGATCTGATCGTGCAGTCCCGCGAAAAGCAACGCGCTGCCTGACAAAAAACACGGCCGGGAGATATCCCCCGGCCGTGCCCTTCTGAATTCCGGGCGGTTGGCAGAAGCTTGGCCTTAGAGCACGTCCTGTTTAAACAGAATCGTTTGACGTGCTCTAACTGTTTGTTTCTACGAATTTTCCGGACGTAAAACCGCTACGCACTTTTACTGGAAATGCTCTAGAACATCGTATTATTGTTTGCAGCCTTTTCCGGAACCGGCTGGATCACGTCCCAATGTTCGGTAATCTTGCCGTCGGTGACCCTGAAAATATCGACGATGGCGGCTCCGCGAGCACCCTCTTTATCCGTGGAATGGATGTGCAGATAAACCAGATCTCCATCCGTGGCGCTGCGCACGATCCGGGATTTCGCCTGCGGGTTTTCCTTGAAGAAGCCGGTGAAATAGTCGACGAATGGCTTCTTGCCATCAGGCACCATCGGATTGTGCTGCTTGTAGCTGTCAACGATGACGGCAGCGCCCTTCGCCACCTCGTGCTTGTTGAAGACGATGTCGTAAAAATCGATCACCAGCTTGCGGTTGGCTTCTTCCTGAACCAGATCGCGCTTGGCGGTTTCCGCCAGAACGGGCGCGGCCATCAGCGCGGGCGCGAGGGCAAGAGCAGCGATGGCAAGACGACGTGTCATGAAATTCATGGATGAGACCTCTCAGTAACCGACGGTGAAACGCTGGCGGGAATGCTGCGGCTTTTCGATTTCATCGACAAGCGCGATGGCGTAGTCTTCAAAGGAAATGCGGCTGCCAGCTTCGTTGCTCAAAAGGCTGTCCTTGCCGATACGGAATTTGCCCGTTCTTTCCCCCGGCACGAATTCGGCCGATGGCGACAGGAAGGTCCAGTCGAGCTGCCTTTCCCCTTTCAGACGGTCCAGAAACTCCGCTCCCTTGGTCGCCTCGGCCTTGTAGGCGGCCGGGAAGTCCGGCAGGTCAACCACGCGCTGGCCCGGCGCAATTTCAAGGCTGCCGGCGCCACCCACGACGAGATAACGGGAAACGCCCGAGGCACGGACGGCCTCGATCAGCGTCACCGGATCGCTCGCAGTGAAGTGCACGGCGCTGATCACGGCATCGTGACCCTTAAGCAGTTCCGAAAGCCCTGCCTGATCGAAGACATCGCCCTTTTTTGCCACTACGTTCGGCAGGCTGGCGATCTTTTCAGGGTTGCGGGCGATCGCCGTCACCTGGTGCCCCCGGTCGGAAAGTTCCTTCAGAATACGGGATCCGGCATTGCCGGAGGCTCCGATGAGCGCGATTTTAGCCATGGCTTTTTCCTTTATAGGCATCGTTATAGGTCTAGATAATAGACCGCCAGGGGAAGCTATGGTATCGCAGCCCCGGCTGCAAGAAGTCAGCCGACGCTGATCAGGTCACGCGGCGATGACCTGAAAGGGTACGAAAATGGAAAGAGCAGGGAAAATGCCGGATACGCAAACCAAGGAAATCTTCGCCTTCGACCAGCCCTGCCCCATCCGCGACGTGCTGGATCGCATCGGTGATCAATGGAGCCTGCTGGTTCTGGAAGCGCTTCAGGGCGGGGTGCTGCGTTTCAACGAACTGAACCGCAAGATCGACGATATTTCCAAGCAGATGTTGTCACGCACGCTGAAACGGCTTGAGGAAGACGGTTTCATTCGCCGCACGCTCTATGCGCAGGTGCCGCCGCGCGTGGAATACGAACTGACCAATCTCGGCCGTTCGTTTCTGGTGCCGATGCAATTGCTGGTGCAGTGGGCGGACGAGAACCACGTCCGCATTTGTACGGCGCGGTTGGACTATGCCAATGGTGGAACGGGATCGTAACACCGTTCCTCGTGCCGTGGCGAAACCTGTCCGCCACGGCAATAGAAAGGCCCTGTGGCGATCAGGAGCGGAAGATGAAGGAAGCGCCGAAAGCGATGAGCGCAAAACCGATCACGTGGTTGATCGTGATGCTTTCCTTCAGCCAGAAGACCGAGAACAGCGCAAAGACCGCAAGCGTGATAACTTCCTGAATGGTCTTGAGCTGCGCGGTCGAATAGACCTCCGATCCCATGCGGTTCGCGGGGACTGCGAGCATGTATTCGAAGAAAGCGATGCCCCAGCTTGCGACAATCGCAAGGAATAGTGCGCTGCCCTTATGCTTGAGATGCCCATACCAGGCGAAAGTCATGAAAACATTGGAGACGATGAGCATCAGGACAGGCCAGATGTGGGCAGGGCTGATCGAGAACGGCATGATTGTTCCTGAATGAAGAAGGGAGGGATGTCACGAAAGGCAGTTTGAAAACGCAACCGTAATTTTTGTCTTTGCTTTAACTTACCGCCGTATGAAACGGAACCGGTTTCTATCAAAGCGTATTCGGCCGCTATGCAACGTATCCGGCCAAATTTTGTTCCCCGCGCTTCGTTTCCTTTTTGTACTCATTTTTTCTTGGCCTCCCCTTCCCTTTGCGCGTGACTCCCTCCATATTTCGCGCATGGCCAGATCACCCAAAAATTCCAAACCCTCGAATTCCGGCTTCGAGGAAGCTCCGCAATCGTCGTTCGAAGGCGCGCCGCTCAGCGGCAGCGTTGCCGATTGGGTAAAGCAGCTCGAGGCGGAAGCCGAAGCCGGCTCGGTGGAGACCCAGCGCGAAGTCGCCTCGAAAGCTGGCAAGCACCGCAAGAAGATCGAGATCGAAGCGCGCAAGGAAGCGGAAAAAGCGGCCAACAAAACGGCTAAAAACACCACGGCTTCCAAGACAGCGCGCGGCGTTTCCATCGGCGCGTCGAGCGATCCAAAAACCCGCGCCGCCGCCGGTCTCAATCCCGTGGCTGGCATGGACGTTTCCCTGGAGGAGGCGGCCAATCTTGCACCGGGTGCCGTCACCGCCACCGTTGAGGCACTATCGGCGCTTATCGAGAGCGGCAATCCGCTGTTCAAGGACGGCAAGATGTGGACGCCGCACCGGCCGGCGCGTCCGCCGAAATCCGAAGGCGGCGTTACAATCCGCATGGACTCGGAGTATCAACCGGCAGGCGACCAGCCGACGGCGATTGCCGATCTCGTGGAAGGCATCAATTCCGGCGAGCGCAGCCAAGTCCTGCTCGGCGTCACCGGCTCCGGCAAAACCTTCACCATGGCCAAGGTGATCGAGGCAACCCAGCGCCCGGCCGTCATCCTTGCGCCCAACAAGACGCTGGCCGCGCAGCTCTATTCCGAGTTCAAGAACTTCTTCCCCGACAATGCGGTAGAGTACTTCGTCTCTTATTACGATTATTATCAGCCGGAAGCCTATGTGCCGCGCTCCGACACCTTCATCGAGAAGGAATCCTCGATCAACGAACAGATCGACCGGATGCGCCACTCCGCCACCCGCTCGCTGCTGGAACGCGACGACTGCATCATCGTCGCTTCGGTTTCCTGCATCTATGGTATCGGCTCGGTGGAAACCTATACCGCCATGACCTTCCAGATGCAGGTGGGCGACCGGCTGGACCAGCGCCAGCTTCTGGCCGACCTTGTGGCCCAGCAATACAAGCGCCGCGACATGGATTTCCAGCGCGGCTCCTTCCGCGTGCGCGGCGATACCATCGAAATCTTCCCTGCCCACCTTGAGGATGCCGCCTGGCGCATCTCGATGTTCGGCGACGAAATCGATTCCATTACCGAATTCGACCCGCTGACCGGCCAGAAAACCGGCGATCTGCAATCCGTCAAGATCTACGCCAATTCGCACTATGTCACCCCGCGCCCGACGCTGAACGGCGCGATCAAGTCGATCAAGGAAGAGCTGAGGGTCCGCCTCGCCGAGCTGGAAAAGGCGGGACGTCTGCTGGAAGCCCAGCGGCTGGAACAGCGCACGCGTTACGACATCGAAATGCTGGAGGCGACCGGCTCCTGCGCCGGTATCGAAAACTATTCGCGTTATCTAACCGGCCGCAATCCCGGTGAGCCGCCGCCGACGCTGTTTGAATATATCCCTGATAATGCGCTGCTTTTTATTGACGAAAGCCACGTCTCGGTTAGCCAGATCGGTGGCATGTATCGCGGCGACTTCAGGCGCAAGGCGACGCTGGCCGAATATGGCTTCCGCCTTCCCTCCTGCATGGATAACCGCCCGTTGCGCTTTGAGGAATGGGATGCGATGCGGCCGCTGACGGTCGCGGTTTCGGCCACCCCCGGCTCGTGGGAAATGGAACAGGCCGGCGGCGTCTTCGCCGAACAGGTCATCCGCCCGACAGGACTCATCGATCCACCGGTCGAGGTGCGCTCCGCCCGCAGCCAGGTGGACGATGTCCTCGGCGAAATTCGCGAGACCGCCGCTAAGGGTTACCGCACGCTCTGCACCGTGCTGACCAAGCGCATGGCTGAAGACCTGACCGAATATTTGCACGAACAGGGCGTTCGCGTGCGTTACATGCACTCGGATATCGACACGCTGGAACGCATCGAGATCATCCGCGACCTGCGCCTTGGTGCCTTCGACGTGCTTGTCGGTATCAACCTTCTGCGCGAAGGCCTCGATATTCCAGAATGCGGGTTCGTCGCGATCCTCGATGCCGACAAGGAAGGCTTCCTGCGTTCGGAAACTTCGCTGATCCAGACCATCGGCCGCGCCGCCCGTAACGTCGACGGCAAGGTCATCCTATATGCCGACAACATCACCGGCTCGATGAAGCGGGCGATGGAGGAAACCTCCCGCCGCCGCGAAAAGCAGATGGCCTATAACGCCGAACACGGCATCACGCCGGAATCGGTCAAGGCGAAGATCTCCGATATTCTTGATTCAGTTTATGAGCGTGATCACGTAAGGGCCGATATTTCAGGCGTTTCCGGCAAAGGCTTCGCCGATGGCGGCCATCTGGTCGGCAACAATCTGCAGTCCCATCTCAACGCGCTGGAAAAATCCATGCGCGATGCCGCAGCCGATCTGGACTTCGAAAAAGCCGCCCGCCTGCGAGACGAAATCAAGCGCCTCAAGGCCACCGAACTCGCCGTCATGGACGACCCTATGGCGAAGGAAGAGGCGAAATCGCTTGAGGGTGGCGGCAGAAGCAAGAAAAAAGAAACGAGCGCCCGCAACGGGTCGATCTCCCCTCTTGCGGAAGATATATCCGGCGGGACAGAGGACGGTGCCGCTTCCGCAAACGAAAGTGGAAAATCTCTCTTCGCCAAACCTTCGCTGGACGAAATGGGTCCCGGCTCGGACACGGGCAAGCCGCTGTTCCGCAGGAACACGCTGGACGAGATGACCGTTGGCCGCACCGAGAAGCCGGTGCGTGGCGAAGTTCCCGGCAAACCCGAGACGGAAACCGGCAAACGTTTCTCACCGCTCATGGAAGGCCAGCCTGAGCGAACCAAGGACGATCCCCGCCCCCTCGTGCGCGGCAAGATCGGAGCGGGTTCCTATGAGGATGCCGGCGAACAGAAGCGCAAAAGCCGGACGAAGGGGAAGACCGGCCGTCCCGGTCGCTGACGCGCAACGGCGCAATCTGGATAGACACCGCATGCATCGAAAAAATCTGGCGGCCTTATGCCTCGTCTTTTTCTCAAGCCCAGTCCTTGCCGGGCAGATTGAGGACGCCACCTTCCACAGCGCCGCACTGAACGCACCGCTGCCCGTCAACATCTACCGACCGGATGGCACGCCGCCGGAAAACGGCTGGCCGGTGCTTTATCTCCTGCACGGCCATGATGGTGACCAGAACAGCTGGCGGGATCTCGGCAATATCGAAAAGACGCTGGACACGCTGATTGCGGCTGGCGCCATCCGCCCGCTGGTTGTCGTCATGCCAGGCGTTAAAAACAGTTGGTATGTGGATTCGGCCGCTGTCGGTGGTCCCGGCGATTACGAGACGGCCCTGACGGGCGATCTGCGCCATCAAGTGGAAAAAACGCTGCCGGTGCGAAAAGATCGCGAAGGGCGTGCCATCGCCGGGCTGTCCATGGGCGGTTTCGGCGCATTGCATCTGGCTTATGGCCACGAAGACCTCTATGGCGCAGTCGCCAGCCTGTCCGGCGCGATCTGGCAGAACGTGCCCGCCTCCGATCTCGACAAAACGCCCGCGGAACTCAAGCTCATTCAGGACAGCGCCTTCTTCCACCGCGTCGACCGCACTACCGTCACCAGCGGCATCGTGCTGCCCTCCACCGGCGATCACTTCTCCGGCGCCTTCGGCACGCCCTTCGATGCCAGACTTTTCAATGAGAAGAACGTCTTCACCCTTGTTGCACAGCACGTCGCCGAAAGCCAAGAATTGCCCGCCACCTATCTGACAGTTGGCGACGACGACGGCTTCTTCCTTTGGCGCGGCGCGATCGCCCTGCACGAAACGCTTCAGGCCGACAATCGTAAATCCGAATTGCGGATCACCGATGGCGATCACGTCTGGTCAGTGTGGAAAGTGTCAATTATCGACGCGCTGAAGTTCATCGATGGGGAATGGGACAAGGCAACGGACGTTGGGAAAGATTGACTGCCTACTCGATTACCCAGCCTTATTCCCCGTGCGTTTCTTTCCAGCCTTCCCCGCCACATTTAACGCCACCGCCGCGCGGATCAGCGCTACCAGTGCCTCCTCGTCGATCTCATCTCCCTCGTGAAAGTCGATGGCGCGCCGCGTATTGCCCTCAAGGCTCGAATTGAACAGGCCGGCCGGGCCTTCAAGCGATGCGCCCTTCGCAAACGTCATCTTCACGGCTGTCTTGTAGGTTTCGCCCGTGCAGATGATACCGGCATGTTCCCAGACGGGCACGCCGCGCCATTTAACCTCCTCCTTCACATCCGGATCGGCCTTCCTTATCAGCGCCCGGATGCGCGCAAGCGTCTCGCCACGCCAGTCGCCAAGCTCCGCGATCTTTTGATCGATGAGAGCCGACGGTGCATTCTCCTCCGCTTCCTTGCTGTCAGTGTTTCTTGCCATAATGTCCTCCCGATTTTGCGTGCCAGTGCTCCCGCTACCAGCATAAACCAAAATTTCCTGCGCTCCCACGCGGAACCAAATCCGGCCTTCACCGTTTCTTCCCCGAACGAAACGTTCAGCATACAAAGGGAAGAAACATCATGAAAATCAACGTCATCGCTCTCGCTGCCGCAGCAGCCCTCTCCTCTTCCGTGGCTTTTGCCCAGACGGCTGCGACTGCGCCTGCTGTTGGCGCCGATGCGACTTTGTCCGGTCCCGGCATCACCATGGGCACCAAGGCTAACGGCCCGCTGAAGTTCGTCAATGTCCAGAAAACCGACCTCACCGCCTCCCAGCTCGACGGTCTGGATATCTATAACGCCCAGAACGAAAACATCGGCGAAATCGAGGATGTCGTCATCGGCGATGGCAAATCGGTGATCGGCCTCGTTGCCAGCGTCGGCGGTTTCCTCGGCATCGACAAGAGCTATGTGGTGCTCGACCCGGCCTCGGTTGCAGTCCACAACGACAACGGCACCTGGAAGGCCTATGTCGATACCACCAAGGAAGCGCTGCAGAACGCACCGAAGCTCGACTACGACAAGCTGGACGACTGATTCCCCTGCAGTCGCAAGCTTGACCCCCGCGATCTGTCGCTGGGGTTTTTCGTGTGTGGAATTTCGGCGCAGTATCCGACAATCCCTCTCTCACGGCGCTTGCCTAGCAGCCCGGCTCTCGCCTATCTTCGGCGCGCAAGACACCAAGGATCGATGCGTGCCCACCAAAACTCTCTCTTCCCTCACCATAAGCGCTGTGACGATATTGCTGAGCACCCTTCCGCTGTCAGCACAGTCAGCCGGCTGGAAACCAGCCGAGCAGATAAAAACCTATGCGATCAGCGGTGATACGGGCGGAGCGCTTTACCAGTCCATAGGCGAGCGCGGCCCGACCGCCGGTGTGCAGGCCATCGCCCACACCACCTTCAAGCTGACATGGCGGCGCGATTATCGTCCGCAACCGGACGGTGCCTGCGTACTGGCCACCGCCAAGCCCAATCTCACAATCATCTATACCTGGCCGAAAGCGCCGGCCAGATTGCCTCCCGCGGTCGCCGCCAGCTGGAAAACCTTCATTTCCGGTGTGGAAACCCATGAGCGCGTTCACGGCGAGCACATTCTCGACATGGTGCAGAAGATCGAGGCATTCAGCACCGGTCTGAGAGCGGAAAACGATCCGAAATGCCAGAAAGTGCGCGTTGTCCTTCAACAACGGCTTGGTGAGCTATCCAACGAGCAGCGCCAACGCGGACGCGATTTCGACCGGGACGAGCTTTCGCCCGGTGGCCGCGTGCATCAGCTCATTCTGGCGCTCGTCAACGGTCCCTGAGAACTCCAGGGAGAAACGGCTATTCCGCCGCCTCGCCTTTCAGCAGCGGTTCGGAGAGCGGTATGCTCTCCAGCTCGTAGGAATAGCCTTCCAGCATCGTATAGGCCTGCTCGATCGCCTCTATCTGCGCTTCCGCATTGCGGATGGCTTCGGCGATGGACTGGCTGCGCGCACGCAACATGGAACTCAAAACATCGGTCTCCGGCTTTCTGCCCAGCCGGTCCATATGTTTGCGCACCCGCGTGCGGTGACGCTCCAGTTCCAGAATGTGAAAGCGGCTTTTCAGGATATCGTCGGTCAGCTTGCGGCGCATGGCGGCCACTGGGTCGAAGCTGCCGGGCTCGCGCTCGTCCAGAATGAATTCGTTGACCAGAGTTTCCAGCATCAGCAGGCCTTTGAGGTCCTTGGCATCGGCAAGCTGCGGATCGTAACCGGTATCGTCGAACACCTTGCGGCGCACCGGATCCTTCAAAAGCTCGTAAGCGGTTTGCAGGCGTGCGAATTGGTCGGTATCGCCCCCGCTGTCGGGATGGGCGGCTTTCGCCACCTTCCGGTAAGCGGACTTGATCGCCGCCTCGTCGGCATCACGCTCCACGCCAAGCAAAACATAGGGATCGATCACTAAAACACCTTCAAACGCAAACTGTTACCGCATGCCATACGCCACCCCCGTGCGGCTCGCGCACAGATCATAAGCGAATTCCGCCCGCGCGGCACCCCCGCGCCGGCGCAAAAGCCCTTGATCCTCAAATTTGTCGGACCCATGGCGACTATAATCACGGGCGGGACAAAATTGTGGAAAGTCATGGCAAAACACGCCGGGCCAAGCTGCCTACCCATGCGGAAAACCGTGCAACCCGCAGGTTTTACGGTGCTTATGGTGGAACGGCTCCAACGGGTGTAAGCTTGGCTTTTGGATCTGAAGGGAGGGACGATCCGATGCCGCAAACCATTACCCAGACAGTGACGGATTATGTGCACGCCATGGCCTATGCGGATGAGGGCCTGATGCGTGATGTTTTCGATCCGCGCGCCAGCATCGTCGGGACGTTCCAGGGTGAAACGGAATGGCTTTCACTGGAGGACTTCGCCGAGCAGATACGGAAAAGCGAACGCGGCCTGCCCGATCACGACCCCGTCTTCGAAATCCTCGGCATCGACAAGGAAGGCGACAGCGCGTCCGTGAAGCTGACGACGAGTTTCGACGGCATGGATTTTAGCGAATACTTGTCCTTGCTGGAGCGCGACGGCAACTGGGCAATCGTGCACAAGCTATATCACATCAAGCCATAGGCGTTGTGCGAATGCAGGAATAATAGCGGGGAAATGGCCAAGCCATTGAAAATACTGGTGCCCCCGACAAGGTTCGAACTCGTGACCCCCTGATTACAAATTAGGGGCTAGCGGCTCTCTTAAGTGATTGGTTCAATTGAAAGACATTCCTAAATTCAGAATTTCACAGTGAAAACAGTGATATATGATTTGACAATCCTCGACAAGAGTAGACAATGATGACGCATCAACTGCCGTACAATACGCGGACACGATGCGGACATGGGGTTACTCTATGGATAAAAAGAAGGCTGCGTTCTCGACCAGCAAGGATATCTTATCGCTGCCTGCTCCTGAGAGCGGCAACAAGATCTACTACGACGATCAGATAAAAGGGTTTGGTGTCCGCGTCACCGCAGCCGGTGCGCGCGCGTTCATCCTGAATTATCGAATTGGCAGACGTGAGCGTCGACTGACAATCGGAAGCTTCCCAGACTGGTCACTTTCGAGCGCTGCGAAGGCTGCAAAAGACCTTAAGCAAAAAATCGATGCAGGAGCGGACCCTCTTGCTGAACGAGAGCAGCAGCGCGATGCGGTCACTGTCGATCAGCTCTGCGATATCTTCATCGAACAGCACCTTCCGAAGAAGGCGGTCACGACCCAGCGGGATTACAAGCAGATAATCGATACCTATATTCGACCTGACCTCAAGCATGAACCCGTCGCCAATGTTGACTTTGTGCACGCCAACAAGATTTTCAGGAAGGTCAGCAAATCAGGAAAAAAGACCACCGCGAACCGGGTCATGGCAGTGATGTCGAAGATGTTCACTGAAGCACAGAAACTCAGGCTGACGACAGTGAACCCTACCAAAGGGGTCGAGAAAAACGACGAGGTTAAACGGGAACGCTTCCTTGACGCCAAAGAAGTGACCCGCCTTATTGACGCCCTGGCTTCCCTTGAAGATCGCCAGGCGGCCGACATCTTCCGGCTCATCCTGCTCACCGGATGTCGAAAGACGGAAGCTCTCGCGGCAACGTGGTCCATGTTTGATTTGTCGGAGGGCACTTGGACGAAACCGAGCCATCATACGAAACAGAAGAAGGTTCACAAGGTCCCGCTGTCGGCCCCTGCTCGCCAGCTCCTATCTGAAATAAAGGCAGACGCGGAAACAAAAGATTCCGATTTTGTCTTTCCTGCGAAATTCCAGTCAACAAAGGAAACGACGAGAAAACATGCCGGTTATCGCGTGAACGTGAAAAATCAGTGGGCGCAGGTCCTGAAATCAGCAAAGCTGAAAGACCTTCATATTCATGATCTGCGGCACTCGTTCGCGAGTTTCCTGGTCGCCGAGGGCATGTCACTCCCGCTTATCGGCCGCCTGCTAGGGCATACTCAAGCTGCTACCACTCACAGGTATGCGCATTTGGCGCTCGATCCGTTGCGCGCGGCCGCCGAACGGGTCGGAACAATCGTAAGCGGCCAGTCCAGCCCCGATAACGTCATTGAACTTCGGAAAGATGTGAAGTGAGCAAAAACTATCCGCCCGAGCTGCTGACTCCTTTTGATCCGATGCGGCGACCATCATTGGCTGTAGACGCCAAGGAATTCATCAAAACCGAGCTTGAGAAACGCGAACACGAACGCAGATCTAAACTGGAGCTTCTCCTCGCGCATTATGGCATTTCGAAAAATGATCCCCAGCTGCAGGGAAAGCTGCTCTGGGCTCTGATCGATGATCACGTTCCCGGTTTTAGCGTCAAGGACGCAAAAAAAAGAAAGCGCGGAAAACCGAAAGACACCGTGAGCGACAAATTGAGGCTGATCAGCGATGTTGCCCGTCTACGTCTCGACGCCGGCCGGTCTGTCATTGGGGCATGCAGAGAGCTTTGTAAAGCGGCGCCATATCTCAACGAAAACCCCGCTTCTTTGCAGAACCGTTACAACGAAGCTCGCAAGATGCCTTTTTCGCAGATGTTAATCGCACTTGGTCTCGATGAAAGTCAGCCCGACCTGTGGTCGGAGTTTGCGGAATCTTACGAGGGCAATCCAGAGATTGAAGAGTTTAATTAGATCAAAATAGGTCTACCGAATAAAACATAATAATTTCCGGCATACCGAATAAAGCCCTGAATTATTCGGTATTTCGCCGAGCAGGCGTGTCAGGAATAGTGTCTTTGCTGTCAACTTAAACAGCGAAGGCGACCACTGATGTCAAACATCGATCTCCTGTCAGATTTTGTTACTCGGGAAGAGCTTTCAAAAATTCTCTCGATCAGTCCGCGCACTATTTACCGCTACAGTCAGATGCCTAACGGCTTGCCATATGCGATGATAGGCGGACGCGTGCATTACCGTATTAGTTCGGTAAAGAAGTGGCTGGAGTCCCGCGAGAAGCAGCCCAACCCGACGAATGTTCGCGGTCGCCGGAGCGCCTAATATGACGGGGCGCAACTTCGAGAAGCTCCGCAAGGAGCAGGCCATATCCCGGCTCGGGTACGAACCGCGTGACGGCATGAACCTTATCCCAGGCAAAAACAGGAAAAGAAAAAGCAAGGCGCAGCTTCGCGCCGAGGCTAAAGGTTTGACCACACCGAATACGATGATCACGAAGATGATCGAATGCCGCTGCGGTCACCGGGGGAAAGTTCGCATTCCTCTTGCGAAGGCTGATGGTCCTTTCCGGTGCGTGGTGTGTGGGGTGTCGTCATGAGACCGGAACTGATCGACACCGCACGGCACCTATCTGCCGGTGAAGCTCGAGGATTTCGGGGCCACGATGGTCGGTTTGAACGTGAGCGTACCGGCCCACGCTGGTTTCTGTTTATGGAGCTGGATGACTTAGTCTACTTCCGACCCGACACCGGAGAGATTGCCCTCTGGAATGGTCGCGCATTCGCGCTCGGTACCGAAATGATTGGGTACGCTACCACCTTTTCATTAGACAGCAGCTTGAAGATTGTCTCGTCCGTTGAGCGCTGGCTTGAGTGCGGTGGTAGGGCTCTATTCATCTTGGACTGGAGCAGAGCGTTCACAATGCTGCAAACCTGCCCTCGGCTCGAAATCGATGAAAGCATCCGATCGACATATGATCGGGCGATGCGGCCCAGGCGCATGCCCGCTGTGCGCAACTCGCTTGGATGGTAAAGTTATGAATCATACTGACGATACCAAAGGCCGAAAAGCGCCGCGTTACGAGTTCGTGCTGACAAACACCATGGACTTGATGAGGAAGCAGTTCCCTGCGGTCAGGTGGATCGTCAAGGATTATGTGGCTGAAGGATTCTCCGTCCTTGCTGGGCGCCAGAAGCTCGGCAAGACGTGGTTGGCTCTGGATTTTGCAATCGCCGTCGCGACCGGTGGTTATGCAATGGGATCCATTGCCTGTGCCCAGGGCGACGTTCTCTATATCGACCTTGAAAACGGCGAGCGCCGAATAAACGGCCGCATCGCAACGCTCTTCCCTTCCGAGCGAAACCGCCCCGATCTGAGGCACCTGAATTGGGTGATCGATGCTGCGCCACTCAACAAGGGTTTCATCGATGCCTTGGAGTCGTGGCGGATGGCGATGCCGAACCCAAGGCTCGTCGTCATCGATGTACTACAACGCATCAAGCCAGCAGGCATCGCATCACGCAATGCATACGAGAATGACTATTCGATCTGGGCGCCTCTTCAGCAGTGGGCGACACGCAACGGGATAGCCGTCATCGGACTACATCACACAAAGAAAGGCGGCGCTGATGATCCGCTTGAGGCGCTTTCCGGCTCCAACGGTCTCAGTGCTGTAGCCGACACCACCCTTGTGCTCGACAAAGACGGAAACGGGGTGACGCTATACGTTCGTGGCCGTGACGTTCAGGAGAAGGAAAGCGCTCTCAAGTTCAACGGTGGTATGTGGGATCTCGTTGGGGAGGCCGCTGAAGTCCGCCGATCCGAAGAGCGCTCGGTTATCCTAAAGGCGTTGAGTGATAACCCGGAGCCGATAACTCCTAAAGACCTCGCAGAACTGATGGGACTTCCCCACAACAACGTTAAGACGTTGCTTCATAAGATGTTTCAGGTAGGCGAGGTCCATAAGGCTGATGGCAAGGGCCGGTATATTCATCCCAAGTATGCCGCCAGCCTCGCATCTGCTGGCACCCCCAGTAACCACGATAACTCAGTAACCTGAAGGACAAGGAGGGGTTATCACAGTTACCGGCGTAATCAGAGTTACCAGAGTTATCAGGGTTACGGGGGGTAACTAAGAGATGTGCGATGTTGATGCATTGAGGTGTCTTGATCGCACGCGGGATAGCCCACCAGCATTCTCCGAGGCTCATCGATCTATCACCTGATAAATAATCAGAGGGTACACAATCGATTTTCGTTGTAATCATCAATGAAATCAGCGCCTAATAAGGTATGGAAGCAAGAGATTCGCATATCATGTCCGCATGATGTCCGGATTTCAGCGACGTTTTTCGCGTCGTATCTCCACAAGCCGCGATGGAACACGGTCAAAGGAGGCCAAGCATGCTTACGAAAGTGAAGATTTACCGCATCACCGGGGACGAGATCGAAGTCGCGTCTTTTGATGCTCATGAGGCTGTCTCGAACCATCCTGACGAGTGGGCGCTGACGCCGTGGACGCAGATGCAGCGGCAGGCAGCGCTGGAAAAGGCGCTGAAGGCCGATATCGACGCGATCGACGCTTAGGCATCCATCGCGCTGCGGATGGCCGGCATCGTGCTCGGCTTTGCCCCCTCCCCCTCCATTTCTGCCGGGCCGTCGCAAGCCAGGGGGGTGGGGGCAAAATTGGGCGTGAGTCTTCCAGTTCCACCCTCACACAATGCAGGCGCACCCCATGACATCGGGGGTCTGTTTTTTTCACACTCGGAGAACATTTCCATGGCCGCACGGCATGACGCTTCACCGGACGCCTTGATCGCCGCTCGGCAGCGGGAGGCGGTGAAGCCTGGGCGGCAAAAAACGTACGGCCGCGGCTCGGGTCTAACGCCGAAGGTGAGGAAAGCGATCGAGATCCTAATCTCGGCCGACGATCTCAATCCGCAGAGCATGAACGATGACGCGGCAGAGCGCGCCGGCATTTCAGGCCGCGCTCTCAAGGCTGCATTGCAGAAGCCTTCTGTTCGACGTTTCATGAATGAGCAAATCGAGATTTATCGCGAGGGCCTCAAGGCGGCGGCGGTTCGCACCATAGGAGACGTGATGACCGATCCAATGCTGAAAACGACCGCTGCCGGAGCGCGGGTGCGCCTCGATGCCGCAAAGACTGTTCTGATCGACACCCCCGCTTCATCCATCAATTTGCACGTCAACACTCAGGTCAACGTCACCCCTGGTTACGCCATTGATCTGACCGAAGATAATCCGCCAGCAAAAGTCACCATCGTGGAGAACACATAGTCATGGCTGAGTTTGAGGCAATTGACGTCTCGGGCCTCGCAGTCTGTCCGGGCGGCCCTGCTCTCACGCTGGATCTTGAAGACGGTCCCGGGCCGCTGCCGATTTCATTGATCATCGAGGAAGCAGAAGCGGAGATCGAGGCGGCAAACGCTTTGATCAAGGTCTATGAGATGGACAGGAGCACCGACAAATGAGCATTGCAAACTGTTTGACACGGCTCGTTGAAGCCAAGCGGATCAGCCAGAAACAGGCCGACGATGCTCTCGCGCTGCATGAAGGCATTCAGGGCCGTCTTTATCCCGAGATGGGGGCAGCGTCGGCGGAAGCTGCCAGCGCGCTTGAAGCTGCCCGCGTCATGGCGCAGGCGGCGCAGGAACGCAAGCTGATGGCCGCCAAACAGGCGATCCGGCAGGCGGAAGTCATGCAGCGTATGGAGCGTCACCCGAAAGGCAAAACGTCGGGCCTGATGTCAACGCTGGTGCGTGACAATTGGGAGGGCGGTTCCCAGATGGGCGATGCGATCAACATCGAGTCTCATGCGGAAGGTGTCACGAAACGTCTGCTCAAGATGGTTGACGGCGCGTTCGAACCATATCGCTCGACAATGGCCGGTCTTCGCCAGGACACGGAAACGATTTGGAATGTGGTCGACGAGATTTATGGCGTCGATACCGGCGATATCAACGCCAAGGCTGCGGCCAAGGGCTTCACCGATGCCACGAAATACGCCGTCGACCGCGTGAAGAAGGGCGGTAAACCTCTGTCTGTCCTCGAAGACTGGCGGCTCCCGCAGATGTGGGACGCGAAGCAGGTCAAGAAGGGAGGCGAACGCGCGTTCCTTGACGATCTCTGGAAGGAATACGAGGCCGGGAACCTGAAGGTGATAGACAAGGCAGGGCAGGGTGAAGCACCGCGCGGCGCTGTTCCCGGCATTATCCAGAACTCGTTCAAGGATATCACGCTCGGAAAGGGTCAGGGCAGCGGCGCGGGCGGCTTCTCCAACCAGCTCCGCGTGTTCAGGTTCGAGAACCCGGAAACCTATAAGCGGCTGATGAAGAAATACGGCGTCGGTGACGGTGGCCTGTTCAACACGATGATGGGCCACATCCAGGGCATGGGCAAGGAAATCGCTTTCGTCGAGGTGCTTGGGCCAAACTACGAACTCACCTTCCCCAAGCTTTTGGGCCTCGCTCGCGATGATGACGCTATAGGAACGAAGGGCCAGAAGATCACTAGTCGGCTGACAATGAACAGCCCAGGCCATGTGCAACGAACGTTCGATTCGCTGTCTGGCCGTCTCGGCGTGGCGCAGTCCGAGCTGATCGCGGGTATCGGCGGCGGCATTCGCAATCTTCAGACGGCTTCCCGCCTCGGCTCCGCTGCCATTGCCGCGCTCCCCGGCGATTCCGTCACAACGATGCTTGCCTCGAATTACAATGCGATCCCGGCGGCGAACGTGCTGTCTCGCCTGATGCGCGATCTCACCACGAACCGGGAGGGAGCGGAAGAACTGGCGAAGCAGTTGAACCTGACAGCGGCAACCGTTCTCGACACGGCCATCGGCACCAAGCGTTTCGACGATGAGATAATTGGGCAGGGGATCACCGGACGCGCGGCGGATGCTGTCATGCGCCTGTCCGGTATCAACGGCTGGACTGAAGGCCTGAAGCGCGCGTTCTCGATGGAATTCATGGGGCTGATCGCGCGGCAGGCCGATCTGAAGCACGGTGATCTCGATCCGATGTTCCGCAGATTCCTTGATCGCTACGGCTTTACGCCTGATGATTGGGACAAGCTGCGCGCGGCTCCCCAGCTCGAGGCCGAAGGCTCCCGTTATTTCGATGTGAACGGTGTTGAGGATGAGCGGCTGGCTGACCGGCTGATGTCGGCTGTCATCGACGAGCGTCATTTCGCTGTCGTCGAGCCGGATTCCCGAATCCGTGGCGCAATGGCGGCGGGCCTGCAGCGCGGTACCATCATCGGCGAGGCGGTGCGCTCGGCCACACAGTTCAAATCGTTCCCGATGACGTTCATGATGACGCACCTGATGCGCGCCATGACGCAAGACGACATGGGAACCCGTGCCTATCGAACGGCGCAGCTTTTCCTGCTTACGACAATCGCGGGGGCGGTGCTGGTGCAGATGCAAAGTCTCATCGCCGGCCGCGATCCGAACGATATGAGCGATCCACGCTTTTGGGGAGAGGCTGCGTTACGTGGCGGCGGTCTCGGCATGGTAGGCGATCTTGCGTACTCGATGACAACACGCGGTGGAGACGGCATCACCGACATGCTGAAAGGCCCCGGCCCCACCGCCTCAATAGATCTGCTGGGCGATCTTGGCCAAGAGGCTTATTATCGCACTCGCCAGTTGTTGGGTGTCAAGGAAGACAAATCCCCTTCCCTGAGCGGCAAAGACCTCGCGGCTCACCTAAAGGCTTGGACGCCTGGCTCTTCCCTCTGGTACTCGAAACTGGCAACGGATCGGCTCATCTTCGACAGAATCCAAATGATGATCGATTCCGATTACCGTTCCTCGTTCTCCCGCTATGAGCGCCGAATGAAAAAGGATTTCGGGCAAACATTCTGGTGGGGGCCGGGGGATAGCGCACCGGAGCGCGGGCCACGCCTACCATAATGTCGAGCAGAAGCCTTCACAGAGGCTTGTGCATCGTCATTCCGTTAGCGCCGAACAAGCGGCTGTAGAACTCCATCGCATATCGGTCCGTCATGCCCGCGATAAAGTCACAGATCGTTCGCTTTTTGAAGACTTCGTCTCCGCTCCGGTAAATCTCGCGGTAGTCCTTCGGGAGAAGCCGATCCCCACCCTCAGCTTGAATAGCCTTGAATATCTTCGTGATGATATCTTTGCCTCTGAACTCCACGACCTGAAGCGCCGGAGCTCTAATAACAGCTTCGAAGGTAATGTTCTTCAATACTTCCACGATTACGAAGGTATCGAGATCCAAGCGTACATTGTGGAGTTGAGGAAATTCAGGGTGCTCTATCACCTCGATAGAATCAAGAAATAGTTGGACCAAACCCGATGAAAGAGAGGTACGTCTGTATCCATCCTCTGCCATCTGTTGTGATAATCTTTGCGCTTCAGCGGATAGGTACATTTTTTTGGCTTCAAAGGTGACGTTGTCATCTTCGATCATCTCAAGTTGCTCGGTCCCAACTTCGAACAACTCAAAAAATACGTAATGAAGGATGTCCCTGACATCTCTCTCAGTGATAGCGGTGTACCTTTGGTCACTGTACTGTTTGGCTAAGCGCTTGTTTATCGTTTCAACAACCGCCTCGTAAATCGATGGGTCAAGAGCGAATAAGTCCATAGGCTTAAAGAAGCCACTCTTGAATACATCTTCGAGATCATAAGTCGAATAGGCGATGTCGTCAGCAACATCCATGATGGTGCACTCCACCGTCTTGAACTTGCCTGGGAAACCGGGGCCAACGACGGCGTCTTTGATCTTCTGAACCAAATCGACGTCGGTCTTATAGTAGCCCTTCACAAGTTCGTTAGCGGATGGCCGGTCGGCCGCCCGTTCTGGGATGATGTTGTCGTATTTGATAATTGCGGCCAACGAACGCATCGTTAAATCCAGTCCGCATCTCTCGTCTATCCCACCAGATCCAAACGGTTTGAAGCCCGAATTCGGTGTAATCATGACTTTCTTCTCTAGCGTCGACAGGATTCGCAGTGTCTGCGCGTTCCCTTCGAAACCGCCATGATTCCTCATGCACTCGTCGAGCGCTTCTTCGCCATTATGGCCAAAAGGAGGATGGCCGAGATCGTGTGCTAAACCTGCGAATTCGACGATATCCGGCTCGATAGCGTTTTCTCCGCTAAATGCAGGATGTAGCGCATTCAGCTTGACCGCGATTGCCTTAGCAATTTGTGCGACTTCCATCGAGTGCGTGAGCCGATTTCTGAAAAAGTCGCTCTCGTGCCCGGGAAACACCTGCGTTTTCCCTTGGAGGCGGCGGAAGCACGCACTGTGAATGAGGCGGGCATAGTCCCGCCTCCAAGGCGTTCGATAGTCTTCGGAAATGCTCTCTTTTACGTGCCCCGCTACGCGTGCAACATCATCGTCAGAATACATAGGAGGCACGTATAATGGTCACTTCTTCGTCGTAAAAACCCCAGAACGCTCGGCACGTTCCTTGATGACGGTCCACCGGCTGGAATGCATATTTTCAGCAGCTTCCTGCAAGGGGCGCAACTCGCGCGCAACAACGCGGTACATGGGATTGTTATCGGTTTTCGACGCTGCTGTTTTGGTAACAGAAGCCGATCCGGATTTTACCATTTTACACTCTCCCGTGGCGATAAATCGTCAACGCCGCATTGCCATACGGCAATACGGTTCGTAGCATGTTAGCTACATATGTTGTTTTTTTTGTTAATGCTCATTTCAACTTGCAAACGCCCCTACGACTCTCTGGTTCCGCTTCGTAGGTTATTTTCACAACACATCCTTGCGCCAAGATGACGGTATCGTCAAGTTAACTCACATTAATGTCGTGCTCGTTGCGCCAGAAGGTCGCAGTGCGTTGCATTTCGTTAACACTTAGCGTGTGTGGTAAGTCGGTGCTTTGCGGGCAACCCTTCAGCATGGGCAATCTGCCACCAGATCAACGAAGATTTGGTGGCTTTTCTCATGTCTACGACCGCGCCGGACGAACGCATTACAACTTACACTCCGGTGGTGCCGACGACTGAGTTTCCGGCCCTTTTCCCCATTTTCGCGAACAATGATCTGTCCGTCTATGTGGATGGCGTGGAGCGTTTCGACTTCACCGTCATGGCTTCATATGTCGAGGGCGTGTCCGATAACGCCAAGGTGATCATGAATACCGGCGTCACTGGCAGCGTGATCATTGCTGGTGAGCGCGATCCGCGCCGTCAGAACCGGTTCGTCAATGGCCCTATCCCTTCTCGTGATCTTAATCTCGCCTTTGACGCGATCGAGGGCGAGATGCAGGAAGCTCGCCGCGATATCGAACGTTCTGTTCGCAGCGAGATCGGCGAGCCTGGATATATCCTTTCCCCCGATCTCGCGGACGGCGATGTGCCAATGAAGCAGGGGCTACAGTTTGTCCCCGGCCCGAACCTTCCTGACCTCGCATCCTCTCTTATTGCCGCCGCCACCGCCCAGGCGAACCGAGCGCAGGAAGAAGCTGACAGGTCTGACCGTGAGGCTGATCGTGCAGATGCGGAAGCTGACCGAGCCGCCGGCTACGTCAACGATATCGTGTCGGAAAAGGAAGTGCCGATCACTGGCACCCGCAACGGGATGGAGTCGATTGAATTCCCTGCCGGCATGAACTCGCTGGAAACCCGTGGTTATGCGATCATGGGCGACGGCGGCGATGCGCAGTACGTGCGCGTTGCATCGGAGCCTGCTCATGGTTTGAAGGTTCGATCCGTGGACCGCTTTCTTCCGGACGGTTCTGTTGATGCGGCGAACGGAGGATGGTGGGAAATCGCGGAGCGCGAGATCAACGTGCGCATGGCCGGTGCTGGCGCGGGTGGCGATGACACAGCGCTCTTTGAGAGGGCGGCTAAAGCAGCCAAGGCGAGAGTAAACACTGTTTCACAGGCCTACTCCGGCGTGCCTAGAGCCGACATGTGTCTTGTTGGTGTGCCCCCAGGCGATTACACGCTGACGCAACTGCTCGATGTCGGCAATAGGCATGTTCATTGGGTCGTTGATAACGCGGCTATCGTGGTTGGCATCAATTACATAAACGGCAAAGTCATTCGGCCGGAGAACAGAACCACGAACTCTGAGCCCCATGGGACAGCTGATTATGCCGTGGGATGGTCAGTTGTTGCTGGCGGTGACATTGTAGACAGGTCGGCAGGTGTCACAGGTGTTGCTGATACAGGTCAGTTGGCTTCGTATCCAAACAGAGACAAGGTTGCACTGTTCGTAAGTGCGCGGCCAAATCCAGCGCTGGTGGATGCGTCGTCGGCAACCTACACATCGAGCGCCGTGACTAGTAACCCTCTCTCCGCAAGCCAAATGAAGAAGCTGCGGAGAGGCATGATCATCGACACGAAGCATGCGACGAGGTGGAGTGGTTTTCTCGATAGCTGGAATAGTGATGGCTCAGTACTGACCGTCTTGGAGTGGAGACCTGCTGGTGGAACCATGAATAGTCCGTTGCCGGCGGGCACTCCCCCCGATGGAACGGGCTTTCTTCTCAACGCGTTCACAAAGCTGTGGGCACAAAACAGCACGGCTCACCTCACCCCGGAAGGGTCTGAGGATGCTCTCATTGGGCATGAATATAGCCTTTATAATACCCGGAGGGACTTCAACGATCGGAACCTCGAAGCAGCTGGGAACAGTTTCTGGGGCGAACTTATGTCACTCGCGGGTGGCGGATCATACAAAATTGGAGCCGCTGGCTACGTCGTGGCTGGGCCGTGGAAATATGGTTACGCGGTTCGCGGCCTTACAGGCGTTGAGGCTGGGTTTCATTACCAAACCACCCTCTCGACCGGTGATGGATTTACTTACAAAGGCGGGTCTCGTGCCTTTGTCGGCATGAATCTTACGTGGGACGAGACGTTCACGGTTTCCAGTGTAGGGAATATTCAGATTGGTGCCTCGGCGGCATCTAGTACGAAGCTTGTTGACTTCCGTACGAGCGGCAATGGAAACTCCTATGATTATCGCATCGAGGTTAGTGGAGGCGGCGCGGCGGGTTCTCCTGGCGGTGCAACGGTTCGACACTTGGCCGTCAACAATGCTTTCGGCGGCAATGTCTACCCTACTGTGGATAACGTTCGTTCTCTGGGGACAGCCTCAGCCCGATGGACGCAAGTGTATGCAGCGACAGCAACGATTAATACTTCTGACGAGCGCGATAAGCAGGACATCGAAGCTATCCCGGATGCATGGCTTGATGCCTGGGGTGAGGTTGAGTGGAGGCGTTTCCGATGGAAGGATGCTGTTGAAGCGAAGGGCGATGATGCGCGCTGGCATCTCGGCCTAATGGCGCAACAGGTTGAGCGTGCCTTCGCTGCCCACAATATTGATGCTTTCGCTATCGGGCTTCTCTGCCGAGACCCTATCACGGAAACAGTGATCGAAGAGGTTGAGGAAGAACAACCCGTATTCGAGGACGTGCAAATTGAAGTCCCTGAGGACCATTTTGACGGGATGAATGTTGTGCGAAAGATTGTGTTCAGAACGGTACGCGAGCCTAAAACCATCTCTGCGCCCGTTGTAGATCAGAACGGAGATCCAGTTCTTGAGCGCCAAGTTGTAGGCGAGGATGAAGAAGGGGAACCCCTCACGGCACTCTTACCTCTCATAGCAAAGGTCCCGGTAACGGAGAGGGTTATAGTTCAGCGTCCAGTCGAGCGAGAAACTGGAGAGTTTCGATATGGCCTCAGATACACTGAGGCCTTCGCAATCGAAGCAGCCTGGATGCGCAGAGAGCTATCTAGTCGTTAGCAGTGCTTTGCGCGGGCTGACCTGAAAGCGGAATATCCGGCATCAAATCGAGGGATGCCGTAGCGTCCCTCAAACGCTGTTTTCTGTAAAAAAATCAACGTTCGTACCCTGTGCTTTGCGCCGCAAAGCTACATACTTCACCATCACTCCTGATCAAGAATTTTTCATTCGGGAGATTATTTTATGTCCAAGATGCGCGCGCGGGTCCATGAGCTTGATGCAGAGGTGAAAGAGAAGACCGCACTAATCGTCACTTTGATTGAAGAACGCTCTGCGGCAATTATCGACCAGCGGGAATTTTCACGTCACAGCGAGATCGCGCAACTGGAATACGACATCCTCGCCATTCATGCTGCGATCACCGAAGCTTATGAACTTGCAGAGGCGGAGGAAGCCTCCCGATGAGAACCGCAGAGCCTTATCTGAACGTAGACGATGTCCTTGCTCGGTACCGTATTTCGAGATGGACGCTGCAAAAAATGATCAAAGAGAAGGGCTTTCCAAAGCCCACCCAATTTTCAAGGCGCCGGCGGTATTTCAAGGCGTTAGAGGTCGAAGCTTGGGATCGGCTTCAGTTCGGAGATGCGGTAGAGATTGTTCCCGAAGCGCTGGGAATGCCCATCGTCTCGGATGTTATCCGGACCTACGAGGATTTCGTAAAGGCGATGCGCAACCGTCGCAATGCGCTCGATCTCCCAGCCAACGAGGCTGACGCACTCGGAGGCATGGAAGAAGGTTATACGAACAAGCTGGAGAACTACGGGAAGCCGTACGGCCGCGGCATGGGTGTCGAAACCTTTCCGCGCTGGCTGGGCGGTATGCGCGTCGGTATCGTCCTTGTAGCGTTACCAAGGCGCCCGCACGCGAAACGTAAGCGAGCCTCTACTGCACGGAGTGTCGAGGCATGATCGTGGATCTCGAAACGGAAGATAACCTGCCTTCGACGCAAGAATTGGTGCTGACGATAGTCAATCCTCAGTTGCTGCCCGAGCTTAAAGGCATGCGTCATGATGGACAAAGATGGGTTGATGCGGAGCATGACGATCGCCCATTTGTGCCGGTCGTGAAGCCGGCCCCCCTAAACCGAGACATGTTCGGCGGAAGTGGCGAGCGAAAACCTGCTCGCAAAATTCCAGTGCAAAAGACGAGAAGACGCGGGCCGCAGGCCTGAAAAATTCCAGATGGAGTAAAATAGATGCCCATACAAAAGAAGCTGTCTTCCGATGATCTGAAACAGCATAAAGCGGATGCCCGAGAACGCCTGGATGAATTGCGACAAGCGCAGGTGGAGGCATTGGAAGAAGGCCGCGATTTCGAACACAACAGCGAAATCCTTTTAGTATCAGAGCGGATTGACGCCCTGACGAAGGCCGTAGAGCGGGCAGAAAAGCGAGAGGAAGATGCTCGCGAGCAACGGATTCGCGACTTGGAGCGCCGGCGTCTTGAGCAGATCAAGAGTAAGTCCCGTGCGATTATGGAAAAGCGCGTCGAAGCGCTTGTTGAAGCGGAGACAGCAATGTATCAGACATTGGGTGCCGTCAGGCGTTTTCTTAAGGCTAACGCCGATCTCGCGAAAATGATGCAGCACGCCCAGCCCATCTTTGAACGTTATGCTGAACCATCACAGGAATTCTCGGAGCTCGGTGTCGGTAACGTACATAATCGCTTGAGCCTCTATATCAGTTCAGCTTTTGAGAGTTTGGGCCTCAACCACAACAATCTTGGTCAAGTCACTTGGCATTCGAATCCTGGTATCGGTGGCTCGTGGAATGAGACCGAAACCAATACAGTATCAGGGTTGTTCACTGGTGTTTTCTTGCGCGGAATCGACCGCGTTCTAGTCAAACTCCCAGAGCTTGGCGACGAAAAAGCTTGAAGGCCGCATGCTCCAGCATTGACGGTGTCGAGGCCGCGTGAATGATCCTCCTGCCACAGCAGGAGGATTCACATGGCAAAATCAGACGCATTGTTTGTAACTGAGGCTCAGTGCGCCGAGCGCTTGGGCCTCAGTCTTGATCAATTCAAAACTGCAATCATCTCGGCCGAAATAGAAGGCTTCCCGAAAAAGGACGAACTCTTTGGAAGTCGGCGCTACTGGCCTGCCGTAAGAGCGTGGCTCGACAATCGCTATGGCCTGAACAGTGAGAATTCACACGCTCCATATCCGCCTGATGGGAAAGAAGTCTGGAAATGATCCAGCTCAGTCATTTCTGCTTTTCGTCGGCGTAGCTGAGGCGAATGCGATTCCTCTCAGCCAACCACTCCGCTGGGGTAGGAACTCGCCTGTGATCCATCTTCATATATGGCGCAAATCTATCTACACCCGTTTGGTAGAAAAGTCCGATTTCAGCCATCAATGCCGTATGGGCGTTTGCGAATTCGGGACCTGGATTTCCCTTCCTTGGAAATTGGGCGCGGTACTTGGTACACAGCAACCACAGGTCTTGGATGTATTGCTGGATATCTGGGCCGAAAAGAAATGCTGCTTCGCTCTCCGCTTCAAGTAGTAAGCGTTGCGTGTCATCCGTCACCAATCCTGTCGCGTTAACTCCTGACAAGGCTTGCCTGATCGTGCCATAGACTGCGAGCCTTCGATCAAAGAGATCAAGTACGATTTTTTGATGCGCTGTTCGCCATTGCATGAAAGCGACGACGAACACCAGTCCGCTTATGACTGTGGTGGCCCAAGCGTTCACGATTTCAGCCTCACTCCCGGGCCGCCATCGATCATGGCACCGCTTCCGAGAAAAACCACACCAGCATGTATGAAAGCTTCAACAATCGCTGTCACTGTCCTGTCCTGCGCGGCCAGAATGCCAGGTTGACCCTCCAAGCGCTTTATCGATGGCAGCGAAACCTTAGAGGCTTCTGCCAGATCCTTTTGTTCCCACCGCAACAGCGCGCGCGCCGCTCGAACCTGCTCACTGGTGATCATCGATCCTCGCTAAAATAATACCTCAGGTATTGACGATTCCTCACGTATCAGATAATACCTTAAGTATTGATTAAAGCAAGAAGTGGAGATCGAAATGCCGAACACATCGATTCCGGCCGCCGCCGAAGGTATGACTGGATTCCACGCTGAAAAGAGGATCGCCGAACTGGCAAAAGAGATCGCGCAGCTCATGGACAAGACCACAAAGCCTGCGACCTTGATGATCTTCCAGGAATCGACACGCCTTGAGCCACGCTACGAAGCAAACATCGGGGTGGGACAGTCCACGTTATCATCTGCCCTCATTGCGGGCATCGACAATCTCGACGCGGGACGGTCGATCGTTGACCTGATCAACTATGCATTGGACTCGATGAGTGGAGATGAAAACTTGCGAACGGAGGTCAATGCGCTTCAGTTCGGAATAAGCGGTCTGGATAAGCACCTCACATCAGCCAAAGCGGAGTTCGAAAAGGCGCGATCTCTCGCACACTGATTTTACGGACTTGGAGCGGACACAGATTTACGTCTTGCGTCCGCACATCTACACAAAATCACTAAATAGTTGATTTTAAAGAGAAAACTGGTGCCCCCGACAAGGTTCGAACTCGTGACCCCCTGATTACAAATCAGGTGCTCTACCAACTGAGCTACAAGGGCAATCCAGTGCCTTGCCAACTATCAGATTCTCACTTCGTGTAAAGCAAAAATTGATTGCGCGCCGTTGGGAGACCTCTTTTCCACACCGTACCTGTGGGTTTCAATCACCAGGTCGCGGCAAAAGGCCTGCAAAATAAGCGAAGTATTTACGCGATGTAGCTAAAATGGCGATAATTCATAACCATCCCACCGGGAATAACGCATCGCATGCGCGCAAGCATACAGAAAATCCAACTAACCGGTACGATCGTCATAGCGGTAAGTTCCATCTTGTTGGCAACCCTTGCCGCCCTGCCGAGCGTTTCCAGTTACTTACGCTACCGGACCAATGCGCAGCAACTCAGCCGCTTCGAAACAGCCCTCCAGTCCGCATGGCTGGTATCGGCCGAGCGTGGTCCTGCCAATAATTTGATGGGCGCGTCTTCCCCCGATGCAAAACTGGTCCAGGAGCTGGCCGCAGCGCGCAAGGCGACGGACGACAAGCTGGTGGAACTCGAAAACTCTTTTGCCGCGGAAATCAGGGCGCAGCCAGAATTGGCAAAATCGCTGGTCGATACACGCCGAAAACTGGCGCAATCCCGAGAAGCGGTCGATCAGGTTGCTGCACTTCCGGAATCCGCGCGCAGCTACACGGCGATGTCCAACGCAATTTTTGCGATGTTCAAGGCGGCGGACAGCGTCAACATGCTGCGTGGCAAGACCGCTCGCGCGATTATCAAGGTAACGCCCAATGTAGCGATCGACATCGCCATGACCGGCACGGCCGGAGTGATGCGGGACCGGATCGGTCGCCTCGGTTCCTACGTGGTCATGAGCCTGCGGGCGAACAGGCAGGACAGGCTGAGCCTCCGCGCCAAATTCGACACGGAAATACAGAGCCTCACACTGCTGAAATCGTCGCTGACGAACTACACCGCCGCTTACCTGTCCACACCACGCGTCGATGCAGCGTTTCGCGATATTGAAATCTTCTATTTCGGCCAGGCGCTTCCCTATGCGCAGAATACGATTGCGATGGTGGTGCCGTCCGCGCAGCCAAGCATTCGCGAATTCTCCGAAAACTACATCAAGGGCATGCGGTCCTCGAGCACGTTGCGCGACCTTATTCTCGCCGAAACACGGGCAAGGATAGAAAGAAACAAGGAACAGGCGTTGATCTATGGTGGAACGTCTCTCCTCCTCGCTCTCATCGCGGTTCTGGTATTGCTGCGGCTTGCATCGGTTTACAGAACGGCACTGTTCCGCCCCATGCAATCCGTCCAGACGCAGATCGCCGCAATCGCTGCTGGTGATCTTTCAGGAGCCCTGTATCAGGACAAGGCTGCTCCGGAAGTGAAGAAAATGTTCAAGGAACTGGATTTCCTGCGCGAGCAGCTTCGCCAGAAGGAAGAAATGGAAAAGCAGCAGTCTGCGCTGGCCGAACAATTACGCACGCTTTCAGAAACAGATGCCTTGACCGGTGTGTCCAATCGCCGTGCGCTGGAAAAGACCGTTCGTGCCATATTGAGTGGCGAGGAGCAGTTGCAGACGCTTGGCGTGATGATTGTCGACATCGACCACTTCAAATCCATCAACGACCGCTATGGCCATGCCATGGGCGACCTCGCGCTACAGAAGACAGCGACTCTTTTAAGAGGCGCCCTCCGTAAAAACGATATTCTGGCGCGCTATGGCGGCGAGGAATTCGTGGTCGTGTTGCAGGATGTCAGCCACGCGACGGCGACCGCCACCGCCGACCGCCTGCGCCGGCTGATTGAAGCCCAGGTCATTGATGAACAAAGCGGGCTGTCACTGACGGCAAGTTTCGGCGTGGTCTGGCAGGAGGCACGGGCGATCAACAGCTGGGACGAACTGATCGCAATTGCCGACGACCGGCTTTATGAGGCCAAGCGTGCGGGCCGCAACCGGGTGTGGGCGACCTATTTCCCCAAGGTAGCCAACGGCTAGGCGGCCCGGAGCGGCAGGTCAGATCAGATCGAGCGTCATAACGACAGGGCAATGGTCGGAAGCCTTGGGGCGGTCCCAGCCGGTGCGCGGATAACGATCCACCTCCTGCCCCGGCGGAAAGACCGTCCTGTAAGGCTGGCCAGCGCGGATGATTTCGGGAACCCTTGTCGCATTGATCTGCGCAAGATGTGGGGAAAGCCAGATATAATCGAGCTGGCAGAGATGCTGTTCCTGTGGCCCGCGCGAATGATAGAGCGTCCAGCGATCCATGACGTCACGGCGCGACATCGGATTGGTCACAAAATCATCCGCCGTGAAGATATCGAGCGCGCTCCGCTCCTCTTCCACCGGCGTAAAGCTGTAGCCGCTGCGCCGGTCGCCGGAAATCGAAATGCGTTCCTGATAATCATTCATGTCGCCGCAGATGGCAAAATTCTTGTTGCGGGTATTGTTTGCGCCCCAGCGGTTTTCGATGATGCGGCGAACGGCCATGGCTTCCGCCTCGCGAATCGGCATGGTGGCGAGCCGGGCATCTATGGCGTCACGGGCATTGGTCATGGATTTGAAATGCGTGACGTAAAGCGTCAGCGGTTTGCCGCCGATCCTCAGATCGATTTCCAGACAATCGCGTTTGAAAATCTTGTCGTCTATCTGGTTGGTCGCGGCAAGTGCGGGATTGAAGAGATCGAGATTGCGGTAGGTTAGCGCAGCGTGGCTCTTGATGTCGATGACCTCGATCTTGTCGCCGTCTCGGGTCTGCTCGCGCATGACGACCGCGACATCGATGCCGCGGCTGTCATTGCCCTCGACCAGATATTTCTGCAGATAGCCGTTGCCGACCATGCGGTAGAGATAGCCATATTCGAAAGCCTGCAGGGCCGCCATGTTGTCGACTTCCTGCAGGCAGAGAATATCGGCATCCGCATCCGCAATGGCCAGCGCTGAAAGTTGCCGCGTATCGTCTGTGGAAGAGACTGCCCGCGCACTTTCCAGCGCCTGATAGGTCGCCTCGTCCCTGATATCGAAAAGCTGGATCGCCCTGTCGCGCCGCGTCTGGTTGCGAAAACCGGTAAAGTCGAAACGAGTGAGAAGATTTTCGATATTGAAGGTGGCGAGCCGAAGCGACATGTTTCATTCCTGTTGCTGGAATGGAAGCTTAGCCGCTCCCGTTCGGTCTCGCCAGTGGCCAGTCGCGTCGATCAGATTCCCTATTCACGATGTCGGATTTTATGTGCCGGGATATTCCCCACCCTCATTCCTGTGACGAGCCCAGGGATGAGGGAGCAAGCAAATGCTAAAGACGCCACGCCGCACGAATCGCAACCGGCAACCGGTCACCGACCGCAACCGATTCTCGAGAATAAGCCCGAAGCGCCTGCCCGTCCGGCAGGTCGAGACGCAAGGCATAACGCTCGCCCTCGTAGAGAACCGAGGTCACGGTGCAGGTGATTCCATCCGCATCCCGCACCACGTCCTGCGGCCGCACGAGAATATCCGCCCGTGGTAATTGCCCACCGTTATCCATCGCTGTGCGGAGCGCGTCCCAGTCAATATCCCGCGAAGAACCTTCCGGCACCGGCACGGAGAGAATGGCGCCCTGCCCCACCAGCGAGCCGACAAGACGCCCCTCGGGTCGTGCATAAAGCTCGGCGGGCGGCGCGACCTGAAGCAGCTTGCCCTGAGACATCACGGCGACATCGGTTGCCAGCGCCATGGCTTCCGCCTGATCGTGGGTAACATAGATCATCGTCGCGCCGGAGCGGATGTGGAACTCGCGAAAGGTCTCCTCCATCTCCTGCCGCAAATGCCGGTCGAGATTGGCGAGCGGCTCGTCGAGCAGCACCACATCAGGTTCGGTGACGAGGCAGCGAGCCAGCGCCACGCGCTGCCGCTGGCCACCGGAAAGCTCGGCGGGACGGCGGTCCGCAAAGCCTTCAAGGCGTACGGCTGCCAGCGCTTGGGCCACCTTCTCGCGATATTTCTCTCCGGAAATGCCGCGAACTTTCAGGGGATAGCCGGCATTGTCGGCAACCGACATGTGCGGCCAGAGCGCATAGGACTGGAACACCATCGCCATGTTGCGCCGTTCCGGCGGCACCATGCTGCCTGCATCGGCCAGCACCCGCTCGCCGAGCAGGATGGAGCCATCAGTCGGTTGCTCGAAACCGGCGATCATGCGCAGCACCGTCGTCTTGCCGCAGCCGGACGGCCCGAGCAACGCGAGGAAACCTCCCTCACGCACCGTGAGCGAGACGTCGTCAACGGCGGGTTTCGACCCGGCTCCAAAGCTTTTCGTCAGACGATTGAGGATCAGTTTCGCCAAGGGACGACTCCTTTCGGCAGATAGCGCCCCAGAATTTCGAGCAGCAGCATGAGGAAAATCACCATGATGACGACAAGCACCGAAAGTGCGGAGGCAAGATCGAAGCTGCCGCTGTCATCGAGGTTATAGATGAGCACACCGAGCGTCTGCGTGCCGGCGGACCAAAGGAGCGCCGAAACCGTCAGTTCATTGCAGGCGATCAGGAAAACGAGGATGACGGAAGCGCCAGCCGCAGGCCCGACCAGCGGCAGGATGATGTCCTTCAATCGCCGCCAGAAACCGGCGCCCGAAAGCCTTGCCGCCTCTTCCAGCGACGGATCGAATTGCAGGAAGGCGCTGACCATCGGTTTGAGGCTGACGGCGAAAAAGGAGGAAAAATAGGCGAGCAGAATGATCCAGATCGTGCCGTAAAGCGTGATACCGAGCAGCGGAATGGGGGCCGCGAACAACAGGACGAAGGATACGGAAATCACCACACCCGGCAGCGCATAGGGAATATCCACCAGCGCCGACAGCAGGAACATGAAGCGGCTTTTGCCGCGCACCAGGAAATAGGCGGTCAACACCGTCACCGCAAGCAGGCAAAGGGATGTGACCGTCGCCAGAAACAGCGAGTTGCGGAAGGCTGTGCGGGTCACGCTCTGCCGGTAGAGCAGCTCCTCATAGGCGTGCATCGTCACGGTCTTGAGACTGAGCGGCACGCCATAGGCGGGGGCAAGCGAGCTTGCCACCAGCGCAGCAAGTGGTGCAACCAGCATGAAGAACAGCAGGAGCCAAAAGACAAGCTCAGCAACTACACGCCAGCGCGACAGCTTGAAAGTCGCGGCCTTGCCGGAAAGACCGATGATGCGATAGTCCCTGCCCTTCATTGCCCGCTCTTGCAGCGCAAGACCGGCCACGGAGATGATGGCGATCATGGTCGAGAGAATGGCGATATCGCCGAAGGTGCTCGCGCCAAAACTGGCGAAGCGGCTGTAGATCAGCGTCGGCAGGGTGAAGATCGAGGCCGGAATACCGAGGATCGCCGGAATACCGAAATTGCCGACATTGGACACAAACGAGATCGCCGCCCCGGCGATCAATCCCGGCGTCGAAAGCGGCAGGATGATATCGAACAGCACGCGGCGAGGCGAAGCACCGGAAAGCTTGGCCGCCTCGATGCCATCTTGCGGCAAGGCCAGCAAACCAGCGCGCAGCGACAGATAGACGAGCGGCGCATGCTGCACGCCGAGCAAAAGCGCGATACCGGCAATGGAATAGAGCGGCTGTGGCGACCCCATGGGCGGCGCAAGGCCGATGGCCTTTAAAAGCGTGCTCGACGGGCCGGTCATGCCGATCCACGACAGCGCCGTCACCTGCGGCGGGATCATCATAGGCAGCATGAAGAGGAAGCTTAAGATCGACTTGCCGCGTATGTCGCAGAGCGTCAGCGCTAGCGCGAAGCCCCCGCCGATCATGAGTGAAATCAGCATGCCGAAAAACGAGGTCGAGAGCGTGTTCAGCGCCGCATCCCAAAGGGCGGGATCAGCCAGCAATCGCCATATGTCACCGTTGAGTGACGAAACAATGCCGGTATAGGCGAGCCGCCCGAGCGGTAGGGCGCTGAGCGCAAAAACGACGCTCACCACAAAAGGAAACAGCCAGCGCGGCTGGCTGTTTCCATAGGCACTTGATCGGGACATGCCGCTATATCAGCCCTTGGAGCCGAAAATATCGGAGAAGATCTTCAGATCCTGCTCGGAATTCTTCAGCGCGTCCGCGGCGTTGAGCGGCAGGACCTTGAGCTTGTCGCGGGCGGGGAAACCTTCCGGCATGCCAGCGTCAGCGCGCGCGGGGATGTAGCCGAGCGTGACGAAGCCCTGCTGTCCCTTTTCCGAAAGCACGTAGTCGACGAACTTCTTAGCGGCTTCCTCATGCTTGGTACCCTTGAGGATCGCGACCGGTTCGGTCACGGCCGAAACGCCCTCTTCCGGGAAGACGAACTCCACCGGTGCGCCCTTGGCCTTTTCGCGGATCGGCATGTAGTCGACGACAACGCCGTAAGCCTTCTCACCTGATGCAACCGACTTCAGCACCGCGCCGTTACCGCCGCCGGAAATGGCTTCATTGGCCTTCAGCTGCTTGTAATAGTCCCAGCCGAGGCCGTTGGCAGCGGCCAGCGTCTGCGCGTGGATCAACGCTGCACCAGAGGTCAGCGGGCTCGGCATGGTCACCAGACCCTTGGCTTCCGCCTTGGCAAGATCCTTCCAGCTCGTCGGCTTCATCGCAGCGGCAGTGTTATACATGATGCCGGTGGTGATGAGCTTGGTGGAATAATAATAGCCGTCCGCATCGTAGAGCGAGGCGTCGATGTTCTTCGCTTCCGGCGACTTGTGGGCCATAAGCTGGCCAGCCTGCTTCATGCGTTCGAGTGTGACGGTGTCGGCGATCAAGAGCACATCGGCAACCGGATTGCCGGCGCTGATCTCAGCCATCAGCTTGGCCATGATCTTCGGCGTTCCGTCACGCACCCATTCGACTTCGATACCGGGATTGGCGGCCTTGAAACCATCAACGGTCGCCTGCGCGTCCTCGTTCGGCTGGCTGGTATAAAGCACCAGATCGGCAGCATTGGCAGCGGTGGCGATGAAGCCGAGCGATACGATGGCGGTAAAAGCGGAAAGCAGCGTTTTCATAGGTCCAGTCCCTGTTGTTTCGTGGGACCGCTAAAACATGATTGCATAACATGTATGTGACAGGCAGGATTTTAGGGGTGTGATCTCGGTAGCCAAGGTGGAGACCGGGGCCTACCCCCCTCTGCCCTGCCGGGCATCTCCCCCACAAGGAGGGAGATCGGCAAGACGCTCTTTCGTCACTTAATTTTCGAACGTTGAGATGGGCGAAACCTCACCACGGGTCGATCTCCCCACCTGTGGGGGAGATGTCCGGCAGGACAGAGGGGGGGTAAGCCGCCTCCCCGTCGCTGCCGAAAACCTGGCAACCCTCAAATCGCCGGAACCACTTCGGTCGTCTCCGCCTGCGCCGTCGCGATCAACCGGCCAAGCCGCTTCATGCCTTCCTCGATCATCGCCTCATTGGCGCAGGAGAAGCTGATGCGCAGCGTGTTCGTACCCGAGCCATCCGCAAAGAAGGCGCGACCCGGAACGAAGGCGACCTTTTCCGTTGCGATGGATTTTGCCAGCAATGCGGCGCCATCCATGCCTTCCGGCAGGGTGACCCAGATGAACATGCCGCCTTCCGGCTTGGTCCAGCGCGTGCCCTTCGGCATGTATCTGTCGAGCGCAGCCAGCATCGCATCGCGGCGGGCGCTGTAGGCAGCCTTGATCTTGGCGACCTGCTTGTCGAAGCCGCGCGAAGCGACACGTTCGATGGCGATCTGGTTGATCGTCGAGGAATGCAGGTCTGCGGCCTGCTTCATCAGCACCAGCTTGCGGATAACTGGCGCAGACGCGACGATGTAACCGACGCGAAGGCCGGGTGCGAGCGTCTTGGAAAAGCTGCCGCAATAGATGGTGCGGGTGTTCTCGATGCCGCCCGAGCGGGCAATGTCCAGCGCCATGATCGGCGGAACCGCTTCACCATCATAACGCAGCGACTGATAGGCGGCGTCTTCGATGACGGCGATATCCAGCTCGTCAGCCAGCGCCAGAACCTTTTCGCGGCCGGCAAGATCAACGGTTTCCCCGGTCGGATTGGAGAAATCGGCAGAGAGATAAGCGAACTTCACCGCGCCGCCGAGCTTGGCCGCGGTTTCGCGGTAAGCTTCGGGCGTGCGGTTGCCGCCGGGATTGAGCTGGTCGTAATTCGGCTCATAGGCGTTGAAGGCGGAAAGTGCGCCGAGATAGGTCGGCCAGGTTACCAGCGCGGTATCCTTCGGCGACAGGAACAGCTTGCCGAGGTAGTCGAGACCCTGCTGCGAACCCGAAACGATGAAGACGTTGTCGGCAGTGCATTCAATGCCGATCTCGGCCATTTCGCCCGCCAGCCATTCGCGCAGCGGCTTGTAACCTTCGCTCACCGAATATTGCAGCGCCGAGTTGACCTGCGAACCCGAAAAAATTTCCGCATAAGCCTGCTGGAACTCCTCTGCGGGGAAAAGAGCCGGGTCCGGAATACCGCCGGCAAAGGAAATGATATCGGGCTGCTCGAGCAGCTTCAGCAGCTCGCGGATTTCAGACGCTTTCATGCGCGACGAGCGCGTGGCGAAAATTTGTTCCCAATCAAGCATGGGTACGTTTCCTCTTGTGTCGTTTTTATGCGTGCATCTTTACAGAAATGTCGATACGTCAGCAATACTGACTTATCAGTTTTTCGAATTATTTCTGCCTCCCTGCACGTTACCCGCATTTGGGCCCGCCTTTGGCGGACAAAGCCAAATACACCCTTGCGCAAAGCTTCACAATCTTCCGTTTGCGATTGACGCGGCAAGGTTTTCCGGCTGGATTGCGGCCACGCGCCGCGACACGGCGAAAGCATCATGGGAGTTTGACGACATGCTGAAAAATATCGACCCGGCGCTGAATGCCGATGTTCTTCACGCCCTACGCGCCATGGGTCACGGCGATACGCTGGTGATTTCCGACACCAACTTCCCTTCCGATTCGGTGGCTCGCCAGACAACGGTCGGCAAGGTGCTGCGCATGGACAACATTTCCGCCGCCCGCGCCATGCAGGCGATCCTCTCGGTGCTGCCACTCGACACGCCGCTGCAGCCTTCGGTCGGACGCATGGAAGTGATGGGCGCGCCGGACCAGCTGGAACCCGTACAGGTCGAAGTGCAGAAGGAAATAGACGCGGCGGAGGGAAAATCCGCCCCCATGTACGGTATCGAACGCTTCGCCTTCTATGAACAGGCTAAAAACGCATATTGCGTCATCACAACAGGCGAGACCCGTTTTTACGGCTGCTTCCTGCTGACGAAGGGCGTCATCCCTCCGGGCAAATAAGATCCAACGGCAGACTGGGTCGTGTGCTAAACCCGTCATAACAATTTCAAGTTGTTGTGGCAAAAACTTCCACTAGGTTTTGTAAAACCAACCGGAGGTGTGAGGTATCATGACCCAATATGTCCTGGCGTTCTGGAATGTCGAAAACCTGTTTGCGCCGGAGGGTTATCCAGCGCGCGAACCTTGGATTGCCGAGCGGCTGAAGAACGATCTCAAAGGCTGGACCGAAGATCTGTTCAAGACCAAGCTCAGGCAACTCGGTTTGATCATAAGACAGATCGGCGGCGCCGGGCCGGATCTGCTCGGCGTGTGCGAAGTCGAGAACCGTTTCGTTCTGGAGACGCTTGCGGAACATCTGAACGACCTCATGCCCGAGCGCGCCTACCGTGTGGTGCATGCAGATTCCAGCAAGGACCAGCGCGGCATCGATACGGCCTTCATCTATGACAGCAAGAAGCTACTGATCAACGAAACCGAGATTTTCAGCCATTTCGTGATGCGCCGCACCGGTACGCGCGACATTACCCAATGCACCTTCATCACCAAGGGCGGACGCCAGCTTATCGCCCTTTCCAATCACTGGCCGTCGCGCTCCGGCGGCGCGGTGGAAAGCGCCGGTTTTCGCATGACCGCCGGTGAGACGCTTGGCTACTGGCACCAGCGGATCAGGGAAGAGAAAGGTAACGACATCGCCGTCGTCGCCTTCGGCGATTTCAACGACGACCCTTCCGATGCATCGCTGCGCTATCACGCCAATTCCACCCGCGAGCGCGACGATGTCGAAAGCTCGCAATCGGCAATGTTCTACAATCTCACCTGGAACTACCTGCGCCAGCAGGTAGTGGATTCAGTCGGTACGGCAAGAACGATCTATGGCACGCTCTATTTCAACGGCGACGCCAATATCTTCGACCAGATCCTCGTCTCAAGATCGCTTCTGACCGGGAGCAGCGGCTTCGCGGTGCGCGAGGAAACCGCGAAAATTGAAGCCATTGCCGCCATGGTCAGCCACAGCAAGAATGAGGGGCCGATCCGCTTCGGCCTGTCGAAAGGCGATGCAGTCAAAAACGTCAATCTCGGTGGTTTCTCCGATCACTTTCCCGTATCGGTCATTATCGAGGAAGCCGACGCCATCGTGTGATCCTAGCCAAGCCCAATGCAGAAAGGCCGGAGCTCTCGCCCCGGCCTTCCAATATTCTGTAAAGCAATGAAGCTTAGTTGACAGCCTTGTCGACCAGCTTGTTCTTGCCGATCCAGGGCATCATGCCGCGCAGCTTTGCGCCGACTTCTTCGATCTGGTGGGCGTCGTTGTTGCGACGGATGCCCTTGAAGCGTGCGCCGCCAGCCTTCCATTCCTGCATCCACTCGGTCGTGAACTTGCCGGTCTGGATGTCGTGAAGAACGCGCTTCATTTCAGCCTTGGTGTCAGCGGTGATGATGCGAGGACCGGTGACGTATTCGCCCCACTCGGCCGTGTTGGAGATCGAGTAGTTCATGTTGGCGATGCCGCCTTCATAGATCAGGTCAACGATCAGCTTCACTTCGTGCAGGCATTCGAAATAGGCCATTTCCGGTGCGTAACCGGCTTCGACCAGGGTTTCGAAACCGGCGCGGATGAGTTCTACGAGACCGCCGCACAGAACGACCTGTTCGCCGAAGAGGTCGGTTTCGCACTCTTCCTTGAAGTTGGTTTCGATGATGCCAGAACGGCCGCCGCCAACGCCGCAGGCGTAGGAGAGAGCGAGTTCAAGTGCGTTGCCGGAAGCGTTCTGGTGAACGGCAACGAGGCAGGGAACGCCGCCGCCCTTCTGGTATTCGCCGCGAACCGTGTGGCCGGGGCCCTTCGGTGCGATCATGACGACGTCGAGCGAAGCCTTCGGCTCGATGAGGCCGAAGTGAACGTTGAGGCCGTGTGCGAAAGCAATCGCCGCACCGTCACGGATGTTGCCGGCAATGTCAGCCTTGTAGATGTCGGCCTGCAATTCGTCAGGCGTCGCCATCATCAAAAGGTCGCCCCACTTGGCGGCTTCGGCAACGGTCATGACCTTGAAGCCGTCGGCTTCCGCCTTCTTGACGGTCGGCGAACCGGCCTTCAGAGCAATGACGACGTTCTTGGCGCCGGAATCCTTGAGGTTCAGCGCATGGGCGCGGCCCTGGGAACCGTAGCCGACGATGACGACATTCTTGGACTTGATGAGATTGAGATCCGCATCACGATCATAATAAACGCGCATTTTATGGTCCTTCCCTAATGCTTGTCTCTGTGTGAACCGGAACCTCAGGCGACCTTGCCGCCCAGTTCCGAATGTACCTTTTCCGTGCCGTAGAGTGTTAGAAAGGCGACCACCGCCTTCTTTGCCCGGGCGGAAAAATCCTTGTCAGGCGCCTCGCCCAGCAGCATGCGCACATGCAGATCCGAAACGATGAGGCCGTAAAAACTGCGATACGCCTCTTCGGCGTCATCGAAACGCAGGTAACCCGAACGGCGACCCGCCTCGATCAACCCGCGGGCGCGGCGGTCGATCTGGCGACGGCCACGTTCCAGAAGAAGATCGCCAAGCTTGGAACCATCACGGCTCGCCTGCCCTATCGCCAGACGGTTGAGCGCCAGCGACACATCGCCCGCCAGCACATCAAGCAGATCATGTGCGAAAACCTCGAGATGATCGGCAAGCTGCGGCGCAGACACGCGGTCGCCCGCCTTCTCGAAGGTGCGAACCTTGCTTTGCTGGAAGGTGATCATCGCAGCCAGCAGGCCGTCCCGGTCGCCAAACCATTTGTAGAGGCTTTCCTTGGAACAGTTGGCCGCACGCGCAAGACCAGAGGTCGTCAGCGCTTTCTCGCCACCCTCGACCAGAAGACGCAATGCCTGATCCAGAACGGCGTTCTGGCGCGGCGAAAATTCCTGCGCTGTGATCGGGTCGGAGGCCACTTATTTCCACTCCAGAGGCTCGATTAATGTACCGTACGGTACGGTTCGAGCGCCATTTAAGCGGAGGCAGCTTGCCCGTCAAGCGCTTTCTTCGCAGTGATGTACGAATTGACGCGATGCGGAAGCAGAATGCGCCGCACCATAATGCCGCTTTATCCGGCCGCGCTTATCTCACGCGAGGCGTCGACGTCGCGTGAGGGCGACATCCCGTAAAAGCGGCTGTATTCCCGGCTGAACTGCGAAGGGCTCTGGTAACCGACACGATGGCCGGCCGTGCCTGCATCCAGGCGCTCCAGCAGCATCAGCCGGCGCGCCTCATGCAGCCGCAACTGCTTCTGGTACTGAATGGGGGTCATGGCCGTGATCGTCTTGAAATGGTGATGGAAAGACGACACGCTCATGCCGATATGCTCCGCAAGTTCCTCGATACGCAGCTGGCGCGCGAAATTCTCGCGCAGCCAGGCGATGGCGCGGGCAATCCGATTGCCGTGGCTTCCGGCAGCGACGATGTTCATCAGCTGCCCACCCGCTGGTCCGGTCAGGATTCGATAGAGGATTTCCTGCTCGATCAGCGGCGCCATGGCCGCAATGTCCGCCGGGCGGTCAAGCAGGCGCATCAGCCGGATGGCCGCATCAAGCAGCTCCGGTGTGGCGGCGTTCACCACGATGCCGCGCTGGCCGCTCACCGGCTCCTGAGGCCGCTCGATCGGCATGCGGCTCATAAGGTCGAGCAGCTTTTCGCTATCGATCGCAAGCCCGATGCAAAAATGCGGTACTTCCTCGCTCGCTTCCACCACACGCCAGGCAACCGGCAGGTCGAGCGAGGTCAGAAGATAGTCGCCGGCCCCGTAATTGATGGTGTCCGTTCCCAGCTGAACGCTTTTCGACCCCTGGATCACCATTGCCAAGCAGGGACGATAGCTGCCGTGGCACGGCGCGCTGGGTGTGGACCGGCGGCTGATGCCGAGGGTTTCGATTGCCGTCTGGACCTCGCCATCCCGGGTGGCATGCCGTGCGGCGATGGAGGCGATCTCCTGATAGAGATTGAACGGCATGGTCATCTGGGAAACCCTTTAGGGAAGGAAGCAGCGTGTCTGTTTGCATTATCTAGAAAGCCGGGCCAGTTTCCGCAAATAGCCCACCGCAATTTTTTGCAGGATCGTGCAAGAAGCTCGGAGGATCGCTCTAACGCCCCGGCACCCTTCCATTGCATATTCCGCCGTCCCCAACTCCCGAAAGGATATTCAGATGGCCATTGCAAGAGGTTATGCTGCGACCGATGCGTCGAAGCCGCTTACCCCGTTCACCTTCGAACGCCGCGAGCCTAACGATGACGACGTTGTCATCGATATCAAATATGCCGGCATCTGCCACTCGGACATCCACACCGTCCGCAACGAATGGAAGAATGCCGTCTTCCCGATCGTTCCCGGCCATGAGATTGCCGGTGTCGTGAAGGCCGTCGGCTCCAAGGTCACGAAATTCAAGGTCGGCGATCATGTCGGCGTTGGCTGTTTCGTCGATTCCTGCGTCGGCTGCGCCACCCGCGACCTCGACAACGAACACTACATGCCCGGCCTCGTCCAGACCTACAACGATGTCGATCCAAATACGAAGACAGCCACCCATGGCGGTTATTCCGACTCGATCGTCGTCAAGGAAGGTTATGTCCTGTCGATCCCGGACAACCTGCCGCTCGACGCTTCCGCGCCGCTTCTATGCGCAGGCATCACGCTCTACTCGCCGCTGCGCCGCTGGAACGCCGGTCCCGGTCAGAAGGTCGCAATCGTCGGCATGGGTGGTCTTGGCCACATGGGCGTCAAGCTCGGCGCTGCCATGGGCGCGGATGTCACAGTTCTTTCCCAGACCCTGTCGAAGAAGGAAGACGGACTGAAGCTCGGCGCGAAGGAATATTACGCCACCAGCGACGCCTCGACCTTCGAAAAGCTGGCCGGCACCTTCGACCTGATCATCTGCACGGCAGGTGTCGCAATCGACTGGAACGCCTATCTCGGCCTCCTGAAGCCCAAGGGCAGCATGGTCGTGGTCGGTGCACCGGAACATGCGATCCCGGTCCACGCCTTCTCGCTCATCATCGGTGCGAAGAGCCTCTCCGGCTCGATGATCGGCTCGATCAAGGAAACCCAGGAAATGCTGGATTTCTGCGGTGAGCATGACATCGTCTCGGAGATCGAAACGATCAACATCCAGGATGTCAACGAAGCCTATGAGCGGGTGCTGAAGAGCGACGTTCGCTACCGCTTCGTCATCGACATGGCATCGCTCGACGCTTGAGCCTTGGATTGGCACAAGCTCGCCACATCCGCACTCCGTAACCCCGCACTTAATACGGCGTGACGGAGGAATGGTTTGGCGCACTGACCATAAGCAAGCGCGGGAAGCCAATGCTTCCCGCGCTTTCCTTTACCCGCCCTGCCCTCAGGCCTCGTCCTTCAACGTCTCTTTCTGGGTGATCAGCCGCGCGCTGTGCTGGCCGCTGAGGTAAATCCACAGCCAGCTCCACGCCACGGCCAGCCGCGAGCGCGTTCCGATCAGGAAATAGATATGGGCAAGCCCCCAGATCCACCATGCAAGCACGCCCTTGAGCTTGAACCTGCCGAAATCGATCACCGCCGCGCGTTTGCCGATTGTCGCCAGATTACCCTGATGGCTGTAGCGGAACGGCGCGGGCTCCGGCTCTCCGGATAGCCGCGCATTGATGACCTTTGCCACATGGGCGCCCTGCTGCTTGGCTGCAGGCGCAATGCCCGGCACCGGTTTGCCGTTTTCCTGATTGACGGCGGCCGTATCGCCGATGACGAAGATATTGGGGTCGTCTTCCAGATTCAGATGCGGCCCGACGATAGCGCGTCCCGCCCTGTCGGCAGCAGCATTCAGCCACTTTGCAGCGGGAGACGCCTGCACGCCAGCAGCCCAGACCACCGTGCGGCACGGATAAAAGGTCTCACCCACCGTCACGCCCTCATCGGTGCAGGCCGTCACCGGTGTGCCGAGCAGAACCTCGACGCCGAGCTTTTCAAGCGCCTGCTTGGCATAGGCCGAAAGATCGTCCGTGAAAACCGGCAGAACGCGCGGACCTGCCTCGACAAGCAGCACGCGGCTCTTTCTGGTATCCACATTGCGGAATTCCGGCGGCAGCGCCTTGTGGGCAAGCTCGGCGATCATGCCCGCCATTTCCACGCCCGTCGGGCCTGCCCCGATGATGACGAAGGTCAGTTGCGCCTGCCGTTCGTCTTCGCTGCTGGCAAGTTCCGCACGCTCGAAAGCCAGAAGCAGGCGGCGGCGGATCGTCGTTGCATCCTCGAGCGTCTTGAGGCCGGGAGCGGCACGCTCCCATTCGTCACGGCCGAAATAGGCATGACGGGCGCCGGTGGCCAGCACCAGCGTATCGAAGCCGATGACCTGACCGGAACTCAGATGCACGGTGCGGGCGTCACGGTCTACGCCGTTCACTTCCGCAAGCAGCGTCGTCACTTCCTTGCGGTCGCGGTAAAGATGGCGGATCGGCCAGGCGATTTCGGATGTCGCAAGAGCCGTCGTCGCAACCTGATAAAGCAATGGCTGAAATAGATGATGGTTGCGGCGGTCAATCAATGTGATGCGGACAGGGGCCCCCTCCAGCCCGTGTACCATTTGTAAGCCGCCGAAGCCTCCACCCACGACGACAACGTGATGTTCTTGCATGTGTCTCTGCCTTTAAAAGCTCGCGCACGGAGCATGCGCAAGCAGATTATAGGCAAAAAAATTGACTTTGGTTATGAAATAGCCTGACCGCAGGCGCGACAAAAACGCCGGACTGTTTCAGCCATGCCATATTCCAGCGCATCCGCCGTCAACCCGTGACCGATGGAGACCTCTGCAAGATAAGGTATACGTTTCATAAGCTTGGGCAGGTTTGCTACAGTCAGGTCGTGCCCGGCATTGACGGCAAGCCCGAGCGCTGCGGCGTAGTCCGCCGTCTGTCCGAGTTTTTCCAGAAGCGCGTCACCCTTTTGCGGATCGTCAAAACAGCCGCCATAGGGACCGGTATAGAGCTCGATGCGGGTAGCACCCGTCTCAGCCGCCAGCTCCACCGCTTCGCGCTCGCCGTCACCATCGGCAAAAAGCGAAACCCGCATACCGCCAGCCTTCAGGCGCCCAACGGCTTCTCTCAGGAAAACCGCGTGCTTGCGGAAATCCCAGCCATGGTCTGATGTCGCCTGCGACGGATCGTCGGGCACCAGCGTCACCTGCTCAGGCTGGGTCTGTTCGCACAGAACTAGAAAATCCTCCGTCGGATAACCTTCGATGTTGAATTCCGCACTTGGGAAACTGTCATCGATGAGCGCACGCAGCACCGGCAGGTCCGAAAAGCGGATATGGCGCTGGTCCGGTCGAGGGTGTACAGTCAGCCCGCTAGCACCCGCAGCGAGTGCAATATGCCCGAAATGCGCGACATCCGGCCATGGGAGATCGCGACGGTTGCGCAGCATGGCAATTGCGTTCAGATTGACGGAAAGTTTTGCGGGCATGACATCGAGGCTCCGGTTCGGAATTGACATCCTGTTTCACGCAGGTTGACGCCGACCGCAAGGAGGCCGATAAAATTTTTTAAGGATACGGGAACGAAAGCAGGCAATACAGGTTACGGTTCTCATGCAGCATCGGCAAAATGTCTTGATCAGAAGACAGGTCTGCGGTGGGGAACAAGTAACGAATGCCATAAAAAGCAGGCACACTGTCAAAACGCGCGAAGGGGGAAACGATGCAGAATGGCAGGATGCCGTTTGAACACGGCGACGAGGACAAACCCAATCTAAGGATCAGCAGCTTTTTACCGGATATAAGCCTGCCCTCCTCCCTGCCCGCCGAACCGGTTCCCATCGCCGACATGGCCAACATTTTCGGCGTAACGCACCGGACCCTGCATTTTTACGAAGAAAAGGCGCTGCTGACCTCAAAACGCATCGGCCAGATGCGGGTTTATTCCCACCGCAACGTGCAACGCATGGCGGTGATAAATGTCTGTCGCGAAGTCGGCATTTCCGTCGCAGCCATTACAGACATCATGGAAAAACTTGCCCGCTCTCTCTCGCAGGAAGAAGCGGACGAGATATTCCACTCCGCGCTGCGGCAGCGAAAAAGAGAACTGACCGCAGAACGCTCCACGCTTCAGCGCCAGGCCCAGCAGATCGAGGAACTGCTCGCCACCGATAACGATACTGATGGCCTCGACGCCGCTGAGCGGGGACCGGGCAAGGATATCGCGCTGACAGACAACGAGCGAAAATGCCTGGAACTGATGGCGGAGGGGTACGCACCGGTAAGGCTCGCGCGCGCTCTCGGCCTTTCAGGTAACGACCTCAACGAACTGGAGGCGAAGATCATCGGCAAGTTCAGTGCCAGCAACCGCTTTCAGGCGGTTGCCAAAGCGGTTCTGCTGGGCGTCATCCGCGCCTGACAAAGCATTTCCACGAAAACTGCACAGCGGTTTTCCGTCCGGACAATGCACAGACAAAAGAATTGGAGCATTGAAGGTGTCCCGCTATTCACCGGAAATGCTCTATCTCAGCGAACGATTGTGAGTGTTTCTGCGGCGCGGGTGATGGCGGTGTAAAGCCACCGCTCGCGCGAATCGCGGAAGGCATAGCTCTCGTCAAAGAGAACCACATTGTTCCACTGCGAACCCTGCGCCTTGTGCACGGTCAGCGCATAGCCGAAATCGAACTCGTCATAACGCTTGCGAGTGGTCCACGGAATTTCCGTTTCCACATCCTCGAAAGCCGCCTTCAGCAATTTGATCTTGGCCGCGCCGCGATCCATATCGTCGTCTTCAGGCCGGATCATCAGGTTGATGCCGGGTTTCACCGTCTCGCGCGACGAACTCATGACCTGCCAGAGAGAGCCGTTCAGCAGGCCCTTGGCGGGATCGTTCCTCAAGCAAACCAGCTTGTCGCCGGATTGCGGATAATCGGCCGTAAATCCCTTCAGCTCGCGAAGCCGCTGGTTATAGCGGCGGCGCGTGCGATTTGTGCCGACGAGCACCTGATCGGCATCGAGCACGAGCGACTGTGTCACCTCGGACTTGGAAATCACCTGCGCGGCACCGTAATCGCCACGCATGATCTCGCGGCCTTCCCGCACATCCATGGCAAGATGGATGATGGGATTGTCCTTGGCCTGCCGATGAATTTCGGAGAGCAGGTAATCCGGCTCCTGCTCCGTGAAGAAGCCACCGCCTGAAACCGGCGGCAACTGCCCGGGATCGCCGAGCACCAGGATAGGCGTGCCGAAGCTCATCAGATCCTTGCCGAGCTGCTCATCCACCATCGAACATTCATCGATGATGATGAGTGCCGCCTTGGCGAGCGGGCTCTGGCGGTTGATGGAAAACATTGGCGCGACCGAGGTCTTGCCGGTCTCCTCGTCTTCCACGGTCTCTTCGCCGCGCGGGCGGTAGATCAGCGAATGGATGGTGCGGGCATTGGTCGCCCCGCGCGAGCGCAGCACCTGCGCCGCCTTGCCGGTGAAGGCCGCAAACAGCACTTCGCCATCGACATTTTCCGCGAAATGTTTGGCAAGCGTTGTCTTTCCGGTTCCGGCATAACCGAACAACCGAAAAACCGGCGTCCGGCCTTCCTTCAGCCAGCGGGAAACAGCCTTGAGCGCTTCGTCCTGTTGCGGTGAAAATAACATGCGCCCTCATCGCAGGATTCGAGCACCGTGCGCAACAGAAAAAGAACGAAAGATGAATCACACCATCAGAATGCGGCAATAAAACACGGCTGGTTTTTAAACCATGGCGGGTATCATGCGGCGCATGAAGATATTGATTCTGGGCGCAACGGGTTTCATCGGTTCCGAAGTGATCCGCAGCCTTCACGGCAAAGGTCATACCGTTACTGGGCTGGCTCGCATCATTGCGCGAGCTAAAGATAAATGGCCTTTCGCCAGCTGGGTTCCCGCCGATCTCTCGCGTATGACCAGCGCTGCCGACTGGGCGGCACTCGTTAGCGACCATGACGCCATCGTCAATTGCGCAGGTGCGCTTCAGGACGGCCTGTCGGATGATCTTGCCGCGACGCAGGAAAAAGCGATGCTGGCGCTCTACCGGGCAGCGGTAAATGCGGGCGGCAAGCTTGTGATCCAGATATCGGCCCGCACTTCCGGAGCCGCTTCCCAACTGCCCTTCCTCGCCACCAAACGCCGAGCCGATATAGCACTTGCCGCAAGCGGTCTGCGCTTTGTCATTCTCCGCCCCGCACTGGTTGTCGGGCGCAACGCCCATGGCGGCACAGCACTCGTGCGCGCGCTTGCAAGCTTCCCCTTCGCTGTACCGCTCGTAAACGGCAATATGCCAGTACAGACCGTCGCAGTCGAAGATGTCGCGTTGGCAGTCAGCGCAGCAATAGATGGCGAAATCCCGTCAGGTAGCGATATCGAGCTGGCAGCAAACGAAACGCTGACATTGCAAGGCGTGGTCGCTGCGCACCGGCAATGGCTCGGCCTCGCCCCTGCTCCCGCGCTAAATCTTCCGGCTGCCTTCATGCGCCCCGTCGCCCTCACGGCGGATATTGCGGGAAAGCTCGGCTGGCGGTCGCCGTTGCGCTCAACCGCCATGACAGTGATGTCGGAAGGTATCGTGACGGAGAACAGCGCGCCAAAAGCGACGACATCGCTCAAGAGCTTGAGGGACACGCTGGCAGCTTACCCTTCCGGCGTGCAGGACCTGTGGTTTGCCAGATCATATCTGCTCAAACCCGTCCTCATTCTCTGCCTGTCGCTGTTCTGGCTATTGTCCGGCCTCGTCCCGCTGCTTGATATCAACAGCTCGGCGGCGCATTTCCTGCCCTTCATGCCGCAAGTGCCGGCCGTCACCCTCACACTCGCATCCTGCCTCATCGATATCGCCCTGGGCATCACCGTCGTGATAAGACCACTTGCCAGAAAAGCGCTCATCGCCATGCTCCTGGTCACCGCCGCCTATCTGACTGGTGGCAGTCTGCTGGAGCCGGGTCTGTGGCTCGATCCGCTCGGCCCCCTCGTCAAGGTCCTGCCCTCCATCGCCCTGACACTTGTCACCCTTGCCACACTGGATGAACGCTGATGACACCTGAAGACCTTCTGCGGCTCGCCCATGTCATCGGCGCAACCGTGTTGTTCGGCACCGGGGCTGGCATAGCGTTTTTTATGGTGATGGCGCGGCGGACGGCAAACCCGGCGCTGATCGCCCATGTTTCGGGCACGGTCGTCATCGCCGACACCATCTTTACCGCCACGGCGGCGATCATCCAGCCGGTCACCGGTTATTTTCTGGCGCGCATCATCGGCTGGCCGCTGAGCGAAGGCTGGATCGCCCTTTCGCTCTGCCTTTATGTCTTCACCGGCATTTTCTGGCTGCCGGTGGTGTGGATCCAGATCAAGCTACGCGATATCGCCCGCGATTGCGCCGCAACCGGAGAGGCCCTGCCGCAGCAATGGTTCCGTCTCTACCGCATCTGGTTTGCCTGCGGTTTTCCGGCTTTCTTCGCAGTGCTCGGCATCATCTGGCTGATGTTGACCAAGCCGGATATTGCCCTGTTCGGTTGATGCGCCTCAATTGACCGCCTGTCTTTCGACAAGCTGCGCCAGTTGCTCGGCAACCGTGTTCCAGCCGTCGAAAAATCCCATCTCCGCGTGCTTGTCGCGATCCCCAGGGTTTCTATGCATGGCATAGGCCACATACTCCATGCCTTCAGGATGATCGCGAAAACTCATCACCGCGGTGAGGAATGGGCGCGCGGACGGGCGAAAGCCTGCCGTCAACGCGTCGGTGAAGACCAGACGCTCCTCATGATCCACCGCCAGGAAACAACCGCTTATGTGATCGCCAAATGCCTTCCCGTCTTCGCTGTAGCGGGTCTCGAAAGCGCCGCCGGGGAAAAGCTCCATTTTCTCGACACGGCATTTGCCGGGATGCGGCACCCACCACTGTTCGAGGCTGTTTTTGTCGACCCAGGCGTTCCAGACCAGATGGCGCGGCGCCCTGATGATCCTTGAAATCTTCAGATCGAGATCGGGATTGAAAGTGTCGGTCATTTGTCATTCTCCCCTTTATCGGAGGTTCTGTCCTGTTGCGCCATGACGAACTGTTCAAGCCGGTCCGTCCGGCCTTCCCAGATGGCATGCTGTTGCGAAAGCCAGACCTCGATCATTGAAAACCGTTGTTTCTCCAGCGAGCAGAACCGCACCCGGCCCTGCTTGCGCGTCACGATCAACCCCGCTCCTTCCAGCTGGCGGATATGTTTCATGAACGACGGCAGGGCCATGGCGAAAGGTTCGGCAAGCGTGCCGACGCTCGCATCCCCGCTGCCCAACCGCAAAAGCACGGCCCGTCGTGTCGGATCGGCAAGGGACTGGAAGATATCGTCAAGTGGCACTGAATAGTTATCCATAAGACTAACTATCACAGCGAAAAACTTAGCTCAACGGATAAGTTTAAAAATCGCACCGGCGGAGGGAATAAAGCAGTGACCTGCGGTGTCTTTTGATGTGCTGGCGGCAGAAGCCGCCCGAACCAAGGAGGATATGTCCATGAAAATCCGCTTTATCGTTCCCGCCCTCGTTCTGGCTTTTGCCGGAACGGCCTATGCGGCACCCGCGGTCGAGACGGTCAAGACCGCCAAAGGCAATGTGCTCGCGGGCGAAAAAGGCATGACGCTCTACACTTTCAAGAACGACAAGAAGGGCGTATCCAATTGTTATGACAAGTGCGCCACCAACTGGCCGCCGTTCTTCGCGGCCACTGGCGACAAGGCCGAAGGCGCCTATTCTCTTGTGACGCGCAAGGACGGCAAGATGCAGTGGGCAAAGGACGGCATGCCGCTCTACTACTGGGCCAAGGACATGAAAAAAGGCGATGCAACCGGCGACGGTATGAACGGTGTATGGGATGCCGCAAAACCATGATGGCATGAATGGCAAGACGCGGGGGAGCCTCTCCCCCGCAGCCGGCTCCTTCGAGGCGGAGATGCTGGCGCTGATACCCATGCTGCGGCGTTATTCCCGCAGCCTTTCCCGCTCCGACGCCGATGGCGAGGACCTTTTGCAGGACTGCGTGGAAAAGGCGCTGACCAACAAGAGGCAATGGCACGGAACGGCTTTGAAATCATGGGCTTATGCGATAATGACGAATCTTTATCGCAACCGCCACCGCGCCGCGAAACGTCACCCGTCCGAAAGTCTCGACGGCCATGAGAGCCTGGCCGTTGCCGACACACTCGGCGACACGCTGGAAAACGATAGGCTGCACGTCGCGCTCGGGCTGCTTTCGCCAGAGATGCGGGCGGTGCTGATGCTGGTGACGGTGGAAGGCTATAGCTATCAGGAGGCAGCCGAGACATTGTCGATCCCGGTGGGTACCGTCATGTCCAGACTTTCCCGCGCCCGCGAAACCCTGCGCCAGCACCTGGCGGCGGACAATATCATTCCCCTGCGGAGACCACGATGAAAAGGCCCGATGCCATTACCGAAGACGATCTGCACGCTTATGTCGACGGGCTTTTGTCCGACGACGACCGCGCGGCTGTCGAGGCCTGGCTGACCGAAAGGCCGCAGGAGCGGGAGCGTGTGGAAGACTGGAAAAAACAGGCTGAAACCCTGCGAGCCGCATTCGCCGCCTATGCCGCCGAACATCCGCACGACACCGCGATGCTTGCCGAAAGAAAACACGCGCCCGCGTGGCGGCTGAAACCGGTTCTTCTGCGAACGGCAGCTGTGTTGCTGATCTTCGCGGCGGGTGCGGCAGCCGGAAGGCTTGTGCCGCCGCCGCTCGCCACGCCGCAGGACGTGGTTCTGGCGTCGTTGACGACTGACATTCCCGCGCAGGCGAAATCGGCCTATCTCATCTATGCAAGCGAGGTGCGCCACCCCGTTGAAGTTGGAGCCGAACAGCAGCAGCACCTTGCAACATGGCTCGGCAAAAGGCTCGGTTATCCCTTCGCCATCCCCGATCTTTCCAAGATCGGATATGATCTCGTCGGCGGGCGCCTGATCCCCGTCAGCGGCAAGCCAGGGGCGATGCTGATGTATCAGGACAAGACCGGCCGCCGGGTAACGGTGCTGGTCGGCCACAACGAGGAAAACCGCACCACCAGCTTCCGCATGGCGAGCGCCGATGGCGTCGAGACCTTTTACTGGATCGACAACGAACTGGGCTATGCGGTTTCTGCCGAGCTGACGCGCGCCGAGGTGCAGAAGATCGCGGAGGAATGTTACCGCCAGTTCCCTGCGTAGAATAACCCATACCCCCACCCCACATCCATGCGACAGGCACAGGGATGACGAAGGGAGAACACCTATTTCAACATCGGCCAGAGGCTGACGACGAGAAGGACGGCCATGGTGATGTTGAACCATTTGAGCCGCACAGGAACGGAAAGCCAGTCACGCAGGGCCGAACCGAAGCCCGCCCAGGTCGAAACGCTGGGAAGATTGACGGCGGCGAAAACCACGCCGACGATCAAAACGGTGACGAGATATTGCCCCTCATCCGTATAGGTCGCCATCGCGGTCACGGCCATTACCCAAGCCTTGGGATTGACCCACTGAAAGGCTGCGGCGGCAAGAAAGCTCATCGGCACCGATGCGGCAGCACCCTCGTTCAGGCTGCGGGACGTGCCGATCTTCCACGCGATCCAGACGAGATAAAGTCCGCCCGCGAATTTCAGCGCGGTATAGAGCAAGGGCACGGAGTGTAGCAGCGCGCCAAGCCCAAATCCGACGCCGATCAGCAATGACAGGAACCCCGCCCCGATGCCCAGCATATGCGGGATCGTGCGGCGGAAACCGAAATTCACGCCGGAGGCAAAAAGCATCATATTGTTCGGGCCGGGCGTAATGGAGGTTGTGAAGGCAAACAGCACCAGCGCAACGAGGGTTTCGACAGTCATGATCTCTCCTGTGAAAAGACACTATCCGCCGAACCACCATCAAACCAGTCCGATCAACCGATAGGCGTAGTCAAATTTTTTGATGGATCGATCCTTTCCATGCCGGGTTTGAGAAGTCGGAACAAAGGGCTATTCTCCGTCAACAACCGCTGGAGCGAACCGATGTATGACGACATTCCTTCCGTCACCCTGCCATCCGGAAAAGAGATACCAGCCCTTGGCCTCGGCACCTGGAACATGGGCGAGATGAGATCATCGGCTCCGCAGGAAGTCGAGAGCATTCGCAAGGCGATCGATCTCGGCATGACGCTGATCGACACGGCCGAAATGTATGCAGACGGCCGATCCGAAGAGGTGGTGGGCACGGCGATTGCCGGCCGGCGCGACGAGGTGTTTCTGGTCAGCAAGGTCTATCCCTGGAACGCCAGCGCCCGAGGCACGATTGAGGCCTGCGAGCGCAGCCTCGCAAGGCTCGGCACCGACCGGCTCGATCTCTATCTGCTGCATTGGCGTGGTGATCACCCGCTGGAAGAAACGGTGGCCGCTTTCGAAAAGCTGAAAAAAGCCGGCAAGATCGGCGACTGGGGCGTCTCGAATTTCGACACCGACGACATGGAGGAGCTTTTCGCTGTTCCCGACGGTAAGAATTGCGCCGTCAATCAGGTGCTCTACAATCTCTCCCGGCGTGGACCGGAATTTTCGCTTCTGCCCTGGTGTCAGTGGCACAGCGTGCCGCTGATGGCCTATTCGCCAATCGAACAGGGGCGCATCCTCAACAACCACGAACTCATCCGCATCGCCAAGGCCTATCAGGCTACGCCTGCGCAACTGGCACTGGCCTTTCTTCTGGAAAGAGAAGGCGTCATCGCCATTCCAAAATCCGCCAGCGCCGCACGGGTGGAGGAGAACCGAGGTGCCACCGATCTCGAAATCACCGATGAGGACTGGGCCGCACTGGATGCCGCCTTCCCACCACCGACACGCAAGACGGCGCTGGAAATGCTGTGATTTAACAAAGCATTAAAATGTTTTTCGGAATCAGGCACTCAAGCAATTGAATCGAAGTGTGAGCCCTGCGAACTGATGCTTTGGGCTGCACCATTTCAATTCAATAACGGCGCAGCGAACCGCGCCGTCAGTCTCCCAGACATGCTGCACCCAGTTACGGTATGCGGCGCTCATATTCCTCTTTCAGCCCCAGCCAGCTATCCCAGAAAGGCCCCGGTTCCTTTTCCTGAAGACGGGCGGCGAGAATGTCGAGATGCGCATGCCAGCCGGCGCTGACATTGAGCTTGGTCGTGCGATCCGCAAGCCGGCGGTGAACGAGTGTCAGAAGCACATCCTTCCCCAGAGCCTGAAGCTCGATCGACACCTCTGCGCTCTCACCCCAGGTGAAGACAAGGCGGTGCGGCGCAACGACGGTGATGATGCGTGAGGTCATCCTGTTCTCTTCGGAAAAACCTTCCGGGCGGCTGCCCGGCGGGTCGGAAAGCTCGTCGTTGCGCCAGACGAGTTCAAATGGTGCGTCGGGCGCGAGCCGCATCTCGCCGGACGCCAGCCACCGGCGGCGAAGTTCGCTCTGTGTCAGATAGGCCCAGACCCGCTCGATTGGTCCCGGCAGGAGCCGTTCTATCTTCAGTGTTGTCGGCTCGACGAGCCGGCCATAGGCGTCAGGCATTGCAATATCAGCCATTGTCATTTCCTCCATCTGCAGGGGATTTTCCCTGATCATCCTCCCTGAGCATCTGCTCAAGAATATCGAGGCGGCTGTTCCAGAACTGCCGGTAGAAATCCAGCCATTCATGCGCCTCTGCCAACCGTTCCGGCGCAAGGCGGCAGACATGGGTACGCCCCCTTACCTCACGGCGGATAAGCCCGGCGTTTTCCAGCGCCTTGATGTGCTTGGATGCCGCAGCCAGCGATATGTCGAACGGCTCGGCCAGCTGGCTCACCGTTCGCTCGCCACGGGATAGATCGCGCAGCATCGTGCGCCGCGTCGCATCGCCAAGGGCATGAAAGACAGTGTCGAGATGTGGAACAGATAATTCAACCATGTTGTTGAATATAGGCCACCAGATTAAAAAGTCAACCATATGGTTGAATATCAATTCGCCGGAGCGCAGCCCATAAAAAAACCCGCGGCGAACCGCGGGCTTGGTATTACAAGGATATTCGAAAGGCGGAGGATCACATCCCCTGCGAACCGCGGTTCATGGCTGCGATACCCGTGCGGCAGATCTCGATCAGGCCGAGCGGTTTGATGATGGCCACGAACTGGTCGATCTTGGACGACTTGCCGGTGATTTCGAAGATGAAATGCTCGACTGTCGCGTCCACCACCTTGGCCTGAAACGCATCCGCAAGACGAAGCGTCTCGGCGCGGGCTTCACCCGAACCGGCGACCTTGATCAGCGCTACTTCACGCTCGATCGGCCGTTCCTGCCCGAGTTCGCGGGCGCGAACGGTGAGATCGAGCACCCGGTGCACAGGAACGATGCGTTCCAGCTGCGCCTTGATCTGCTCCAGCACGATCGGCGTGCCGCGCGTTACGATCGTGATGCGCGACAGATGCGCCTCATGCTCGGTTTCCGAAACCGTCAGGCTTTCGATGTTGTAACCCCGGCCGGAAAACAGGCCGATGACCCGGGCGAGAACGCCCGGCTCGTTGCTGACGAGAACCGACAGCGTGTGATTTTCGACGGCAGCCGTTTCCTTCTGGATGAAATAGGCGGAGCCGGTGGGTTGTAGGTGTGCGTTCATATCCTTTTCCTCTCCCGGCTCAGACTAGCTGACGGCCCTTGGCATCGATGGCGTTGGCAACAGCTTCATCCGTCGCCTCATCCGGCAACAGCATCTCGTTATGGGCTTTACCAGATGGGATCATCGGGAAGCAATTGGCGAGATTGGCAACGCGGCAATCGAAGATGACCGGCCTGTTGACCGCAATCATCTCGGCGATCTTGTCGTCCAGTTCCTTCGGATCGTCGCAATACATGCCAACCGCGCCATAGGCTTCCGCCAGTTTGACGAAGTCAGGCATGGCTTCGGTATAGGAGTTGGACAGGCGGTTGCCGTGCAGCAACTGCTGCCACTGCCGCACCATGCCCATATACTGGTTGTTGAGGATGAAAATCTTCACCGGCAGACCGTACTGGATGGCGCAGGACATTTCCTGAATGCACATCTGGATCGAGGCATCACCGGCAATGTCGATAACCAGCGCTTCCGGATGCGCGACCTGCACGCCGATAGCTGCCGGCAGGCCGTATCCCATGGTACCGAGACCGCCCGAGGTCATCCAGTGGTTCGGCTCCTCGAAGCCGAAGAACTGCGCCGCCCACATCTGGTGCTGGCCAACTTCGGTGGTGATGAAAGTCTCGCGCCCCTTCGATGCCTCGTAAAGACGCTGCAATGCATATTGCGGCATGATGACATCGTTGGAATTCTTGTAGGCGAAGGAGTTGCGGGCGCGCCAGCGCTCGATCTGCAGCCACCAGTCCGCGGTCTGCGCTTTTTCCGGCTTCTTCGGCAAAGCGCGCCACAGGCGAACCATATCTTCCAGAACATGGCTGACGTCGCCAATGATCGGAACGTCGACGCGCACGGTCTTGTTGATCGAAGACGGATCGATATCGACGTGAATCTTCTTGGAATTCGGCGAAAACGCATTCAGGCGCCCGGTAATACGGTCGTCGAAACGTGCGCCGATGCAGACCAGCACGTCGCAATCATGCATTGTCATATTGGCTTCGTACGAACCGTGCATGCCCAGCATGCCGAGCCAGTTCTTGCCGGAAGCCGGATAGGCGCCGAGACCCATCAGCGTCGAGGTGATCGGGAAACCGGTCAGCTCTACCAGTTCGCGCAGCAGCCGTGTCGCTTCCGGGCCGGAGTTGATGACGCCACCACCGGTGTAGAAAACCGGCTTCTTTGCCTTAGACATCAATTCGATGGCCGCGTGAATGGCGTTGAGATCGCCCTGAACCTTCGGCTTGTAGCTCTTCTGCTGAATGGCGGCGGAAGGCGGCGTATAGGTGCCGGTGGCGAACTGGATGTCCTTCGGAATATCGACAACGACGGGGCCGGGACGACCAGTCTGTGCGATGCGGAAGGCCTCATGGATGATGCCCGCCAGTTCGTTGACGTCCTTTACCAGCCAGTTGTGCTTGGTGCAGGGGCGCGTAATGCCGACGGTATCGCATTCCTGAAATGCGTCGGAGCCGATCAGCGATGTCGGAACCTGGCCGGAGAGGCAGACGAGCGGAATGGAATCCATCAGCGCATCCTGCAGCGGGGTGACCGCATTGGTGGCGCCGGGACCGGAGGTAACGAGCATGACACCGACCTTGCCGGTGGAGCGGGCATAACCTTCGGCAGCATGGCCGGCACCCTGCTCGTGACGTACGAGAATATGCTGAATGTCTTCCTGCTGGAAAATCTCGTCGTAGATCGGAAGCACGGCACCACCAGGATAACCGAAGATGTGCTCGACGCCGTTGTCCTTCAGCGCCTTCAGAACAATCTCCGCACCTGTCATGCTATTGCTGTTTTCCGTATTATCCTTATCCGTCATTGCCTGTTTCCATCCCGCTTTGGCTTTGGATATCGAGGAGCCCGAGGGCCTGTTTGAAGACATAAAAAAAGGCCCCTAGAGGAGCCTCGTTCAGCGCATGGGTGCTTTCGCCGGATGGTTACACCATCCTGCCCATGCGCCGTCCCACCACGATAAGTACGTTAAGATTTTTCATGGGCCGGAGTGTTAGCCAGAAAAGCGCCAGTCGTCAACGCATATTGCGGAAAAAATCGGCGTCGGCTTCTTTTATTACCCGTAAGGCACCACGGACGAAATTTTCGAACGCAACAGATACACAGGTTGTTAAATATAATCTTTTACAATCAAAGATGCAGATAATGCCCGAACCACCGCGATCATCCGCATGTACCGGGATAAGACGTGAATAGTGACGAGTTTCATAGAGCGTCCCGCATGGACGAAAACGAACGGCGATCCGGCCAGCAGCCGGCTAACCGCATGCTCGGCCGCGTCATCGCCTGTGATGGCGCCCATGCGACAATCGCCGCAGAAACGGAAATCGGCTCAACCGATGTCGCGCAGCTCTGGTCCGTCGGACGCCTGATCTCGATCGAAATGGGAACGAGCCGTGTCGCCGCACTGGTATATGCCATGCGCACGGGCGAAGAACACTGGTCGTCGGACAAGCCGAACCGGCTGCTGATCGACGTGGAACTCGTTGGCGAAGTCTACCGCACCGAAGATGGCAGCGAACGTTTTTCCACCGGCATTTCCCGTTACCCCTACCTGGGCGCGGTCGCGCATCGCATCCGCACGGGAGACCTTTCCAAGATCTATGACAGCGGCAAGCGAGACACATGCGTCATTGGTAAGCTGACGCAGGACGACACGATTGGCGCGGCCATCAACATCCAGCAGATGCTGGCGAAACATTTCGCCGTCGTCGGCTCGACGGGCGTGGGCAAAACCACCGCCGTCTCCCTTCTTCTGAACAAGGCGATCGAGACGGACCCGAAGCTGCGTGTCCTCATTCTCGATCCGCACAATGAATTTGCGGCCGCCTTTCCCGATCATTCTGTCGTCATCGACACCGACACGCTCGACCTTCCCTTCTGGCTGATGCGCCTTGAAGAATTCGCGGAAGTGATTTTCCGCGGACGCAAGCCCGTACCGGAAGAGATGGATGTCCTTCGCGACATCATTCCGGAGGCGAAAAAGGCATTTCGCGGCACAGATGGCTCCGCCGTTCGCCGCACGTCCGACAAGAGCGCGATCACGCCCGATACGCCGGTGCCTTACCGCATGGCCGATATTCTCGCCCTCATCGACGAGCGCATCGGGCGGCTGGAAGGGCGCGGCGAAAAGCCGACCCTGCGATCCCTCAAGGGCCGCATCCTCTCGGCCATCAACGATACGCGCTATAACTTCATGTTCTCCAGCAATACGATCAGCGACACCATTCTGGAAACGGTGGCGCATATCTTCCGTATTCCAGGAGAAGGCAAGCCGATTTCGGTTTTCCAGCTGTCCGGTATCCCCTCGGAAGTAGTGAACTCGGTCGTCTCCGTCCTTTGCCGCATGTCCTTCGAACTCGCGGTGCTGGCGCGCGGCTCGCTGCATATGCTTGTCGTCTGCGAAGAAGCGCACCGTTATGTTCCGGCAGACCCTGAGCGCGGATTTTTCCCGACCCGGCAGGCGATCGCGCAGATCGCCAAGGAAGGCCGCAAATACGGTATTTCGCTTGGCGTCATCAGCCAGCGTCCGAGTGAGCTGGACCAGACCATCCTGTCACAATGCTCGACCGTTTTTGCCATGCGGCTGACGAACGAGATCGACCAGAAGATCATTCTGTCCGCCGTACCGAACGCCTCAACCTCGACCACCAGTTTCCTCTCGTCCATCGGCAATGGCGAGGCAATCGCCTTTGGCGAGGCGGTGGGCGTACCGATGCGCATGCGCTTCGACCGCGTCTCCACGGCAAAATTGCCGAAGGCGAACGGCGCAGTCAGCCATACGCCCCACGAAACGCCCGATACAGTCGATCTGAACACCATCGTCAGCCGCATGCGCGCGGTAGCCAAACCGGTCATCACCGGCTTCCAGCAAAGCGTCGAAGCGGCCTTCTCCGATATGCAGGAACCGATGTCAGCCCCTAGAGAAGCGGACGACGTCGATCGCTGGAAACGCGAACTGGGGACGGCGGCGATAGAGGGATACGAACCTTACCGCCCCGACATGCTGCCCGGACGCACAACCCTAACGCAACTGTCGCCCGCAACGGCAACGGATACCAGCGCTGTCAACGAATTGCGCAAAGTCGGCTTCCAGATGCAGGCACAAAGTGGCCCGCCTCCATCAGAGACACGTCCTTCGCTGCGGGAGAGCCTGATGAAAAAGCCGCTAGGCAGCCTTTACCGCAAGGACTGAGCGCGGCCCCTACGGCTGGATACGTGCCCAGTCCGGCCCCATCTGGTTGCGGAACCAGGTCATCTGCCGCTTGGCATATTGGCGGGTCGCGGCCGCCGATTTTTCGATGACCTCTGCCTCACTCATACCGCCAGCCAGCATATCGGCGATCTGGGAAACGCCGATCGCCTTCATCGCTGTGGCATCAGGCGCAAGGTTCAGGGCGAGAAGAGCCCTCACCTCTTCCACAGCACCACTCTCCATCATGGTTTCGAACCGCCGATTGATGCGGTCGTGCAGCACGGGCCGTTCCGGCAGGACCACGAATTTCTCCGCTCGGTCCGGATCAACTATCATCGGACCACTGGCTTTTTGGAACTCCATGATCGACTTTCCGGTCGCCTCCATGACTTCCAGCGCCCGAACGATCCGCTGGCCGTCTCCCGGCTGAAGCCCCTGTGCCATCAAGGGATCGCACCGCGACAGTTCCGCGTGCAGGACCGTTGACCCCTCTTCGATCAGCCGGGCGCGCAGCCTCTCGCGTATGTCGTCAGGAATGGCTGGCATATCGGACAAGCCGCCCGTCAGTGCCTTGAAATAAAGCCCCGTACCGCCAACGATGACCGGAAAACGCTGCTGCCTGCGCAAATCCCCAAGCAGGGCGGAAATGTCCCGCAGCCATTCACCCGTTGAATAGGAACTGCTTGCCGGCACATGGCCGTATAGCAGATGTGGCACGCCTGCCATTTCTTCCTCGGATGGCCGAGCGGTCAGCACCCGCAGCGTGTCATAAACCTGCATGCTGTCGGCATTGATCACGACACCGTTCCGCTCCCGCGCCATTCGAAGCGCAAGCGCGGACTTGCCGCTTGCCGTCGGGCCGGTTATCAGGATCGCATCAAAATTCTCATCAAGGTTTTTCATCATGGCTTTCGTTGCCACGCTTATCGCCAATCCGTCAAATCCTGTTCTGACACCGGCCCTCGGCGAAGCGGCCGCCAATGCCGTAAACGCATCCGGTCTCTACTGGCTGGCCGATGGCATCGCCTGCGATATTGCCCTGCCCTCTGGCACCGATGCCGAACAGGCACGTGACGCGATTGCCGACGTGCTTTCGGGCCAGCCGATCGATATCGTCGTTCAGGAACAGGACAAGCGCCGCAAGAAGCTTCTGATCGCCGATATGGATTCGACCATGATCGGTCAGGAATGCATCGACGAGCTGGCCGCCGAAGTGGGATTGAAGGACAAGGTTTCCACGATTACCGCTCGCGCCATGAATGGCGAAATCGCTTTTGAGCCGGCGCTCCGCGAGCGCGTGGCGCTGCTGAAGGGCCTGCCAGTCTCCGTCATCGATGACGTTATCGAAAAGCGCATCACGCTGACATCAGGCGGCAAGGAGCTGATCGCCACCATGAAGGCGAAAGGCTACTATACCGCCCTCGTTTCTGGCGGTTTCACGGTCTTCACCGGCCGGGTGGCGGCGATGCTGGGGTTTGACGAGAACCGCGCCAATCTTCTCGGCGAGGCCGATGGCCAGTTGGATGGCACCGTTGCCGAACCGATCCTCGGCAAACAGGCCAAGGTGGATGCGCTGAACGATATCGCCGCAAAGCTCGGCATCTCGCCGGACGAGGCAATGGCGGTCGGCGATGGCGCCAACGATCTCGGCATGCTGCATCTGGCCGGCGCGGGCGTTGCCCTGCACGCCAAGCCCGCCGTCGCCGCCGAGGCGCAGATGCGCATCGACCATGGCGACCTGACCGCACTCCTTTACATTCAGGGTTACCGCAAGACGGATTTTGTCGTTCCATGATCATCCGTGAAACATCAAGGCTCATTCTGCGCGAGTGGAAGGAGAGCGACCGCAATCTGTTCCGCGAAATCAACGCCGACGAAAAGGTCATGGAATTTTTTCCCTTCCGCCGCAGCCATGCGGAAGCGGATGCGGTTCTCGAAACCATCAATGGCATGATCCGCGGCAGCGGTTACGGCTTCTACGCCATGGAACAGCGCGAAACCGGCGAGGTTATGGGATTTTGCGGCATATCGCCGGTCATGAACCTCGATCCGCCCTTCCCGCTCGGAACCATGGAAATCGGCTGGCGGCTCGCCACCCGTTTCTGGGGTCACGGCTATGTCACCGAGGCCGCGCAATCGCTGCTCGTCATGGCTTTTGACGAAAAGGAAACGCCGGAAATCGTCTCCTTTGCCGTCCATGACAACCAGCGTTCGACGCGGGTGATGGAACGTATCGGCCTCAAGCGTGACCCGTCACGAGACTTCGACCACCCGCGCGTCCCGGAAGACACCCATCCGGATCTGCGCCCGCATGTGACCTATGCGCTGACGCTCGCGGAGTGGCGGGAACGACGGGCGCAGTAGCGCCCTCGCCCGCCAGTTCGGCAATTATTTCACAGCCGCATTTCCGCCGCCGGCAAACAGGGCCGATCCGGCAACAAAGCTCGACATCGGGCTGGAGAGGAAAAGGGCGGCCTGCGCCAGTTCCTCCGGTTCCGCAATGCGCTTCATCGCATGCAGCCCTGCAGCCCACTCCTTCTGGGCCGCATCTCCCGCCATCGGCGTATCGACTCCGCCGGGAAGCAGCGCATTGGCGCGAATTCCCTTGAAGGCGTAGTCGGCAGTAATGCCCTTCACCAGCCCCATCAGCGCCGCCTTGGAGGTGCCATAGGCTGCCATGCCGGGTATGCCGGCGCTGGTGCCGACGAAGCTGGAGATGAAGACGACCGAACCTCCTCCCCGCTTCAACATCGCAGGGATCTGGCTGCGCACGCCGAGAAATGCGGAAGTGAGGTTGGCGGTGATCACGTGATCCCATTCCTCTACCGAAATCTCCGCAAGCGGTTTTGTTGCCCCAACGGCACCGGCATTGTTGACGGCGATATCGAGACCGCCAAAGACGGTCATGGCCGCATCCGTCAGACGGGCATGGGTTTCCGCAACTGTGACGTCACCCGCCACGGGGTGAACACGACCGCCGGCCTGGCGAATGGCGGAAGCCACGTCCTCGAGTGCCTCGGCACCACGCGCGTTGATAATGACGGCCGCGCCCTGTTCGGCAAACAGCCTTGCCGTCGCCCGGCCGATGCCGGATGACGCGCCAGTGATGATCGCAACCTTGTTGTCTAATAATTTCATATCCTTGGCCTCCTTTGGCGGAGACCGAGGAATAGAGAGCAAGCCGAACCACGGCCACCCGATTCCTGCCGAACCGGGCGAAAGAAGCTTTACTCCAGCGGCAGCGCCACGACGCGCAGATTGCCCTGTGCATCGGCAACCATCATATGCGCATTCTTGCGACCCTCGGATTTCAGGCCGTTGACACGCACAAGCACGTCGCCCGGAACCTCCATGAAGTCCTGTCCAACCTCGACGATGACATCACCCGCCTTCATGCCCTTCTGTTCGGCCGGCGAACCCTGATCGACGCTGGCGACAAGCACGCCTTCGACGCTTTCGGCAATGCCCTTCTCCGTCCGCAACTCGTTGCTCAGCACTACGAGGTTCATGCCGAGCACGCGCTGCGGCGCTTCGCGCACCTCCGGCGTCTGGTCCTGCGCCTGATCGTCGGAACCGCCCTTGTCATCAGGCACGACCATGCCGCCGTCACCGTCCTCGGCCTGCGGATCGTCGGTTGCGGCCTTTTCATCGGGCGCATCCTGCAACTGGCCAAGCTTTACCTTGACGGTCTCTTCCTTGCCGTCACGGAAGACCACGACATCGACTTCCTTGCCGACCGGGCTTTCCGCCACGATCCTCAAGAGGTCACGCATCTCGTGAATATCCTTGCCGTCGAATTTCAGCACGATATCGCCGGCCTGGATCGGGCCGTTTTCTACCGGGCCACCCTTGGCCACGCCGGAAATCAAGGCACCCTTTGCCGCTTCCATGCCAAGGCTTGCGGCCACGTCGTCGGTAACCGGCTGGACGCGCACGCCGAGCCAGCCACGGCGGGTTTCGCCGAATTGGATGAGCTGCTCAACGATATTCTGGGCGAGTTCCGTCGGAACCGCGAAACCGATACCGATCGAACCGCCGCTCGGCGAAATGATCGCCGTATTGATGCCGATCACCTCACCCTTCATGTTGAAGAGCGGACCGCCGGAATTACCCTTGTTGATTGCCGCATCCGTCTGGATGAAGTTGTCATAGGGGCCGGCATTGATATTGCGCCCGCGCGCGGAAACGACGCCGACAGTCAGCGATCCACCGAGGCCGAAGGGATTGCCAACGGCCATGACCCAGTCACCGATGCGCATGCTGCGCGAATCGCCGAACTTGACTGCCTTCAGCGGAGCCTTCGGCTCTACCTTCAAAACGGAAAGATCGGTCTTGGTATCAGTGCCGACCAGCGTTGCCTTCAGCTTCGAACCATTCGGGAAAATCACCTCGATGGCGTCTGCGCCCTCAATGACGTGATTGTTGGTGACGATGTAGCCAGCCGGATCGATAACGAAGCCGGATCCCAGCGAACTGACCTTGTCGCCGCCTTCCGGTTTCTGGTTGTCGAAATAATCCTTGAAGAACTCCTGGAAAGGCGAACCTTCCGGCAGTTTCGGCGGCACAGGCCCTTTGCCCTCGGTCTTGACGTTCTGCGACGTCGAAATATTCACCACCGCATCAAGAAGCGGTGCGGCAAGATCGGCGACCGATGCCGGCCCATGGCTCTGCGCCCATGCCGCAACCGGTGCCGAAAGGCTACCCGCCACAAGTGCGAAGCCCGCGACTGCGGCAATGCTGCTGCGAAAAGGCGAAAGAAGGGTCACGGCCATAAGCGTCCTCGCGTTTCAAATCGTCATTCCCTGCATATATCGTCAAAGCATAAGGCGGAATGATGAAGTGTAAAAATACCTTTTCGTGAACAGCACCGGCTGCCTTGCTCACTGCCTACAGCATCGGCGCGAAAACGGATATCCCTTTCCGGGCGCGAGACAACAGGATTTTGCCCCTTTCCGCTTTGCTGCCACCCAGCCATTCACTCAAAAAGAAAGGGCCGGTTAAAACCGGCCCCTCCAAAATCATTCGATCCGTTATCAATTTGCCGGCGGTGCGGCAGGTGCGGCCGGAGCCGTGGATGGAGCACCGTTGATGTCGTTGAAATAACGGAAGAAGGTCGAGTCGGGAGACAGGACCAGCGTCGTGCCGGTTCCAGACAGCGCGCTGGAATAGGCCGCCATGGAACGATAGAACTCGAAGAAGCTCGGGTCGCGCTGGAAAGCTTCACCGAAGACCCGGTTACGCTCCGCATCGCCTTCACCGCGCAGGACTTCGGACTGACGCTGGGCGTCGGATTCGAATTCCACGACCTGACGGTCGGCAATAGCGCGACGACGCTGTGCCGCCTCGTTACCGCGGGCGCGGATCAGTTCGGCTTCGGCCAGTCGTTCCGACTTCATACGCTCGAAGGTCTGCTGCGAGACTTCCTGCGTGAGATCGGTGCGGCGGATACGGACATCAACGATGCTGACGCCAAGCGATTCCGCATCGGGACGCAGATCGTCACGTACTTCCTGCATCATCGATGCACGCGCATCCGAAAGCGCCGATTCGAAGCCGCGAAGACCGTAGACCCGGCGCAACGATGCGTCGAGACGAGTGCGTAGACGCGATTCCGCCGACATCTGGTCACCGGAGACCGTCTGCCGGAAGCGGCGGGCATCCGTGATGCGATAGACCACAAAGGCATCAACCTCGTAGAACTTGCCGCCGGAAACCTGAACACGGATGTTGTCGTGATCGAAGCGCAGCGCCCGGTTCTCGATATATTGCACCCGATCGGCATCCATGAAGGCGAAGGGCAGCTTGAAATAGAGGCCCGGCGCCGTTTTTACGTCCTGGATCTGACCGAAGCGTACAACGATGGCCTGCTGGCGCTCGGTGACGACGAAGATCGACGAATAGGCCAGGAAAAGCACGGCGGCGAGACCGACGAGAACGGCAGTAAGACGGTTGCTCATATCAGTTGCCTCCCTGCTGTGCCGCGCCCGGATTGCCGCGCATGATCTCGTTCAGAGGCAGATAAGGCACCACACCCTGTTTTTCGTCGATGATGACCTTGTTGGAACCCTTCAGGACCTGTTCCATCGTTTCCAGGAACATGCGCTGGCGGGTCACGTCAGGTGCCGTGCGATATTGATCGTAGATGGAAATGAAGCGCTGTGCCTCACCCTCTGCCTCGTTGACGACACGAGATTTGTAAGCGTTCGCCTCTTCGATGATCTGTGCTGCCTGACCACGTGCGGCACCCAGCTTCTGGTTGGCGTACTGGTTGGCTTCCTGCACGAAGCGGTCCTCGTCCTGCTCGGCACGCTGCACTTCGTCGAAGGCGTCGGCCACTTCGCGCGGCGGCGCCGCGTCTTCGATGGCGACAGCATTGATGGAGATGCCGGCCCCGTATCCGTCCATGGTGGACTGGATGATGGTGCGCACATCCGCCGCGATCGCCTGACGGTTATCACGGAAAATGTCCTGTGCGGGACGACGGCCGACGATTTCGCGCATCGCGCTTTCGGAAACCTGCTGCAAGGTCTCAGCCGGGCTGTCGACATTGAACAAGTAGGATTTCGGATCGGAAACCGTATAGAGCACCGAGAACTGCACGTTGACGATGTTCTGGTCACCGGTCAGCATCACGCCGTTCGCGGAAGAAGACGAAGCGCGCGAACCGATATTCTGCTGCTGTTCGGTCACCTTGACGATTTCAACCGTCTCGATCGGCCACAGATGGAAATGCAGGCCGGGCATCGAAATCTCATCCTTCGGACGACCAAAACGCAGCTCCACGCCGCGCTCGTCCGGCTGGACGGTGTAGATGGACTGAATGCCGAGGAAAACCAGAACGACGAGAGCGACGATCGCAATCGCGCCGCCATTGAACCCGCCCGGCAGGACATTCTTGAAGCGGTCCTGGCTGCGCCGGATGATCTCTTCCAGATCGGGCGGGCCGCCATTGCCGCCGCCACCGCCGCGAGGCCGGTTAGGTCCCTGCCCCCATGGGCCGCCACCGCCACCCTGGTTGTTTCCGCCACCACCGCCGCCGCCCCAAGGGCCGCCGCCGCCATTCTGATTGCTCCAGGGCATCAATACCTCTTTATAAAAGCCTCTCCCGATCCCGTTCGAAAGCGATTGCTCGCGTGCGGCGGGAATATGGACCCGTTATAAGAAGGAGAAGCGTGTGTTTCAACGCAGAGGTGGTAACTAAATACCCAATCAGGGTAAATAGTTCACTTTGACGCGGCTCTGCGCAAATAAGTGGTGAACAGAACCGGATAATTGTCCTTTTCCCCGGCGGGAACGGCATTTTCCTCGATTTTTTCAAACACGGCGGGATCGATTTCCGGAAAAAAAGTGTCGCCATCAAGCTTTACGGCCACATGGGTGACGGAAAGTTGATCGGCAAACGGCATGGCCTGACGGTAGATTTCCCCGCCACCGGCCACGAAATTCCAGAACTACGCCTTCAATCGATCAATAAGATCGAGTTGCGCTTGTTCGATATTGCGCTCCTCTTTTACCAAATCGTCAGATGCATAGTCGTCCCAATGGCGGTTAAACATCGAGTTACTTTTTTTGAATTCCTCAATGAAGCGTTGGCGATGCTCATGCCTACGCCTTACCAAATAGGATATGCGAAAAGAGTAGTCATCGACCTCAGATTCAGGGAATTCCTTTTCGTATTTGAATATCCACTCCGCTGGATCAAAATCATAGTCAAACTTGGCATCCCCATTTATTGATCCAGTATTGACGTCAGTCAAAAATATTTTATTGATGTATTTATCAAAAATACCATATATATTTTCGCCGCCAATCACAAAAAACTGCTTTTTACACATGCATATTGAGTAAAAATCAGCAAGCAAAAGCGCAGTTTCAGGATTTTGAGCCCATTTTACATTCTCAGTATCAGGAACATGGTCGCGAGAAAGAACAATATTTATTCGGCGCGGCAACGGACGGCCTAGGGATTCAAAGGTTTTTCTTCCCATTATAATAGCATGATCCAAGGTCAAAGCCTTGAAGTTCTTCAAGTCAGTACCAAGCCGCCAAGGCAGTCTATTTTCTATACCGATAATTCGATCAGGATAGCTTCTAGCCACCACGGAAACCGCGGATGGCATCTTCGCTCTTTTTTTATTCGACACGAATTTACCTTCTGACTTCTCACGTCTGGTACTTCATTCATACCAACGGCGTCTGTTTGTCAGAATTGGCGTCACATGACAACTCTCACCTTACCACCATACAAAACAAGGCCAGTCACCCCATTTTATACCGCGATCGGTGCCTTGATGGTTGAATCCGCCTCGTAGTTTTCCAGCGTAAAGTCTTCGAACTTAAAGGAGAAGAGATCTCGCACATCCGGGTTGAGGCGCATCGTCGGCAGGGCCTTGGGGGTCCGCGTCATCTGCAATTTCGCCTGCTCGAAATGGTTGGCGTAGATATGCGCGTCACCAAGCGTATGGACGAAATCGCCGGGCTTCAGCCCCGTGACCTGCGCCACCATCAGCGTCAGAAGTGCGTAGGAAGCAATATTGAAAGGCACGCCGAGGAAAATATCGGCCGAGCGCTGGTAAAGCTGGCAGGACAGCTTTCCATCCGAAACATAGAACTGGAACAGGCAATGGCAGGGCGGCAGCGCCATCTCGTCCACCAGCGCCGGGTTCCAGGCCGAAACGATGTGGCGGCGGGAATTGGGATTGGTTTTGAGGGCCTCGATCAAAAGCGCGATCTGGTCGATGTGGCGGCCGTCGGGCGCCGGCCAGGAACGCCACTGTGCTCCGTAAACCGGACCCAGATCACCATTTTCATCGGCCCATTCATCCCATATGGAAACGCCGTTTTCCTTAAGATAGGCGATATTGGTATCGCCCTTCAGGAACCACAGGAGTTCATGGATGATCGAGCGCAGATGCAGCTTCTTGGTGGTGAGAACCGGAAAACCTTCCGCAAGATCGAAACGCATCTGGTAACCGAAGACCGAACGCGTACCCGTGCCGGTGCGATCTCCGCGGTCGGAGCCGGTATCCATCACATGCCGGAGAAGATCGAGATATTGTTTCATGTGTTCTGCCGCCGATTCCCTGATATCAAGGGAATATAATAACACAGGGCGACAGAACCAATCACCAGCAGGTCGCTTATCCCCGCGAAAAAATCAGAGCGACTGGAGTTTGCCCAGTTCCTTGGCCACCAGATAATAAAAGGTCACACGCGACTTGGAGCGGTCTGCGGCCATGGCCTTGGCGGTTGCATCGATCGCCTTGTCGGCGCTGTCATCGGTCACGCCAAGCTTCTTGCCGCACCAGTTCGCCTTCACACGTGCAAGCTCTTCCGGATCGGAAGCGGACACCAGCGATGAATCCCGGTTGCGCAGGGCAATGCCGAGATGTTTGACGATCTTGCCGACAATCGCTTCGTCGGCTGCTGCGTCGTATTTCTTCACATCTGCGAGATAGTCAGTCATGTCCACTCCTTCGTGTGTCCCCGGCCCGGTGTTGCTTGTGGTGACCGGTTGTAGGGAGAATGTGTCAGCAATCCCTCGTCGTCAAGAATTGTCTAAATTGTGGGCGGCAAACACGAAATCTTTTCATGGAATTGTCATCGGCCCCTTTTCTCGGCCAAGGGAAACGCCTATATGAACCTTGCCGGGGCAACCCGGCTATGGCGATAAACGGTCGGTGTAATAAACCTATTGGACCCGGGGGCGGTACCCGGCGCCTCCACCAAAAACCGGCGGCTTTTCAAGATGAAGGCCGGCTTTTGATGGGGGCGAAATAGGATCGACAAGGGCGTAAAGATCGAACTTTTGCTCGGCATGATACCGCCGTTATCGGGTCACAAGTGTAGTTGCAAATGACAACAACGCTAAGGAATACGCTCTCGCTGCCTAATGGCGGTGCGGGAATTCCGCTCTAAAGTCCTCACGGTTAGCCCCGTGAGGCGGGGTTCGGAGGTACCTGGCAACAGAAACCTCCACCTTCTCCATTTTGCCTGAATTGGTTATATGATAGCTGACTTGCACACAGCATCGGCTTTTCCGTTGCTGCCGTTCAGTACATTGCGTATACTTGGGTAATGCGTAGCCGCCAGGATCGAAATTGATCCCGGCTTGCGGATTACGCAAAGATTCAAAGTGTTACAGCGTCCTTGGCGCACTTGGTGCGCAGCGCTTTAAAAGACGTTCGAATAAGGGAAAGACAGGACCGCATGGGGCAGGATCATATCCGTTACGACATTCTCGCACAGGATGCCCTTCGCGGCGTTATTCGCAAAGTTTTGGGTGAAGTGGCCGCAACCGGCCGCCTGCCCGGCGACCACCATTTCTTCATAACATTTCTGACCGGCGCGCCCGGTGTGCGGATTTCGCAGCACCTCAAGTCCAAATATGCCGAGCAGATGACCATCGTCATCCAGCATCAGTTCTGGGACCTGAAAGTGACGGAGATCGGCTTTGAAATCGGCCTGTCCTTCTCGGATACGCCGGAAAAGCTGGTTGTTCCCTATAACGCCATCAGAGGTTTCTACGATCCTTCCGTCAATTTCGAGCTTGAGTTCGATGTACCCCTGGCAGACGAGGAAGAGCTGGAAGAGGCCGAAATCACCGCCTATCCCGTTTCCCATGAGGCAAAGCCGGCTACAACGTCCGAGACGCCCAAGTCCGGTGAGGAAAAGAAGGAAGGCTCTGTCGTTTCTCTGGACGCCTTCCGCAAGAAGCAATAACGGCTTTTTGCCCGACCGCGCGAAGCTCAAGGAGACATATCCGCATGGCCGCCGATATCGTCAATCTGCGTCAGTTCCGGAAGCAGAAAGCCCGTAGCGAAAAAGAAAAACAGGCGGATCAGAACCGCCTGTCCTTCGGTCGCACCAAAGCGGAAAAAAACCTCACATCGGCCCTTAACGAAAAAGCCGCAAAGGCGCTCGATCAGGGGCGGCTTGAAAAGGACGATGACAGGACCGACAGGGATTGAAGAGCCGGCCTGCCCGGGCAAGCTTTCGGAAGACCGGAAAAAACACCGCTAAACAGAGGCTTGCAGGCACGACATGATTCAGATTCCCAACCGGACCAGCCGGAGAGATTGATCTGATGATCCGCAAGCACTCCACGACATTGCACGGCCACCGCACCAGCATTTCACTCGAGGATGCCTTCTGGGACGAGCTGAAAATCATCGCCGAAAAGCGCAAGATCAGTTTCGCCGCCCTGCTTGCGGAAATAGACGACAACCGGCCAGCCGACAGCAATCTGTCCTCATCCCTTCGGGTCCATGTACTGAATTGGCTGAAGAGCAAGTGAGCTTGCTGCAAGGTGGCATCGAAAGATGACACTGCAGCGGCGCGCATATGCGCCGGCTCATATCCAGCCATTCTCCGACTACAAACATTCTTGCCGAAAACTCATAATGCCGTGAAAGCATTCATTAAACATTAGCGCGCTAATTTGTACTGCAAGGCGCTTCAGTACTGCGTAGCCTTGCTTTCAGATTTGTATTTCAAGCTTTTCCTTTCCGACCGCACGCCACGAGGCGACCCATGGTTTCCGCCGCTTCGGGAACGAGCATCGCTGTTTCCGTCCTCTCCTCTTCATCCACCTCGTCTTCAAGCGTTGCCGAACTGAAATCGCAGATTGCCGAAAAGCAGTCAGAACTCGCCCAGACCTCCGAAGCGAAAGCACAGGAAGAACTGAAGAGTACTATTGCATCACTGCAAGCGCAGCTCGAGGCACTCGAAAACAGCTCCGACAAATCGGCTTCCTCAAGCAACAGCGCGGACAAGCCCAGCCTGTCGGGGGAAAGCAGCAGGATCGGCACCAAGAATTTTGATGCCGACACGCCCTTCGGCGAGCGTGAAGCCTGGATTTAACAGGCTAACGGATAATTTTGGCAAAGTGGTCGAAGCGGTAGCTGTCCGGACCGCGTCAAAATTCGCCCTGAGACACGGGCTCTAACCTCTCCCCAAAACGCGCCGTCGTCGCGGCAAACTTACGGATTGGCCGGCGCGTTTTCGGGCGCCAGTTGCCTGATCGCATCTTCAGTTGGAGGCACCGTCAGGGCCGGCGTTGATTGCCGCTCGGGAACAGGTTGCTGCTGTTGCTGTTGCTGTTGCAACCGCTCCTGCTGTTCCTTTTCCTGCCGCAGACGCTCCTCTGCCGCCGCCTTGAGGCGCGCCTCCTCTTCGGCCTTGGCCTTGGCTTCCGCCTCCACCCGTTCCTTTTCAGCCTGACGTTCAGCCGCCTGAGAACGATAAAGCGCCGTTTCACGACGCAGGCGCTGCTTTTCGAGAACGCTGGCCTGCATGGCCTCGACGCGACGGCGTTCCTTTTCAAAAGCCCGGAGTGACAGATAATTGCCGAGCGCCGAAACATCGGTCGTCAAAGCCGGTGCGGCGAGCGGACCGTTATAGTTGAGACGCAGCGACGGTTCGGCGCCAGCAACCACTTCGGTGCCGGGATTGAAGATAAGATCGAGATCGCCATTCACGGTCGATGCTGCAATATCGACCGTTGCATCTCCGGTAAGCGTCACCGGATCGATCCCGGCGCGCAAATTCTGGAAGTGCAGCGCGCCGCCATTCAGGGTGAATGGCAGGGCTACGTTGCCGAGCGGTATTTCGCCCTGCCACAGGCTCTGATCCACCAGCGGCCGAACCTTTGGCGCGTCGATCGGCTGCTGCAAGCCTTCCGCCGCCTGCAGGATCGGCGGAAAGGCGCCGGGATTAAGCCCTTTGAGCACAAGCCCGCTGGCGCGCACTTCCCCCGAGCCACCTGCCGATTTCAAAATTTCACCAACGCTTTTGCCCGTCGATTCGGCGGTCAGATCGATCGCCACCCGGCCCGTCGCGACCGGGCCGTTGGCATTCGCCCACAATATCGACTCGGGATTGGCGTCGTTCACCGCAATCTTGGTGCGGAAAATGCCCGCTCCCTCGCCTGTGGACATGGCAAGCCGCCCGGTCAGCTTTCCGCCCATGAAGGTGCCGGCGATATCGTCAAGCGCGAGATTGCCATCATCATGCGTGACCTTGGTCGACAGACCCGTGACCGTTCCGAAGGGACCGGCCTCGAAACTTTCCGCTTTCAGCGACAGCGTGGCCTTGAGTTGCGGGAAAGCCGGCATGGCCAGCGGCTTGGCGTTGAGCGTGCCCGTCTCCGGGTCGATCACCGGTCCGTAGATCGCATCTCCGAGCCACGCAAGATCGACGGTCCGAAGGGCAAGATCACCGGTGACGGAATGCGGGGCCGCGCGCTGGAACGCCAGACTGCCCGAGAAGGGGTTGCCGCCCGCCTGCCCGCCGAGGGCGGAAAACGCAATCTTCTGCGCATCCACCGCCATTTTTCCGTTCGCCTTCAGCGCCATGCCACCACCAAGCTGCGGCAGGCCAACGGCGTTCATGATGAGATAGGGCTCTATATCAGCGCTTTCGAGCGCCAGATCCGCACTACCCTCGCCGAAATTGGCGGCGGCAACGGCAAAGGACCCGATCATCGAGAAATGCGTGCGCTCCGTCGAGAAACGGATATCGGTCTGGACGGGAGAACCGAGCGTGCCGTTGAGCTTGACGGAAAGCAGCCCTTCGCCGTCGGCATCGAACGGCAGGGGATCAAGCCCTGCCTGCCCGAACAGGATCGCCGTCGACTGGTTTTTCAAAACCCCTTCCAGCGACATCGCCGTATCATCGGTGATGGACAGGAAATCCGGCATCTTGGCCACGGCCGACAGACGGCTGCCGTTGACTGTGCCGGAAACGGCGACATTGGCGCCGCCATTTTCGCTGTTGACCGAAACATCCATGGCAAGGTCGGAATTGGCGTACCACGGCGAACTCGCCGCCAGACGGCTGAGGAACGGATGACCAGGCAATTTCTGCTGCAGCATGGCGAAGAACGGCTGCATGTCTGTCGCATGCAGGTTCACCGTGCCCTTGCCCGCATATTTCAGCAACGACCCCTGCAACTGCCCTTTCGCCTTGACTTCGGCACCGGCGATATCGCCAGCCGTCATCTTTTCAAGCGAGAGAACGCCGCCCGCCATGGTGAAGGCAGTTTCCACATGATTTGCAGTTACACCGGCCATGTTGAACCGGTCGGCCTTGAACTTGGCGTCAATGCGATGGTCGAGAACAGAACTTCCGACCTGATCGCCGAGCGCCAGGCTGCCAAGCGCCTTCAGGGCGTCGAGATCAATCTCGTTACCGGCAAGATCGATCGAAAGATTGGAAGCCTTGCCGTCAGAGCGCCGTTCCAGCTTACCCTTCAGAGAGGCGTCGCCAATGGCAAGCTCGAGATTGTCGAAACGCTGGTTCAGCGTCGTCAGCGAGACGTCGGCGGAAAAACCGGCTGCATTGAGCTGGCGGATCGCCGGATCGACAGAACCGGAAAGCCAGTTTGCCAGCCCGGATGGCTGGTTGGAGGCAACGAGCAGATTGCCGTTGAAAGCGGGACCATCCAGCAGCGTCAGGGAACCTTTGGCTTCCAGCTGCGTCCTGCCGGGCAGCGTTGCCACGGCGTTAACCACCTGCCAGCCGCTGCCATCAGGGCGCACGTCCAGCCGGATGTCACGAATGGTCGTGTCGTCGGAAACCAGCGCCGGTAGGCTGATGCTGGCCTTGCCCGGGACCGGCGGAACCGGAATGCGGGCGACCATGGCGGCAAATGCCTCGATGCGCTGGCGCACGGAGGCGGTGGGCTGGCGCGAGGTCTTGCCGGTCTGCACGACGGGCGGTGCGAAACGATTGACGTCAATCTGCTGGCCATCCGCCGTCAGCAGGAATTCCGGCTTGGCCCCGGTATCCAGCGTTGCCTCGCCGGTCACGACGTAAGGATTTTCGTTGCCGCCGAGCTCCATGCGGTAGCTCGGTATGCGCACGCTTTCATTCGTCAGTTCGAAGCTGCCGCGGGTGCGCGGCGACGAGAACAGCGATTGCCCGCCCTGCTGCTTCTGTTTTTGGCCTTCACGGAAACTGAAGGCGAAGGAACCGCTATAGGCGGGTTTTCCCGCAGTCGCGGCAATCGCACCGTCCAGATCGACCTCAACCGGATGTTCATCCGGCACCACGCGAATCCGCAGGCCCATGCGCCCATTGGTATAATCCGGCTCACTGCTGGACAGCGAGAATGAGCCTGGATGCCCGTCAACGGCGGCGCGCCCTTCCGCCTTCCATGGTCCGGCCAGCGAATTGGCGGACATGTCGGCGTTAAGACCCGTCACAACACGGTTGCGGCCGGATTGCTCATCGATGAATTCGATCTGCCCGCCTTCGATCTGCACACTTTCCAGAACCACGGTGCGGGCTGGAATTTCCGCCCGGCTGCCGCGCATCCAGTCCAGAGTGCCGTCCTTCAAAAGCCGGATCTTGGCCTTGGGTTCCTCGATGCGCATGTCGAAGATACGCGCTTCACCGGAAAGGAAAGGCGCCAACTCGGCATCCATGGAAAAACGCGCCACCTGAATGAGCGGCGATCCGTCCGCATCCGTTCCTGCGCGCACGTCATGCAGCGTCACCGAAGGGAAAGGGAGAAGCCGGGCTTCGACGCGACCGTGCACCACCACCTTCTTGCCCAGAATGCGGCTTGCCTGATCTTCGAAATCGCGGCGGAAATCCGTCCAGTCAACGAAATAGGGAATGAGCAGCGCTGAAAACAGCACCACGGCCAGCAGTCCGCCCAGAAAAACCAGAATACGCCCGAGCACTGAACTGCTTCTCCCTTCGCGAACGCTGCAAACCTATTCTTATTTGCCTTAACGGCAAGCAGCCTTTTGTACCAATCAATTGTGAGAATGATCAGACAAGACGGAACAGTTTGCCTGGATTGAAGATGTTATCGGGGTCGAGCGACGTTTTGATGGCGCGCATCACATCCAGCGCATTTCCCGCTTCTTCGGCCAGAAAACTCATCTTGCCCTGGCCGATGCCGTGTTCTCCGGTGCAGGTGCCGTCCATGGCGATGGCCCGGCGATTGAGACGCGCAACGAAAGCTTCGGTTTTGGCGACACTTTCGGCATCCTTGCCATCGAACAGGATGAGTACATGGAAATTGCCGTCGCCGGCATGACCGACGATCGGCGCCAGAAAGCCGTTTTCCTTGATATCCCGCTGCGTTTCCACCACGCAGTCCGCCAGCCGCGAAATCGGCACGCAGACATCGGTGGACAAACCGTCGAGATGCGGCGCAAGCGCCCGCGAGGCCCAATAAGCGTCATGCCGGGCCTTCCACAGCTTGTTGCGCTCGGCCGCATCGCTGGTCCAGCGGAAATCGACGCTGCCGCATTCCGCCGCGATCTCTGCAAATTGCTGCGATTGCAGGGCCGCCGTCTCTTCGGTGCCGTGGAACTCCACGAACAGCGTCGGTTTTTCCGCGTAGTTCAGGCCGGAATAGGCATTGCAGGCCCGCACCTGCACTTCATCAAGCAGTTCGATGCGCGCAACCGGAACACCCATCTGGATCGTCATGATAACGGCGTCACAGGCCGCCTGAATACTGTCAAAGGTGCAGACGCCACCGGCGATCTTTTCCGGGATGCCCTGCAACCGCAGCGTAACCGAGGTCAGAACCCCAAGCGTGCCCTCGGCGCCGACGAAAAGCCGCGTCAGATCGTAACCGGCCGACGACTTGCGGGCGCGGCGAGCAGTGCGGATTTCTTCACCATTGGCGACGACGGCGGTAACGGCCAGAACATTGTCCTTCATCGTGCCGTAACGCACGGCATTGGTGCCGGAAGCTCGCGTGGAGGCCATGCCGCCGATAGAGGCATTGGCACCCGGATCGATCGGAAAGAACAGGCCGGTATCACGCAGATAGACGTTAAGGTCCTCGCGCGTCACACCCGGCTCCACCGTCACGTCAAGATCTTCGGCGTTTACCTCAATGATGCGATTCATCCGGCTGAAATCGATGCATATTCCGCCATCAGGCGCATTGACCTGTCCTTCCAGTGAAGAGCCAGTTCCGAAGGGAATGACCGGCACCTTATAGAGCGCGCAGGCTTTCACCACGGCCTTCACGTCATCGGCGCTCTCGGCAAAAACGACACCGTCGGGCGCCTGCAAGGTCAGATAGGTGGTGGTATGGCCATGCTGCTCGCGAAACGCCTGCCCAGTCTGGAGCTTGTCACCCAGCTGCTGCTTCAGCGCTGCAAGCACCGACGCGATGCCTTCCTCATTGCGTTTTCCCGCGACCACATCTTTCAGCGCCATCGTCCATCTCCACCGCAAGATACCGCCGTAACGGACTCGATCCGTTACGAAATTCCGTTGGGTGGTATGGGATAAGGTTAAGGCTTTGTCCAGCATCGCGATTGCGCGGGACACATTTGGCGAGGACCGTTTATTCCGCCGCAAGCAGCTGCTTGTCCTCCTCAAGCGCCTTCCGACGCGCGGCAAGTTCCAGTTCGCGGTGGAGGCGGATTTCCTCATCGGCTTGCGGTTTGGCGAAACGGGCAATCAGCAGGTAGGAAACCGGGGTGATGTAAAGCGTCACCAGCGTCGCAAAACCCAGACCGCCGACGATGACCCAGCCGAGCGCGATGCGTGCTTCAGCCCCTGCTCCCTGCGCCAGCACCAGCGGCACGCCGCCCAAAATGGTCGCGATCATTGTCATCATCACCGGGCGCAGGCGGATGCTGGTGGCTTTTTCGATGGCTTCGCGCACGGTGGCGCCCTGGTCACGCAGATGGTTGGCGAATTCCACGATGAGAATGCCGTTCTTCGCCATCACGCCCACCAGAAGCACAAGCCCGATCTGGCTATAAACGTTGAGGCTGGATCCGGTGACTAGCAACGCGATAACCGCGCAGGCAAGACCGAGCGGCACCGTCGACATGATGATGATCGAACTCAGGACACTTTCGAACTGCGCGGCCAGGACCAGGAAGATGATGGCGATGGCGAAACCGAAGGTCAGCAGCATGCCGCTCGAATTCTCCTCAAGCGTCGCCGCCTCGCCGAGCGGCAGAAGGCGGGCGCCGGGCGGCAGGAGGGATTGTGAGAGTTCGTTCACCTTTTCCAGAGCCTGACCGAGCGAAACGCCGTCCTTGAGATTGGCGGTAAAGCCGACGGAGGGAAGCTGCTGCTCGCGGTTCAGCTGCGGCGCCACCGCATTTTCCTTCAGGGTGGCAATGACCGACATCGGCACGATCTTGCCGTCACCTGTTTTCAGGAAGACGTTTTCGAGATCGGTCGGGTCGTTGATCGGCCGGGTGGAGGACAGCAGCCGGACCGGGATTGCATCCCCATCCACGAAGACGTCGACAACCGAACGTCCTTCCAGCAGCGATTGCATGGCGCGTGACAGGCCGGTGATATCAATGCCGAGATCGGAGGCGCGCTCACGGTCGATGGAGACGGATAGCTGCGCCTGGTTGGGCTCGTTGTCCAAACGCGGCGTTTCGAACAGGCCGCTTTCCTCCATGGAAAGCAGTAGTTTCTGCGTCGCAGCCGTCAGTGCCTGATAATTGCTGCCGACCATTGCCATCTGCAGGCCGTTGCCCGCACCGCGAATGCGCAGGCTGTTCGGCTGCATGGCGTTGCCGCGCAGCGCCGGCACCTTGTTGGCGGCAGCGGTAACATCGGCGGCAATCTGGTTCTGCGTGCGGTCGCGATCAGCCCACGGCGCCAGCGTCAGCACCAGAAAACCGGTGTTGGAGGAACCGTTCATACCGGTGATGGAGTAAATATTGCGGATTTCGCCACTGTCGCGCAGCGGCTGGAGATTTTCCTCGATCCGCTGCAACTGGTCGCGCGTATAGTCGAGGCTGACACCCTGCGGCGCTGTCACACGCATCATCACCGAGGCGCGGTCCTCGCGCGGCGTCAGTTCGTTCTGGATCATGCCGAAGGCAATCCAAGACAGGCCCGAAAAGACGAGCGCAACGATGATGACGATGAGCGGGTTGTTGAGGCAGGCGGAAAGCGTCTTCTCGTAGGTGGAGGCAAAGACATTGCCGAACCACGCCAGCGGTCCCGTGGGTTCCTTCAATCCGTCTTTCAGCATCCGCGAAGCGAGCATCGGACAAAGCGTCAGGGCCACGATGGAGGAAAGACCGACAGCGAAGGCGAGAACGAAACCGAATTCACGGAAAAGGCCACCCAGCTGGCCCGGCAGGAAGGAGAGCGGAATGAACACTGCGGCAAGTGTCGCCGTCGTCGCAATCACCGCGAAGAACACTTCCTGCGTGCCGAGAACAGCGGCAGCGCGCGGCCCCATGCCCTCCGCACGGCGGCGCACGATATTTTCCAGCACCACGATCGCATCATCGACCACCAGACCCGTCGCCAGAACGATGGCGAGCAGCGTAAGGATGTTAATCGAGAATCCGACCATGTAGATGGCGATGATCGTGCCGATCAAAGCCACCGGCATGGTGATCGCCGGAATGAGGGTTGCCCGCCAGTCACGCAGGAACAGGTAGAGCACCACAACCACGATCAGCGCGGAAAGACCAAGCGCCAGTTCCACCTCGTGCAACGCGCCTTCGATGAAGACGGCGTCGTCACTGGTCACCACGATGCGCGTACCCTGCGGCAGGTTGACCGACATGGCCTCGACGGCAGCCTTCACGCCGGTGGAGATATTCAGCGTATTGGACTGCGCCTGCCGGATGACGCCGAGACCCACGCCCTGCACACCATTGGACCGCAGCGAGGTGGATTCGTCATCCGCACCCAGCATCACGGTTGCCACATCGCGCAGGCGGATATTGTCCTTGATCAGAAGGTTGGAAAAATCCTCAGGCTTCGTGAGGCTCGCGGTCGCGCGCACGACGATGTCCTGCGTCGAACTTTTCAGCGATCCCGCCGGCACATCAAGCGCGGCACTGGCCAGCGCGGTCGAAATATCCGTCACCGTCAGACCACGGCTGGCAAGTGCGGCCTGATTGAGATCGACGCGGAAGACTTTTTCCTGATCGCCGTAAAGCTCCACATCCGCCACGCCGTCGACGGCGGCAAGGCGGTCGATGACCTCGTCATCCACCAGCTTGGTCAGATCTTCCATGCTGAGCGTGGACGAAGTGACGGCAAGACGCATGATCGGCTGGCTGTCGGAATCCGCCTTGATGATCTGCGGCTCGTCAGCATCATCAGGCAACTGGTTGGTTACGCGGCCAATGGCATCGCGCACATCGTTTGCGGCAACGGCCATATCGACATTGTCGCCGAATTCCATCGTTACGCGGCTGGTGCCGAATTGCGAATTGGAGGAGATGGTTTTGACGCCGCTGACGCGCGCAACAGCTCCCTCGATGGTCTGCGTCACTTCCTGATCGATGGTTTCGGGCGCCGCACCTTCATAGGTCGTCCTGACGCTGATGGACGGCCGGTCCACATCCGGCAACTCGCGCACCTCAACGCCAACCAGCGCGGCAAGGCCGGCAACCACAAGCAACGTATTGAGAACCGCTGCCAGAATGGGCCGGCGAACGAACAGTGCGGTGAAGGCGAGCTTGGAATCCTGACCCGAAGGCGACTGAGTCGTCATTGGCTGGCAACCTCCTCGGGCTTCGGCTGGCTTGCGACACGGACGGCACCACCCTCCCGCACCCGCTGCAATCCTTCGGTCACGACCTGATCGCCTTCCGCCAGTTCCGCTTTCACGAGAACGGCATCGGGGTTACGCTGCACGATCTGCACCCGCACCTTGGCCGATTTATTGTCGGTCACGCGCCAGACATAGGAACCTTCGGCATCCCACTGCACGGCCAGCGGATCGACGGATGCATAGGTCTCTCCGGCAAAACGCATGGTAACACCGAAGGACATACCGGCCCGAAGCTCATCCTTGTCGTTAGCAAACCGTGCCCGGATGCGGATGGTACGGCTTGCGGCGTCGACACGGTTGTCGACGGCCTCGACCTCACCCTTGAACGTCTCGCCGGGGCGTGAAATCGAGGTGGCCTCTACAGGCATTCCGACGGTAATTGCAGTTACGAACCGTTCCGGCGCCCAGAAATTGACCAGAATTTGAGAACGGTCATCAATGCCGACGATCGTAGATTGCGTGGTGACATTGTCGCCGATATTGGCGGCCACGATCCCGACAACACCCTCAATCGGTGCGACGATGTCGCGGCGCCTGAGGTTCAGCTCGGCGGTGCTCAGTGCAAGCTTGGCGGCTTCCTCGGCAATCTGCGCATCCAGCACATCAAGGCGGGATACGGATTTCAGGTTACTGTAGGAACTCGATTTTTCGACGGCGCTGCGTAGCGCAACCTGCGCCTTGTCCCGCTCGATCACCTGCTCCTCGTCATCGAGCCGCGCGAGCACCTGCCCCTTTACGACGCGGGCGCCGGATGAAATGCGGATTTCCGAAAGCGTGCCTGATGTCTGCGGCATGACGACGACCGACTGGATGGCCTCGCCACTGCCGATGGCGTTCAGCCTGTCATTGACCGTGCCCTGCTTGACCGGGGCCATCGCCACCAGGGTCGCATTGCCATCGCGGCGTGCGGCGCCGGCATTTTGGCCGGATGACGAACCAGGTGTTCTGGCACCGGATGCGGCAACCTCGACCGCGCCAACAGGTGTTTTGCCGATGCCGATACCCGCGAGCAGATTCCGCGCTTCGGGTGAATAAAACCCCCAAAGACAGAGTCCTGCTCCCGCCACAGCAAGACAGACACCCACCTGTTTCCACACCCGCATACAATTCTCCGATTATCCGCACAGCATAAACCCGCCCCGAAAAGAGCTTTTCGGAACGGTAGAAGTATTCCCGCATGCCTTAACGAAGGCAACGCACAAATCCGTTCCTTACATAATTGTAATTTGTGATGAATTATCGTCGAAAGCGCACTGACGGCCATTTCTGTCGCAAACATTCGCCAATCCGGTAATCTGCAGCTGAAATAGCCATGACCGGAGGAATGCATGAGCACCGTAACGAAAGCCGAAAATCCTGAAGCCAACCCGCGCGTCAAGGCTGTGTTCGACGATATCCGCACAACGCGGAAATCGGATTTCATCAACAATATGTGGCTCTACCTCGCCTTCGACCCCGATCTTCTGGAAAAGACCTGGGCCGAGGTCAAGGCGGTGATGGCCACACCTTCAGCGCTCGATCCGCTGGTGAAGGAAATGCTTTATATCGCCGTTTCCGTCACCAATGGCTGCTCCTACTGCGCCCACTCTCATACCGCGGCTGCAAAAGCCAAGGGCATGACGGGCGAACAGCATGCCGATCTCATGCGCGTCATCGCCCTTGCCGCCAAGACCAACCAACTGGCCGTGGCGCTGCAATTGCCGGTGGACACGGCTTTTGATGCCGACAGGCGGGCCTGAGACGAAAAAACGTCTTGGAATAGGCGTTTTGACGGATGATACCGGAATAAAAGCAGAACACGGTTCTAGCCTTTATATCCCGAATCACTACATTGGGCCGCATGAGCAACAGTTTTGACGATATGCCGTTCTTCGACGAAGAACCTGAGGTGCCGCGCAAGGCGACGAACAATGCCGATGCAGGCAACGCCGGCGGGCTTGGCATTGCCGCGCGCGCCATGGCGGCACGCGATCAGGCCCGGCCCACGCCCGACTATCTTTCCGGCCTCAACCCGGAGCAGCGCGAAGCCGTGGAGACACTGGACGGCGCGGTTCTGGTGCTTGCGGGCGCCGGCACCGGCAAGACCCGCGTTCTCACCACCCGCATCGCCCATATTCTGGCGACCGGACGCGCCTATCCCAGCCAGATTCTGGCCGTGACCTTCACCAACAAGGCCGCCCGCGAGATGAAGGAACGTATTGGCGTTCTGGTTGGCGGCGCGGTTGAGGGCATGCCCTGGCTCGGCACTTTCCACTCCATCGGTGTAAAGCTCTTGCGTCGCCATGCCGAACTCATCGGCCTGAAGTCTGATTTCACCATTCTCGACACCGACGATGTGGTGCGGCTGATCAAACAGCTTATCCAGGCCGAAGGTCTTGATGACAAGCGCTGGCCGGCCAAACAATTCGCCGGCATGATTGACGGCTGGAAGAACAAGGGGCTGACGCCGCCGGATATTCCCGAAGGCGATTCCCGCGCCTTTGCCAATGGCAAGGGCCGCGAACTTTACACGGCCTATCAGAACCGGCTGAAAACGCTGAACGCCTGCGATTTCGGCGATCTTCTGCTGCACCCCATCAGCATCTTCCGCCGCAATCCCGATATTCTGAAGGAGTACCACCAGAAATTCCGCTACATTCTGGTGGACGAGTATCAGGACACCAATACGGCGCAATATATGTGGCTCAGGCTTCTTGCCCAGCGCCCCAAAGGCGAGCCGCAAAACGTCTGCTGCGTCGGCGACGATGACCAGTCGATCTATGGCTGGCGCGGCGCCGAAGTGGACAACATCCTGCGCTTCGACAAGGATTTTCCCGGTGCCAAGGTCATCAAGCTGGAGCGCAACTACCGCTCCACCGAGCATATTCTGGGCGCCGCCGGCCATCTGATCGCCCATAATGAAGGGCGTCTCGGCAAGACCCTGTTCACCGAGCGCAGCAGCCCCGACGATGAGAAGGTCGTGGTGCATGCGGCCTGGGATTCCGAAGAGGAAGCCCGCGCCGTCGGTGAAGAAATCGAGCAGCTTCAGCGCAAGAACCATAAGCTGAACGACATGGCCATTCTCGTTCGCGCCTCCTTCCAGATGCGCGAGTTCGAAGACCGTTTCGTCACGCTTGGCCTCAATTACCGCGTGATCGGCGGTCCGCGCTTCTACGAGCGTCTCGAAATCCGCGATGCCATGGCCTATTTCCGCCTTGTCTGCCAGCCGGCCGACGATCTGGCCTTCGAGCGAATCGTCAACACCCCCAAGCGCGGCCTGGGCGACACGACCATCCGCAATCTGCATGATTACGCCCGCGCCCGCGACATTCCGATGCTGGCGGCAGCGACCGACATCATCGAGACCGACGAGCTGAAACCGAAGGCGCGCAAGGCGCTGTTCGACGTGGTGCAGGATTTCCGCCGCTGGCAGGGGCTTCTGGAAAACACCGAACACACCACGCTTGCCGAGCAGATCCTTGACGAAAGCGGCTATACGGCCATGTGGCAGGCCGACAAGACGGCGGAAGCGCCCGGCCGACTGGAAAACCTGAAGGAACTCATTCGCTCGATGGAGGCCTTCGAAAGCCTGCGCGGTTTCCTCGAGCATGTCGCGCTCGTCATGGATGCCGAGCAGAACGAAAATCTCGATGCCGTCTCCATCATGACGCTGCATTCCGCCAAGGGGCTGGAATTCGACACCGTCTTCCTTCCCGGTTGGGAAGAAGGTCTGTTCCCGCACCAGCGGGCGCTGGACGAAGGCGGCCGCTCCGGTCTGGAGGAAGAACGTCGTCTAGCCTACGTCGGCATCACCCGCGCCAAGAAGCTATGCCATATCTGGTTCGTATCGAACCGGCGTATCCATGGTCTGTGGCAATCCACCCTGCCCTCGCGTTTTCTCGATGAACTGCCGCCAGCGCACGTGGATGTCGCGGCATCCGACAGCAATTACGGTGGTTACGGCGGACGCGGCGGTTATGGCCAGTCCCGTTTCGACAAGGCGGAGCCCTTCGCTAACAACTACTCCACCCCCGGCTGGAAACGTGCCCAGGCCAACAAGTCCGACGCGACCCGCGATAACTGGGGCACACGCTCCGGCCATGCGGTCGAGCGGATTGGTTATGGCGAAAGCGGGCCCCGCGCCCGCACGATCGACGGCGAACTGGTGGCCAAATCGGTTGCCGACACACCGTCGAAATTCGTGGTCGGAGACCGCGTTTTCCATATCAAATTCGGCAATGGCAACATCTCCGCCATCGAGGGTAACAAACTGACCATCGATTTTGACCGCGCCGGACAAAAGCGTGTGCTGGATGGATTTGTGGAAAAGGTTTGATTCGACAACTATGAGTGTGCGAATGCAGTTTTTTCCATAGCCCCCGTCACGCCGTTGCAATAAAGGAGTTGCAACAGGGTGCAGAAACCGGGCGAGGACTGCTTTGCATATTTTACCGAAAAGCGGGCGCAAGCTTGCCGTTTTCCTGATCAATATGGACAGCGCCACCAAGCGCCTCGAGGACATGAACGCACGCCTCGACGCCATCGGGCTGAAGGCAGAGCGGGTCCCAGGCGTCAATGGCCGTGAACTGAATTATCCTATCCCGGAATTCAGCGAGCTTTCCTACATGCTCATGCATGGCCGCCGCACCTCGCCACCGGAAATCGGCTGCTATCTCAGCCATGTCGCCTGTGCCAACAGGTTCATGGGCAGCGATGCCGATATCGCGCTCATTCTTGAAGACGATGTCATCTTCGAAAAGGATTTCCTGGAAGCAATCGACGAGGCGATAGTTAATGGAAGCGACTGGGATCTGCTTCGGCTGACCACGGTCAGCAACGGTCGCAAGTTTCCGTTCCGCAAGCTCGTTGGCGGGCGCTCACTCGCAATTGCGTTGACGCGGGAAAAGGGTTCGGGCGCATATCTCGTCAACCGCCGCGCCGGGAAATGGATCTCGAAGCTGATCCCCATGCGGCTTGCCTACGATATTGCCTTCGACCTGGAATATCTCGCTGGCCTGAGGGCAGCCTTCATTTACCCACTCTGCGCCACGCAGGATGCGGACGGGGAAAGCCAGATCCAGAACAATCTGCGGATATACCGTCTGCCCGGTTGGCGCTACTTCAGCGTGCTGCCCTACCGCACTTTTCTGGAAACCAGCCGTTTCCTCATGCGCAGCCTCCGGTTTGCCGTTGCCAAGCTGACCGTTGCGCTGGAGCGCGGCAAGGGCAAGACCGTTCCCACCGGCAATTGACTGCGCTGGCCTACACTTCGCCGGGCGTGAACCCAACCAGATAGACCGCCGCGATCACAGCTGCGAGAGTGAAAATCGAAATGACGAAAATCGTCATCCGGTTCAAGGGTTTGCGCGTCGTTTTCTTCATGGTGGAATAATGCGAAGCGCGCGTACTGGTTCCCTACGGATTGTCAGCTTTTGCCCGCGGTAACCTGTGAGACAGGTAATCCCGCATCTGCTCCATTGCCTCCTCGCGCGTCAAACCGCCGGACTGCAATCCTGAGCGCAACCAGAGGCCGTCGATAAGCGAAGTGATCCCGAGCGCGACAGTTGCGCAGTCTTGCCTCGGCACGAGATGCACCAAAGCCGACAAAAGATTGGAGCGCATCCGCGCATGGATCACCTTCTGAATCCTGGCGAGCTGCGGCTCGCGCGGAACCTCGGCGCAAAGCGACAGCCAGGCGTGGCAGATCGAGGGCTGAAAGAAGCTCTCGTCGAAATTCGCCTCGATAATCGCATCGAGTCGTTCACGCGGACTGACCGCCCGATTGAGGCGCGCCACCACGGCCTCCTTCAGCTTCACATTGGCTTCGCGCATCGCGTGCTCGAACAGTTCCTGCTTGTTGGCGAAATAATGCAGCACGATGCCTTTTGAGGCGCCTGCCTGCGCCGCCACCCTTTCAAGCGTGGCACCCGCCATTCCCTCACGTTGAAGGACTTCGAATGCAGCCCGCCTCAGCTCCGCCCGGCGAATATCGCTTATCTTGGTCAGTCGCATCTTTGTCTCCTTGCATGAGCAATATTGACAAATTTTCCGTGAAGATCAATTATTGTCCCACCGGTCAATTTAATGACCCAATAGACAAAAAAAGGTGGAACAATGAAAAAATGGGCAGGTGTTTTTTCGGCCGCGATGGTTTTGACGACCGTCGGCACTTCCGCGCTCGCATCGGATGCTGAAACTTGCAAGGTTGTGCGACTGGCCGAGCCCGGCTGGAACGATCTTGCTTTCACCACCGGCATCGCCATGTCGCTGTTGAAATCACTGGGATATGAGCCGCAAAGCCAGCTTCTTGGGATCGACGTCATCTACACGAGCCTGAAGAGCAAGGATCTCGACGTCTTTCTGGGCTATTGGAACCCGGCAATGGTGAACTACTACAAGCCCTACAAGGAAGACGGATCGGTCGAAAAAGTCCGAACCAATCTGGTGGGCGCCAAATACACTTTCGCGGTTCCGACTTACGTCTGGGATGCCGGCGTCAGGGATTTCTCCGACCTGCAAAAATTCGCGGACAAGTTCGACAGCAAGCTCTACGGCATCGAACCGGGCTCCAACCAGTTGATGCTGGATGCCGTCAACGATCCGGCACTGGGACTGCACAATTGGGAAGTGGTCGAGTCCAGCGAACAGGGCATGCTTTCGCAGGTAACCCGTTTCGCCCGCAACAAGTCCTTCATTGTTTTCCAGGGGTGGGCGCCGCACCCGATGAACAGCAAATTCGACATCAAGTACCTGACGGGCGGCGATAAATTTTACGGGCCCGACTTCGGCGCTGCAACAGTCGATACGCAGGTACGCAAAGGCTACCTACAGGAATGCCCGAATGTGGCGAAGCTGCTCGACAATCTAGCATTCGACGTGGAGTACGAAAACAAGGGCATGGACTATATCATGAACGGTGGAATGTCCCCGGAAGACGCGGCAAGGCAGGCGATCAAGGATGAGCCGCAAAGACTGGACGCCTGGCTGAAGGGCGTATCGACGTTCGACGGGCAGGATGGTCTCACTGCCGTGAAGGCGGGGATCGGCCTGTGACGGCAATATTGCAGGATGATTGGGAGAAGCGGAAGCAATATGTAGAATTGCCCCGCGGTCGCCAGCTGGCTTTCATCGACACCGGCGGTCCGGGCCCAGTCCTGCTGATGCTGCATGGTTTTTCGGACACCAGCCGCAGCTTCTCCATGCTTGAGCCTTTTTTCAGCGAATACAGGCTCATCGTCCCTGACCTGCCCGGACACGGTGTTTCCTCGGCGGGACAGAGCCTGCATGTCGCTGATTTCGCCGAAACGGTCGATCGGTTTCTAACGCTCCTGGGTATTTCACGGCTGTTTCTGCTCGGCCACTCCATGGGTGCGATGACCACTATCGAACTTGCCGCCCGGCGAGGCGACACGATCCGGGCTCTTGCCCTCATCTCGGCAACGCTTGAGCCGGATTTTGGCGCGGAAAGCCAGTTGACCAGAGATATTCTCGCACTTCGGGACCCGATCGGACCCAATAGCGGCTTTCTGCGCGGCTGGTATTCGTGCAGTCAGCCAGTCGACGATGATTTTTTGTCGAAAATGAAACAGGATGCCGCCAACATGCCGGCTGCCATCTGGCATGGCGTCGTTGAGCGCTTTGCGGATACAAACCTGCATCACAGCGCGTCCAGAATAAAAAAACCGGTACTGTGCCTCGCCGGTTTCGAAGACCCCCTTTTCGGCGCGTCGCATCGTCGAAAATTGGCCGCCGCCTTTCCCGAGGCTCAAACCGTTACGCTCGATGGGCATGGCCACAATCCGCATTGGGAAAACCCGAAGGGCGTATCCACGCTGATCGCCGATTTTTTCGCGGATGTGATGACCGACTGCGCTAGGTAAGGGAGTGGAGTGCGCTGGTTGCACATGTTTCTGGAAACAACTGACAAATCGATTTCGATTCAGGTGCCGATGTTGTAACGCTTCGCTGAATAATCATATTTTGGCTGGCCATGACAGAAACGACCCATCCCCGCCTGAACCCTTTGCACCTTGCCGCCGCCTTCGCAAGCGGCTGTCTTCTGACATTGATGGTGCATTTCAACGGCCAGCTTGCGCACTACGGTAACGCACTTTTCTCCTCCTGGACTGCACACGGCACCGGCACGGTGGCGGCGCTGATCTATCTCGCGATCATGCGCCCGAAGACGGAGGCGGGTTCGCTGAACAAACCGAAGGCGCCGCTCTGGGCCTATTGCGGTGGGGTGATTGGTGCGGCCATCGTCATCCTCACCTCCACCGCCGTCAATTCGCCGCTTGCCCTCTCCGGCACCATCGCGCTCGGGTTGGGCGGACAGGTGATCTTCAGCCTTCTGGCCGATTTCTTCGGCCTGTTTGGCCTGCCCAAACGGCGGCCGGATTTGCGTGACATGGCGGCGGTGGCACTGATTCTCTGTGGCAGCGCACTTATTATCCTTGTCGGGAGAACGGCATGATCGTCTGGATAGCCATGGCGTTTACCGGCGGCGTCTTTGTGGCACTAAGCCGTCAGGTCAACGGTCGCCTCAGCCTGTCGAACTCACCGCTGATCGCCTCGTTCTGGAACCATATCGTCGGTTTCGGGGTATTGACCGTCATCGGCCTCATCGTCGGCGGCCTCATTCCGCCGGGCGCGGCCGACGCGCCGTGGCTTGCCTTTATCGGTGGCCCCATCGGTGTTGTCTTCATCGCTTCGGGAAGCTGGCTCATCCCCCGCATCGGCGCGGTCAATACCGCACTTCTCGTCATCAGCGGCCAGATGGTCTCAAGCGTCGTGCTCGACTTTTTCAGCGATCAGCCGCCGAAACTCTGGGCGAGCGCACTCGGCATTCTGCTGATTCTCGCCGGCATGGTGCTGACCCAGCGACGCGGCCGCTAGGGCATTTCTCCGGTAAAAATGTGCAGCGGTTTTACGTCCGGGAAAGCGTAAATCAGGTATCGCTGTCGCGTGAGAACATGCTGAGCAGGGTCTTGCCGCCACTCTTGCCACCGCTGCTTGCGAGCGTCGGGCGACCACCATTCAGCTTCGGCACCACGACCATGCGTTTGACTTCGCCACGTTTGAAGGCCGCAAGGAACCGGGAGTAATCGCGGAACACAACGCAGCCATTCGATTCACCACGTTTCGCCAGCATGTAGGTGTGGGCGAGAAGACCGTCGCGGCCATGCGGATTGACGCCATTTTCCGGCGTCAGACGGATTGCTTCGACGCCATGGAACCGCGCCTCGCGCATCGTCAGACGATAGCTGGAGGGCGGCGTCGAGCCGCGCATTCTCACATGAACATAGTCCGGGTTGTCGCGCATCTTGCCGATGCCAGAATGTGCCTCGAGCTTCTCGCCGTTCGGCATATGAACCAGGCCGGAGGAAATATCGTAGATCGCCGTGCCGTTGCCGCGATCCGGCCACGGAACCGCATCCATCTTGCTCGGCTCGCGCACCGGATTATCAGGTTTTGCAAAGGCGAGCATGCCGGCCGTGCCCTGCCGCGGCTGCTGGGGTGCACGCGCAGGCACCGGCGCATCGAAAGCAGGTGCGGAAGCAACGGCTGCCGGGTGTTCATCGGTCTTCGCTAGAACGGCGGGGCGGGGTGATGGCTCCACCGTTTCGGCAGCCGCAACCTCGGGCCGGAAGCTTGGCAAAGGGACGTCGTCCGGAAGAAGGCTGCTCGCCTCTTCCTCGATCTGCGGGCGCCCTAATGCCACTTCAAATGCCGGATGTTGCGATGCGGCGCTCTGATAGGCGACTTCTGTGGTGCGTCCAAGCGCCGAATCGACGATGGCGGAGGGCCGCAGCGCTGCAAGTTCCTTGACTGTCGCCTGCCCCTTCGCGTTCGCAGCCGCGCCAAAACGCTCGCGGAACTCTTTCTCGCCGATTTCGGGCATGATGCCGGCAAGGCGAACCGCCTTCTGCGGGCCATGGCTGTGGTCGCTCAGACGGGAAAATTTGCGGACGTGGATATCGCGTGCGGCTGCGCCGGAAATCGCAGCCTCGCCAGACTCCAGCCTCGCTACCAGCGTCTTCTCAAATTGCCCGACACCATGCGATGCGGCCGCCATCGTGTGAAGCGAGGCGAAGGCAGCGAAGGCGAACAGACCGGCAAAGGCACCACCGCCAAGCAGAGCGGACATTCGGCCAAGAGAAAAGGATTTGCCTCTCTTGAGGCAAGACGAACCGGCAAGACCGGCGCCATTATAAGCCGCAGCAGAATACGCCATGATACTCGTTACTCGAACCGTTCACGCACACCCGGGCAAAGCCGGAGGGATTTTGGGGCATCCGAACAGCGGGTGGACACCCGGCCGATTTCGGAACTGACTGGTTCGAAGCATGACGAATTATGGTAACCAAAGTGTTTACGAGTCCCTGCAAAAATAATTCGTTAAGGTCTGCGCATTATCGGGCGAAGGCAAAACAATGACTTGCGCGGGCTGGGCATGCATCTGCATCGCCTTTTCCCGGAAAATGCCCCGCAGGGCGTCATCGGCCTTTAAAGTTTACGTCGCCGCATCGTCAGGTAAATTCCGACTTTGCCGGAAATTTGCTGTAAATGCGGCAGGACTGCGACGGAGCAAATCTATGCCATCAGCCGTCAAGCACATACAAAGCTGGTAAGGGCACTTGATCCGTTGCTGCCGGCTTGGCATCCTGCCGGAAATAAGGGAGGCAAATCATGAAGGCGCTGCTGCTCATCGATATCCAGAACGGCTTTTGTCCGGGCGGTAATCTGGCTGTCGCCGATGGCGACCGGATCGTGCCCGTCGCCAATGCCCTGATCGACAATGGCGGTTACGATCTGATCGTCGCCTCGCAGGATTGGCACCCGGAAAATCACGGCAGCTTTGCCTCGCAGCATGTCGGCAAGAAGCCGTTCGATATGGGTGAACTCTCCGGCAAACCGCAGATGATGTGGCCGGACCATTGCGTGCAGGGCACGCCGGATGCGGAATTCCATCCCGACCTCAAGACGGAGGCTTTCGACTATATCCAGCAGAAAGGCGAAAATCCCGCCGTCGACAGCTATTCCGCCTTTCGCGACAACGATCAGGGGGCAACGACAGGTCTTGCCGATTATCTGACGCGCCAAGGCGTAACCCAGATCGACATATGCGGGCTCGCCACCGATTATTGCGTCAGTTTCTCGGTGCTCGATGCCCTCGACATGCTGCCTGGCGTCAAGGTTCGTTTCATCGAGGACGCCAGCCGCGGCATCGATCCCCAAGGTATACAGGCGTCGATTGCGGCCATGCGGGAAAAAGGCGCGACCATCCTCAAAAGCCGCGACATTTTGCGCGACTGAGGGCCGGTCATCGCAGCCTCGGCTTCTCCAGCACGTCGATATCGCCTGCCGCATCCTCCAGACGCCGCAGGATCGCGGCATGCGCATCCTTGAGCCCCTGATTGTAGAAGACATATCCGACTTCTTCGGCCAGAAAGTCGACGAAGATTTCCGCCTGCAGCAAGCCGATCTCGGTTTCGGTCTCCCGGGCCAGATACTCCCGAACACGCGCGGCCAGCACTGCCCTATCCTGCTTCTCCAGCATTGATCCTCCATTATTCAATCGTTTGGGCGGGGAGCAAAAACCGGGTGAGGCCTTCCGTCCGACGTCGCGTATCGGCGTTACCGTAACGGAAGCTTCAAGGGAATCAATCGATCCATTCATGCAATTTGTTTGCCAGCCGGCCGGGACGGCGATAGAGCGGCGGGCAAGGAGTTCCTGAACAATGTCCAATGCAGATTTCCGCGAAGGCCTCAAAAGCGGCTTTCCGATCGCCCTTTCCGCCGCTCCCTTTGGCGCGCTGTTCGGCGCGGTCGCGGTCGATAACGGGCTGAGCGTCGCCGAAGCGACGATCATGAGCGGCACCGTCTATGCCGGTGCCAGCCAGCTGGTCGGCATCGAATTATTCGGCCAGAAGGTTGCCCCCTGGCTGATCGTTCTATCGGTCTTTGCCGTCAATTTTCGCCATATTCTCTATTCGGCCGCCATTGCCAGAATGATAACCAACTGGACTTTCCTGCAAAAGGCCATCGGGTTCTTCGTGCTGGTGGATCCACAATTCGCCGAGTCGGTCAGGAAATACGAAAACACCGGCGTGGTCGGTTTCGCCTGGTACATGGGCTTCGCCACGCCGATCTATATTCTGTGGCTGGTGATGACCATTGTCGGCGCATCGCTCGGCAATCTCGTCGGCGACCCGAAAGCCATCGGCCTTGATGTGCTGTTGCCGATCTATTTCATGGGCATGGTTTTGAGCTTCCGCCAGCGGGAGAATTTTTACCCGGTGATGCTGGCAAGCGCTCTTGGCGCAACCGTTGCCTATCACATCGTCGGCTCGCCCTGGCATGTCAGCCTCGGCGCGCTTGCCGGCATTTTCGTCGCAGTCGTCTATCCGCCGAAACCAACCGGCGAGGCCAATTCTGAAAGCAAGGTGGAAACGCCATGAGCGATCTGCTGCACGCCGACACGCTGATCCTGATCGCGCTCGCCACCGTCGCCACCTATCTTACCCGCATCGGCGGTTATGTTCTGATGACGCGGATGAAATCCATCCCGCCGCGCATGGAGGCGGGATTGAACGCCGTTCCCGTGGCGGTTTTGACGACCCTTGTCGCACCCGCCTTTTTTGAAGGCGGATACGAGGTGAAGATCGCCATGGTGGCCGCTCTTCTGGTCTGCCTGCGTTTCCCCGGCCTGACGATGCTGGCCATTGGCTGGGCCATCGTCGTCGCCATCAGGCACTTTTCTATCCTTTAAGCGTTCCGCGCCAGAGGCTGCGTGGCCGCAACAAGCCACACCTTCACCTCTTCATCCGCGATCAAAGGCGAGAGCTTTTCCAGAACGCCGACGTGATAGGCATTCAGCCAGTCCAGTTCGTCGTCGGTCAAAAGTGCCGTGATGACCAGCCTGCGATCGATAGGGCACCAGGTCAGGGTCTCAAAGGACAACATCGGCTGATCGCCGCCCGCGACTTCCGCCGCCTCGCGCACATAGATCAGGTTTTCGATGCGGATGCCAAAAGCGCCGGGGCGGTAATAACCGGGCTCATTCGACAGAATCATGCCCGGCAGAAGTTCCTGCGTCGAAAGCCGAGAGATACGCTGCGGCCCCTCATGCACCGAAAGATAGGAGCCGATGCCGTGGCCGGTGCCATGAGCATAATCCGCACCGGCCTTCCACAGCGCGATACGTGCCAGGGGATCGAGATCGCAACCGCGCGTTCCCTTGGGAAACCGTGCGTCGCTGATGGCGATCACGCCCTTCAGCACCAGCGTGAAGAAACGCCGCTGATCTTCCGGGACATTGCCGATTGCCACGGTGCGGGTGATGTCAGTGGTGCCGTTGACATATTGCGCGCCGGAATCGACGAGGAACATCTCACCATCGCCAAGTGTCCGGTCCGTATCGGTGGTGACGCGATAATGGATGATGGCGGCATGTTCGCCCGCGCCCGAAATCGTATCGAAAGACACGTCCTTCAGAGGATTCTGGAGAGACTGCCCCACCTTGGCGCGCGCAGCCTCCAGCGCCTTCACGGCCGCAATTTCGGTAACGCTGCCCGGTTGCTGACGATCCAACCAGCACAGATATTCAACCATAGCCGCGCCGTCCTGCACATGTGCCGCTGCCGAGCCGGCAAGCTCCGCCGCGTTCTTGCACGCGCGCGGCAAGCGGACGGGATCGGCCTCCTCGATCAAGGTGCCACCCGCCGCCGTAATCGCCCCTGTCAGCGCCACAGGCGTCAGATCGGCGTCCACCATGACGCGGCCCTTGGCGCTGGCAATGGCGTGCAGACGATCGGCGATATTCGATGGCGGCAATTGCGTCGCCAGCTGTGCCAGATAGGCCTCGGCCTCGATACCGGTCTTGCGTTTGTCGAGAAAAATATCAGCCTTGCCATCCGCATAGATGATGGCGCGGGCAAGCGGATGCGGCGTGTGCGGCACATCGTTGCCGCGAATATTGAAAATCCAGGCAATGGAAGACGGATCTGTCACCAGCAGTGCATCGGCTCCCTTTGCCGACACCGTCTCTGCCAGCGAGGCGATCTTTTCCTTCGCCAGCTTGCCGGTGAAGGCTTCCGGCTGAATGACGACAGGCTCCAGCGGTTCTGACGGGCGGTCGTGCCACAGCGCATCGAGTGGGTTGTTTTCGAGCAGGACGACGGAACCGCCCTTCCCCGCAAGCGCCTTTTCCAACCGCTTCAATTCAGCGCCGGTATGCAGCCACGGATCGATCCCGAGCCGAAAGCCCGTAGCCCCGTGCTCCGACAACCAGACGGAAGGCGGGGCACCGACCAAATCACCACCGCTGAACACCGATTGATCGACCTGCGACTTCAACTGCGTGGTATAGCGACCATCGACAAACACCACCGCCTCTGCGCGCGTTACCAGCGCAATGCCGGCAGAGCCGGTAAATCCGGTCAGCCATGAGAGACGCTCAGATGATTCAGGTACATATTCGCCCTGATATTCATCGGCACGCGGCACCAGGAAACCATCGATACCAAGGGCGTCGAAACTGGCACGCAGCGCCTCGACGCGGGCCTTGCCGAATTGCGGCGCGGATTTGTTTTCGAAGGTCTGGAACATGGGCATCTTTCGGGAACTGTCATGAGGAAAGCGGTCGGTAACGCCGTCAAATCATTGGCGCGCAACGACAATGCCATGCCGACAAACCCGGTTTCAAGCCATATGTGCCATCAACCATTACGACAGGCGCGCGCGCTGCCATTTACCCCAAAGGCCGAGAAAAGACGCCGCTAAATTGAGCAATTTCCCTTAAATAAGTAATATTGAAAAGCCGCAGACATGCGAAAAACGCATATCTACCTTGAAGCAAGACCCCTAACCAAACAAAAACACATCGCTTATCTTCAAGCCAACACAGCGAGAGACACACTCTCCTGGCAAACAAGGATTTGAAGCAATGGCAAAATCTTTCCTCCGCACCGCTTTCGATCGCGTCATTGAAGCACGCGAGCGTCAGGTCAGCCGTCATGTCAACGCAGCCCTGCTCAACCTCGACGACAAGTCGCTCGAAGCGCTCGGCATGAACCGCGCCGAACTTCGCCGCACCGCAAAGTCCAGCTACGTATTCTGATCACTTCGGGCGCGGCGATCCTCCCTCCACCGCGCAGGAACAGGAATACGTCGACCCGCTTGAGCGATTCTCCTCCAATATGCTCGCGGGTTTTCAGGCGGCGCGAAAGCGCCGCCTTTTCTTTGTCCGGTAACGGATGCTGCTACAGCGTCAGTCCTTGCGCAGATGCAGCGTGACCCAGCCATTGCGCCAGATGGTGCGGACTTGGGAGAGCCGCGCGCCATTATAGGCCGCAAGCACCTTCCAGCGCTGCGATGCGAGAATTCCCGACAGGATGACGGTGCCGCCGGGCGCCAGATGCGTGACAAGCTGCGGCGCCATCTTGATGAGCGGCCGCGCCAGAATATTGGCGATGATGAGATCGAACGGGCCGTATTTGCGGAAAGCGTCGGAGTGGAAACCCGGAGCGGTTTCAAGCGCCAGCCCGGAGACGATGCCGTTCAGCCGCACATTCTCTCTGGCCACGCGCACCGCGATAGGATCAATGTCCGTTGCGAGTACCGGAATATGGCGCATCTTGCGCACGGCGATTGCCAATACACCGCTGCCGGTGCCGAGATCGAGCGCATTGCGCACGGTCCGCGCCCGCAGAACATCCTCGATCATCTCAAGGCAGCCCGCTGTCGTGCCATGATGGCCGGTGCCGAAAGCCTGACCGGCCTCGATCTCGATGGCCAGATCGTTGGGCTTGATCTTATCGCGATCATGCGCGCCGTGAACGATGAAGCGCCCTGCCCGTACCGGTTTTAGCCCCTCGAGCGATTTGGCGATCCAGTCGATGTCGGGAACGATCTCCTTTTCGATGGCGAGGCCGGGAAAGGCGGGAGCCAGCAAGGTGTCGATGCGCTCGCGGAATTCGTCTTCCTGCTCGGCCATCAGGTAAACCGAAGCTTCCCAGATGTCGCGTTTCTCATCCACCTCGGTGGTGGCGATCGCGACATCCTCCTCGCCGAAATAGTCCGACATGAGATCGAGGATTTCACCGGCCTTGATTTCGGTTGTGGTGACGTAAAGTCGGATTTCGCTCACGGCAGGCTGCTTTCTCTAGCTAAGGTTCTTAAGGCTTGCCTTTGCCACAAAACCTCCGCCAGTCCAATAAGCCAGGCACAATTATGCCGTCTCGTTCAGCCCTTCAGCAGATTCTGGAGCTTCTGCTCGGCAACATCCGGGTTCTCGCCATAGGCGATGGTGCCGGAAAAACGACCATTGGCGTCAAGCAGGATGACGGAAGCCGTGTGATCCATGGTGTAGTCACCATTCGGATCCTTGTCATCGACCGGCACCTTCTTGGCATAGATGCGATAGCCTTTCAGCGTTTCGGCAATCTTGTCGGCCGGACCGGTGATGCCGGTGATCCGCTTCGAGACGTTGGAGACATATTGCTGCATGAGTTCAGGCGTATCGCGCTCGGGGTCTACGGATACGAAATAGGCCTGCAGCTTGTCGCCGGCTGGGTCAACCTTCTCCATCCAGCCGTTCAGCTCGAACAACGTCGTTGGGCAGACTTCCGGGCAATGGGTGAAACCGAAAAAGAGCGCCGTGGGCTTGCCCTGAAACGCCTTTTCGGTGATCGGCTGACCGTTCTGCGCCGTGAGTTCGAACGGCACGCCATAGGCCGTTTCCACCATTTCCTCACGGGTCTTCGTCATTTCGAGCGTCAACCAGCTGACGACACCGACAAGAACGACCACCACGGCCCACAATACGATGCGAATATTTCTCATTGTCCTAATCCTACCCCCGAAGGCCGGCCGCATGACGTGGGCCTCCATCGTCTGATAACGAACAGCGGTGGCGACGGCAAATCAACTGGGCGTATTTGCCTAAACCGCGCTGATTTGTCACAAAGCCGGGACGGGACGGCAGATTACAGACACCAGGCGATGCCGCTTTGCACGGCGGAGAGGAAAATATCCGTGCCGTGTCGCACCCAGCCATCGAAGGCAAGAAGCACGACGGCAAGCGAGGCCGCTACCGCAAGGCTTGCAAGAATAAACTTCAGCGGATTGGCAACGAGTGTATTCATGCGTCTGTTATAACCTGTTTGCACCAGCAGGAAAACCGCCAAAATACTGGGTTTTGCGAGCGCGGCACCGCCAATTGTTAGGGAAAGTTTAAAATCTTGCTGTGCAATATGGCCATAGCGGTTTTTAAGTTCCGACATGATGTCTCCCGGTCCACTCCGGCCACCGCATAAAGCTCAATCATGCATGGGCCTGCCTAAGAGCCGCCAGAGGAAACCTGCCGTCATGTCCAACGCCATCAAGCAATCCGGCGCATATCTCGAAATCGTTTCCTTCCATCTCGGCGGTCAGGAATTCTGCATTGACATCATGGCGATCCGCGAAATCCGCGGCTGGGCGCCGGTTACCCCGATGCCGCACACGCCACCTTATGTTCTCGGCCTCATCAACCTGCGCGGCGCCGTCATCCCCGTCATCGACATGGCAGGCCGCCTCGGCATGAAAATGACCGAACCCTCCGAGCGCTCCGCCATCATCGTCACCGATATCGGCGGCAAGCTGGTCGGACTTCTGGTGGAACAGGTCTCCGACATGATGACCATCCGCTCCGAAGACCTGCAGCCCGCGCCCGACATCATTCCCGAAGAACAGCGCAACTTCTGCCGCGGCATCGTGGCGCTGGAAAAGAGCATGGTGTGCTTCCTCAACCTCGACACCGTGATTGCCGACGAGCTGGCGCGCGAAGCGGCTTAATAGAGCCGGTGGGGTTTTGATAATATAACGCGCAGGTTCCACAGCTTGCCCTGAGGGGCACGGCAGGGTCGGAAACCTCTCCTCCGTCATGCTCGGGCCTGTCCCGAGCATCTACAACCTGTCGATTTTACGATACGTGATTGAATCCTCGGGACGGCCCGAGGATGACGTCGCGGGTGAATTATGGTGTCAGCAGTACCAAGGGCAAAGCCTCAAGGCTTGCCCTTTTCCCACGTCACCTGTTGGTTATAGAGAGGCACCGTCGAAATCGCCATCTTGGCCGAGCCATCCTTCAGCTCGCGCGCATGGACCAGATAGATCAGCGTGTCATTCGCCTTGTCGTAAACGCGACTGACGACCAGCTTCTTCCACACCAGCGACATGCCCTGCCGGAACACCTCTTCGCCGCCCTTCGACAGATCGATATCACCGATTTCGACCGGACCCGTCTGGCTGCACGAAATGGCGTTGTTGGAAGGGTCCTCAAACCAATTGCCATTCTTCAGCCGGTCGATAACGCCACGATCGAAATAAGTGACATGGCAGGTCACGCCCTTGATCTTGGGATCGGCAATAGCCTCGATGACGATATCGTTGCCGATCCAATCGACACCGACCTTACCGACGACCTCCGAATGCGCAACCGTCACCGGAAACAACACCAGAAAGCCTGCAAATAAACCCGAGAGCGTTTTCATCGTCATCGCATGTTCTCCGTTATGCTACTTCAAACATAAGTGCCGGGAACGGTTACGCAACCCGCGAGACAACACGTTTTTTCATGCTGCACGGCTGATAGCCCGTGGAAGTGAGACGGCCGGCAACCATGCCGATCTTTTCCGGCAGGTCGCGGATATGGTCAACGCGCAACGCCCTGGCCGCCGCAATCGATGCCGCAGCGCAGACGACAGCATCTTCGGCGGCGTTATGGTGCACGAAACGCAACTGAAGGTGATGGGCAATCACATTCAGCTTGTGCGACGCCAGCTGCGGCCAGACATGACGAGCAATCTTGACGCTGCACAGATAGGAAAGATCAGGATAGGACTGCCGGTATTTATCGAAGGAAGCCCGCATGACGCTGAAATCGAAGGCGGCATTGTGGGCAATCATCGTGGCGCCGTGGAAATCGTCGATGAATTCCTCCATCACATCAGGGAATTCCGGCGCATCCTCTACATCGGCAGGGCGAATACCGTGCACGGCAATATTGAAGGGCGAGAACCGCATGTCCTTCGGCCGGATGAGCCGTTCCTCGACGCGAACGATCTCACCGTCTTCTATCCACGCAAGCCCGATGGAGCAGGCGCTACCCCGTTCCTCATTGGCGGTCTCGAAATCGATGGCGATGGTTTTCAAGAGTGATTCCCGTTGTTTCATTCCGGCATAGACCGGATTGGCGTCAAAGAGAACCGGCTTCGGTAGACCCCGCTTCCGCAAGCATCCAGTCAAGCAGCCTCACAAGATCGGGATTATCAAGCATGCGCCGCGGATAAACCAGGAAATAGGCAAGCGTGCTGGCAATGTCCGTGCCGAAGGGAGCTATCAGCGCTCCCTCGGCAAGTTCGCGGGAAACAAGCGAGCGTCGCGTCAGCGCAACACCATGCCCGGCCTTGGCCGCATCCAGCGCGCCGTTGCTGTCGATGAATACGGTGCCCCCGGAAGCATCGACCTCTGTAGCGCCCGCCGTTTCCAGCCAGCGCCGCCACTCGTTGCGGTTTTCATCGTGTAGAAGCGGCACGCATTTCAGATCACCGGCCACCCGAAGCGGGCCATATTTTTCAAAAAGTTGTGGCGAGCAGACCGGCAAGGTGCTGTCGTCTATGAATCGGATGCTTTCCAGCCCTTCATAGCGACCAAAACCGTGACGCACGGCCAGATCGACATCGTCCCTTGAGAAATCCACCAGCCGGTTCGTCACGCTGATACGAACATCGACTTGCGGATGTTGTTGCTGAAAGCCGGGCAATCTCGGCATCAGCCATTGCACCGCAAAAGTTGGCGTGCAACTTAACGTTAAGACCGTAATCTCTGATCGCGCCGTCAGTTCCGCCGTCGCCTCGCGCATCATCCGGAATGCGGTGCGAAGGGAACCGTAATACGCTCCCCTTCCCTCGTCAGCTGGATGCTGCGCGGCTTGCGGACAAACAGCTGCACGCCAAGGCGGGCTTCCAGCTCCCGGATTTGCAGGCTGACCGCGCCGGGGGTGACGTTCAACTCGTTGGAGGCAAGCGTGACACTGCGGTAGCGCGCCGCAGCCTCAAAGGCCTGCAATCCTTTCAAGGAAGGGAGTTCTGCAACCATGGTTTAGCTGAGCTCAATTATCCGACGAGAAACTATCGTTTGAAAACAGCATAATATGAGGAGTAAATAGATGCAACGGGCACGGACGTAACCAAGATTGCCAGACGACTGATTGAGCTAAACTCAACCGATATCGGGTGGCTGAACGTGGCGTTCTCTGTGACTATTTCAATTTTCCAGCGGTGGGAGAGACGAAGGTGGCAATACAAAAACAGATGGATGCCAGCGAATGGGGGATGCTTGTGGCGCTCTCGCTGCTGTGGGGCGGATCGTTCTTTTTCATCGGTATTGCCGTCAAGGAACTGCCGCCGGTCACCATCGTCACGCTACGTGTCAGCCTCGCTGCCACGGCACTGCTGATCGTCTGCCGCATCATGGGCCTTCATCTGCCACGGCAATGGGCCGTATGGCGCGCCTTTTTCGGCATGGGCCTGCTCAACAACATCATTCCCTTCTGCCTGATCGTCTGGGGCCAGACCCATATTGCCAGCGGGTTGGCCTCGATCCTCAATGCGACGACGCCGCTCTTTACCGTCATCGTCGCCCATTTCCTCACAGCCGACGAGAAGATGACCGGCAACAAGCTGGCGGGTGTTCTCATCGGTTTTGCCGGCGTGGCGACGATGATCGGCCCGGCAGCCTTTGGCGGTGCGATCTCCGGCCTCTGGGGTCAGATTGCCATTCTCGGCGCAGCTATCTCCTATTCTTTCGCGGGCATATTCGGCCGCCGCTTCAAGGCCATGGGCGTGCCGCCACTGATGACCGCCACTGGCCAGATATCGTCGTCGACACTGATGCTGATCCCCGCCGCGCTCCTCATTGACAAGCCTTGGACGCTTGCGATGCCGAGCCTCGGCACCTGGGGCGCACTCATCGGTATCGCGCTCTTGTCCACGGCCCTGGCCTACCTCATCTTCTTTCGCATCCTTGCAACTGCCGGCGCCACCAATCTCGCGCTCGTCACCTTCCTCATTCCCGTCAGCGCCATCCTTCTCGGTTCGCTCATTCTCGGAGAACAGCTGGAAATCAAGCACTTCGCTGGAATGGCGATGATTGCCGCCGGCCTTGCCGCGATTGACGGCAGGCTGCCGGCAAAACTAAGAGATTTCCTGCGCAAGGCACCCGCTTGACAGTGACAGTTCGTAAAAGCATTCTCGCCATCATGATCGCTATCAAAACGACGACCACCCGCCATATGACGATGACCGGTCAACCGGCAGGGAAAGGCATGTCCGCGCACTGAGCGATCAACATCCACCCCTGCCGATAAGAGCAGGGGTGTCACGCCTGCTCCGAACGCGCCACAAGGAGACAGGCATGAACATGAAACCAGCGGATATTACAAACAAGCCATTTGATCTGAAGGACGTTGTCCTGCGCGCCACCCGGCTTGAAGACGTCGAAGCCTTGACGGAAATGCTCAACCTTCCCGGCGTCCGGCACGGCACCCTTCGGCAGCCTTTCCAGACGATTGAAAAGACGAGGAAATCGATAGAAAACCGAGCCCCTACCGACATCGTCATCGTCGCGGAGTGGCACGGAAAACTCGTTGGTAACGCCGGATTATACCGCAGAGCGGGCAGACAGTACCATGTCGCCGATCTTGCGATGTCCGTTCACGACGATTTTGCCGGAAAGGGCGTCGGTTCAAGGCTTCTGACGGCGCTCATCGACGCGGCCGATAACTGGCATGATATCCGCCGCATCGAACTGAATGTCTTCACCGACAATCTCGCCGCCCTCCGGCTCTATGAGAAACTCGGTTTCGAACGCGAGGGCACCTTGCGCAACGACGCCTATCGCGACGGCAAATATGTCGACGCCTACGTCATGGCGCGTCTGCGCTGATGTTTCAGGCGGACAAATGATCGGCCATCACTTCCCGAATGGTCCGACGTGACCATTCGGCCAGTTTCTCATCACGTCCACGTTGAGCCTTAAGCGTGATCAACGCCTTCCACAGCGCCCAGCCGCGCCCGCGCTGCCATGTGGCATTGTCGAGATTCATCGCCAGGTGAAAGACGTTCCGGCTTTCGGCGTCGAGCACGTTCCATGCCAGAATGAGATCGGAAGATGGGTCTCCGACGCCGGAACTGCCGAAGTCTATGACGGCTGAGAGGCGGCCATCTCTCACCAGCAGATTGCCTTCGGCAATATCGCCATGCACCCAAACGCCCTGGCCCTGCCAGCTGCTCGAAAGAGCAAGCTGCCATATTTCCATGGCCAGCCTCTGATCGACCTCATCGGCAAGGCGCAACGTCGCCGCCCTCGCCTCGCCGTCATAGACCGCAAGCGACCCACCGCGGTGGAAATTGTGCTCGCCCGCAAGCGGACCATCCGTCGCATCGATGCCCTGTAGGGATTTCAAAAACGCTGCTACGTCGACGGCTATTGTTGCGAGATCTATATGCCCAAGATGCCGGGCGAGAGGCTCGCCTTCAAGCCAGCCATAAACGGACCATGGAAACGGATAATCTTGTCCCGGCTCACCAATCGCCAATGGCTTTGGGATCTGAAGAGGCAAAAGAGGCGCAAGCTTCGGCAGCAAGCGATGCTCCTTCTCCACCTGTGCCACATAGCGGCCAGCGCTCGGCAGGCGAACGAGCATATCATCACCAAGGCGGAAGCTGCGATTATCCCAGCCGCTCAGTTCCACCGGCCTGACATCAAGCCCCGCCCATTGCGGAAACTGGCTTGCGATCAGCGCTCGAACCTGCTGCCTAGAGATGACGATGCGGTCATCCATGTCCCGTTCCCCGTTTCAGGATAAGACCCATAGCGGCGCAAAACAGCGAGGCGATGACGGTGCTTCAGCCACCGATCAGCGCCAGCCACTCGTCCTCGTCCATGGTCTGAACGCCCAGCTCCGCCGCCTTGGCAAGCTTGGAACCTGCCCCCGGCCCGGCCACCAGAATATCCGTCTTCTTCGATACGGAACCGGCCACCTTGGCGCCCAGACTTTCCGCACGGGCCTTGGCCTCGTCGCGCGTGAATTTTTCCAGAGACCCGGTAAAGACCACCGTCTTGCCCGCCACCGGGCTGCCTTCGGTCGAGGGCTTCTCGGCCTCCTTTGGCCGCAGCTCCCGTATCAGCCGGTCGATGACATCGAGATTGCGCGGTTCCTTGTAGAATTCGATGATGGCGCGCGCCACGACCTCGCCGATGCCATCGATACTGTTGAGTTCGGCCCAGGCATCGCTCGCCGGGTCGGCTGCCGCCTTCATGGCTTCCTCGAAATGCTCATAGGTGCCATAGGAACGCGCCAGAAGCTTCGCCGTGGTTTCACCGACATGACGAATGCCGAGAGCGAAGATAAGCCGATGCAGATCGATCTCGCGGCGGGCATCGATGGCATCGAACAGTTTCTTGACGCTGATTTTGCCGAAGCCATCTATGTTTTCGAGCTTGGTAAGATGCGATGCCTCCTGACGCGCCTTCAGCGTGAAAATATCAGGCGCGGTCTTGATGGAGAGGGCCGGATCCTCGCTTTCGAAGAAGAAATCGATCTGCTTGGTACCCAACCCCTCGATATCGAAAGCATTGCGTGAGACGAAATGTTTCAGATGCTCGACCGCCTGCGCCCGGCAGACGAAACCGCCGGTGCAGCGCGTGACCGAATCGAGCTTGCCGGTCTTTTCATTGCGCTCCCGCACCGCATGGCTGCCGCACACAGGACATTTCTCCGGAAACGCATATTTCACCGCCTCAGCCGGTCGCTTCTCCAGAAGAACATCCAGCACCTGCGGAATGACATCGCCTGCACGCTGCACGATGACAGTATCGCCAATGCGGATATCATGATCCTCGGGCCGAATGCGCTCGCCGCTATTGCCGATACCCTCGATGTAATCGGCATTGTGTAGCGTCGCATTGGTGACGACGACGCCGCCGACGGTAATCGGGGTGAGACGCGCAACCGGTGTCAGCGCGCCGGTGCGCCCTACCTGGATTTCAATGTTCTCGACCGTGGTGAAGGCCTGTTCGGCCGGGAACTTGTGTGCGGTGGCCCAGCGCGGACTGCGCGAACGGAAACCCAGCCGTTCCTGAAGGTCAAGCCGGTCGACCTTGTAGACCACGCCGTCGATATCGTAATCGAGATCGGGTCGCGCGACGCCGATTTCATTATAATGTTCAAGCAATTGTTCGGCAGAGGTGAATCGCTTCATCAGCGGATTGACCGGGAAACCCCATTCCCGGAATTTCTCGACGATACCATATTGCGTGTCGGCAATCCGCGTCGGCTGGCCGCCATTGGAGACCTCGCCAAGCGCATAGGCAAAGAACCGCAGCTTGCGTTTCGCCGTCACATTGGCGTCAAGCTGGCGCAGCGAACCGGAGGCCGTGTTGCGCGGGTTCACATAGGTCTGCTTGCCATCGGCCTCCATCTGGGCATTGAGCGCCATGAAGTCGCTCTTGGCCATATAGACCTCGCCGCGCACCTCCACCACATCGGGTACATCGGCAGGCAGCTCGTTCGGAATTTCCTTGATGGTCTTGATATTGGCGGTGACGTTCTCGCCCGTCGTGCCGTCGCCACGTGTTGCCGCCGTCTTCAGCCTGCCGCTCTCGTAGCGGATGGACATGGAAAGTCCGTCGATCTTCGGCTCGGCGGTAAAGGCAATCGAATCATCCGGCAGGTGCCCGAGGAAGCGGTAAACCGAACTGACGAAATCGCGCAGATCACCTTCAGAAAACGTATTGTCGAGTGACAGCATCGGCCGCGCATGCACGATGGGCGCGAAGGTGGGAAGCGGCGTGAAGCCGACTTTCTTCGAAGGGCTGTCTGCCCGCACCAGCGCCGGGAAAGCCGCCTCTATGGCATCGTTGCGCCGCTTCAGCGCATCGTAGTCCGCGTCCGAAATTTCCGGCGCGTCCTTGCCATGATAAAGCGCATCGTGGCGGGAAAGCTCGGCTGCCAGAAATGCCAGCTCGGAAGAGGCCTCAAGCTCGGTCAGGTTTTCGACGGGAATCTGGTCTTTCGACATGGAAGAAGCCTCACGGATGAATCTGCAATGCTTTTAGCGAATTATTGGCAAACGCAAAACCATCCTCGCTTTTCAACAGGCGGGAATCCGCTATTCTGAGCATCCGGATGAAACGGAAGCCGGAGCCCCCATGGAACTCACCACCCTCATCGCCTTTGCAGCAGCCTTCTTCGTGTTCGCGGCCAGCCCCGGCCCGGACAATATGACGATCGTCGCCCGCACCATCACCCATGGTGCCGCCTCCGGCCTCGCCTATGGGGCCGGAACCGTGGCAGGAATATTGATATTCCTCACGCTTGCAGCCTTCGGCCTGTCGATCCTCGCAGCCGAAATGGGAACGGTGATGGCGGTGCTGCGCTATGGCGGCGCGGCCTATCTCATCTGGATGGGCTTCAAACTCTGGACAGCGGAACCTGTGGTTCCCGATCTGCAACCCGTGAATGGCCACCGTAGCCTTCTTTCGATATTCGCCACCGGAACCGCGCTCAATCTCGGAAATCCGAAAATGCCGCTCTTTTACGTGGCGTTGTTACCGAACGTTGTCGGCGCCTCGCTGACGGTCGATCACCTTCTGGCGCTGACATCCGTCATCGTCGTGGTAGAGGCGGTTGTGATCGGCGCTCATGTGGTTCTGGCTGTGCGGGCAAGAAAGCTGCTGCGTGAGCCAAGAATTGTCCGCAGGGTGAACCGGGCGGCGGGCGGCGTCATGATCGGCTCCGGCGTGGCGGTGGCCGTCAGCCGTTAATCCTTGGCGGCAAGCAGGCGGGCGGCGGCAGCCCTCGCCTCATCTGTCACCGAGGCACCGGCAAGCATGCGGGCGATTTCTTCGGTGCGATGTTTCGGCTCCATGGTAGCGACACGCGTGGCGATGCGCTCGGTGCCGTCGCCGGAGGGGCCTTTGGAAATGAGAAGATGTGTGGCCGCCCGCGCGGCCACCTGGGGCGCGTGGGTGACGGACAGAACCTGCACGGTTTTCGACAGACGACGCAGCCTCTGGCCAATGGCATCTGCCACAGCGCCGCCAACGCCCGTGTCGATTTCGTCGAACACCAGTGTCGGTGCCGAACCACGATCAGCCAGCGCGACTTTAAGCGCCAGCAGGAAACGGGACAATTCGCCGCCAGAAGCGACTTTCATGATCGGGCCGGGCCGCGTTCCAGGATTGGTCTGAACGTGGAATTCCACGATGTCGATACCGTCAGCCGTCGCTTGCTCCGGGTCGGAGCTGACTTCGACGGTAAAACGTGCCCGCTCCAGCTTGAGCGCCGGAAGCTCCGCCATGACAGCTTCGGAAAGCGCATTCGCCGCATTGTGGCGTTTTTCGGAAAGCGATTTGGCCGCGTGGTCGAAATCGGCTTTCACAACGCCGAGGTTGGCTTCAAGTTTGCCGAGCTTTTCTTCGCCCGCATCGAGGTCGGCGAGATCCGCGACCATTTTTTCCGCGAGCGCCGGTAGATCAGGCACCGCGACATTATATTTGCGTCCGGCGGCGCGTAGCGCAAACAGCCGTTCCTCCACCCGCTCCAGCTCGCGTGGATCGAACTCGGTGCGGCGAAGTGCGGCCTCCACTTCCATCTGCGCGTTGGAAAGGCTGTCGAGCGCGGCATCCAGCAATTGCACGGTGTCTTCCAGCAATCCCGGCGCCTCGTGGCTCTTGCGTTCCAGGCGCCGCATCATGGATGCGATCATGGGCACTGGCGAGGCGTTGCCGTTCAGGAACTCGCTCGCTTCGGCGATATCACCGGCAATACGTTCGGATTTCTGCATCACCGCCCGACGTTCGGCAAGCTCCTCCTCCTCGCCGTCGCGCGGCGAGAGCACCTCAAGCTCCTCGACGGAGGAACGCAGATAGTCCGCCTCTCGGGCAGCAGCCTCAACCTTGGCACGATGGGTTTTCAACGCCCGCTCGGCGTCTTTCCATGTGCGGTAGAAACCCTGAACGGCACGGGCATCGTCGCTCAGCCCGGCAAAAGCATCCAGCAGCGTGCGGTGGGCATCGGTATCGACAAGAGCGCGGTCGTCGTGCTGGCCGTGAATTTCGACCAATAGCTGCCCCAGCTGACGCATCATCTGCACGCTGATGGCCTGATCGTTGATATAGGCCTTGGTGCGTCCGTCTGCGGATTGCACGCGGCGGAAAATCAGGTCGCCATCGTCATCCAGGCCGTTTTCGCGCAGGAGATGCCGTGTGGGGTGGCTGTTCGGAACTTCGAAAGTGGCAGTAACCTGCCCCTTCTCTTCCCCGTGGCGCACCAGACCGCCATCGCCGCGGCCCCCGAGGGCCAGCGACAGGCTGTCAAGCAGAATGGATTTGCCCGCGCCCGTCTCACCCGTCAACACGGAAAGGCCCGCCTCAAAGCCGAGGTCGAGCCTTTCAATCAGAACGATGTCACGAATCGAGAGCTGGACCAGCATGGCCTATGCCCTGTCTCAGGCGCCGATAAGCTTCTTGCCGGCGCGCGAAATCCAGGACCCCTTGTTTTCACGCGGCTCCAACCCACCGCCCTTCAGCAGCTTGTAGGAATCCGCATACCATTGGCTGTCGGGATAGTTGTTGCCGAGAACGGCGGCAGCAGTCTGCGCCTCGTCGGAAAGACCCATGGCATAATAGGATTCCGTCAAACGGGCCAGCGCTTCCTCGATCTGGTTGGTGTTCTGGTATTGCTCGACGACGATACGGAAACGCGAAACGGCGGCGAGATATTCCTTGCGCTCAAGGTAATAACGGCCGACCTGCATTTCGCGGCCGGCGAGCTGGTCGCGGGCGAAACGGATCTTGGCCTGCGCGTCAGCGACATATTCCGAATCAGGGTAGTCGTTGACCACCTTGCTCATCGCCTCGACCGTGCGCTGCGCGGCGCGCTGGTCCTGCGTCACGTCGGAAATCTGCTTCGAATAGGCAAGACCGATCATGTACTGAACGTAGGCGGCATCCTTGGAGCGCGGATATTGGCGCAGGAAGCGGCTGCCGGACGCGATGGCCACGTCGTTCTTGTTGGTGCGCGTTGCGATGAAGGTCTGCATCACAAGCGCCTTCTGGCCCCATTCGGTGAAGGGATATTGCTTGTCGATCGCCTCGAACTTGCGCGAGGCCTCCGTCATGTTGCCGGCGTTCATGTTTGCAAGCCCCTGCTTGTACAGAACGTCTGGCGGATCGGTCTCGACGCCGAGCTTGGTAATGTCGATATCCGGATCAGACTGGCAGGCCGTGACGGCAACACTCGCACCGACCAACATCAACGAAACGGCGATCCCCCGCATCGTACCCTTCATTGCACCAGACCCTACATGCTTCATTCGACAGTTCCCACTTCCCGCGCAAATACATAAGCATCGGCTTTGCACTGGCGTTTCTAGCCATAAAAGCATCTGCAGGGCAACGCAATGATGATGCATTAACGCATTTTTATGGCATCGGCCCATGCAATCGCATGAATATCAGGCGGCATGACAAAACATCCCGCCCCTCATCGTGAAAAAGCCGCCCCGAAACGGAGCGGCTTTTCCTGTCAATCAATAGCCTGCAAACAAACTCAAGCGGACCAGGGTGCAAATTCCGGCATGTTGACCGGAACGAATTCGCGGGCACGTACCTGGTTGCTGGCGGCAGGAGCCTCCACGATCTCATAGGCCGAGCGGTCGCTCAGCAAAGCCTTCAGCGCGTTGGCATTGACCTTGTGGCCGCCGCGATAGGAGCGATAGCAACCGATGAACTGCGCACCGGCAAGTGCCAGGTCGCCCACGGCGTCCAGCGTCTTATGGCGAACGAATTCGTCCTTGGCATAACGCAGGCCTTCCATGTTGATGACGCTGTTGTCGTCGGAAATGACAACAGAGTTTTCAAGCGAGGAGCCGAGTGCGTAACCGGCAGCCCACAGGCGCTCCACGTCACGCATGAAGCCGAAGGTGCGGGCGCGCGAAAGCTCGTTCTTGAACGTATCCGCCGTCAGGTCGCCCTTCCAGGACTGCTTGCCGATCAGTGGCGTGTCGAAATCGATATCGACCTCGAACCGCGTGCCGTCGTAAGGGCGGAACTCCGCCCAGGACGCACCCGAATCGATGCGCACCGGCTTGATGACGCGGATATAGCGGCGCTTCACACCAAGGTTCTTGATGCCAGCCGATTCGATCGCATCGATAAATGGCGCAGAGCTGCCGTCCATGATCGGCACTTCCGGACCGTCGACCTCAACGACGAGGTTATCGAGGCCCATGGCGTAGATGGCGGCCATGACGTGCTCGACCGTTGCCACTGACTGGGATAGCGAGCGGCCGAGCACGGTGCACAGATCGGTATTGCCGACATTGGAAGACACCGCCTTCAACTCGGTTACGCTGCCATTTTCATGAAGGCGCTGAAACACGATGCCCGTTCCTGCTTCTGCGGGCTGGAACGTCATCGAAGCCGGATTGCCGGAATGCACGCCAATGCCCTTGAGCTGAACAGCATTTGCGATAGTCGTCTGAAATCCGAGCAGTCCGATAGTCATGCGTATATGCCTTGTTTTGAAAACCGCGCCGTATATTCAGCGCCGTTCAAGTTTTTCAAGCCGGTTTCAACAACCGGCGAGGTCAATGTTTTCCCTTACCCAGCCTCATACATACGCACATGAAAGTGCCAGGACAAATCACTGTTCGTTTCGGATTGTTACACGCACAAGCCATTGAAAAGATGAATTAATTTACTGTTAATAACGCACAATAAAACAAAACGCCCGGGTCGTGTGACCCGGGCGTTTGGAGAGGCGAACGGAATCGCTGTTAGTTGGACTGGCGACGCAGGAACGCCGGAATTTCCAGCTGGTCGTCGTCATGGTGGCTTGCCGAAGAAGGCGTCGCACGACCGTGATCGTCAAGCTGGCCACGACGCGGAGCGTAGAGGCTGGCTTCCGGCGAAAGTGCGCGGCGCTGCTGCGGCGCCATGCTCGGCGCATCCATCATTTCGGAAGGAACTTCTTCCTCTTCGCGTCGGCCAAGCGAGTTGGTGATGCGCTTCAGAAGACCCATCGGGCCACGCTCTTCCTGGGCTGCAGGAGCTGCGTGGGCACGGTGATCCATCTCGGCCTTCACGACCGGCGGAAAGTCCTCGACCTTCGGCATGCGGACAGGCTCGGGCTGGCGGGCAACAGGAGCCTGCTCCTGATAGACCGGAGCCTGCGGCTGCTGCAGACGCGGAGCGGCAACCTGTTCCGGCGCGTGATAGACCGGTGCCGGGGCAACAGGTGCCGGAGCAGCCTGCTGAACCGGCTGTGCCGGACGGAGAGCTGCCGGTGCTTCAGCCGGAGCGGATGCAAACAGCTTGCTCTGCGGACGGAAATCCTGAGAGGGCTGCTGGTGTGCTGCGAAACCAAGTTCACGTTCCATTTCGGCTTCCGCCGAACGGATGGTCTGGGCGATCTGGTCTACGGTCTTTGGTGCCTGCGATACTGCTTGTGCAGGCTGAACTGCGGCCGGAGCGGGAGCAACGGCCGCGGAAGGACGGATAAGCGGCTTGGCGGCTGCGGCGCGCATATCGGCAATGTTCTGTTCGCCAACGCCTGCAACGCGGTCGATGCCGGTCGCGACGACGGAGACGCGGATGAGACCTTCAAGTGCCTCGTCGAAGGTTGCGCCGAGGATGATGTTGGCATCCGGATCGACTTCTTCGCGAATACGGGTAGCCGCTTCGTCGACTTCGAACAGGGTAAGATCGCGACCGCCGGTGATGGAGATCAGGAGGCCCTGTGCGCCCTTCATCGAGGTTTCGTCGAGCAGCGGGTTGGCGATTGCCGCTTCCGCAGCCTGCATCGCACGGCCCGGACCGGAAGCTTCGCCAGTACCCATCATTGCGCGGCCCATTTCACGCATGACCGAGCGAACGTCGGCGAAGTCGAGGTTGATGAGACCTTCCTTCACCATCAGATCGGTAATGCAGGCAACGCCGGAATAGAGAACCTGGTCAGCCATGGCGAAGGCATCGGCAAAGGTCGTCTTGTCGTTGGCAATGCGGAAGAGGTTCTGGTTCGGAATGACGATCAGCGTATCGACGGACTTCTGCAGTTCCTCGATGCCCTGTTCGGCAAGACGCATGCGGCGACCGCCTTCGAAATGGAAAGGCTTGGTAACGACGCCGACCGTCAGGATACCCTTGTTGCGGGCAGCCTGTGCAACGACAGGTGCAGCACCCGTGCCGGTACCACCACCCATGCCGGCAGTGACGAAGCACATGTGGGTGCCGTTCAGGTGATCGATGATCTCATCGATGCATTCTTCAGCGGCGGCGCGTCCGACTTCTGGCTGGGAACCGGCACCGAGACCCTCGGTGACGTTGACGCCGAGCTGGATGACCCGGTCTGCCTTCGTCATGGTCAGAGCCTGTGCATCCGTGTTGGCGACGACGAAATCGACACCCTGGAGGCCAGCCGTGATCATGTTGTTGACAGCGTTACCGCCACCGCCGCCCACACCGAAAACAGTGATGCGTGGCTTCAGCTCGGTGATATCAGGCTTTTGCAGCTGTATCGTCATTTTACCATTCCTTCTTTCTCTGGCCGCATCGCCCCGCTGGCCGATTCTTGAAAACTCAACTTGGAAACCTCAGGCTCACGCCACGAGGCTACTCAGAAACTCTCTTTCAGCCATTGCCCTACCCGGGCTATCCGGCCGCTACCCGTACCAAACGGCGAGAACATTCCGCCTTGCGCCGCATGAATTTCGATGTCCGCCACCTGCGGATAGATCATCAGTCCGCATGCGGTTGAAAATGCCGGTCCCTTTGCCGCAACCGGAAGACCCGCAACCCCCATGGGGCGGCCGATACGAACGTTGCGGGCAAGAATGCGCCGTGCCGTTTCCGGCAGCCCCGTCAGCTGGCTCGCGCCGCCCGTCAGGACAACACGTTTGCCGACGATGGGGCTGAAGCCGGACTTCTGGATACGATCACGGATCAATTCCAGCGTCTCTTCGATACGCGCCCGCACGATGCGGGTAACAAGTGCCCTTGAAACTTGCGATGGTTGATCGCGATCATCTTCGCCAATCGGCGGGATCGAAATCATGTCGCGCTCATCCGCGCCATTCAGCAAAGCCGAACCATGCACCACCTTCAGTCTCTCCGCATCTTCGATTCGTGTCGAGAGGCCTCGTGCAAGATCTGTCGTAACGTGATGACCGCCAAGGCCGATCGCGTCGGTATGAATGAGACGGCCTTCGGCGAAAACCGAGATCGTCGTGGTGCCGCCGCCCATGTCGATGGCGGCACAGCCAAGCTCGACCTCGTCATCGACCAGTGCCGCAAGACCGCTGGCATAGGGCGTCGCCACCATGCCCTCGACCGAAAGATGCGCACGATTGACGCAAAGCTCGAGGTTCTTCAGCGCCGTGCGTTCGACAGTCACCACATGCATGTCGACACCGAGAAGATCGCCATACATCGACAGCGGATCACGAATGCCGCGCTCGCCATCCAGCGAATAGCCTGTTGGCAGCGAATGCAGGATCGCCCGGTCCTGACGCATGGACTGCTGGCTCGCCGCCACCAGAACCTTGCGCAGGTCGCTTGCTTCCACTTCCTGTCCGCCGAGATCGATGCTCGCGGTATAGATGTCGCTTGCCAGCCGGCCGGCGGAGACATTGACGATCAGGCTGTCGACGGTCAGGCCTGCCATGCGCTCGGCCGCATCCACCGAAAGACGGATCACGCCTTCGAGCGCGTCAAGATCGGCGATCACGCCGGATTTCACACCGCGCGAGCGCTGGTGACCAATGCCGATGATTTCCACTTTGTGGGTGCGACCCGGCAGGATTTCGCTTTCCTGGCGCGGCGTCAGCCGTCCGATCATGCAAACGACCTTAGTCGAGCCGATGTCGAGCACCGAGACGATGTGGCTGCGCTTGGAAGACAGCGGCTTCAGGCGAGGCAGACCGAAATGGGAAGAACCAAAAAAGCTCATGTGTTCTTCTCCGCTTTCTTGAGTGCCTTCGTGCGTGCATCTACCGCCGTCTGGCGGCGCTCTGCTGCACCTTCGGTCAACTGGATCGTGGTGCGGTCCGTCAGACGCAGATCGACGGCAGCGACATCACGCGACAGAACCTTTTCCTCGAGATCGAGCCGTGCCAGCAATTGCAGTGCCTGCGGCAGGTTCTCTTCCGGCAGCTTGACGACGATGCCGTTGTCGAGATGCAGATCCCAGCGGCGGCCGGCAATGCGAACATAGGCGCGAACGCGATTGCGAATTTCCGGCCAATCGGCCAGTTGCGCTACGAAACCGGCAGCACCCGTTTCCGCGTCGCGTCCGACGAACAGCGGCAGGGCGGCAAATTTATTGTCACGCAGCGGCGCGATCACGCTGCCGCTTTTTTCGATCAGCGACAGTTCCGTGCCATGCTGCCAGATGCCGAAAGCTTCACGCTCCTTCAGGCGAACCTCAACCGTCTTCGGGTAGACCTTGCGGATATCAACATCTTCGACCCAGGGAAGCTGGACGAGCTTGCGGCGTGCCGCATCGATATCAAGCGCAATCAGGGAGGTGCTGCCGTCAAGGCCGAGAAGCTGGAAGACTTCGATTTCCGATGTCTGCAAATTGCCGGATACCTTGACGTCCTCAACCGCAAAACCGGCGGCCGAGGTCGTGGTCTGGGTGACGATATTCGTATGTCCGCCAAGCGACATGCCGTAAAGCCCGATCACCGCGTAAAAGGCAACAGCCGAAATCGTGCCGGTATGGGCGGGAATGTGGATGCGTCCGGTCGCAAGGCTGACACCGAAACGCACGAAACGACGCAGCGGACGCGGCAGCACCCTGCGATCGTCGGCATTTGCCGTCGCCACGAATTGCTCGCGCTTTTTTGCCGTCGACTTTTTGCCGGTCACCGCAAACACGAAGCGTCCTCCACCATCCAGCTGACAAGGTTACCAAAGGAGCGGCCAGCATGGGCCGCCATTTCCGGCACCAGGGAGGTCGGCGTCATGCCCGGCTGCGTATTCACTTCAAGCCAGATAACTTCGCCATCTTCTGAGAAGCGGTCGTCGTAACGAAAGTCTGAACGGCTTACGCCACGGCACCCGATCGCCCGATGCGCCATAACCGCCAGTGTTTGAATTTTTTGGTAAATTTTTGGTGAAATTTCTGCCGGAATGACATGCTTTGAGCCACCGGCTGCGTATTTAGCGTCATAATCATAGAAATTGTGACCCAGCGGCACCACTTCCGTCACTCCTAGCGCCTCGCCGTCGAGCACGCCGCAGGTCAGTTCGCGACCATGGATGTAACGCTCGACCATGACGTGATCGCCGTAACGCCATTCGGACGAGGTAAGGATTTGCGGCGGATGCGACTGGTCTTCCTTGACGATCACCACACCGAAGCTCGAGCCTTCGCGCACCGGCTTCACGACGTAGGGCGGCGCAAGCGGATGTTCGCTGGTGAATTCAAACCGGTTCATGACGCGTTCGTCAGCCACCGGAATGCCAGCAGCCGCAGCCACTTTCTTGGCCTGCGCCTTGTCCATGGCAAGTGCAGAAGCGAGCACGCCGGAATGGGTATAGGGAATGGCGAGATATTCGAGAATGCCTTGAATGGTGCCGTCTTCACCGAAGGGGCCATGCAGCGCATTGAAGGCGACATCCGGGCGCAGCTCGCCGAGTACGGCGGCGATATCGCGCCCCACATCGACCCGGGTGACCTTGTACCCCTCGCCCTCAAGGGCGAGCGCGCAAGCGTTCCCGGACGAGAGGCTGACCGGCCGCTCCGACGAAAACCCACCCAAAAGAACAGCTACGTGCTTGCCGCCCATCGATACCTCTGACACCAAATCTCCGCTACGATCCGCACCGGAACCAACCGAATTTGACGAACGGTGATTCTGGCACATGATCCTTGAGATCAGTTAAACGCCATTAAGGTTAATGAATCGTTTACTTTCGTTAACCGCCGCGCCCAACATGCCAGTTCCATTAAAGAATCAGCATCGATCCGAATTACCTCCTTGGAATCAGAGAGTTGGACGGATTGCAACATGCAGGTTTTCAATGATCGGAAATAGAACGAGGGTGCCGCACACTTCTATCCCTGATAAAGACAAGGCGAAAACGTTAACAGATGACGCTTTTCCCCAGCGAAAATTATCTGACGTTTCAGCGTTTTAAATCCGTCGCCTGAATCAGTCTCTCAATCTTGAGACTACGTCCTCGCACACGCTGCGGTCCCTGTCGCACCAGCCGATCACATTGTCCGCATTATTTCTTTTTTAGCATTCCAAAAGAACAAAAATTGCGTTAACGCAGTCAATGCCTCCCAAGGCATGACATGCAATCATCCAAAAATGGGACCAAAACCATGACTGACGCGATATCTCCGGTATCGCCGACAGCTGGCAATTCGAACGTTGTAAAGACAAATTCGCCTGCACGAGTTCTCACTGCCAGCCTGGTCGGCACGACCATCGAGTTTTTCGATTTTTACGTTTACGCCACGGCCGCAGTGCTCGTGTTTCCGACATTGTTCTTCCCGAACAATGATCCGATGACGGCACTTCTGGCATCCTTCGCCACCTTCTCCATCGCCTTTTTCGCCCGCCCGCTCGGCGCCGTCGTTTTCGGCCATTATGGTGACCGCGTCGGCCGTAAAGCTACGCTTGTCGCCGCTCTGCTGACCATGGGCGTATCGACGGTCGTGATCGGCCTTCTGCCGTCCTATGAGACAGCCGGTGTTCTGGCACCTCTGTTGCTGGCGCTTTGCCGCTTCGGTCAGGGCTTCGGTCTTGGCGGAGAATGGGGTGGCGCGGTCCTGCTGGCCACGGAAAACGCTCCTCCCGGCAAGCGCAGCTGGTACGGGATGTTTCCGCAGCTCGGCGCGCCCGTCGGTCTGTTCCTCTCCTCCGGCGTCTTCTGGATCTTGCTGCACTTCATGTCGCAGGAAGCGCTTCTGAGCTGGGGCTGGCGCATTCCCTTCGTCGCTTCGATCATCCTGATCGCGGTTGGCATGTGGGTTCGTCTGTCGATCACCGAAACGCCTGCCTTCCAGAAGGCAATCGAAAAGGAAGAACGTGTTGCCGTGCCGGTCGTGGAACTGTTCCGCAACCACAAGCGCAGCCTCGCGCTCGGCACTTTCGTGGCGCTGGCTACCTTCGTGCTGTTCTATATCGGTACCGCCTATCTGCTGTCCTACAACGTCAAGGTTCTGAAAATCCCGTTCCTGGACGCACTCGAAGTGCAAATCATGGGCTCCATCGTTTTCGGCATCTTCATCCCGATTGCCGGCAAGCTCGCTGAGCGCTTCGGCCGTCGCGAAATACTGATCCTGACGACGGTGCTGATCGGCCTGTTCTCGTTCCTGCTTCCTACCCTGATGACAGGCGGCGAAGGCTCGATCTTCATCTTCGCGGCCCTTGCGATGACGCTGATGGGCATGACCTACGGCCTGATTGGAACGGCGCTTGCCGCCCCCTTCCCGACAAGGGTGCGCTACACCGGCTCGTCCATCACCTTCAACATGGCCGGCATCTTCGGCGCATCGCTGGCACCCTACATCGCCACATGGCTGCAGGTGAATTACGGCATGGGATATGTCGGATATTACCTCTGCGTATCCGCCCTCATCACGCTCGCCTGCATTCTTCTGTCCCGCAAGGATGAAGTCTGAGCGTCAGGCCACTAAAAGATCGAGGCCGCGAAATCACCTTTCGCGGCCTTTTTTCGTCTGTGATGATCCTCAAGCGATAATTTGACGGCCACCTTTCGCGCCCGACGAACAGATGCGATTACGCCCGCCACGTTTCGCCTCGTAGAGCGCCATATCCGCACTGTGCATGACCTTCTCGAAAATCTCCCTGTTCCCGCGCAAGGCCACACCTATCGAGATGGTGGTACTGATCTGCAAATCCTGAAAATGAACCGTTGTCGTCGCGATCTTCTCACGGACGCCTTCGCACTGTTCCAGGAACCGGTCCGGGGCAAGGGTGTGGACGACGACAAACTCTTCACCGCCCATCCGCGCCACATGAGCGGCTTCATCGAAACCTTCCCGAATTGTCTTGGCAACACTGGAGATAACCATGTCACCAGCCAAATGGCCGTACCTGTCATTCACGGACTTAAAATGATCAATGTCGATAAATGCGACGCAATACGGCGTGCTCAGATGAACGCAATTCGAATAAAGACCTAGCCGGTTGTGAAGACCTGTCAGAGCATCAGTCTGGCTGAGCTGCGCAAAACGCTCGTGTGACTGGATCAGTAACTGCATCTGCCTCGCATTGAGCCAGCAAATTAAAAAACCGACGGTGAAAGAGATTGTCGTACTAAGGACCAGGCCGATTGTGAGCCCATTGCTCAAGTCCGAGACTAGGTCCAACTGCGCCATCGTCAGGATCGCAACGACACAGATAACGGCGGCTATGGAAGCGATCAGGCAAGCCAATCGAAATGATGACTGTACCGGGTCAAGCCGACGCCATCCATCCGGTGTCGCCACGGTGAATGTCGTTATCGCGACGAGTTCGCTTAAAAAACGTGACAGCTGTCCGCTTACGCGATCGGCAATGAAAATGCTCATAAATATCACCCAAGCAGTAGAGCGGCGCAACGCTGCCTCTCCCGTAATCTAAATACTGCTTATAGATAAAAACTATTGATCGACCGTTACCCTTCGCCAAGGATGATATGAAACAAAAACTCCTGGCCGCTTGGTGCTGCCAGGAGAGATATGAAACGGCTAACGCAGTTGCTCATGGCAATCGCGAGGCATCGCAATTTTCAGGCGCCGAGGAAGGGCTCCACTTCACGACCCGGCATGAATAGGCCAAGCCGTTTGATTTCCCACTCCAGCCGAATGCCCGACTTCTCGAACACGCGCTTGCGAATGGTCTCGCCCAGATATTCCAGATCGTAACCGGTCGCATGGCCGGTATTGATCATGAAATTGCAATGCAGCGATGACATCTGCGCACCGCCGATGACCAGACCGCGACCGCCCGCTTCGTCGATCAGCTCCCAGGCGGAATGACCTTCGGGGTTCTTGAAGGTTGATCCACCGGTCTGTTCACGGATCGGCTGCACGGTTTCGCGGTGGTGACGCACGGCGTCCATATCGGCGCGGATCTTCGCGCGGTCTTCCGGATAACCCTCAAACAGGGCGCCGGTGAAGATCAGACCAGCATCGGCGCCGGAGTGGCGATAGCTGTAATCCATATCCGCATTGGAGAGCACATGCTGGTTGCCCTGACGGTCCACCGCATAAACCTCCACGACACGCTCACGCGTTTCACCGCCGTTGGCGCCCGCATTCATGCGCAGAGCGCCGCCGATGGAGCCGGGAATACCGTAATAGAAATGGAAACCGCCAATGCCATTATCCATGGCCATCGCGGCAATATGCTTGTCCGGGCAGATCGCGCCTGCCTTGATGCGGTTTTCACCCGAAAGCTCCACCGAGCCGAAACCTTTGGCGGAAAGACGGACGACGACACCTGGAATGCCGCCATCGCGCACCAGAAGGTTCGAGCCGACACCGACCACGGTCAACGGCACGTCCTCCGGAAGGATTTTCAGGAATGTAACCAGATCGTCGGTATCGTGCGGCTGGAACATGACTTCCGCAAGACCGCCGGCTCTGAACCACGTCACGCGGTCCATGGGCGCATCCGGTGTCAGACGTCCCCGCAATTCCTTTACCCCGTCGCCGAGCCTCCCCAGCAATTTAACCCCATCGACCTGTCTCATTCAGACTTTCCTGATATGCTCTTCAATTCCGAAGGCAGCACTGCCGCCCATTGCGTGATATTTCCGGCCCCCAAGAGAACCACGAAATCGCCCGGATTCGCAATGCCTGCAACCACTGACGCGAGATCTTCCCGTTTTTCGAGAAAACGGGCATCGCGATGGCCGGCAGCCTTGATTGCGGAGACCAGCGCTTCCGAGCTTGCGCCCTCGATCGGATCTTCGCCCGCTGCATAGACCGGAGCAAGAATAATCGTATCGGCATCGTTAAAACAATGCGCGAAATCATCGAACAGGCTGGAAAGGCGGCTGTAGCGGTGCGGCTGGTGCACGGCGATGATGCGGCCCTTGCAGGCTTCGCGCGCAGCCGCGAGCACAGCCTTGATCTCAACCGGATGGTGGCCGTAATCGTCGAAGACCTGCACGCCATTGGCTTCGCCCGTTAGCGTGAAACGACGCTTGACGCCGGCAAAGGAGGCGAGGCCCTTCTTGATGTCCGCTTCCGAAATACCGAGACGATTGGCGACGGCAATCGCAGCCGTTGCGTTCGAAACATTGTGGCGACCGGGCATCGGCAGGACGAGATCGGTGAAGGAGAATATCTTGCCGGTGCGGCGACGGCGAATTTCCACATCGAAGATAGACCGCGTGCCGTCGATGCGCACATTCGAAAACCGCACGTCGGCCTGTGGGTTCTCTCCATAGGTGATGACCTTGCGGTCTTCGATACGCCCAACCAGAGCCTGCACCTCGGGATGGTCGAGACACATGACGCCAAAGCCGTAGAACGGAACATTCTCCACGAATTGCCGGAAAGCAGCGCGCACGGCATCGAAATTGCCGTAGTGGTCAAGATGTTCCGGGTCGATATTGGTGATCACGGCCACATCGGCCGGAAGCTTCAGGAATGTGCCATCGGATTCATCGGCCTCCACCACCATCCACTCGCCCTCGCCCATGCGGGCGTTGGTGCCATAGGCGTTGATGATACCGCCGTTGATCACGGTCGGGTCGAGATTGCCGGCTTCCAGCAGGGTCGCGACCATCGAGGTCGTCGTGGTCTTGCCGTGCGTGCCACCGATGGCAATGGCGTTGCGGAAACGCATGAGTTCAGCCAGCATTTCGGCACGGCGAACGATCGGCAGGTGTTTTTCCCGCGCGGCGATCAGCTCCGGATTGTTCTTCTTGATCGCGGTGGAAACGACCACGACCTCGGCATCACCTAGATTATCCGCCGTGTGGCCGACGAAGACCTCGATGCCCTTGTCGCGCAGGCGCTGCACATTGGCGCTGTCGGCCTGGTCGGAGCCCTGAACGCGATGACCGAGATTGTGAAGCACTTCGGCAATGCCGCTCATGCCGATCCCGCCTATGCCGATGAAATGGACAAGGCCTATGGCTTTCGGCATCTTCATGCCTCAACTCCTTCAATGTTCTTCTTGAATTCCTGTACGGACTTTCCGCTCGCAATCGCCTCGACCAGATCGGCCAGTACATCCGCCGCATGCGGTTTTCCTGTCGCCTTGGCCGCGGCCGCCGTTGCGGACAACCGATCCGGCTCGGACAGCGCCGAGGACAGAAGGCCGGAGAGCTTCTGCGGCGACAGTTCCGACTGCTTGATAACGCTTGCACCGCCGGCTGCCGAAAGCGCTGCCGCATTGGCCGCCTGATCGTGATCCAGCGCATGCGGATAAGGCACGAGGATCGAGGGTCGGCCGATCACCGAAAGCTCCGATACCGTCGATGCACCCGAACGGCTGATGACCAGATCGGCCTCACCGATGCGCGAGGCCATGTCGCCGAAGAAAGGCGAGACATCCGCCTTCACGCCCAGCTTCTGATACGAGGAGATCACACTGTCCTTGTCTTCGGGGCGCGCCTGCTGGGTCACGACGATGCGCTTGCGCTGCTCGTCCTTCAACAGGCATATCGCCGCCGGAACCGCGCTGGAAAAGAACTGCGCTCCCTGGCTGCCGCCGAAAACCACGAGCTGGAACGTCTCGCCGGTCTGCGAAGGCGTATAGGGTATCTCTGACGCCGCCAGCACCGCCGGGCGCACGGGATTGCCGGTCGCAACCGTCTTGTCGGAATATTGGCCGTTGGCGGGCGGCAGAAAACCGCCGGCAATCGCCTTCACACGGGCCGCCAGCGCCTTGTTGGCACGACCCATCACCGCATTCTGCTCGTGAATGATCGATGGCACGCCAAGCCCGGTCGAGGCAAGCAGCGGCGGCACGGTGGGATAACCGCCAAAGCCGACGACCGCAACCGGTTTCAGCTTCGTGATCAGCCGGCGCGCTGAACGCAGCCCTGTCCACAGCTTCCACAGCGAACGCGCCAAGGAAATCGGGTTTTTCGAACCGATGGTGGCGGATGGAACGACGTGAATTTCTTCCGCCGGAAACTTCCCCGCATAACGCTCGGCGCGGCTGTCGGTGACCAGATGCACCTGATACCCGCGCGCCTTCAGCGTGTGCGCCAAGGCCTCGGCTGGAAAGACATGGCCGCCGGTACCCCCGGCGGCGAGCAGAACAATACCCTTGCTCATGATCATTTACTCCGCAGGAACGCCGGAACCGACGCGGAAGAAGCTGCGCTCCTGCGCCCTCTTTTCCGGCCTGTGGCGTGTCAGCGCCAGAAGGAAGCCTGCCGTCACGCAGATCGCCATCATCGACGAACCGCCATAGGAAATCAGCGGCAGCGTCATGCCCTTGGCGGGCATCAGCTCCAGATTAACGCCGATATTGATCATCGACTGCATGCCGATCTGCAGGACCAGACCGGCCACGGCAAAGCGGCAGAAATCGTCTTTTTCCCTAAAGGCGTGCGAGAGGCCGCGCAACACGATGAAGGCGAAGATCGCCACAAGGAACATGCAGAAAACAATGCCGAATTCTTCCGCCGCCACCGAGAAGATGAAGTCGGTATGGCTGTCGGGAATGATACGCTTGACGATGCCCTCGCCCGGGCCGCGACCGAACCAGTCGCCACGAATGATCGCCTCGCGCGCCGTATCCACCTGGAAGGTATCACCCTCACCGGTCCAGAAACGGTCGATACGGCCGGCGACGTGCGGCAGGAGCAGATAGGCGGAGACGATGCCGAGAACGCCGAGGCCGCCGAGCACGATGATCCAGAACCACGGAACACCGGCCATGAAGAACATGCCGCCCCACACCACCGATGTCAGGATGGTCTGGCCAAAGTCGGGCTGGGCGATCAGAAGTGCCGCCACGATACCGAAGGTGATGATAGCGAAGAGGTTGCCGGGAATTTCGGGGTGACGCGCGCGTTCGGCAAACAGCCAGGCGCAGACAATGACGAAGGCGGGTTTCATGAATTCCGATGGCTGGATCGAGAAGCTGCCGATGGAAATCCAGCGCCGTGCGCCCTTAACCTCGATACCGAAGAACAGCGCGAAAATCATCATCAGCAGCGACGCGATCAGCATCATCACCGCCACGCGCCGGACCTGACGCGGCGACAGGAAGGAAAGACCGATCATGATCGCCAGCGAAGGCACCATGAACATCGCCTGACGTTCCACGAAGAAGAAGCTGTTGAGACCGATGCGTTCGGCAACCGCCGGCGACGCCGCAAATGACAGCATCAGGCCGATGCCCATCAGCGCGATGAACGCCGCCAGAAAGAAACGGTCGATGGTCCAGAACCATTCCGCGACCGGACCGCGATCAACTCGGCTTACCATGGCCTCAGCCCCCTTTTCCAGAGTGAACGAGCATCGTCATGCCATCGAGCGCCGCAACCTGCGCGACGAACGAATCACCTCTGATTTCAAAGTTCTTATATTGGTCGAAGCTTGCGCAAGCCGGGGATAACATCACGATATTGCCGGCCGTCGCATCTTTTTCCGCATCCGCCGCCGCATGCTGCACCGCCTTGTCCAGCGTGCCGGATATTTCATAAGGCACGGCTTCGCCGAGCGTCGCTGCAAATTCCGCCGCCGCCTCGCCGATCAGATAGGCCTTGGCGATGCGCGGAAAAAGGGGCGCAAGGCTGGCAATGCCGCCGGCCTTTGGCAGACCGCCCGCGATCCAATAGATGCGCTCATAGCTCGACAAGGCCGGTGCCGCGGCATCGGCATTGGTTGCCTTGCTGTCATTGACGAAAGTGACATTGCCGCGCCGACCGACCGGCTGCATGCGATGTTTTAGGCCGGGGAAGGACTTGAGACCTGCGCGAACGTCCTCTTCGGAAACGCCGACGGCAAGGCATGCGGCAATTGCAGCCGCTGCATTCTGGGCATTGTGGCTGCCGCGAAGCGTCTGGATGCCGTCGAGATCGACCAGCAGCGAGGACTTGCCCCCATGCGCCCGCAGGATGCGGCTGCCTTCGGCATAAAGACCTTCGGAAACGACATTGCGCTTGGAAATGCGCTCCACCTTCACGCCGGCACGCTCGATGCGGTCGGCGATCAGCGTGGAATAGCTGTCATCAACGCCGACAATTGCCGTGCCACTGCCCGCCACAAGCCGTTCCTTAACATCGGCATAATGCTGCATGGTGCCGTGCCGGTCGAGATGGTCGGGCGTCAGATTGAGCAGAATGCCGGCCGTCGGATTGATCGTCGGCGCCAGATCGATCTGGTAGGACGAGCATTCAACGACATAGAAACGTTGCGCTTTCGGCGGATCGAGGCTCAGCACCGCAGTGCCGATATTGCCGCCGAGTTGTGTATCGCGGCCCGAAGCCTTGAGGATATGGGCAATCAGTGCGGTCGTCGTGGATTTGCCGTTCGTGCCGGTGATGGCGATGAAGGGGCAATCCGGCGCATGCGCTCGGCGCTCGCGAATGAAAAGCTCGATATCGCCGATAATCTCGACACCCGCCGCCCGGGCAAGATCGACCGACCAGTGCGGCTTCGGATGCGTTAGCGGCACGCCGGGTGCGAGCACGAAAGACGAAAAGGAATGCCAGTCTATCGTTCGAAGATCAGCCGTCGTTATCCCTTCGGCCTCAGCCTTGGCGACGCTGTCGGGATTATCGTCGAAAGCAACGACATCCGCCCCGCCGGCAACCAGCGCCCGGGCCGTGACAAGGCCCGAACCGCCAAGCCCGAAAAGCGCGACCTTCTTATCTCTGAACGACGAGACCGGGATCATCGCTCACCTCAGCTTCAGCGTAGCGAGGCCGAGCAGCGCCAGACCGACGGAAATGATCCAGAAACGGATGACCACCTGGCTTTCCGTCCAGCCTTTTTTCTCGAAATGATGGTGGATGGGCGCCATCAGAAAAACGCGCCTGCCGGTGCGCTTGAACCAGAAAACCTGGATGATGACCGAGAGCGTTTCCATCACGAACAGGCCGCCGACGATGACCATGACGATCTCGTGCTTGGTGGCGACAGCGATGGAGCCGATGAGGCCGCCGAGCGCCAGCGAACCCGTATCACCCATGAAGATGGCGGCGGGCGGCGCGTTGAACCACAGGAAGCCGAGACCAGCCCCGACCACCGCGCCGACGATGACAGCGAGCTCACCCGTTCCGGGCACGAAGTTGATCTGCAGGTAATTGGCGAAAACCGCGTTACCGGCGAGATAAGCAATCACGCCGAAGGTGGCGGCTGCAATCATAACAGGCACGATGGCGAGACCATCGAGACCGTCGGTCAGGTTAACCGCATTGCCGGCGCCGACAATCACGAAAGCACCGAACAGCACGAAGAAATAGCCGAGATTGATCACGAGTTCCTTGAAGAACGGAAAGGCGATGGAGCTTCCGAGCGTGCCGCCATGCGGTGCGGAAGCAAGCGCCACCTTCATCATGAAGAACACGGCAATCGCGGCAATCAGGAATTCGATGCCGAGACGGGCTTTGCCGGAAAAGCCCTTGTCGCTCTGCTTCGTCACCTTGAGATAGTCGTCGTAAAAGCCGATAGCCCCGAAGCCGAGCGTCACCATCAGAACGGCGACGACGTAGACGTTCGACAGGTCACCCCAGAGCAGCGAACCGCCGAGAATACCGGCAAGGATCATCAGCCCGCCCATGGTCGGCGTGCCAGCCTTCTTGAAATGCGTCTGCGGCCCGTCGGCGCGGATTGGCTGGCCCTTGCCCTGGCGCACGCGCAGCGAATTGATGATCGCCGGTCCAAAAAGGAAGACGATCAACGCAGAGGTGAACATCGCCGCACCCGCCCGGAAGGTGATGTACCGGAAGAGGTTGAAGACTTGAATTTTATCCGACAGTTCGACGAGCCAGATCAGCATAATTGCCCTTTCAAAAGGCTATTTCAGACTTGGCGTTCCGTCTCGGGGAATGCCGGATACTTGTCAAGCAGTGCCGCGACAATCTTGCCGAAACCCAGCCCAAGTGACGATTTTACCATCAGCGCATCGCCCGGTTGCACCCATTGCAGGGCAAAATCGGCAAGTTCAGCTGTCGTCGGGAACCAGATGACAGTTACACTGTCCGGAAGCGCATCGCGAAGGGCGGCCATCGCCTCCCCAGCCAGCCAGACATGTTCGATACCACCGGCTAGCAGCGGCCCCGCCAGTTCCTCGTGTAGCTGGGCTGAGAATTCACCCATCTCCAGCATGTCGCCGAGAACGGCAACGCGACGGCCATAACCCTGCGTTTCTGTTTCCGCAAGCACGGCAATCGCCGCCCGCATGGAGGCGGGGTTGGCGTTGTAGCTCTCATCGATCAGCAGGAAGGAACCGCTTTCAATCGTCAGTCGATGGCGCTGTCCGCGCCCCTTGACTGCCTCGAGCGTTCCGAGCACCTCGAAAGCGCGGTCGAGATTGGCGCCGGTGACGGCAACAGCGCCAAGCACCGCCATGGCGTTGTCGGCAATATGCCTGCCGGGAATGTTCAGGTGCAATTCGCTCGTTTCGCCGTTCAGGATCGCCCAGATGGTCGAGCCCGTGGACGTGCTTTCGAAATCGGCCAGCCGGAAATCGGCCTTGGCATGCTGCCCGAAGGTCAGGATATGCTCGATACCCTGGTCCTGCGCCGCTTCTTCAAGTTGCTCGAACTGGGCGTTGTCACGGTTGAGGATGACGAAGCCGCCCTCCTCCAACCCTTCGAATATCTCCGCCTTGGCGCTTGCGATCTCTTCTATGTTCTTGAAATTGCCCAAATGAGCTGGCGCAATGGTGGTAATGATCGCGACATGCGGACGTACCATCTTGACCAGCGGACGGATCTCGCCGGAGTGGTTCATACCGATTTCGAAAACGCCGAATTCGGTATCGGCGGGCATGCGCGCCAGCGTCAGCGGCACACCCCAGTGATTGTTGAAGGACGCCACCGCCGCATGAACCCGGCCCGAAGGCGCCAGTGCCTGCCGCAACATTTCCTTCGTCGTCGTCTTGCCGACAGAACCGGTCACCGCGATGATCCGCGCCGTGGTCCTTTCACGCGCCGCAATGGCGAGCTTGCCAAGCGCCGCGAGGACATCCTCCACGACGATCATGGGCACGGTCAGGCGGCCGAGGGCCGGCAGCTTACCTTCGGCGACGACCAGCAGGCCCGCACCATTGGCGACAGCAAAACTCGTATAGTCATGGCCGTCGACCCTATCGCCCTTGATGGCGAAAAATGCTTCACCAGCCTTCACAGTCCGGCTGTCGATGGAAATGCCGGTGATACCGGTCGGCAGGTTCCCGACGGGACGCCCTGCCGTGATGGCGATCATGTCGGCGACTGTCCATAACCAATTCAAATCTTCAATCCTTCCAGCGCGGTACGCACCTGTTCATGATCGGAAAACGGCAGCGTCACGGAACCGACGATCTGCCCCTCTTCATGCCCCTTGCCCGCGACGATCAGCGTATCGCCGTTCGAAAGCAGCGACACCGCATGACGGATCGCCTCTGCCCTATCGCCAATTTCCAACGCACCCGGCGCAGCCGCCATGACTTCGGAACGGATCGTTGCAGCGTCTTCCGAGCGCGGATTGTCGTCGGTAACGATAACGATGTCGGAAAGACGTGTCGCCACTTCGCCCATGATCGGGCGCTTGCCCTTGTCACGGTCGCCGCCGCAGCCGAAGACGGTGATGATGCGGCCGGAGGTGAAGGGCCTGACCGAGGTCAGAACATTTTCAAGCGCATCCGGCTTGTGGGCATAATCCACATAGGCAAGCGCGCCGTTCTTCGTCTGGCCCACAAGTTCCAGGCGACCGGCAGCACCGATCAGCTTTTCAAGCGCCTTCATGGCCGTTGGGGCGGAAACGCCGGTGGACATGGCAAGACCGGCGGCGACGAGAGCATTGGCTACCTGAAAATCGCCGGCCAGCGGAATGTCGACTTCGTGGATCACGCCGTCATGGTGCACTTCGATCAGCTGCTTGTGACGGAAATGCTCTACACGCTTCAGCGTTAGATAATCGCCCTTCCGGCCAACGGTGCGCACATTGAGGCCTGCATCCGCGGCGGCGCGAATGGCCTTATCCGACCAAGGGTCGTCGGCAAAAATGACGGCTGGCGCGCCCTTTTCCATCAGCGTGTCGAACAGCCGCATCTTCGCGGCCATGTAGTCCTTGTTGGTCGGGTGATAATCCATGTGATCACGGCCGAGATTGGTGAAACCGGCCGCAGCGAGCTTCACGCCGTCAAGGCGACGCTGGTCGAGGCCGTGGCTCGAAGCTTCCATGGCTGCATGGGTCACACCTTCGGCAGCAAGCTCGGCGAGAAGCGCATGCAGCGTCACCGGATCCGGTGTGGTAAGCGCGCCATAATCTTCGCGGCCGGGAGCGATGACACCCGTCGTGCCGATCTGGGCGGCGGCATGGCCAGCGAAAGCCCAGATTTGCCGCACGAAGGAGGCAACGGAGGTCTTTCCCGCTGTGCCGGTAACGGCGACCATGGTTTCGGGCTGTTTTCCGTAAAAACGGGAAGCGGCGAGCGAAAGGTAGAGGCGCGGGTCGGTGACAGCAAGGACCGGCACATCGGCATCCACCGCATGCCCGGAAACGACGGCGACCGCACCCTTGGCGACCGCGTCCTTCACATAGGCCGCGCCATCCGCCTTGGTTCCCGCAACCGCCACGAACAGGCTGCCGGGCGCAGCCTTGCGGCTGTCTGCGGTAATTCCCCCGATTTCGATTGCCCCTATCTCAGACAGGAGCAATTCATTCAATTCCGGAAACGCCGTCCCGGATATATCTCGCAAATTCATCGACTGTGTCCGTCTTGTCCCCCCGGCGCGATTCGCCGGAACACCATAAGCTCTAACAATCAATAAGACACGAGCAAGGCCGAGCCATCCTTGCCGAACTTCGGCTTCACGCCCAGCACTGCCGCCGTGCGGCTGATGATATCGTGCACCATCGGCGCAGCCGAGGTGCCTGCAAGTGCCGCGCCATTGCCCTTGTCCGTCTTCGGTTCGTCGATGAAAGAGAGCACCACATATTGCGGGTCGTCCATCGGGAATGCCGAAAGGAAGGCATTGAAGTTCTTGTCATGCACATAACGGCCATTGACGACCTTGTCAGCCGTACCGGTCTTGCCGCCGACATTGAAACCGTCGACGCGCGCATTACGGCCAGAACCGTTGACACCGTTCCATTCGAACAGGAAGCGCATATCCTTGCTGGCGCCGGGCTTCAGCACCTGTTTTGCGACCTGATCCGCCTGTTCGCGCGTGCGCGGCAGGAATGTCGGCTCGATCAACTTCCCACCATTGACGAGCGCGGCACCGGCAACTGCTGTCTGCAACGGCGTTGTTGAAACGCCGTGGCCGAATGAAATGGTGATCGAGTTGATCTTCTTCCATTCGCGGGGCTGCGAAGGCAGCGCCACTTCAGGCAGTTCGGTCTGCATGCGCGTCAGAAGGCCAAGCCGCGTCAGGAATTCCTTGTGTCCTTCGGTCCCCACGGTGTCGGCGATTTTTGCCGTACCGATGTTCGACGAATACTGGAAAATTTCCGGCACCGAGAGCATGCGGCCCTTGCCGTGGAAGTCCTTGATAGTGAAGCCACCGATGCGGATCGGATAACGCGCGTCGAACATATCGCCAAGGCGGACGCGACCCGAATCGAGACCCATGGCAATGGTAAAGGATTTAAAGGTGGAGCCCATTTCGAACGTGCCGTTCGACATGCGGTTGAGCCATCCTTCCTTGGCACCTTCTGCCGGGTTGTTCGGATCATAATCCGGCACGGAGGCCATAGCGAGCACTTCGCCGGTATGCACATCCAGAACCACAGCCCCCGCGCCGATCGCCTGGAACTTGGTGATAGCCGAGGTCACGACTTCACGCACGATGGACTGGACGCGTAGATCGATGGAAAGCTTCACCGGCTCCAGCGGCTGATCGCTGGTCATGCCGAGCGCCGTCAGATCGGCCAGTCCCTGGCTGTCGACGTAACGTTCCATTCCGGCAACACCGCGATTGTCGATATTGACGTGACCGACAACATGCGCAGCTGTTGGCCCGCCAGGGTAGAAGCGGCGCTTTTCCGGGCGGAAACCGACACCGGGAATGCCGAGCGCCAGGATCTGGCTCTGCTGCTTCGGCGTCAACTGACGGCGCAGCCACTGAAAGCGCGAATTGGAGGAAAGCTTCTGATAGGTGCCGCGCTGGTCGAGATCTGGCAATACAGTGCGCAGCTTCTCGATGGCTTCGTCGATATCGACGATGCGATGCGGCTCCGCAAACAGCGACACGGTGCGGATATCAGTCGCCAGAACCTCGCCGTTACGATCAAGAAGATCGGGACGCGACGCCATCAGCCGGTCGGCAGGGGCAATGCTCGAAACCGTCTCCTGCTCGGCAAGGCCATATTGCACCAGACGGCCGCCCACGACGCCGTAAAAGGCGATGAAGCCGAAAATGATGAGACCGACGCGGCTTTTCGCCTGGGCCGCCCTCTTCTTGCGAGCGCCCTCGAAAGCTGCATGGTCAGTGTGAATGCCGGTGGTGCTGGCGGAAAAGTGAGCCTTGCTCTTCAGAACCATGACGCGGGAGAGAAAAGACATCAGCGGTCCACCGATCCAGTTATGGTTTCATCCATTTCGCCATCTTCATCGCCTGCGACAGCGGCGACGGCAGGAGCCGGCGCCGCCGTGGGACGGGAAACACGCGCCCGCGGTGTTGGAACAGGAGCGCCATTGGCGGCAATCTGGCCGGCGGGCGGTGATTTCTTCTTGGCAGTTCCGCCAAGCGTAGCGCCCGGCTTGGAGCCGTTGACGGCAGCGGCGATGACATCCGCAACGCTCATGCCTTCCGGCTCGGGCGGCTGCGGCAATTGCGAGCGCAGCATCGGCAATTCGCGCGGCTGCGCCAATTGTGTCGGCAGCGTCGGCGAAAGGCCAAGCTCGTCCTGATAGGCATTCACGAGACGATGAAGGCGGTTCGGCTGCGTCAGCAATGCCCAGTCGGCCCGCAAAAGATCGATCGTGTCTTTTTCGAGCTTGATTTCGGTCTCGAGCTTGCGGACCTGTTCCAGCTTGAGATCGGTTTTGTGCTTGATCGAATAGGTCACCACCGCCGCAGCGACCATGACCCCCATCAACACGACATCGAATGTGCGCAGCATATCAGCCTCCCATCTTTTCAAGGCTGGCGAGATCGGGAAGTTCGAAAATCGAAAAATCTGCCGCCCGGGCAGGTGCCGCCGTGCGCAGGCCGGCGCGCAGCTTGGCCGAACGGGCCCGCGGATTGATCTCCGCCTCCTCGTCGCTTGCAGCGACCATCGGCTTGCCGATATTTTCGAAAATGGCGGGCTTGTCCTCCACCATCGGCAGATGGCGGGAACCCGCCGCCTTTCCGGAACGTTCGGAGAAAAATTTCTTGACGATGCGGTCTTCGAGCGAATGGAACGTGACGACAACCAGCCGGCCGCCGGGCTTCAAGGCCCGCTCGGCAGCAAACAGGGCCTGCGCCAATTCGCCGAGTTCGTCATTGACGAAAACACGCAGCGCCTGAAACACCCGTGTTGCGGGATGGATCTTGTCTTTAGCCTTGCGCGGCGTAACGATTTCAATGAGGCCCGCCAGATCACGCGTGGTGCGGAAGGGCTCTTCCGCCCTCCTCTTTTCAATCGCGCGGGCGATGCGGCCCGGCTGCTTTTCCTCGCCGAGAAAACCGAAGATGCGGATGAGATCGCCGACCTTGGCGCGATTGACGACATCCGCCGCCGAAACGCCGGAGCTGGACATGCGCATGTCGAGAGGACCGTTCTTCTGGAAGGAAAAACCGCGCTCGGCCTCGTCTATCTGCATGGAGGAAACGCCGATATCGAGAACCACGCCGTCAAGACCGCCTTCCGGCGCGTGCCTTGCCAGATCGGAAAATTGCGATTGAATGAGGGTAAGCCTGCCGCCATTTGCAGCAACCATGGCCTGGCCGCCGGCGATCGCGTTAGGATCGCGGTCAAGCGCGATGACATTGGCACCTTGATCGAGAATTGCCTGGGTGTAGCCACCGGCGCCGAAAGTGCCGTCGAGGATGACCTTGCCGGATGCGGGTTCGAGCGCAGCGATCACTTCGCGAAGCAGGACCGGGATGTGACGCTGAGGTCCCTCACCGGCATCAGAAGATCGCCCGCCAGAATTCGCCGCCATTCTGTGTCCCCGTCCTATGCGGGGCGTGCAGCCGAAAAACCGCGCCCCGCTCTTGCTGCCGCCTGCGCCGCCAAAAACGCCTGCGGTTGCCAAAGCTGAAAATGATCCGCTCGTCCAACGAAGGTGACATCCGTGGATATGCCGGTAAATTCCCGGACGAAATCCGTCACCATCAACCGACCTTCCTGATCGAGCTTCATGAAAACGCCGCCGCCGTGTACCAGCAGCGACATTGCGTTCGCCTCCGGCGAGAAGGCATCCATGGACGCGATCTGCCGCTCGTAGCGCTCCAGCAAATCCGGACCGCCGACACTGATTGCCGGAAACGCGAAATCCTGAAGACAATAAAGCTCCTGAATCCCACGCTGTGCCAGCACCGAACGAAACGGAGACGGAACCGAAACGCGCCCCTTGGCGTCGATCCTGTTCGTTACGTTCGATAAAAAGCGGTCCATTACTCAACTCGCCAAAACCGCATTCCGCAAAGCGAATCATCCGCCCCACAGACAACACCGGTACGCACGACACATCGCCAAGCGTCAGGGCGACATGCCCTGCAGCAGCCCGTTGCAGGCTCCTCACTCGTTTCAGCGATTGCGGGTCAAAAACACGACCCAGTGCGGTGTGCATTTGGGATACCATGGGACACTATGGGCGTCAATGGGAGAAGCCGGCACGATACCGACTCCGCATCGGAAATTCATAAGCCGTTAAGTTTAACGAATGGTTTACTTCGCGAACTCATGTGCCAGCGGAAACAAATAAAACTTGGGTCGATATGCCAATTTTTTGTTTGCGAAACAGACACTTGGCGGCCCTCGCCGAACACGCGCCACTTAAATCGCAAAAGACGCTCTGATGGTGCCGTGGGAATGCCAACTTGGTTGGCGTTACGGCTATCTGTGTGATTTAGCGATAGACCAGTTGCAGAGGTTCGATTTGACGCAGAAGCAATGCGCATGTTGCGCTCAGCCAGAACCGTCATTCTCTACAAACAACAACGCCGCGACGCTTGACTTTTTAAACTTTCAATTGATTTTGATTTCTGAAGTTGTGTTTTTCATTGTGAGACAATAATGCCGAATTACGTGGCAGGCTTACCTGCCTTCTTAAGTTATTTTCTGATCGGCCTGCTCTGCCTGGCAACCTTTTCCGCTATTTACACCCGCCTTACTCCCCACCGCGAGGGGGAGTTGATCAAGGCCGGCAACTTTGCCGCCGTCGTCGCTTTTTTGGGGGCACTGATCGGCTTCAGCCTGCCGCTCGCCTCGGCGGCGGCTAATTCCGTCAGCCTCCCCGACTATATCGTCTGGGCAGTGATCGGCCTGCTGGTACAGGTTCTCGCATTCTACATCGCCAAACTCTCCATGACCGACCTGCACCTGAAAATCACCGAGGATAACGTTGCGGCCGGGCTCTGGAGCGGCGGCATCGCTGTGGTCATCGGGATTTTAAACGCCGCCTGCATGGCCTATTGAGGAACAGACATGTATTTGGACGTGACAGAACACCCGCGTCTCGCCCTCGGTACGATTGCCGCAATAGGCCTTTTTATGGCTTTTTCATCGGAGGAAGAGGTTCTTTATACCTCAGTTGAAAAATGCGTTGCCTCCGGTGTCTATCCCAAGGCTTGCCAAGCGGCATCCGAAGACGCCGGCCAACATCACCTCGCCACTGCACCTAAATTTCTCAATATGGTCGCATGTGAAATGGAATACGGCGCGGGAAACTGCTTTGAGCTGAAACAAAATCTCAATTCCACTAACCCCACCGGCATAGGCGTCTTCACACCCTCACCCGCCGGTTTTGTTATGCCTCGGTCCATCGAAAACTTTGCCGACTACAGCAACTATCGCCGCAGGCAGAAAAACAGCGAGTCGGGTTCCAACGGTGCGATGTCGGCCTATCGAAAACGCAACGGCGACCTCGTCATACCGGATGTGACGGCCAGTGAACAGGACCAAGGCGGCGGCGGAATCACGTCAGGAGGAGGCGCGCTGGCGAATGACGTGAAGACGTCCAACGCCAAAACGAACGTCAAGGGCCGTGGTGGATTCGGCGGCCACTCCTTTTCAGGAAGCTGATATGCGCCGCATCACAGTCCCGCCGCGCCCGGATTGGCGCGAGAAAGCCAATGCTGTCGGTTTCTCCTTCCATGAAATGCATGGCGAGCCTTACTGGGTGGACGATGCAGCCTATTGCTTTGGACTGGATGAAATCGAGCGCGACATCGAAGAACCGAGCCAGATCCTGCACGACATGTGCATGGATCTCGTCGCCGACATCGTACACAGTGAGGAGGCTTTAACCCGTCTTGCCATCCCCCGCGATCACCATGATGTCATTCGAAATTCTTGGCGGCGGTGCGACCGCCACCTGTATGGCCGCTTCGATCTTGCCTATGACGGGCATGGCCCTGCAAAGCTGCTGGAATACAACGCCGACACGCCAACTTCCGTATTCGAAACGGGATATTTCCAATATAACTGGCTGACCGATCAGGTCGCCCTTGGAACGCTCCCGCCGCAAACCGACCAGTTCAACTCGGTTCAGGAAGCCTTGATTGAGGCCTTCGGGCAATTCTCGCGCGACAGGATTTTCCATTTCGCGGCGGTGAGCGACAACGCCGAGGATTGCGGCACGACGATTTATCTCATGGACTGCGCCATTCAGGCGGGCCACCGTGCCCAATTCCTCGATATCAGAGACATCGGCATCGATGCGTGCGGGCGTTATGCTGACCTTCAAAGTCGCGTCATCGAACGCTGCTTCAAGCTTTATCCCTGGGAATACATGTTACGAGAATCCTTTGCCACGCATCTGCCTGCGCAAGGCGATATTTTCATCGAGCCGGCCTGGAAAGCCGTGCTGTCGAACAAAGGCCTGCTGCCTTTGCTCTGGCAGCGGCATCCCAATCACCCGAATCTGCTCCCGAGTTTCTTCCCGGACGATCCTGAAATATATGAATTACAGGATTACGTGGTGAAGCCGCTTCTTTCGCGTGAAGGCGAAAATGTCAGCCTTTATCGAAACCGACGCGAAATTTTATCGGCCCCCGGCAATTATGGCCAAGAGGGGTATGTTTTTCAGGCCTACGCACCATTGTTCAAGAGCGATTTCGGATACGCCGTGTTAGGAAGCTGGATCGTCGCCGATCGGCCCTGCGGGCTCGGGATTCGCGAGGACGCGTCACCTATCACCGCAAATCTCTCCCGCTACGTGCCCCATATCATCGAGGGCTGATCGCCACCGAAAAAAGCGGCAGGAAATTCGCCAGTTGGCCTGTAAGCCGGGTTCTGTATGGCCCCGGTTTGACCCGGAACGTGGCAGCCATTCATCTGGGACGGCATTTGCATGCCGCCTCTCGCAACCCACCCGGATGACGGGCCCGGAAACCGGCTGTAGACGAAGGCTTTCGCCCGCGCCCCGTGTCATCCCTATTCGGTCTTGCTCCCGGTGGGGTTTACCTTGCCACCACTGTCACCAGCGGCGCGGTGGGCTCTTACCCCACCCTTTCACCCTTACCATGCCAGGCATGGCGGTTTGCTCTCTGTGGCACTTTCCCTGGGGTCGCCCCCGCCGGACGTTATCCGGCACCGTATTTCCGTGGAGCCCGGACTTTCCTCACCTTACCGTCTTTCGACATTGGTAAAGCGCGGCTGCCCAGCCAACTGGCATGGCGTCAATACCCATGTTCTTTGGCGAAAGCCACCGAAAAGCGTAACGGAAGATCAAAGAAATGCAGGCTTGAAATCCGTTGCATAGTCGTCGTTGCCAATTTTTCCATCCCGCAGCAACAGGGCGCCTAACCGCCCGATCTCGTCGGAACTCTTGGCCGCCGTACCATTGCCGCCAGTCAGAACCGCAATGCGCGGTGACGTCGTAAAGCCGATGGCCGGATAACCGCCCGGCGTTTTGGACACCACGCAGGCGGCCATGGAAATGCGCGACCGGTCGATGGATGGCACCAAGGTCCCGACGATGGCAGAGAGATGGTCGCGAACGCTTTCGCGCCCGCCGGAACGGAACCATGCACGGATTTCGGGATCGCTATCTAGCTTCTTATCATCGGGATCGCCGCCGATTTTCAGATAGAACCTGCCATCGGGATAACGGACGGGCGGCAGGAGATAGATATGTTTCGTCGTGTCGCGCGGCTCGTAAATCAGCGACGGCATGCCCGCATATTGTCCCAGCTCCGCCTCGTCTACCTCGAAGAAGGCGACGGTGCGCGCATAGACATTGAGAGCGACGGGCTGCGGCAACAAATCCTTCGTGATCGAGAAGCCACCCGCAGCGACCAGCACCCGGTCTGCTGTATAAACCGCACCCGAGGCCGTCTCGACGCGTGCATGGCCAGCCTCTTCCCGCGTTGAGACGACTATATCGTCGATGAGCGTAACGCCGGCTTTGTCTGCCAGAACGTTCTGCGCCTTCACCAGCGCGCGCGGATTGACGTAACCGGCATTGTCCTTTTCGAACACGCCTTCGCAGCCCGGCTCGAAGGAGAAATAGGGGAAGGCGCTTTTCAGACCTGCGTCGTCAAGCATTTCCGTGGAAACCCGCAGACGCGCCGCTGCCTCACAGACGTTGTCGATAAAAGGATTGTCGCCACCGCGTTCAGGCCCAACCATCAGACAGCCGACGGGAGCGTAAAATTCCACGCCGCTCCTTGCCGCGATGTCGGTGTAGCGCGCGATCGAGCGGTTGGCGAGCAGTGCCCAGTCCGCATCACCATCAATGGTGCGGGTAATGCGCGCCTCATCGTAATGGCTGGCGAAAACACCCGGATGTGACTTGATGTCGGCAGGTTCACCGGGGCCGATCAGGGCCACACCTTCGGTGTTTTCCGCCAGATGGCGGGCGGCGGCAGCACCCATCATGCCACGACCGACAACGATATATTTGAAATGTCCCGACATGCCGCCCTCTTCGCCTCAACCCGCTCTAATACAGCCGCGATTTTGTAGCCGCTTCGCTGCTGAATGTCAGATAAAAACGGGCGACATTTCGGCAGCAAAATCACTCTCGGTCAGTTGGCCATCCAGAAGCAGCACCGCGCCTAGCCGCCCGATTTCGTCGGAAGACTTGGCGGAAACGAAATTGCCACCGGTCAGAACCGCGATATTGGAAGATTGCGTATAGCCGATATATGGATAACCGCTACGGGTAATGGATGCGACGCAGGAACCAGAGGTCACGGGGCAGCCCGCAAGTTCCGGCATGAGCGATAGCGCCCGCTTCGTCAGGAATTCCACTTCGCCCGGCGTGCCGTCGGAATGAAACCAGCCGACTGCTTCGGCCAGCGTTTCCAGCCTGCCCTTTTCGCTCTCACCGCCGATCTTCAGATAGACCTTGCCGTCGGGGTAACGCACAGGCGGCAGAATATAGACGATATCGTCCTCGGTCTCCGCCAGCACGATGGTCGAGGGCATGGAGCCGAAGAGGGCCTGCCTTGCTTCGTCGAGTTCGAAAAACACGATGGTGCGGCCCGTTGCCGCCATATCGACCGAGGAAGGCAGAAGATCAGCCATGTTGGTGAAACCGCCAGCGGCCACTATGACCTTTTCGGCCGTGTGTACGGCCCCTTCCCTGGTGGAAACTTCCACACCATGGGAGGTATCGCGAACATGCGCCGCCGTCTCGCGGATCAGTCGCGCGCCCTGCGCAGCAGCAATCGTGCATTGCGCCCTCACAAGCGCACGCGGATTGACGTGGCCGGCATTCTGCGCCTCGAAGTAACCGTCGTGATCCGACGGCAGGGAAAACATCGGGAACCGGGGAGCCAGCGCATCGCCGCCGATCGTTTCCACGCCAAGACCGAGACGGTCGGTCGAGACCAAGGCTCGCGAAACGTAGTCTCCAGCAAGCCCCTTGCCGTTTCCGGTAAACAGACAGCCCGCTTCGGTGAAGAAACGGATGCCGCTTTTTGCTTCGATCTCGGCATAGCGCCGGATGGAGCGTTGCGCCAGCTCCGCCCAGACGGGATCGCCATCGAAACCACGGGTGATGCGCGCCTCGTCATAGTGACTTGAAAACACACCGGTATGGGTCTTGCGATCGGCGGGTTCATCCGGCCCGATCAGCGCCACGCCATCCGTTTGCGCCGAAAGGTGCCTCGCTGCCGCCGCACCCATCATTCCGGCACCGACCACGATATATTTGAAATCCGGCATGTCATGCTCCGCATCAGGTTTGCTCCTGACTACAGCATGCACGCATAAACCGGAATCGATTTTCGTGACGTCCGAAACATGCCGCGCAAGAGCGTGCAGCGGTTTTGCAATAACGAGATGCGATAAAACGAGGACTTAAAGCTTATCGCCAATCTGAAACATCACGACACGCTTCAGCAAAAGACCTCAGCTGGCCAGAAGCGCCTGGACCTTGCCGCAATAACGCTTGGACACCGGGTTCATGCGGGTGGCGCCGTGGCCGGCATTGTAACGCAGGATCGTGCTGCAAACCTCACCGCCGCCAAGCTGGTGTGCGGTTGCCAGATATTGCATGCCCCAGCGAATATTGGTCTCGGGGTCGAAGAGGGCTTTGGTCGTGCCGCGAAAGCCCATCATGCGCGCCGTTGCCGGCTTGATCTGCATCAGCCCGACCTCGCCTGCGCTGCCGCGAGCCCTAGGGTTGAACTTGCTTTCGACAGAAACGACGGCATGGGCCAGATTGGTGGGGACGCCGTAACGCTTGGCATATTTGACGATCAGATCGGAATAGTCGTTCTTGAGCGACGAAGGCAGGCTCTTTTCGGGAACGGGATAACCGGGCGTACGGAAGAAGGTCCCCAGCGTCACGGTTTTGGTCTTGACGTCCTCGTCTTTGGCAAAAGCAATCCCCGCCTGCGAAACGAGCATAGCAACGCCCGCTGCGACAGCAACAAAAACTCTGTTCATCTGTTGAAATAGTCTCCAGATCGGATAACCGGAACAATGAAACGATAAAAACGTCCAGCGCGCGGAAAGTCGATTACGACCTTCTACCGTCCAGTCTCCTTGATTGATATTGACGGCAAGCTCCCCTGAAGAACAGCACCGCGTCCACTGCGGCTCTTAGACTTCCTCAATGCGGATTAACTGTGGCACAACAAAAAAATCGACTTGCGCGACCGGGAAACGGGGAAGGCTTTTCCAGAAACGGCGTTCAAACGGCCGAAAATTTCGGAAGGCTGGCAATCAGCCGATGCAGCGTGTCGATCGTGGAAAAATCCGCGATACCATCCACCAGCGCCGGGCGGAAATGCCGCTGAAAGGCGGCCACGGCACCTTCTGTTTTTTCGCAATATGCGCCTGTTATTTCAACGCCATATCCGTAAATGGATAGCATGGACTGGAGCGCTTCCACTGGCTGGCCGTGATCGCCGCGCTGAAAAAAACGTCCGCCGCGGATCGGCGCTGGCTCTACCCAATGACCGACACCGTGCCGCGACAGGATGTCCCATGGGAATTTTTCACCCGGATCAACCTTGCGGATCGGCGCCACATCGGAATGCGCAAGCACCCTTTCAGGGGAGATAGACCACCGCTGGCCGCAATCGCGACACAATTCGATGACGGCAGCCACCTGTTTTTCCGGAAATTCCGGCAGGCCGCCCGGATGGCCCTGATTGGCGATTTCAATCCCGATGGAGCGGGAATTGATGTCCGCCTCCCCCGCCCAGCTGCTTTTGCCCGCATGCCAGGCGCGGCGAGTTTCCGCAACAAGCTGCATGACACGCCCGTCTTCAAAAACGAAATAGTGGCTGGAGACCTGGCTTTCGGGATTGCAGAGCCACGAAAGGGCGCCATCGGCGGTCGTCATGCCGGTATAGTGCAGGAGGATGATATCCGGGCCTGCCACGCCCTGTCTTTCGCCATGGTTGGGAGAAGGCGCAATGGTTGCGCCCCCGAAATCCGGGTTGAAATCCGGCAGAAATTCACTCATGCGACGCGGCGTTCTTTCTCGATGGCCTCATAGGCGGCATTGAGAGCCGCCATACGCTCATTCGCGGCAGCGTGCAATTCCATCGGCACACCGCGCGCGATGAGCTTGTCCGGATGGTGCTCGGCAACCAGCGAACGGTAACGCTTGCGAATATCCAGAAAGTCGTCCGAGGGCGAAACGCCAAGCACGCGATAGGGATCGCGCCCATCCATATGGACGTGCCGTGCCATGATCGTTTCGAAATGATCTTCGGTAATATGGAAGATTTCCGCGATACGGCCGAGAAACGCCAGTTCCCGCTCGTGGATCAAGCCGTCTGCCTTGGCGATGTGGAACAGGCCATCGATGACGCTTTCCAGCATCTCGCAATTGTCATGGCCGGAGCCGCAAAGACCGGCAAGACGCTCGGCATAGGCCTCGTATCCCGCAACGTCCTGGCGTGCGAGATTATAAAGGCGGGCAACGTTTCTGGCCTCTTCTTCAGGAAAATCGAAAATCTGCCGGAAGGCGCGCACTTCGGCATCGTTCACGACACCATCGGCCTTTGCCATCTTTGCCGACAGCGCGATAATGGCGACGGAAAAAGAAACCTTGCGGCGGGTCTCCGGATCTCCCTCGAAAAGGGTGCGGATCGCCTCTACCACGCGACCGAGCGTGCTGCCTGCCGCGTCACCGATCGCGCCGAGCAGCCGTTCCCACAGGGATGAAATATGCAAACAGGCGAAATCGAACATCATGACGCCAAGCATGACGGCATATCGCCGTGAATGCAATATGCGCGGCGCCGCTGCGGCATTAACTTTTATTCATTTTTGCGACAGTTTTTCTTCAGGAGCAAGGGGGCGGCAAACGGGAGAGCAACGGTTTTCCACAGACGGCGAAGCCTGGTGCAAGGTTGGAGGCGATTGAAACGATTATATTCGGCTTCTTTGCCCAAGCTGCTGAAAAACCGCGAGAAATCGGCATTTTTCGTGATAAATTCACTTTACACCTACACGTGGCTGTCGCATCCATTTGCCAGACATATCTTTCTATCCAAGCAAAGGAGAGCCACGATGGCCAAACAGAAAGTCGCAATGCTGACCGCGGGTGGCCTTGCTCCCTGTCTCTCTTCAGCCGTTGGCGGCCTGATCGAGCGTTATAGCGACGTCGCGCCTGATATTGACATTGTGGCCTATCGTTCCGGCTATCAGGGCGTGCTTCTGGGCGACCGGATCGAGATCAACAAGGACATGCGCGAAAAGGCGCATCTGCTGCACCGTTATGGCGGATCGCCGATCGGCAACAGCCGCGTAAAGCTCACCAACGCTGCCGATTGCGCCAAGCGCGGGCTGGTGAAAGAGGGTGAAAATCCGCTGCGCGTTGCCGCCGAACGGCTGGCTGCCGACGGCATCACCATTCTCCACACCATCGGCGGCGACGACACCAACACGACGGCCGCCGACCTTGCCGCCTATCTCGGCGCCAACGGTTACGATCTGACCGTCGTCGGGCTGCCGAAGACCGTGGATAACGACGTGGTTCCGATCAGGCAGTCGCTCGGCGCATGGACCGCGGCCGAAGTGGGCGCTTCCTTCTTCGACAATGTCAGCAACGAGCAGAGTGCTGCGCCGAAGACCTTTGTCATCCACGAAGTCATGGGCCGCCATTGCGGCTGGCTGACGGCTGCGACCGCCCGCGCCTACATCCAGAAGACCAACGGCAATGAATATGTCGAAGGACTGATGATGAACACGCAGATGAAGAACATAGACGGCATCTACCTGCCGGAAATGGCGTTTGACATCGAAGCGGAAGCCGAACGGCTGAAGGCGATCATGGACAAACACGGCTACGTCACGTTGTTCGTTTCCGAAGGAGCGGGGCTCGATTCCATCGTTGCCGAACGCGAAGCCGCCGGTGAAGCCGTCAAGCGCGATGCCTTCGGCCATGTGAAGATCGACACCATCAATGTCGGCGGCTGGTTCCAGAAGCAATTCGCCGGCCTCATCGGCGCCGAACGCTCCATGGTCCAGAAATCCGGTTACTTCGCCCGCTCCGCTCCCGCCAATGGCGATGATCTGCGCCTCATCCAGGGCATGGTCGATCTTGCCGTCGAAAGCGCGCTGAACAAGGTTTCGGGCGTCACCGGCCACGACGAAGACCAAAAGGGTAAATTGCGGACCATCGAGTTTCCGCGTATCAAGGGCGGAAAGCATTTCGACCTGTCTGCAAAATGGTTTACCGAAGTGATGGAACACGTCGGTCAACCGTTCACAGCGGCCTAATTTTACGATAGGCTGGAGAAAGCGGCGACAGGGAGGGCAAGGAGGAAGAGAATGTCTGGACAGGCGTGGCTGGTTTTTTGTGCAGCATGTGCCGTTGTGTTCGCACTTCCCTCTCCCCTTGTATTCTCTGTCGCCTCCTATGCTGCTATCCGCGGCAGAAAAACGGTGTTTGCCTCCATCACTGGCGGCGCGCTTGGCATCGTCACAGCCATGACGATATCCGCGTTTCCAGCCGCTGGCCTTGCCTATCTGCCGCATGCCTTTGTGGAAATCGTTCAGTGGACTGGTATCGGCTGGCTGATTCTTTTCCTGTTATGGAACTTTGCCACCCCCGCCGCCCAGGCAGCCAATGCAGACAATGACAATCTGCCCGGCAAATCATCCAGCGGCATTTTCCGTGATTGCTACGCCATTGCAGCGTTTCGTCCGCGCTATTTCATGTTCTTCCTGGCACTGTTGCCGCAATTCGTTTCCACCTCCGGCAATGCGGTCGAAACGCTGGCCGTAGCGCAGGCCGCAATCCTGTTGCTGGCACTTGGCATTCTGGCAGCGCAGGCACTCTTTGCCGGCTCCACGCTGGCACTGGTGCGCCGCATGTCCGGCAACAAAAAAATCCGGCCGAAATACCGCACTCACTTCATTTCTGGCCGTGCCGTCAGCGCCGGATACCGCCGCATCGCCGCCTGAAAAACCGCGACGCCACGTCCCGGCTTGCCGCTATCCTTACAATAGGTTAATGAAGGCTCGATGGGACACTGCCTGCTTCGCTCGACGCGGGGGTATCGACAGACAGGCATAACGAAGGCGGCAACATGCGAAATTCGGCAAAATTCCGCGGAAGAAGCGCACTTCTTCTGTCTTCCACGGTGGGCCTTGCCCTGGCTTTGGCCGGATGCACCAGCGTCGAATATGCCGCAAAGGAAGGGCCGAACGGCCCGAAAATAGCTGCCGTCAACCAAACCGCACCGGCACAAGCCTCCGCACAGTCGGAAACGGCTGGTACCCCGGCTGATACCGCCGCACCGGCAGCACATGCCACTGACGTGGCAGCCTCTTCCCAGCCCGAATCGCTTCCAACCGTCGCCGCCGTCAAGGGTGGCCGCGTGGCGCTGCCGCCGGCAGCGGAAATTGCAGCGGCAGTGGCGAGCCCAATCCAGATGCAGCCGCAGCAACAACAGACAGAGGTCGCGCAGGCAACGGTAACGACAGCCGCGCCGACGACGGCTGCGGCTCTTGCACCGCACGCCGCAACGCCGGCAGCCGCAGCGATCGAAACCGCAAGTGCCGCCGGGAAACCGGCTGCCGCCGACCTGCCGCAGGTGGTTGCCGTCAAGGGCAGCTTCCCGCCCGCACCGCCGCCGCCCGGAACGCCGTCGATCGGTACCGAACTGACCGCGGAACGCAAAGTCATTCCACTGCCGAAGCCGGACAGCACGGTTCTGGCCTATGCGGCCGGTCCGACCAACGCCGCCCTTGCCGCTATCCGGCAGAACGAAACGATGACGGCGCCGTACAAATCCGCACCGGCCGGACGTGAAAAGCTGAGCGGGCTTATTTCGAAATACGCTGTCATGTATAATGTGCCGGAAGATCTGGTGCATCGCGTGGTGCAGCGTGAAAGCAGATACAATCCCGGCGCCTATAATGGCGGCCACTTCGGCCTGATGCAGATCAAGCACGCCACGGCCCGCTCCATGGGCTTTGATGGTCCCGCCTCTGGCCTGTTCGATGCCGAAACCAACCTCAAATATGCCGTCAAATATCTGAGCGGCGCCTGGCTTGTTGCTGACAACAACCGGGACAATGCTGTCAGGCTTTATGCACGCGGTTATTATTACGACGCCAAGCGCAAGGGCATGCTGCACGTTCTGCGCAAGTAAGCCTTTGAGCAGCACCGGGACTGCAATGCAGGAAAGCAGCTTTTCTTAAAAACGTCGAGCACGTCACTTTCGTCTCCTCTGGCTTGTCCCTGGGATCTGCAAGCTTTTGATTTTACGATATGTGGTTGGATCCTCTGTACAAGCCCGAGGATGACGTCGCATCCAAATCTAAGCTTGAGACCTGAGTTGGTTTCACACCGCCTTTTCGATTCGTTACGTCGGCCCACAACCCCTGTCATCAAACTGTAGCGTCGTGACTGTAGACGCCTCTCAATCTATTGAGAGGTGAACATATGACGAGTGCGGCACCCAAGACCGGCTTCAGCAAGAATACGAAACTGAAGTCCGCATTGCTCCAGCACAAGGCGCTCTCGAAAAGCGGTTTTTCCGAACGGTTCTTCGGGGTTCTCTTTTCCGGTCTGGTTTATCCGCAAATCTGGGAAGACCCGGAAATCGATATGGAAGCGATGGAGCTTGCTGAAGGCCACCGCATCGTCACCATCGGCTCGGGTGGCTGCAACATGCTGGCCTACCTCTCCCGCAACCCTGCCAGCATCGATGTGGTGGATCTCAACCCGCATCACATCGCTCTCAACAAGCTGAAGCTTGCCGCCTTCCGCCATCTCCCGGCCCATCAGGATGTGGTTCGCCAGTTCGGCCGCGCCAATACGCGCAGCAATAGTCACGGCTACGACCGATTCATCGCCGACCATCTCGACGACACGACCAAGGCCTACTGGTCGAAGCGCACCCTGTCCGGCCGTCGCCGCATCTCGGTATTCGACAGGAACATATACCGCACCGGTCTGCTCGGCCGTTTCATCGGCGCCGGCCACCTTATGGCGCGCCTGCACGGCGTCAAGCTGACCGAAATGGCCAATAGCCGCACGCTGGATGAACAGCGTCGATTCTTCGACAGCAAGGTCGCACCGCTGTTCGACAAGCCGGTGGTGCGCTGGCTGACGAAGCGAAAAAGTTCGCTGTTCGGCCTTGGCATTCCACCCCGCCAATATGACGAGCTGGCAAGCCTTTCCAACGACGGCACGGTCGCCTCCGTCCTCAAGGAGCGGCTGGAAAAGCTTGCCTGCAACTTTCCGCTCAGCGACAATTATTTCGCCTGGCAGGCCTTCGCGCGCCGTTATCCCGAGCCGCATGAGGGTGCCCTACCCGCTTATCTCAAGCGGGAATATTACGAGACGATCCGCGACAACACCGCCCGCGTTGCCGTGCACCACGCCACCTATACCGAGCTGCTTTCCAAAAAGCCGGCAAACGGCGTCGATCGCTACATTCTGCTCGATGCGCAGGACTGGATGACGGATGTGCAGCTCAACGAATTGTGGTCGCAGATCAGCCGCACCGCCGCTCCCGGCGCCCGCGTCATCTTCCGCACCGCCGCCGAAAAGAGCGTGATTGAAGGCCGTCTCTCGGCCGATATACGCAACCAGTGGATCTATCTAGAGGAACGCTCCAATGAGCTCAACGCCATGGACCGTTCGGCCATCTATGGCGGCTTCCATATCTATCAGAGGGCTCTGGCATGAAAGCCATCGGCGAGAACGTCGGCCTTGCGGATGAGGCGCATGCGAGCCTGATGGACCGCATGTATCGCCACCAGCGGCATATCTACGATATTACCCGCAAATATTACCTTCTGGGCCGCGACAGGACCATTTCCGGCCTCGATGTGCCCAAGGGTGGCACGCTGCTTGAAGTCGGCTGCGGTACCGGCCGCAACCTGCTGCTGGCCAGCCGCAAGTTTCCGGAAGCAAGACTGTTCGGTCTCGATATCTCCGCCGAAATGCTGCTGACCGCATCCGAGAATTTTACCGGAAAGACGGAACGCCCCGTTCTGCGCGTGGCCGACGCCACCGCTTTCCGCGCCGCAGAATTCGGTCAGCCGGACGGTTTCGACCGAGTCATGATCCCCTATGCGCTTTCGATGATACCGGACTGGGAAAAGGCCATCGAACAGGCGCTGACAGCTCTCAAGCCCGGCGGCTCGCTGCACATCGTCGATTTCGGCCAGCAGGAACAGTTGCCCAAGTGGTTCCGCGCACTTTTGCAGGCATGGCTCACCCGCTTCCACGTCACGCCCCGCGCCAATCTCCGTTACGTTCTGGCCAACATGGCAGGCCGTTTTGACGGTAATCTCGAATTCGAGGAGATTGCCCGGGGTTACGCCTGGCGGGCCATCATCACGCTTCCGGTCGCCGAAGTGCAGCCAAAAGTCAGCCGTATTCTGGCAGACGCCTGATCCTCAAGGGTTAAGGCGCCTCGCCTCTGCAAATGCGGGCGAGACGCTGCCAGCCAGCGGTCCTACAAGTATACGCCACTGGGACTGAAAGACCGCAAATCTCTTGGAATCCAGCGACTTGCGAGCCGAAAAAACGCCACGGCCCCTTGCTATAACGGCTTGTTTACCATGTTATGGGTAAATCGGGAGATGCGGCGCGCCACTTTGCGGCCGTGGATGGGCAACAATAATTCATCAGGGTTCCAATGCGGCTGCGTCTATCGGCACTTTTGTCGGCTATGTTGTTGATCGGCGGCTGTACGTCCACGAGCTATGACCTGCTTGAAACGGCTTCTGTTTCCAAGCCGAAATTCTCCGATACCGACCCACAGGATTTTGGCACGAACAACCCGCATCGCCACGAGGTGCATGGCATCGACGTGTCCAAATGGAATGGCGACGTCGACTGGCGGACCGTTCGCAAATCCGGCGTTTCCTTCGTCTTCATCAAGGCCACCGAAGGCTCAGACCGCATCGATCCGAAATTCGGCGACCATTGGCGCAGTGCGGCGGCGGCAGATATCCTGCACGCGCCATACCATTTCTATTATTTCTGCTCGACGGCGGACGCTCAGGCCGACTGGTTCATCAGCAACGTGCCAAAGGAAGCCGTCACCCTGCCACCGGTTCTCGATGTGGAATGGAACCCCTCCTCCCCCACCTGCAAGACGCGCCCGGCTCCTGGCATCGTCCGTGCCGAGATGCAGCGTTTCCTCGACCGCCTCGAGGCCCATTACGGCAAGCGCCCGATCATCTACACCTCGGTCGACTTCCACCGCGACAACCTCGTTGGCCAGTTCAAGAATTACCATTTCTGGGTGCGCTCCGTCGCCGCGCATCCCGCCAAGATTTACGAAGACCGGCAGTGGGCCTTCTGGCAATATACGGCCACCGGCGTCGTGCCCGGCGTCAACGGCCCGACCGACATCAATGTCTTCGCCGGAAGTGAGAAAAACTGGCGGAAATGGATCGCTTCGGCCAAATAATACGGCCAAGAAGCAACACATTCGAAAAATCGGCGTTCTTCTGCACCGGCAGATCGCTGGACCCGTTTTTTTGTCGCAAACATGTGGGTAAAGCGGGCTAACAACCTATCGAGGAAATTCCCATGCCCACTTTTCGGTCGCGCAGCATCATTTTTGCCGCCGCTCTGTCGCTTCTCTCCACCGGCTCCGTCCTTGCCACACCGCCTGTGGCCTCGCCTGACGATCCAAAGCAGGTTGCCTGCGGCGGTGATCTCGGCGCATTTCTTGAGGGCGTGAAGGCTGAGGCCGCTGCCAAGGGTGTTCCGGCGGCTGCCATCGAAAAGGCGCTGGCCGGCGCGCAGATAGACCCCAAAGTGCTTTCACGTGACCGCGCACAGGGCGTCTTCCGCCAGACCTTCCTCGAATTTTCCCAGCGCACCGTCAGCCAGGCCCGTCTCGATATCGGCCGCAAGAAGCTGCAGGAGCTCTCATCAACCTTTGCCCGTGCCGAGAACGAATTCGGTATACCGGCTGGCGTCATTGCCGCTTTCTGGGCCATGGAGACCGATTTCGGTGCCGTCCAGGGCGATTTCAACACCCGTAACGCGCTGGTGACCCTCTCGCATGATTGCCGCCGCCCGGAACTCTTCCGTCCGCAATTGCTGGCCCTCATCGAAATGGTCCAGCATGGCGATCTCGACCCCACGTCCAACACGGGTGCGTGGGCCGGTGAAATCGGCCAGGTACAGATGCTGCCCAAGGACATCATCGCTTTCGGCATCGATGGTGATGGCGATGGCCATGTCAACGTCAAGAGCAGCGCACCGGATGCGATCCTCACGGCGGCGAAATTCATCCAGCACCTCGGCTTCAAGAAGGGCGAACCCTGGATGCAGGAAGTTTCCGTACCGGAAAACCTGCCGTGGGAGAAATCCGGCCTCGGCGGTTCGCTTACCGCCGGTGACTGGTTTACCCTCGGCGTAACCCCGCGCGACGGTAACAAAAATTTCGCCTCCCTGCCCGCAGCCCTCATCATGCCGCAGGGCCGCAAGGGACCGACCTTCCTCACCTATCCCAACTTCAACATCTATCTGGAATGGAACCAGTCGTTCATCTACACGACCTCGGCTGCCTATTTCGCCAACCGTCTGATGGGCGCCCCTGTCTATAACAAGGGCAATCCTGATCCGGGCTTCGATGACGCGACGATGAAAGAGTTGCAGACCAAGCTTGAAGCGCGCGGCCACGATGTTGGCAAGGTGGACGGAATTCTCGGTTCCGGCACCCGCGTCGCCATCCAGAAGGAACAGCAGCGTCTCGGAATCCCCGCGGATGGATGGCCGACCCAGGCACTTCTCCAGGCGCTTTAACCTGTGTTAAGCGCACCTTCAGGCCTTTAATCTATCGGCCGGAATCAAGGCGCAAACTGTTAATCTCGACCGGATGACTGGGGATAACACCCCGGTCATTTACTTTTTTTAAAGATATGAAGCACTGCGTGATGAGAAAATAATCTTTTATTTTCAACTAATTACAGAAGTTACTTTTTTAAGCGGCCACAAAGCATGCTGCACCGCATCACAGAAACCGCTTTTCAAGTGCCACAAAACGGTCATATTATCGAACCTGTCAACAACAGGAGGCACCCATGGGACTTACAAAATCTCTCAATGCCTTGGCAGTCGGTTTGGCGTTTTTGTTCGTAGCGATGATGCTTTTCATCTGACGAGACGTGAAGACCAAACGCAGAAAAGAACCGTAGATGACACGAGTTTGAAAAGCGCAGGTCCTGTCGGGCCTGCGCTTTTTTCCAGTCGTAAATGGAATATCTGAAATCAGGCGGCGCTGCGGCGCAAACGCTCAAGACCGAGGTTCTCAAGCACCGCATCGACCAGCGGCGCACGGTTCATCGTGTAGATATGGAACTCGTTGACACCGCGCCGTTGAAGATCAGCGATTTGCTCGGCAGCAACTTCCGCCGCAACGCGGGCGCGTCCCTCGAGATCGTCATCATAACCTGCAAAACGCTCATCCAGAAAACTGGGCACACTGGTACCGCAGCGGCCGGCGAAACGCTTGAGCTGGGTCAGGTTCTGGATCGGCATGATACCCGGAACCACCGGAATGGTGATACCGGCAGCCGTAACCCGCTCCATGTAGCGCTCGAACACGTCATTATCGAAGAAGAACTGCGTCAGCGCCCGCGTTGCGCCGTTGTCCGCCTTGCGCTTCAGCATATCGATATCGACCGCATCGCTGGCGCTCTCCGGGTGCTTTTCGGGATAGGCAGAAACGGAAACCTCGAAATCGCTGATATCGCGTAGCCCCTTCACCAGAGCGGCGGCATTCTCGTAACCTTGCGGATGCGGCCTGTAGTCCGTGCCGATACCGGTCGACGGATCGCCGCGCAGCGCCACGAAATGGCGAACGCCAGCATTGCGAAACTCTTCAACGACCTGATGTACGTCGTCACGGCTGGCATCCACGCAGGTCAGGTGCGCGGCGGTCGGCAGATGACTGTCACCGATCATCCGGCGCACCGCATCCAGCGTCGGCGCCTTGGTGGAACCGCCCGCGCCATAGGTGACGGAGACGAAATCCGGATCCCATTTCTTCAGCTCGGCAACCGTTTCCCAGAGCTGGTTCTCCATCTCGGGGTTCTTGGGCGGGAAAAACTCGAAAGATAACCGGATATCCCCCCGGATTTCGCCATTGTGGCGCGCGGTTTCCGACCTCAACATATCATGCCCTCCCGGCAGCAAGTAAAACGGCCTCTTGCACCACATCGTCTGCCATCAGCAGCCGCTGGTCGCGGGCAACCCATATCGTGACGTCCAAGGATTCATCGGACGCCCGTTCAGAATGAAGATCGACGGCACGGTCGAGCACGAGCCCGGCCTTTTTCAGCCATTCATCCATAAGCGGATGCGAAAAGCCGAGCCGCACATGCGCATGCTCGTCGCGAAGATGCTCGAAGGAATGGGGTGCAAGATCGATGACGATCAGCCGGCCACCGGGACGCAACATGCGGGCGGCTTCGGAAAGCGCGATCTCCGGCTGGTCGAGAAAATGCAGAACCTGATGGATGACGATCAGATCGAAATCCTGGCCTTCCAGCGGCAGGTTGAGAATATCGCCATGGCGAACGGATGCATTGACCACGCCCGCCTTGTCCAGATTGGAGCGCGCCACCGACAACATGTCGCGGCTGGCATCGACGCCGATTGCCCGGCGATAGATGCCGCTCAGAAGCTGCAGGATGCGGCCCGTGCCGGTACCGAGATCGAGCAGCGAGTCGATCGGGGTGGTTCCGACCAGCTTCAGCAATGCGCCTTCCACGGCCTCGTCGCTCACATGCAGGCGGCGCAACTCGTCCCAGGCGGAGGCATTGCGGCTGAAATAATCCTGCGCCCGCTCCGCCCTTACCCGCTTGACGGTGGCAAGGCGTTCGCTGTCGCGCTGGAGAACGGCGTCAGAGGGCGATGCGGCGCCCAGCAGTTGCCTGATAACAACGGCGGGCTCGCCATCCTGCCGCAGGCGGAAATAGGCCCAGGCGCCCTCCTGATACCGCTCGATCAACCCTTCTTCAGTCAAAAGCTTGAGATGACGGGAAATACGGGGCTGCGACTGGCCGAGAATTTCGGTGAGATCGGTGACGGTCAGATCGCCGGCCGCCAGAAGCGCCAGCAAGCGAAAGCGCGTCGGCTCACCGGCCGCCTTCAAGAGATCCACCAATTTATCCAAACCGAACGCCACGTCTGCCGCACCTTGCAATCTAATCAACATATAAAGATATCTTTATGTCGGCGTCACGCGAGATGCAAGCGCAATTTGCCACGCTCTCCCCTCAAGCCCCATTTATTGCATGAAAAAAGGCCCGCTTTTGGGCGGGCCTTTCTGAAGTGATCCGAGAACAGGATTAGCGCGTCAGGCGCTTGTAGCTGACGCGGCCGGGCTTGATGCTTTCCGGGCCGAGACGACGGACCTTGTCCTTTTCATAGTCTTCGAAGTTGCCTTCGAACCATTCCACGTGGCTGTCACCCTCGAAGGCGAGGATGTGAGTGGCCAGACGGTCGAGGAACATGCGATCGTGGCTGATGATAACGGCGCAACCGGCGAAGGCTTCCAGCGCTTCTTCGAGCGCTGCCAGCGTTTCCGTATCAAGGTCGTTGGTCGGTTCGTCGAGCAGCAGCACGTTGCCGCCTGCCTTCAGCATCTTGGCAAGGTGAACGCGGTTACGCTGACCACCGGAGAGGTTGCCGACCTTCTGCTGCTGATCGCCGCCCTTGAAGTTGAAGGCGCCGCAATAAGCGCGGGAGTTCGTTTCGAACTTCCCGAGCTTGATGATGTCGTTGCCGCCGGAGATTTCCTCCCAGACGGTTTTGTCACCCGCCAGCGTATCGCGGCTCTGGTCGACGTAACCAAGGTGCACGGTCTCACCAATGGTCACCGAACCGCTATCGGGCTTTTCCTGACCCGTGATCATGCGAAACAGCGTGGTTTTACCCGCACCGTTCGGGCCGATGACGCCGACGATGCCGCCCGGAGGCAGCTTGAAGGTGAGGTTTTCGATCAGAACCCGGTCACCATAGGACTTTGTGAGGTTTTCCGCCTCGATAACGACGCGGCCCAGACGCTCGGCGACCGGAATGACGATCTGCGCGTCGCCGGGACGGCGATTTTCAGCGGCTTCCACCAGTTCGTCATAAGCGCGGATACGCGCCTTGGACTTCGTCTGGCGAGCCTTGGGGCTGGAAGCGATCCACTCCTGTTCGCGGCTGATGGCCTTCTGGCGCGAGGCGTCTTCGCGGGATTCCTGCTGCATGCGCTTGGCTTTTGCCTGCAGATAGGCGGAATAGTTGCCTTCGTAGGGAATACCACGGCCACGGTCGAGTTCTAGAATCCAGCCGGTGACGTTGTCGAGGAAGTAGCGATCGTGGGTGATCATCATCACGGCGCCGGGATAGTCGCGCAGGTGCTTTTCGAGCCAGGCGATGGTTTCGGCGTCAAGATGGTTGGTCGGTTCGTCGAGCAGCAGCAGGTCAGGCTGCGAAAGCAGCAGCTTGCAGAGCGCCACGCGGCGACGCTCACCACCCGAAAGGCCGGTTACTGCCGAGTCGCCAGGCGGGCAACGCAGCGCATCCATGGCCATTTCGACCTGATTTTCCAGATCCCACAGGTTCTGGCTGTCAATGATGTCCTGAAGCTTTGCGCCCTCATCCGCCGTTTCGTCGGAATAGTTCATCATCAGCTCGTTGTAGCGGTCGACGATTGCCGTCTTGCTCGCCACACCTTCCATGACGTTCTCCATCACGGTCTTGTTTTCGTCGAGCTTCGGCTCCTGCTCGAGATAACCGAGCGTCGCACCCTCAGCGAGCCAGGCCTCACCGGTATATTCCTTGTCGAGACCGGCCATGATCTTCAAAACGGTCGACTTACCGGCACCGTTCGGACCGAGGATACCGATCTTGGCATCGGGGTAGAAGGAGAGATGGACGTTCTCAAGAACCTTCTTCGCGCCATAGGACTTGTTCAGCCCGGCCATGTGATAGATGAATTGACGTGCCATTGTAGCGAATGCTCCACATCGGATTTTAAAGAGTACGTATCGGGAAATTTGCCGCTATGTAGGGTAAATAGGACCTTGGGGCAACCTCTGGCACGATTATGACCCCATGATTATGACAAGGGATACCATGGCAGGCACGGGTGAAAGCATGAATGAGACGACGGATGACTTGACGTTCAGCCGGATTGAGAGGCTCGACGCTCCATCAGGCGCATCCATCGCCTTTCGCCACCAGCCCTCTGCCCTTTCTCCGGCGCGCGGCGTGCTGATGATCTGCCACGGCTTGGTGGAGCACGCCGGCCGTTACCGCCGTTTTGCCGATGTCATGGCAAAGCAGGGTTTCGAGGTCTATGCCCACGATCATCGTGGCCATGGCCGCACAAAGGCTGCCGATGCGCCGATTGGCCGCTTCGCCTGGAAGGACGGAGCCGAGAAGGTCGTTGCCGATGTCATGGCGATGCGCCGGATGGTCGGCGAAAGACATCCCGGCCTGCCGGTCATCCTGTTCGGCCATTCCATGGGCGGCCTTGTGGCGCTCAACACCGCCGTCAGCCATCCGGATGCCTTTGATGCTCTGTCCATCTGGAATTCCAACCTCAATCCCGGTGTCATGGGCCGTCTTGCACAGATCGTGCTGCGCCTTGAAAAGATGCTGAAAGGCTCTGATGTGCCGAGCGCCATCCTGCCCAAAGCAACCTTCCGTGCCTGGAATGCCAGAATGCCGGAAAAACGCACTCATGCGGACTGGCTGAGCCGTGACAGGGTAGCGGTGGACGCTTATGTGGAGGATCCGCTTTGCCAGTTCGAGGCCAGCGTCTCCCTTTGGCAGGATGTCTTTGAATTGTCCTATCGTGCGCCGAGGCTCATCGAACGCCTGCCGAAGACGCTGCCGATTTTGCTTGTCAGCGGCGATCAGGATGCCGCGACCAATGACGGCAAAGAGATCGTCTGGCTTGCCGAACGCTTCCGCGAAGCAGGTTTCGGCCATGTAGAACACACGATCTATCGGGGCATGCGCCACGAAACCCTGAACGAGATCGGCTGGCATGCCGTGGCTGCGGATTTCGCCGCCTGGTGCGGCCGCGTCGTTGGCAAATGACGAGCCTTTGCCGAAACGGAATAAGTCCATGAGATAAAATCACATGCGGCAATGCGGGGAGACGTCTATAAACCGGCAAGCAGAAAACACCGGGGGACAAATGACCGAAACGCCGAACAGGAAACCGCCACTATCAGGCATTCGCGTCATCGAACTGGCGCGTGTTCTGGCCGGTCCCTGGGCGGGGCAGATGCTGGCCGATATGGGTGCGGATGTCATCAAGGTCGAGAATCCTGAAGGTGGAGACGATACCCGCGCATGGGGTCCGCCCTTTGTCGAAAGCGCCGATGGCGAAAACCTCTCCGCCGCCTATTACCATGCCACCAATCGCGGCAAACGCTCCATCGTCGCCGATCTCAAGACGGCGGAAGGCTGTGCGCTGGTGCGGCGGCTCGTGCGAACCGCCGATGTTGTCATCGAGAATTTCAAACGCGGCGGGCTTGCCAAATATGGCCTCGACTATGAGAGTCTCAGGGTTCTCAATCCGAAGCTGATCTATTGCTCCATCACCGGCTTCGGCCAGACCGGACCCTATGCCGATTTCGCCGGTTATGATTATATCGTGCAGGGCATGTCCGGTTTCATGTCGATCACCGGCGAACCCGACGGTCAGCCTATGAAGGCGGGCGTTGCCGTTGCCGATATCTTCACCGGCATCTATTCCGTGTCAGCCATTCAGGCCGCGCTGATCCACGCCATGCGGTCAGGTGAAGGCCAGCATATCGACATGGCGCTTCTGGACGTGCAGTCGGCCGTGCTCGCCAACCAGAATATGAATTACCTGATTTCCGGCAATGCCCCCGTCAGGCTCGGCAACGCCCATCCGAATATTTCCCCCTATGAGGTGGTGCCGACGGCTGATGGTTTCCTGATCCTCGCGGTCGGCAATGACGGCCAGTTCCGCCGCCTCTGTAATATTCTCGGCATTGGCGCGATTGCCGATGACGAGCGTTACGCGACAAACAAGGCCCGCGTGGCGCACAAGGTCGAGGTCCGGCAGATCATTTCCACCGAAACGCTGAAATGGCAGAAGCGCGATCTTCTGACCGCTTGCGAGCAGAACGCCGTACCGGCCGGGCCAATCAACTCCATCGAGGAAATGTTCGCCGATCCACAGGTTCAGGCACGTGGCCTGCGTGTTGATCTCGAGGCGCAGGATGGCACCGTCATCCCCGGTGTGCGGACACCGATTATCATGTCACAGACGCCGCTGCGTTACGAACGCCCGAGCCCGAAGCTTGGCGAGCATCAGGCGCAAGTGCTGGCCGAACTGGAAAACATCGAAAGGACCACGACGCCATGAAAGCAACCGGAATGAAAAGAACAGGCGGACAACTGATCGTCGAAGCGCTGAAAGCCAATGGCGTCTCCCGCGTTTCCTGCGTTCCCGGTGAAAGCTATCTGGCGGTGCTGGACGCGCTTTATGAAAGCGGCATTGAAACCGTGGTCTGCCGCCAGGAAGGCGGCGCTGCCATGATGGCCGACACCTGGGGCAGGTTGACCGGCGAACCCGGCATCTGCATGGTAACGCGCGGTCCCGGCGCCACCAACGCCTCTGCCGGCCTGCATATCGCAAGGCAGGATTCCATTCCGATGATCCTGTTCATCGGCCAGGTACAGCGCGAAGCCCGCGAGCGTGAGGCGTTTCAGGAAGTGGAATATCGCCGCGCCTTTACCGAATTCGCCAAATGGGTGGGCGAGATCGACGATGCGCGCCGCATTCCGGAATTCGTCACCCGCGCCTTTGCCGTCGCCACCTCCGGCCGCCCCGGCCCCGTGGTGCTGACATTACCCGAAGACATGCTGGTTGAAGAGGTTGAAGCCCCCGAGGCAAAGCCCTATACCCCGGTCGAAGCGCATCCCGGCCCGTCGCAGATCGCCGCTTTCTCAAAAATGCTGGGCGAGGCCAAGCGACCAATCTTGATCATCGGCGGCACACGCTGGTCCGAAGAAAGCGTCGCAAGCTTCACGGCTTTTTCCGAAAAGAACAAACTGCCCGTCGGCTGTTCCTTCCGTCGCCAGATGCTGTTCGATCACTTGAGCCCGTCTTACGCGGGCGATGTCGGCATCGGCATCAACCCGGCCTTGGCGAAGGAAATCAAGGAAGCCGACCTCGTGGTGCTGCTCGGCGGTCGCCTCTCGGAAATGCCTTCCTCCGGCTACACGCTGATCGACATTCCCTACCCGTCGCAGAAACTTGTCCACATCTACCCGGAAGCCGAAGAGCTTGGCCGCGTCTATCGCCCCGATCTCGCAATCTGCGCCTCCCCGGATGGTTTCGTCGCCGCCCTTTCTTCCGTAACGCTCCCCGATAACGCCGCCTGGGCGGACCGCACGGCCACCATGCATTCGGCTTACCTCACCTGGTCGACACCGCCGCAGACCGGTCCGGGCGCGGTGCAGATGGGTCCGATCATGGACTGGATCGAGGCCAACGTGCCGGATGATGCCATCTTCACCAATGGCGCGGGCAACTATGCCACCTGGGTACACCGCTTCCACCGCTTCCGCCGCTTCAACACTCAATCGGCGCCGACCTCCGGCTCGATGGGTTACGGCCTGCCCGCGGCTGTGGCCGCCAAGCACCTGTTTCCCGAGCGCGAGGTGATCTGCTTTGCCGGTGATGGCTGCTTCATGATGCATGGGCAGGAATTCATCACCGCCGTGCGGTACGGACTGCCTATCATCACCGTGCTGGTCAATAACGGCACCTATGGCACGATCCGCATGCATCAGGAGCGGGAATATCCCGGCCGCGTCAGCGGCACCGATCTCGTCAACCCGGATTTCGCGGCCTTCGCCAAGGCCTATGGTGGCCACGGCGAAACGGTCGAAAAGACGCAAGACTTCGCCGCCGCCTTCGAACGCGCCCGGGCAAGCGGCAAGCCCGCCATCATCGAGGTGAAGCTGGATGCCGAAGCGATCACGCCAACCCGCACGCTGACCCAGATCAGAAGCCGGACCTGATATTGCGCATGGACATGGCTCCGGCATGGTGTAAATCCTGACTAGAAATACAGGTTAGGAAACGACATGCCGGATGCAGCCCCTCCCGTCATCACCCCACGCGGCGCAAAGATCGAACCTTCGGCTGGTGCGCCATTCGAGGCCGTGCGCGTGGCACGCGATGTCCTGCACACATCCCGCACAGCGGCGCTCGCGACCCTCGATCCGGTCAGCGGTTATCCCTATACGACCGCCACCAATATCGGCATAGAGCCGGATGGTACACCGTTCTTCTTCGCGGCTGGCCTGACGCTGCATGCCCGAAACATGGAGGCCGACCAGCGTATCTCGTTGACACTTGCCCCCTTCGGCAAGGGTGACGCGCTGACGCTGCCTCGGCTGACACTGGTAGGCAAGGCGGAACTGATCGATCCGGAAGAAGTGCCACTTGCCAGACAGCGCTACATCGACCGCTATCCCAAGGCAAAACTCTACCTCTCTCTTCCCGATACAAGGCTCTACCGGCTGCGGACAGAGGGCGTGCAGATCAATGGTGGCCCTGCCCGCAATGCCAGCAACATCACACCTGCCGATCTGCGCAGTGACCTTTCCGGCGCGGAACAGCTGATGGCTGCGGCAGCGGACGAGGCCGCGCGCCTCAACGCCATCAAGGGTGAGGCATCACGGCTGGCCGCTCTTGCGGGTGCGAAAACCGCACGCTGGAAAATCACTTCCGTAGACCCTGATGGTATCGACCTCGCCTCAGCCAACGACCTGGCACGGCTGTGGTTTGCTGAACGGGTGAAGACGTTGAAGCAGCTTGAGAAGGCGCTCGCCCAGCCAGTGAAGTGATGGGCGCAAGCGATTCACAAACCTGGGACGATCGCCTCTCCTCCGTCATGCTCGGGCCTGTTCCGAGCATCTGCTACCTATCAATTTGCGATACGTGATTGGATCCTCGGGACAAGCCCGAGGATGACAAAACGAGCGTTTCGAATTTTCCCAACAAAAAAGGCCGGGCTGCATTCCGCAACCCGGCCTTCCTCAAAATCAAACCGTTACTCAGAGAGCAGCGGTAACGATGAACTCGACCTTGTAGTCCGGAGTAGCAAGCGCCGCTTCGCTGGTGGCGCGGGCCGGCGGGTTTGCCGGGTCGATCCAGCCTTCCCAGACGGCGTTCATTTCGCCGAAGGTGGACATGTCGGAGAGGTAGATGATGGTCTGCAGGATCTTCGACTTGTCGGAACCGGCAGCGGCCAGCAGACGATCGACTTCAGCCAGCGCCGACTTGCTCTGATCGGTCACGGACACGCCCTCACCGACCTGGCCGGCCAGATAAACGGTGTTGCCGTGGATGACGGCGCCGCTCATGCGCTTGCCCGGTTCGATACGCTTGATGGTCATGGAAAACTCCTGTTGATTGGCTTTAGAAAATCGAATTATCCGCGGAAAATCAGCCGCGCAGGTGGTGGGTCTTTTCGTAGATCGCAGTCGAGCGCGCGCCGGAACGGCAATAGCCGAGCATCGGGCGCTGCAATTCGTCAAGCGCATCCACCATGCCGGTAACCGCATCCGCATCGACGCCGTAGCGGCCAACCGGTACATGCACGATGGTCAGGCCAAGCTGTTCGGCACGCTCGGCAATATCGGCGAAAAGCGGCTGGCCTTCTTCTTCGCCATCCGGGCGGTGGCAGACGATCGACTTGAAGCCGAGTGCCTTGACCTCGTCGAGATCGGCAACGCTGATCTGTCCCGTGACCGAATATTCGTCGTCTATGCGCCTGATATCCATATTAATGCCTCCGCTTAAACCGGCGCCTTGGCGCCGCTGGCACGCTGTCGCCACTGTCTGAAATCCGCATCCGATGTAAGGGCTCAAAACCCTTGCGTCAATGATGCGGCGCCTTCATTCGGTACGCCATTCAGTCCCCTATTCAGAGGATGGAAAAGCGAAGACCATAGGAGCGGCTTTCGCCCGGCTGCAGCATATTGAACTCGCCGGCGGCCTCAAGCTCGCCGCGCGCCACCCAGCGGTGCGAAACCGGTTCGATGCCAAGCACATTGGCCGGATCCTTCTGGTTCCGCCACATCTGCAGATAGGGCAACGTCTCCGTGCCGAAACGTACTTTCAGCGTCTTGCCGCCAATTGTAGCAATCGGACCGAGCGCAAGTTCCGCCCATTCATCCTGACCGGCGGGAACACAGAACACCGTGCCCGGCTCCTCGCCAAAGCGCCAGCCATGACCACCGCCATCGAACATGGCACCTTCCAGCCGAACGGCCTCGTCAAACAGCCGCGCGCCGACATTCATGTGGTACATCAGAAAAACCGGGATCGGCCGCGAACTCGTATTGACGATCCGGTCATCGAGGCTGACTTCGCCGCTTTCGCCATCGATGCGCCATGTCCGCTCGAGAAGGGCCGTGCCGCCATCGGCAAGGTTCACGGGAACCTCGGCACGCGCCAATGCATTGGACTCATGAACGTCGAAGGCAACTATCTTGGCGGGATGCGCGGAGAAGGACCCATGCAAAGGATATCGACGCCCCTCGCCCTCACCGCCGATCGGTTCGGGATGGCGGATATGATCGGGACCGCAGGTGAACAGAAAGCCTTCCAGCGAATGGTCGATGCGCGGATCGCCATCATCTGGAATGGCACGGCCGGGCGCGATGTCGATACCATCGACAACACAGGCGCCAATATCGAAAACGGAGGTTTCATCGAGGAAAATGCGTGGCGATTTGCCGGCCTGAAACGAACGCAAGACAACCTCCCTGTGGCAGTAAAAGCGCAATAATCACGGAAACGCTACTAACCGTGACGTAAATTAAGATTGCTTTAACCGTGAATTCACCTTTTTCACAATAGGGTCAAGATTACGGTGTGTTTATCGGTGAACGAAGTAAGGGATAGCAGAATCGTGAAACAGTTTGTTAACGCAGCTCTGGGTCTGGCGATTGCCTTGGCGGCGGTTTGCGCGCCTCTACAGGCTGGCGCGCAGCAGCGTTATGGCTATCAGGAACAGCCGGTTCTGGTGACGCCGGATGGCCGTGTTCTCGACTTCGTGCCCCAACGTGGCGACATCGTCATCAGTCGCGACAATATGGGCCGCACGGTATTTTATGACCGGTACGGCAACCTGCTGGCCACTGAAATGCCGTCAGGCTATCAGCAGCGGCAACAGGTACAGCAGCGCGACACAACCTATTACCCCCCCGCCCCCGGCGGTGAATATCGTGAGCCGCAGCGCGATTACGGTTATCAGGATAATAGAAGCGTGCGCGATTACCGCGAATATCGCGGCAATGGTTCCGGCGATGATGTCTATACCGGCTCGGTTCCCGGCCCGGGCGCTGTCGAAAGCGCGCCGCTCAACCAGCCGATGCCCGAAGAAAGCACCACGGCTGCCGTTCCGCAGCCGCAGCACCTGATCGAGCGCCACACGCCCGTCACCACACCGGTCAACAGGTCTCGCCAGGAGATCGTGGCACTTCAGACCTTCCTCGACCGCGAAGGCATCTCGCCCGGCGTGATCGATGGCAAGATGGGCGACAACGTCAACAAGGCGATTGCCGCCTGGCAGGACATGACCGGCGAAAAACTCGACCCGAACAATTCCGAGGACATTCTCGAGCGTCTGCGCGCCTCCGGCGGCATGCCGATCGTCGATTATACGATCACCGCAGCCGATGCAGCCGGCCCCTATGTCGCCTCCATTCCGGATGACTATGCGGAGAAGTCGCAGCTACCCGCCCTCTCCTTCACCTCCACGTCGGAGGCGTTGGCCGAACGCTTCCACATGGACGAGACCTATCTGAAAGAACTGAACCCCGGCATCGATTTCTCCGTGCCCGGCACCATCATCAAGGTGGTCAATCCCGGGGAACCCAAAAAGGGACAGGTGGCCCGCATCGTCGCGCATAAGGGCATCAAGCAGGTCTTCGCTTATGGAGAGGATGGCGCTCTGATCGCCGCTTATCCCGCCACCATCGGTTCTACGGACACGCCCTCGCCAAGCGGCACACACACCGTCGAGCGCGTCGCGCTTAATCCGGGTTACACCTACAATCCGAAGATCAACTTCAGGCAGGGCCAGAACGACAAGATCCTGCAAATCCCGCCCGGTCCAAACGGCCCTGTCGGCACGGTCTGGATTGCCCTTTCCAAACCGACCTACGGTATCCACGGCACGCCGGAACCCTCGAAGATCGGCAAGACCAACAGCCACGGCTGTATCCGCCTCACCAACTGGGATGCGACGGAGCTGGCAAAAATGGTCCGACCCGGCGTCGTGGTTGAGTTCGCGGAATAGGATTGACCGCGAAGACGAATTGCAAAAGCCCGGCGGATGCCATTCCGCCGGGCTTTTTCGTTGATGAATGTTATCCGCGCTTTTCAGTCAGGAAGTAAAGCAGCGCCGCCGCTGGTAGAGCAAAGCCGACCCAGGACGCAGCACCCCATTCCCCGACGGAATAGGCCCAGCCGCCGACGGCAGAGCCAATCGCACCGCCCATGAAAAATGTCGCCATGTAGACGCCGTTCAGACGGCTGCGGAATTCCGCCCCGAGCGTGAAGATGGCGCGCTGACCGAGCACCAGATTGGTGGTGACGCCGAAATCGAGAACGATGGCGGCGACCACGAGAATGCCGAGTGCCAGATGCGATCCTTCGGGCGCAAGATGCGTGACGGCGAATGACAGCGCCGCTGCCACCATCGCGGCAAAAGTAGCGGCATAGGTCCAGCCCCGGTCAGCCATGCGCCCCGCAATCGGCGCGGCGACGGTGCCTGCTGCACCGGCAAGGGCAAACAGCGCAATCTGGCCCTGGCTGAGATTGAAATGCGGCCCGCTCAGATAAAGCGGCGTCGTCGTCCAGAACAGGCTGAAGGCAGCAAACAGGAAGGCGTGATAGATCGCCCGCCGCCGCAGGATAGGCGTATGGGCGGCAAGCCTGCCCATGGAGGCCATCAACGCCCCATAACCCAGCCTTGCCTCAGGCACACGAACGGGCAAAAGGCGATAGAGCACAACGGCGAGAATTGCCATGACGCCAGCCGACGTCAGGAACACACCGCGCCAGGAGACCACTTCCGACAGGAGGCTGGAGACCGGGCGCGCCAGCATGATACCCGCCATCAATCCGCTCATGACATTGCCGACTACCCGCCCTCGAACAGCGTGCGGCGCCATGTGCGCCGCATAGGGAACGATAACCTGCACCGCGACCGAACTAATACCGACCAGAAAGGCCGCAATCAGAAAAGGTGCCGCATGCGGGGCAAAAGCCGCCGCGAGGAGCGCAAGCACCGCCATCGAAACGGTGCTGACGACCAGCCTGCGATTCTCGACCAGATCGCCAAGCGGCACGACGAACAGCAGCCCGACGCCGTAACCGATCTGCGTCAGGGTCACGATCAGACCGGTTGCGCCGGCAGACAGGCCAAGCTCCGCCCCGATGATGCCGGCAAGGGGCTGGCCATAATAAAGATTAGCCGCAATCAGTCCGCAGGCGGTAGCCAGTAGAAAAGTCAGGGCCGGGGAAATGGATGTTTCGTAAACATCCTCCCCTTCAACTACACGCGTCGTCATCATTTTCTCCAATATGGAAACGAATGTTTCCTAAATAGCCACAAAATTAGTCGGCAAGTTTCAGGGCGATATCCACCACGGCCGTCATCTCTTCCAGACTGCGCCCGGTCTTTCCCACCACCCGCATGCCGTACATCATGCACAACATCGCTCTGGCGAGATCATCGGGATCAGTCTTCGACTGCACGGAACCATCCCTCTGCCCCTCAGCCACCAGCCGGGCAACGATCCGCTCCCTCGCCTTCACCGCCCGCTCGACCACGACAGCGATATCGTCGTCCAGTGCGGCGAGATCGGCGGCAGCGCCAACCACGAGGCATCCATCCGAACCGGTGGCACCGTGCGACCGTTCCGCATAAAACATCAGGCCGGCTCGCAAACGCTCGTAACCGGTATCATAACCGGCAACGGCGGCTTCAAACCGCTCCGTCTGCAAGGTCCTGTAGCGCTCCATCGTCGCGATGAAGATGGATTTCTTGTCCTTGAAAGCCTTGTAGAGACTGCCCTGCGCCAGTTCCATCGCATCTGTAAGATCACCGACAGAGGTGGCGTGATACCCGCGCCTAGAAAAAACACGGATTGCTCCATCAAGCGCGCGGTCAATATCGAACTCGCGCGGCCTGCCGCGATGGCGTTGTTCCGGGGAATTGGTGTGGGTGGTATCGGTCATGATCGCAATATAGGAAACGATCATTTCCAAATCAAGCAAAAAATAATGCCCGCACCTCCAGCAGTCCGGGCATTGGCAGTGTTTTCAAGCCGCCTTGCGGGTGAAAAAGCGCGCGGGTTGGGTGCCCAACCGCGACAGGGGTTTCGGCAAAAGGCCTAGCACCTCGCTCGCGAATGCTTTCGCATTCTCCACCGCCTTGTCGATATTGCTGACCTTGTCCTTGTCGAGACAGAGAAGCGTTCCGCCATAATCGAAGATATCGCGATAGGCCGCTCTTTCGACAATCGGCGTATTCAGGACCGAAACGTTCTTCTCGGCCAGCAGCATTTTGACGAGCAGCAGCGAGCGCGTCGCCACCATGGCGTTGACCCGCGTCAGCACGATGGAATGGGCGATCGCCTTGCCCATCTTGCGGTTCAGGAACTCGATATGGTCAAGAACCTCGGCAGCCCCACGCGCATCCATGGCGCAGCCCTGCACCGGTATCAGCACATGGTCGGAAATACCAAGCGCCATGGTCAGAAGCGGGTTTTTCGCTCCCGGCAGATCGATGATGAAACAGTCGGTATTGGCATTGTTTTCGCGGATATGCCCCTCGAGGGACGCCATCGTGACATGCGAAATTACCGAGAGATTTTCGATCTCGCCTGATAATTCGTGCCAGCGGGAAATCCACAATTGCGGATCGGCATCCAGAACCGTTACGCGGTGGCCGCTGCGGGCAAGTTCGGTTGCCAGAAGCAATACGGCAGTTGTTTTTCCCGCGCCGCCCTTGGTGTTAGCAAAAGTAATGACAGGCATGATATCCCCTGATGATCAGAGCCGTTTCATGCTCATTCATGCACCGAACCAATCATGGTGCTTTCCATAACCTTAACGAACATGGTTAAGAAAAGACTAAGATCGTTTGTGTGGACAACAAAAAGCCCGCGATAAATCGCGGGCTTTTGCCATCTGATTGATCACCCCAGCTTTCGGCAGGAACCCACATCGTCCGCGCGCAGGCGGCCGGCTTTTAGATCCTCGTACTTCGGCAAGTTCAGGGAACTGCCCAGCCTTTTCTCAACGGTTGCACGATCAAGCGTAATCATGCGTCCGGCGCTGGTGAAGGACACCATGCCTTTCTTTCCAGAATACGCCATAGTCGCGCGCATTTCACAGAAATAGCGGTCTGAACCCCTGGACAAATTCCATCCCCGGATCCCCGCCTTAGTGCTCGACAGAGCTCCGACTTTGTAACCCTGACCGGAAAGTTCCCTGAAAGAAGCGGCCTGCGCCACAAGGGGCAGGCTTAGAAACGCCACTGCGAGCAATGGCGAAAAAACTGAAAATCTCATGGCTGCCATAACTACCCTTTAAAAGCAGTCCTCAAACAATTTCCTGGTATTCTCCAGCGTCATCGGCACCGGATTGCCGCCGCAGCTCGGATCCTTGATCGCTTCTGCCGCCAGTTCGTCGATGCGGTCAGGCTTAATGCCCATGGCGGTCAGGTTATCAGGCACGCCGAGTTCCTTGCGAAGCTCCAGCACATAATCATAGAAACCATCGAAACCGCCCGAAATGCCGAGATATGCGGCAGCGCGGGCAATCTTGTCTTCGATGGCCGGGCGGTTGAAACGCAGGACGGCAGGCATGACCACGGCATTGGTCATGCCGTGATGGGTGTTATAGACAGCGCCGATCGGATGCGAGAGCGAGTGAATGGCGCCGAGACCCTTCTGGAAGGCAACCGCCCCCATCGCAGCCGCCGCCATCATATTGGTGCGCGCTTCGATATCCGTGCCGTCCTTATAGGCGCGTGGCAGGAATTCCTTGACCAGACGCAGGCCTTCAAGCGCAACGCCGGCGCTCATCGGATGGAAGAACGGCGACGAATAGGCTTCGAGGCAATGGGCAAAGGCGTCCATGCCCGTGCCTGCCGTGATGACCTTCGGCATGCCGACTGTAAGCTCCGGATCGCAGATGACGACACCGGGCAAAAGCTTCGGATGGAAGATGATCTTCTTCACATGGGTCTGCGAATTGGTGATGACGCTGGCGCGGCCAACTTCCGAACCGGTGCCCGCCGTCGTCGGAACCGCGACGATGGGCGCAATCTTCGAGGCGTCCGCCCGCGTCCACCAGTCACCGATATCCTCGAAATCCCAGACCGGGCGCGTCTGCCCGGCCATGAATGCGATGGTCTTGCCAAGATCGAGGCCGGAACCACCGCCGAAGGCGACGACGCCGTCATGGCCGCCATCGCGATAGGCTTTTACGCCGGCTTCCATGTTGATTTCGTTGGGGTTCGGATCGACGTCGGCGAAGATCGCCCGGCCGAGCCCAGCCTCTTCCAGTACATCGAGCGCATGCGCGGTAATCGCCATATTGGCAAGGCCGCGATCCGTGACGAGAAGCGGCTTCTTGATGCCGAGCGTCTTGCAGGCTTCCGCCAGTTCCTTGATCCGGCCACGGCCAAGCTTGACGGCGGTGGGATAGCTCCAGTTGGCGACGATATTCATTTCGTGACTTTCTTCAGATGGTAGGATTTCGGTCGGGTCAGGTTCTGGAAACCGAGAACGGAAAGCGAGCCGCCACGGCCCGTTTCCTTCACACCTGTCCAGCAGAGCGCGGGATCGAGATAATCCGCACGGTTCATGAACACGGTGCCGGTTTCGATCTCACGGCCGATACGCCCGGCACGCGCTGCATCCTGCGTCCAGAGCGAGGCAGTGAGGCCATATTTGCTGTCATTCATCAGGGCGATGGCCTCGTCGTCGTTTTTCACCTTCATGATGCCAAGAGCGGGGCCGAAGGTTTCTTCGGTCATGAACTCCATGGAATGATCGACATTGACGAGCACTTGCGGAGCGACGTAAGCGCTCTCGCCGTCATCGGCAGGGAAAAGCTTGGGATCGACCAAAGCCTTGGCGCCCTTTGAGACGGCATCAGCGATCTGTGCGCGCACCACCTTGGCGAAACGCTTGTTGGCCATCGGCCCGAGTGTCGTTTCCTGTTCCAGCGGATTGCCGAGCTTGTAGTTGGACACCCACGCCACGGACTTCTCGACGAATGCGTCATAGAGGTTTTCGTTGACGTAGATACGCTCGATGCCGCAGCAGCATTGCCCGGAATTATAGGTCGCGCCATCCATCAGCGTATCGACGGCAGCGTCGAGATCAGCATCCTCCATCACATAGCCGGGGTCCTTGCCGCCGAGTTCAAGCCCGAGACCGGTGAAGGTGCCGGCAGCAGCACGCTCAATGGCTCGGCCGCCTTCCACCGAACCGGTGAAGTTGACGAAATTGAACAGGCCTTCGGAAATCAGCGCCGAGGTCGTGCCGTGATCGAGGAAGACATTGATGAAGACATCGTCAGGCACGCCCGCCTCGACGAAAGCCCGCACCATCCGCTCGCCGACGAGAAGCGTTTGCGCCGCATGTTTGATGACGACTGTGTTGCCGGCCATCAGAGCCGGGGCAACGGTATTGATCGCCGTCATGTAGGGATAGTTCCACGGCGCGATGACGAAGACCACGCCATGTGCTTCGCGCTCGATGCGGCGTTCGAAATTGCCGCTTTCCTCGATGACGAGCGGCGCCAGCGCATCCGCCGCAATGGAGGCGACATAATTGGAGCGCTCGTTGAAGCCCTTGAACTCGCCGCCATAACGAACCGGGCGGCCCATCATATGCGCCAGTTCCGGCACCACCTCGGCCACCATTTCATTAAGGCGCGCCACACCCTTGAGAACCAGCTGAACACGGTCCTCAAGCGGACGTCGCGCCCAGTCCTTCTGCGCCTTGCGCGCTTTAGAAACGGCGGCGCGCGCCGCTTCCAGCGACATCGCCTCCCGCTCGGCATAAACCGAGCCGTCGATGGGCGAGATATTCTGGATCATGGTCATGATGTTTTCCCGTAATGATTAGGCTCTCTCGAAACCGCGCGCCACTTCCCAGTCGGTCACGCGGCGGTCGTATTCTTCCTGCTCCCACCTTGCGGCGTGCACATAGTGATCGACCACGTCGTCGCCAAAGGCCTCACGCAGCATTTTCGATCCGTCCAGGAAGGCGGTCGCGTCGCGCAATGTCTTGGGTATCTCGCGCACGTCCTTCCCGCCATAGGCGTCACCGACAAAAGCGGGCTCAAGTTCGAGTTTATTTTCAATGCCGTCAATGCCCGCCGCAAGAAGGGCGGCCATGGCGAGATAGGGATTGAGATCCGACCCGCCGACACGACACTCGATACGGATGCCCTTGGTTTCCGCGCCGCAAAGGCGGTATCCTGCCGTGCGGTTGTCGAGGCTCCATATCGCCTTGGTCGGCGCGAAGGTGCCAGCCATGAACCGCTTGTAGGAATTGATGTAGGGCGCCAGGAAATAGGTGATGTCGCTGGCATGCGCCAGAAGCCCGGCAACATAATGCCGCATCACATCCGACATGCCGTGTTCGCCATCCTTGTCGAGGAAAGCCGGCTTGCCATCCAGGCTCCACAGCGACTGGTGGATATGCGAGGAACTGCCAGCGGCATTGTAGTTCCACTTGGCAAGGAACGTCACCGCCTTACCCTTCGACCAGGCGATCTCCTTGGTGGCGTTTTTGATGATGGCGTGCCGGTCGGCCATGGTCAGCGCCTCGGCATAACGCACATTGATTTCCGCCTGACCGGGAGACGCCTCGCCCTTGGAATTCTCGACCGGAATTCCCGCACCCTGCAGGCCCTTGCGCAGCGCCCGCATGACGTCCTCTTCCTTGGTCGTCTGGAAGATATGATAGTCTTCGTTGTAGCCGCTGGCGAGGTTCAGGTCCCTGTAGCCGCTGGCGCGTGCCGCATCGAAGGTCTGGTCGAACAGGAAAAATTCGAGCTCGGTGGCCATATAGGCCTTAAGCCCCATCGCCTCCAGCCGCGCCACCTGCTTTTTCAGCAGCGCGCGCGGCGAATGCGGCACTTCTTCATGGGTGTGGTGATCGAGCACATCGCACAGAACCAGCGCCGTGCCTTCCAGCCACGGCACCTTCCGCAGCGTCGAAAGGTCGGGCTTCAGCGTATAGTCGCCATAGCCCTTTTCCCAGCTTGAGGATTTGTAACCGGGAACGGTTTCCATCTCCATGTCGGTGGCAAGCACATAGTTGCAGCTATGGGTTTCCTCAAAGGCGCTTTCAACGAAAAACTCCGCCTGGAACCGTTTGCCCATCAGACGCCCCTGCATGTCGACAAGGCAGGCCAGAACCGTGTCGATGCGCCCTTCGGCCACATCCATCTTCAGCGCGTCGAATGTATAGCTCGTCATTTTGTCCATCCCTTTTCATGTGGCGAGCAGGCGGCCGGTATGCGGCCGCCCGTCAGTTCGAGCATCAGGCCTTTGCAGCCGCCGCTGCCATGGCAGCCTGCTTGTGCTCCAGCGCGAACTCCTCTTCCGGCGACAGGATGAGGCGATGGCGTCCGACAAAGGCGAAGTAGGCAATGGCAACCGCAAACCATACGGCTACCCACAGCACACCCTTGGTGAAGTTCGGATCCTGGATCTGATAGAGCAGCGTCACGATGGCGATGATGATTGTCAACACCGCGCCCGGAATGCCGAAGGGCGAGCGAAACGGCCGCTCGATATGCGGCAGATTTTTCCTGAGCAGAATGAAGGAAATCGCCTGCAGGATGTAGGAGAACATCGCACCGAACACGGCCATGTTCAAAAGCACGCTGCCGATGATGCTGCCGCCCTGTTCCGCACCCAGCGAGAACCAGATGACGAGCATGACCGCAAGGCCGACGAGCGCGCCGGCAATATTGGCAACGTATGGCGTCCGGTATTTCGAATGAGTGATTGACAGCACTGTCGGGAAGTAACCCGCACGCGACAGCGAATAGATCTGGCGGCCCTGCGCATAGAGGATCGTATGGAAGCTGGCAATCAGGCCGGTCAATGCCACGAGACCAAGCAGCACCACGCCGCCATCGCCGTAGATCGCCTTGAAGCCATCCAGCAGCGGTTCAAGGGACGAGCTGAGATGAAAGGCGCCGACGCCCGGTAGTGACGGGTTCAGCAACACGATCATGAAGGCCGAAACCATCAGCGTGATGACGCCGAGAATGATACCCTTGGGCATATCGCGTTTCGGATCAACGGATTCTTCAGCCGCCAGCGGCAGCTGCTCGATGGCGAGAAACAGCCAGACCGCAAAAGGCAGCGTGGCAAGAACGCCCGAAAAACCAAATGGGAAAAAGGAACCGTTGCCTTCCGGCAGCTCCACAGCCTTGCCATCGGGTCCGACACCGATATTAAGCGCGTAACGCGAAAAATCCATGTTCGGAATGGCGCTAACCCAGAAGAACACCAGAACGCCGAGTGAAATCAGCGTGATGACCAGGGTGACCTTGAAGGAAAGCTCAAGTCCGAAGACGTTGAGAGCAAGGAAGATCGCGTAGAAGGCTATCCACACGAAGGGTGAATAGGCCGGATCGAGGCCGAGAATGGAGTTCACATAGGCGGTGATGAAGGTAACGACGACCGCCGGCGTCAGCACATATTCGACATTCTCGCAAAGTCCGGTGACGAAACCGCCCCACGGGCCCATGGCCGTGCGGGCAAAGGAATAGGCAGCACCCGTGTGCGGCAGCGCCGGGCTCATTTCCGCAATCGAGAATGTCAGCCCGAGATACATAATGGCGATGATGATGCCCGCCACCAGCATGCCACCCCAGCCGCCGGTGGAAAAACCGAAATTCCATCCGGAAAAATGCCCTGATATAACCGCGCCGACGCCAAGCGACCACAGCGACCACACGCCCGCGTATCGGGATAGTCCGCGTTTTTCGAAATAGGATGCATCAGCCTTCTTGTAGCTGACGCCTGATGATGAACCGTCCATGCCCTTCTCTCCTTAATAGAAAAAAAAGCCAGCCAGCCGTTATTGGCCGATTGTGCCCCCAGTTTCCGGCATCGCCCGGGAGGTTTCCCGCACTGCGCCGCACGCATCTGCTGTTCCCTTGCCGCTTCATGCCGTTCCGGCTTTTGTCGATTGCGGCAGTCTAATTGACGGTCGGCCGCGGTGTTTTCACCATAAGCCGCCCCATTGCTCCCTCACTCATCGATTGATGAGAGCGCCTTCCCCATAAGCTCGTGGAGAAAATCGGCAATTACCGATTGGTCTCCGTCATTGGCGATCAGATCGTTGCGGATCTCGATCATGACGTTCAAAAGTCCGTCCGGCAGCGCATGCAGCCGCAATGTATGCGTTACACCGTCTTCCGGACCGTAGGGATCGTTGCGCTTTACCGTGAGCGCAGAACCCTCGGCGCCCACCAGCATCGCATCGGCCAGCCGGCTGTCAGTATCGTGCAGGATGCCGATCTGCACTTCACGGAACTGACCGTGATAGACCGGCGTGAAACTGTGAATGGTCACCACCACCACCTTGCGGCCGCGGTCCTGCCGCTCGGCAATAATCTCACTGACACGGTCGTGAAACGGCACGTAAAGCGCCGAGGTTCGGGCAAACCGTTCCGCATCGCTCAGATCGAGATTGCCGGGAATATTGTAAATCTCGCTTTTGACCGGCATGGCAGAAGGCGATTCCGGCGGCCGGTTGCAATCATAGACCAGGCGCGAAAACCGCTGATGAATGAGCGTGGCATCAAGCTTCTGCGAAAGCAGCCTTGCAACCGCCAAGGCACCCGGATCCCAGGCCGCATGGCTCGAAAGCACGTCCGGCGAAAGACCGAGCGTACCGAGTTTTTCCGGGATGGTGGCTGAAGCATGTTCGCAGACCAGAACGACGTCGCCCTTTGCTGCGGCGTTCTCGACGCCGACAGCCTGTCCTTCCGCTTCCGTGAAAAACCGTGAACGCACCGTCATGCACGCATCCCGCCCCGAAACCTGCCATCCCGCCGATGACGAAAAGAATTCTTCACATTATCGCGAGTGTCAAATGGAATTTTGAAATTTTCTCTTCATTTTCCCCATTGACTCGATAGCTGGCACAGATGCTTATATTCGCCCATACACCGGCAAAAAGACCGGAAGGGGAAAGATTTGCGCAGTACGACGGCCACCGTGTCGGATGTCATCCATGCCCACTATGACGCGCTGACCCGTTCGGAAAAACGGCTGGCGGAGAGCCTTCTCGGCAACTACCCCGTCTCGGGTCTCGGCAGCATCACCACGATTGCCGAAAATGCGGGTGTTTCGACGCCGACGGTGGCGCGCATGGTGCAGAAGCTCGGATACAAAGGTTACCCGGAGTTTCAGGCCCATCTGCACCAGGAACTGGAAGCGACGATCTCCGGCCCGGTTGCCAAACATGACCGCTGGGCAACCAATGCGCCGGGTCTGCATATTCTCAACCGTTTCGCCGACGCCATAACGGGCAATCTGCGCGACACTTTGAGCGATCTCGACACCGCGGTCTTCGACAATGCCGCAAGGCTGCTCTCGGACCGCAAACGCAGCATCTATTTCGTCGGCGGGCGCATCACCGGCGCGATTGCCGAATATTTTTTCACGCATATGCAGGTGATCCGGCCAAAGACGACGCTGATGTCGTCCAACTCCAGCGCCTGGCCTCAATATATGTTGAATATGAGCGCCGGCGATGTGCTGGTGATCTTCGACATCCGCCGTTATGAGCACGACATGACGACGCTTGCCGAGGTGGCGAAGGCAAACGGCGTACAGATCATTCTTTTCACGGATCAGTGGACATCGCCGGTGGCGCGCCACGCGCTGCACACCTTCCGTGTGAAGATCGAAGCCCCCTCGGCATGGGATTCATCGGTCGTTACATTGTTTGTCGTCGAAGCGCTGATCGAAGCGGTGCAGAGCAGCACCTGGGATGAAACCAAGGAGCGCATGAACGCGCTGGAAGGCCTGTTCGAGCAGACGCGTCTGTTCCGCAGGCCGGACCGGACATGAACATTAGTAGCCGGCACAGTGCTTGACGCGGAAACCGCCGGCTGATTGGATACCTGAAATCGCTACCAGCGCGATAAAGCGGGATAAAAACAAGCTGGGGAACATATCTGTCCAACACGAATGATGATGGGATTACCCCGCGATTGCAGGCACAAAGCCGGGTGATGGCGGAAAATGGGCGTAAAGTGACGGAATCCGGATAAATAAATTGCAATCCAGCCGTCACATTAGCTTCATCCAGAATCCGTATCAGCGTCCGTAATACGAGAACACGAAGAGGAGAAAAAAGTGATCTCTCATTGCCGTCGACTGCTTGCTGCCACCACCGCTCTGGTAATGGCCTCCACCGCGATCGCTGCCGCTGCGCCAAGCGCCGAACTGATCGCTGCCGCCAAGAAGGAAGGCATGCTGACCACCGTCGCGCTGCCGCACGACTGGTGTGGTTACGGCGACGTCATCGCCGCTTTCAAGGCGAAATATCCGGAAATCACCGTCAACGAACTCAACCCCGACGCCGGCTCTGCCGATGAAGTCGAAGCGGTAAAGGCGAACAAGGACAACAAGGGCCCGCAGGCTCCTGACGTTGTCGACGTCGGTCTCGCTTTCGGCCCGCAGATGAAGGCCGAAGGCCTGCTGCAGCCTTACAAGGTCTCCACCTGGGACGAAATCCCTGACAACGTCAAGGATCCGGAAGGTTACTGGTACGGCGACTATTACGGCGTGATGTCCTTCTTCGTGAACAAGGACCTCGTCAAGAACGTGCCGAAGGATTGGGCCGACCTGCAGAAGCCGGAATATTCCGGTCAGGTAGCGCTTGCCGGCGATCCGCGCGCTTCCAACCAGGCTATCCTCGGCGTTCTCGCCGCCGGTCTTGCCAGCGGTGCGAAGTCCGGCAAGGAAGCCGGTGAGGCTGGCCTGAAATATTTCGCCGAGCTCAACAAGGCTGGCAACTTCCTGCCAGTCATCGGCAAGGCTGGCACGCTGGCACAGGGTGCTACCCCGATCATCGTCGCCTGGGACTATAACGCGCTCTCCTGGAAGAAGACACTGAACGACAACCCGCCCACGGAAGTCGTGGTTCCGGAAAAAGGCGTTCTGGCTGGCGTTTACGTTCAGGGCATTTCCGCTTACGCCCCGCATCCGAACGCTGCCAAGCTCTGGATGGAACACCTCTATTCCGACGACGGTCAGCTCGGTTGGCTGAAGGGTTATTGCCACCCGATCCGCTTCAACGCGATGGTCAAGGCCGGCAAGGTTCCGCAGGAACTGATCGACAGCCTGCCGCCGGCAGCAGCCTATGAAAAGGCAATCTTCCCGACGCTCGAAGATGTCGACGCCAACAAGGCCGCCGTTACCGGCGGCTGGGACAGCGTCGTCGGCGCGAACGTGAAGTAACCTTTGAAAAATACACCCCGGCTTTTCAAAAAGCCGGGGTGCTTCTTTGAGAGCATTTCAGGTAAAACTCCCTAGGTTTTACCCCCGGAAATTGCACAAAACAAAGATCGAAAGTGCGTCTGACGATTCCGTTTTAACCGGACGTGCGATAATAAAGAACTTTATAGACAGACCGTTTGAAGACGGCGTTTGGGGACCAGGCATGCCATCAACCAACACCGGCGGACCATCCGATGCGGGCAGAAAGTTGCCGCTTCATTGGTTAGGCGTCGTACCTTTTGCTGTTTTTGTTCTGCTGTTTCTGATTTTTCCGACGATGAAAATCGTGGTCGGTGCATTCCAGCGTCCCGATGGCAGCCTGACGCTGGAAAACGTCGCCGGGCTTTTCACCTCGTCCATCCTCGCGGCCTACTGGATTTCGATCAAGATCAGCCTCGCCTCGGCGGCTCTTGGCTGCCTGATTGGTTTTGCCGTCGCCGCCGCCGTGGTTCTGGGCGGTCTGCCGCAGCGCATTCGCGGACCACTCCTGACATTTTCGGGCGTCGCATCGCAATTTGCCGGCGTGCCGCTCGCCTTCGCCTTCATCGCCACACTCGGCCCGGTCGGCCTACTCACCGTGTTTTTAAAGACGCAGATCGGCATTGATCTGAGACTCCTCGGCTTCAACATCCTGTCCTTCTGGGGCCTGACCGTCACCTATCTGTTCTTCCAGATTCCGCTGATGATCCTCATCATCACGCCGGCGCTTGACGGATTGAAGCGCGAGTGGCGCGAAGCTGCGGAAATCCTTGGCGCGACCGGCGTGCAATATTGGCGCATGGTGGCCTTCCCCATCCTCCTGCCATCGTTGCTTGGCACCATGTCGCTGCTGTTTGCCAATGCCTTCGGTGCGGTGGCCACCGCGATCGCGCTTACCGGCTCGTCGCTCAACATCGTGCCCATCCTGCTTTTCGCGCAGATCCGCGGCGACGTTCTCGGCAATCCGCATCTCGGTTACGCTCTCGCCTTCGGCATGATCGTCGTCACCGGCATTGCCAATGCGCTTTACATCTGGCTGCGCGCCCGTAGCGAAAGGTGGCTCAAATGAAGAAATTTTTCGCCTGGGGCGCGCTGATCTTCGGCCTGCTCTATTTCGCCCTGCCGCTGATCGGCATGACCAACTTCTCGCTGAAAATGCGCCGCGGTGAATATTCCTTCGACGCCTATGGCAAGGTGCTCACCGACCCGCGTTTTCAGGAAACCTTCAGCTATTCTGTGGTGATGGCTCTCTTCACCATCGTTTTCGGTGTGCTGCTGGTGGTGCCCACGGCCTATTGGGTCCGCCTCAAACTGCCGGGCCTGCGCCCCTATATCGAATTCATCACGCTCCTGCCGCTGGTCATCCCGGCCATCGTCATCGTGTTCGGTTATATCAGGCTTTACAACACCTCCAGCTGGCTTCCGCTGACCGGCACGACCTTCGGCACCAACCTGCTTTTGATGTTCGGTTATGCCACGCTAGCCTTGCCCTACATGTACCGCGCCGTCGATACTGGTCTGAGGACCATCGACGTCTCGACGCTGACGGAAGCGGCGCAGAGCCTTGGCGCGGGGTGGACGACCATTCTGTCGCGCATCATCCTGCCCAATGTTCTGGTCGCCGTGCTGTCAGGTGCGTTTTTGACCTTCGCCATCGTCATCGGTGAATTCACCATGGCCGCCCTTTTGAACCGCCCGGCCTTTGGCCCCTATATGCAGCTGCTTGGCGCCAACCGCGCCTATGAACCGGCTGCACTTGCCGTGATCTCCTTCGGCATCACCTGGGGTTGCCTTGGGTTGATCCAACTCGTTTCACGCTACCAGAAGGGCGCGCCTCCCAAGGCCTGAGGACAAGATTTTCATGAGCTTTTTGACACTTAGCAATATCAAGAAATCCTTCGGCTCCGTACAGGTCGTCCATGATTTCAACATGGCCATCGAAAAGGGCGAGTTCGTCTCCTTTCTAGGCCCGTCGGGCTGCGGCAAGACCACCGTGCTGCGCATGATCGCCGGTTTCGAAATCCCTACCGGCGGATCGATCGTCATCAACGGCAAGGACCAGACGACGCTCAGGCCCAACCAGCGCAATATCGGCATGGTGTTTCAGGCCTATGCGCTGTTCCCCAACATGAACGTCTACGAAAATGTCGCCTTCGGGCTCAAAGTCGCCGGCAAGCCGAAAGCCGAGATCGATGCACGCGTGAAGGAAATGCTTCAGCTCATCCATCTGGAGCATCTGGCGGATCGTTACCCCTACCAGATGTCAGGCGGCCAGCAGCAGCGCGTGGCGCTTGCCCGCGCATTGGCCCCGAAGCCGGAAGTGCTTCTGCTGGACGAGCCGCTTTCCGCGCTCGATGCCAAGATCCGCGTATCGCTGCGCGAAGAAATCCGCCAGATCCAGCGAAAGCTCGGCATCACCACGATTTTCGTGACCCACGATCAGGAAGAGGCCCTGTCGATCTCCGACCGTATCGTTGTCATGAATTCCGGCCGCGCCGACCAGATCGGTTCGCCCTTCGATATCTACAACAAGCCCGCGACCCGGTTTGTCGCCTCCTTCGTCGGCACGCTGAACCTGATCGACGCAACCGTCGTCGATTCCTCTACCAGCACAATCCGTGTCGGAGAGCAGAACGTGACGCTCCACAAGCCGGTCGATGTTGCAAACGGTGAAAAAATCACCCTCGCCTTGCGCCCGGAAGCAGGAGCTCTCGGGGCTGACGCAAAGGGAGACGTCGCTATTTCCGGTATCGTCACCTCAAGCCAGTTCCTGGGTTCGGTCATCCGAACCCGTCTTGATCTCGGCGGTTCGACCTTGTCTTTCGACATGTTCAACGATCCCGGCACCGCACCGCCCGCCCTGGGCGAACAAGTAACGCTTAAATTCGCGGCTGGTGATCTTATGGTGATCAAAGATTAAATGGCTTTTCTCCAGCGTCGGAAGCAGATAGAGCAGGTATAATTCAAATCTGCTTACCGACAATGTGAGGCCAGGATGCGCGCGCTTTTTTACGAACTGTTCGGCGAGACCCCGATTATGGCATCCCTGCCTGATCCGGAGCCGACCGACGACGGCGTGGTCATCGAGGTGAAGGCGACGGGCCTCTGCCGCAGCGACTGGCATGGCTGGATGGGCCACGATACGGATATTCGCCTGCCGCATGTCCCCGGCCACGAATTCGCCGGCGTTATCGCCGCGGTCGGAAAGAACGTTACCAGGTTCAAGACAGGCGACCGTGTCACCGTTCCCTTCGTTTCCGGCTGCGGCCGTTGCCATGAATGCCGCTCCGGCAATCAACAGGTGTGTGAGACGCAGTTCCAGCCCGGCTTCACCCATTGGGGTTCTTTCGCCGAATATGTCGCCATCGATTACGCGGACCAGAACCTTGTTCATCTGCCTGATACGATGAGCTACGCAACTGCCGCCGGTCTCGGCTGCCGTTTCGCCACGTCCTTCCGGGCTGTGACGGACCAGGGTCGCCTGAAAGGCGGCGAGTGGCTGGCGGTACATGGCTGCGGCGGCGTCGGCCTCTCCGCCATCATGATCGGCGCAGGCCTCGGCGCTCAGGTCGTCGCCATCGACATTGCGGAAGACAAGCTCGAACTTGCCCGCCAACTCGGCGCAACCGCCACCATCAACAGCCGCTCGGTTGCCGATGTTACGGAGGCGGTGCGCGAAGTGACCGGCGGCGGCGCGCATGTCTCTATCGACGCGCTTGGCCACCCGCAGACCTGCTGCAATTCCATCAGCAACCTGCGCCGGCGCGGGCGCCACGTTCAGGTAGGGCTGATGCTGGCCGATCACGCCATGCCAGCCATCCCCATGGCCCGGGTGATTGCCCACGAGCTGGAGATTTACGGCAGCCACGGCATGCAGGCATGGCGCTACGAAGACATGCTGGCGATGATCGAGAGCGGTAAGCTCGCGCCCGAAAAACTGATCGGCCGCCACATCACCCTTTCCGATGCCATCACCGCCCTTCCCGCCATGGACCGTTTCCAGGAAAGTGGCATCAGCATCATCGACAGGTTCGAATAACAGTCACAGCCGGAACGTCCTGGAAAATGCCGTTTGTCTAGACGGCATCAGGCATTCCTGCGTCCGAACGGCAGGACTGCCATCCCCGCGCGATTTGGCGCGGCCTCCGGTCTTCTGGTCGGCGATGCAACCTCATTGAGAGCGGGCGTATAATCCTGGGTAACTGGCGCACGTTGCTGACGTATGGTCGGCGGACGGGGTTCCGGTAATTCGACGACCTCCCCGATATCTTCCCGCTCGAGACGAGCGTTTCTGCTACCCGACCGATAGTACCAGCGAATACCCCTGCGCAGGAGCACGAACAGGCCCACGAGCAGCACAAACCCACCTATCAGTCTCCCTACAGGCTCAGCCGCCTCCGAAGCCGCCGCACGTTTTTTGCGGTCCTCGACGGTAGGGTCAAATCCAAGCATACTGGAAATGCCCTTAAGGCCCACCTCGTCCAACTTCACGTATTGGTCGCCATTATAAAGAACATAAGCGTCGCCACTACTGCTGTTCAGATAACCGAGGTCAAAGAACTTCCCTTCCACCACGAAAGTCGTTTGATTTGGCAAGTCGTAGACCCTGTCGATCGTCTCACCGCGACTGAAGCCAGGCACCGCAAAAAACCGAAAACGCTTGGCATCGGCATCCACAGCAGACGCGAACAAAAATATCATGGCGACGTAAACCAGCGCAATCTGATTCATATCTTCCCCGCAATACAAAAATATCGGGATATATTTCTACAATCGCCTTAATATAAAAT
>NZ_WJOK01000009.1 GCF_009649785.1 Agrobacterium tumefaciens | reverse complement strand
GGTACTCCGTCTCAAGACGCGGGAGAGTAGGTCGCTGCCAGGTCTGCAAAACGCAACAAATATCTTCTCAAGCAAACTCTTCGGCCCAGCCGATACAAAGGGCCGCTCAAAGCGGCCTTTTTGCATTGCGTAACATGAAAACATAAGGAAAACGCAACGTGCGTCCCTTAAAGGAGACAAATCGCCTTCGGCAATTTGCTCCGGAACTATACATCACAGCGTCCCTGTGATGCAGTCGCGATAAATCCCATAGGGATTTACGCTGGTCGCGATAAATCCAATAGGGATTTACGCTGGTAACGCGGGGTGGAGCAGCCCGGTAGCTCGTCAGGCTCATAACCTGAAGGCCGCAGGTTCAAATCCTGCCCCCGCAACCAATATCTTCAAGACTATCAACAACAAAGCCCTCCCATCCCGGAGGGCACTTTGCGTTTAGAGCCTTGGATACCGCAAATGACTTGCTGGTGGTACAGCCCCGTGGGGCTCTGATGGCGTGCAGCGGTCGATCCATTACGCACACTCGAGCTTCGCGAACTCAACGGGCTCACGGCCCCTATTCATTGAACACCTCCATCAAAAGTTCTTCTGACCCCATCAAACAGCCTATCGTGCTAGGTCTAAGGCAGCCGAAAGTGACCCCGATCGTGCGGGATTACCGGGTGGCTTTGGACAATGCCGAGTACGCTTATGGACCTGCCAAAGATAAAGACGCTGATTGATTTTGTCGGACGAACGAACGTCACCGAACTCATGGTGACAGAGAAAAGCGTAACTGTGCGGATATTCAAAACCGCACCTCGAACAGAGACTGGCAGCAATGTCCCGGTCAAAGCCGAGGATGACGCCCTGATCGATCGGTCGGAGTCGATCCTTCCTGCCGCCACATCGGCCACTTCCGTTCATGCCCCGATTTTTGGGGTTTTGCATCGCGCTTCCGCGCCGGGACAACCTTCATTTGTCGAGGCTGGAGATGTGGTCGAGGAGGGGCAGGCCCTCTTCATCATCGAAGCCATGAAAGTCTTCAATAAAATTGTTGCGCCACGCGCTGGCCGGATCACCTATCTGACGGAGGTTGATGGTGGCGAGGTTGAGGCCAATGATTTGCTGGCGGAGATCGCGTAGTGGCGGAAGGTCTCAACACCACATCGGATATACCGGGTTTCGACACGGTCCTGATTGCCAACCGGGGTGAAATTGCTGCACGCATTCAGCGCGCCTGCCGCGAATTGGGCTTGAAGACCGTGGCCATCTGCTCTGAGGCGGACAGGCAGGCTCCATATGGCCAAACGGCTGATACCTTCCTTTGTGTTGGCCCGGCGAATGCTGCCAAGAGCTACCTCAATCAGAATGCTATCTTAATCGCTGCCCGTCTGACGGGTGCGGGTGCGATCCATCCCGGTTATGGATTTCTGTCCGAAAATGCCGCCTTTTCTCAGGCTGTCGAAGATGCCGGTCTCGTATTCATCGGTCCGGACGCAAGGTCGATCTCCACGATGGGCGACAAGATCGCTGCCAAACGGGCAATGATTGCGGCCGGTGTGCCATGTGTACCGGGACCGGATACAGCGCTTCCCGAGGATGCTGAAACGGTTGAGCGTATCGCGAATGAGATCGGCTATCCAATCATCATCAAGGCTGCGGGCGGTGGTGGCGGGCGTGGCATGCGGGTGGTGCAGGAAGCTGCCTTGCTTCATGAAGCCATTACCTTGACGAGGGAGGAGGCGAGGCAGGCTTTTGGCTCTGCTGTCCTCTATATGGAGAAGTTTCTCCAGCATCCCCGTCATATCGAGATACAGGTCTTGTGCGACACGCACGGCAATGCCGTCTGGCTTGGTCACCGCGACTGTTCGATGCAACGTCGTCATCAAAAAGTGGTCGAAGAAGCGCCAGCGCCTGGAATTTCGGTCGATGTGATCCAGCCGGTTGGTATGGCTTGCGTCGAGGCTTGCCGACAGATTGGCTATCGCGGGGTGGGAACTTTCGAATTCCTGTTTGAAGACGGCAAGTTCTATTTCATCGAGATGAATACGCGCTTGCAGGTCGAACATCCCGTCACGGAAATGACGAGCGGCATCGACATCGTTCAGGCCCAGATCAAGGCGGCGCAGGGTAAGCCTCTGGACTTGCGGCAGGCAGATGTTATCTGCGACGGACATTCTTTCGAATGCCGGATCAATGCCGAAGATCCTGATAAGTTTCTCCCCTCGGCAGGCATCGTGACCAATCTTGTGCTGCCGGAAGGAGAGGGGATTCGCGTCGATACCCATATCCATGTCGGCTACCGGGTGTCACCCTATTATGATTCCTTGATCGCCAAGTTGATCGTACATGCGCCGACCCGTGCTGAAGCCATGGTTAGGATGCGCCAAGCGCTTGCGGGTACACGGGTGGAGGGTATTTCGACCAATCTTCCGCTCCTGCGCGCCCTGTTTGAGGACGAGGCTTTTGCGCAGGGCCAAACAGACATTCACTATCTTGAACAATGGCTAAAAGAACGGAACGCGGCATGAGCAGGCCCGACTTTAGCGACCCTGTCTTACTCACAGCTTTGACCGATATGCTGACGGATGCAGGCGTGGATGGCGTGGAAATCACGACGCCTGAGGGTCAGGTACGCATTATTGTTTCTGCTTCGGCAAGATCTGCAATTTCCGTCGCCGGCACTGTTTGCTCACCAAAGGGCGCTGTTTCGAAAGTGGTGGTAAAAGCGCCGATTGCCGGTCTCTTCTGCTCTTCTAAGCCTGCTCTGCCTGCAAAAATGCAAAATCTTCCGCGTTTGGTTGCTGCAGATGACGTGATTGGATTTATCCGGATCGACCACATTCTCATCCCCGTTGTCGCGGGTCGTAACGGTTCGCTCGTCAATCAGCTTGCCGTGCAGGATGCTCTGGTTGGTTTTGGTGATCCGCTGTTCGAAATCGAGCTTCAATCATGATTGCGACATCGAACACTCTAGCACCTCGTCACGAAATCCAGCCCGTCATCAAAGGCCAGGCGCGCGTTTCGTTCATAGGCTCCCGGTCATTCTTGCTCGAAGCATCCGGCGAATTTGATCTGCCAGCACAACGCTGGATCTGGGCGCTTTCGCAAACGGTAAAAGTCTGGGCAGGTGTTGCGGAAGTCATTCCCGGCATGACGAACCTTCTGGCGATTTTTAAGGAAACGCCTGAAGATCCAGAGTCCATCGTGTCTCAGTTGCTCGATGCCTGGGATAAAGCAGCCAGTCTGGATATTGTCGGGAAGACAGTTGAAATACCGGTACATTATGGGGGCGAATACGCTGCCGACCTTCCAGCCATCTGTGATTTTTCAGGGCTGAGCGACCGCGAAGTCGTGCGGATTCACCATGAGGCGACCTACCGCGTCTTCGCGCTTGGGAGCGCGCCGGGCTTTGGCTATCTGCATGGTCTTGATGCGCGCATCTATATGCCCCGAAAAACTGTGCCATCGATCAAGATGGAAAAGGGTTGCGTGACGATCGGTGGAATGCAGACGGGTGTGGCGATGTTGACCGGACCGAATGGGTGGAATTCCATCGGTTACGCCGATTTGCAGATGTTCGATCCCGCCTCTTCTGCGCCAGCTCTTTTGGCACCCGGAGATACGGTTCGCTTCATACCTACAGGGATCGAGCTATGATCGAGATTATCGAAACCGGCCCCTTCAACACCGTGCAAGACCTCGGTCGCCCCGGTTACCGTGACATCGGGGTTTCTGCTGGCGGTGCCATGGATCCTCTGTCGCTTAAGATCGGCAATATTCTGACCGGTAATGCCGCAGATGCTGCCGTCATCGAGGTCCAGACTTTTCCATTCAAATTGCGTTTTACGAAAACAGCAACATTTGCCGTTACCGGGACGGATGGGCGCCCGTTGCTTGACGGGAAAGAGCTGCTTTCCTGGTGCGCTCATATCGGCAAGGAAGGTCAGATACTGGAACTGAGGCAGCCGCCGAAACTCGCCCGCGCCTATGTCGCGGTTACGGGCGGGTTGGACGTTCCGGTTTTGATGGGATCTCGAAGCACGGCACTGCGCGGCAGTTTCGGCGGTCACGATGGGCGACCGCTTGCAAAAGGTGACAGGCTCGAAATAGGGGCTTCCGCCGATCTGTTACCACTGCCATCAAACGGGCTTGGTGTAGTTGAGCCTTCCGTGGCTTTAAGCGATATTTTCCCGCCTGTAGTGGACGGCGTTTTGCCGATACGTGCTATTCCGGCCGGTGAACAAAAGCTGTTTGCCAATGATGGCGAGGAATTCTGGAGCCAGATCTGGCGCATATCCTCCCGCAGCGACCGGACCGGTTACCGGCTGTCGGGTGATCCTATAAAACCGACCGAAGCCATCGAAATGCGTTCCCACGGTGTGATGCCGGGCGTTGTACAGGTGCCGCCAGGTGGCGAGCCGATCATCCAGATGAGCGATGCAAATACGGCGGGCGGTTATCCAAAGATTGCCGGCGTGATCGAAGCCGACCTGTGGCGGTTAGGACAGGCACGCGCGGGTGGGAAGATCAAATTCGTGAGGTCCAATCACGAGGAAGCGCGTGTGGCCGAGCGGGCAGTTGCGAAATACGTCGATGATGTTCGCCAGACCTCACAAATGGTCAAGCGAGCGCTGAATGCGATGGGTTGACGGACAACCAGGGAGCAAAGGGAGGAAACGATGAAGATCGATCTGAACTCCGACATGGGCGAAGGCTTCGGTCCTTACCGGCTCTGTGACGACGAAGCGATGATGAAGATCGTATCGTCGGCTAATATTGCCTGTGGTTTTCATGGCGGCGAGCCAGATACGATGGCGCGAATGGTTCGCCTTGCCAAAGAAAATGGCGTCGGCATCGGCGCACATCCGGGATTGCCTGATAGGGCAGGCTTCGGCCGACGCGAAATGCCCTTCCAGCCGGATGAGTTGAGACAGCAGATGCTCTATCAGCTCGGGGCCTTGATCGCGATTGCCAAAAGCGAAGGCGTCGAAGTCGGGCACTTCAGTTTTCATGCGGCCATGGGCAATATGGTCAATCGCGACCCGGCGCTTGCCGATATGATGATGAATGCCATTTCTGCAGTTGATCCGAAGCTTGTGGTGTTCGTAACGCCGGACAGCGAAATCGAGAGAGCGGCAAAACGCGCTGGATTGAAGACCCTGGCATTGTTTTTGGCCGATCGCGCCTATGACGCCAAGGGAAGCCTTGTAGCGCGGGGTCTTCCCGGCGCGCTGGTCAAGGATGAACCATCGGTGCGCGCCCGTGTCCGCCGGTTCCTGACCGATGGCACGGTCGAAGCCATTGATGGCACGGTCATCACAATGCCGGCTCGCTCCATTCTCGTCCACAGTGATACGCCCGGTTCACTGGAGCTGGCGCGTATCGTGCGTAGTGAAATCAGCGCCTCCGGCGCAACGCTCGCGCCTGCCGCAGAACTCGCGTCTTAATGGGCCTCTGGTTGGCCCGTTCTCTAAATCTTACTGAAAGATCATGCAGATGCCCTCTACATCAGACCGCCTGAAAAACGTCTCCATCTCCGCTTCCGCTGCCATGACCCAACGCGCCAGAGAGCTGGCCGCGCAGGGTGTCAAGGTGGTCAGCCTCTCCTCAGGTGAACCGGACTTCCCGACGCCTGCTCACGCAATCGAGGCCGCGCACGAAGCAGCCCTTGGCGGGCAGACGAAATATCCACCGATGGATGGCACGCCTGCGCTGAAAGCCGCGATCGCCAGAAAGTTCAAGCGGGACAATAATCTGACCTACGATGCCAGCCAGATCATCGTTTCCGCAGGCGGCAAACAGGTAATTTTCAACGCCATGCTTGCAACCTGCAATCCGGGCGACGAGGTCGTTATTCCCACCCCGTCATGGGTCAGCTATGCGGATATCGTCAAATTCGCAGGGGGTGTTCCCGTCGCTGTGCCGTGCGTCGAACAAACCGGTTTCAAACTGCGTGCCGAAGATTTGGAAGCTGCGATTACGCCACGTACCAAGTGGCTCATTCTCAATTTTCCCAACAACCCCACCGGCGCCGCCTGCTCCCGTGCGGAGATGAAAGCAATCGCAGAGGTTATGCTGCGTCATCCCCATGTCTGGATCCTGACTGACGATATTTACGAGCATCTTGTCTATGATGGCTTCGAATTCGGCACAATTGCCGATGTGGAGCCGCGGCTTTATGACCGCGTTCTGACAATGAACGGCGTGTCGAAGGCTTACGCCATGACGGGATGGCGTCTGGGCTATTGCGCCAGCGGCTCGAAGGAACTTATCGCCGCAATAAGCAATGTAAACGGTCAGAACGGCGGTGGCATTGCCACTGTTTCGCAGGCGGCAGCCATTGCAGCGCTGGACGGTCCCCAGGATCTTCTTAAAGAACGCGCCGCTATCTATCGCGACCGTCGCGATTTTGTTCTGAGCAAACTCGGCGAGATTGACGGTTTGCGCTGCCATAAGCCGGAAGGCGCCTTTTACCTCTATCCCAATATGTCTGGGCTTATCGGCAAGACCACCAAGGGCGGACGCAAAATCGAAGGCGATGTGGATTTTGTGATGGCGCTGGTTGATGAGCATCACGTGGCAACGGTACAGGGCGCCGCCTATGGTATGAGCCCATACTTCCGGATTTCCTATGCAACGAGCATGGAGATGTTGAGCGAAGGCTGCGCCCGCATTGCGCAGTTCTGCCAGGATATGCGTTGATCCTGAAAACGATCCTTTGGCTCGGTTGCCGGGCCAAAGGATATTCTAAAGTTTCAATTTTTCCGTCAGTTCCACCAGGATGTCCTTGACGGCAAAAGCCGGCTCAGACAGCGAATTCTGGTCGGACATGCAGAGCGACAGTGTTTCTTCGATCCGTGGCGACAGCAGCCGGCAAATAAGTGGTTCGCTCGTTTCCGAGACGATCCGGTTGGCTATCGCTTTTGGCATGATGGTTGCGCCGAGACCACTGGCAACGGCGCGGGCAAGCGTCCTGACGATTTCCACTTCCGCGACGACCTTCAGATTGATCCGGCTTCGGGTAAATGCCGTGTCTACAGCGCGCCGGACAAAATTATACGCGGGTGGCATCAGCATGGGCATGCCATCAAGCGCGGCGATCGGCACCGGTTTTGAATCCGCTTCGATTGCGAAATCGCGATGTGCGACAAGATAAAATTCTTCGCTGAGCATGGGCTCGAATTTTACGCCCTTGATTGGTCCGACCCCATGGATCAAAGCCAGTTCCAGACGTCCATTCATGATCATCTGGCTATAGGTTTGTCCCACACTTTCCGTCAGGTGGATCAATATCCCCGGATGTCGCTTCCGCGTTTCCGCCAACAGCTCCACGGAAAGCGTTGCAGCGCTGCTGAATGGGACCAGACCGACAGAGACGCGTCCCGCAATTGAGTTACCCGCCGCCGATACGTCAACCTGCGCCTGTTCCATCTGGCGCAATATGATCTGTGAATGGCGGTAAACGGCATGCCCCGCATCCGTCATCGTCACGCCCTGCTGGCTGCGTATGAGCAATTTCTGGCCGAAATGATCTTCAAGCGCGGCTAGTTGCTGGCTGAGTGCCGGTTGCGCCAGATGCAGAATATCTGCGGCGCGCGTGATGCTGCCACTGTCTACGATGACGATGAATGATTTGAGACGTCTTATATCCATGCTTGGCGCAGCTTACAGGCTCGCACGCGTTTTGCAATCTGGGCGCCAGAGCGGAAAGCTTCTGCCTGGAACAAGAACATCCCGGAATCCCGTCTCTAATTGCCTGTTTGCGGGTCTCCATAAAACTTACTTATTACTCCAAAAATAATCGGTCTTAGGCAAGCAGGGAAAGCTTCGCTAGTGTTGATGGTAACAAAAAAGGGGATCAGAATGCCATTCTCCGATTACAAGACCGCTTTGGTCACCGGTGCTTCATCCGGTATCGGTGCCGCTGTCGTCGAGCGGTTTTGCCGCGAAAACATTGAAGTCCACGCGGTTGCCCGCAGCGCCGGCGCCCTGAATGAACTCGCCGAACGCACCGGCTGCATACCGCACGCGATCGACGTTACCGATCGCGCTGCAATTGCCGATCTTGCAAACAAGGTGCAGTTCGACATTCTCGTGAACAATGCCGGCGTCGACAGGCCGAAGAAGTTCCTTCAGGCTGATGCGGAGGATATCGACCTTTTGATCGATGTGAATCTCCGTGCCGTTCTCCACATCTGCCGGCTGATTGTTCCGGGCATGGTGGAGCGTGATCGCGGGCATGTCGTCAATATCTCGTCCATCGCCGGAAACTATAATTTCGGCGGCAACTCGACCTATCATGCCGTTAAAGCTGGTGTCGCCATGCTTTCGAACCAGTTGAGGCTGGATGCATTCGGCAGACGCGTCCGCGTAACGGAGATCTGCCCCGGCCGCGTGGCGACGGATATCTTCACTCACGTTCACGGCAACGATCCGAGCGTGCGCGAGCGCTTCATCGATGGTTTCGAGTTGCCGAAAGCGGAAGATATTGCCGACGCGATAGCCTTTGCCGTTGCCGCGCCAGTTTCCATGAATATCGGCCATATGGAAATTACCCCGACATTGCAGGTTATGGGCGGACTTCAGACGGCCAAACCGCAGACTGTGGCGCAAGCTGACGCAGCGAAGGAACAAAAGCCGTGAGCGGTTTCGACCTGTCGGCAATCCTGAGCGACCCGCAATATATTGCAATGCTTTGGCACGGATTGCAGATGACCTTCGTCATCTTTATCGGGTCATGGTCTCTCGCCATGACGCTTGCGCTGGTCCTGTTATGCGTGCGGTTTTCATCGTCGCGTTTTGCTGATCGCGCCGTGGCGGCCTATGTTTCCTACCACCGCAATGTGCCCACACTCGTGCAATTGATGCTGTGGTACTTCGGGATATTCACGCTCCTGCCTTCAGGTTTGACGGACTGGCTGATCGGTCACAATGCCGAAGCGATCTTTGCCGTGGTGGGTCTTGGTCTCTGTCAGGCAGCCTATTTCAGTGAGGATCTGCGTTCAGGCCTGCGCTCCGTCAGCCCGGGACAGATGGAAGCGGCCAAGGCATTGGGCCACGGTTATCTCTCCGCGATGCGCTTCATCATCATGCCGCAAGGCGTGCGCAATGCCCTGCCGCCGCTCATCAATCACAGTGTCTCCTTGTTCAAGAACAGCAGCCTCGCCCTCATTATCGGCGCTTCCGAATTGACCCATGCCATCAAGGAAATTGAAAATCTCAGCTTCCAGACCTTCGAGATCTATCTTGTCGGAACTGTTCTGTACCTCTTCTTCTCGCTGTTGATCATGGGTGCCGGTGCGTATCTTTCGATGCGCCTTGATCCGGCGTGGAGGGCACGCGGATGATCGGCGATATGATTACCATCGTTCATGACAACTGGTTGCTGCTGCTGATCGGGCAATATCCGAACGGCCCGCTTGGAGGGCTTGCGAACACGATCATCCTGTCTGCCCTTGCCATCGCACTGGCCTTTCCTGTCAGCATCCTTATGGCGATGGCGCGCCTGTCCAAGTGGCGGCTCCTGCGGTGGCCGGTAACGGGGCTGGTCTATGTCACGCGCGGCGTGCCTTTGCTCATGCTCATCCTTTGGAGTTATTTCCTCGTTCCGCTGTGGACCGGCGCAGACGTGCCGAGCTTCGTCATCATGTTGACGACGCTTGTCATCTATCAGGGCGCATTTCTCAGCGAAGTCGTAAGAGCGGGTATTGTCGCTCTTGGTGCGGGGCAGATGGATGCGGCGAGAGCGCTTGGCCACAGCTATCTCGGTGCAATGCGCTTCATCATCTTGCCGCAGGCGCTTTACAACATGATCCCCAGCATGATCTCGACATTCGTCGCCACGATCAAGGATACGACGCTCGGTTACGTCATCAACGTACCCGACCTCACCTTTGCGGCAAGTCAGGTCAATAATCAGCTTCTGACCCAACCATTCCAGGTCTTCCTCATCCTCGCGGTTGTCTACTACGCCATTTGCTGGAGCTTGACGTATCTCGCAAATGCCGTCGAGCGGCGTATCGCCAAACGCCGTGCCGGTGTGGTCGGTCGCCGGCAACAGGCATTGCAGGCGCAGGCGAAAATCATAACGGAGCAGCCATGACAAACACGGCATCATCAACACAGCAGACCATCCGCATTTCCAATGTCTGCAAGAGTTATGGCGACTACGAGGTTTTGAAGAATGTCGACGCCGAAGTTGCGCGGGGCGAGGTTATCGTCATCTGCGGCCCTTCCGGCTCCGGCAAATCCACATTGATCCGTACCGTCAATCGTCTCGAAGAGATCAACAGCGGATCCATCACGCTCGATGGGCAGGATATTCACGCGGCAACCAAGACAAAGGAACTCAATCTTCTGCGCAGCAGAGTTGGTTTTGTGTTCCAGAATTTCAATCTCTTTCCGCACCTGTCTGTTGTCGAAAATGTCACGATTTCCCCGATCCGGGTGAAAGGCGTCGCACCTGATGTTGCCCGCCAGAAAGCTTTGAAGCTTCTGGATCGGGTAGGCCTATCCGACAAGGCCGGCGCCTATCCGGGGCAATTGTCCGGCGGTCAGCAGCAGCGCGTGGCAATTGCGCGTGCGCTGGCCATGGAGCCGCCCGTCATGTTGTTCGATGAACCGACAAGCGCTCTCGACCCGGAAATGGTTGGAGAGGTGCTGGCCGTCATGAAGGGGCTCGCGGCAGAGGGCATGACCATGCTTTGCGTGACCCACGAAATGGGCTTTGCCCGTGAAGTTGCCGACCGCATCTGGTTCATCGACGCCGGCGAAATTCTCGAAAAAGCGACGCCGGAAGAGTTTTTTACAGCACCACGCCATCCGCGCGCGCAGCGGTTCCTTTCCGATCTGCGCCACTGATACCAATCAATCATAAGAGGAGAACTGACCATGAACTGGAAATGCCTGACACTTACCGTTGCACTGGCTGGAACCGCTCTCGCGTCACCAGCGGCGGCTGATCAACTCGATACGATCATGGCGAACAAGGTGCTTCGTTGCGCAACCTTTGCTGATGTCGTGCCATTCGCGGCACCCGATCCGAAGACCCGTGAAATGGCCGGTTTTGACGTTGATCTTTGCAACGCGATCGCCAAGGAACTGGGCGTGAAGGCCGAAGTCAAACCGGTGTCGGTGGAAGCCCGTGTGCCGGAAGTCAAGCTTGGCCGCGTCGATATCACTGTCGCCAATCTCGCCTACACACAAAGCCGCGCCGAGCAGATTCAGTTCAGCGATCCCTATTATCTCGCCAAGGAAATGCTCATCGTGCCGGTTGATGATGCCGGCAAGAAGAAGTCGGATTACGAAGGCCAGCGTGTCGCCTCCACCAAGGGCTCGACCTCTGAAATGTCTATCAAGCTCAACAAGTCCGAGCCGCTGACCTTCCAGGATACTGCCTCTGCCTATCTTGCCGTTCAGCAGGGCAAGGCGCGGGGTATGGTGGCCAACACCATGACCACCACCAAGTTCGTCAATGAATCGAAGACCAAGGGCAAACCGATGCGCATGATCGAGGAGCCGATGCTCTATCAGCCGATCGGTGTCGGCATGGCAAAGGACAATCCTGCCCTGACAGCGAAAATCAATGAAGTGCTGCGCACACTCGACGCCTCCGGCGAGATAAACAAAATCTGGGACAAGTGGCTTGGCCCGAATACCGAATACAAAATGACCCGTACGGACAAGGTCGTCCCGCTCTCCGAGCTGAAATTCGACCCGATCCCCTGATCCCGCCTGGCTTCAAGCCACGGCAACGATTGACACATGACAATTAAACTCAATGCGAGTGGCGGGACGTTCCCGCCGCCAGCCTTACCGTGGGAGGTTTTATGATCCACATTAAAGATATAGCAGAACGGCCAAGCAAGGCAGACATCGAAGCCCTTTCGAAGTTTTCGCCGGCAACCATCCACGAGGCACAGGGTCGCAGGGGCGCACTTTCCTCCCGCATCAAGCCTGTCGACTACCGCATGAAACTGTGTGGTCCCGCCTTTACCGTCAAATGCGCGCCGCGTGACAACATCATGTTGCAGCTGGCCATTAATTACGCCAAGCCCGGCGACATCATCGTGGTTTCAGCTGGTGAGTACGAAGAGGCTGGTTCCTTTGGCGACGTGCTGGCAAATGCCTGCCTTGCAAAGGGGATCGGTGGTCTGGTGACGGATACCGGTGTGCGTGACACCTTGCAGCTTCGAGACCTTGGCTTCCCTGTATTCTCGTTCAGCGTCTGCATCAAGGGTACCGTCAAGGAAACGATTGCCGCAGTAAACGATACGATCATCATTGGCGATGAGATCGTCAATCCCGGCGACATCATTGTTGGCGATGCGGACGGTTTGGTGGTTGTGCGTCGTGCTGACGCTCAGGAATCGGCACGTCTTTCGCAAATTCGCGAAGATGCTGAAGCGGGCTTCATTGAAGCTTACAAGCAGGGCAAATCCGTTATCGAGGTTAGCAATCTGGAGCCCGTCCTGAAGGCAAAGGGGCTTGTCGTCGATATCTGATTTTTGCGTGGTGCAGCGAGGCGCGTTTGGCGTTTCGGACTTTTAAAACCGACGCAACCATAGCTACAATCAATGCAAACAAAAGCCCTCCCCCCGTGGAGGGCTTTTGGCTTCACGTCTGACGAGACCATCGAACTCCAGGAAGCCCCAAGGGCGGCCCTTCTTGCGCGCTGCGTGGCCAAGGATCCAGGACCGGCGGATCGCGGTTTTTTATGCGTTCCGAGCTATGAAGATGCGTCCGATCGTGTTGAGCAGAATCTGCGCAGCCAGAATGGCGGTGGAGCCGGTGTGATCGTAATCAGGCGCGACCTCGACCAGATCAATGCCGACGATCTCGCCACGCTTTGCAAGACCTGCAATCAGTTCCAGTACCTCGTAATAGATGAAGCCGCCATGGCTCGGGGTCCCGGTTCCTGGCGCGATGGACGGGTCGAAGCCATCGATATCGATCGAAAGATAATAGCGCTTGCCCGCGGGGATGCGCTCCACTACGGCGTCCACGCCGAGTTTGCGGATCTGGCGCACGGAGAGAATATCCGAGCCCTGGGAGCGGGCATAGTCGTATCCTTCCTTTGCGGTGGAGGAGACGTTGCGGATACCGAGCTGGGTCATTCCGGTGACCCACGGTTTTTCCGAGGCGCGGCGCATGGGGCTGCCATGTCCGAAGCGGACGCCGTGACGCTCATCGACGAAATCCAGATGCGCGTCGATCTGCACCAGATGGATCGGCTCCTGATCGCTGAAGGCATTGATGCAGGCGATGTTGATGGAGTGGTCTCCGCCAAGCACCACAGGCAGTGCGCCGGCTTTAAGGATCTTGCGGACGCCGAACTCAATATTCGCGTGGCTGTTCACCGTATCGGTATGAACAATGTCGGCGTCGCCTATATCGACGATCTTCACGCCTTCCAGATATGTGACGTCGTCCTCGTGATCGTAGGCGCCCGCGTGGCCGAAGGAAAACAGGGTGGAGGCCTCACGGATGCTGCGCGGCCCGAAGCGGGCGCCGGGGCGCCATTGCGTCCCAAAATCGAACGGGGCACCGAGGACCGCCACATCCGCATCGATCGCGTCCCAGTTTTCGACGTAGGGACTTTTGGCAAAGGTGGAAATACCGACGAATGGCAGGTTCAATCGTCCGCCGTCATAGCCGTGGGCAGTCATAGAGATGTCCTTTCAGATATCAAAGTGCGCGCTTGCGCCAGGTTTGCAGAAATTGGGAAAGGCGTTCGCTCTTCGGATTACTGAAAAGCGTCTGCGGCGCGCCTTCCTCAACGATCTTGCCGTCATCCATGAAGACGACACGGTTGGCCGCATGTGCGGCAAAACCCATTTCGTGCGTGACGATGACCATGGTCATTCCTTCCGCCGCGAGCGTCTTCATGACGGAAAGCACTTCACCGACAAGTTCGGGATCGAGTGCCGAGGTCGGCTCGTCGAACAGCATGGCGCGAGGGTTCACCGCCAGTGCGCGGGCGATGGCGACGCGTTGCTTCTGCCCACCGGACAGGCCGTCGGGTCGGCGGTCAGCGAAAGCGGCAAGCCCGACTTTATCCAGCATGGCGCGGCCGCGCTTTATCGCTTCGGCCTGGGGAAGACCATGGACGAGCCTGAGCGCCAATGTCACGTTTTTGATGACGCTCATATGCGGCCACAGATGAAAGTGCTGAAAGACCATTCCAAGCGGGCGGCGCGTCTCTGCCAGTTCTTTCGGACCGGCGCGTTCGCGGCCAAGCGGGGTTTCACGCCAGCCGATCAGGCGGCCGAAGACATCGACATCACCCGCGTCATAGGGATCGAGAAATGCAAGCGAGCGCAGAAGCGTGCTCTTGCCCGATCCCGAAGGTCCGATGATGCACAGGACATCACCCATATGAATGTCGAGATCGATGCCTTTCAGAACGGTCTTGTCACCGAACCTTTTCTCCAAGCCGCGCGCGGAAATAACAACTGTTCGTTCGCTCATGTCAGGAGCCTTCGGTGGAAAGGCGGCGTTCGAGATAGAGGCCGAGCCGCGACAGGATTTCGACGATTGCCCAGTAGAGCAGGGCAATGGTGAGATAAGGGGTTACGACCGCGAAGGTGATCGAGCTGATCGTACCGGCGACCTTGGTCAGCTCGCTGAGCGTGATGACGGACAGAACGGCGGATTCCTTGACGAGATTAATGGCCTGGCCGACGGAAGCCGGCAGCGTCAGTGCCAGCGCCTGCGGCATCTGGATGTGGAGAAAGGTGTCGCCGGAGGTAATGCCCAGCATTCCCGCCGCTTCGATCTCGCCTCTTGGAACGGCATTGAAACCGGCGCGGAAAATCTCCGCAAAGGGGCCAGCGCCATAGAGGCCGAGACCGACGATGCCGGCGGCATAGGGGCTGAGGATCAGCCCCAATTGCGGGCCGCCATAATAGAAAAGAAACAGGATCAGCGCGAGCGGCGCGCCGCGGGCAAACTCCACATAAAGCCTTACCGGTAGGGAGATGGCCATGTACCGCGACCGTAGCGCCGCAGCCAGCACGATACCGATGATGATGGCCAGTGCGATACCCGCAACGGAAACTGTCAGTGTTGTGAACAAACCGGCCGCATAGAGAGGAATATCGTTCAGAAAGCCGGAAATCATCGCGTCGCTCCCTTTGTCAGGTGCCGTTCGACAAGGAGGCCTATTCCCGCAAGCAGCGCTCCAACCGCGACATAAAGCAGGAGAGCCGAGAGATAGGCGTCGAGTGGCCGGAAGGTGGTGGCCGCATATTGCTGGGCGCGGCGCGTCAAGTCGGTGACGGCGATGACCGAAACGAGTGAGGAGTTCTTCACGAGAGCCTGTATCTCGCCGACAAGTGCCGGCAACATGGTTCTGAAGGCCTGAGGCACTTCAATGTGCAGGAATGTACGACCTGCGGAAAGGCCGAGCATGGCGGCGGCTTCCCGCTCTCCCTTTGGAATGGATTGCAGGCCTGCCCTGTATATCTCCGACTGGAAGGCGGCTGTGTTTAGCGCCAGCGCCAAAGTTGCGGCAGCAACCGGCGTCAGATCCAGCCCCAGAAGTGGCAGGACGTAGAAGACGATCAGCAGCTGGACTAGAATGGGCGTGCCTCGCCAGAAGGAGATGTAGAGACCGGATGCCAGGCGGGGCAGGCGGCCGCTGCGACCGCAGGCCGCGAGGAGAAGGGCCAGCGGCGCTCCCAGGAGAAGCGCTGAAAGGCTGACGGTCAGCGTGGTGAAGAGGCCGTCCAGAAGAACCGGCCAGATGGCAAAAGATATCTTGTCCATGACCGGTTCGACCTGCCGGTCACTCAGTCGCCGGCAGAGCGGCGGGCAGTTCCATCTGCGCGCCGAACCATTTCTTCTGGAATTCGGCCAGTTTGCCGGATGCATTGAGCTTTGCCAATTCACTGTCCATGAAGGCATTTAGCGTCGCACTGTCAGTATCGTTGCGGCCCGCCCATGAGAAATAGGTCTTCGGTCCGAAGGTCGGCAGAACGACTTCAAAAGCATCCGGCCGCTGGCGTGCAGCTTCCAGAAGGTTTGGAAGCGAGTTGACGACGGCGCGCAGGCGCCCGGCACCGAGGTCGGCATAAGCTTCTGAGAAATCCGTGTAGCTGGAGACCGTCGTGGCATCCTTGCCGGTGGCCTTCAGTTCGGCGGAAAACGTCTCAAGCGCCTTGAGCTGCGCGGAGCCCGCCTGCGAGCCGACGGGCTTACCCGCGATATCTTCCGGCTTGGAGATCTCGGCATCGCCCTTGCGTTTCAGGATTGCCATCGTCGCATCTGCAACGGGTGCTGAGAGCTTGTAGGCCTTCATGCGTTCGGGCGTCACGGTGACCGAGGTCACGACATAATCGAAGCGGCTGGCGGCAAGGCCTGGCAGGATGCCCTGCCAGGGCAGATCGAGACGCTTCAGCTCAACGCCCGGCAAGGCTTTCATGACTTCTTGCATGATGTCAGCGGAATAACCGACGATCTTGCCGTCCTCGACAAATTCGAACGGCGCAAACCGGGCCTCGGTTGCGACAGTGAAAACTTTATCGGCCTTGATCTTTTCCAGAAGATCGGCGGCATGGGCGGATGCGCCGAGGCTGACGGCGAAAGCTGCGCAGAGTGCGAGAGATTTCAGAGTGGGCAGGTTTTGCATGGTTTCGTTCCCTTATTGGTTTGTAATTGGGGAGGAGGAAACCATGGACATTATTCCAGAAAAATAGGAAACTGATGGAGTTTATATTTGTAAAATTGATGTAACGGTTCCCATGCAGCTCGCGCAATCCGACCTTCGTTCTCTCGCCGTCTTCCGCGCCGTCGTGGAGCACAAGAGTTTTCTAGGCGCGCAAATCACGCTCGGGCTGAGCCAGTCCGCTGTCAGTTTCCATATCAAGGCGCTGGAAGACAGGCTCGGTTTCAAGCTGTGTCGGCGAGGGCGATCCGGTTTTGAATTGACGGATCGCGGCGCGCTCGTACATGAGCGTTCGAAAGTGCTGTTCCTGGCGCTGAACGCCTTCGAAAGCGATATCGGTACGCTCAAGAACCGTATTACCGGTACGTTGCGACTGGGACTTGTGGACAACACGATTACCGATCACGACCTGCCCATTCACCGCATCATCGCCCGCATCAGCGAAAAGGCGCCGGAAGCACGTATCGAGCTGGTAATCGACACGCCGGACGCCCTGTTGTCGGAAATTGCCAATGGCGGCCTCGACATCGCACTTTTACCGGAAACGCTGCCGTATCAGGGCCTGAAGCTTTCGCGCTTCAGGGAAGAGGCGCATTCACTGTATTGCGCGAAGGGACACCAGCTCTTTCATCTTCCCGATGCCGAACTTTCCGTCGAGCGCATCGAATCCTTCGATTTTGTCGTGCGGCCCTATGCCAATATGCGTGAGCTGCAATATTTTCCGCAGGCACGGGCGCGCGCTTCGGCCTCCAACATGGAGGCGCAGGCGATGTTCGTGATGTCCGGCCACTATGTTGGGTATCTGCCTGATCATTATGCGGATGATTGGGTCCAGAAAGGAATTTTCCGGCCGTTGATGGCAGCAAAGACCCGTATCCAGTCCACCTTCGTTATTGCCACGCGGTCCGCTGAAAAGCCTTCGACGGTGCTCGATTTCTTCATTCGCAAACTCGCCGGTTTCGCATCAGAGGCGTTTCACAAGAACGCGCGCAGGGCGTAGAGCATACGCCGCTCATAGCCCCGTCGCCGCGAACGCCGACGTATGTTCCAGAGGGGCAAGTGTGATCTCGGGAAGAAATTGCCTTGCCGATGGCATCGCCGTTCGCTATCCATACTTCAATAGTTCAAGGATTATTGAAGTATGGATCAGCATCGGGCTCTTTCGGCATTTGCTGCCCTCTCTCAGGAGACACGCCTGGCGATCGTTCGAGCACTTGTCGTTGCCGGTCCTGACGGACTGGCCGCCGGTGCAATCGCCGAGCGCATGGGCGTCTCGGCGACGAACGTGTCGTTTCATCTCAAGGAACTGGAGCGGTCTGGCCTGGTCTCGCAACGACGAATATCGAGGTCTATCCTTTACAGCGCCAGCTACGACACTTTGGCCGAGCTTGTGAAATTCCTGGTAGAAGACTGTTGTGCCGAACATCCGGCGATTCTGGAGAATGTCGAGCGAAGCGATGGATGCGCCAGTCCGGCCGGCACTTCCTCCGATGGGGGCAATGTCGTTGCATAATTCGAAAGTACCTGCTGGCATCGTCTCAGCGCTTGGCCTCACGCAGATCATCGGTTACGGCACTCTCTATTACAGTTTCAGTATTCTTGCCCCCGGCATGGCGGAAGACCTCGGCCTGACATTGGCGGAGGTATTTGGCGTCTTCTCGGTGTCGCTATTCATCGGAGGTCTGTCGGCAACCTATATCGGCAGGCAGATGGATAGGATCGGAGCCGCCACTGTGATGACGGTCGGCTCAAGCCTTGCGGCCTTGATGCTGTCGCTCTGTGCCTGGTCACCGTCAGTCGCAATCTTCGCCGTTGCCATCATCCTGCTCGAGGTATCGTCCGGAATGGTGCAGTATCAGGCCGCATTCGCGACGCTCGTTGAAAGCGATCCCAGAACCGCATCCCGGAGCATCACCTACCTCACGCTGATCGGTGGGTTCGCATCGACGATCTTCTGGCCGATCTCGGCCGCGCTTTCCGAATGGATGTCATGGCGTGAAATCTATCTGGTCTTTGCAGCGCTGAATCTGTTCCTTTGCATGCCTCTACACGTCTGGATCATGCGCGTCGGCAAGACCGGACCGAATGCGGATGCGGCCGTCCCTCGCGAAGCCATAATCGGAGCAATCCCCCACGATGCGCGCCGCCGAAGCATGATCATGGTGTCGTTCGCCTTCGCGCTTCTCGGATTTACGCTTGCCGCGATCCTCGCGCACATGGTGCCGATGCTCGGTTCCATCGGGCTAGGTGGCGCGGCAGTAGTTATAGGATCTCTGTTCGGTCCGGCACAGGTCGCAAGCCGCCTGATCAACATGGTCTTCGGAAAGAACCTGTCGCCGCCAGCGGTCGCCGTCCTGTCGGCGGTGCTGATCGTGTTCGGCATCCTGATCTTGCTGGCAACGCGAGACTGGCTACCGGGGGCAGTCGCGTTCGCAATCTGCCTCGGGCTTGGGTCAGGCATCAACAGCATCGCGCAGGGCAGCCTGCCACTCTATCTGTTCGGATCGGAAGGGTATGGCGCGATCACGGGCAAGATGGCGGCAGCTCGACTGGCGCTCGGAGCCGGGGCACCCTTCGCGTTCGCGGCGTCCATGGAAAACTTTGGCCTGAGCCTGTCACTCATTGGAAACGCATGTCTCGGCGCGGTCAGCATCACGGCATTCGTTGCGGTGGCAGCATCCTGTCGGCGGCCAGCCACCGCAACAACCTAGGTCGTCAGATCGACTTCAGGGAGACCCGCTTCTCCAACTCGACTGCTTCTTCCTTCCGCTCGCTGTAGCGGTCGGTCAAATAGGCCGAGGCATCGCGGGTCATGATGGTGAACTTCACCAGCTCCTCGCAGACATCCACCACCCGGTCGTAATAGGGAGACGGCTTCATCCGTCCGTTAGCATCGAACTCCTGATACGCCCTTGCGACCGACGACTGGTTGGGGATGGTGATCATCCGCATCCATCGCCCGAGGATACGCATCTGGTTCACGGCATTGAAGGACTGGCTGCCGCCGGAAACCTCCATGACGGCGAGCGTCTTGCCCTGTGTCGGGCGAACAGATCCGAGTGAGAGAGGAATCCAGTCGATCTGCGACTTCATGATGCCGGTCATCGCGCCGTGGCGCTCGGGGCTTACCCAAACCTGCCCTTCCGACCATTGCGAGAGCTCACGCAATTCCTGCACCTTCGGGTGGCTCACCGGTGCTTCGTCGGGCAAAGGCAGGCCCTTCGGATCGAATATCCGAACTTCGCATCCAAGCCGTTCGAGCAGCCGCCCTGCTTCGAAGGCAAGCAAACGACTGTAGGATACCTCGCGTAGCGAACCGTAGAGGATCAGAATGCGGGGCTTATGTGTCGAAAAGGCCGGACGCAGAGCATCGAGATCAATCGCGTGCAGGTTCTGGCCCTCAAGTGCGGGGAATGTGTCAGGCAATGCGCTTTCCTTCATCATCGAGGACCTGTTCGCCGTCTTCTTTGGTAAACGGCCCCTTGAATGCGTCTGCCGGAAGTATATCCAGAACCACTTCCGAGGGGCGCGACAACCGCGTACCCATTGGGGTGATGACGAATGGCCGGTTGATCAGGATTGGCGTCTCGAGCATGGCATCGATCAACTGGTCATCGGTCAGTTCAGGATATCCAAGTCCAAGCACCGTATAGGGCGTGCCCTTCTCGCGGATCGCCTCGCGGACGGTCAGCCCGGCGTCGGCGATCATCTTGACGAGTTGCTCGCGGCTCGGCGGGGTTTTCAGATACTCGATCACAGTGGGTTGAATACCGGCGTGCTCAATGAGTGCGAGGGTGTTGCGCGAAGTGCCGCAATCCGGGTTGTGATAGATGGTGACGTCCATGCTCATTGCCTTTCGGTAATTGTGTTTCGGGAAACGGCTGGGGCCGCCTCGTACCAATCCTTCGAGCGGTTCACGATCCAGACGACCGAGAGCATGACCGGAACCTCGATGAGGACACCGACAACGGTTGCCAGTGCTGCGCCTGATTGAAAACCGAACAGGCTGATAGCGGCCGCAACTGCGAGTTCGAAGAAATTGCTTGCACCGATCAGTGCCGACGGACCGGCAATGCAGTGCCGTTCGCCGCTCATCCGGTTCAGAAGATAGGCGAGCCCGGAGTTCAGATAGACCTGGATAAGGATGGGGATTGCAAGCAAGCCAATAACGGCCGGTTGGGCGATAATCTGCTCGCCCTGGAAGGCGAAGAGAAGAACCAGTGTTGCAAGCAGCGCTAGCAGCGAAATCGGCTGCAGCCTTGCGAGAATGCGATCGAGCATCCGTGACGTTCCGTCCGCCATGAGCCGGTGCCGGATGAACTGCGCGAGGAAGACGGGCACGACGATATAGAGGGCAACGGAGAGGACGAGCGTGTCCCACGGAACGGTGATTGCGGACAGGCCAAGCAAAAGGCCGACAATGGGAGCAAAGGCGATGACCATGATCGCATCGTTGAGTGCGACCTGCGAGAGCGTGAACAGTGGTTCGCCGCGTGTCAGGTTAGACCACACAAAGACCATGGCAGTGCAGGGCGCTGCGGCAAGAATGATCAGTCCCGCGATATAGGAGTCGATCTGGTCAGCGGGAAGATAGGGGCGGAACAGCCAGCCGATGAAGAGCCAGCCCAACAGCGCCATCGAGAACGGCTTGACGGCCCAGTTGATGAACAGCGTGACGCCGATACCCCGCCAGTAGGTGCCGACCTGCGTGAGAGAGCGGAAATCGATCTTCAGCAGCATCGGAATGATCATCAGCCAGATCAGGATTGCGACCGGGATATTCACCTTGGCAATCTCGGCCGCGCCAATGAGCTGGAAGACGCCGGGCAGCAAATGGCCGAGGGCGACACCGACGATGATGCACAGAAACACCCAGACGGTTAGGTAACGTTCAAATGTGGACATCAGGCGGACTTTCCCGCGTGTGGAGTGCAGCAGGGCGTCAACTCGGCGATCAGCGGAGCGCAAAGCTCTGCCGATCCACCACAACAATCTTTCAGGAGAAACAGCGTCATGTCGCGAAGCTGTTCTATCTGCGCGCGATACATGATGATTCTGCTCTGGCGTTGCGATGATACGAGGCCCGCGCGTGACAGAACATTCAGATGCGCGGACATGGTGTTTTGCGGCACCACCAGCGCGCGCGCGATGTCACCCGCCGGCAAGCCTTCCGGTGCGTGCCGCACAAGAAGCCGAAAAGTTTCGAGACGGGTTGGCTGCGCAAGCGCCGCCAAAGCGAGAATAGCCTGTTCTTGTTCCATATATCCAGATTAATGGAAATATAGGCATAGTCAATGTGTTTTTGCGGGTGTTACCAAACACCACAAACTCCAGGGGATCATTTTACGACTATCGACAGAAACCCATTTCGGGCCGGTTTTTAGTGCGAAAAAGTCGTCGGCCCAGTCGCTTCGGCGACTTGGTATTATTGTACATGCGAGTCCGCCTGCATGAGTGGGACGCCACCCATGCAGGCTTGCTTCAAGGCATTGCGGACGAAACCGGCAAGCGTTCTGTTCGGCTCACGCGCCCGAACGGTCTCTCTGTTCGCGCCATACGGCGAAAGCTTTCTGGTGTTCGTCCTTCGTGCAGGGATAAAGACCGATGATGGTTGCGCCGCCCTTCACCTGTTCGACCACGAAATCCTCGTAAGCGGTCATTTCCACCGCTTCTGTCGCGATTTCGTCGGCAATTCCGGCGGGGATGACGATGACGCAATCCGCATCACCGACAATGATATCCCCGGGGAAAATCGGGGCATCGCCGCAGCCGATCGGGCCGTTGATTTCAATTGCTTCGTGTTTGGTGAGGTTGGTAGGGCTGGATGGTCGGGTGTGGTAGGCTGGAATATCCAGCTCCGCAATCGTTGCAGCATCGCGGAAACCGCCATCCGTAACGACGCCGGCAGCACCGCGCACCATCAGGCGGGTGATGAGAATATCACCAGCGGATGCGGCGCTCGGGTCTTTGCGGCTGTCCATGACCAGTACGTGGCCGGGCGGGCAGGTCTCAATGGCGACGCGCTGGGGATGTGCGGGGTTGCGGAATTCCACCAGCTGGTTGCGGTCTTCGCGGGCGGGCATGTAACGCAGCGTGAAAGCGGGCCCAACCATGTTCGCGCCCTTGTGGCCAAGCGGGTGCACACCCTGAATGACCTGGTTGCGCAGGCCGCGCTTGTAGAGTGCGGTTGCGAGGGTGGCGACGGAAACCGTCATCAATTTTTCCCTGGTTTCTGTATTCATCTTATTCTCCTCGAATAGCGTGAGTGTCTGCACATCAGTTTTTGTGGATCGGTTCGTCTATGAAAACGCCGCCCTGGTATTTCGCGATTGCGGCATCCGGATCAGGGCGAGGGACATCCCGTTCGATATCGGCCCGGAAGCGTGCGGCATTATCCCGCCGCTGCCAGCCGAGAAAATCGACGTGGGAATTATCCCACCAGCTGTCGTCATTGGCAGAGACGCCCCAGATGACCGGGTAACCGAGTTTTGGCGCGTGAAATACGCACTCTACCAGGGAGACCAGATCGTCATGGCTGAGCCAGGTGGATAACATGCGCCAGTTGGTGGGCTTCTCTTCGCAGGAGCCGATGCGGACGATGGCCGTTTCCTGTCCGAATTTGGAATGGTAGAGGCTCGCCATTGCCTCGCCGAAAATCTTCGAGACGCCGTAAAGGCCATCCGGCAAAAACGGCGTCTGCGGCGATAGCTGCTCACCCTGCGGATAATATCCGATGGTGTGGTTGCTGGAGGCAAACAGGATGCGTGGCATGCCAGCAAGCCTTGCTGCCTCGTAAAGATTATAGACACCGCGCAGATTGGCGGCCTCGATGGGATCGTAAGCCTTTTCGACGGAGATGCCGCCGAGATGGACGATGCCGTCGCAATCCTTCACCAGCGCATGGACGGCGCCACCGTCCTCCAGAGAGCAGCGGATGATCTCTTCATTCGCTGCCGCCGCACCCATATCAACCACATCCGAAAGGCGGATGATCTCCGCGAGATGGCCGAGCCTGCCGCGCAACATGCTGCCCAGCTTGCCGCCGGCGCCCGTAATCAGCAAACGTTTCATCATTTTGCGCGCTCCGTCTCAGAATATGTCGGGTTCGCCAGCGGTGCGGCCGAAATCCGTCTGCAGGAAATCGAAATCGCATCCGGCATCCGCCTGGGTAACGTGTTTCGAGAAGATGTAGCCATAACCACGCTCGTAACGCGGCGGCGGCGCCTGCCATGCGGCCCGACGCTGGGCGATCTCCTCTTCGCTGACCAGCATGTCGAGACGGCGCTGGGGCAGGTCGAGCCGCACGATATCGCCGGTCTTCAGCAGGGCAAGCGGCCCGCCGACGAAGCTTTCCGGCGCGACATGAAGAACGCAGGCGCCATAGGAGGTGCCGGACATGCGGGCATCGGAAATGCGCACCATATCGCGGTGACCCTTCTTGATCAGCGCCTTGGGGATGGGCAACATGCCCCATTCGGGAAAGCCTGGGCCGCCAAGCGGGCCGGCATTACGCAGAACCAGAACGTGATCGGGCGTCACATCCAGATTTTCATCGTCGATAGCCGCCTTCATCTCAGGGTAGCTATCGAAGACCAGCGCCGGACCTTCATGGAAATGGAGTTTCGGATCGCAGGCGGCGGGCTTGATCACAGCACCATCCGGGCAGAGATTGCCGCGTAGAACGGCAAGCGATCCTTCGGCGTAAACAGGGTTATCCAGCGAGCGGATGACGTCGTCATTATAGACCCGCGCGCCTTCGAGGTTTTCGCCCATGCTGCGGCCGGTGACGGTGAGCACGGAACAGTCCAGACGGCTTTCGATCTGCTTCATCAGGGCTCGCAGACCGCCCGCATAATAAAAATCCTCCATCAGGTAATCTTTGCCGGAGGGGCGGACATTGGCGATAAGCGGCGTCACGCGGCCGAGTTCGTCCAGCTCGTCCAGCGTCATCGGTACACCAGCGCGGCGCGCCATGGCAATCAGATGCACGACGGCATTGGTGGAACAACCGGTCGCCATGGCAACGATGGCCGCATTCCGAAACGCGGGCGCAGTCAGAATACGATCCGGGGTCAGCTCCTCGGCCACCATTTCCACAATGCGACGGCCACAGCCTGCCGACATGCGCTGGTGTTCGGCGTCCACCGCCGGGATAGAGGAAGCGCCGGGCAAAGTGAGACCGAGCGCATCGGTGATTGCCGTCATGGTCGATGCCGTACCCATGGTCATGCAGACGCCGGCGGAGCGGGCAATGCCGCCCTGCACGCCGCGCCATTCTTCATCGGTCACGTTACCGGCCCGGCGCTCGTCCCAGTATTTCCAGGCATCGGAGCCGGAGCCCAGCACCTTGCCGGCATAGTTGCCGCGCAGCATCGGCCCGGCCGGAAGATAGATCATCGGCACGCCGGCCGAGATCGCTCCCATGACGAGGCCGGGGGTGGTCTTGTCGCAACCACCCATCAGCACCACGCCATCCAGCGGATGCGAACGGATCATTTCCTCCGTCTCCATGGCGAGCATGTTGCGATAGAGCATGGAGGTCGGCTTGGTGAAACTCTCATCGACCGAAAGCGAGGGCATCTCGACCGGGAAGCCGCCTGCCTGTAGGACGCCGCGCTTTACATCCTTCACACGTTCGGGAAAATGCGAGTGACAGGTATTCAGCTCCGACCAGGTGTTGAGAATGCCGATGACGGGTTTGCCGGCAAAATCCTCCTCCGAATAGCCAAGCTGCATCATGCGTGAGCGGTGGCCGAAACTGCGCAGATCGTCAGGCGCGAACCAGCGGGAGGAACGGAGTTTTTTGTCGGTCATGTCAAAGGTCCTGCTTTACGGGGCGTGGCGACGGAGGCTTAGTCCTGCTTCAGCGTCAGCCCGCTTTTCGTATCGAAGAGGTGGATATGTTGGAGCGGCGCCGACATGCGGATGACTTCGCCAGCCGATGTCGATGTCTGCCCCGCAAGATGCAGGGTGACGTGGCTGCCGTCACCGAGGTTGCCATAGAGATAGGATTCCCCGCCGAGCTGCTCTGCCGTGCGCACGGACATGGTCACCGCACCATCCGGTGTGGGCTGCACATGGTTGGGGCGAATGCCGAGCGTGACCTTCTGGCCGGGTGCGTAGGAAAAGCCGCTCTGCGGCAACGGGATCAATTCGCCGGTCGCGATTTTAAGGGACGGCTGACCGTCTGCTACTATTTCGCCGGCGAAGAAGTTCATCTTCGGCGAACCGATGAAGCCTGCTACGAAAAGGTTTGCGGGGCGATTATAAAGATCGAGGGGAACGCCGAACTGCTCGAGCTTTCCGGCGCGCAGCACGGCAATCTTGTCGGCCATCGTCATGGCCTCCACCTGATCGTGGGTCACATAGATCATGGTATTGCCAAGACGCCGATGCAGGCTGGAGATCTCGCCGCGCATATCCACGCGCAGTTCCGCATCGAGGTTCGACAGCGGCTCGTCAAACAGGAAAACCCGCGGTTCGCGCACGACAGCGCGACCGATCGCGACGCGCTGTCGCTGGCCGCCCGACAGATCCTTCGGCCGCCGCTCAAGCAGCTGGTCGATCTGCAGCATCTTGGACACCTGTGAGACCTTCTCGACGATGTCTTTTTTCGGCGTGCCGATATTTTCCAGGCCGAAGGACAGGTTTTCCCGGACCGTCATATGCGGGTAGAGCGCATAGGACTGGAACACCATGGCAAGCCCGCGATCGGCAGCCGGAACCGCGTTCACCACGTCGCCGCCGATGACGATATCGCCGCCGCTCAGCTCTTCAAGACCGGAGATCATGCGCAGCAGCGTCGATTTTCCGCAACCGGACGGGCCGACGAAAACACAGAACTCACCGTGCTTGATATCGAGATCGATACCCTTGATGACGTCGAGGGCGCCATATGTTTTTTTGACCTGACGAAGCTCTATACTTGCCATTGTGTCATTCCCTCCCTTGAGGATCATTTTCCGCCGGTCGATGCGATGCCGGTGGCGATATATTTTTGCAGGAACATGAAGACCAGCGCGATTGGCGCCAATGTCAGCACCGTCATGGCCAGCAGGTTGCTCCACTCTGTCGTCATTTCTCCCTGGAAGGAGTTGAGCGCCAGTTGCAGGGTGAAATTGTCGTTGCGCGTCAGCACGATAAGCGGCCACAGGAAGTCGTTCCAACGCCACATGATGGCGAGGATGGCCAGCACCGCTAGCGCCGGTGCAGACAGTGGCAGGATGATGCGCCAGTAGATTTTCCATTCGCTGGCCTTGTCCATGCGTGCCGCATCTAGGATTTCATCCGGGATGGTCAGCATGTACTGGCGCAGCAGAAATACGCCTGTCGGTGTGGCCGCTCCTGGAATGATCACACCCCACAGGCTGTTGATCATGCCGAGCTGGCTGGTGATGAGAAAAAGAGGAACGAGCACGACGGTCTGCGGGATCATCAACGTTCCGACGACGAGTGCCAGAACCACGCCTCTGCCCTTGAAGCTGTATTTCGACAGTGCAAAGGCCGCCATCGAGTTCACGATCAGCATGATGACGGTCGACGTCACCGTTATGAAGGTCGAGTTCCAGAAATAAAGCGGAAAGTTGAAGCGCTGGAAAAGCTCGGTGTAGTTCTCCGTCGCCAGTGCCACCTTCTCGGCCGGGCGCAGCTCGTTGAACGGCATCTTCATGACTTCGCCGGGCTTTGCCGGATCCACCACCTGGGCGACGAGCCCGACGCGCCTGATCATGCCGAGCTTGCGGCCTTCCTTGTCGACAAAGGCCGGCAAAGGTGCGGCCTGACCGTCAATGACCACGGTTTCCTGCGCATAGGGAAGCAGGCGCGGCGGAAACCGCTGGAGGTCGGCTTCCGTCTTGAAGGAGGAGAGAACGAGCCAGAGAACGGGTCCGAACATCATCAGAACGGCAACGCCGAGATAGGCGTAGGACAGCCAGTCGGTCCAGTGCAATTTGCCGTTTCTGCCGCGTGTGCGGGTTAGAAATGCGCCAATCCTAGCCATCGACTTTGCTCCTGTTGGCCCGGAATTGCAGGGCAGTCAGCACCACGAGAACCACGGCAAGCAGCAGCGACGCGGCCGCGGCCAGTCCGAAGTTGCGGGGTGTTCCGGCAAAACCAGTCTGATAGATGAATTGAATGATGAAGGTCGTCGCAGAACCCGGCCCACCGCCGGTAAATGCGAAGACTTCATCGAAGGTCTGTACGCCCTTGATGAGGGACAATACGAGAACCACGAGCATGGTCGGGGCGAGAAGCGGCATTGTGATCCGGCGGAAAATCCGCCACGGGCTTGCCTTGTCCAGCTGTGCCGCCTCATAGACGTCGCGCGGAATGGCCTGAAGGCCGGCAAGCAGGATGAGCGTGTAGAAGCCCATATGCGCCCAGACGGACAGGAATACCGACCATCCAAAGGCAAGGTTGGCCTCCAGCAGCCAGTCCACCGAACCGATACCGAGGGAATCGAGCGCAGCGTTCAGGACGCCGAAACGCTGCAATATCCACTTCCATATCAGCGCCACGACCACCGGTGAAAGCAGCACGGGAAAGAAGAAGACGGCGCGGAAGAAACCGCGTGCCCTGATGTCACGGTTGAGCACGACCGCCGTAATCAGAGAGAAGCCCACCATGAACCCGACCTGCAGCACCACGAAGAAAAGCGTGTTCCAGACGGAGCGCCAGAAAAGATCGCGCTGACAGGAATTGGGATCGAAATAGTTCTGGCACGAGAGAAGGACCGAGAAGTTTTCGCCGCCCACGGAGGGGCGTTCCGACAGCAGGATATGCTCGCTGCCTGTCACTGAATAAGCCATGTTGAGAACGATCGGCAAAAACGCGAAGACCGCAAACAACAGGAGGTTGGGTGTCAGAAACACCCATGCGATGCGCCGATGCCCGAGCATTTTCTGCAAGAGGGCGAAAGGCAGCTCTATGATGCCCATGACGGGCGCAAGAAGTCTGTACATTGATGGTCCTCCTTCGATCCGGCGCGGCGCGGCAAGGCCGCGCCGGAAGGCGATGGATCACTTCGCCTGTTTCAACGCTTCCTCAAGATCGGCCTTCGCACGTGTCATGGCGTCGTCGACCGTGCTTTCGCCAACAATCGCCTGCGTGACGCGCTGGACGGAAATGTTGAACATCGCACGGTTGTTCTTGTAGCCCTGATAGGCGTAGGCGATGGGGCTGATACCAGGGACCTGATCCAGCCACGCGTTCATGGCCTTCTGGGTCGCCGGGGTTGCGCCGGTGTAGTCGATAGGCTTTGCGCCGACGGCCTTGTGAGCCGGGACGTTGCGGGTACGGACGGTGAAATCGAGGTAATTTTCGTCCTGCGCGAGGAAGTTCAGAATATCCGCGACGATCTTGGGGTTCTTGGTCTGCTTGAAGCCCACGATACCCGTTCCGCCTGGCATGCCGGTGCATGCGGCCGGTCCGCATGGCTGCGACACGACTTCCCAGTCGAAAGCATCGCCGACCTGACTGTCGAAGCGCGCTGTCTGCCAGCTGCCGGAATAATAATAGACGAGCTGACCGTTGATGAATTCCTGCGCCGCATCGCGGTAGGTGTTGCCACCCTGACCGGCCCAGACGTCACGCGCCATGGTGCCGTCCTTGTTCCACTCGACGAATTTCTTCACGAAAGTGGTGAAGCCCTCGTCGACCAGGATCGGCTTGCCGTCGGCGTCGAAAAGTTTCGCACCGTAGGAAATAGCCGGACCGGCGATACGGTGACCGGAGCGGTCGATCGCCATGGGGTATGGCGAGCCGGTGGCCTTGGCCACTTCATTTGCTGCCTTCGCCCAGTCGTCAAAAGTCGCATCCTTGCCGGGAACGGCGACTTTCGCCTGATCGAACAAGGTGCGGTTGATGAAGGCGCCGGTAATGGTAAGCTGCGTCTGCATACCATAGATGCCCTTGTCGTCCGGGCCGCTACGATACCATTTCAGCACATCGCCGAAATTGTCCTGCCAGTACTTCGCATCCACGTAGGGCGTCAGGTCGAGATAATAGCGATTGAGGCCGCCAAGATCGGTGACGGTTGCGAAATCCGGGCCGCTGCCGCCGGCGAGCTGCACCGGCAGGCCTTCGAGAAGCGCCTTGTAGGGCACGATATCCGTAACGATCTTGACGTCAGGATGCTGTTTTTCGTAACGCGACAGGATGTCCTTCAGGACCTCGCAGCCGTTGCCGTCATAGGCGCAGGTGAAGCGAACTTCCTGTGCCTCAGCGGCACCGGCAAGAGATGCCGTCCCCAGGGCCAAGGCAAACGCCAGGCTGTATTTTCTGCTCATCTGGTTTCCTCCCTTTAGATGATTATGCCGTGGCGGACGCGCGCGGAGCCCAACCCTTGAGCCGCTCGTTGTCAGCGGTCAGCGGCAGGCGAACGGCCGTGCCTTCCTGTACCGATGTGTAGATTGCGGTTACGAGTTCGATGGACTGCAAGCCGTCCGTAATCGTCACTTCCTTGCCCGCGCGACCCTCCATCGCATTGGCAATCGCCTCGACAAGACCGGTGAAGCCGTTTTCGCCATCTTTAACCGTTGCGAGGACGGCGTCGATCTGGTCCTGCGTGGTCGGCGCCCGCGCCGTAAAGTGCCATTTATCTTCCGCCGGACGATAGGGCAGCGTTCCGCTTTCGGCCGTGAAGCCTTCGAAGCAGAACCGCAGACGGGACGTGTCGTCGGCTGCACCAAGCGTGACCGAGCTGGTGGCGAGCGCGCCGCTCTTCATGCGGAAGCTGATGGCGGCACAGTCTTCCGTCTCAATCCTGTTCACCCGGGTGTCGGCCATGGCGAAGACCTGTTCCACCGGACCTAGGACATGGCACAGAAGGTCGTGGGCATGGATGGCGTGACCGAGGATCGCGCCGCCACATTCACCCTTCCAGGTGCCGCGCCAGGGAATGTCGTAGTAGCTCGCGCCACGGTTCCAGTGAACTTCCGAGCTTGCCACATAGGCTTTGCCAGCAAGTCCGGCGTCGATGAGGGCGCGCAGCTGCCGTAGGGCGGGACCAAAACGATACTGGAAAACCGGAAAGACGCGCCGTCCGGTCTTCTTGACAGATTCCATCAGCGCATTTGCTTCCTCCAGCGAACGCACCAGCGGCTTTTCACAGACCACGTCCTTGCCGGCCGCGTGGGCCTTCAGCATTACGGGGAAATGCAGATGCGGCGGCAGGCAGACGTCTATGAGCGAAATGCTTTCATCGGCGAGGACTTCTTCGAGATCCGCCGTGATGCGGATGGAAGAACCTTCGCCAGCCACCGCCCGTGCCCGCTCCACATCAAGATCGCAGATCGCCTTGACGGTGAAACGCTCCGGCAGCGCCAGATAACCGCTCAGATGCTGTGCGCCGATACCGGCGCCGATAATGGCGACGCCGATCATGCTGCGGTTCCTTCAGCCTTGGCCTGCGCCTGAAGCGAGAGGTCACAAACCTTGAAGACGTGTTCCTGCGTCATGGCAGTTTCCGTGCGGTTGCGGATATCGTCGCATACACGGGCGAAGTAGGGCAGGCCGGCACCGGATGCGTCGATATATTCGCAACGGTCGCCATTGACGAGGATCAGACGGTCTGTGCCCTCGGTGTTGCCGACATCGACGTATTTGCGCAGTTCGATGTAACCTTGGGTACCGAGGATCGTCAGGCGGCCATCACCCCATGTCGGCAGTGCATCGGGTGTGTACCAGTCGACGCGGATATACCCATGGCCCTTGTCGCCGCGCAGCACGACTTCGCCGAAATCCTGCAGGCCCGGATCGCCCGGGTTGGCGTAATTGGCAACGGTGGCAGATACGATCTCAACTTCGGTGGAGCCGGTAAAGAACATGAACTGGTCGATCTGGTGGCTGGCAATATCGGTGAGAATGCCGCCATAGGCCTCGCGTTCGAAGAACCATGTCGGGCGAATTTGTCGGTTCAGGCGGTGCGGACCAAGGCCAACCGTCTGGATGACGCGGCCGATGGCACCCTGTGCAACCAGCTCGGCGGCTTTCGTGACGCTCGGGACTTCGAAGCGCTCGGAAAAATCGACGGTCCAGATTCTTTTGGTCTTGGCAACGGTCTGGCGCAGGCGCGCAAGCTGGTCGAACGTGGTGCAGCCCGGCTTGTCGGACATGACGTCCTTGCCCGCTTCCATGGCAGCGATGGCAAGATCGGCACGCTTGGACGGAATGTCGGCAATGATGACGAGATCGATGGTTTGGTCAGCCAGCAAATCCTCCTTGGAGGCAGCACGCGGCACGTCCGGGAAGCGCTTTACGAAACCTTCGACCACGTCCGGCTCGCCTTCCGTCCACCAGCCCGCGAATTGCGCACCGGCATCCAGCATGTTCTGCGCCATGCCGAAAATGTGCCTGTGCTCTATGCCGAGAGCCACGAACTTGATTGGTTTACTCATCCTGCAGTTCCACTTCCTTGCCGGTTTCGGCTGAGTTGATGATCGCGTCGATCAGTCTGTGAGACAAAAGAGCTGCTTCACCGGTGACGACCGGCGGGCGCCCTGAAGAAATGGCGTCGACGAAATCGTCGAAAACGCCCTGATGCCATTCATGCGTGAAAGCCATGGGATCGGCGCCGCCGCCGGTGCCGGAAGCGGCACCACCGAAGGTTTCCTGGCGGCCGTCGCGCCAGTCTACATGCAGCAGGCCGGATGCGAGCCGCAGGCTTGCCTTGTCGAAATGGAGAAGAATGGATTCAGGCGCACCGGGAAAGCTTGCGGTGCTCGCGACGAGCGAGCCGACGGCCCCGTTTTTGAAACGAAGGCCGGCCGATACGTAATCCTCGGTTTCCATCTTGTGAAAACGCGTCGTTGCCGCCATGGCCTGCACGCGGGCCACGGGGCCTGCAAGGCTCAGGGCCAGATCGATCGTGTGGATTGCCTGCGATATCAGAACGCCGCCGCCGTCACGCGCAAGCGTGCCGCGTCCCGGCTCATCATAATAGGCCTGGGTACGCCACCACGGCACCGAAATCTCGCAAAGGCCTAGTTCGCCGAGCGTGCCGGATGCGACCAGTTCGCGCGCCTTTTGCGATGCGGCGCGCATGCGGTGCTGGAAAATGATACCGAGCGTTACACCCGCATCGCGGCAGAGCGCTACCAGATCGGCCGCTTCCCGCGTGTTGCGGGCGACAGGCTTTTCGAGAAGAATGTGTTTGCCGGCTTTTGCAAGCGGACCGACGATATCGGCGCGGGCATTGGGCGGCGTTGCGATGATGGCGAAATCGACATCGCCGTCACGCGCGGCTTCCTCGATTGACGCGTATACGGCAACGTGGTGACCGGTGTGTTTTGCCGCTTCGGCAGCCAGCGCTTTCGCGCGGCCGGAGCCACCGTCAACAATCGCTTTCAGGCGGATTTTTTCAGGGCTTGCCGCACAGGCAAGCACATGCGTCTTCGCTACCATTCCGGCACCAACGATGACGCAGGTCTTGATATTTTGCATTCGGGAGCCTCCTTCCCATGGCCATTCAATTGCATACCGGTATGCCGGTTGTCAACACACCAGTGTTCCGGTATACCGGTTATAGAGAAAGACATTTGGAGAGCGTATGCCAAAGATCCCGATGACAGGCGGCACGGTGCCGATGATGGAACGACTGGATTTCAACCGACCGGTTGTGGACCAGATCTATTCGGCGCTGAAATCTGCCATCCTTTCGAGGGAGCTGTTTCCGGGCCAGGCCGTGTCGGAAAACGAGATTGGCCAGTCCTTCAACTCCAGCCGCACCCCGGTGCGCGAGGCGTTGAGCCGGCTGCGAGATGACGGTTTGATCGTCACCCTGCCGAGCCGCGGGACCTATGTCTCGAGACTGTCGGACAAAAATATCCGCAGCGCGCAGTTCATTCGTGAGGCGCTGGAGGTTGCCGCTGCCCGCAGGCTCTGCCAGACCGGCATCCCGGCCGAAGCGGACCAGGAAATCCTGCATGCGCTGGAAGGCCAGCGTGTGGCGATGGAGCTTGGCGACAAAAAGGCCTTCCGTATCCATGACGACCAGTTCCACAGCGCCCTTGCCGCCGCAACCGGCCTCGAAAGGCTGGAGACCCTGTTGATCCGGGAAAAGGCTGGGCTAGACCGCCTGCGAGCGCTGGCGATTACCGACGAAGCACACATGGCCAGACTGCTGACGGAGCATGAGGCCGTCTACAATGCAATAAAGGCGCGTGAGGAGGAGAGCGCGGTGGATTATCTGCGCCAGCATCTCCGCCGCGTCCTCGGCATTCTGTCGCAGATCTTCGAAGCACATCAGGAATATTTCGAATAACGCCACGCTGCGCAATTCAACGGTTCAGACAGAAAATGACAACAGCAAATTTCGACAACGCGCCTGCGATCGATCAGGCAGGACTCCTGTGCGACCAAATCAGCATTCTTGCGGAAAGCCCGGTGTGGGACGAAAGACGTCAGGTCCTGTTCTGGTGTGACATTCTTGGCAAGAAGCTACGTTCAGCTGGGCTGGGCGGCGTCCAGTATCGTGAATGGACGTTCCCGGAAACCGTCTCCAGTCTTGGGCTCTGTCAGAGCGGTGATCTGATTGCCGCTTGCGGAATGGATATACTCATCCTCAATCCGGAAAGCGGCGCGCGGCGCACACTTCATTCCATTCCCGCACCTGAAGGCATCGCCTGCCGGCTGAATGACGGACGTGTCGGTCCGGATGGAGCTTTCTGGGTTGGTACCATGCACAATGTCCCGCTCTCGCAGATGCAGCCCCATGGAGAGCTCTGGCGTATTACGAATAATGGGGCCGAACGTATCCAGACCGGACTGACATGTCCCAACGGCCTCGCTTTTTCGCAGGACGGTTCCGTCATGTGGCAAAGCGATTCCGTGCAGAAATGGATACGCAGGCGGAATTTCGACAAAACCAACGGTGTATTTGATGAAGGTGTGCTCGTCGCACAAATGCAGGAAGAGACCGGAAGGCCCGATGGTGGATGTCTTGACATAAGCGGCCGATATTGGAGCGCGGGTGTCTCTGCCGGCGTTTTGAACATTTTCTCGGAAGACGGCAGTCAACAGATCGGGACGGTAAGGATGCCTGTTCCGCATCCAACGATGCCCTGCTTTGGCGGGCCGGATTTCGGCTCGCTTTTCGTGACATCGCACCGCCATAACATGACGCAAGACAGGCTGAGCGAGGTACCTCTTTCCGGTGGCGTTTGGGTCATTCCGTCCGGCATCAAGGGCTTTCCCGCATTCCGTTTTGAGGATGGCAGGTGAAGCCCAAATCGTAAGTCTTTGATCTTTGTTGCCCAACGCAAGTGATGGGTTTCGGCCAGTCTACGTCAGGCAAATTCGTCCTGTTGATCCTGTAGTCTGGCCGTAATCAGCATCGCTTCCGCATTGGTAGATATTGCGGTCGAGATCAGCGTGTTCCGTGCTTTTCCTGCAAAAGCCGGATGGTGAGGTGCTGCAGCAGAATGATGGTCTTGGCGTCGCGAATATCGCCGCGGCTGATCATCTGCATAGCGTCTGGCAGAGCGATTTCCAGCACATCTATGTCTTCTCCCTCGTCCGCGGAGCCGCCGCCTGTGCCCACTTTATGGTTCTCGGCATATTCGCCGTAGAAAAAGGCGAGGTATTCGGTGACCGATCCGGGGCTCATATAGATATCGAACAGATGGGTGAGTTCGGAAACCTCATAACCGGTCTCCTCCATCAGTTCCGCACGCATGCGCGCTGCCGGTTCAGCGCCTTCCAGCAGCCCCGCCGGTGTCTCGATCAGCGACTCGAGGCCGCCGTTCAAGAGAACCGGCAAACGGAACTGGCGGGTGAGCAAAACATGGTCGTTTGCGGGGTTGTACAACAGGCATGTCGCTCCGTTGCCGCGATCATACGCCTCCCGGGTCTGCCGTTGCCAGCTTCCGTCCCTTAGCTGAAGTTCATACTCATATTTGGTCAGTCGTCCCCAATCATCCGCCAATACGCGTTGCGAAATCGGGCGGTAAACACTGCTATTCATCAAGTCACCTCGTCATTATCTGTCTTTTCAAAGGCCGTGCAGCCGGCCTTCGACTTGCGTGCGTGTCTCGCCGCCGACCCATATCTGGCCGGTATCATCGCGGGTCAGGTAAATGCGGCCTTGACGGCCAAGACGTGTGCCCTGGGCGGCGACATAGTCTTCCGCGACCACGCCTGTCGCAAACAGCCATTGCGCCAGCGAGGCGTTGAGGCTTCCGGTGACCGGATCCTCGGCGATGGCGCCCAGATGATCGCTGAAGAAGGCGCGAACCTCGAAGGCGGCTTCGCCGCCATTTGCGTGCGGACCAACGACGCCAATGTCAATGCGGCCGGGCCAGCTGCGGACCGGCTCAAGGGCAAGCACCTTCTCAGCCGATGCCAGCCTGATCCCCAACCAGCCGGGGCCATTGTCGATCCATGCGGCATCAACGATGTCGCGTGTCTCTATTCCCAGCAGCAGCCGGGCCTCTTCCAGCTCTGCGGGTGTCGGCGCGCCTGAACGGATAAGGGGCGGAGCGGCAAAGGAAAGTCGACCATGCGCGTGCCGGATCGTCACCAGACCGGCACCGCATTCCTGAACGATGCCCGTTTCGCTTTTGGGCAGGCCGTTTTCGGAAAGCCAGGCATGGCAAGTGCCGAGCGTAGGGTGTCCGGCAAAAGGCATCTCCCGGTCCAGTGAGAATATCCGGACACGGTAATCAGCCTGGGGGTGGGTGGGCGGCAGCAGAAACGTGGTTTCGGACAGATTGAACCACCGCGTCAATCGCTGCATGTCATCCGTGGTCAAGGTGTCTGCACCCATGACGACCGCCAGCGGATTGCCAGAAAGCGGGCCGGAGCCGAATACATCGATCATATGGATTGTAAAGGTCATTGCATCGTTCTTTCAGTTCGGATCGATTGTCGGCGCGCACTGTCTACTGCGTAATCCGTTCCAGCACGCGGCTCAATGCCCGCTTCAATGCGCTCGAACCGCCATTGCCGTCAAAGTCCTGAAGAACCTGCTCGTTCAGGCCACCCTTGGTGGCGAATTCGCGGCTGAGATCGGTAAAGTCCGTGTCCTTGCCGGCAAGCAGCGCCACTTCGGAGAGGCCGGCGAAGAGGGGTGCAAGATAGGCGCGGCCCTTTTCTTCCGGCAGGCCGTTTTCCGCCAACCACTCCGTCGTCTGTTGCAGAATGCCGAAATAGGTTGCCATCAGGGCGCTTGCGGCGGCGAGAAGGTCGTATTCCGCCTTTGTTTCACATTCCACCGCATTTCCGAGCACGTTGAAGATCGCGGCGGTATCCGCATCGGAGGGGTAAACGGCCGTGACGCCTTTGCGGCGGGCGACAAAAGGCAGCGGGATCGCCTGGGTCAGGCGCACATCCGCGCCGATCCAGTCAAGCAGTGCATGTCGACCGGTTGCGGCAACGACGCTTATGACTTTCTGCCCCTCGCGAAACCGCAGCGGCCGGATGACGTCCTCGGCGATCTGCGGGCGGATGGCCAGAACGACGGTATCGCAGCCGTCGACAATCGCCTGATTGTCGCTGGAGACGATCACCTGCGGGAAATCGGCGGCAAGCCTGGCCGAGATATCCGCGCTGCGTTGGGACACCATGATATGCGGCACGGCGGCAGGCGTGCTGAGGAGCCCCCGCACCATCGCATCGGTGATAGCGCCGGTTCCGATAAAGCCGATTTTCTGGGGAAGGGACATGATGACTCCATTGCATTGATAGGAAGGAACGATACATCGGTACGGCTGACGCAGGAAGGCAATGAAACAATCTCTAGATTGCCGGGGGCTGGCATATCTGCCGAAGAAATGGCGTGGCAACCGGATCGGCCACCTCACATACCCGTTAAATCTCTCCGAACCAACGGGCTGCTGCCCTTGCGAATTTCTCCTTGTCCGGAGCAGACTCCGTGGCCCAGGCGACGATACCATCGGGGCGCACCAGGACTGTGCTCAAGCCCAATTGATCGATGGCATTGCCGGCGACATAGGAAATCCGGCCGTTCCAGCGGCCTGCCAGCGCTTCAAGCGATGCGTCCACGCTAAAATTCAAAAGCAGACCTTTGCCCTCTCTCAGAAGTTCGCCGGTGCTCCTCCCGTCCGCCAGTGCGAAGTCCGGAACGCTTCAGCCCACCAGCGGATCGTTGCCGCCTAGCTCGTAGCGGAGGGAAATGCCCCATACGCGCTCGGCGAAATATGTCGCGCCGTCGCGGGTCTCGATGAGATCGCGGATGATGGCTTCCAGCGCCCGTGTACTCCGGCTTGGGCGCATCAGTGCGACCTGGGCGCGCGACCAGTCAAGGACCTGTGCACCCACTGGGTGTCGCTCACAGTCACGGCCGATGCTCCCGGAAAGCGGCGGCCAGTGTGCGCAGCGCCTCACGGGATCTGCTGTCGGTAAGGGTCGAGAACATCACGATCTCGGTGGAAGGCAGCGGCGGGAGGCTGAAACGCTGGCTGACCTCGATTGTACCGGGTGGCGCCAGGCGGCAGGAGAATGCCGAAATGGCGAGACCTGCCGAAACGGCCGCGGTCACCATCGATGAGGTGCCGCCAAGAAAGACTTCCGTCCACGCGATGGCGGCGGAATCAAGAGCACGAGCGGCGATGTCACGTACACCGCAGGCGGGCGAAAGCGCTGCCAGTCGCAGCGGCTCGCCCTGACGATGCTCGAATTGCGGGGCTGCGAACCAGCCGAAATGCTCTGGCCCGAGCACTTCGCCATCACGCCTGTCATCCTCGCGCCGGATGATTGCAGCATCGATCTCGCCGCGGTCGAAGGCATCCAGCAACGTGCGGGAATTGTCCATCCGCACTTCTATCGTCAGTCCCGGATCGTGCGCGTTGAGCCGCGCCAGCAGCGTTGGCACTTCCGGCCCGGCAACATGGGCGGCGATGCCAAGGCCAAAGCGTCGGCGCGTGGAAAAAAGCCCTGCCATGGCGCGATCGTGCGCGGCAAGGAATTCGCGGGCTGGTGTTAGAAACACGGCGCCTTGCGCGGAAAGCCGCACCGAACGCGGCGTCCGCTCAAGAAGCCGCTGGCCGAGCCGGTCTTCCAGTCGCTTGAGCTTGACGCTGATGGCACCCTGCGTGGTTCCGAGCGTTTCGGCAGCGCGGGTGAAGCTCTGCAGATCGGCGATGGTGACGAAAGCCTGAACGGCATCCACATCCAGAGTGGTCACTTTAATCATCCAAATTTGTTGTCTCTGAAATATCCAAGCATCCAATTCAGTTATGGTCAAGCTTTCACTAATTTGCCTTGGACTCTGCAAAACACGGATCGAAGCGTGCATGTCTTCTGATGCTTCAGTCCGAACCACGAAAGGCTGAAGAATGACCCTTGCCGTTACCGCCCCAACCCGGAGTAGAAGTACCATTGCGCTCGCTGCCGTCTGTCTCTCCGCTCTGATGTTCGGGCTGGAAATCTCCAGCGTGCCGGCGATCCTGCCGACGCTCGAGCAGGTGCTGCACGCGGATTTCCGGCAGCTGCAGTGGATCATGAACGCCTATACGATCGGCGTGACGATGGTGCTGATGGCAACCGGCGCGTTGGCCGACCGCTTCGGTCGCAAACGCGTCTTCATCGCGACCATCGTCGCTTTCGCCATTTCCTCCCTCGCCTGCGGCATGACTGAAAGCGTGGCGGTGCTGATCGGCGCACGCTTCCTTCAGGGACTAAGCGGTGGAGCGATGCTGGTATGCCAGATCGCCATTCTGTCACATCAGTTCCGCACGGCCCGCGAGCGTGGAATGGCTTTCGGCTGGTGGGGTATTGTCTCCGGCGTCGGGCTGGGTTTCGGGCCGATCATCGGCGGAGCCATCGTTGCGCTGTGGAGCTGGGAGTGGGTATTCCTCGTTCACGTGGCCCTCGGCATCCTGACACTGTTCCTTGCCGCAAGCGGTGTGGAAGAATCGCGTGATCCGGATGCGACCCGTCTTGATCTTGCCGGTATCGCCACACTTTCGGTTGCCGTGTTCTGCCTTGCGTTTTTCATCACCCAAGGACCGGAACTCGGCTTTGCCAGTTCAAAGGCACTTCTGATCCTTGGTCTATCAGTCGCGAGTTTTATCGCCTTCGTGATCGTCGAAAAGCTCACTCCAAGGCCGATGTTCGATTTCTCCGTATTTCGCATCCGGCCATTTTCCGGCGCGATTATCGGCTCGGCGGCGATGAACATCAGCTTCTGGCCGTTCATGATCTATCTGCCGATCTGGTTTCAGGCGGGCCTTGGTTATGACAGCGTCACCGCCGGTCTCGGTCTGCTTGCCTATACGCTGCCAGCGCTGGTCGTACCGCCGTTGGCCGAGCGTCTGTCGCTGCGTTATCAACCCCGTCTTGTCGTCCCGGCCGGGCTGTTCACCATCGGTCTCGGTTTCATGCTGATGAAACTTGGCAGCAGTGTCGCAGATGCGAGCTGGCTCACCATGCTGCCCGGCTGCATCCTGTCCGGTGTCGGGCTTGGCCTCACCAACACGCCGGTCACCAATACGACAACCGGTGCCGTTCCCGCTGCCCGTTCCGGCATGGCCTCCGGCATCGACATGAGCGCGCGAATGATCTCGCTTGCCATCAACATCCCGATCATGGGCTTCATTCTGGTTGAGGGCGTCTGGTCGTCGCTTAGGGCCAACCTGCCGTCCGGCGCGGATTTGCCCGCCCTGCGTTCGCTCGCGGAGAAGATCGCGGCGGGAACCGCGGGATCGTCGGTGGAGCGTGTTTCGGATGCACTCGTCCATCAGGCACTCGCGGACGGTTTCGGTCTGGTCATGCTTTATGCTGGCATCAGTGTCTGGTTGCTCGCCGCTCTGAGCTTTGTGGTTTTCGGCCCGGCGCGAAAGCTTGCCCACGGTTAGTGGTGCCCGGGCGCTGGGACGATAGTCAGGCGGATTTCAGGATTTGCAGTCCTGCCGAAGGTTGGGCGGCCGCAGTCTCCTCGCGGCTCCAGCGGCCAAAGGCGGAGCGGCCCAAAATCGCAATCGACGTATCCTCCTGCGGCGCATGGACGAGCACCGTCTGGATGTCGCGGAAATGTCGTTCGAGGCCCAGTTCGCTACCAAGACCTGGATTGCCGATGCCGCGCACTGCGATCTCGACGGCATCACGCAGCTGCCGGCCGGCAAGCAGCCTTGCCCTGATGAATCCTTCCGCATCGCCATTGTTGTTTTCGAGCGTGCCGAAAATGATCTGGCGGGCGCCGGAGACCAGAAGATCGATTTCGCCTGAAAGCGTTATGAAACGTTCCGTGCGGGCGATGGGATGGCCGAGATTGGCCGGCACACGCTCATGCGCGAAGCGGATGAACTTGGCCTGAGCGGCTTCTGCTACGCCGAGGTAAAGCGCTGTCAAAGCCAGCGTGAGTGCCGCATGCGCCCGGTTGTCCTGCTGGGCGACCGATGGATCGACGAGGTCGATGACGTTTTCCGCCGGGATTTCGACATTGGCATATTCGACATCGTGCGATCCCGTAGCGCGCATGCCGAGGCTCTGCCAGTTCTCGATGACCTTGATGCCCGGCAACCCGTTCGGCACCACGAATGTTCCCACCCGCGCCGGCGTTTCGTCAGTATGCGCCCAGACAAGGAAATGCGTGAGACCATATGCGCCCGTCACGAAGCGTTTTCGGCCCGTGATAGACCAGCCATTGTTTGTCCGGCGGGCGAGCGTCGCGGGCAGGCCACCGCGCGCCGGCGACCCCAGCTCCGGCTCGACACGCGCGGCATTGAGCAGCAACGGCCGTTGTTTGGCGTCCATCAGAAGCCGCCGGTAGAGATCTTCGGGCCAGTGGTTTTTCGCGGCCTGGGCGAGATGGGTAAAGATCGTCATGGCGCTGATCAGCGCCACGGAAGGATCGCCCCGGCCAAGTGCCGCGAGAATGTGGGCGGTATCGGCAAGCGTCGCTCCTTGGCCGCCATAACGTGTCGCAACCGTGCTTTCGAGGAGGCCGCTTTCGTGAACGGCACGGATACCCGTCCAGGGAAACTGGCCAGTCTGGTCCGCATCCGGTGCGGCCTGTTCAAGGATGCGAGCGGTTGCGTCTAGGACAGTTGGGTCATGAGACATGCGTGGTCGAGGCTCTCTGGCTGTGGGGAATACCATTTCCCCATCAGGGGCGATTGGCTCCGTCTGCACTTCAAAAAAATGCCCGGTCAGGCGACCGGGCCGGATCGCGGCATTATGCAGCGGTCTTTTTCTTCGCGTCTTCCCGTTCGCGAATGCCTTCGCGGACAAGCGGCAGGATGTAGCGGCCATAATCCACCGCGTCGTTGTAATTGTCGTAGCCGCGGATCGAGATCAGGTCAGCGCCAAGATCGATGTAGTCGAGGATGGAATCCGCAATGGTGCGTGGCGAACCGACCAGCGCAGTGGTGGCGCCGCTGGCATTGGTGGCGGTGACCGTCGGATACCAGAGGGCGCGATCATGCACATCGCCGCGTGCGGCGATTTCCAGAAGCCGTTGCGAACCGACATTGGCCGGGCGCGGCGCGTTGAGCGGTGCGCGTGTTACACCTTTCTGGCGGTTCTCGTTCAACCGATCCAGAGTTCTGTGAGCCTTTTCCCAGGCAAGCTCGTCCGTCTCGGCGACGATCGGCCGGAATGTGACCCAGATCCGGGGGCGATCCGTGCGGCCCGCCTTTGCGGCTTCCGCATAGACCCGCTCGATCTGCTGTTTGGTTTCGGCAAGCGGCTCTCCCCACAGGCCGAAGATATCGCAGAGCGAACCACCGATGCGATAGGCGGCGTCCGAGGAGCCGCCGAGCGAAATCGGAATAAGCCCGTTTGTGGGCCGCACCGCGCTGCGGAATTGCTTGAACTGGTAATATTTTCCGTCGAAGTCGAAGGGCTCTTTCGAGGTCCAGGCCAGGCGCAGGATGCGGATATATTCCTCCTGGCGCTCATAGCGTTCTTCCTTGTTGAGGAAGTCGCCTTCACGCGCCTGTTCTTCATCGCTGCCGCCGGCAATGAAGTGCACCACGACACGTCCACCACTCAACTGATCGAGCGTCGCGAGCGACTTGGCCGCAACTGTGGGATAAACCGTGTTCGGCCGCAGGGCGACGATGATCTTGATGTTTTTCGTGTGCGCGAGCACCGTGGCGCCCAGGGTGAAAGGATCGAAAGACGATGAGGAGTAAGGGATCAGCGTATAGTTGAAACCGTAATCATCAAGGGCGCGGGCATAGCGCTCCAGAAAAACAGGATCCACAGGTGCGTCTGGAACGGGGTTTAGATCGTTCGATGCATTGGGAAAGCTTACGCTGATAAATTCCGCGGACATGGGCGCTCCTTCAGGTTCAATGCAAGCATGTTAGGGCGCGGCGCAGGAACGAGGAAGACAGGTCTTTCTTTTTCTATCGAATATGTAGAAAATATTCCCTGTGACGGCCTTCGATATAGGACCAGCAACCGCCGCCGCGTTTCCGTCTTCAAGTCGCTGCCACGAAGTGGCAATCGCTCGGTGCCCTAACGGTTAAAAGGTGGGCGACCAGCCCAGGCTCGGAGCCACCGTGTCCGCCAGATCGGTCAGCAGTTGTATGTTTTCGGCGAGACCGAAGGCAGGCGGCAAAAACAGCACGACCTCATCGGCTGCTGCAAGGCCCGGATCGTTGAATACCGATGCCAGCACCTGATCGGGCGTGCCCTGGAAAACGGGCGAAATTTGAAACCCCGCTGGCTGGGCTGCCTGTTCGAGAGCGCCTTTGGGGCGAGACGCGGCAATACCCTTGGTACGCCGCTCCAGATCATAGGCGGCGTATTTTTCGCGAAGCTCGGCCGTGGTGCCAACCAGGATGGAGGCGGCGACGGCGACCGGAGGCGGTTCCGTTGTCCATGTCTTGCGCCATGTGAAACGGAAGGCCTCGATGATGCGGGCCTGATATTCCCCGAAGCTCTCGCCTTCTGCCTGATCGTGCTGGACGGTTCCCGAGATAAGGCCGATGCCGAGTTCCGCCGCCTGCACAGCCGAAGCAATGCTTGCTGCACCCTGCCGGATGCGCGAACGCAGTGTCGGGCTATGCGGCGTGACACGCAGTGCCGTGCCCTCCGGGTTGGATTGGCCGCCTTCGACACGGTGCAGGACATCGCCAGCGATTGCCGAGAGGAAGCGGGCCTGACGACGTCTGGCCTCTGTGCGGGCATCGGTGTCGACCGTGCCGAATACCGCGTCAAAGGCGGCGTTTGCGCCGGTCGAAATGGCAAGTTCCAGTCGCCCATCAATCAAAAGGTCGGTCGTGCCGGCCGCCTCGGCAAGCAGGATCGGATCCTGATAGCGCATGGGGATGACCGCAGAACCGAGCGTAATATGCCGGGTATGCTGGCCGGCAGCGGCGAAGAACGGAAGCGGTGAGGACAGATAGTGATCGAAATGCCGCTGATAGGCCCAGCCGGACTGGTAGCCCAGTTGTTCGGCAGCCTTGAACAGTTTGATACCCTCACGCAGCCCCTGCGCCGGCCCGGCATCGTCGCTGAAAGATACGCGGGTATTGAAGCCGAGCCGCTGTTTGGGGCGGAAGGACGTGGACGCAGTATCGATGGGTGCAGCGATGGTCATGCGATCTTTTCCTTATCGTGAACCCGCCGGGGCAGCGGCTGTGGCGCACGGGCGATGGCTGCGGCACCGGATGGGATCGATTCCAGCAGCGACGCGGTATAGGGGTGCTGCGGATTGTCGAAGATATCGACGACCGTTCCATGTTCGACGATACGCCCGCGCTGCATCACCGAAACGGTGTGGGCGAGCTGGCGTACCAGTGCCAGATCATGGGAGACGAAAACATAGGTCAGGCCGAGCTTCGCCTGCAGCGAGAGCAGCACATCGACGATGTCTGCCTGGACGCTGACATCAAGTGCGGAGGTCGGCTCGTCGAGCACGATCACATCCGGTCGGAGAACCAGCGCCCTTGCAATGGCAACGCGCTGGCGCTGGCCACCCGAAAGGGCCGTCGGCTTGCAGTTGAGAAGGTGTTCGCTCAAGCCCACATTGGCCAAAGCCTCACGAACAGTTTCGAGCCGTTCCGCACGGGTTCCGATCTTGAAACGATCAAGCGGCTCGCGCACCAGCTGTTCGACACTCCAGGTGGGATCAAGCGAGGTAAACGGGTTCTGGTAGACGAACTGAAGATGGCGCCAGGTTGCACGCAGCGACGTACGGGAGCGGCCGGTCAATTCTTCGCCGGCTACCGATATCGTGCCGGTGTCGGGTTCCTCCAGGCCAAGCAGCAGCCGAATGGTTGTCGTCTTGCCAGAGCCGGACTCACCAACCAGCGCATGGGTGGTACCTGCAGGCACGTTGAAGGAGACGTTGTTGACCGCCGTCAGCACCCTGTCGCCGACCCTGAAATTCTTGGTGACGGCATTGACCGCGATCTTTGGCGTCGTCGTGGACTCTGCCTTCAGCAGACGGAAACCCGGATCGCGCAGCCGGGCGTAGCGATCCGGATTGAGTGCCGGCACGTCCGCATGCAGCTTCCTTGCATAGGCAGAGGCCGGTGCGGAAAACACCGATGCGGTGCTTCCGGCTTCCTGAACCTTGCCACCCTTCAGGACTACCAGCGAATCCGCCCGTTCGGCGGCGATCGCCAGATCGTGTGTGATGAGGAGCATGCTGATATCCAGCTCGTGCTGCAACCGCGAGAGCAGATCGAGGATCCGCTTCTGGATCGTCACATCGAGCGCAGACGTTGGCTCGTCTGCGACCAGAAGTGACGGGCGCGGCAGAACCGAAAGGCCTATGAGCACCCGCTGCAACATGCCGCCGGATAATTGGTGCGGGTAGGACTCGTAGACAACACCCGGGTTTTCCAATCCCACCTGCGCGAAGGTCTCGAGAATGAGGGCCTTGCGGATCGCCTTGTCAGGCTCGTCGAGAAGTGCGGCCGCCTCCATGGCCTGCGCGCCGATTGTCCGCACCGGATTGAGCGAATTGCCTGGATCCTGCGGGACAAAGCCGATGGCGCGTCCCCGCAGCGGTCGGAAGTTGCGCTCTGGCAGTCCCAATATCTCCTGATCACCAAAGGTGACGTGGCCGGTGGCATGTCCCCCGCTTGGCAAAAGCCGAAGGACCGCGCGGGCGATTGTCGATTTGCCGGAACCGGACTCGCCAATGAGGGCAAGGCTCTTGCCACGGCCGAGTTCGAAACCGACATTGCTGACGACCTCCTGGCCTCCATAGGCAACCGAAAGATCGTTGACCCGGAGAAGCGGGACAGGAGCCTGCTGCGGCTGCGGTCTGGCCGCAAAGGTAACGGGGCGGGCGATAGTGGTGGTCAGTCTGTCTTGCGTAGCCATCGGCTGATCCTGTTTACAGAGAGGACGGTCGCGATTGTGACGAAGGCGGGGGCGTATACGAGCCACGGCCATTTGAGGTAATCCTTGCCGATCGAGATCAGCAGGCCCCAGTCCGAGGCGGGCGGCGGGTCGCCGTATCCGAGAAAGGCAAGGCTTGCGATCACGAGGATCGACTCGCCGAACTGCAACACGGCAAGCGGCAGCACCGAGCGTGACGCGTTGGGCAGAACGTGGCGCAGAAGGATGAACCAGCGCGAGCCGCCGAGCAGGTACGAAGCCTCCACGAATGTCGCCTGTCTGGTCTTGATGACCTCCGCACGCGTGACGCGGGCAAAGACCGCTACGGCGGAGACGCCGGTGGCGATGGCGGCATTGATGGTCTCGAAACCGATGGCGGTGACCACGATCACCGCCAGCAGAAACTTTGGAATTGCCAAGAGCACATCGACCAGCCGGGCAAGTGTGATATCGACCCAGCCGCCGAGAAAGCCCGCAAGAAGCCCGATGAGACCGCCGGCGAAAACGCCGATGACGACCGCGACGAGTGCGCTGGAGACGGAAGAGGACGTGCCATAAACGACGCGTGCGTAGACATCGCGGCCGAGGTGGTCGGTGCCGAACCAATGCGCAAGACTTGGGCCGAGCAATTTGTCCGTCGGCACCCCGACGACCGGGCTGTGACTGGTAAAAAGGCCGGGCGCCAGTGACCAGGCGACGACGAGCGCGATAATGGCGAAGGACAAGGCGACGGTCAGCGGTATCCGCAGGCCTGTCAGCCTGTTTGCAGGGGTCGCACCCGGCAGGGAGGCGTTCGAGGCGAAAGTCATGGTGTCACCGCCTTGGTGGTGGTGGAGGAATCCTCTGTAATGGCCAAGCGAGGCTTTCGCGCGCCGAGAATTTGCACGCGTGGATCGAGCAGGGGATAAAGAAGATCGGCAATCAGGTTGACGAGCACGAACACCACGGCTCCCAGCGAAACGATCGCTTGCAGGACGGGCAGGTCCTGCGTGCTCACGGAGCGCTGCACCAGGCTGCCGAGACCGGTTCGCCCAAAGACAGACTCGGTGATCAGTGAATTGCCAAGCAGTTCACCGACGGTGATGGCGATCACGGTGACGACGGGCAACGAAGCAGGCTTGAGCAGATGCTGTGCAAACAGCCGCGCCTGTCCGATGCCGCGGCTGCGGGCGACGGCCGCGTATTCCTGTTCTGCCTCCCTGTCGAGGTTCGCTATAAGTACCTCGGCGATTTGCGCAGAGAAAGGAATTCCGATTGTGATTGCGGCAAACACCGTTGCCCAGAAGCTATCTGGTTCGATAACGCGGAAGAGGCGCAGCTGAAAGCCGAAGAGATGGATCAGTATCAGGCCAATCACAAAATTAGGTGTCGAGAGAAACAGCGATGGGAAAGCTCGTAGCAATCCCTGGCCGTAGCGCTTTGGTACCACCTGGGTTCCGTAAGCAACGGCCATTGCGAGAATCAAGGCGACGGCAAGTCCCGTGGATGCAAGGATCAGTGTCGATGGCAGCACTTCAGCGATGAGGGTCGCCACCGGCCGGTTGGAGCGCATCGACATGCCCAGATCACCAGTCAGAAACCCCGACAGGGACGACCACAGCTGCACGAGAACCGGTCTGTCGAGGCCCTGCGCGGCGATGATTTCCGCGATCTCCTGCTCGGTGAACCCGTTTTGCGGGTTCCTGAGCACGCTGGTGATCGGGTCGCCAGGCAGGATGCTGACGACCACGAAGGTGAAGACATAGGCCAGCAGTATGACGACGACCGCCTGGCCAAGCCGCTTTGCGGCGTAGGTTAGGTAGGCATTGCTCATGCCGGTGACCTCCTTCAACGTTGCCCTGTTGTGCGCATCAGTCGCTGATGGAGGCGGTATAGTAGCTGGCATAAGCCACGCCGTTATACACTTCGCCCTTCAGCTTCGGGGACTGCACGTAGATCCGCTGCACGATCTGCGTTCGCGGAATGAAATAGCCCTGCTCAAGGACATATTTCTGCAGCTCATCGAGAAGCGGGCTGCGCTCGTCGACAGAGCCGGCGCCGGCGATCTTGTCGCGCAATCCGTTGAGCGTCGCGTCGCGGTCGTCAAGGGCGAACCAGTTCTCGCCATTGTTGGCGTTGGTGAGAATGCTGGCGACGGTGCCTGCATCGATGAAGCTGCGCGTCACCTCATAGGTCGGGATGGCCGCACCGCCGAATTTGACCTTTTCACCAAAGGTCACGACGTCGTAAGCGCGAATAGCGACTTTCCAGCCGAGCTTGCCGAGTTGCTGGGCGATGAGTTCATCGACCGACTTGGATGTCGCGAGATAGGGATTGGAGTGGATTGTCAGCGACAGCGGTTTGCCGTCTTTGGTCCGGATACCATCGGCGCCCTTGACCCAGCCCGCCTCGTCGAGCAGCTTTTCGGCCTTGGCGGGATCGTAAGCGAGAAGTGCGCTGTGGTCGGTCGCGCCCGGCACGTTGCTCTGGATGAAGGACGTGGCGAGCTTCCAGTCCGGCGTATAGACGGTGTCGATGATTTCCTGACGATTTACACCGGCCTGAAGTGCCTGGCGAACCTTCACATCATCATAGGGCGGAAGCTTGGTGTTGACCGCCCAGCCGTTGACGAAGCCGAGATAACGCGGCGTTGCGACGGTAAAGCCCTCTTCGTGCAGTGACTTCAGCTCCTGCGGCGAAGCATTATAGGCGACATCGGCCTGGCCGGACTGGACCGAGGCGACACGCAACGACGGTTCCGACACCAGCTTATAGGTGATGGAATCGAGGAAGGCTGGGCCGGTGTGGCCAACGGCGGCAGGACCCCAATTGTAGTCCTTGCGCTTGACCAGCTTGACGTAATCTCCCTCCTTCCAGGATTCGACCACATAGGGGCCGCTGCCGGAAGTCTTGCTGAGATCGGCCTGCTGGGTGGCGGGCTGGGCGATGGTCTTCGGCGAGATCAGGATCGAGCCGTGGTAACCGAGCGTCGGAATAAAGCCGAGCGTCGGCTTCTTGAAGAAGACCTTCACCGTGGATGCGTCCACCGCTTCAGCATGGTCGTAGGTCTTGGGGAAAAGACCGATCGGGTTGATGCCTTCGCTCTTGCGTCCGGCATACCAGATGTCGAGATTGGCGACGACCGCCGCTGCATCCAGCGGTGTGCCATCGGAGAAGGTCACGCCGTTTTTGAGGTGAAGCGTGAATTCTGTGGCATTGTCGTTCTGCTCCCAGCGCTCGGCAAGCCAGGGGCTGACCTTACCATCGGCATCGACATAAAGCAGCTTGTCGGCGACATGGCCCCAGATATGGCCCTGAAAGCTGGAAATGGCGCTGTTATTCGGGATCCAGGTGTCGCCGAGAGAATCGATGAGGAAGGTGATGTCGCCGCCATTGCGGGGGGTATCTGCTGCCCCAACCGGAGCAGGCGCCATCGTCGTCAGAAGCGCGATTGCCCCTGCGAGAGTGGTGGTCAGCAGACCCCGACGGGAGAAGGAAAAAAGCGAAGAACGTATCGTCATTAAGAAATCCTGATTGGTCGCGTTGTTTCTTGTCTTTGTGATTTCAGGAACTATCGCCGCTCTGGCTGGTCTTTTGCGGGCACACGAAAGGCTTCACACGACAGCCTTGCCGGTGGTTTCAATGTCCTGAAATCGGGAAAAATGTGCCTGCGTTACCTCTTGGAGGGTCCGACCGATGTCACGGCTTAGCCGTTACTTTCAGCCATTGACGGCTCGTTCGATCGCAGGCCGTGCTTGCTGATACATCGTGCGGTCATGACGCGGTCCCTTGTTTCGAAATTCGGTTCTTGATGTCTAACGTAGCAGGGTGGCCAGAAGGAGAAAGACCAGTTGTTCTTTTTCTATCGAATTAATGGATTATTTTGCCGCGGTTTCCGAAGGTGGTAGGATCAGCTTTTCCGACGCCCGAAATACGTTGGCGGTGCGATTTTTCAGGTAGTGCCGGAACACCCATCCCTCACTTATTTTGCAAATGTCATCTTTTCGAAAATCCGCACCGGAGGCGCCTCACCGGCAAAACGTTCCACCTCCACTCTGGTAATCTGACCGGTCGATCCCTGCGCCAGTTTCGAGGTGCCGATGTCGCGCGTCAGGATGTTCGGATTGCCGTGAATGCACATCGCTTGCTCTGCATGCCGGTCATGCGGTTCGAACCACGCACCCGTCGCCAGCTGCATCACGCCGTTGCGCACATCCGTGCTCAGGACGGCTGCGGCGAGGCAGCTGCCACGACTGTTGAACAGCCTGATGATATCGCCATCGGCAATGCCCCGGCGGACTGCATCTTCGGGGTTGATGCGCACGGGTTCCCGGCCCTTAATCTTGGTGGAGCGGCTGAAGGCGCCATAGTCGAGCTGGCTGTGCAGACGCTGATGCGGCTGATTGCAGACCAGATGCAGCGGATAGAGCGCTTCGTCTTCCGGTTTCGTCCTGCCGGGATACCATTGCGGATGGCCGCCGCAATCGTCATAGCCGAAACCCTCGATCGTCTCGGAGAAGATTTCGATTTTACCGGATGGTGTCTTCAGAGGGAAGGCTAGGTGATCATCACGGAAGGCACGCGCAGGCCCTCCGTCATCCGGCTTGAGCGGCAGACCTATCTCTCCACGTTCCCAGAACGTTTCGAAATCGGGAGCCTCATGCCCACCGGCGGCAAGCGCCCCACGCGTTGTTTCATAGAGGAAGGCAAGCCATTCCCGGCTGCTGCGGCCTTCGGTGAAGGTTTCGAATTTGCCGAGCCGGCGCGCGATCTCGGAGAAGATTTCGTAGTCGTCGCGCGCCTCACCAACCGGTTCGATCAGCTTTTTCATCGCGATCATCAGAGGATCGCGGTCGGCGGCGCCAATGTCGTCGCGCTCCAGAGTTGTCGTCGCCGGCAGCACGATATCGGCATGCCGCGCGGATGATGTCCATGCGGTTTCGTGCACGATGATGGTCTCGGGCCGTCTGAACGCTGCCCGTAGCCGGTTGATATCCTGATGGTGGTGGAACGGGTTACCACCCGCCCAGTAAACCAAGCGGATATCGGGATAGTGCATCCTCTGGCCGTTATAGTGAAATTCCCCACCAGGATTGAGCAGCATGTCGGCAATACGCGCGACCGGAATGAAATCCGCGACCGGGTTTTTGAACTGGCTAAGTGTCGGCAGGGGAACGGCCAGCAGGTTCTTGCCGACATTGCCCAAAGCGCCGAGGGAATAGGAATATCCGCCGCCGTCGAGGCCAATCTGACCGAGCATGGTGGCAAGAACGATCCCCAGCCAGACGGGTTGCTCACCATAATCGGCGCGCTGAAGCGAATGGCTGACAGTGATCAATGTTCTCGCGCGCGCCATGGTGCGGGCGAGTTCCCTAATAGTTTCCGTGCCGATGCCGCAGAGCCCGGAAGCCCATTCGGGGCTTTTCGCCACACCATCGGTCCGGCCGAGCAGGTAGTCTTCTAAACGCTGATAGCCGACGGCATAGCGGTCAAGAAACGCCCGATCGTGCAGGCCCTCGGTGACGAGAACATGCGCAAGTCCGAGCATCAGCGCGACATCGGTACCGGGTATGACCGGCAGCCACTCCGCATTGAGGTCTTTCGGAAAATCGTCTTTTAGCGGGCTGATCAGCACGAATCGCGCGCCGCGTGCACGTGCGCCATTCAGCTTCTGTGGCACGATATGCACGCTGTTGCCGCCGCCATGCACGTCCGTATTCTTGATCGCCATGCCGCCGAAGGCGACGATCAATTCGCTGCTGCGCTCGATTGCATCCCAGGTAACGCTCTTGCGGTCGAAATGATCATAGGGTCCGAGAACATGCGGAATAATGACCATCGCCGCGCCGGAACTATACGTGTTGACGGAGCGCACATATCCGCCAAGCGTATTCAGAAAACGGTGGACCTGACTTTGCGCGTGATGGAAACGTCCGGCGCTCGACCAGCCGTAGGAGCCGCCGAACACGGCCTGTGGGCCGTAATCGCCGTAAACCCTTTGAAGTTCCTTCGCGACGAGGTCCGCCGCCTGCGGCCAATCGACCTCCACATAGTCGTCCGCCCCGCGTATCTGCGCGTTGCCCGGTTTTCCCTCCAGCCAGCCGCGCCTGACCGCCGGACGCCGGATGCGCGCGGCGCTATCGGCGATTGCCGGCAGATTGGCGAGCAAGGGCGAGGGGTGTGGATCGTCCGGATGCGGACGGATATCGAGCTTGCCATTCCGGTAGCTGCCGGAAAAGGCGCCCCAGTGGGAGCTGTGGGTCTTGTAATTATCCATCTGCGAAATCCCGCACGGTCAAAGCGTTTCTCGGCGGCTGGGCAAGTCTTGGCTCGGCAGGATCTTGCCCGGGTTCATGATGCCGGCCGGATCTATGGCGTTTTTGATTATGGCCATGAGGTCCACCGCGTCGCCGTGTTCCTGCCGCAGATAAGCGATCTTGCCGGTGCCAACCCCATGCTCGCCGGTGGAAGTGCCGCCAACCGAGATGGCGTGCTGCACCATCTTCTTGTTGATTGCCGCCACCTCGTCGAGTTCGGCTTGATTTGCAGGGTCTACGGCGAAGACCACATGATAGTTGCCATCGCCGACATGGCCGAGAATGGCGGCGGGCACGCTGCAGTCGCGTAGCAATTCCCGGGTCCTGACGATGCAGCCGCTCAACTCGGATACCGGCACGCAGACATCGGAAGACCAGCCCCTGGCGTTCGGGCGCTGCGAGACCACGGCGTAAAACGCGTTGTGGCGCGCCTTCCAGAGGCGGTTGCGATCTTGCGGCGCATTCGCCCATTCGAAATCCCTGCCGCCATTGTCTTCCACTATGGCAGCGACCATCTCGACCTGCTCCTTCACGCCAGCAGGCGAGCCGTGGAACTCGAAGGCGAGCGTGTCCTCGACCTTGAGGGAAAGATTGGAATAGGCGTTGACGGCCTCGATCAGGCCACGGTCCATTAATTCCATTCTCGCAACTGGAATGCCGAGCTGCACGACCGTAATGGCTGCCGCAACTGCCTGTTCGACGCTTTCGAAGGAGCAAAGTGCAGCCGAGATGGTTTCGGGAATTCCGTAGAGTCGCAACGTCACTTCCGTGATGATGCCGAGCGTCCCCTCGGAGCCGACGAACAGCCGCGTTAGGTCATAACCTGCTGATGATTTACGCGCCCGCCCGCCGGTGCGGATGACCTGGCCGTTCGGCAAGACGACTGTCAGCGACAGCACGTTTTCTCGCATTGTGCCGTAACGCACGGCGTTTGTGCCGGAAGCGCGGGTTGCCGCCATGCCGCCGATGGACGCATTGGCGCCAGGATCGATCGGAAAGAACAGGCCCATGTCGCGCAGATGCGTGTTCAGTTGCTCGCGCGTGACGCCGGCCTCCACCGTGCAATCGAGATCCTCGGCGCTGATGCGGACGATTTTCGACATGCGCGACAGATCGACGGAGACACCGCCACGCACTGCCGTCAGATGGCCTTCGAGCGAAGTGCCGGTGCCGAAGGCGATAACGGGAACACCTTCAGCGGCGCAAAGCCGCACGGCTTCCGCCACATCATCCGTGCTCTCGGCGAAAACGACGGCATCCGGGATCGACGGCGTATGGTGGGATTCGCCACGGCCGTGTTGTTCCCGCAATGCCTGCGCGGTGGAAAAACGCTCGCCGAAACGGTTGCGCAAAGCGTCCGAGAGAGCGGGAGGCAGTGCGCTCATCGCGATACTCCGCGCGAAGAGGGCGGGAAAAGAGACATGAGAAACTCCACGGGAATGGTCTGGAGAGAGCCATGGCCGGGTTGCGGCCACGGCGTGACAGTCACCCGGTTTTCGGCGGGGATCAGGCGGCCAGTTTTTCGCCCTTGAGATGACGTTCGAGGAAGGGCAGGCTGTCCTGTCCCCAATACAGTTCGTCCTCGTAGCGGAATGTCGGAAGCCCGAACACACCGGCTGCCTTTGCGGCCTCATAATTGGCTTTCCGGATGGCTTCCACGGCATCGCTTCCGCCGCGTTCGTCCAGCGCCGCCCCGTCGAAACCGGCTTTGTCAGCGATTGCGCGGCGAACTTCGGCATTGCCAATATCTTGGCCTCCTTCCCAGAAAGCTTCCTGAAGCGCCTTGGTCAGCCTCAACCAGTCCTCGCCCGCATCGATCGCGGCAATGACCATGAAGCCGGCCGGCGTGGGATCGGAAAGGGCGGCGCGATTGTCGAAGTTAAGGGACTTGCCGCGCAACGCCGCCCATCGCTTCAAATCCTTCGTCCAATAGGCGCGGCGCGCTTCCGGACGGTTGCGTGAGTAGATGGCGCCATTATCCTCGATCAGCGGGATGACATAGGGCCGTATCGTGGCGTTGTGCTCGTTAGCGAGCGTGGCGAAAGGCTCCAGGCCGAGAAAGGCCCAGGGGGAGCCGATGCCGAAGAAATAGTCGATGGTCTTGGTCATATCTTGTCTCCTGAGGATATCTCGCCGGTGGCGAGATCGAATACCGAGAGCGCACAGTCCCGGGCGATGAGTACGGCATGCGGATCGCGCCCGACCTCGACGGTGGCAAGTGCGCCTTCGTAAAGAAGCGAAAGGTGGGAGGCGGCCTGATCCAGTCGCACCCCCGCTTTCGACATGACGGTCTCGAAAATATCCCGCACCATTCTTTTGTGGGTTCGAGCCACGGTGACGACGCGTTCGGAATCGCCGTGTTCGGCAACCGCGAGTGCAAAGGCACAGCCCCTGAATTCAGGGCTGTCGGCCTTCTCGTAAAGCCGCTCGAAAATCACCTGCAGCTGGTCCCTTGGATCAATCGTCGCCGTCAGAACATCCTTCAGCGAGCGAATGACACGATCGTGGCGATCCTGAAGATAGGCCGCGACAAGATGATCCTTGGACGGAAAATGCCGATAGAGAGTAGCTTTTGCGACCTTCGCTTCTTCGATGATGCGGTCGATACCGACCGCCCGGATACCTTCGGTATAAAACAGCGCGCCGGCGGCGGTGAGAATCTGGTCTGGAATGGCTTCTCTCATTTTATCGCTTCAGCTTGGTGGTTTCATGGGAAGAACGGGTCGCACGCATCATTGCGCGGCGGCGAGACCGGTTTTGTCGCGCTCGTGGAGCTGCCCGACAAAAGAAAGGATCGCGTCAAGCGGCACCGCCTTCGAGAAGCCGCCCTGATGCGCCAGCCTGCCGCCAAGAGACTGGATAGCCTCGTTATACGGTGTCGCGACGTTATGCAGACGGCCGAGCAGCACAATCTCACCGTTGAGAAAGTCGACCTCGCTGGAAGCGCCCCGGGCAAAGCTCTGCCAGGTCGATTGCTGGCCGGGCTGAATGCCGCTGTTTTGAGCGATGCTCCAGCCTGAAATATCGACAGCCCGTTCAGAGGGAGAGGCGAGATTGTAGCCTGCTATCTCAAGCGTCTGGCGGGCTTCATTGACCAGCGCTTCGGCAATCGATGCTCGCAGATCGTCTTCTCCGTCGAACAGATCCAGCGCGTTGCGGACGTTATGAAGCAGTTTTGCCGATTTCCAGCGGCGGATATCGCTGCTGGTTTCCGCAAGATAATTGGCGCGTGTGAGGTCTGCGGCAATCTCCTTCGCCGTTTCATCGGAACCGGCCGGGAAGCGCCCGATCGTGACCACGCCGACCTGCGGATTGCCGGCCGCCGCAACCGCGCCGGTTTGTGTAAACCGGGCAGGGGTCAGAATACTGGCGCCGTAGACATTGGCGAAGGTCCTGAGCGCCAGCGCTTCCGTCGCCAGACCGTTCTGAAAGGTAACCACCGGCAACTGCGTGGCTGTTAGACCTTCCACGCCGGATACCTGTCGCCATGACCAGTCTGCCAGAGTGGCTGCCGCATCCTGCGTTTTGACGGTCAGCAGCAGGATATCGTCGGGCGCCAGGTCCGGCGGAGCGGATACGTCGAAGGCGTTCAGCCTTATTTGCTGCGTGCCTGAGGGGCGTTGGTAGCTCAGCCCCTGTTCAATGATGGAGGCAATTTGTGCGCCGCGTCCGACCAGAGCATATTTGATGCCGGAAAGCTCGAACTGTGCGGCAAGGCTTGCGCCAACCGCGCCTGCGCCAATGATAACGTATCGTGTCACCTTTTCCTCCAATTCTACCGGGCCGATAATGCGCCAGTATCAATTGCAGCGGTGCAGTTTGCTGGATCGATACGGGATTTCGCTCAACATCGGTCCTCCCTGACGGCGACCAATGATGACAGCTAAACTAGGCATGAGGAGCGCCTCAAGAAAGACAGGTCGTTCTTTTTCTATCTATTTTATAGAAAATAATTCGGCGTAGGGAAAATTTGCGATCACCTTATTCCCGACAGCAGTCCTGGCGCGGTGAAACCCTGGAATAAGCCCCAACGAAGCACACCGTCAGCGCGCATGGGAGAGCATCAACTCGCCGGGATTTTTCAGGAGGCCGCCTTGAAGAGAACCGTGACGACGGTTCCGCCGTCTTGTCGCGGATCTATCTGCAAATCGCTGTCATGCGCGCTTGCGATCGCTCGAGCAATCGACAGGCCGAGGCCGGTGCCACCGGTCTTACGTGCACGCGACGGCTCTGTGCGCCAGAAGAGTTCGATGCCGTGTGCCTCGATGCCGGGGGGAAAACCCGGCCCCTTGTCTTCGATTGTTATGAAGGGACGTCCTTCCCGGACTCCGGTCGAGCAGAAGAGGCTCTTCCCGCTCGCCGCATAGCGGCGTACATTATCCATCAGGATGAGCAGTAGCTGTTGAAGGCGTTGAGGGTCGCCGCTAATTGGAGCCGTCTGCAGCGACATATCGAGACGAATTCCTGCCTCTTCGAGAAGAGGCCGTGCCGCCTCCGCCACGGCCGCGCATTCGGTAGCGAGATCGAGTGGCCGCATCTCCGTAACGAGACTGTTGGTTTCTGCCAGCGAAAGCGTCCGCAGATCGTCGACGAGACGCGCAAGTCCTTCCACATGGCCGATTAGGTGGCGAATGGCCTGCTTGTCGAGCGGAAAGACGTCATCGGCAATGCCGTGTAAACGGCCTTGCAGGATGGTCAGCGGGGTGCGCAGCTCGTGGGCTACCGCCATGGTGTTGAACTTCAACCGGCGCTCCATCATCTGAAGCTCCTGCGTCAAAGTCTCGAAACTGTCGACCAGAAATCCGACTTCGGCGATGCGGCTCGCCTTGATCTTTGCGCCTCCGCTGAAGTCGCCCGTCGCCATGCGCCGCGCCGCGTCGGCAAGTTCGCCGAGAGGTGCTGCAATGCGCCGGGAGATGAAATAACCAAGCAAGCTGCACAGGAAGACACCGAGCAATCCGAAGAGGAACACCGATTTGAGAAGTTCGCTATCTGCCTGGTCCTCCAGGCCCGGTAAAACCTCGATAAGGGCCTGAAGCTGGCGCTGATCCGGCATCACGCCCCGGTCAATATCCGAGAAAGCCTTGGCGGCATCAGGCGACAGTTGGGCAAGGATGCGCTCCTCAATGGTGTCCGAATACCAGGAAACGCCGAAATAGACCAACGCAACCGCAAAGATGAGCATTGTGGTGATTGTGATCGCCGTCATCGTGCGCAGGCGGAGCCGCCGGAACCTCATGATGTCTGCTCCCTGGCAAGTCGGTAGCCGATGCTGCGCACCGACACCAGATAACCGCCAGCACCGTGATCCGTCAGTTTTTTACGCAGATTGGCGATGTGCGTATCGACCGTGCGTGCCAGCGCATCGCTTTCCGGCAGGCAGGCATCCAGAAGATCGGCCCGCTGAAAGGCATAGGTGGGGCGACGCGTCATATGGGCAAGAATTCTGAATTCGCTGAGCGTCAACGGCAGAACGGTTCGTCCCGCATCGCTGCAAACAGCCGCGATGTAAGCTTCGGTATCTATTTCGATGGCGCCGAAACGCAGGATCCCTCCGCCAGTTGGCTGACGCGAGCGTTTTAGAACGGCATTTACCCGGGCGACCATTTCCTGCGGGTTGAAAGGTTTGACGATGTAGTCGTCGGCACCCAGGCGCAGACCGGTCAGCTTGTCCATATCTTCGGCAAGGGCGGTGACCATGATGATCGGCGTATCACGCTCCCGCCGGATGCGTGTCAGCACATCGATGCCATCGAGCTTCGGTAGCCCGATGTCGAGAAGAATGAGATCCGGCCGCAGCATGGAGAAATGCGTCATGGCCGTCTCGCCATCCCCGGCTCTAACGGTTCTGTATCCGTCACGAATGAGATAGGCGTCCAGAATCTGCATGATGTCGGGGTCGTCTTCGACGATGAGAATGAGACCTTTGTCCATGCTGACCTTACGAACTTACTGATATTACCGCTTTATTGCCGGGACGCTAAGCCGACGCAAAGCGCCGGGCAAGAGCCGTCTCACGAGATAGATGCGGCAGGCACGCTTTTCCTCTCAGTCTTGGGACTTCCTCCGCAGAACCTTGACATTTCTACGGAAGAAAGCTGGCCATGCACCAGTATCTCTCCCATAAGACCGAACAGAAATGGCCAGGCCGGCCCGAAAAGCCGAAGTTCCGCTTTGCCGTCATCCCCACGGCGCGCCAGACTTTCGCATGGGTTTCCGGCAGCCCATCTCTGCTCGCGCTTTCGACCACGCTTGCAATGATGGTCTTCTTCACTGTCAGGCCGGATATCGATCTTGACGCCAGTCGCTGGTTCTGGACAGATGGTTTTCGTCTTGGCGAGGATCAATTCTTGATTTCCGTCCGCGATCTGAACCGCGCACTTCCCGCCATTTTATTGTCCACGCTTGTCTGCCTGCTCCTTGCAACGCCATTTGTCTCCGGCGTGCGGCGTGCCATCCGCCCTCACAAACTGCTACTTGTTCTCACCTTTTATGCGCTTGGGCCGGGTGCGACCGTGCATGTGCTGAAAAACCTGTTCGGACGTGCCAGACCGCGGCATATCAGTGAATTCGGGGCAGATTTGTTTTTTACGCCCGTTCTTTCCCTCGATGGCAGCTGTTCGCGCAACTGCTCCTTTCCGTCCGGCGAAAGCGCGTCCGCAATCGCCCTGCTGGCGTTCATCATCTTCCTGCCGGAAAAATTCCGCCTGAGCGCCACGGCGATCTTGATGCCGTTCATCGTGCTTTGCTCCCTAAACAGGGCAGCTATGGGCGCACATTTTCTCTCCGATGTCCTGATTGCATGGCCACTGATGCTCGCCGTGTTCCTCTCACTGCATCGGCTGTTCACGAAGCATGCGGACACAATCGACACTGCGTTTCTGCGCTAATTCATGGGAATACGGCATAGCGCCGAACAAAGGTCATGCCCTGAGCAATAAATTTGTGTTCGGGGTTCGTCCGCCGCCTGCTCAAATCGCACATGCCCGTGCCTGTGGTCTGGTACGGGCATGTGCAGACGAGGACTGCCTTATTTCACCTGGGCTACGACCAGCTTGCCATCCGCACGTTCGGCGATGAACTCGATGTTCGCGCCTTCCTTGAGCTTGGCGAGCAGGGCATCGTCCTTGACGCGGAACACCATCGTCATGGCGGGCATGTCGAGGTTCTTCAGTTCCTCATGAATGATGGTGACTTTCTTGGCGGTAGCGTCGACCTTCTTCACCGTACCCTTGGTGAATTCCTGTGCGAATGCGCCAAAGGGGGCTGTAAGCAACAGAGCGGCTGCAAGGGTAATTTTAACGATCGTCTTCATGGTCAGATTCCTTTTTTCGATTGGTTACTTGGCCGAAACTTTGAGATCGCCGCGCATGCCGGCCTCGTAATGTCCGGGCTTCAGGCAGGCGAATTCGAACATGCCGTCATTGGTGAATTTCCAGATAATTTCGCCACTTTCGCCCGGCGCAAGGCTGATTGCGTTCGGATTGTCGTGTTCCATCTCCGGGGCCTTTGCCATGGCGGCCTTGTGCTCCAGATTTGCGCTCTGTTCGTCGAGAATGAATTCATGGTCCAGCTCGCCGACATTCTTCACGGCAAAGCGAACGGTCTTGCCCTTCTTGAATTCGAACTTGGCGGGCGTGAACAGCATCTTGCCATCAGGCGTTTCCTTCATGGTGACCTGTATGGTCTGGGTTACCTTGGATTTGTCGCCGGGTTCGCCGATCGCCATCGCTTCATGGCCGCCGCCGTGGGTGCCCGATGCGAAGGCGGGTGTGGCAAGAGCGGTGAGAAGCAGTGCAAGTTTCAGTCTGGTCATCGAATTTTTCCTTGGTTCTGGTGGGGATATGGTCTGCACGATCAGCCGTGTTTCATCGGTTTCGGCGTGATCTGTGTTTTCGGATCATTGGTCTTTTCGGTATCCGGCACGTCGCCGGTCCATTCCCAGGCCTGGGTACCGGGCGGGTTTTGGTACCAGCCGGGATCTGAGTAATCGCCCGCGGAAATGCCTTCGCGGACCTTCACCACGGAGAACATGCCGCCCATTTCGATGGGGCCGTGCGGACCCCAGCCGGTCATCATGGGAACGGTGTTCTCAGGGATTTCCATCTCCATCGCGCCCATATCGGCCATGCCGGCTGTACCCATCGGCATGTATTCCGGCCGCACCTTGCGGATCTTTTCGGTGACGGTCTTCTTGTCGACGCCGATGAAGGTTGGGACATCGTGTCCCATCGCATTCATCGTGTGGTGCGACTTGTGGCAATGGATCGCCCAGTCGCCGACATATTTGGCGTCGAATTCATAGGCCCGCATGGCGCCGACGGGGATGTCGATGCTGACCTCCGGCCACCGGGCCTCGGGCCGCACCCAGCCGCCATCCGTGCACGTCACCTCGAAATCATAGCCGTGCATGTGGATCGGGTGGTTGGTCATGGTCAGGTTGCCGACCCTGACACGCACCCGGTCGTCCTTGGAGACCACCAGCGGATCGATGCCCGGAAATACCCGGCTGTTCCATGACCACAGATTGAAGTCCGTCATGGTCATGATTTTCGGAACGTAGGAGCCGGGATTGATGTCGAAGGCGTTGATCAGGAACACGAAGTCGCGATCAACAGGCATGAAGGTCGGGTCCTTTGGATGGACCACGAAAAAGCCCATCATGCCCATCGCCATCTGCACCATCTCGTCTGAATGCGGGTGGTACATGAAGGTGCCGGACTTCACGAGATCGAACTCGTAGACGAAGGTCTTGCCAACGGGGATATGCGGTTGCGACAGGCCGCCGACACCGTCCATGCCTGATGGCAGGATCATGCCGTGCCAGTGGACCGTTGTATGTTCCGGCAGCTTGTTGGTCACGAAAATCCGCACCCGGTCGCCTTCTACGGCCTCGATGGTCGGGCCGGGTGACTGGCCGTTATAGCCCCAGAGGCGGGCGGTCATGCCCTCCGCCATCTCGCGTTCCACTGGCTCGGCGACAAGGTGGAATTCCTTGACGCCATTGTTCATCCGGAAAGGCAGGGTCCAGCCGTTGAGGGTGACGACCGGATTGTAATCGGGACCGGTAGTGGGCTTGACGGGGGCTTGCGTTGCTGCCGTTTCCATCACGGCAGCTTCCGGCAGGCTGCTATTCGATGTCTTTGCCCAGGCCGCCGTGGAGACCATTGCGGCGCCGACGCCCAGAAAGTTTCGTCTATTGAACATGGTCGTTTCCTCTCTCAGTGTCCGCCACCGCTGCCACCACCAGTGGCGGCAACTTCGGTCTCCGCGCCTGCCGTACCCGCGCCACCGCCGTAGATGGCGGGCGCAAGGCCGGCTTCCGCGAGCCAGAAGTCACGTTTGGCATTGATGGCGAGCAGGTTCGAATTGACCTTTTCGCGGCTGTCGGCGAGCAGTTCGAAGGTGTTGGTGAGCATGCCGTTATAGGTCAGCAGCGACTCCTCCTCGATCTTGGTCCGCAGCGGCACCACGCTGTTGCGATAGTGCCGGGCGATGTCGTAGTTCGAGCGATAGGCCTGATAGGCGGAGCGGGCTTCGGAGCGGATATTGACCGCTTTTTCGGCCAGCAGGTTTGCTGCGCGCATATAGGCGAGTTCGGATTCCCGCATTCTTGCCCGACCGGAATCGAAGATCGGAATGACGAATTCCAGCTCGGCATTGCCCGTCGTCTGTTTGTGTTTTTCGCCGTCTTCAAGTTCGCGTTCGGTCTCGAAGCCGGAACGAAGTTCTAGATCGGTGACGTATCGGGTGGCTTCTGTGAGTTTGAACGACCGGGCGGTCGATTCCAGATCGAGCTTCGCCATCTGCAAATCCACCCGGCGCTGCAGCGCCTCAGCCTCGATCATCTCACGTTTGGCCAGATCCTTTGGAAGCTGGGGCAGGCGGTTGGGGATGGAGTAGTCTATGTCCGCGCCCCACAGGCCCATCAGCCTTGTCAGTTCCTCCTTCGCAAGCCGGGCTTCAAGCCGCGCCTTGGCGATCTGGCCGGTCAGTTCGGCATAGAAGACCTGCTCGCGAGCCTGGCCTTCCTTGTTCAGCGAGCCTGCTTCGCCAAGCTTCCTCGCAAGTTCCGAGGCGGCATCCGCGGCTGTCTGGGCCTGCGCCAGCTGGCCGACATTTTCCCAGGCAGCAACCGCCGTGATCCAGGCGCGGCGGGTATCTGCCGCCAATTGCAACGTCTTCAGCGCGGCTGCGAGCTGCGCCTTTCGGAAGCCGGTATCGGCAATCTCGACATTCTGTTTGAGCGTGGCCAGTGCCAGAATATTGGTGACGATCACACCCTCGATCGCCTTGTAGGCCCGGAGCCCCGGAGTGCCGATCCCCGTCAATCCGATGCCGACCCTCGGATTGACCAGCATGGTCGATTGCCAGGCGGTTGCGGCCGATTCACCCAGATCGGCATAGGCCGCCTGAAGGCCCTTGTTGTTGAGGAGCGCGACCTGAACCGCCGTCTCGACATCGATTGTTTTCGCTGACATCAGCGATTTGACGCGGGTTGCGGTTGCCTGCGCCTCGGCCCGGTTCTGTATCCAGACAGTCTGCTTTCCTGTCGCCTCGGTCGCCCTGGCCGAAACGGTGGTGAAGCCTGCGTTCTTCGAGGTGTAGTCGGTGGCCGTGACGCAGCCGCCAAGAACGAGCGGGACGGAAAGGACGGCCGTGAGTTTGATCACGCGTAGCGTCATGATGCGTCTCCTTTCGGAGCCTGCGCATCGTTCTGATTACGCCAGGGCTTCGGGTCCACCGGAGCACGGTGCGAGTAACCTGTGACCGGTGTCTGATAACGCAGAGGGGTGACGCCGAGCGACGGGTTTGCCGCGTCTTCATACGAGGCGGCCTCGTTCATCGAGGATGTGGCTGTGCAGCCGCCCAGCAAAAGGGGCGCTGCAACCACGATGTAGATAGGGTTCATGGTAATTTCCGAACAGGAGATGCAACGGCGCGACGGCGCTAAAGCCGTTCACGCACGATCATTGCCCGAGAGGCGGGCTTTGCCTGTTCAGATATTCGGTGGACGGTGAAGCAGCGGGATCTGGCCCACGGTCTTGCTGTCGTCAAGGAAGGAACGGATGGAATTGACGACTGGTCCGCCAAGGGCGTCATGCGCAATCAGTACCGCCATGCCGAGACAGAAATCGTTGCAGCATTCCGGCTTCACGGGCTTTTTGACGCCGCTGTCGTGGTCTGCCGTATCCATATTATGGTGGTCGCTGGACATCATGGCCGAACCGCCATGGTCCATCATCGCGCCATGATCCATCATCATGGCGGATTGGGTGGTCTGCATTTCCGCGGTATCGGGACCATGCATTGCGGCATTGACGGTGGAAACGCTGTATCCCGCCAGTGACAATATCATCACCAGTCGAAACAGCAGTGCCGTCAATTTCGATGTTCGCAACATCCCACGCATGCCCTGTAGAAGAGCCGCAGTCCTGAAGTTTGTCAATGGATATCGCTCATAACCATCAATAAATAGCACGTCTGCCGGTTCTTAAACCTTACATTGTCTCCATAAAGGCATCGTCGAGAATGAGGAGTTTACGTGCCTGCATGCGGGCATATTCCTCGTAAAAGCCCGTGGAGATCCAGAGAGCGGAACGCCCCTTCCGTCCGCTCCAGCCGATGCCGCCGATCAGTTCGGCCGCGCCAAGCTTGCGCCTGACATGGATTCGGGAAAGGGAGAGCGATGCCGCCAGTTGCGATGCTGTTTTCACATCCGTCAGGTGTCTGCCCTGTTCTGTCGGCTTTTCCCAGTCGATCCCGGCGATCAGGCGGTCCATCAGCAGCCCGCCCGCGTCGAACCAGTTGAAGATGATGGACAGCGGGCCCGGGCAACGTACCTCCGGATTGGAAAGCAGCGCCTGCGCCACGCGGGGATGGATGTGTGCGAGCATGGTTTCGGACCGCTCGATGAACCGAGAGGCCCTGAACCCCTCATCGATGAGGTCCAGCGCCTGAAAATGCACGTCGTACCATTTGGCAAGCATCGCCAGGGTGGACGGTGAAGGCACCACGCCATCGGCCGGCTTTTCGCCGGCTTGGTGCGCCGGTCTCGTCAGGCCGCGTTTCAGCGCCTCTTTGAAGAAGGCATAGGCGACATCATGGCTTGCAAGGCCGTGTTGGAGCGCGAGTTGGCCGAAATCTTCCCGCGTCAGGGCGTGTTCGTCCGTTCTGGTCTTGCACTTTTGAAAATAGAGCGCCAACAGCGCGTGGCAAAGAAGCCGGCTCTGGCGCGTGGCGAAAAGCGCGGTCATGTCGGGTGAACCTTCGTAGAGGGTGATGAAACTTCCCGCCAGCAGCCGTAGTGCTGCCGCGAAAGCACCCGTTTGAAGCAACCGGTCGATTTCGCTGGGTGGTAGCCTGCGGCCAACGGTAGAGGCGTCCGGCAACCCGGAGATCGCGAAATCGAAAAAATTGGTCATGGGCAGCGCTCCTCGAATTGCCGGCACCACCCTCCTTGCGGAGTGTAATGAGGATTGGATGATCCATCGGCCTTACAGGGGTCGGGATGAGGCGTCTTCTCATTGCGCGCAGAGGTGACACTTTTAGGCCGTCGGCATGCCCGTGGCGCGGGCTTCGCCGGGCGTCATGCCATAGGTGCCGCTGAACACCCGGTAAAAGGTTGGAAGACTGTCGAAGCCGCAGCCATACGCGACCTGCGTGATTGGCAAGGCGGGAGATTCCAGCAGCAGGCGTCGCGCTTCCTCGATCCGCATGGAGGCGAGCGTGCGGGAAAAAGACAGCTCCGCGCCTTCGAAAACGACGTGCAGTTGCCGAAGCGAAATGCCCAGTTCCTTTGCCACTGCGGCAGGCGTGAGGTTCTGCCAGGACTTTTTGCGCATCATGATGTCCTGGGCCGCATAACAAAGCCCGGTGCGGAGTGCGGCGCGCACTTCCGGCATTGCAGGCGAAAGCCGTCCACGCGCCGTCATGGCTAATCGGGCGATATGCGTCACATCGCGCACGGGATCGATGAGCCTGCCGCGTTCGGCGTTCAGCGCGTTGAAGAGCGCCCGGAACGGCCGGGAGAAGGCGGTATTGTCGGCGTAACGCGTGGCAAACAGGTCATCAGCCGGTCGGCCAAGCATGACTTCGTCGTCGACAGGGATCTTGAGCATCTTGTAGTGAAAATCCGCCTCACCGCCGGGTATCGCGTCATAGGGCAAGTCCGAATAGTTGATGGTGAAATCACCGCCGCTGACGGCATGGATCCTGTCTCGACCGGCATGCAGCAACCCCGAACCCTTCACCTGCAAGCCAATGCAGAGGCTGTCGCCGGCAATGCGGGCAATATCGGCTTCCGTGCGGTTGACCCGGTATGAGGAAGCGCGCATTTCGCTTACGACGGCGCCTGCGACAGAGCGCGCCTGAAAAGACCCGCTGAAGGCCCGGCGGCGATCCGGCGCAAGCTCGATCGTTACGCCAAACAGGCTTTTGCCGCGCACTTCGCGCCATTGGTCGAAGCGGTGCTCGGGCCGAAAATCCTCGGTTGCGAAACGGATGATGGTGTTCGTGGCTTGCTCCCCCCAGATGAGCCATGTCCCCGCGGCTTATTGTTCGGTTGCGCGAAACCCAAGATGGACGAGCGGATAGGGCCGTCCCTGCCCGTCGAGGTCGGAGCGTCCCGTCGGCTTGAACCCGAGCCGGCGATAAAAGCCCATGGCCTGCGTATTCTGTTCGTTGACATCGGTTGTCAGCGCGGGGTGTGCGGTAAGCGCTGCCTGCACGAGCGCCTTGCCGATGCCTCTGCCGTGATAATCCGGATCGATGAAAAGCGCTTCCATGTGCCCTTCATGCAGAAACATGAACCCGAGAGGCTTATCCGACGCATCGACGGCTAGCATCAAAGCGGCCTCGGGAAGAAAAGCCGTCACTTCTTCCTCGATTGCGGCGCGATCCGCTCTGTGAAGAAAATCATGGGTAGCGTCTACGGCCTTACGCCATATTTCAAGGATGCGGGCCGTGTCGCGAGCGTTGGCGGGACGAAATGTGATCATCCCTCACCCTTAGCAATTGCGGCGTTTTTGCGCCATGGGTCTTTTCGCAAGGCGTTTTCCCATTCGCTAAATCCCCGCAGCCAAACGCCGCAGTCTTATCCCGCATATTTCTTCGATCTCCGGTGCCTGACGTTTTTCTCGAAAAAAGTCCTTGCAAAAGGGTCCGATAAAAAAATAGATAAAAATAAGTTCTATCTATTTATTTGAAGGGAAAATCGCCGGATGAATCAGATTATCACAGAAATTGAACAAAATCAGGCGCAGATTCCCTCAATCAAAGCGGATTCTTCACTCGAAGAAGCAAAAATTATCTATAATTTACCATTTAATGACCTCCTGTTCCGGGCACAGCAGGTGCATCGTCGCCATTTCGATGCCAACGCCATCCAGATGAGCCGGCTTTTATCGATCAAGACCGGCGGCTGCCCGGAGGATTGTGGTTATTGCAGCCAGTCCGCCCGCAATCCAACAGGTCTGAAGGCTTCCAAACTCATGGAGGTGGAGCGAGTACTGGCAGAGGCGCGCAAGGCGAAAGAGGGCGGGGCGACGCGCTATTGCATGGGGGCGGCGTGGCGCAACCCTAAGGAGCGCGACATGGAGGCGGTGGTGGCCATGGTCGAAGGCGTCAAGGCGCTCGGCATGGAAACCTGCATGACGCTCGGCATGCTGACGCCGGAACAATCCGAACGTCTCGCTCACGCCGGGCTAGATTACTACAATCACAATGTCGATACGTCGGAGCGGTTCTATTCGGAGATCATCACCACCCGCACCTTCGAGGATCGGCTGGAAACGCTCGCCAATGTTCGTGATGCCGGCATGAAGGTCTGCGCCGGCGGCATTCTCGGCATGGGAGAAACGGTCGAGGACCGTATTTCCATGCTGGTAACCCTTGCTAATCTGCCGGTTCCGCCGGAAAGCGTGCCGATCAACATGCTGATCCCGATCCCCGGCTCGAAGCTTGCCAAGGCCGCTCCGGTTGATCCGATCGACTTCGTCCGCACCATTGCGCTTGCGCGCATCCTCATGCCCCGTTCGCATGTGAGGCTTTCCGCCGGACGTACCGAAATGAGTGATGAGACGCAGGCGCTCTGTTTTCTGGCCGGGGCGAATTCCATCTTCGTCGGCGAGACGCTGCTGACGGCGGATAATCCGGGGGAAGATCACGATACGGCGCTGTTCCGGCGGCTGGGCCTGAAGCCGATGGCGTTGCAAACGGCGGAAGCGGGAGAGACCCGGTGAATTCGTCGGCGCTCTCCGCCTATGAGCTGAAGCTTGCCGGTCTGCACCGCAAGTCGCGCCTGCGGGCGCTAGCGCCCCGGCAGGGTATCGACTTCACCTCCAACGACTATCTCGGGCTTGCCGATGCACCCCGGCTGAAGGCGGCGATCACTGACGCAATCGAGAGCGGCGTGCCTGTGGGTGCCGGTGGTTCGCGGCTGCTTCGCGGCAACCATCCCGAACATGAGGCGCTTGAAACGGAGGCGGCGGTATTTTTCGGCGCTGAGAGGGCGATCTATTTCGGTAGCGGATTTGCCGCCAATGTCGCACTTTTTTCCGCACTGCCGCTGCGGGACGACCTCGTTCTCTACGATGCGCTGATCCATGCCAGCGTGCATGACGGCATTGCCGCCGGCAAGGCGAAGGCGGTCGCTGTGCCGCATAATCAGGTTGAGGCATTCGAACGGGAAATAAACCGATGGCGGCAGGCGGGCGGCAAAGGTCGCCCGTGGATCGCGGTGGAGAGCCTCTATTCCATGGATGGTGACCGGGCGCCGGTTGCTGCCCTTGCCGACCTCGCCGGGCGACATGGCGGCTTTCTCGTCGTCGATGAGGCGCATGCCACCGGCGTGTTCGGGCCGGGCGGGCGCGGCCTGGCCGCTGAACTGGAAGGTCGGGGTAATGTCGTGGCGCTGCACACCTGCGGCAAGGCGCTTGGTCTTTCCGGCGCGCTTATCAGTCTGCCTGCGGTTCTCGCCGATTACCTCACCAACCGCGCCCGCGGTTTCATCTATTCGACCGCGCCGTCACCGCTGATGCCGGCGGCTGTGCGTGAGGCCTTGCGGATCGTCGCCGACGAGCCCTGGCGGCGCATCCGTCTGGAAGAACTGATAAATTTGGCCAGCGAACAATTACGATCCCGGCTGGGCGTGACGCCCGGCGGCTCGCAGATATTGCCGGTGATGATTGGTGACAATGCGCGTGCACTGAAAATCGCCACGCGTATGCGAGACGGCGGCTTCGACGTGCGCGCCATCCGCCCGCCAACGGTACCGGAAGGCACGGCACGCCTGCGCATATCCATTACGCTCAATGTCGAGGAAAGCCAGATCGCCGATATGGTCGGGCTGCTCGCCTTCGCCATGGAGGAGGAACGATGAGCCTCCGTTTCATCGTCTCGGGCACCGATACGGGTATCGGTAAGACGGTTTTTTCTGCGGCGCTTACTCACGCATTGCAAGCCCATTACTGGAAGCCGGTGCAATCCGGGCTCGAGGAAGAGACCGACAGCGAGGTGGTGGAGCGGATGGGTGGCGTGCCGCGCACGCGCATTTTGCCGGAGGCCTATCGCCTGAAAATGCCGGCCTCACCGCATCTTTCGGCCCGCCTCGACAATGTCACGATCGAGCCCGAGCTTTTGCTGCCGCCGGAAACGGATGGGCCGCTGGTGATCGAAGGGGCGGGCGGTCTGCTGGTGCCGCTGACCGACACATTGCTGTTTGTCGATATTTTCGCCCGCTGGCGAATTCCGCTGATCCTGTGCGCCAGAACCTCACTCGGCACCATCAACCACACGCTGCTGTCGCTCGAGGCGCTGCGGCTGAGAGCCATTCCGGTGCACGGCGTGGTCTTCATCGGTGATGAGAACCGGGAAAATCAGCGCATTATCGCCGATATAGGCCGAGTTCGCTCGCTTGGCCGCTTGCCTCGCATACCGGAGATGACTGCCGAGGCGCTGCACCATGCATTCGCTCAACAATTCGATCTCGCCGATTTCCTGGAGGTGCCGGCATGAGCCGTTCCCGCGTCTGGCATCCTTTCACCCAGCACGGGCTGGAACCGCCGATGAAACGCATCGTCTCGGCGGAGGGCGCCTATCTGGTCGATGAGGATGGCCAGCGGTTGTTCGATGCAATTTCATCCTGGTGGGTCATCACTCACGGCCACCGGCACCCGGCAATCATGTCCGCCATCCGCGCAGCGACCGAGACCTTCGACCAGATCATTTTCGCCGAGTTTTCGCACGAGCCGGCCGAAACGCTGGCCAAAGGGCTGATCGAACTCGCGCCTGCCGGCTTGGAACATGTGTTTTATTCCGATAGCGGTTCGACCTCGGTGGAAGTGGCGCTTAAAATGGCGCTCGGTTATTTTCACAATTGCGGTGAAAAGCGAGATCGCATCGTGGTCATGGAGCACGGCTACCACGGTGATACGATCGGCGCCATGTCGACGGGCGAACGCGGCGTGTTCAATGCTGCGTATGAAACACTGCTATTCGGCGTCGACCGACTTGCTTTTCCGGAAGCGGATTGTGAGCAGGAGACGCTCGACATGTTCGAAAGCTTTTGTCGTTCGGGCCGAGTCGCCGCCTTGCTGATCGAGCCGCTTGCTCTAGGTGCCGGTGGCATGAAGATTTACCGCGCGGACGTTCTCGCCGGACTGAAACAAATTGCCGAACGCTACGGTTGCCTTGTCATCGCCGACGAGGTGATGACGGGCTGGGGCCGGACAGGAACCATGTTCGCCTGCGAGCAGGCGGGAGTTTCACCGGATATTCTGTGCACCTCCAAGGGGCTGACCGGTGGCTCCCTGCCGTTGGCAGCGACCTTGTGCAGTGGCGAAATCTTCGACGCGCACTTCTCGACCGATCGCCGCAAGACCTTTTTCCATTCGAGTTCCTACACCGCCAATCCGATTGCCTGCGCTGCCGCTGTCGCCAATCTGCAGGTTTGGCGCGATGAGCCAGTGGTACAGCGCATCGGCCAACTGCAAGAAGTGCTGCGCGACAATCTCGGGCGATTTGCGGATGACAGGCGCTTCACCAACATACGCCAGATTGGAACCATCGCAGCGCTTGACCTCGTCGTGCCCTCTGGCGGTTATCTCGCGGAGGCGGGGCCACGCATGCGGCAATTGTTCCGCGAGCGCGGGCTCATCATCCGCCCGCTCGGCAATGTGCTCTATCTGATGCCGCCCTATTGTTCGACGGCGCAAGACCTCACCCGTGCCTTCGACGCGATGGACGAAGTGGCCTCGATCGTGACTGAAGCCGCTCCGGGGGAACCCGGCGCGGCCGCGATCAAAAACCGTCTCCGAAAGGCCTGACAATGCAGACCCGTTCTTCCCGCATGGCTGGCTTCGGGCATGCCGTGCCAGCGCGATGTGTCCGCAACGCCGAGATTGAGACGCGTCTTGGGCTGGAGGCTGGCTGGATAGAGCGTCGGACGGGGATCCGCACACGTTATTGGGCGCAAGAGGACGAGACGCTGAGCGGCCTTGCCGAAAAAGCCGGCCGCATGGCACTGGAAAACGCGAAAATTGGCGCCAAGGATATCGCACTGACATTGCTTGCGACCTCCACACCAGACCATCTTTTGCCGCCTTCGGCCCCGCTGCTTGCGCACCGGTTGGGCCTCACACAATCCGGGGCGATCGATCTTGCCGGGGCCTGTTCCGGTTTTCTCTATGCGCTCACTCTTGCGGATGGTTTTGTCCGCACCCACGGCCGCGCGGTGCTGGTTGTTGCCGCCAATATCTTAAGCCGTCGTATCAATCCGGCGGAAAGGGCAACTGCGGTTCTGTTCGCCGATGCTGCCGGCGCCGTCGTGCTTGTCCCCTGCCGGGATGCGCAGCGCGGCTTTTTGTCTGCCGATCTCGTTTCGGATGGGAGCGGTTACGACCTGATCCAGATCGCGGCGGGCGGCAGCAGCCAGCCTTTTTCCAATGATACAGAGGCTGAAGATACCCTTATGACGATGCGGGACGGCCGCGAGGTCTTTTCCCGTGCCGTCGCAACAATGACGCAGACCTCACAGCGCGCTCTGCAACGCGCAGAAATGACGGCCACCGATATCCATCGATTCGTGCCGCATCAGGCCAATGCCCGCATGTTCGATGCCGTCTGCGGCAATATCGGCATCGACCGGCAAAAGACGGTACGTACAGTCGAAACCTTCGGCAACTCTTCTGCCGCCACTATTCCGCTTTCGCTTTCCGTTTCCAATGCTGAGCGGCCCATCACGGAGGGTGAAACGCTGTTATTGACGGCGGCAGGGGCGGGGATGACTGGGGGGGCGGTGGTGTATCGAGGCTAGGCCAGCTGGATACGGAAATGTCTGATTCGGATCGAGCCGCGCGTACAACGTTGGCAGATATAGGCAGAGCGCGGTGATGCAGCTCAAGTGCTCGAAACAGTTTGATTTTGTTTGGAGAAATTTGGCTGGGGAACCTGGACTCGAACCAAGATTAACGGAGTCAGAGTCCGTCGTTCTACCATTGAACTATTCCCCAAAAGCCCGAAGCGGGTTACCGCGTTCGCTTTGGTGGGTCGTCATATAGATGATTTCTTGCGAGGCGCAAGTCGAAAAAATCGAAAAATGCGTTTTCGTCGCTCTTTTGCGTCTGTCTCCTGCGTCAGAGCCGCGCACGGGTGGAGCGTGGGGTGGAGAGCAGAAGGCTGGTCTCGCTGCCGGTAATGCCAGGGACAAGGCGGATACGGCGGAGCACCGCGTCGAAATCGCTGAGAGTGGCGGCGTTAAGTTCTACGATCAGGTCCCAGCGACCGTTCGTGCTGTGAATTTCGGATATTTCCGGGAAACCGCCGAGCGTGCGGATGACGCGGTCCGTCACATGGCCTTCAATCTCGATCATCATGATGCCGCGGATCGCCGCCTCCACCGCATCGGCACGCAGGATGACGGTGTAACCGATGATAGTGCCGTCATTTTCCATTTTTTCGATGCGTGAGCGTACCGTTGCGCGCGAGGTTTCCGTCTCGATCGCCAGATCGGAAATGCTGCGTCTGCCGTTATGCCTCAAAAGGGTCACGAGCCGTTCGTCGAGATCATCCATTGGTAGCCATTCTGATAAATAGATTTGACCAAATCGATAGCCTATTTCGATAATATTGCCAATATTTGATGTTCATTCCGCCATGTCTGTGTGGTTTAGTGAGGTTATCGGTTGATAAAAGCGAGGGCTCAAATGGATATCAGGCTGATCGGTGCGCCGTTGCAAATCGGAGCCGGGCAATTGGGGTGTGAGATGGGGCCGAGTGCGTATCGCATCGCCGGTCTCACGCGGGCGCTCGAAGATTTGGGCCATCGGGTGGTGGATACCGGCAATGTGACGCCGGCGCCGCTGAGGGAGTTTAGCCACCCCAATCCGGCGGTGCATCATCTCGCTGAGACGGTGGCCTGGACCGAGGCGCTGACGGAGGCCGCCTATCGCGAAAGTGCTGCCGCCGTTCCGATCTTTCTTGGCGGCGACCACGCAATTTCCGCGGGAACCGTCGCCGGCATGGCGCGGCGGGTGGCGCAGAGTGGCCGGCCGTTTTTCGTGCTCTGGCTCGATGCCCATACCGATTACCACACGCTTGAAACGACGCGCAGCGGCAACCTGCATGGCACGCCGGTCGCCTATTTCAGTGGTCGCGACGGATTTTCGGGTTACTTTCCGCCGCTCTCGCATGCGGTTCCTGAGGAAAATATCGGCATGATCGGCATCCGCAGCGTCGATCCAGCCGAGAGAGCCGCACTGGAAGACAGCGGCATCACCGTTAACGACATGCGCTCGATAGACGAGCATGGTGTCGCGGTTCTGCTGCGCGCGTTCCTTGCGCGGGTGCAGGCGGCAAACGGCCTGTTGCATGTCAGTCTCGATGTCGATTTCCTCGAACCGTCGATCGCGCCTGCGGTCGGCACCACGGTTCCGGGTGGGGCGACGTTCCGTGAGGCGCATCTGGTGATGGAGATGCTGCATGATAGCGGGCTTGTGTGCAGTCTTGATCTCGTGGAGCTTAACCCGTTTCTCGATGAGCGCGGCAGGACGGCGACGCTGATGGTCGATCTGGCTGCCAGCCTGATGGGCAAGCGGGTTATGGACCGCCCGACACGGGCCGGCTGAGGGGGATGATGCAATGACGATTATACCGAACCTTAATATCGTACCTTTCGTCAGCGTCGATCATATGATGAAACTCGTTCTGCGCGTGGGGATCGATACGTTTCTGCGCGAGCTTGCCGACGTGGTTGAAGAGGATTTCCGTCGCTGGGAAAGTTTCGACAAGACGCCGCGCATCGCATCGCATTCCCAAGAGGGCGTCATCGAGCTGATGCCGACCAGTGATGGAACGTTGTATGGCTTCAAATATGTGAACGGCCATCCGAAAAACATGAAGGAGGGCCGCCAGACGGTGACCGCCTTTGGGGTGCTTTCCGATGTCGGCAACGGCTATCCGCTGCTATTGACCGAAATGACCATTCTGACGGCGCTGCGCACCGCTGCTACTTCGGCTGTCGCTGCAAAACACCTTGCCCGCAAAAATGCCCGCTCGATGGCCATCATCGGCAATGGCGCACAGAGCGAGTTCCAGGCGCGGGCCTTCAAGGCCATTCTCGGCATCGACACGGTGCGGCTTTTCGATATCGACCGGACCGCCAGTGAAAAATGCGCCCGCAATCTTGCCGGGCAGGGCTTTACCATCGAAATTTGCGATAGTGCGCAGAGCGCAGTGGAGGGTGCAGATATCATCACCACCGTCACGGCTGACAAGCAATATGCGACAATCCTGACCGACAACATGGTTGGTCCCGGCATTCACATCAATGCCGTCGGCGGCGATTGTCCCGGCAAGACGGAACTGCACCGGGACATTCTGCTGCGGTCGGACATTTTTGTCGAATACCCACCGCAGACGCGCATCGAAGGTGAAATCCAGCAATTGCCCGAAGACTACCCCGTCACTGAGCTATGGCAGGTCATATCGGGTGAAAAGCACGGGCGGGTAAACGACAGGCAGATCACGCTGTTCGACAGCGTCGGTTTCGCGACCGAGGATTTTTCGGCGCTGCGTTATGTGCGCTCGAAACTGGCCGCCACCGGGCTTTATACGGAACTGGATCTGCTGGCCGATCCGGATGAGCCGCGCGACCTGTTTGGAATGCTGCTGCGTTGCGAGGCGACTCTCGCCTGAGAGGACGTTCAACGGGAATGACGTCAGTCAGCCCGCCTGCGTTCCCTGCGGGCAACGGCATGTTCCCGCCAGATGGTAAAGAGACCGGCGGCGATCACGATTGCAGCACCCAGAACCATGTTGGATGTCACGACCTCGCCATAGATGGTAACGCCGATGATGGAGACGAGCACGAGCTGGTAATAGGAAAACGGCTGCACGGAGGCCGCATCCGCCAGCTCGAATGCTTTGATCAGGCAATAATGGCCGCTCATGCCGGTAATGCACAGCGCCAGCATCCAGCCCCAATCCTGGGGTGCGAGGCTAACCCAATAAAACGGACCCACCAGCGTCAGTGCTGCCGCACCGGCCACGCCGGTATAAAAGAAGCTCGTCATCGCTGAATCGCTCTTGCTGCCAAGGCGGGTCAGGACGCTGTAGAGCGCAAGCATGAAGGCGGCGATGAAAGTGATCAGCAGGCGGTTGTCGAACCCTTCGCCATCAGGTTTCAGAATGACGAGAACGCCGATGAAGCCGACAAAAATGGCGCACCAGCGCCGCCAGCCCACATGTTCGCCAAGCAACGGCACGGACAGTGCGGCGACGATCAGCGGCGCCGAAGCGAGGATGGAGTGGCTGTGCGCCAAGCCGACAACGGCGAAGGAGAAAATGGAAAAAACAATCTGTACGGCAAGAAGGACGCCGCGGCTGATCTGCAGCCACGGACGGTTGGCCATGACAGCGCCCCGAATGCCGCCAGAGGACCTTGCAGCCATCAACAAAACGAAGACGGCGAAGGCCCAGTATCGAAGCATGGCGACGAAAACGGGCGGATAAGAACCGCCAAGATGTTTGGATATGCCATCCTGCGCTGCAAAGATCGTGAATGCTATGAGCGCATAAAGATAACCGGTCTTGGGTGATGGCATAAATAAACCACTGTCCGGCTGTTGCCGGCAAAAAGAGGATTCGGCGTGAATAAGGTGAATAGCAGCCATATGGTCTGGCCGTATCTTGTCAGACAACCTTATTTTCCGAATAGCTGCCATGCAAGTCCGAAGACTGCCTCTGCCCGGTCAAGTTCACGGGTGGCGCCGATGCTGGCGGAAGCTTTGCGAATAGCTGTTTTCCTGTCCGCCATGCGTTAACGCACCGCGGACAGGATGTCGGTTACGGAGTGATTTCTGCGTCGATCAGCCGATCGTCACGGCCGCCTTCGAGGTGACGGATTTCAGCGCAGCGTCGGCCAGTTTCAATGCGATCAGCCCATCCTTGATGGAGGGTGAAGGAGCCACATTGTTTTCGATGCAATCGATGAAAGCGGTAATTTCCGCCGCGTAGGCCGCCGTATAACGCGTCATGAAGAAATCATGCAGCGGCGGGCGGGTGTAGCCCTCAGCATTGGCGATCTCGATGGAGACCGGCCGCTGGTTCTCGGCCGCAGCCGAACCGAGCGAACCATGTACTTCGATACGCTGGTCGTACCCATAGGTCGCGCGTCGCGAATTCGAAATGCTGGCTTGCCTGCCGCTTTTCGTCGTCAGAATGATGCTGGCGCTATCGAAATCGCCGAGTGCACCGATCTCCGGATTGACGAGAACGGAACCGGTGGCGAATACGCTTTCCACTTCCTCGCCGAGCAGGAACCGCGCCATGTCGAAATCATGAATAGTCATGTCACGGAAAATGCCGCCGGAAACCTTGATGTATTCGGCTGGCGGCGGGCCGGGATCGCGGCTGGTGATGGTCACCATTTCGACCTTGCCGATGCGGCCATCCTCGATTGCCTTGTGCACGGCCTGGAAATGCGGATCGAAACGCCGGTTGAAACCGAGCATCACCTTTGCACCGGTTTCCTCAACCACCTTGGCGCAGGCTTCCGCACGGGCCACATCCAGATCGACGGGTTTTTCGCAGAAGATGGCCTTGCCGGCACGGGCGAAACGCTCAATCAGATCGGCATGGGTGTTGGTCGGCGTGCAGATGATGACGGCATCGATCGTCTTGTCAGCCAGAACCTCGTCGATTGTGCTGACCTTGTACTGCGCTTCGCGGGCGATTGCTTCCGCAGCACCGGCAACGGCGTCCACAACGGCCACCAGCTTCGCACGGCTGTCGGTGGTGATCGCCTTGGCGTGGACCTTGCCGATCCGTCCAGCGCCGAGCAGTGCCAATTTCGTAACCATCTTTCCTCCGGTTCCTCACACCCGTCTTCCACTCCCGGAAAGACAGAATATGAACGCAAACAATGTTTCGATATGGAATATATGTTCTATTTTGCTAGATCGACATCGGAGGCGTGTCAAGCGTTTTGACGACGGGCAGGGCAGCCGAAATCATCTCTTCCGGAGGTTGTGCAGCACGGGTGAGCGCTGCGTTGAGAAAGCGTTGAAACGGGAACAAAGTCCTGACCGGCAGTCAGTCGACAGGGGGTGCGAGGACCTCCTGTTGGGGAAGCGCATAAACCTCGACCGGGGTTTCAAGGCCGCGCAGGAGCCATGGGCCAAGATTGTCCAGCTTGTCCTCATGTCCGGCCATACGGACGAATTCTTCGGAAAACAGGACGTTGCGGCCGGTTTCCTTGGTCAGGGTTTCAAGCCGTGATGCGATGTTCACGGCCGGACCGATGACGGTAAAATCGAGGCGGGTTTTCGAGCCGATATTGCCATACATGACATCGCCGACATGGACGCCGATGCCGTAACCCAGAGGGTCATGGCCTTTCTGGCAATTGATGTCGTTGAGGGCAACGAGACTTTTCTGTGCGCTGGCAATGGCTTTCAGCAGGTTTTCACAAGCCTGCGGATCGCTGAGCGGGAAAATCGCCAGCAGCCCATCGCCCATGAATTTCAGGATTTCACCACCGAATTCCTCGATCGGATCGCACATCGCGTCGAAATAACCGTTCAGCAATTCGATCACATCATCGCGCGGCCAGAGGTCGGAAATATGGGTGAAGTTGCGCAGGTCGCAGATCAGGATCGCCGCGCCGACCGTTATGCCGCTGCCGCGCGTCGTTGCGCCATTGAGGATTTTTTCGCCCGCATGCGGCCCGACATAGGTCTCCAGCAGGGTGCGCGTCATGCGGTTTTTCAGGCGAATTTCGCTGACCAGCGCGAGCGCCGGTAGCAGGTTTTTCAACGCAAGGACTTCCGCTTCCAAAAAGCCACCGGGCCGATCGCTGGAAAAAGTGGCGACATGGCGCTTGCCGAACGTATGTTCGATCGGCCAGGCGAAATAATCCGTCAGCCCGTCGGCGCGCAATTCCTCATAGATCGGATAAGCGGATGGCTCGATTTCGTCGCCGGTCAGCCGGTGGCGGATTTCGGTTGCGCCCTGATGGATGTCGTTGATGGGGCTGTTCAGATATTCGGGCGAGCTCTCCGCCCCATAGCCATAGGTGGTGATCTCGGCCGACGATATGCCGGCCTTCCACAGGATGCGCGCGCCAAGCCATTGCGGGTGACGAATGCGGAAGGCAAGTGCGCCCCGCGCTATGGAAATTCCACTTTCGCGCAACCTGCTACACAGCTCGAAGAATATCTCATCGATAAAGCGCTCGTCCTTCGTGCCGGTGACGAGCCAGTCGAGAATTTCCGTTTTCTCCGTTGGCCACAATTCATCCAATGCTGAAGAAACCCGTTCTTCGGTGTTAAGGCTGAGTGTCATGGCAGGATTCCGGAAATTATTGGTGCTCTCGCGCAGGCGGGCCACATGGCGAACATGTCCCGTGCGGACATCATGTGGTGCCGGATAACGGAAATGTTAAGAGAGCGGAGCGGAAAATGTTCCGGAGAGACTTGTAGCGTTCAAACCGTTACGCGCGCCGCCCGGATGTTGCGTGAACATCGTCCCCGGCGGCGCTGAGATTTGGTTCGGATCGTTGTGAACGATCAGATAACGGTTTCGACTGGAATATGCAGGGCGGCGGCAACGCGCCTGATGCGCAGAGGATCGCTGTCTGAGCCGTCTTCCAGGGCGCGGATTTCATTGGCTGTCAGGCCGCAGGTGATGGCAAGCTGATCGACCGTATATCCGGCGAGATTGCGCGCCATCAGGACTTTTCGGGCGAAAGGAGCATCTGTTTCCCGATCGGAATCGAGTTGTGAGACTGAAATTGTCATTTTTTGCATCTCCCTCATGGTGGACACTTTAATGCGGATGGCAAAGAAAGGTTGCCGGAGCCGAATGCGACCGCGTTACCGGAGAAAAATCGTGTTGCAACGCAGCGAGAACATAGCCGCTTCATCCACCTACGCAATAGTTAAATTTTGTTAAGATTCGTGATCGCAGGATTCCTGCGGGATTCATCGCAGGAACAAGGGGTTGAGAAAAATACTATTTTTCCGGGGTTTAGGCGGATGAAGACTGGCGGCTTGTGCTATAGCATGCCCCAGGCACGGAAGCGGCCGCGGCCCGTAACCTCCCTCAACTCCAGTTGATTGGCGAGCCCTATCGCGCCCTGCGGCGTGGTGCCGAGTTCCCTGACGATCATGGCCGCCGAAACCACCGGCCGGGAGACGACAAGCTCCACCAGGTCTGGAAGACGCGAAGACGAGCGTCGGCCGGCCAGCTTGCGCATCATGCGTTCTCTGGCGTGGGTCAGCCTGTCATGTTCCTTCATGCTGGCCAGTCCCGCCTCGTAAAAGCTGTCGAGAAGGGCGACTAGGCGTTGCGTCTGGTTTCTGGCGTGCCGGCGCTCGCGCGGGACGGCACGAAGACCAGCGCTGAGCGCCGGCAGGTGGTCGGGAGAGACAGCCCCGTCGCGCAGAAAAGCGGCGGCCATGAGCCTGCCGAGCCAGGGGCTGCGTTGCAGAACCTCGATCATATTCCAGGCATCCAGCAGGATCGCGGTGCGCAGGATTGGGGGCAGCTCCTCCGTCTGGCCAAGGACCTGCCGCCATTCCTTCAGCCTTTCCTCCTCGTCCCAATCGGGATCGTTGATCATCGGATGGGCCTCCTCCCGATGTGTCACCGGCGCAAGGGTGGTGCCGGCGGTGATCGCGTCCAAGGTCGCGGCGCTTCGCGCCAGAAGTGCGTCCAGCTCTGAAAAGGCCCCATCCAGCGGTGTCTCGCCGTCTGCATCAGACTCTTCGTTGCCGGAATGATCCACCGTTTCCGGGGTAAATGCCGTCGCGTCGGCGGCAATTCCCATTCTTCCGCGCAGACGGGAAAGGCCTGGTGCAGTGAAGGCCCAGCCTGGCGCGTTTGAAAAAATCAGCCGCCTTGAGCGGACGATCCGGTGCGCCGCCGTCATTTCATGGGTTGGCGCCCGCACATCCATATGGGCGTCATGCAGGACCAGATCTTCCATATGGACAAGTTCGCCATCCACCCACATGGAGGAAATCGCGTCGGTAAAGTCCTGCCTTTCGATGAAGCCGTGTTTCATCGGCGACCGGCTTATCCTCTCGTCCAGTCGTGCCAGCGCTTCACCCGCGCGCGCGGCGGGGATGAGAAGCTTTTCGATATAGATGTCCGATGTATCGTAAATCATTGATATTTTTTAGTTTGAGCACGGCCGGGTGACAAGGCGTATTAGAATGGTCCGGCGCGGAAGATGGCGAGTAGACGCTGCCATTGCCATGCTGCGATGCGGCGTAAACTTGCGCATTGCAATATGGCGGGTATATACCCCCTCCGAGAGCGACAAATTATCACACCTTCCGTTCGCCCTTCCACCTCCAGGCGAGATGAATTGGAGTTTACCGTGAATATTATGGCAAATGGTCCCGCTACGGCACCGGATCAGAAAACCCGTTTGAAATCCATTATCGGCGGATCGGCGGGCAACCTCGTCGAATGGTACGACTGGTACGTTTATTCGGCCTTCACCCTTTATTTCGCGCCGGTGTTTTTCCCTTCCGGAAACCAGACCGCTGAATTGCTGAGCGCGGCCGCCGTTTTTGCCGTCGGATTTCTGATGCGGCCCATCGGTGCGTGGTTCATGGGAACCTATGCCGACCGCAAGGGCCGCAAGGCCGGCCTGACCTTGTCCGTTACCTTGATGTGCCTCGGCTCGCTGTTGATCGCAATTACACCCGGCCACGAGACGATCGGCATTGCAGCGCCTGCCATTCTGGTGTTTGCCCGCCTGCTGCAGGGCATCAGTGTCGGCGGTGAATATGGCGCCAGCGCGACCTATCTCAGCGAAATGGCCGGCAAGAATCGTCGCGGCTTTTTCTCCAGTTTCCAGTATGTGACGCTGATTTCCGGCCAGCTTCTGGCGCTGGCGGTGTTGCTGGTTCTGCAACGGGTTCTGACACCCGAGCAGCTCGGCGCCTGGGGCTGGCGCATTCCCTTCTTCATCGGTGGCGTTCTTGCAATTGCGGTGTTTTACATCCGTCGCGGCCTTGCCGAGACGCAGTCCTTTGAAAATGCCAAGGCGGGCAACGCGGACAAGCCGAAATCGAGCGGATGGGCGCTTTTCAAGCACTACCCGCGGGAAGCGATGATGGTCATGGCGCTGACATCAGGCGGCACGCTCGCCTTTTACGCCTACACGACCTATCTGCAGAAATTCCTCGTCAATACCTCCGGCTTCAGCAAGGAAAGCGCGACCGAAATCACCACGGCAGCCCTCTTCGTCTTCATGCTGTGCCAGCCGATTGCCGGTGCACTGTCGGACAAGGTGGGTCGCAAGCCGCTGATGGTCGGCTTCGGCATTCTTGGAACGCTGTTCACCTATCTCATCTTCACGACGCTGGCGACGACAACCGACCCGATCATGGCTTTTGCTCTCGTTCTGGTCGGCCTGTTGATCGTCACCGGCTACACTTCCATCAATGCGGTGGTGAAGGCGGAAATGTTCCCCGCCCACATCCGGGCGCTCGGTGTGGCTCTGCCCTACGCGCTGGCGAACACGATTTTCGGGGGAACGGCAGAATTCGTAGCCTTGAAGTTCAAGCAGATCGGCCACGAAAACTGGTTCTTCTGGTACGTTACGATCATGATTGCGCTGTCGCTGGTGGTTTATGTGAAGATGCGCGATACGCGCGACCATAGCCATATTCACGAGGATTGAGCGGCCAAAATTATACCAGCGAAAGCCCCGCCCCCTGGCGGGGCTTTTTGTTTTCAGCGGATTCAGGCGTCTTCGACCGGAAGCACGATGCGGGCCTCAAAACCGTCCTGTCTGCCGGGTGCAGGGGAGGATAGCACGAGTTCGCCGCCAATCTGTTCCATCAGGCTTCTGACGATAGCGAGGCCAAGCCCGGTGCCATCAGCCTTGGACGGGCCTCGGACAAAGCGCGTCGTCAGTTTGGGAAGAAGCGCTTTGTCGATCGCCGCGCCGGAATTGACGACGCGGATCGTGCCGTTCTCTTCGGCCAGTATGTGCACCGGGCTTTCCGGCGGACTGTGGATCAGGGCGTTTTCGAGAAGGTTGCGGATGATGATGCCGAAGGCATCCGTGCCCAGCTTGCAGTTCAGGCCGCCTTCGCAGCGATTGGTGAAGCGGATGCGGGACGTGCCGATCGCCGTTCTGCTCATATCGTCGATGATGAGCTCGAGAATGGGGATGAGGTCGGTCGCCGTGTCTGTTACCCCGATCCTTGCTTCCGCGCGCGACATCTGCAGCAGTTTTTCGGCGAGATGGCCGAGATGCATCAGGGCTTTCTCGATATTTTCCACGCGCGGTGCAAGTTCAGGCGGAATATCGGCGTGCAGTCGCTGCGCCTGCGCCAGCGCGCCGGCAATCGGCGTGCGCAATTCATGGGCGCTGTTGGCGGTAAACTCCCTTTCCGCTTCGATTGTCGATCGCAGCCGCCTCAGCAGCAGATTGACCGAGCGGGCAATCGGGTGAAGTTCAGCCGGAAACGGCAGGGTTTCCAGCGGCGCGAGATTGCCGCCGTCTTTTTTCCCGATCTCGTCGCGCAAGGTCTGTATCGGTTGCAGGGTTTTGCGCACCACGAAGATAACGGCAAAGATGCTGGCGGGGATAAGAATGAGAACGGGCAGCAAAATTGCTGTGCCGGCTTCCTCGATTGCCTCACGCCGGTTGGCGAAGGCATCTGCGACCTGAAGGAAGTAATTCCCGTCCGGTGTCGCCACCGTGTAGATGCGCTGGGTCGCCGTTTCAGAAAAACCGGGGTCGAGAGAGACTTCGAAAGGTTCGGTCGAACTGTCATGCGAATGCAGGACGACCTGTCCTTCCCGGTCGCGAACCTGATAGGTCAGATATTCCGCCGCATGTGCAGACTGGTTGAGTTTTTGCGAGGCGGGGCCCGTGTTGTTTTCCCTGAGATCGTCCACCAGCAGTGGCAGCAGTCTTTCGGCTGTTTCCTCAACGCCAGCGTCGAAAATTTCAGCGAACTCGTCCTGCATCACCATGACGCCCAACCCGCAGGCGATAAACCAGGATATGGCGACAACGCTCGTCAGCGCCGTGACGAGCTTGCGGGTCATGCTGGTTGGTCTGGCCATTTCTGTCTACCTGATGGTGTAGCCGACGCCGCGCACGGTCTCGACGCGGTCATGGCCGATCTTCTTGCGCAGCCGGCTGATATAGACCTCGACCGTATTGCTTTCTATTTCCGCGCCGAATTCGTAGAGCGTGTCGTGCAGTTGAGATTTCGAGACGACCGCACCGGGATGCTCGACCAGCTTTTCCAGCACGGCCCATTCTCTGGCGCTGAGCGTTTGCGCTGTTCCGTCAACGACGATATTGCGCGCCACCTGGTTGATTTCGATGCCGGGCAGGCGAATGACGGGGGCGGAGCGCCCCTCGTACCGCCGCGAGACCGCCAGCATGCGTGCCGAAAGCTCGTTGAGATCGAAGGGCTTGACCAGATAGTCGTCCGCTCCGGCATTCAGTCCGGCAATCCGGTCGGACACCTGGTCGTGCGCCGTCAGAATGATCACCGGCGTCGAGTCATCGCGATTGCGCAGTGATTGCAAAAGGGTGATGCCATCGCCGTCCGGCAGCCGCATGTCGAGCAGGATGAGCCCGTAAGCCATGGTCAGCGTCGCCGCCGTGGCGTCGTCGAGCAACTTAAACCAGTCAACGGCGTGGCCTGCCGCGGCGACATGGTCTCGCAGCGCCTCTCCCAGCACATGATCGTCTTCAACAAGCAGAACCCGCAAGACAGCTCCTTTATCGCGTCGTCTTGCGTATCGCTTTCACGGGATAAGCGTCAAGCACTGTATGTTCAGCTATTCTGGCGCTGGGTGCAGCCGCCGAACACGTCCTGCGCGGAATCGTAGACGGAGGTGGAGACGTTCATCATTCCAAGGATACTGTGGAAATAATTGTCGTGCGAGCGCCCGCCCTTTGCTGCGCCTTTTGCAAGGCATGCGCGATCCAGCCCCATTGATTTGGCGAAATCATCATCGAACCAGACGAGAAACGGCACATGGGTCTGCTGGTCGGGTGCCAGCAGATAGGGTGCGCCGTGCAGATAGACGCCGTTCTCGCCAAGCGATTCACCATGGTCCGAGGCGTAGATCATCCCCGTTGCCAGCGTGTTGGAACGTGCCTTCAGCTTGTCGATCACGGTCGACAGGAAATGATCGGTGTAGAGAAGCGTGTTGTCATAGGAATTCACGATTTGCGCGTCCGTGCAATTGCCAAGCTCAGCGGTTCGACAGTCCGGGGTGAACTTCCGGAATTCGTCGGTGTAACGCAGATAGTAGGTCGGCCCATGGCTGCCCATCTGGTGCAACACGATGACACTGTCCTTCTTGACGTTATCGAGCCATGCGTCGAGCTTGTCGAAGAAGATATCGTCGCGGCATTCTCCGCCAGTGCAGAAGCGGGTGTCGTTGGTGGAAGGCAGGTCGAAAAAGGGAATGCGGTCGGCCACGTTCTTGCTGCCGGTGTTGTTGTCCAGCCAGGTTGCACCGACACCGGCATGGACAAGAACATCCATGACGTTCTCGTTGGCGAGCGCCTTGTTGTGGCTATACTCAGAACGCGGGAATTTCGAGAACATGCAGGGAATGGAAATCGCCGTCGCAGTGCCGCAGCTGGTTGTATTAGGGAAATAGATCACGTCGCGCTTTGCCAGTTCCGGGTTGGTGTCGCGCCGATAGCCGTTCAGGGAAAAGTTCGCAGCGCGCGCGGTCTCACCAGCCACGATGACGGTGATGCGTGGCTTGTGGATGCCACCCAGCGCCGGCAGGATTTTCGCATCCTTGCCGATCGGGCTCACCTGTATGTCAACTTCCTTTTCCGCCTGCGTCAGATAGTGAATGGTGGATATGATCGGCGACAAGGGATTGACGCTTTTGACGATATCCTTGTGCTGGCGCACGGCGGTGGTGAATGTTTTGGAATTCGCAAAGCTGATGATGCCGGCAACGGTGAGGCAGATCAGGATGCTGACGGTGTTCCACAGCAACTTGTCGATGATCGGCCGATGCCGAACCCGGACGGCGGCGATGACGAGCGACGGCACCAGCCCATAGATCGTCAGATGCCAGAAAAGGCCAGGTGTCATCAGATTGCCCGCTTCCGCGCGCGTGGTCTCCACGGCGTTGCGGATCATGTCGCTGTCGATGATGATGCCGTAGCGGTCCATGAACCATGAAGCCGCCGCGGCCGCGAATATCAGCAAGATAAGAAACGGCTTGATGAGATATTTGGCGGAAAGAATGGTGATGAGCGCACCGAAAAGCGCCGCTATGGCGACATAAAGCGCGACGATGGCAACCGGATAGGCGGAAAGATAGGTGTGAACCTTCGACCAGAATGTCCGGTTCGTGAAAAACAGCAGATAGGCCGCCGTCAGCAGGCTGAGCGGCACGCTGCCGATCTCCGGACGATACGTTATTGTTCCCGTCGCTTTCGCGGTAAAAAGAGCCACTGCCAGATCCACCAGATTTCCGATAGGCCGGCGGCAACGAAAAAGGGGCGGGAACGCCGCTGTCCAAGCTGCCGCATGGGCCGATCAATGGCGGATGCTTCATTTTGCTGACATCAACCTGAAAGCTTGTCATGAAAGTGTCACACTCCTTGGTGGGCTTCTGGCGAGGGCTGCGTTTCAGATCGAGGAGATCAGCCGGCGATGGAGCGCTCAATTGAGCCCCAGAATGCCTGTGGCGGTGGTGCGGGTTGCAAATATGCGGGTGGCCCTGACCGGCAGCAGGCTGCCTGCGGGCAGGTTCTGGAAGGTCACCGTCGCGCCGGAAAGCAGGGTCAGGCAGAGATGACCACCATTGCCCACATAGATGGCGCGCGTGGGGGAAGGAAGCGGGTTCGTATCATCAGGAACAACCTCGAAAGCATGGGATGCCGGGGATTCGAGGCCTGCGGCGTGGTGTTCGTAAGTCTCAGCCATTGCTGTCTCCCGTAAATCGAAATCTGCCGCGATTATACGGTGCGCCGCGGCTGCGGGGAAAAGCGGGAACAGAAAATATCCGGACGGGATTTAGGCCTTGCTTCCGGTTTGCCGAAAAGAGCGCCATTCTTTCCGTAATCTCATGTGGTTGCGTCGCTTGGCCTGTTGCCACCGATGCCGCGGAAACGGACGATGACGGGTTTTTCGTCCACGGGATCGGCAGCCGGGTCGTGGATATTCAGCGCATGGGCGGGTGCGGTCGCGTCAATTGCGGGTATGGAGAATGAAGGCCCTGACGGCGGGAGAGGCTTCCGTTTTCCGGTGGGCGATGGCGAGGTCGGAAGTCGTGGCGCTTGCTGCAAGCGGCACGTAGCGCACGCCGGGCAACCGCAGACAATCGAGCGAGCGCGGCACCAGCGCCACACCGAGGCCGATCGCCACCATGCTGGTAATGGTGGTGTAATCCCGGCCTTCCGGGCTTATCGTTGGCTGGAACCCGGCCTCGTTGCAGGCTTCTATCGTATTGTAATGAAAGCCGACATCCGGCGGCTGCCGCGGTGTGATGAAGGTCTCGTCGGCAAGGTTCTTGAGGTCGACCTGCAGCGCAAAGGCCAGGGGATGGTTTTCAGGAAGTGCGGCCACCAGCGGTTCGCGCAGAACCACATGGGTTGTGACACCTTCCGGAACGGGCGCAGGCGGGCGGATGAAGGCAAAATCCAGATTTCCGTCGGCGATCTTGGCGAGTTGCAGCCGCATCTCCATCTCGATCAGTTGCAGTTCCACATCGGGATGAGAGGCGCGGAAACTGGCGATGGACTGGATCATCAGGCCGGAATAGGCGGCCGAAGCGACATAACCGATGGAGATGCGGCCCGTCTCGCCGCGATCGACGCGTTTAAGCGCCGCAAGTGTCGCCTCGGCATTGGCGAGAATTTTGCGGGCATCCTCATAAAGAAGCTGGCCAGGCGTGGTGAGCTTCACCGATCGCCGTGTCCGGTCAAGCAACGGCATGCCGACGATCTGCTCGAGCGCCATGATCTGCTGGCTCAAACCCGGCTGGGCAATGCCGAGGCGGGCGGCGGCGCGCTCGAAATTGCGCTCATCCACCAGCGTGGTGAAATAGCGCAGGTGCCGCAGCTCGAACGCGTCCGCCCGGTTTGCCGGTTTCCTGCCCATCATCACTGCCTTTCCTGACGGATTTGAATAATTCCAAGCTATTATCCGTAAGAATTTTCATAATCAGTAGTTCTGAAAAAATCCAGTTTCACTTATTGGATCACAATCCGCTCCTTGCGTAATAAGATGACTTCAATTCTCCAGAAAAATAACCGTCTCATGGCGGCGCGGTTGATGAAGGGTCTTGGCGTGCAGGGAAAATCTAAACACATTTCCATTCTGGCGGGCGGTTGCGCTGCCATCGCCTATGTGGCGTTCGTGACCTCCGGCGTTGCCCTTGCGCAGGAAGCCGGAACGACGGTGCTGCAGACCATCACCGTGGACGGCGCGAAAAATCAGGACTCCAAGGCGCCGGTGAAGGGCTATGTGGCAAAAACCAGCGCCAGCGCCACCAAGACGGGGCGATCCCTGATCGAGACGCCGCAATCGGTTTCCGTCATCACCAGGGATCAAATGGATGCGCAGAATGTCCGTAATCTCAGCGAGGTGCTGAATTATGTGCCTGGCGTCGTCGCGCAGCCGTTTGGGGCGGATCCACGTTTCGATGCGCCGCGCATTCGCGGCTTTCAGGGTAACCAGCTGCAGTTCCTCAACAGTCTGCGGCTGATGCGCACGGCCGGTGCGCCGTCTTATGAGGTCTACGGTCTGGAGCGGGTGGAAGTCATTCGCGGGCCGGCCTCGGTGCTTTACGGTCAGGGTAATCCCGGTGGCCTCATCAATCTCATCAGCAAGCGGCCGACTTTCGAGCGTTTCGGCGAAGTCGGAGCGCAGATCGGCAGCTTCGATTATTACCAATCGATGTTCGATATTGGTGGGCCGGTCGCGGATAGCGACAGTTTTGCCTATCGCCTGACCGGCCTTGCCCGCAACGCCCATCTTCAGACGGACAATCTGCAGAACGATCGTTATTTCATCGCCCCGGCGCTGACATGGCAGCCCGACGAGGATACGAAACTGACGGTTCTCGCCTCCTATCAGCACGACAATCCGAGTTCGCCGTCTGGCCTGCCGCCGGCGCTGACCTATCTGAGACCAGGCAATATGCTGGACCGCAGCTTTTATGTCGGCGATCCCTCTTTCGATACCTCAAGCCGCAAGTTCACTAATATCGGCTATGAGTTCGAGCACCGTTTCGACGAGACCTTCACCTTCCGGCAGAATGCGCGTTATTCCAATTTCGACTGGTCCTACCGCGCGCTCGGCATGTCTTCGACCAGCGGCGGCATGATCGGCAATCTCATCCGCCGCAATGCGACGTTCCAGGACGAATTGCTGAACACCTTCAACATCGACAACAGCCTGCAGGCGGAGTTCTCCACGGGACCAGTCGACCACACCCTGCTTGTCGGGCTGGATTACCGCTATTTCGACAATAACGTCAAAACCGAATTCTGGGCCGCAACGCCGCTCAATCCCGTCAATCCTGTTTATGGCGGGCCAATTAGTCTCACCTCGCGCACGCTTTATGCCGATGTGAAGACGGATATTTCCCAGATCGGTCTTTATGCGCAGGACGAGATGGCCTTTGAGAACTGGCGGGTCACCGCCGGTCTGCGGCAGGATTGGGCAAGCACCGGCGGCACGACGTTCAACGGAACGACCTACCGCACTCTCGACAAGGACGACCATAAGCTGACGGGCCGTGTCGGGGTCAGCTATCTCTTCGATGGCGGCATCGCGCCGTATGTCAGCTACGCGACCTCCTTCGAGCCCGTGCCGCAGCCGGCTGTCGGTGATGCGCCGAAACCGACCACGGGCGAACAATGGGAAGCGGGCATCAAATATCAGCCCGAGGGCTTTGACGGTTTCTTTTCCGCGGCGATCTACGATCTGAAACAGAAGAACGTCACGACGACGGTGGGCGGGGTGACGCAGCAGATGGACGAGGCGCATGTGAGAGGCCTCGAACTGGAAGGCGTCGCAAGCCTTGCAGACGGGCTCGACCTGCGGGCGGCCTATACCTACATGGACAGCGAGGTCTCCGGCCGTGTGAACAACGGCAAGGAGCTGGATAGTACGCCCCGGCACGCCGCCAGCCTCTGGCTCGACTACACCTTCCCGGAAGATACGGCGCTTGAAGGTTTCGGCATCGGCGGCGGTGTCCGTTATGTCGGAAAACGTTATGGCGATGCGGCCAATGCCTTCGAAATGAAGGGCCTCGCCCTGCTCGATCTCGGCGTGCATTACGAGAAGAACGGCTACCGCGCCTCGCTTCTGGTGCAAAACTTGACTGATAAAGAATATATTTCTAGTTGCTCCACTTTCGGATGCTATTACGGTGACGGCAGAACCGTTATGGGCAAGCTGACCTACCGGTGGTAACGCCATATTAAAGTGAAGCAGCAGGGGCATGACGCGTAAGGATCGATGGATTTCCCCCCTCTGGGGGCGGCGGGAATTTTTAAGCCTGCTCGCCGCCTCGGCTCTTGCGGGCAAGGCGCGGGCAGCAGTGACGCCGCGCATCGCCGCCATCGACTGGGCCATGCTGGAAACATCTGTGGCGCTCGGCGTCATGCCGGTGGCGGCGACCGAACTCATCCAGTTCCGGTCCGGCGCGGTCGAGCCTGATATCCCTGAAACCGTCGCCGATCTCGGCCTGCGCGGCGCTCCGAATTTCGAGCTTCTGCAGCTCACCCGGTCGGAGCTCATTCTGATTTCGCCTTTCTACACACGTTATACCGGCAGGCTGGAAGCGATCGCCCCCGTCTTTTCACTGCCCTTTTACGTGAAGGGTGAGCCGCCTTTCGAAAAGGCGCTGGCGGCGGTCACCGCGCTTGGTGAAAAGCTCGGGCGGGCCGAAGAGGCGCGCAAGGTTCTGGGTGAAACGGAAGCGGCACTGCACGCCATGCGGGCCCGTCTTGCCGGGTTTTCCGCACGGCCGACCTATGTCATCAACATAGGCGACGCCCGGCATTTTCGTGCCTTTGGTGCGGATAGCATGTTCGGGGATGTTCTTGGCCGTCTGGGGCTGACCAATGCCTGGGTGGATCGGTCGCAATTCACCTTCGCGGCCCCGGTGCCGCTTGAAAACCTCGCCGCCTCATCCGATGCGCGCATCGTCATCGTCTCCGATATTCCGGTGGAGGCGCGGGAAACTCTGCGCAACAGTGCCATCTGGCGTGCGCTTCCGGCCGTGCGGGAAAACCGGGTGGTCACCCTCGGTAATGTCAGCCCCTATGGCGGTATCACCGCAGCCATGCGTTTTGCGCGGCTTTTGACCGAGGCTCTGGCAACCCACGGAGAGGCATTGTGACGGCACGGCCTCTCCAGCTTTTCTTCGGCCTCGTCTTTCTTCTGGCCTGCGGGCTTTCCCTGCATGCCGGATTGCTGCGGTTACCCCTCGGCGCTTGGCCCGGCCTGCCGTTCGATGCCGCGTCCATGTCGATGGATCAGGTCATTTTCGCCTTCAGCCTGATGCCGCGTGTGGCGGTTGCCATTCTGGCGGGGGCGATGCTGGGATTGTCGGGTGCGCTTTTCCAGCAATTGCTGCGCAATCCGATTGCCGACCCCTCCACCCTTGGCATCTCTGCCGGCGCCCAGCTGGCAATCGTCATCGCGACCCTGTTCTTCCCCTCGGTGCTGGATGGCAACCGCGCATGGGTGGCGCTCGCCGGCGGTACCGCTGCGGCCTCCGTGGTGTTTCTTCTCGGCTGGCGGCGGTCCTTCGAGCCCGTCACCATGGTGGTGTCGGGACTGCTGGTCGGCATCACCGCCGCTTCCGTTGCCGCCGCGCTGACGCTTGCACGAGGCGAATATCTAATGTCGCTTGTGGTCTGGAATGGCGGTTCCCTCAGCCAGCAGGACTGGTCGAATGCGTTTCTGCTTGCCGCCCAACTTCTCGCTGGTCTGGTTCTCACCGGGCTACTGATAAGGCCATTGACGGTTCTGGGTCTCAGCGATTCCAGTGCGCGATCGCTCGGCGTATCGCTCTTTTCGATCAGGCTGGCGGTGGCTGCCGTCGCCGTGATGCTGTCGGCATTCGTCGCCGCCGCCGTCGGTCTCGTCAGTTTTATCGGACTTGCAGCACCTGCGCTTACCCGTGCGCTGGGTGTGCGACGTGCATCTTCCGTGCTGTTCGTTTCGCCGCTTCTGGGCGGTCTGCTGCTCTGGTTCTGCGACGGTCTCGTGCAGCTTCTGGCGAGTACGACAGCGGAAGTGTTTCCGACGGGTGCGGTCACGGCTCTCATCGGCGGGCCTTTGCTGCTTTGGCTGCTGCCGAAAATCCCGCCTACGAATATCCATCGCAATGAGGGCGGCGATCTCGCGATCAGACGCAGGCTTGCCTCCCTGCTGCCGGTGCTTGTCATCATGGCCGGGCTGGTTTTTGCATCCCTCGCCATCGGCAAGGGGCCGGAGGGCTGGACGGTGCTGAAAGCTGGCGACCTGCAAAGCCTTCTGCCCTTTCGTTGGCCGCGGTTGATGGCGGCTTGTGCTGCCGGTGGTTTATTGGCGATGGCGGGCGCGCTTCTGCAGCGGCTGACCGGAAATCCCATGGCAAGCCCGGAGGTGATCGGCGTCAGCGGTGGCGCGGGTCTTGGTTTTGCCGCCGCCATCACGCTCTTTCCGGCCGCCGGGCTGTTCGAACTGTTTTGCGGCGCCGGCCTCGGCTCGGCAGCCGTCATGATGCTCGTTCTGTTCTTTTCGGTGCGCCGGCATCTGGCGCCTGAAAAAATACTGCTCGCCGGCATTGCCATCAGTTCGCTCTGCTCGGCGGTACTTTCGGCACTGCTTGCCATTGGTGATCAGCGGGCCTGGCAAATTCTCTCCTGGCTCAGCGGCTCGGGTTCGACGGCGACATCAGGTTCGGCGATCTTTCTTGCGGTGCTTTCCGTCGTGCTCCTGGCCGCTGCCCTGTCGGTGACGCGCTGGCTGGTGATCCTGCCGCTTGGCCGGGATGTGCCGCTCTCACTAGGTCTGCCGCTCGCTACGGCGCGTATTGCAGTCATCGCCGTGGCCGGCATTGCCACCGGTGCGGCCTCACTGCTGGTCGGTCCGCTGAGCTTCGTCGGGTTGATGGCACCGCACATTGCGCTTCGGGCCGGTTTCACCACACCGCGCGACCACCTGTTTGCATCGTTCCTGTTCGGTGCGGTGCTGATGGCGCTTTCCGATCTCGGGGCAAGAACCGTGACCTTTCCTTACGAGTTGCCGCTTGGGCTTTTTGCGGCTCTGGCCGGTGCGCCCTATCTGATCTGGCTTTCAGGCAGGCGATGATGATTTTTCTGAACGATTTACGGAGATGAGAACAATGGGTCAGGCCGCACCTGCCGTAGATTACGACGATATCCCGCTTTTCTTTCTGGAAGCGGTAACCATGGAGGTTCCGGGCAGGACATTGCTGCATCCGCTGACGGCAAGCTTTGCCACCGGCAAGACCATCGGTCTTATCGGCCATAACGGTTCGGGAAAATCGACGCTGCTTAAGATTCTCGCGCGCATGCACGAGCCGACGGCGGGCAAGGTGTCGTTCGAGGGGCAGCCGCTGGGGAGCTGGGGCAACCGCGAATTTGCGCGAAAGCTCGCCTATCTTCCGCAATATACGCCGGCTGCGTCCGGCATGCTGGCCAAGGAACTGGTGGCGCTTGGCCGTTACCCCTGGCACGGCGCGCTCGGCCAATTCACCAAGGCGGATCAGGAGAGGGTGGACGAGGCTATAGAGCTGACCGACACCGTGGCCTTCAGGGACCGGCTGGTGGACACGCTTTCCGGCGGGGAGCGCCAGCGCGTGTGGCTGGCCATGCTGGTTGCCCAGAACGCCGAAAGCCTGCTTCTCGACGAACCCATATCGGCGCTCGACATGGCACACCAGCTCGAGGTTCTCTCGCTGGTGCAAAGACTGTCGCGGGAAAAGGGTCTCGGCGTCATCGTGGTGCTGCACGATGTCAACATGGCGGCGCGGTTCTGCGATGAGATCGTCGCACTGCATTCCGGTAGGCTTATCGCAAGGGGAACGCCGAACGAAATCATGACGCCGGAAACGCTGGAGCGTATCTATGGCGTCCGTATGGATGTCATGACCCATGCTGCGACCGGCTTTCCCGTAGCACTGCCGCTTTGACATCGTTGCAGCAAAACAACGCCCTGACGTACTCGCCTTTAACAGGAATTCCGCAGGCGTTTCCCGCCCTAACAATGTCTTAATGGCATCCTACCGCCAGTAGACATTGTTAACCGTTTTGCTTTCCTTGCACCCAATTCAGTTGTTTTGGATCGATTTCGGGGAACAAACGTTAACAGTGCGGAATTCAATATCCGGAGAGGGCAAGAAGGGCTGCTGCGGGTAGGAATAAAACAGGAGAAAATCAGATGAAAAAGGCTGTTGCCGTAACTTTTGCCGCATTGACGATGGGTCTCGGTGGAACCGTGTCCGCACTCGCTGCCGACCTTGCAAGATATGAGCCGGCTCCGCAGGAGCAGGACGAACGCAATGGCGTCAAGATCGGTTACCTCACCTGCGATATCGGCGGTGGCGTCGGTTACGTAATCGGCTCGGCCAAGGAACTGGATTGCACCTTCCAGTCCACCATGGGCGCGCGTCGCACCGACCATTATACCGGCGCCATCCGCAAGATGGGCGTTGACCTTGGCTTCACCACGCAGGGCCGTCTGGTCTGGGCCGTTTTCGCCCCGACAGCGGGTTACCACCGTGGTTCGCTCGGTGGCCTTTATCAGGGCGCCACGGCTGAAGTAACCGTTGGCCTCGGCGTTGGCACCAACATCCTCGTTGGCGGCACCTCGGGCTCCATCCAGCTTCAGACGGTCAGCGTGACGGGTCAGGTTGGCCTCAACCTCGCCGCAACCGGTACATCCGTGACGCTCACTGCGATGAACTGATCATCGACGTACTGCCCGGCTTATAACGCCGGGCATTCTGTCGCATGTCAAAAAACGCCCTCTTCGTTGTCAGACGGGGAGGGCGTTGTATTATGCGGGGCATGATGATCTCGGCATTCAGAACGCTTCCGGCTTCAATGGCTTTTTTCCTCTGTATTGCTGCGCCGGCATTGGCCGAAGGCGATGCGGTGCACGGGGAAAAAGTTTTCAGCCGCTGTTCCACCTGCCACAGTATCGATGCGCCGCGCACCCGCATGGGACCGCATCTGATGGGCGTGGTGGGCAGGCCGATAGCCTCCGTGGCTGGTTACGGCCATTATTCGCAGGCGCTGAAGGATGCCGGTGCCGCGGGTCGGGTGTGGACGGAGGAGGAGCTGCAAAGTTTTATCTCGAGCCCAAAAAAGGCGATCCCTGGAACCTCGATGCGCTTTTTCGGGCTGTGGAGCGAAACGGATATCGCGGATCTGATCGCTTATCTGAAAACGCATCCGATGCCGCAATAACCTTTAAAGCGGTGCTTCCGAGACGATCTCTTCTGCCTCTTCCACCGTCATCGCCATCACCTTCGCGCCGATTTCGAAGCCGAAGCCGTTGCGGGCGAAGGCAGAAAATTCCTTCGACTTGCGTTTTTCATCAAGCTCGACACGGCGAAAGGGGCCGAAGGCGCGCTTGCGCGCAAAGATTACGGCCGCCACCAGATCGTTGGTTTCCTGCAGTGCGACTGCGGCCGTTTCCCGATCAATGCCCTTGATCTGAAGTTTTTGCGCAAGCCCGCGCTTCGACTTGCCGCTGCGCTGGCCACTTCGCACGGCAATTTCTGCATAAGCCGTATCGTCGAGCGCCTTGATGCCATAGGCGAAGGTCACGGCGAATTCGCCAAGCGCCTTTATCTGAGCGGGGCTGATATCCTCGAATTTTTCCCGCGCCTTGCGGGTGATCGCATCGCGCAGCTGCTTTTCCGTCATCATGCGCTGTTCCAGCCGGTAGAGAGCGGAATTGCGCGCCCATGACAGCATGCGGCTGGTGGGTTCGATAGCCTGCGTTTCGCCATCCAGTGCCATGTCGTCGGTCAGGAAGGGGCTGGAATCATCGGTCATCCCGCTTTTATAGCGCAGTGAAGCCGTCTTGCCAGTTCCCGTCTGCTACATGCCCTCCGGTTTTTCCAGCGTATCAGGGCGTCTGCGCGCCGGTTGCGGCGACGTAGACCGAATAGAGCGATTTCGTTGCGGTGATGAACAGGCGGTTTTTCTTCGGGCCGCCGAAGGTGAGGTTTGCGACCGTCTGCGGCACCTTGATCTTGCCAAGCAGCGTACCGTCAGGCGAAAAGCAGTGCACGCCATCGCCGGCACTGGTCCAGAGATTGCCCGCTGTATCCAGACGGAATCCATCAGGCAAGCCATTGTCGAGATTGCAGAATTCCCGGCCGTTTGTGAGCTTCACGCCGTCCACGACATCGAAAACGCGGATATGGCGTGGGCGGGATACATCATGGCTGTAGGAACTGTCTGCGACATAGAGCTTGGTTTCATCAGGCGAGAAAGCCAGACCGTTTGGCTGCACGAAGTCATCGATGGCGATCTTGATTTCACCGGTTGCGGGATCGAGCCGGTAAACATTGCGCGTCTTCTGTTCGGGTTCCGCCTTGTAGCCCTCATAATCGGAAAGAATGCCGTAAGTGGGGTCGGTAAACCAGACGCTGCCATCGGATTTCACCACCACGTCATTAGGCGAGTTCAGCCGCTTGCCGCCGTAGCTGTCGGCAAGAACGGTGATCGAGCCGTCGACTTCGGTGCGGGTGACGCGACGGCCGCCATGTTCGCATGAAACCAGCCGTCCCTGCCGGTCGCGCGTATTGCCATTGGTGAAGTTGGAGGGGTGGCGGAATACCGAAATCCCGCCATTCGGCACCCATCGCAACATGCGCTCATTGGGAATGTCGCTGAACAGCAGGCAGCTCAGATCAGAAAACCACACCGGGCCTTCCGCCCAGCGGCAGCCGGAATAAAGCTCTTCCAGTTCCGCATTGCCGACAATCAGAAGGCGGAAGCGTTCATCGTGGATTTCGTAAGGGGAGGCGTTGTCTGTGGTCATGAGCGTGGTCCGCTTGAGGGCTTTTCGTTCGGGGTTCAGCGTGTGGCCTTGGGGCCGCTAGCCAGAAGAATGACGGAAATGATGATGAGGCCGGTGAGGATGAGGCGGATGCCCGCGCCGAAACCATAGGTGTTCAGCATCGAGACCACCAGGAACATGAACAGCGAAGCGCCCCAGATACCGGGTACGTTGGAATCGCCGCCCGCAACCGCCGTGCCGCCGATCACCACCACCGCGATGGACATCAGCAGATATTCCGATCCCATGTTGAGTGCTGCGCCGCCGGAGAAGCTGGCGAGCAGATAACCCGCGATCGCCGCCAGTACCGCGCAGAGCACATAGGTGACGAAGCGTGCTCCATCCACCGGAATGCCGGTCATGCGGGCGGCGAAAGTGCTCTGGCCGATGGCGGAAATCCAGCGTCCGTAAAAGGTGCGGTCGAGCAGCAGCCAGGCGATGACCGAGAGGACAAGGGCGACGAGGGCAACATTCGGAATGCCGAGAGAGCTCGACGTGGCAAAGGTGGCGAGTGTTTCCGGCGGCTTGATCCGCAGGCCGCGGTTGGACCAGATGGCGATAGACTGCACGATGAAGCTCATCGAAAGCGTCGCGATGATCGGTGGGATGCGCAGAAGCTTGATCAACGTATAGTTGCCGATGCCGATGGCGATGCCGATCAGGATGGCGATCAGCAATCCCGGCAGGATGAGACCATCGGACACATCCATGAATTTGAGCGCCAGCGTGCCTGATAGCGTCATCGTGGCGGGAACGCAGAGGTCGATATTACCCGGCCCGAGCGTGATGACGAACATCTGGCCGATACCGACGATCACGGAAAAGGCCGCGAAGGTCAGGGCTGCGTGCGACAGGCCGAAGGAGCTGGCGCCGCCGGTGAACATGACGGTAACGATCCAGACCGCGGCCGTTGCGGCGAACGACCAGATCCATGGTTTTTTCGAGAGAGACGAAAGCCCGTTCATTGGTTTTTCTCCCGCTTTTCGAGACGGTTGAGCAGGATGCGGAGCGCCAGCACGATGATGAGGATCGCCCCTTGTGCGCCTATCTGCCAGTCCGGCGAAATGCGCATGAAGGACAGGAACGAGCCGGCAAGGGTGAGCGTCAGCGCGCCGATGACAGCACCGATGGGCGAGACCCGACCGCCGACGAATTCGCCGCCGCCCAGAATAACGCCGGCAATCGACAGCAGCGTGTAGCGAAGCGCGATATTGGCATCTGCCGATGTCGTTAGCCCGACGAGCGCTATGCCCGACAACACCGCGAAGAAACCGGCCAGCGCGAAGGTGGCAGCACGTATGCCGATGACCGACCAGCCGGAGCGCTCGACGGAGCGGAAGTTACCGCCGACGCCGCGCATCAGCACGCCGAAGGAGGAGCGCATGACGATGTAGTGGGCGACGACCGCAATCACGATGCTGGCAACGATGGCAATTGGCACGAGCGGCGGTTTTGCTGTCATCAGCGCCCGGATGAAGGCTGGCGCCTGGCCGCCGGGTGAGGGGAGGATGAGGACGGCAAGGCCGCCCCAGACAAAGCTCATGCCAAGCGTGACGACGATTGAGGGCAGGGCGCGGATGTGGATGATGGCGCCCAGCATCGCATAAACCGCAATCGCACCGGCGAAGATCGCGATACCGAGCAGTGGCGTCGTTTGCAGGAAGGTGGCGGTGACGCAGGCGCAGAAACTGACGAAGGTACCCATCGACAGATCGAGATCGTTGACGGACATGATCAGCATCTGCGCAATGGTGGCAAGTGCAATCGGCACCGCCAGATTGAACAGCAAGTTGAGTCCGTTATAGCTCATGGCGCGCGGCTGCATGTAAAAGACGGCGGCGAGCAGGAAGGCGAGCGAGGCGGCGGGAATGATGAGACGAAGGGCACTGGCGGAGAGTTTCATGCGTGGTCCTCTCCGGAAAAGGAAGCGGCCAGCACATTCTGTTCGGTGATGTCCTCTCCCACCAGTTCCGCCTGAATGGCGCCGTCGCGGAAAACATAGACCCGGTCGCAAAGGCGGATTTCATCCATCTCGGTGGAGTACCAGATGAAGGTGCGGCCGTGGGAGGCTTCGGTTCTCAAGATATCGTAGACCTCCTGTTTGGTGCCGATATCGACGCCACGCATCGGGTCGTCCATCAGCACGGTGCTAGCCGTGGTGGCGAGCGCGCGGGCGAAAAGCACCTTCTGCTGGTTGCCGCCGGAGAGCGAAAGGATTTTGTTGCCCATGTCGGGCGTGCGGATTTCGATGCGCTTTTTCCACTGCGCGCCAAGCTCGGTTTCCTTGCCCCTGTCCACCATGCCGGCGGATGAAATATCCCGCAGCGAGGCGATGGAAAGGTTTTTGAGGATGCTCCACAGCGGGAAGGTGCCGTTCAGACTGCGATCACCCGCCACGAAGGCGATGTCGGTCTTGCGCGCGGGCAGCCAGCTGCTGTTGCGGGCAAGGTAGAGATCGAGTAGCGCTTCGGTCTGCCCGTGGCCGCCGAGACCGGCAAGGCCGATGATTTCACCGCGGAAAGCCTCGAAGGCGAGGCCTTCGCCCCGGCGCGCCGGCATCGAAAGCACCTTCTCTCCCGCCTTGCGGTTTTCGCCCTTTTGCCTGTCCTGTTCCTTGACGACGCTGCCCATGGCTTCCACCAGCGTGCGCGTCGTGAACTCGCCCGCTGCCCGATCAGCGACCACTCGGCCGTCCTTCATCACCACGATGCGGGTTGCTGTCGACAGAATCTCGCCGAGAATATGCGAGATCAGCAGCACGGAGCCGCCGGTGCGCACGAAACTGCGAACATAATCCATCAATTGTTCCGCAAGACCCGCATCAAGCGAGGAAGTCGGTTCATCGAGGATTACCAGTCTCGGCGCATCCGGGATTCGACAAAAATTGATGGCGATTTCTACCATCTGCCGCTCGGCGATGGAGAGTTCCGCGATCGTCAATTCGCAATCGATACCGTGGCCGGGAAAAATCTCGTCCAGCGTATGCCGGATCATGGCGAGCGCACGTCCGCGCCAGTTCCGCCCGTTCATCGCGGCATGCATGATGCGGACGTTTTCGCTGATCGTCAGGTTCGGGCAGAGCGACAATTCCTGAAACACGCAGCGAACGCCGCTGGCGCGTGCTGCCGCGATTCCTTGACGGCCTTGTTCGCCGCGATAGGAAATGGACCCCTCATGCGGCGTCAGCCCGCCATTGATGACGTTGACGATGGTGGATTTTCCCGCACCGTTATGGCCGACGAGCCCCAGGCATTCGCCCGAACGGATGACGAGATCGGCCCCATCAAGCGCCCTTACCGCGCCGAACACGACCTTCACGCCGCGCGCGGCAACGACTTCTTCCGCCTCGATGATGTCATTCATGAGCATTCACGCCAGTGATCTGAAACTTGGATAATATAGGTGGCAGTTGCGGCGCCCGTTCAGGGAGCGCCGCAATCGCTTGTGTCCGGAAATTGTCCGGCCTATTTGGCGGAGGCGATGGCCTTCTGGGCGTCTTCCTGTGAATATTCCACATTCGCGACGCCGCCCTTCTGGGTGTTCTTGAGGTTTTCCTCAAGATTGCCCTGATCGATGCGCAGGAAAGGTACGGTCAAATCCTTTTTGACATCCTTGCCGTCGAGGATTTGCTGCGCCACCCAGAAAGCGAGCGTGGAAACGCCGGGGGCGATGGAGACCGACATGGTCTCGTAGCCGCTGGCATCCTTCTGCTGCTTCCACCATTGCAACTCGTCTTCGCGGTTGCCCATGACGATGGTGGGTGTCGGGCGCTTGGCGGCGGCAAAAGCCTGTGCTGCACCGTAACCGTCACCGCCCTGCGTCACGACTGCCGCAACTTCGGGAAGGCTCGGCAGAATGCCGGCGACAGCGCGCTGTGCGACGTCCTGCGCCCAGTCGCCATTGACCGAACCGACAATCTTGAACTGCGGGTTCTTGGCGACGGCGTCGACGATGCCGGCATGGATTTCATCGTCCACCGAAACGCCCGCGAGGCCGCGGATTTCGAGCAGGTTGCCACCCTTCGGCATCGCCTTGGCGAGATAGTCGATCTGGCTTGCGCCCATCGCCTTGAAATCAACGGCGATACGCCAGGCGCAAGGCTCGGTGACGATGCCATCGAACGAGACGACGGTAATGCCGGCGTCACAGGCTTCCTTGACAGCACCGTTAAGAGCGGTGGGCGAGGCGGCGTTGATGACGATGGCGTCGTAACCCTGAAGAATGAGGTTCTGGATCTGCGCCGCCTGTTCGGTCGCCTGATTTTCGGCTGTCGTGAAGGCGTCAGCGGCAGCGACCTGCTTGTCTGCAACTGCCTGCTTGGTGATTTTGTCCCAGCTCGTCAGCATTGCCTGACGCCAGGAATTGCCCGCGTAATTGTTCGAAAGCGCGATTTTTTTAGCCGAGGTATCGGCGTGAGCGGTGATCGGCAAAGCTGCGCATGCGACAGCGGCCGATGCCAGAAGCATCTTTCTGAAAGCCATTGATTTTCCTCCCTGGTGGCTTGCCCTTTTTGAGCTCGGAACCCGCTTTCCCGCAAATCTCCTCGGCGGCAGGCGGAATTCCTTTGCACTGGAGCTCCTTTCCCCAGTAAAAGCGAGAATGACCAAGAAGGTTTGGCTTGTACAGGCGGATAACGGCAATCTTCCTGCGGGTTTCCGCAGAAAGGATGCGGGAACCCGCAGGACGAAACGCCACCGCCGGGCGCAGAATAGCCGATACGGGGCAGGTCGCGCCGCCACAAGTTGACAAGGCAGGCGCTTGGGAGGGTGTCCGCACATGCTGGATACGCCGAAAAGCGCTCTTTTCCATCACTACATGGGCATTTCGCGGCTGCTCGCCGGGCAGCTCGAATTCAACGCCATCATTCAGGCGGTCGCTACCGAAATCACCCATATAATTCCTCACGTCCACATGGATGTCTGCATCAAGCAGCTGGATGACAAATTTCACATCGCCTATGAAAGCGGTCTGGCAAGCGCCTGGAGCCGCCAGCCGCCCGCCCTTCTGTCCGGCAGTCCCATCCGTTCCGTGCTCTCGGGCGAGGTGGAATATCTTTTGAGCGGCGATGCCTGCGCCGATCCGCGCTTCCATTTCGAAGGCGCATTTTCCAGCCCGATCATCGAGCTTGATCTGCATAGCCGCCTGCACGTGCCGATGAAGGTGCATGGCGACATTATCGGCGCGCTCAGTTGCTCCTCGCACCAGTCGGATGCCTATACGATGGAGGATGTCGCCAATGCCCGCGCGGTTGCGGATTTGCTGGCGCCCTATTTTTACGCCATCCGCGCCGCCGAACAGGCCAAACGGTCTGCGATCGAGGAGGCGCGCGCCAATGCTCGCGAGGAGGGGTTGCGGCTGGGTGCCCTGCAATTGACCGAAGCGCTGGAGGCCGAGCGACAGCGGATCGGCATGGATTTGCACGACCAGACGCTGGCGGACCTGACGCGGCTTGCACGGCGCATCGAGCGGATGAGCCACGCACCGGACGTGTCGGGCGAGATGCTGGAACCGGTGGTGCGCAGCCTGCAGCACTGCATGCAGGATCTGCGCGAGATCATTGAGGAGGCGAAACCCTCCATCCTGCAATTGTTCGGCGTCGTGCAGGCCATCGAGACCTATGTGGATCGCTCCGTGCGCGACAGCGGCTCTTCTATCGACTGGTCGGTTACGGACGAGACGGACGGTCTTGTTGAGACACTCGACAAGACCGTTGCCATCTCGCTGTTCCGCATCGTGCAGGAGGCGGTCAACAACGCCATCCGTCACGCGCAGCCGGAAACGATTGCGGTGACACTGTCGTTAACGGATGGCGGGTTGCGGGTGACCGTGAGCGATGACGGTAGCGGCCGTGGCGAGGGGGCTGTCTCTGGTGGACTAGGCATCGGCAACATGAAGACGCGGGCACGGCTGATTTCAGCCAGATTCGATATTGGTGGCAATGGCAAAGACGCTGGAACCCGCATTACCGTGACGTTGCCGGAAGGCGCTTTCGACCGGCGGGAGGAAATATGACATGGATGTGCTGATCGTTGAGGACGATGCGCTACACCGCGCCTATCTGAACGAGGCGGTGAGAGCCGCCCTGCCGGAATGCGACAAGGTGCTGGAGGCGGCAAACGGCAGAACCGGCGAAAAGCTGGCGCGGGAAAACCGCGCCGCCCATATCGTCATGGATTTGCAGATGAACGAACGCAACGGCATCGAGGCGGCGCGCACCATCTGGAAGGAGCGGCCGGACACCCGCATCCTGTTCTGGTCCAACTATTCCGACGAGGCCTATGTGCGCGGTGTTTCCCGCATCGTGCCCGAAGGTGCTGCCTATGGCTACGTGCTGAAATCAGCATCTGACGACCGGTTGCGGCTGGCGTTGCGCAGCATCTTCATCGAGGCGCAATGCGTGATCGACAGGGAAGTGCGCGGCCTACAGGAAAAAAGCCTTGGCAAGGCGCATGGCTTCACCGATTCCGAATATGAAATCCTTGTTGATGTTGCGCTGGGCCTGACGGACAAGGCGATTGCGCGCCGCCGTAACCTTTCGTTGCGCAGCGTGCAGAACCGGCTGCAAAGCCTCTACGAAAAGCTGAACGTCCATCAGGCGGCCGGTGATGACGAGGCGGAAGGCCGTTATAATCTTCGAACCCGCGCCGTCACCGTCGCTTTCCTGCGCAAGCTGTTGAATTACAGCGCGCTCGAAAGGGCCGAGCGGGAATTGGGCGAATGGGCGACTGGCCGCTGATTATCACGGCAGGAAGGCAAGCAGACGTCTTTCATCGGCCCTGAGGCCCGAGACCGGCTTTGCGCCCACCTTCAGAATACGGCCAAGCTTCTTCTGCGCCTTCTCCTCCGTCGCTATATCGAGAACGGTAGGATGTACGTAGCTCTTGCGGCAAATGGCGGGTGTGTTGGACAGTTCCGTCGCCGCTGCCTGACACATACCCTTGATGCTGGGTTTTTCACCCGCAGCCACATGTTCCATCGCATGACAGAAGGCCGCAAGCGTTCCGCCCCAGGTACGGAAAGTCTTGGCAGAAATGCCTTGTCCGCCGACGCGGGAAAGATAGGCGTTGAGATCGCTTGAATCGACGGAGTGAACCCGGTTTTCACTGTCCTGCCAGACAAACAGCTCCTTGCCGGGCAGATCGGCGATTTCCTCGAGGATTTTTTGAAGGCGCGGGTGGCGCAATTGCCGTTTCACCTTCTGCCCGCCCTTGGCTGCAAAGCGCAATTCGATTGTCGCGCCGAAGGACACGTGGCGCTTGAGCAATGTGGTTGCGCCATAGGTACCGTTGGTTTCAAGATAAGAACGGTTGCCGACGCGCAGATAGGCGGCATCGAGAAGCAGCGTCAGGGCCGCCAGTGTCATGTCCTGACCGTGATCCTGTTTTGCAATGTCAGCCATGGCGCGTCGCCGGATGGCAGGCAGCGCCTTGCCGAAGCTTTTCAGCTGAAAGAACTTCGTCTCACCGCGCAATGCGTGCCAGTCGGGATGGTAACGATATTGCTTTCGCCCGCGCGCATCAAAGCCCGTTGCCTGCAAATGCCCGGATGGGTCGATGCATATCCAGACATCTTTGTAGGCAGGCGGGACGCCGAGCGATTTGATGCGCTTCAACTCCACGTTATCGGACAGAAGTTCGCCGCCCGGCAACCGGTAACAGAAACCGCGCCCGCGCCTTTCTCGGGCTATGCCCGGCTCCTGATCGTTGACATAGGCAAGTCCGATTTTGGCAAGAAGGCGGGTGGGCGGTTGTGGCATCGTTTTTTCCGGCAGGTTTAAGATTGCAGGAAACGAGAAACAGGCCGCCTTCGTTCCGGCGGCCTGCTGTTCCGGTCATGACTTTCTCAGCCGGCCTTGGCGATCCGCAAAATTTGCGAGTTGCCGCCGCCGCGCTCTTCGGTCACGGCATAGACGGCGCCATCCGGACCCACTTTCACATCACGAATGCGCGCTTCCAGCGGCAATCGGCTTTCCGTCGCAACCTTGTCGCCGTCAATGTGCAGGATGACGAGGCCCTGGCTCACCAGACCGCCTACGATGAAGGCTCCCTTCCACTCGGAAATCTGGTCGGCGTCGTAAAAGGCCATGCCGGACGGGCCGATGACGGGGTCCCAATAATAAACCGGCTGTTCCATGCCTTCCTTGGCGGTGGCACCTTCGCCAACGGACCGACCGCTATATTCGACACCGTAGGTGATGACCGGCCAGCCATAATTGAGGCCCGCCTTCGGCAGGTTCATCTCGTCGCCGCCTTTCGGGCCATGTTCCACTGTCCAGAGCCTGCCCTGTCCATCCAGTGCTGCCGACTGGAGGTTACGGTGGCCATAGCTCCATATCTCGGGGAGGGCGTTCTGCTGGCCGGCGAAGGGGTTGCCCTCGAAGGCCTTGCCTTCGGCATCAATGCGGAAGACCTTGCCAAGCCCGCTCGACAGGTCCTGCGCCTGCACACGCGGCGTTGCGTCTGAACGTTCACCGACGGTGACGTAGAGCTCGTTGTTCTGGCCGAAGACCAGGCGGGAGCCGAAATGCTTATCGCCATCATAGGTCGGCATCTGGCGGAAGATCACCGAGACGTCTTCCAGTTTTGCTGCTCCACCCTCTTCGGTCAACTTGGCCGATGCGACGGAGGTGCCGTTGCCGCCATCCCGTGGCTCGGAAAAAGAGAAGAAGATTTTACGGGAGGTTTCGAAATCGGGAGCCAGCGCGATGTCGAGCAGACCGCCCTGTCCGTCGGACGCTACCTCCGGCACGCCTTCGATCGCTGGGCCAGCTTTGCCGTCTGCGACGATGTGCATTGCGCCTTCCTTGGCCGCCACGATCATGCGGCCATCGGGCAGGAATTCCATCGACCAGATATGCGGTAGGCCCTCGGCAATGACGGTTTTTTCGACATCCGGCTGAGTGGCGGCTTGCGGCGCACGGGTCTGACCCTCGAAAGCCGGTTTCTGATCCGGCGCATTGGGCCGTTTCGTCTCGACTGCCGGGGCGGTCTGTGCGTGGGCGCCGCCGGCAAGTGGTACGGCCAGCAGCGCGAATAGCATCGTCGAACTCAGAAATCGGTTGTTGCGGAACATGGGTCTCCCTTCCTTTGTCTGCATCGGGCAGAGAACCATTTGGGGAGGAATTCGTTTCTTGCGATAGTTTCAAGAAAACTTGATGAGGCCGTGTACGGGCGGCATCCTCTTTTTTCATCCATGTAAACTTACAGGGAACCGCAAGCCCACGCCTACGTTTTCCCCCTGGTTACACGGAGGGCGCCGCCATGCAGATCATCGACAACAAGAACATAGACGGGAACAGAGCCAAGCCAATTCTCAATGTTGCGGAGTTTTGCCGCCGTTACCGGCTGGACAAGGCCGAGGAGACACGGTTGAGAAGGCTGTTCGGAGAATTCGCATCCCGGCACGAGCTTTTAATGAACGCTCAGCGCAAGCCGAACTTCCGCTGATCAGTCCTCCGGATCGAGAGATTTTCCGAAAATCATGAAAACATCATATCGGGTGTTCTTTCCCGTTATCTGGTGCGAAGGCTTGCGAATGCCGGGCATAGGTTCGGCGCGCAGAGGCCATTTTAGAACCACCCGCTTCGTCGCATGTTCAAGCGCAGCCTCCATAAGCTCTACCTGATCGGGATCGGATCCCACCAGTTCCCGCAGCACCCGCATCTCCTTTTTCACCAGCGCCGTGTTGTGGCGCGGCGGATGCATTGGGTCGACGATCACCACCTCCGGTGAAAGTTCTTTCAGCAGAAGCCGGGAATCGCCCTGCAGCAGCGTCATGCGGGAGGCAGCCTCGGCATAGGCTCCACCCGCCTCCAATGCGCGGCGAATGCCGTCAGCAAGGTGGGCGTGCATACCGGGTGAACGCTCTATCAGCGTAACTTCGGCTCCGAGTGACGCCAACAGAAAGGCATCGCGCCCGAGCCCTGCCGTAGCATCGACGATTTTTGGCGTGCGGCCTTTGGTGAAGCCCGCGGCCTTCGGCAGAGCCTGTCCGCGCCCCTCGCCGGAGCGGAAACGGTGACCGACCGCACCGCCAACAAAATCCACCACGAAGCTTTCGTCTTGTTCTTTCATCGCAGGCCTCAGAAGGGGCAGGGCACGGTATAGGTGACGTCGCGGCCATCCGGGTGACGAAAGCCCACCGCCTCGGCATGCAGCATAAGACGCGGCGCGGCGGCGAGCGCTTCACCTTCTGCATAAAATTCATCGCCAAGGATAGGGTGGCCGAGAGCCTTCATATGCACCCGCAATTGATGGGTGCGGCCGGTGAGAGGGGCAAGTGCGAGCCTCGTAGCGGGAAGCGGCAATCTTTCCAGCACGCGCCAAAGGCTTTGCGCCGGCTTGCCATGGTCGTGGTCCACCCGGTGGCGGGGCTTGTTCTCGGGGTCGATCGCAAGTGGCAGGTCCACCTTGCCCTCTTCACCCTCGACTTCACCCCAGACGACGGCAACATAGGATTTGCGGGTCTGGCGGTTCTCGAACTGGGCGGCGACGGTCGCGTGCGCCTTGCGGTTCAGGGACATCAACACGATGCCTGATGTATCCTTGTCCAGCCGGTTGATCATCAGTGCTTTTGGAAACTGTTTCTGCACGCGCGTCAAAAGACTGTCGGAGAGCGCGGGATCGCGTCCCGGCACCGAAAGAAGTCCGCTCGGCTTGTCCAGCACCAGTAGATCGTCATCCCGGTGCACGATAGTGAGCCACGGTTCGAGCGGCGGATTATAGACGGGGTTGGAAAGCTCAGATGACATTGCGCTTCCTTAGCACAAATCGGGCATGGGGCCAGATGCCCACCGCGCAATATGATTAGTCCGGAATATGAAGATTGACGCGGCCACTGGTCAGATCGCTGATGAGCCGTGTCAGACGCTCGGCTTCCTCTACGGGAACCGAAAGCTGCATATCCGCGCCGGTGCCGGTGAAGTCCTCCTTTTCCACTCGCAGGTTTTGCGTGGCGGCGAGGCGCGATTTTACCAGGGCCAGATCGGAGAACGGGCAGCTCAAGGTCGCGCTGACATAGGCGATGACCGGTGACGTCTCGCCAAGCCGAAGGCAGGCCGCCGCCGTGCCGCCATAGGCGCGCATGAGGCCGCCGCTGCCGAGCAGAATGCCGCCGAACCAGCGGATGACGAGGACCGCGACATTGTCCAGGGCCTGACCGTCGATAGCCTGAAGGATTGGCTTTCCCGCCGTGCCGGAAGGCTCGCCGTCGTCACTGAAACGATAGGTCTGGCCGGTTCGCCATGCCCAGCAATTGTGGTTTGCGTCGAAGTCAGAATGCGCCGCAAGGAAGCTTTTCGCATCCTCCTCGCCAGTGACAGGTGCTGCAAAGGCAATGAAGCGGCTTTTCTTGATATCCTGCGAAAAGGTGACGGGTCGGTCGAGCGTGAACATGCGCGCTTCAATATCGCATATATTCGCGCGCGGAAATCGGTATAAGGCCACAATGGCGAAGATGCGATGGAGCGGGTTTTGAAGAAGGCAAGGCAGGTCGCGATTGTCGGCGGCGGGCCAGCGGGCCTGATGGCGGCCGAAGTGCTGTCTGCGGCTGGCCATGCCGTAACGGTGTTCGAGGCCATGCCGACCGTCGCGCGCAAATTGCTGATGGCCGGAAAATCCGGTCTCAACATCACCCATGCCGAAGACTACGACATTTTCCTCCACCGTTTTGGCGACGCGGAGCAAAAGCTGCGCGCCGCCCTCGATGATTTCACGCCCGGCGCGCTGCGTCACTGGGCGCAAGGTCTGGGGCAGGAGACCTTCGTCGGCACGTCAGGTCGGGTGTTTCCGACGGTCATGAAGGCCTCGCCGCTGTTGCGGGCATGGCTTGCCCGGCTGGAGGCACACGGCGTTATCATCAAGACGCGGCATCGCTGGATGGGTTTTTCCGCAGACGGGCTGGTTTTCGCGACACCGGAGGGCGATGTCTTCATGAAGGCCGATGCCGTTCTTCTGGCGCTCGGCGGCGCAAGCTGGCCGCGTCTGGGTTCGGATGCGGCATGGGTGCCGGCACTCGCGGCTGAAGGCGTGGAGCTTAACCCTTTCCGCCCCGCCAATTGTGGCTTTGATGTCGATTGGAGCGATGTCTTCCGGCAGCGTTTTGCCGGTGAGGCGTTGAAATCCGTCACCACCATTTCCCCGGCCGGAGCGTTTCAGGGTGAGTTCGTGGTGACGCAGCACGGCATTGAGGGCAGCGTCATCTATGCCCATTCCGCCGCACTTCGCGACCAGCTGGAACACACGGGAAAGGCGACACTCGCTGTCGATCTGGCGCCGGGACGTACCGTGGAGCGCCTTGGCCGGGATCTGGCAAAGCTTGGCCGCAAGGAGAGTTTTGCAAACCGGTTGCGGAAGGCCGTGGGCCTCTCCGCCGTCAAGGTCGGACTTCTGCGGGAAATCTTTCACGATATCTCGGCGATGCCGGATGATCTGGTCGCCGCAAGAATCAAACATGCGGAGATACCGCTTGCACGGACGAGACCGATTGCCGAGGCGATTTCATCGGCTGGGGGCGTTGACTGGCAAGGTATCGATGAGAACTACATGCTGAAAAAACTCCCCGGCATTTTTGCTGCCGGGGAAATGCTGGACTGGGAGGCGCCGACCGGCGGTTATCTGCTGACCGCCTGTTTTGCCACTGGCAAGGCCGCCGCCAAGGGCATGACCAAATGGCTCGACGGCTTGGCCTAACCGGCCTCGGCCAGTTTTTTTTCCGCGCTTGGCGTGGTCCTGACGAGGCAGCGCATGATGGCATCCGTGGTGACGGAGCCGAGTGACTTGCCGTTTTCGCCGATGATCACGGCACTGCCGACATCCTCCCTGACGAGCGCGCGCAAGCCTTCCTCGACGGTCATGTCCGCATCGAGCTGAAGACGCGACTGGCCGGTAAACTCCGGCTGGACGATGGCGCCGAGACGAATGACCCGGCCACGGTTGACCTCTTCCACGAAGGCTTCGATATAGCTGTCTGCCGGACTCATGACAATTTCGGCGGCCGTACCCTGCTGGATGATCTCGCCGTCGCGCAGAATGGCGATCTTGTCTCCCAGCCGAAGAGCCTCATCCAGATCGTGGGTGATGAAGACGACGGTTTTCTTCAGCTCTTTCTGCAATTCCAGCAGCACTGTCTGCATGTCGACGCGGATGAGTGGATCAAGTGCCGAATAGGCCTCGTCCATCAGCAGGATTTCGGCGTTGTTGGTCAGCGCGCGGGCGAGACCCACGCGCTGCTGCATGCCGCCTGAAAGCTGGTTCGGATAATGGCTCGAAAAGCCTTCCAGCCCCACCCGCTTGATCCAGACGTCGGCTTTTTCTTCCCGCTCGCCCTTGTCGACGCCCTGCACCTCAAGGCCATAGACGACGTTTTGCAGCACGTTGCGGTGCGGCAGCAGGCCGAATTTCTGGAATACCATCGCCGTCTTGTGGCGGCGGAATTCCAGAAGTTCCGCTTCGTTGAGGCGACAGACATCCGTTCCGCCATAAAGGATTTCTCCCGCTGTCGGGTCGATCAGGCGGTTGACGTGGCGGATCAGCGTCGATTTTCCCGAGCCGGAAAGGCCCATGATCACGGTGATCTGCCCGCCCGGCATGGTGATGTTGATGTCGCTTAGGCCGAGCACATGGCCGTGCTTGGCGTTCAGTTCCGCCTTGGACATGCCGCCCTTCACGGCGTCGATGTAGTTCTCCGCCTTGGAGCCGAAAATCTTGTAAAGGCTGCGGATTTCGATCGATTGACTAGCCATGCGCCACTTCCCGGTGTTTTTGCAGGCGAAGGCCGTAGGCCTGGCTGATGCGGTCGAAGATGATGGCGATGCCGACGATTGCCAGGCCGTTGAACACACCGAGCGTGAAATACTGGTTGGCGATGGCCTTCAGAACCGGCTGGCCAAGGCCCTGAACACCTATCATGGAGGCGATGACGACCATGGCGAGCGCCATCATGATTGTCTGGTTGATGCCCGCCATGATGGTGGGGAGTGCAAGCGGCAGCTGCACCTTGAAAAGCTTCTGGCGCTTCGAGGAACCGTAAGCGTCTGCCGCTTCCAGCACGTCCCGGTCAACCATGCGGATGCCGAGATTGGTAAGCCGGATCATCGGCGGAATGGCGTAGATCACCACGGCGATGACGCCCGGGACACGGCCGATGCCGAGCAGCATGACGACGGGAATGAGATAGACGAAACTCGGCATCGTCTGCATGACGTCGAGAACGGGGTTCACGATACTCTGCAGGCGGTTGGACCGCGCCATGGCGATGCCAATCGGCAAACCGATCACGATCGAGAGCACGGCGCAGACGAAGATCATCGAGATCGTCTTCATCGTGTCTTCCCACATGCCGAACCAGCCGATGGCAAAGAGAATACCGCAACATAGTCCAACAATGGTGGCGCTGCGGCTGGCAAACCAGGCGAGTACGCCGACAATAAGAATAACGACCGGCCAGGGGGTGCCGATCAAAAGCCTTTCCGCCCAGATGAGGAAGCTTTGGAGCGGTGTGAACAGCCCCTCTATCGTGCCGCCATAGGCTCTGGTGAAACCCCGAAACCCCTCGTCGATCACTTTCTTCAGCGCACGCAGGGCATCGTCATTCATGGTCGGAAATTTGAAAAGCCAATCCATATCCTGTTCTCCACGACGAACCGGGGCCGGCGGGCAATATCCGCCGCGCTCCGGAACTTAAAAACGGCCGGGCGCCGCCATTGGCGGGCCAAGCTGTCGACCACATATGTCGTGCCACCCTTTTAGAGGGCAGCCTTGACCTTTTGCGCGACGTCGGGGGAAACCCAGCCCGTCCACAGAGCCTCGTTTTCCTTCAGGAAGTGTTTCGCGCCATCTTCGCCGGTTGCCTGATTGTCGGTCATCCAGGCGATCAGCTTGTTGACGGTGTCGTTGGTCCAGGCGCGTTTGTTCAGATAGTCCATGGCCGGGCCGGCGCGGTCGGCAAAGGTCTTGCTGACCAGCGTCTGCACGTCGTCAACCTGCCATGCATTGGGCTTCGGGTCCGCGCAATCGGCAACCGAGGTGCAGCGCTTCCATTCGGCAGAGTCATATTCCGTGCCGAAGCCGAGCTTCACCATCTCATATTTGCCGAGCAGCGAGGTCGGAGCCCAGTAATAGCCTACCCACGGCTGTTTCGCTTCGTAAGCCTTGGCGACCGAGCCGTCGAGACCTGCGGCGGAACCGGTGTCCACCAGGGTGAAGCCGGCCTTTTCACCACCAAAAGCCTTGAAAAGCTGGGCGGTGACGACGGTGCCGCCCCAGCCCTGCGGGCCGTTGAAGACGGCGCCCTTTGCCTTGTCTTCAGGCGAGGGGAAGAGCTCGGGATGTTTGAAGAGATCAGGAATGGTCTTGAGATCGGGGTTGGCATCGGCGACATATTTCGGGATCCACCATCCCTGCACAGCGCCGTCCGACAGAATCTTGGCGGCCGCCACGACCTTGCCGCCCTCAAGTCCCTGTTTGACGATTTCCGGCTGCAGGCTGACCCAGGCCTCCGGCGCGATATCAGGCTGGCCCTTTTCGGCCATGGAGGTCAATGTCGGTACGGTGTCGCCTGTGACGATTTCAGCGCTGCAACCGTAACCCTTTTCCAGAATGATCTTGTCGAGATTGGCGGCGACTTCAGCGGATTGCCAGTTCATGCTGGCGATCGTGACGTTTCCACAGTCCGCAGCAAAGGCTGCACCGCCTGTAAGGGCGAAGCCGGCGGAAAGAATTGTGGCACCCAAAAGTATTTTCATTTTTGTTCCCTCTGGTCGCGGTGTGCGAAGACCCGGGCGCTGACGGCACCGCGACCGCCAGCACCCGCATTGAGCGTTAATAATTACTTTGTTGCCGTTCCGTTTGCGGCAGTTTTTGGCGTATTGAGGATGGCAATCGTCAATCAATCATCACGCTTGTGGGGTGCTTCTGCGAAATTTGCGGCGTGCGAATTCCCCAGTCTTGCCGGTCGCGCTTCTGAAAAGCCGTGAACAACAAGCAGAAGTTTCTGTTTTCTTGGACATTTATTCCGTTCTGTACTACGGAAAATTTCGTCTCTTTTTTGTGGTGATATTGAATGACCAATCTTCGTGCTGCCCCGGTATGGCCGATCGGCGGCGGTGAAACGGGTGAGCTTGTGCGTGGCTTCGACTGGTCGAAGACATCGCTCGGTCCGATTAGCGACTGGCCGCAGAATTTGAGGCAGAAGGCCAATTCCGTCGTCAACTCTCCCATTCCGCAGGTGCTGATGTGGGGTGCGGATCATGTGATGATCTACAATGACGGCTATGCGGAAATTGCCGGCAATTATCACCCGCGGGCGCTGGGCGGAACGGTGCCAGGTATCTGGCCCGAGATCTGGGACTGGAACAGCCGCATTCTGGAGGCTGGCTTTCGTGGCGAGGTCATGGCTTATCGCGACCAGCCGATGACGCTGATGCGGCACGGTCAGCCGGAAGAGGTGATCTTCGATCTGTTCTATACGCCGATCTACAATGATGGCGGCGCGGTGGACGGCGTCCTGTGCACGGTGCTTGAAAACACCGAAAAGGTGAAGGCCGTGGAGGCGCTGGAGCAGAGCCGCAAGGAGCTGAGCCGGCTTACCAATGCCCTGCCAATCCTGGTGGGATATGTCGATCGCGACTATGTCTATAAATTCGCCAATGACGGTTATCTGGAGTGGTTCGGCCGCAGCGCCGAGGAGGTGATCGGCCGTAGCGTTCCGGAAATTGTTGGAGACGCGTTCTTCAGTTCGCGCAGGGCCTATCTCGATCGTGCGCTCGGCGGCGAAAAGATCGTTTCGGATACGGTGATCAGCAGACCGGATGGCAGCAAGCGAGCCGCCGAAATCCGTTATGTTCCCCGCTATATCGCAGATGGTTCGGTTGACGGCATTTATGTGCTGATCATCGATATCGAGGACCGGAAACGTTCCGAGCACGAAATCGTGCTTAGCAATAACCGTTTCCGCGCCGCTGTTGATGCGGTCCACGGCGTGCTTTGGACCAATACCGCCGACGGCATGATGCTGGGTGAGCAGCCTGCGTGGGGTGCACTTACCGGGCAGAGCTTCGACGAGTATCAGGGGTTCGGCTGGGTCGAAGCGGTTCATCCCGAAGACAGGGACCATTCGCTGGAAAGCTGGACAAAAGCCGTTTCCGCGCGGGCGACCTATATTTGGGAGCATCGCGTTCGCCGCCATGACGGCGTCTACCGCACATTTGCGATCCGTGGCGTTCCGATTTTCGACAATTCCGGTGATATTGCGGAATGGGTGGGTGTCCACACGGATATCACCGAACAGCGGCTGGCCGAGAACACGCTTAAAGAACATGCCAGCAATCTGGAACGCGAGATTCGCCACCGCATAAGAGCGGAAGAGCAGCTTCGCCAATTGAATGAAGGGCTGGAAGCGCGGGTCGAGACGGAAATCGCCGAGCGCCGCCAGACCGAAAGAGCGTTGCAGCAGGCGCAGAAAATGGAATCCATCGGCCAGTTGACCGGTGGCGTCGCGCATGATTTCAACAATCTTCTTCAGGTAATCGCGGGCAATCTGCAATTGCTGTCAAAGGACGTGATTGGCAACGAGCGTGCCGAACGGCGGCTGGAAAATGCGCTGGCCGGCGTTCATCGCGGTGCCAAGCTTGCAAGCCAGCTTCTGGCCTTTGGCCGTCGTCAGGCGCTGGAACCGCGCGTTATCAACATCTCCCGCTTCGTTACCGGCATGGACGATCTCCTGCGCCGTTCGCTTGGTGAGGCGATCGAGGTTGAGGTCATCACCTCCGGCGGCCTGTGGAATACCTATGCCGACCCCAACCAGGTGGAAAACGCTCTCCTTAATCTGGCGATCAATGCGCGTGATGCCATGGAAGGGCACGGCAAGCTGACAATCGAGGTCGGCAATGCGGTTCTCGATCGCGATTACGCGCGCAAGCATTCGGAAGTCTCGCCGGGGCAATATGTCATGCTGGCTGTTACCGATACCGGATCGGGCATGTCGCCGGACATTCTGGAAAAGGTGTTCGAGCCGTTCTTTTCGACGAAACCGGAAGGCAAGGGCACCGGTCTCGGCCTTTCGATGGTTTACGGTTTTGCAAAACAGTCCAGTGGCCATGTCAACATCTATAGCGAGGTGGGGCAGGGCACGACGGTGAAGATGTATCTACCGCGATCCGCCGCCGACGAGGACAGGGAAGTGGTGATACCGACCGGCCCCGTCGAGGGTGGCACGGAAACGATCCTTGTGGTGGAGGATGACGAGGAGGTGCGCAGCACCGTCGTCGAGACACTGAGCGATCTCGGTTACCGCGTGCTCACTGCCCGCGATGCGCAGGCTGGTTTGACGGTGGTCGAAAGCGGCATTCCGATTGACGTAATCTTCACCGATGTGGTGATGCCGGGACCTTTGAAAAGCCGGGAAATGGCGCGCCGGGCGCAGGAAAGGTTGCCTAATCTCGCCGTTCTCTTCACATCCGGTTATACGGAAAACTCCATCGTGCATGGCGGCAAGCTGGATTCCGGGGTGGAACTGCTCTCCAAGCCTTACACGCGCGAAGCGCTGGCGCGGCGCATCCGCCATGTCATCGCCAATCGCAAGCAGGTTTCTCTCGCCAAGACGAGGCCGGTATCATCACCGCGTCATTCCAAAACCCCCGAATCCGCGCAGGTCGTCGGAGACGAGACCAGATCGGTTTGCGTGCTTCTTGTTGAGGATGACGAGTTGATCCGGATGAATTCGACCGAGATGCTGGCCGATAACGGCTTTGCCGTCGTCGAGGCCGGAAATGCTGTGCAGGCGCTAAAGGCGATCGAGACGGAAGAGATCGATGTTCTCGTTACCGACATAGGCCTGCCGGACATGAAGGGCGGCGAGCTGGCGGTTGAGGCATTGCGCCGGAAACCGGGACTAGCCATCGTGTTTGCCACGGGAGACAACCAACTGCCGAACGGGGCGCCGGAAACGGCAGTGCTTTTGACCAAGCCCTATGACGAACAGCAGATCGTCTCAGCTGTCGAACTGGCCCATACGGCAAACACGATGGCGGGCGAATAAACCGCCCGCCATCCTGTCTCAATAACCGCGCGTCATATCGACCGTTTCCGGCAGCGTACCTGTTTCACGCCATGTCTTGACATTGCCTGCCACTATTTTCGCTGAACTTTCCCGGCTTGTCGGCGCGGAAATATGTGGCAGGACGGTCACTTTCGGGTGCTGCCAGAATGCGGAAGCGTGAGGTAGCGGCTCCTGTTCGAAGACATCGAGAACCGCATGCGAAAGCTGGCCGGAATCAAGCGCCGCGATCAGGTCATCGGCGACGACGACGGCTCCGCGGGCGAAATTGATGAGTGCGACTCCCTTTTTCATGGCGCCGAGACGGTCGGCATTCAGAAGGCCGCGCGTCGCATCGGTCAGCGGCACCAGACAGACGAGAATGTCGCTTTTTTCCAGCAAGTCCCCCAGCCCGTCATCGCCCGTCAGCGTTGCCACTCCCTCGATTGCCTTGGCCGAGCGGCTCCAGCCGGAAACGTTGAAGCCTGCATGAAGCAGGCGTTGCGCCGCAGCCGTTCCGAGCGCGCCGAGGCCGAGGAGGCCGACGGTCATCTCGCCCGGATGCCGATAATCGAGTTCCTGCCAGAGGGCTTTTTGCTGGTTTACGCGATAGGCCGGCATGTCGCGTTGCAGGTAATATGTCCATGCCAGCACGGCTTCCGCCATCACGCGTGAAAGCTCCGGGTCTTTCAGCCGCACGATCGGCGGCGCCTTGTCTCCCAGTTCCAGAACGAGCCGTTCGACACCCGCCCACAGGCTGTGAATCCACGAAAGACCCGGCAAGGCTGCAATATCGGCTGGATCGGGATTGGCGACGATGGCGAAGTCCACCGCGCGTTTCTGCTCCCCGCTTAATTCGGAAAAGGAGAGGATTTCCTCTTCCGGCATGGCGTCGCGAAGCGCTTGCTTCCAGATGGCTTCCGCTTGCGCATTCATCCGCGAAACAAGGGCGATGGGTGATGGCATGAAACTGGTCCTGCTTGCTGGCGATTGGTTGGTCGCCATCAATGCGTAATTTTGCGGGCAACGCCATAGGCTGGATAGCAAAATTTGAGCTGCAAAAAAAAGCGGCCCGGTTTGCACCGGGCCGCTACACCATTCAGGCGTTTTCCTTCACCGGCGGTTTGGCGTCGCCGTAATAGGCCGCGAATGTCTCGTGATAGTGCTCAGAACCACCGGGGCCTGCATAACGCTGCAATTCCGTCATATCGGTCTTGTTGAGCACGATCCCCAACGTCTTGTTGGCAATCTGCGGTTCGTTGGCCATCAGGTTCTGCACCATCTGGATCGGCGTCTTGCCCCATTCCGTAACGAAGACGAAACCATCGACCTGCGGTGCGAAGGCTTTAGCGTCGATGACGGGAACGACGGGTGCAAGGTCGACAATGATGTAGTCGCAGGCCTCACGCGCCGATTCGATGAATTTGCGCATGCCGGAGGAGGCAAGAAGCTCGCTTGAATGGGCAAACTGGTTGCTGGTGGAAACCGGCAGGATGCCCATTTTCGTGCGGGTATCGACCTTCACTGCCTGCGTCCACGGTATCTCGTCAAGCACGACCTCCACCAGACCGGCGGATTGCCGCGTTGTCAGCATGCGGCTGAGGCCGGGGTTGCGGATGTCGGCATCCACCACAAGCGTGCGCTTGCCGGTGGAGGCGATCAGACCGGCGAGATTGAGCGCCACGACCGATTTACCCTCGTTCGGCAGGCATGAGATGACGCCGATTACCCGGCACTGGCGTTCCTGGATAACGACATCAGCCGTTAGCTTCACGTTGCGCAGCGTCTCGGCAAAGCTTGAGCGCGGGCTGTCGACGGCAAGGCGCAGCATTTTCTGGAACGAGACCTGACCGTTTTCGTCGATGGTCGTGCTCTCGCTGCCGGGGGTGGCGGCAGGGGTACCCGACTTTGCGGTTTCTGCACCCCGTTCCCCGATAAAGGGCAGGTAGCCCAGAAAACGCATGCGCAGATTGTCGCGCACATCGTTGCCGGTGTGGAAAAAGCGATCCCGGAACTCAAGAAGCGCTGCGATGCCGCCGCCCAGCATAAGGCCGAGAATGACGGAAAGCGCCATGGTCATCGTCTTTTTCGGGCTGGACGGAGCTGTCGGCAGACCCGCTTCGGAGATGATGCGGGCCTTGGCGATCGGCAGCGACTGCTTCTGGGATGCTTCTTCGAAGCGGCCGAGGTAGGACTGGTAGAGTGTGCGCAGAGCGGTTGCCCGCTGCTCCAGCTCACGCAATTGCACCATAGTGATATTGGCTTGCGAATTGCGGCCCGCCACGCGGTCGATATTGTCGCGAAGCGATTGCACACGGGAATTGGAGACGTCGTATTCGTTCTTCAGGCTGCCCGTAACCTGCTGCAGTTCCTGGAATATCTGCCTTGCAATTTCTTTCTTCTCACTCTCCAGCGCTACCGCCTGAGGGTGGTCGGCGCCGAATTGCTGGACGACGCCCTGCAATCGGTCAGAGATCGTGATGTAGCGCTTGCGAAGGTCCTGAATGACCGAGTTATCGGCATCCCGTGCGGAAACGACTGCATTGTCAACCGCTGCATCCGGTCCCCGGTCGATGATGGATTTGTACTGGCCATAACGTGCAGCAGCCGTCGCGACATCCGCCTGCGCGGCAATCAGCTGGCCGTTGAGATCGGCCAACTGGCCTTCCGACATGAGCTCGCCGCGCGAAGAAACGATATTATTGTCCGTCTTGAATTTTTCGACGGCAAGCTGGGCGGCCTGCGCACGCTGGTTCAGGTCGCTCATGCGCTCCTGAAGCCACACAGAAGCGCGCTCGCTGGCGTCGAAATTGGCGTTCAGCTGTTCGGTCAGATAGGCCTGCGCATAGGTCTTGGCGATGAGCGCGGCAAGCTGCCGATCCGTCGAACGGGTGGAAATGGCGATGACCGAACTGCGGCCGACACGCTCTACGATCAGCGATTGTTGCAGCACGGCGGCTGCCTTTTCGCGGCGTCCGGCGCGGATTGCCGCTTCGGAGGCCGGCGGATCTCCGGGCAGGATGAGATCGACGATACCGCGCACGGAAGATTTCACGAGATCGACCGGCGACAGCGACGGATTGACGATGGTGTCGTTCTCGTCGAGCTTGGCCTTGTCGACCACGGTCAGCGCCATTTCCTTGGATTTCAGAATTTCCACAGCACTGGCGATACGGTTGTCGACGATCTGGGCGGCAGGTACCGGCGATTCCTCTTCCGCGTAACGGGAAAGGCTTTCATCCAGAAGCACCTGAGTCATCGCGGTGTAAACGGGGGTTGCAAGCACCAGATAAAGGCCGGCCAGAACCACAGCGGCGATGACCGAGGCGGCAATGACATTGGCGCGGCGCACCACGGCTGCCCAGAGGCGATCGAGGTCAATAAATGTGTCGGCATCCTTGCCGGGATCCGGAAAACCGATGCTGGATTTAAAGGTCTTGTGGTGCATGGACCTACCTTGTGAATTAAAAATGGTACGCGGGAAGCCGAGCAACGCTCGGCTTCCCGCCCCCCGTTATTGATGTGCCGACCGCCTCCCCGGCAGCACGATTAAAGTCAGGCCGCCTGAACGCGGCTTTCATGGTTTGCGACGAGTTCCTTGACGGAAGCGAGAACCTGCGCCTCCATGTCGGCACGCATCAGCGAGAAAGCGACATTGGCGGCGATGAAGCCCTGCTTGCTGCCGCAGTCGAATGTGCGACCGCTGTACTTCTGCGCATGGAAGGCCTGCTTCTCAGCGAGCCGCTTCATGCCGTCAGTCAGCTGGATTTCGTTGCCCGCGCCACGCTCCTGTTTGGCGAGAATGTCGAAGATTTCCGGCTGCAGAATATAACGGCCGTTGAGATAATAATTCGAAGGCGCCCTGGATGGTTCCGGCTTCTCGACCATTTCGGTCACCGCAAAGCCGTGATTGACCTTCTGGCCGACACCAACGACGCCGTAGGATGACACTTCTTCCGGCAGGCATTCCTCAACACCGAGGATATTGCCGCCGACTTCGTCGTAGAGTTCCATCAACCCGGCAATGCAGCCGCGTGCGCCATAGGAAACCATATCAGGCAAAAGCAGCGCAAAAGGCTCCTTGCCCACCAGTTCGCGCGCGCACCAAACCGCGTGGCCGAGGCCGAGCGGCACCTGCTGGCGGGTGTAGCTGACTGTGCCTGCGACTGGCAGCATCTTTTCAAGCTGCAGCACCTGCACCGTCTTGCCGGAGCGGGTGAGCGTGTTGATAAGCTCGGGCGCGCTGTCGAAATAGTCTTCGATGGCGGTCTTGTTACGGCTGGTTACGAAAATAATGTGCTCGATGCCGGCCTGCATGGCCTCATCGACGGCATATTGCACGACCGGCCGGTCGACGATCGTGAGCATTTCCTTCGGCATCGCCTTGGTGGCGGGCAAAAACCGCGTGCCGTTGCCGGCTACGGGAATGACGGCTTTTCTGACAGTTTTGTTCAGGTCCATCGCGTTCTCCTTCATCAAGGTTTGATCTGTCCCCAGTCCGCTTGCAGATTTTTCGCGTACAGATTTGTCCGCTCACAAATTTTACGAAATCTGCCTTTTCACCCCAGTATTTGCCGCGGGCGCAAACATCGCGTTCCGCAACCTCTTCAGCCGCACGGCAATGGGCATTCTCAAATGCCCCAGCACGGCGGGATCTCTGATCGTTGTCTTCAGCGCGCCGATAATCGAGCGGCGCTTGATGTCTTCCACCAATGTCAGGAAGTTACGGGCCAGTTGCAGGCTACGGCTTCTGGCCTGCTGCGCATCCATGGCGGCGGGCAACAGCGCGTAGTGGCTCAGAAACTCCTGGTCCGCCCGCATCATTCCTTCGACGTGGTGGATTTCGAGGACGCGCGAGATCGAACCCTCGCGAATATTATAGATGTAGCCCGGTTTCGGCTCGATGACGCAAAGGCCGCCGGCGGCAAGCGCCGAGGCAAGCAGGATGTAATCCTCGCCGATGCGGATGTCCTCGCGAAAACGCAATCCCTCGCTATTTAGGAAATCGCGCCGGAACATCGGCTTCATGTAGCCGAAGTTGAAGGTGGAGCGGAAAAGGATGTTGGAGGAAATGAAGTCCTCAAGGGTAAGGACGGGTCTTTCCTCCAGAAACTCCTCTGCGAACATCGTTTCCATCGGCCTGCCGTCCGTATAGGCGACATCGAGATTGTCGACAGCGATCACCGCATTGGCCGCATCTGCCCGGCACATCATGCAGGCGGAACGGTCGGGGCGGATGACGTCGTCCGAATCGAGAACTGCGATAAAGCGTCCGGTTGCTGCGTCGATACCGGCATTGCGCGCGCCTCCCGGTCCGAGGTTCTGTTCAAGCGCAAGCAGCCGGACACGCGGATCGTTGGCCGCAATGGCCTCGACGAGCGAGATCGTCTCGTCGGCGGAGCGGTCGTCCACGACGATCACCTCCAGTGTCACGCCCTGCTGTTCAAGCGCACTTTGAATGGCGGCTTCGATCGTCTCTGCGGCATTATAGGCGGCAATGACGAAGCTGATATCGGGCTGAGGGTTAAGGTTCTCCATCAGGTTGCCTCCACCGCGCCGTATTGGCGGATTTCGCGCACTCCGAAGGCGCCGCTTACCGAGCCGAGATGCAAGGCGCCGCGCAGGGCATAGCGGTTGCGGCGCACGGCGTTGAAACCGTTCAGCGCGGCAAAGACGGCGCAATAGAGAACTTTCGATCCTGCCTTCAGCACCTGCATCACGCGTCTTGCGCCGGGTTTCTTTTCGGCAAGCACACGGCCATGGGTCTGGCCGGAGCGGAAGCGACGTTTGGCAAGCCACATGAAACGGGCGCGGTTTTCCGGCACCGGCTCGGAGAGCACGGCCTTTTGCGCAAAGACGATGCGACCGCCCGAAGCATGGAGATGCGAGAAGAAATGCGTGTCCTCACCGCCGCTCTGGCCGAGCGCCAGCGCAAAACGCCGGTCCTTTACCGATGGGGCGTCCATCTTGAGAAGCGTGTTGCAGGTGTAGCCGGTGATGATCTCGCCATTCACCCAGACGGGCACGGTCGAGTGAAAATCGCCACGTTTCATCCAGCCCGGCGCATTCTCACGGTAAACCGCCGTCACTGGGCCAAGAACGACATCCGCGCCGGTTTCGCCTGCCTTTTCCATAAGTGCGGCCAGCCAGTGCGGCGGGGCGGTCTCATCATCGTCGATAAAGGCCAGATAGTCCGCCCGGCTCTCAGAGAGGCAGGCGTTGCGGGCAATCGAGATATTCGATTTCGGGCAATGGACATAGGCGATCTCGAAAGGCGAAGTTTCGCGCAGCCGATCCACACTTGCCTTGGCACTTGGTTCCTCATCATTGTCGGCAACGATCAGGCGAACTGTCACGCCTTCGGGCACTTCCAGTTCGAACAGTGACAGAAGTGTGGCGACCAGCGCCGGACGTCTGTAGGTACAGATGCCGATATCGACGGTCTTTGAATTGTGTGGTTCGGTGACGATGAGGTCGGTCATGAGACAGCCTTTTTTCCCCGGAATTTCAGGAGTTCCAGCCAGAAGCCGGTGGACCACGCCAGATGCATCACCATTGCGGAAAAGGCGGCGAGCGGGCCGTATGGGTTTTTCTGACCTATTGCCATCCACAAGCCATAACCCACACATGCGGCGATCCAGAGGCCAAGCGGAATAAGTGCTGCCCAATGCACAAGCGACAGCAGGGCAAGCACGAAGACCGGCAGGACAGCCAGCGGAATCATCTGACGGATCTTCGGGATCGAGCGATGTTTCAGCAGGTTCTTTGCCCGGCCACGGCCATAGGCGAGATATTGCCTGAACAGAGGCATGACGCTAGCGCGCGGATAATAGGTCATGCGGATCTTGTCGGTCATCCAGATACGGAAACCGGATTTGCGCAGCCGGAAATCCAGTTCGGCATCCTCGTTGTGGCTGAAGCTTTCATCGTAACCACCGACCGCGTCGAAGGCGGCGATCCGCATCAACGCGTGGTGGCCATGGTCGATCCAGTGTCCCTTGGCGCCTTCGCGGTGCTTTGAGCCGCCATTGCCGAGTTTGGAATTCTGCGCAATCGCCGTCGCCTTCTGGAACAGGCCGTGCCCGACCGTATCCATGGCGACCACGACGGAATCCGCGCCGGTGCGATCCGCGTCTTCAATCAGCCGCTGGCAATAATCATCCGGATAATCGCCATGGGCGTCGATGCGGATGAGGTAGTCGAAATCCTCGCCGAAAGTGGATACGGCCAGGTTTATGCCGGCGCTCTGGATGCGCTTGGGATTGGGAAGGAGCGTAACGCGGTCATCCGTTACGGCGAAGGCGGAAACGATGTCGCGCGTGCCGTCCGTGCTGCCGCCATCGGCAACAACGATGCGGAAAATACGCCCATCCATCGCGCCGGTGAATTTTCGCAGCAACGCCTCGATCGTCTTTGCCTCGTTGAGGCAGGGAATGACGATCAGAGTTCTGATGCCGGAATGACCAAGACCTTCCATGATTTGCCCCCTACGCACTACACGGGTGAAAACGCAGCTTCACGGGCATGGCCGGAAGCGGATTTTGTAAGAGAGGACAATTGCTGGACCAGCTGACGGCAATCGTCGCGGTCGGTCAGCCATTGTTTCTTATCGAGTGCCGAGAGGGCGTCGAAGGCGTCCGTATACGTTTGTGGAGTCATAGTGTTGAAAAGAGCGGCCAGATCATCTGCACCGGCATTTTGCAGAACAAAACCGATATTGCGCTTTTCGATGAAACGAGCCGTTTCCGTGCCTGCAAGTGCAATCGGCAGGGTGCCGTAAAGGCATCCCTCATAGAGCCGATTGGGCAGCAGCCAGCTTGAATTCTGGCCTTCCTCGAAGAAGTCGATCGCCCAGGTGAACTGCACTTCATTATAGATGGTGGCCAGATCTTCAGGGTTTTTGTAGGCCCCGTGGAAATGCACATGCGGCGCGGCAGCCACGAAACCATCGAAATCCGCAAATTCCGAATAGGCCGGCCGGCCGCGCAGGATGATTTCGACCTTGCCATCCATGCGCCTTGCAAAATCGGCGAGGATTTCGAGCGATTTGCGGCAGCGAAGCGCCCCAAACCAGCCGATTTTCCACGGTTCGCCGGGGGCAGGTGGGCGCGGTTGTGGGGTGGCTGCTACAGCGGCATCAAGCGCCAGCACCCTGTTTTCCTGCAACAGCACGGGAAGGTTCAGGCCGGAAACGGGTTTGAAATAATGCTCGACGAAAGCTGGAGAACTCGTCACCAGCAGCTTGGCATCCCGGGCGAAATAGCGCTGGGCCGCATTGAGAAGCTGCCCCGGCTTGCCCTCATTGAGAAGCAGGCGGTGAATGTCGAGACATTCGTAAACCAGTGCCGGCTGGCGGTCGTAAAGCGACATGGCCCGTTTTGCGAGAGCCAGCATTTCCAGGTTTCTGGCAAGAATGACGTCGGGCATGGGGATGCCGCGTAATGTTTTGCCGAGCGAGAGGCTGGCTTTGGCGACGGCTGCCATGCGCTGAAGAAACCGCCCATCGGCGGTTTCTCCGAGAATGACCGGCACCACGCCCTCGATCTCTGCAAGCCGGTTCTGTCCGCGCCGGAAGCCCGCCAGCGTGACCCGCGCGCCGCCCGCAAGCAAGGTCAACACCCGCCGGCGAATGGCGGGGTCCGACAGATCATGCGCGAGATAAAGAACATGGATCATGCATGGGTTCCGGTTGGTTTCATACGTCAAGGACGCCGAGGCTCAGGTTTAAAAAAGCAATCAGTTAAGGGCGCAGGCGATGGATTCGGGAAACTGGCATTTGTCGCCGAGCGCCGTGAAGGCGAAGCGGTCAACAATCATCTGTGTTGCGCCGGAATAGGAAAAGGCACCCATCCAGTCCTTCAACGTGTCGGTTCCCCACAGGCTGAAGAAAATCTTCTGGGCATTCTGCGGAATCTTGGTCTCATCCGTGACTTCGTGAACGAGCTTGCCGTTGACGTAGTAACGCAGGCGCTGAGGCTCCCACACGAAGGCGTAATCGTTGAAGCCAGCATCAGCTCCGCCTTCTACCGGCACCAGTTTCTCATTGCCGCCCTTGGCGGAAATATACTGGTTCAGCTGTACCTTGCCCGTATTCTTGCCCAAAACCTCGAAGTCGATTTCATCATGGGGCTTTTTGTCGGTCGGGCCGATATAGGTGAAGAAGGCGGAGTTCAATCCGGAGCCGGTAGCGGCTTTCATCCGTGCTTCATAGGTGCCGTAGCGATAACGCCCCTTGGTCTGGATTTCACCGCAGGCGAAGTTGCGGTCGCCGGACTTTGCTTCCTCAAAACCAAGCGTCAGCTGGCCGTTTTCCACCGTGGCCAGTTTCTTCGACCAGGTGCAGTTCTGATGCGCACCGTTGTTCCAGCCGTCGGAGACGTACCAGAACGACCGGTCCATCTGATCGAAATTCTCGATGAAGGATGCACCGTTGCCTTCTTGTGCCTGGCTCGGTGTCGTGAAGGGTGTCGCCAGCAGGGCGGCGGCGAGAAGAATGCGTGTCTGAACGCGGGTGACAAATGTTGTCATTGGTTCACCTCTGTCGTTGCGAATAAAGTGTTTCGGATGTGGGCGGGCCGATCATGGAGGCCCGTTTTGCAGCGAATTCGGACGTTGTCTTGCGTTTGCCGTTCCGGCTTCCGGTCAGCACGGCATAGACGGCCGGCAGGTATTTGCGGGTTTGTGCATTGCTCACCACCAGAATGACAAAGGCGGACAGCGTGGCGATGACATAGAAGGCGGGGTAGAAATCGGGTCCGCCCTTGTTCCAGACCATCCACATGATGACGAGCAACGGATAGTGAGCGCAGAATATCCAGAAGCTGAGGCTTCCGGTTTCGGAAAGCCGCTTGCCGAGCCTGCTGCGGATCAAAAGCGCCGACGACGCCCAGAAACCGAGCGCGCCGAAAACAGCGAGCAAATTGCGAGACATGTTCAGCCAGAAGGTAAACTCCGGGCCGGTGAAATAGAGGCCTGTTGCCAGCATGGCCGCAGCGACAAAGGTCAGCGCCATGATCGGGAAGGCGTAGGGATCGAGTGCCTTGACATCGACGCGGTGCAGCGCAAGTGCGATGCCCAGTGAGAAGCTGAACAGGATCGATTTCTTCTGGACTATGAAGATCGTCAGATCAGGCATGGCGGTTATGAAGAGCAGGATAGCGAGCGTTGGCAGCGCAAAGCGGCGCATGAGAAATGCGAGCACCGGCGACAGCAGGATGCAGACGAACAGGTCGCGCAGGAAATAAAGCGGCACGTTTACCGGCAGTTCTTCGAGCGCCGTGCCATGGCTGATGATTTCACGCGGGCTGGCGTTCCAGAGGTCCGGGAAATAACCCACACCAACGTCAAACAGCTGGATAAGCAAAATTGCGGCAAACAACGCGCCATTCCACAGCAGGAAGGGCAGCAGCACCGTTTTCGACTTCGAACGGATCGTCGCCGGATAATCGAACCCGCTCATGCCGCGACGAAACAGCAGATAGCCGGATATCGCGCTGAGACAGGGCACACCGATGCGAAACAGGGCGTCGCCCAGAAAAACACGCAGCCAGTCGAAGAAGCCGTAAAGGCCAAGAAAAGGGCTGGTTTCGGCATCGTGCGGCACATGGACGAACACGATTCCAGAGATCAGCAATATACGCATCAAATTGATACGGGAGGATAGGTTCTGATCGACAGTCACATCAGTCACCCCTATTGGGCGGCGTCCACCCACGCCGCGTTGCAACCAGAGCGAACTTAAGCCCGCACTCGTAAGTCTGGTTTCGACTTTAGGGTAAAATGTGGCGACGCGGGAAAAACACAAGCTTAGATATTGCGGGTGATTGTCTGGCGTTCCGGCATTCCGTGCGACTTTAAAAAATTAAGCAACTGAAAATATTTAATTTTTTCTAGATTTAAGTCGTCACTAAAAATCGCCAAAGGAAGCGATATTATCATTGTACGCGATATTGCACCGCAAAAAAATGGCTTTGCCATGCCGTCACGAAACACATATCCGTGACGGGTGAGACCTGTTAACGGCCGAAATGAGGCGCTTTCGGTTACGAGACACTAACCTTGGGTTGCGTTTTCACGCATTCGCCGCGATTTGACCATCCCGAGGATTTTTCCAAGCAGGGCGCGTTCGGTCAGCAAAATCAGCGCCGCATAGATGACGCCGCCGACTGCGGCGCCAACGAGCACCTGAAGCGTTGCGCTGGGGATGCGTTCGGCAATGATGTGAAGCAGGTAACGCACCGAAACGGCCATGACCAGCGCTGCAATCATCGGTCTGCTGCTGACATAGAGGCCGCTGAGAAAGGGTGTATCGCTTGCCTTGAACACCGCCCATGAGTAGGCAACCAGCGTCACCGCATTGACGATGCAGAGCCAAATCATCGCGTCGATCAGGCTGCCGTAGACGGCTGCAGCCCAGACGGCAACTGTGGTGACGATGGCGCGGATCGTGGCCGACCAGAACAGAACACGCCCATAGCCGGCACCCTTGAGATAGGGGATAAAGGTGCTGCATGGGGTCAGAATGGCTTTCGAGAGGGCAAGGAGACCGAGAACCGGCCAGGCATAAGCCCAGTTCTGCCCGAAAATCACCAGCATGGCCGGTTCGGCCACCGCCCAGAGGCCGAACATCATCGGCGCAAGCAGGACGGTCAGAACCTGCGTGCTGAACATCAGGGCATCACGCCGGCGCTGCGGATCGTCCATCATACGGCTGAAGGCGGGAAACAGCACGCCCATGACGGCCGACAGCACGACCTGATTGGGAATGCTGGCAAAACGGTTGGAGGCGGAATAGGCGCCCGCATCGGCAAGGCCGAGATGCCGGGCGATCACCACCATCGGCGACTGGAAGGTGACGAAATTGGCGATTTCCGATCCCATCAGGCCGGAGCTGAAACCGAGAAGCGGCACCAGACGGCGCGGTTTCATGACGAAACGCGGGCAATAGCGGGAAACGGCATATAGCCCGACAAGCCTGATGAGTGCGGCGGCGAAAAGCTGGATGATGAGCGCCCAGACGCCGAAGCCGAGAAGCGCCATAGCCACGGCGACAACCGCCGCGATGCTTTCAGACGCCATGCTCCACAGCGCATCCTGGCTGAAGTTCATGCGCCGGGCAAGCAGTGAATAGGCGACATCACCCGCAAGTTGCAACGGAATGAGAAAGGCCATGATACGCAGCAGATAGGCACTTTCCACCGCACCCAGAAGCCCACCGAAGAACTCCGCGAAAATGTAGAGCGCAGCGGCCATGGTGCAGGAAATCGCCAGATTTGCCCAGAAAACGGTATGGATTGTATCCATATCCTCTTCTTTCTCGACGATCAGCGCCGAGGTCAGCCCCGCTCCGGCTATCATGGTCAGGAATTGTACAACCGTTAAGCCGACTGCAACCACACCAAATTCTTCCGGTGTCAGCAGTCGTGCAAGAATGGGAACGGTGACAAATTTAAGCCCGAATGTCCCTGTCTTAGACAAGACGCTCCAGCCGACATTCGTGGTGATGGTCTTTACATTTGGAGCTGGGGGCATACAAGCATCCTGTTTCTGGAGGCCGGCGGGGAGGAACGCCGGTGGGGAGTTGCCGATACCATCGGGGCCGCTTTTAGGATCGGGCCCGACACTTCTTGATCAACGCAAGGGGCGAAACAATGGCAAGATTTACTGTCGTCATTCCCTATTACCAAAAGCAGCACGGAATTCTTGGACGTGCGCTCGCATCGGTTTTTGCGCAGACTTACCAGGATTTCGATCTTGTCATCGTCGATGACGAATCGCCATATCCGATAGACAATGAGCTTGCAGAACTTTCGCAAGCGCAGAAAGAGCGGATTCTCGTCATTAAGCAGGCCAATGGCGGGCCGGGTGGTGCGCGCAATACCGGTCTCGACCACGTTCCTGCTGGCAGCGATTACGTCGCATTTCTTGACTCGGACGACATCTGGACGCCCGATCATCTCCAGAATGCGGCCTTCGCGCTGAAGACATTTGGCGGTGAGTGCTATTGGGCATCCATGCAGGCAAGTGACGAATTTTATTATCATTTCGCCATTTCCGAGCTGGAGAAGAACGAGGGCGCCGCAAGGCTTTCCGAGCGGCCTCTGGTGATCGAGCTGCCGGATCTGGCGAGCGTGATGCTGCGCAACTGGAGCTTCTTGCATCTCTCCTGCATGGTGATCGGCCGCCCGCTTTTTGAAAAGATACGCTTCGATCCGGCGCTCCGGCTTGCGGCGGAAGATGTGCTGTTTTTCTGCGATTCCATCCTCGCATCCAAGCGCACGCTTCTGTGTGACGATGCCGGTGCCATGCGCGGAATGGGCGTCAATATCTTCCACAGCATCGACAATACCTCGCCGGAATTCCTGCGCCAGCAGTTCAATACCTGGGTTGCGCTCGATACGCTGGAGGGGCGATTTTCGCGGCGGCCGGACGATGTGGCCTCGATCGCTTCCTATAAAAATACGGCGCGCAAACAGGCGCTCTGGAGCCAGGCGGGCAATCTGAAACGGCGCAAGGTGCCCGAATTCGGACTGCTGCTGAAGTGGGCGATGCGCGATCCGGCACTCCTGCGAGCGGCTTTTGAGCTCGGCGCAGGCAAAATAGTGCGGACAAGATGATCGAATTCTTGCCTGCAAGAATTTATATGTTTTTCACCCAGGAGTGACTTCATGAAACCTTACCACTGGGAATCGCATCACGGAAATTTTGGCGACGATCTCAATCTGTGGCTGTGGGACTTTCTGCTGCCCGGGCTGCGGGACGTGCATGACGATGTGATGCTCGTCGGTGTCGGCACGGTTCTCAATGATACATTGTTGCCCGCAAAGCAGCGCAAGCTTGTGATCGGCAGCGGTTATGGCTACGGCGCGGTGCCGGATACAAGCACCGGATTTTGGGACATTCGCTGCGTGCGCGGCGAAAAAACCGCAGCCAAATTGGGACTTTCTCCCGAAAAGGGCATTGTCGATCCCGCCGTGATGGTGACCGAGATGCCGGAGTTCAAAGGCCTGCAGAAACTCTACAAGAAAACCTTTGTTCCCCATTGGGAATCGGCGGAATTCGGCATGTGGGAAACGGTTTGCGAACCGGCGGGACTGACCTATCTCGACCCGCGCGGCGAGGCGATGTCGGTCATCCGCGCCATCGCCCAATCTGAATTTATCGTGGCCGAATCCATGCATGGCGCCATTCTTGCCGATGCGTTCCGCGTGCCATGGGTGGCGGTGAGCACATCTCCCTCGATCAACAGTTTCAAGTGGAGCGATTGGGCAGGCACGGTCGGTGTGGAGTATCAGCCGCGTTACGTGCCAGTCTCCACCCGCGCCGAGGCGGCGAAAAAGGGATCGCGTTTCTGGGGTATGAGCTTCCCGCCGCCGCCAGCCCCCGTCATTGCCGAGGCTGGATCCGGTCCGGCGCATGAGGGCGATGTGCTGGTGCGGCCGCAGGCAAGCCAATCCCTGTCGCTGCGCAAACTGGCCAAGCAAGTGCTGGCAGCACCTTCCACGCTGGCGCTCTGGCAGGCAAGCCGTGCCGAACCGCGTCTCAGCCCGGATGGCAGGCTGGAGGAACGCAAGGAGCGTTTTTCCGCTGTTCTGGAAACGGTCAAACGCGATTATCTCTGAAGGCGGGTTGCCTCAGCAATTCCGGACACAGTCACCCCGGCCTGGGTCCGGGGTCCAGCGCGCTCAAGTCCTTGATCGCAAAAGACTCTCTTCATGGCGCAGACGCGCCATGACTGGATGCCGGATCTAGTGCGGCATGACGAATGAGAGAATATCGAACTTGCCATCATCCTCGCCGCTGGAGGTTTTGCCTCAGGAAACCGGCGTACCGTCCAGCAGATAACGAATATCCCGAACCGGCGCCGGTTTGCGAAAACGGGCGGTCTTGTCGGTCCAGATGCCGCGCGTGATGGCCGGCAGGGCAGGCAGGCGCGCAAGAGCGTGGCTCAACGCGCCGCCCATCCCTTTCTGCTTTTTCGCATCGAGAAAATGGCGAAGCTCGAATTTCGCGCGGATGTGCTTTTCGTGCTCGAGCAGGATCGCCGTCTCGCTGGCCGACAGCTTGCAGCTGGTGAGAATGTCCCGGTCCGCTTCGTATAAACGGCGAAGATCTTCCGTGCTGTGACGGCCGCTCAACGAATTGCCGCGGACAATCGCCCCGTAACCGCAATGACGGATGACCTTGTAACGGGCACCGGCGGCAAGCGCGCGGGTATAAAGTTCGTAGTCTTCGCCGAGACGCAGGCGCTCGTCGTAACGCAACGCATGTTTGTCCAGAAAGGCGCGGCGGATCACCGGTTTCAGAAAGCCGGTTTCCCCGCGTTCCACGCCGGGTCTGGAAATATTGCCTTCCACGAACTCCGTCAGCGACAGAAACCGGGCCTGTGGTTCGAAGCGGGCCGGCTGCATGGACGACGCACCCGGAACCGATTGCTGGATGAAGGCGATATTGTCGGCCACCAGATCCCAGTCGTCATTTTCCAGCATGGCGGCAAAACGGCCTCTGAAAAAAAAGTCGTCCGCATCGAGAATGCTGATGAGCGGTGCGGATGAAATCGAGATCGCATGATTGCGGGCGGCCGAAGGGCCACGATTGACGTCGAATCGCACGACCCGCAAACGGCCGGTACCGTCATCCGCCGCATGTGCGACATCGCTGGTCGTATCGGTGGAGCCATCGTCGATCACCATGACTTCGGCGACCTCCGGCTCCACAAGGGCGGAGCGGATGGCGATATCTATCGTATCAGATGCATTTTTCGCAGCGATGATGACGCAAATGGGCTGTGAACCGCTCACCATGTGTTGTCCTTCTGCTGTGACGAACCGTCAGGATTTGGTCAGCAGAAAGTGTCAGGGGTGTGGATGCAAGTGATTTTTTTTGCGGCGCAATAAAAGAATGTGCGTGAGAGGTCACATATCGGTCAGCTTCGCGCCATGTGGCGGGGCGCTGCTTACCGTGTCCGGCGTCATGATCTCGGCGCTGCGATCAAGCGCGAAGGTTTCGCGCATCCGGCGTTTCTCCCGGGCGACCAGAACCAGAAGTGCAATAAAATAACCGGTTTGCAGAATGACGGCGCAGATGAGGGTCTGGATGAACGCCGTATAGAACGACCCGTGGATGAAATATGTAGCGACCGCAAAGGCAAGCAATGCACCAATCATGCTGAAAAATACACGAGGTGCATACATGGTGCTCTCCTCCCGAGAACGATTTCTCCGTTTTTGGCTGCGCTGCGGCATTTTTTTTCTTTGCAAGAATATACGATGAGACCGGTGTTGTTTCAACACACATATACTTCTTCTATCTCCCACGGCATGAAATTTCGGTAATCTTGATTGGTAAATTCCTTGGTAATCGGCGATTTGCGCGAATCGGTGTCCTCCGGCAGCGCAGATTCTTGCGTCTGACAGGCTGCAGAACCCGTCCCTGCAAGGCGTTAGCGGCCTTCTCTCCTGCGTAGCAGACTTCGTTAACCATCCAGCCTTTAAAAAGTCGGTATTGATTCCTCGAAGAGCAAGGTGCCCGCGTGACGACGAATTCGGAAGTAATCGCCTTTCCGGCAAAGAACCGTATTGCCAACGTAAAACGGTGCGCAACCATGCTCGACCGGCTGCATGGTGTGGAGGCGAATGATTTCTGGCGCAGGGAGTGCCGTGAACTGGCCGCCTATCTGACGGGCCTCGGCTATGAGGACGCCGCCATGCGGCGCGAGGTCATGGAGTTTCAAAATGCGGTGCAGGCGGAGTTGTGGGCGGGGGATGCCACGCCCGAGGCGCGCCGCGACAGCCATTGAGGCCTTAAAAGTTTCCCATAAAAAAGCCGGCAGGTGTCGCACCGCCGGCTTTTCTGTTCGTATCTGTTTTTGATCAGGATGCGCCGGCACCGCGCGTGCGGGCAATGCCGTCGAGCGCCGGCTTATATTTCGGATCAAGCCGTGCCGCATGTGAATAGGACTTTGCGGCTTTCGCCATCTCGCCGCGGCGTTCATAGACCAGTGCCTGGTTGGCCCATGATTCTGCGACGTTGCCATCAAGCGAAATGGCGTGGTTGAAATCGGCGAAAGCGTTTTCGTCGTCGTTCAGCGCTACATAGGAAAGGCCACGGCCGTTATAGGGTTCCGGCGAGGTTGAAGACAGCGAGATGGCCTTGGAGAAGTCCTCGATGGCCTGGGCATGCTGGTTACGCAGCTGGTAGATCAGGCCACGATTGTGCCACGCGCGGCCATCGGTGGTTTCGAGTTCGATGGCGCGGGAGAAGTCGTTGAAAGCTTCGTTGACGCGGCCGGACTGGCGGTAAAGATTGCCACGGCCGATCAGGGCTACGTCATAGCTCGCATTGATCTGCAAAGCGGCGTTGTAATCCTGCAAGGCCTGCTGCTGCTGGCCGGAATTGCGGTAGACGAGGGCGCGGTTGGCGTAGGCCTGATAAAAGCGCGGGTTCAGTTGCAGCGCCTTGTTGAAATCCTCGATAGCGCGGCGCGAATCGCCGGCGCGGCCGTAAGCGGAGCCACGGACGTTATAGCCTTCCGGATCCTGCGGATTGGCGTTGATGACCGAGGTGAGCGAGGCAATGTTTTCCTGCGAGCCCTGGGCACGGTCGATCCTGAAGACATCGTCAGTCTGGTTGGACGTAGCGCAGCCGGAAAGACCGGCAAGGACGGTACAGACGACAAGGGAAACACGGAATCTCTTGTTGTTTTTCAGGAGCACCCGGCGCGTGGAGGCATCGGAGTTTTTCACAACACAGGCATCAACAGCGGTCATTCGGTGGGGGTTCCCTCGCAGGCCGGTCTCAAGATCATTCTCCGGCCACAAACACAAAGAGCGGCGGCGAATTGATCGCCCCCGCCCAACAAGCATTCAAAAACGTCCAAAAGACGGCCTATTAACGGCCTGCGCGCGGAGCTGCAACCAGACCTTCGCGCTGTGCGCGCTTGCGTGCCAGCTTGCGAACGCGACGAACAGCTTCAGCCTTTTCGCGGGCGCGCTTCTGGGAAGGCTTTTCGTAATAATCACGCATTTTCATTTCACGGAAAATGCCTTCGCGCTGCATCTTTTTCTTGAGAGCGCGAAGCGCCTGATCAACGTTATTGTCGCGGACTAGTACCTGCACGTGAAACCCGTTCCTTTTGTTTGGTTGTCTTGCTGTGAGAATAAAGGCATTCGCACGCAAATAAAATCGTTCGTTCGGCCGTCGAGCCTAGCGATTGGTGACGTGCAATATCAGAACATTTGCAGCAAGTCCATACGGTACCGCATATTCAACAGCCAAAATCCAGCTATCCCGGCATTCTGCCTGCAATGTCGAAACAAAAGCATTGCGGCGTCGCAAAATGGATATTGCCTCCGATGCCGATTTGCCATGTGTATAATATGTGCCGGAGCTATGCTTTCGGCTTCTGGCCGGTTCTTGAGGAGCAGACTGCGAATGCGCAAATATTCCGTTTTTGCCGTGGCGCGCGAGGCGTTGCGGGGTCATAAGGGGTGGGATGCGCAATGGGCGTCACCCGAGCCGCGCAAGGAATATGACGTCATCATCATCGGTGGCGGCGGCCACGGTCTTGGGGCCGCCTATTATCTTGCCAAGGAACACGGCATTACCAATATAGCGGTGCTGGAAAAGGGCTGGCTAGGCGGCGGCAATACCGGCCGCAACACCACCATCATCCGCTCCAATTATCTCTATGAAGAGAGCATGGATATTTACGAGCATTCCCTGAAATTATGGGAAGGCCTGAGCCAGGATCTCAATTATAACGTAATGTATTCGGCGCGCGGCGTTATGATGCTGTCGCACAACATTCACGACCAGCAGTCCTTCAAGCGCCATATCAATGCCAACCGTCTCTATGGAATAGACAATGAATGGCTGACGCCGGAACAGGCCAAGGCCTATTGCCCGCCGCTCGAGATTTCCGGCAATGCGCGTTATCCGATCAACGGTGCTGCTCTCCAGCGGCGCGGCGGCACGGCGCGTCACGATGCGGTGGCCTGGGGATATGCGCGTGCGGCTTCCGATCGCGGCGTGCACATCATCCAAAATTGCGAAGTCACGGCCATCAGGCGCGGACCTGATGGCGCGGTCACGGGCGTCGAGACCAATCGCGGTTTCATTGGCGCAAAGAAAATCGGCGTTTCCGCCGCCGGCCACTCCTCCGTTCTGATGAAAATGGCGGATGTGCGTGTGCCTCTGCATTCCAACCCGTTGCAGGCGCTGGTATCAGAGCCGCTGAAGCCGATCTTCCCCTGTGTCGTCATGTCCAATACGGTGCATGCCTATATCTCCCAGTCGGACAAGGGCGAGCTGGTCATCGGTGCTGGCACCGACCAGTATAATTCCTACTCCCAGACTGGCGGCCTGCAGATCATCACGCATACGCTTGACGCCATCTGCGAGCTGTTCCCGATTTTCCGCCGCGTCAAGATGATGCGCCAATGGGGCGGCATTACCGACAACACACCCGATCGCTCCGCCATTCAGAGTGTGACGCCGGTGCCAAATCTCTTTGTCAATTGCGGCTGGGGCACGGGCGGTTTCAAGGCGACGCCGGGCTCGGCCAATCTGTTTGCGCATCTCATCGCGCGCGGCGAACCGCACCGTCTGGCGGCGGGGCTGACGCTCGATCGTTTCCGCACCGGACGCCTCATCGACGAGGCCGCTGCCGCCGCCGTGGCGCACTGATGCTGGCGGCGGTTATGCTTTCGGCAAACATGGGTGTTGCGGCGGCGGTCGTGCCGGCGGGCAATCTCATCCCCGAGATGGGGGATTTTCGTAGCCAGAAAATCCAGAGAATGCAGGGTGAACGCGACTGGCCTTTCGTGGCGGAAAAAGGCCTTTTGCTCTGCGCGCCGAGTCTGGCGGACAAGCTGGTCTATTTCGTCGGCGAGAAGGAAAATGGTGCGCAGGACGAGCCCTTCGCGATCGACACCGACATGATGGCGGTTGCCATCATCAATATGGGTCGGGCCTCGGCGCTGAAACCATTCGATAATTTCGAGCAGCTCTTGAAGCGGCTTTCCCCCTTCGTTGCGATGGGAAAGCGGCTGTGTGACCAACCCGCCGGAAGCATGCTTCCGGAAAGTTCTCTTTGAAGGTGGAGCCACGATGCTTCTGATCCATTGCCCTTATTGCCGGGAAGACCGTTCCGAACTCGAATTTCGCTGGGCGGGCGAAGCCCATATCGCCCGGCCGGAAAACATTGCCGATATTTCGGACGAGGCCTTTGCCGAATATTTCTTCATTCGCGACAATGACAAAGGCCTCGTTTTCGAGCGCTGGCGCCACATTCACGGTTGCGGCCGCTTTTTCAACGCCGCCCGCGATTCCGTCAGCGATAAATTCCTGATGACCTACAAGGCAGGCGAGCCGAAACCGGATGCCGACGCGGTTCTTTCCGCCCAAAAGGGAGCTGCGCAATGAGCGGCGATTATCGTATCAAGGGCGCCGGTCGCCTGACACCTGCCAGAGCGGCACGCTTCACCTTCGACGGCAAGATCTATCAGGCGCTGGAAGGCGACACGGTTGCATCCGCACTTCTAGCGAATGGCGTGCATCTGATTGGCCGTTCGTTCAAATATCACCGCCCGCGTGGTTTCCTTTCCGCCGGCCCGGAGGAGCCGAATGCGCTGATCGACGTATCGCGTGACAGCCTGCGCAAGCAGCCGAATGTGCGCGCCACGGTGCAGGATGTGTTCGATGGCGCTATCATCGCCTCGCAGAACCGCTTTCCGTCGCTGTCCTTCGATATCAGTGCGATCAACGATTTCCTGTCGCCGATGTTTGCGGCTGGTTTCTACTATAAGACCTTCATGTGGCCGAAGGCCGCGTGGCACAAGATTTATGAACCGATCATCCGTCGCGCAGCCGGTCTCGGCAAGGCGCCGACCGAGCCGGATGCGGATCATTATTCCGGCCGTTATGCCCATTGCGACGTGCTGGTGGCCGGTGGCGGTGTGGCCGGGCTGACAGCGGCGCTCGCCGCTGCAAAAACTGGCGCCAGCGTCATTCTGGTTGATGAGAATGCCGAAGTTGGCGGCGCGCTGCGTTTTGATACCGGTGCGGTCATCGACGGCCTGTCCGGATATGACTGGGCGCAAAAAGTTTTCACTGAACTGAAATCGCTGCCCAATGTGCGTGTTCTGACCCGCACGACAGCGTTCGGTTATTACAACCACAATTTCGTGGCGCTGGCCGAGCGTGTGACCGATCACCTCGCCACGCCGGCCAAACACCAGCCACGTGAAAGACTGTGGCAGGTCCGCTCCAAGAAGGTCGTTCTGGCGGCAGGCGCGATCGAGCGGCACATGGTCTTTGCCAATAATGATCGTCCCGGCATCATGCTGGCTTCTGCTGCGCGCATCTATCTGAACCATTACGGCGTGACCGTCGGCAATAATGTCGGTGTCTACACAGCCCATGATTCTGCCTATGAGACGGCATTCGATCTCAAGAAAGCGGGTGTGAAGATCGCCGCTATCGTGGATTGCCGCGAGAACCCCGATCGGCGGCTGCTGGACGAGGCGCGGGCGCTGGGCATCGAGGTACTGGCGGGTCACAGTGTTTACGATACGTCAGGGCGGCTGCGCGTTTCTTCCATGAGCGTTGGCCGCAATGGCGGCTCTAACAAGCGCAAGATCGCCATCGACGCGCTCGTCGTTTCGGCGGGCTGGACGCCTTCGGTGCATCTCTTCTCGCAATCGCGCGGCAAGCTGAAGTTTGACGCGGCAAACCAGCGGTTCCTGCCTGACATCCATGTGCAGAATTGTGTGTCAGTCGGCGCCTGCAACGGCACGGACGATCTCGCCGCATTGATCGCCGAGGCTGCTGCCGCAGGTGGCGGTGCAGCGGAATTCTCCGGTGAGAATGCGCGCGCCTGGACCGGCGGCATGATCGGCGCTGCGGAAGGGGCAGGCGAAGGCACCGGCGTCAAGGCCTTCATCGATTTCCAGCACGATGTCTGCGCCAAGGATATTCGCCTGGCCGTGCGTGAAGGCATGCATTCGGTCGAGCATATCAAGCGCTTCACCACCAATGGCATGGCGTCCGATCAGGGCAAGATGTCCAACATGCATGGCCTTGCCATTGCCTCGGAAGCGCTTGGGCGGGATCTGCCGAAGGTCGGTCTCACCACTTTCCGCCAACCCTATACGCCGGTCACCTTCGGCACGCTCATCAACCATTCGCGCGGTGCGCTGTTCGACCCGACCCGAAAGACGCCGATGCATGACGAAGAGGCTGCGGCAGGCGCCCTTTTCGAGGATGTCGGCAACTGGAAGCGCGCATGGTTCTTCCCGCGCGGCGGTGAGGATATGCACGAGGCGCTCAACCGCGAATGCAAGACGGTGCGGACAAGCGTCGGCGTGTTCGATGCCTCCACGCTCGGCAAGATCGAGGTGGTCGGCCCCGATGCGGCTAAGTTCCTGAACCTCATCTACACAAATGCCTGGGACACACTGAAACCCGGCCGTTGCCGCTATGGCATCATGACGCGCGAGGACGGTTTCGTTTACGATGACGGTGTTGTCGGTCGTCTTTCCGAGGACCGTTTCCATGTGACGACGACGACGGGCGGCGCACCGCGCGTTCTCCAGCACATGGAGGATTATCTCCAGACCGAATTCCCCGAGCTGAATGTCTGGCTGACATCGGCGACCGAACAATGGGCGGTGATTGCGGTGCAGGGACCGAAAGCGCGCGAGGTGATCGCGCCTTTCGTCGAGGGTATCGATATTTCGCCCGAAGCCTTCCCGCATATGGCGGTCGCGGAAGGCACCTTCTGCGGTGTGCCCACGCGTCTCTTCCGTGTATCATTCACGGGTGAGCTTGGTTTCGAAATCAACGTTCCGGCCGATTACGGCGCTGCCGTCTGGACCGCGATCCGTGAACGGGCCGAAGCGGTGGGCGGATGCCTTTATGGCACCGAGACCATGCACATCCTGCGTGCCGAAAAGGGTTACATCATCGTCGGACAGGATACCGACGGCACCGTGACGCCTGACGATGCCGGGCTTGCCTGGGCCGTTTCCAAGAAGAAGACGGATTTCGTCGGTATTCGCGGTCTGAAACGCCCGGATCTCATGCGCTCCGGTCGAAAGCAGCTTGTGGGCCTCAAGACGAAGGACCGGCTGACTGTTCCCGAAGAGGGTGGCCAGATCGTTGCTGATCCAAACCAGCCGAAACCCATGACCATGCTCGGCCATGTCACTTCCGCCTACTGGTCGGAAAATCTCGGCCACTCCATCGCCTTTGCGCTGGTGGCGGATGGCAGGGCGCGCATGGGCGAAACGCTCTACATCCCGCTTGCCGATAAAACAATTGCCGTCGAAGTGACCGACATGGTCTTCCTCGACAAGGAAGGAGCCCGTCTCAATGGCTGACACACTTCACGCAAAACGCAAATCCGTACTCGAGGATTTCCACGGTGGTTCGCCCTTCGTCTCGCTGAAGCCCGCCGCCTCGGCGTCGCGGCTGTCGCTGCGCGCAAGGGAAAGCGCACTGCCGGCCCTCTCGGATGCACTCGGCCTGTTATTGCCCAACAGCCCGAAAAGCTCTGTCACATCGGGTTTGCGCTCCGCTCTCTGGCTTGGTCCGGACGAATGGCTGGTGATCGATCAGGGCGAAAGCGACCTGATGGCGGCGCTCGCCACCGTTCCCGGCCTGTTTTCGGCGACCGACGTTTCCCACCGCAACACGGCTGTCATCGTTTCCGGCCCCGGCGCGGAGGTAGCCCTGAACGCCGGTTGCCCGCAGGATCTGTCTATCGCACAGTTCCCGATCGGCGCCTGCTCGCGAACGGTTTTCGGCAAGGCGGAAGTGGTGCTGCTGCGCGTGGCTGACGATACGTTCCGGGTAGAGTGCTGGCGCTCCTTCGCCGAATATGTCGGCGGCCTGTTGCAGGAAGCGGCGCAGGATGTGGCGGTCTAGCTTTTCCACCCCTGCCATTCCACCCATCGCCCATGGAAATCGGCGCGGCCGATTTCCTGTTTCTTACCGGTCGGCCAGATTTGCAGGGTGATTGCGGCGCTTCCCGGCGTCGTATCTGCCTCCATCTGCAGGCGGGCAAGCGGAGCCTCAGGGGTGGCACGGCTTCCAGCCTCGGCGATCAGCGTTTCGCCGGCCTCTTTCAGCGCATCGGGAAGATATTGCCAGGCGACAGAATGGTAGACCACATGGGCAGCGCCCGAATGTTGCGCGGCAAGGCGGCGTTGCAGCCAGTCAATTGCGTCAGCCTTTTCAACGTGCAAGCCGTTCTCCACCGCAATACGCAGGGCGGCCGCCGTGCGCTCCAGCCTGTCGGTCTGATCGGCCCAGACATATGACATCAGCCGCAACCGGTCCTCGGCAGACGACGGATCGAGTGGGTTAAGATCGCAGCCGGCGCGCTCGATGACCTCTATCCGCTTGTCGGGCGGGGTGTCTCCGCGCCATTCCGGCGACATGGACACTTCGGATTGCCTGCCCCAGGCAAGATCGCCAAGACGATACTGGTAGCGGTCAAATTGCAGGTTCAGACCGGCGCTGGCGCCGACCTCTGAAAGGACCATCGGCTTGCCAAAAAGCTCCGCAATGGAAAGAAAACCCGGCAGCAGCACAGCGGAACGGCGGACTTCGTTGGTCTGCGGCGGCGATTTCAGTCTTTCGAGGATGAAGCCCGAATGGAAGCGCAAGGCACTTGCGCAAGCCTGCCAGAGCGCATTCTCGTCTTCGGGTGCTATATCGACAAGAGGAGTGATCTTGTCCTCGATGACAAGCGCATGCAGGGCACCGGCAAGCCGCAGTGGGACGGAATCGCCGGACGGGCCGACATCGCCAGGCCAGGACAAAATCATCTCGCCAACGTCCGTCTGGCGATCCAGCCGCGCCGCCACCGCGCGGCAAAGCCGTGCGGTAAAGGGCGAACCGAGGCTGTCGCAGGCTCTTGCCTGTGCGAGAAACGCGTCTCTTACGGCTTCATCATGCATTGGGCCGTCTCCTTTGCGCAGTCTGGCGTTACTTTGCCAGACTGGCCTCGCGGTTGACGAGGGCTTGATCATCAAAACCAAAATTGCGCATCAGCACACGGTGCTCGTCTGATCCGATATAACAAAGGAGCGCCGCATCGACCGCGCTCTGGAGTTCCCGGTCGGATTGGCGGAAAGCAAATGCGCCTGAGGCTGCTGGTCTCTCTTTCGGTAAAACGGAGACAACTTCCAAATCGAGCTCTGGATTTTGCTGCATAAAACCGAGATGGGCCATGGCCACGCTGGCATAGGCGTCGGCACGCCCATCCAATACGGCCTGAGCGGCCTCGTCGTAGGTCTCGCAAATGAGAATGCGGTCATCGGGCACGCCCGCTTCCATAATTGCGCGATGTTGGATCTGATCACGGATCGCGACCAGCGTACATTCCGGATTTTTTGCTGCCGATGCGTATCCGTCCAGATCTCTGAGGTTGCCCTTCCTCACCAACAGTCCATCAGGCAACGCCCAGATGGGATGGCTGAACGTCACGATCTTTCTGCGTTCAGCGGTATCGAAGAGGCCAGTAGTCATATCCCAAAGGTTTTCGTTCAGCCCAGGCAACAATTGCGAGAATTCGGCTTCGATGAATTCAATGTCATGAATACCGATCATGGCTAGAATGACTCGCGCCAACTCCACATCGCACCCGGTCACATCGCCGCATTCGTTCCTGTAGTTGAACGGAGGTTCTATCAAATATGCGAATCTCACAGACACTCCGATCTCAAATTGGGATTTACTTCGCCATCAGGCGTCTTGCGGCCTGTCCTCGGGGTTGAACTGGGTGATGGTTGTCCAGCGGGCAGTGAGCGCCGGTTTTTTCTCGTTTTCTATCTCCACCGTAACATCATAGGTCGTCACCAGCATGGCGGCGCCGCGAAACCGCGCCTCGGCCAAAGTGAAACGGCCACGCACCCGTGCTCCGCTTTTGACCGGCGTGACGAAGCGGACGGCGTCAAAGCCGTAGTTGATGCCCATGGTCGTTTCGCGAATGCGGGGCAGGGCATCGTAATTCAGAGCCGAAAGCAGCGAGAGCGTCAGGAACCCATGCGCGATGGTGCCGCCAAAGGGGCTTTCCGCCTTGGCGCGTTCCGGGTCGGTGTGGATGAACTGTTCGTCCAGCGTCGCTTTTGCGAAGGCGTCGATCATTGTCTGGTCGACGGTGATCCAGTCGGAAACGCCCAGCTCCGTGCCGACGAAATTTTTCATTTCCGCCAGCGCTATTTCCTTTGCCATGTTACCTCTTCTCGATTGCCTTTCGGAACTTATAAAGGTGCCGGGGCCAAGCGATCAACCGCGCAGATAAAACACCACCGAGCGGGCAGGCAGGAAGGCCGGATTGCCGAAATCCGTGCCCATCGCTTGCCAGTCGTCGCCCGGCAGGGTGAAGGGCACGATCTCATGGCTGCGGTTGATGAGCACGGCAAGCTCCGCGTCGTTTTCGGTCTCGTGGTCCGGCGTGGCAAGCACCATGGCGAAAGCCGGCATGTCCGGCCTTTCCCATTCCGCGACCGTCATCGGTTCTCCGCCGGGGGCAAGCCATGCCACATCGCCGTTGCCGGAGAAAAACTCGGTTTGCGAAAACACGCCGAAGCGTTTGCGAAGTGCGGCAAGAAATGCCGTGTGGTCAGTCAGCTCCTGGGAGAGCGACGACCAGTCGACCCACGTTATCTCGTTGTCCTGGCAATAGGCATTGTTATTGCCATACTGGCTGCGGCCACCCTCATCGCCGGCGGTCAGCATCAACGTGCCGCGACTGACGAAGAGCGTGGAAAGCAGCGCTTTCACATCCGCGTGGCGGGCGGCCACGACGGCAGGATCGTCCGTCAATCCCTCCAAACCATTGTTCCAGGAATGATTTTCATTATGCCCGTCGCGATTGTTCTCGCCGTTTTTCTCATTGTGCTTGTGTTCGTGGCTGACGAGATCGAACAGGGTGAAACCGTCATGGGCGGCAAGGAAATTGACGCTGCGGCTTTTCGAACGTCCATGGCGGGAAAAGATCGGCGAAGAGCCGGAAAGCGCATTGGCCAGCGCCCCGGTCGTTCCCGCATCGCCGCGCCAGAACCGGCGCATGTCGTCGCGGGCGCGGTCGTTCCATTCCAGAAAGCTCTCCGGAAAATTGCCGAGCTGATAGCCGCCGGGGCCGATATCCCATGGTTCGGCGATCAGCACGCGGTCGTATAGTACCGGGTCAGAGTGCATGGCGGCAAGCGTTTCGCTGGCCATGTCGAAGCCACTAGCCGTTCGTCCCAATATGGGCGCGAGATCGAAACGGAAGCCATCGATACCGGCATTGAGAACGAAATGCCTCAGGGAATCGATAATGAGCTGGCGCACATAGGGATGATCGCAGGCCACCGTGTTGCCGGTGCCGGTGTCATTGACCAGCACGCCCGGCTTTCCTTCCGGGTGACGGAAAGCGGTGAGATTGTCCAGTCCGCGCAAAGACAGGATGGAGCCTTCGCTGTCGCTTTCACCCGTATGGTTGAAGACCAGATCGAGAATGACGCCAATGCCTTGCGCGTGCAGGGCTGCAACCGTGTCGCGCAGCTCCCGCACTCCGCCGGGGCAGAGGCGCGGATCGAGCGCCATGAAGCCGACGGGATTGTATCCCCATGCATTCGAAAGGCCAAGCGGCGGCAGGTGGCGCTCGTCGATCCAGGCGGTGATCGGCATCAGCTCCACCGCATCGACACCGATTTTTTTCAAATGCGCGATAATGGCAGGATGAGCCAGCGCTGCCACCGTGCCTCTCAGCTCTTCCGGCACGGCAGGATGCAATTTGGTGAAGGATTTAACCGCGAGTTCGTAAATCAGTCCGCCTTCGGCAAAGCGTGGCGGCTGGCGCCTGACCTGCTCATATTGCGACAGGATCGCCTTTGGCATGATCGCGCCCGTGTCTTCGCCATAGGCCAAAAGCGCGGCATCATGCCGGAATGGCCGGTCTATCTCCGTGGCATAGGGGTCGAGCAGCAGTTTTGCGGGGTCGAACCACAAGCCATGTTCGGGGGCATAAATGCCGTCGGCGCGGTAGCCATATCGCGCACCGGGGCCGGTCTCGGCAACTGTCAGCCGGTGAATGTCATTCTCATCGCGCCTCATTGGCAAACGCGCCGTCTCTTTTTCGCCCGTCGCATCAAAAAGGCAAAGGTCGATTTGTGAGGCGTGCCGGGAATAGACCGCAAATTCCGTTCCGTTTTCCGTCTGGGTTACGCCTTTGGGGAAAACGGCTGGTTTCTGCATGGTCTCTCTCTCCGGAAGATGATGATATCGAGTCTGGCGGGGAGGTTAGTCAGTAACCTCAGGCGGCCTCATGGCCGCCTGCCAAGTTTTTCGCTATGCCCGTTGCCGGAAACGGTGCGTGCAATGCAAAACCTTACGTGATGACGGTCGGTTCGTTGCGGCCGGTATGGGCCTTGATGCCGGCGATCGTATCGGCAACGGAAATAAGGTCGGCAAGCGCCGCCTGCGTTTCGATGCCGTGACGGGCCGCATCCGGCTCATAGCGCTCGACGTAAAGTCTGAGCGTTGCGCCCGCAGTGCCCGTGCCGGAAAGGCGCAGCACGATGCGCGAACCACCTTCGAACAGGATGCGGATACCCTGGTTCTTGCTGACGGACTGGTCGACCGGGTCGAGATAGGCGAAATCATCAGCAGCTGCGACCTTAAGATTGCCGTAGCTGGTGCCGGGAAGTGTTGCGAGTTTTTCGCGCAGGATGGCCACCAGAGTGTTTGCTGCGTCCGAATCCACTTCCTCATAATCGTGGCGGGAATAATAGTTGCGCCCATATTCGGCCCAGTGCTTGGTAACGATGTCCTTCACGCTTTCCTTGCGGGCGGCGACAATGTTCAGCCAGTAGAGCACGGCCCACAGGCCATCCTTTTCGCGCACGTGGTTGGAGCCGGTGCCGAAGCTTTCCTCACCGCAGATTGTAACCTTGCCGGCATCCATGAGGTTGCCGAAAAATTTCCAGCCGGTTGGCGTCTCGTACATGCCAAGCCCAAGCTTTTCGGCGACGCGGTCGGCTGCGGCACTTGTCGGCATGGAACGGGCGATGCCGGAAATGCCGGCGGCATAACCGGGCGCGAGCCGCGCATTGGCGGCGATGATCGCCAGGCTGTCGGACGGGGTGACAAACATGCCCTTGCCGACCACCATGTTGCGGTCGCCGTCGCCATCCGACGCCGCGCCGAAATCGGGACCTTCCGGGCTCATGACATCGTCATAAAGCTCCTTGGCGTGCACCAGGTTGGGGTCGGGATGGTGGCCGCCGAAATCGGGCAGAGGCGTTGCGTTGCGGACGGAGCCCTTCGGCGCGCCGAGACGCTTTTCGATGATTTCCACGGCATAGGGGCCGGTGACGGCACTCATGGAATCGACGACAACCTTGAAGCCGCCGGCAATCAGGGCGCGAATGGCGGCAAAATCGAACAGTTCTTCCATCAAAGCGGCATAATCGGCGACCGGATCGATGACGTCGACCGTCAGTTCATCCACCTTGAAGCTGCCCACCTTGTCGAGATCGACGTCGGCAGCGTCGGAAATCTTGTAGCTGTCGATGACCTTCGAGCGGGCATAGATCGCGTCGGTGATCTTCTCCGGCGCTGGGCCGCCATTGCCGATATTGTATTTGATGCCGAAATCTTCGGTCGGGCCACCAGGATTATGGCTGGCGGAAAGCACGATGCCGCCGAAGGCTTTGTATTTGCGGATGATATTGGAGGCGGCGGGGGTGGAGAGAATGCCGCCCTGACCGACCAGCACCTTGCCGAAACCGGCGGCGGCCGCCATCTTGATCGCCTTCTGGATGACTTCGCGGTTGTAATAACGGCCATCGCCGCCGATCACCAGCGTCTGGCCCTGAAAGCCCTCAAGCGAGTCGAAGATCGACTGGATGAAGTTTTCGGCATAATTTTCCTGGGCGAAGACGGGCACCTTCTTGCGCAGGCCGGATGTGCCCGGCTTCTGATCCTGAAAGGGTGTCGTCTGAACGGTCTTGATCATTGTTTCAATGGCCTCTCGAAATAAGCTGGCTGTAAAGCGCGGCGTAGAGCGCAGCGCTTTTTTCCCAGGAAACATCGGATTTCATGCCGAGTTTCTGCATTTGTGTCCAAAGTTTCGGGTCGTGATAATAACGCACGGTCCGGCGGATCGCCTGTTTCAGACCGTCGAGCGTGACGGGTGAGAATTGTACACCGGTCGCCGATTTATTGGCGATGGCGGCATGGTTGGCGTCGATCACCGTATCGGCAAGGCCGCCGGTTCGGGCAACCACGGGAACGCAGCCATAACGCAGCGCGTAAAGCTGGGTGAGGCCGCAGGGCTCGAAGCGTGAGGGGATGATGATCGCATCGCAACCCGCCTGCATCAGATGCGATAGCGGCTCATTATAACCGATGGCGACACCGACGCGGCCATGGTGGCGGGATGCCGCCGCCAGTAGCGCGCCTTCCAATGCCACATCGCCGGCGCCCAGCACAACCAGACGGCCGCCGAGGGAAACGATCTCGTCCACGGCTTCCGCCATCAGATCGATGCCCTTCTGCCAGGTGAGGCGGGATATGACGCAGAAAAGCGGGCTGTCATCCTGGTCGATGCGGAAATGTTCTGCGACGGCCTTCTTGTTCAGCGCGCGGTTCTTGAGATTGGTGGCGGAATAGTTGTCGTGGATCAGATGGTCGGTGGCCGGGTTCCAGACATCGGCGTCAATGCCGTTGACGATACCGTGCAGCACATGGGCGCGGCTGCCGATCACCCCTTGCAGCCCCATGCCGAATTCCGCGGTCAGGATTTCTTCCGCATAGGATGGGCTGACCGTGCTGAGCGCGGTTGCCGTCTGCAAGCCGCCCTTGAGGAAGCTGACATCGTTATAATATTCGATGCCTTCCATGCCGAAGGCGTGGGCGGGCAATTCGAGCTTGCTGAAGATGTTGGCCCCGAACTGACCCTGAAAAGCAATGTTGTGGATGGTGAGAAGGCTCGGAATCTCCGGCGTTTCGGCATAACGCATATAGACCGGGGTCATCGCTGCCTGCCAGTCATGGGCGTGCACCATATCCGGCCGCCAGCCGGGAAGCACACCGGCGCCGATTCGTGCCGCTGCCAGCGAGAGCGCCGCAAAGCGCTTCCAGTTATCAGGATAATCCTTGCCGGTCTGGCCGAGATAGGGGCCGCCGGAACGCTCGTAATAGGCGGGCGCGTCAAGGATCAGAAGGTCTAGCCCCTCATGTTGGACTTCGAGCAGATCGGCCTTTTCGCCAAGCAGATCGGTGAACTCAAAACATTTGACGGGGTCCGTCACGGCGGCTTTCACCGCCGGATATCCGGGTATCAATGTGCGCGTTCTCACGCCATAGGCTTCGAGCGCGATGGGGAGGGCGCCGGTAACGTCGGCGAGCCCTCCGGTCTTGATCAGGGGATAAATTTCGGATGAAACCGAAAGGACATTCATGGGCTCTACAGGTCCAGCTTGTCGATCATCGATTGGGTGATAAGGCAAATGCCGTTTTCCGTGCGCCGGAAACGTTTGGCATCCAGTTCGGGGTCTTCTCCTACAATCAGTCCTTCCGGAATGACCACTCCATGGTCGATGACGACGTTGCTGAGCTGGGCGTGGCGCCCGATCTTTACACTCGGCAGTACTACGGCATTCTCAAGGCGGGAGTATGAATTGGCGCGCACGCCTGTGAACAGAAGGCTACGGTTGAGGGCGGCGCCGGAAATGATGCAATCGCCTGACACAACCGACGACACGGCAGAACCGCGGCGGTCCTCATCGTCATGCACGAATTTCGCCGGCGGAGTGATTTCCGCATAGGTCCAGATCGGCCAGGACTTGTCATAGATATCGAGGTCAGGCACCACATCCGTCAGGTCGATATTGGCCTGCCAATAGGCATCGATGGTTCCGACATCGCGCCAGTATGGTCCGTGCTCGAAATCCGAACGCACGCAGGAGTCCGCGAAACGGTGGGCGACGGCTTTGCCGTGCTGGACAATATAGGGAATGATGTCCTTGCCGAAGTCGCGGCTGGAGGTTGGGTCGGCGGCATCGCGACGCAGCGCTTCCATCAGGAATTTCGTATGGAAGACGTAGATCCCCATCGAGGCAAGCGCGAAATTCTCATTGCCGGGAATGCCGGGCGGATCGGCCGGCTTTTCGATGAAGTCGATGATCTCGTCTTTTTCGTTCACATGCATCACGCCGAAGCCCGACGCTTCCTTGCGTGGCACTTCAAGGCAACCGATCGTTACATCCGCGCCGGAATCGACATGCTGTTGCAGCATGTATTCGTAGTCCATCTTGTAAATATGGTCGCCGGCCAGAATGACCATATATTCGGGCGCATAGGGCTCGATAATGTCGATGTTCTGGTAAACGGCGTCGGCGGTGCCTTCGTACCATTGCGTTTCGGACACGCGCTGCGAGGCCGGCAGAATGTCAAAGCTTTCGTTACGCTCTGGACGGAAGAAGTCCCAGCCGCGTTGCAGGTGGCGGATGAGGGAGTGAGCCTTGTATTGCGTGGCGACGCCGATGCGGCGAATGCCGGAATTCAGCGCGTTCGAAAGTGCAAAATCGATGATGCGGGCCTTACCGCCAAAATAAACCGCTGGTTTTGCCCGGCGGTCCGTCAATTCCTTCAAACGGCTTCCTCTACCGCCCGCGAGAACATAGGCCATTGCATCACGCGCCAGGGGCTGAACTCTTTTTTCCGACATGGTTGTCCTCCCGTTCTGTCTGTCAGTTTTCCGGTTCGAGCATGATCGTTGCCAAGGGCGGCAGGACGAGCATCGCCCCTATCTCCCCACCGGCATTGACCGCCTGAACGCGTCCGCCATTTCCCTTGCCGCTGCCGCCATAAATTTCGGCATCGGTGTTGAGAATCTCCCGCCACCGCCCCGCAACAGGAAGCGGCACATAATAGTTTTCCCGGTAGACCGGGGTCAGATTGCAGATAACCGCAACCGGTTTTTCGCCGGGCGCCGAGCGCAGCCAGGCGAAGACCGAGTTTTCGTGATCATCGACCACCAGCCACTGGAAACCTTCGGGTTCGCAGTCACGGGCGTGCAGAGCGGCTTTCGAACGGTAGGTGAGGTTGAGATCGCGCACGAGGCGGCGCATACCCTCATGCATCGGATATTGGCGAAGGTTCCAGTCGAGCGATCCCTTTTCGCTCCATTCGCTCCACTGGGCGAACTCCTGCCCCATGAACAGCAGCTTCTTGCCGGGATAACCCCACATGAAGCCGTAATAGGACCGGAGATTGGCAAATTTCTGCCAGTCGTCGCCGGACATCTTGGCGATCAACGATCCCTTGCCGTGCACTACTTCGTCATGGGAAAGCGGCAGCACGAAATTTTCGGTGAAGGCATAAAGAAGGCCGAATGTCAGTTCCTGATGGTGGAACTTGCGGTGCACCGGCTCACGTGAGAAATAGCTCAGCGTGTCGTGCATGAAACCCATATTCCATTTGAAGCCGAAACCGAGGCCGCCCTCGTGAACCGGCTGCGACACTTTCGGCCAGGAGGTAGATTCTTCAGCAATGGTCATGACGCCCGGATGGGTGCCGTAGACGAGCGAGTTCATTTTCTGCAGGAAGCGGACGGATTCCAGGTTCTCGCGCCCGCCATATTCGTTGGGGATCCACTCGCCTTCCTTGCGGGAATAATCGAGATAGAGCATCGAGGCGACGGCATCGACGCGCAATCCATCGAGATGGAATTTTTCGGCCCAATAAAGCGCGTTGTTGACGAGGTAGGACAATACCTCGATGCGCCCGAAATTGTAGATGGCCGTGTTCCAGTCGGGATGAAAACCCTGACGCGGGTCGGCATGTTCGTAAAGCGCTGTCCCGTCAAACAGGCCCAGGCCGTGCTCGTCGGTTGGAAAATGCGCAGGAACCCAGTCGAGGATCACGCCGATGCCGACCTTGTGGGCGCCGTTGACGAAGCGGGCGAAACCTTCCGGATCGCCGAAACGGGCTGTCGGGGCATAAAGCCCGGTCGTCTGGTAACCCCAGGACGGATCGTAGGGATGTTCGGTGATCGGCAGAAACTCGATATGGGTGAAGCCCATATCCGTGCAATAGGGAATGAGCTGGGTGGCCATTTCGTCCCAGCTGAGGAAGGTGCCGTCCTCGCGACGCCGCCAGGAACCGGCGTGCACCTCGTAAATGCTGATCGGCTGCCGGCGCTGGTCCACTTGCGCCCAATGTTCCCGGTGGGCCTGATCTTCCCATTTCTGCGCCAGTTCTGGTGCGGTGACGGAGGCGTTCTTCGGCCGAAGTTCACCACGCCGTGCATAGGGGTCGGCCTTCAGCGGCATAAGCTCGCCGTTTGCGCCGAGAATCTCGAATTTATAGGCGCAGCCGGCATAGACGTCAGGTGCGAAAATTTCCCAGATGCCGGTATCCTTGCGGAAGCGCATCACATGTCGTCGGCCATCCCAATTGTTGAAATCGCCGACGACGGAGACGCGCCGCGCATTGGGAGCCCAGACGGCGAAGTGGAAACCTTCGACGCCTTCAAGCTTGAGCGGATGAGCGCCCATCTTGTCGAACAGTCGCAGATGCGATCCCTCGCGGACGAAATAATCGTCCATCGGTCCAAGAACCGGACCAAAGCTGTAGGGGTCGGTCACTGCCCATTCCGCATCGTCGCGACAGGCGCGATAACGCACCGGCTGACGCGAGGTGAGATCGACCGGGCCTTCGAAAAAACCCTCCGGATCGAGCTGCTTCAGTTCGCCGACGAAAGATCCGTCCAGTGTGAGGACAGATACTTCTTCAGCCCCCGGAATGAAACACCGTGCAGAAAAACCTCCCGGCGTTTCGTGAACGCCGAGAAGTGCAAAGGGGTTGGAATGCAAACCGCTCTTGATCGCCTCGATTTCAGCCTTCGTGATTTCGCCAGTCTTTTTCTCTTCGGCCGAATTGAGCGGTTTTTTCATCAGGCTCTCCAGATATCGGCGGCGTATTGCCGGATCGTCCTGTCGGACGAGAACCAGCCCATACGCGCCGTGTTACGGACTGTTTTCGCATACCAGCTTTCCGGATCGCTCCAGATCGCATCCACCTTGCGCTGCGCTTCGGCGTAGGCGTCGAAGTCGGCCGCGACCATGAACCAGTCGCTGTTGTAAATGCCGTCGATCAGCCCGGCAAAGCGGGAGCGGTCGTCGGGTGAGAATACGCCGGAGGCGATGGATGACAGCGCCTGCGACAGTTCCACCGACTGTTCAATAATCGCGCGGGGGTTGTGGCCCTCGGCGCGCGCTTTCGACACCTCTTCCGCCGTCATGCCGAAGATGACGATGTTATCCTCGCCGACATGTTCGAGCATTTCGACGTTCGCACCATCCAGCGTGCCGATGGTGAGCGCGCCGTTCAGCGCAAACTTCATGTTGCCGGTGCCCGAGGCTTCCATGCCAGCCGTCGAGATCTGTTCGGACAGATCGGCGGCCGGAACCATGATTTCCGCAAGCGAGACGTTGTAGTTCGGAATAAACACCACTTTCAGAAGCCCGCGCACGGCCGGATCGTTGTTGATGACCCGGGCAATATCGTTGGCAAGTTTTATGATCAGCTTCGCGTTGTGATAACTCGGCGCTGCCTTGCCTGCGAAGAACTTAACGCGCGGTACCCAATCCAGTTCCGGGTGAGAACGGATCTGGTCGTAAAGCGCCACCGTTTCGATAAGGTTCAGAAGCTGGCGCTTATACTCATGGATGCGCTTGATCTGGATGTCGAACATGGCCGAGGGATCGACACGGATGCCCATGCGTTGCGCCACCGTATTGGCAAGCCGCACCTTGTTCAGACGCTTCACTTCGGCAAATTTTTCGCGGAAACCGGCATCGTCGGCGAAGCGGTCGAGCGCTGTCAGCTTTTCCGCATCGTCGAGGAAATCGTCGCCGATCGCTTCCCGGATCAATCCGGTCAGGCCGGGGTTGCACTGCATCAGCCAGCGGCGCGGGGTGATGCCGTTGGTCTTGTTGTTGATGCGCTCGGGATAAAGGCTGTGCAGGTCGGCAAAGACCGTTTCCTTCATCAGTTCGGTATGAAGTGCCGAGACACCGTTGATGGAATGCGAGCCGATGAAGGCGAGATTGCCCATGCGCACGCGCCGCTCACCGTTTTCGTCGATCAGCGAGATGGACCGGATCTGCTGATCCGGCATCTTCTTTTCCTTGCGGGCGTATACCAGCGTATTGGCATTGATCGCATAGACGATCTGCATGTGCCTCGGCAAAAGCCGCTCGAGCAGCGGGACGGGCCAGCTTTCCAGCGCTTCGGGCAAAAGCGTGTGGTTGGTGTAGGAGAAGGTGCCCTGCGTGATCTTCCAGGCTTCGTCGAATTCAAGGCCGTGGACATCGCATAGCAGGCGCATCATTTCGCAGATGGAAATGGCCGGATGCGTGTCGTTGAGCTGGATCGAAACCTTGTCGGGCAGCGAGGTGAAATCCGGATATTGCTGCAGGTGACGGCGCAGAATGTCCTGCAGGGAGGCGGAGGAGAAGAAAAACTCCTGCCGCAGACGCAATTCCTGGCCGGCCGGGGTCGCATCGGCGGGGTAGAGAACGCGCGTCAGGCTTTCGGCCTTGTTGCTTTCCCGCAGCGCGCCGATGTGGTCGCCGGCATTGAAGGCGGCAAGCAGAATGGGGTCGATAGGCTGCGCCGACCATAGGCGCAAGGTGTTGACGCGGGTGCCGCGCCAGCCGACGACAGGCGTGTCGTAAGCCATGGCAATGACGCGTTCGGCCGGTTTCCAGACGAAGCGCTGCGGCTCCTCATATCCACCGATGGTTTCCACCGATCCGCCAAAGCCGATTTCATACGAGCTTTCGCGACGTTCGAATTCCCAGGGATTGCCGTGCGCCAGCCACGTCTCCGGCAATTCCACCTGCCATCCGTCCGCCATCTGCTGGCGGAAAAGGCCGTGCACATAACGGATGCCGTAGCCATAGGCGGGAATATCGACGGTTGCCATCGATTCCATGAAACAGGCAGCGAGACGGCCAAGGCCGCCATTGCCAAGTGCCGCATCCGGTTCCAGTCCGGCAATGACATCGAGATCGACGCCGAGCGAAGAAAGCGCGTCCCTGATTTCGTGCATCAGCCCGATATTGGAGATCGCATCGCGCATCAGGCGACCGATCAGAAACTCGAGCGACAGGTAATAAACGCGCTTGGAATTGTTGGCATAGGCCTTGCGGGTGGAGGCCATCCACTTGTCGATGATGCGGTCACGGACGACGAGAATGGTCGCGGTCAGCCAGTCATGCGGCTTGGCAACTTTTACGTCCTTGCCGATACGGTAGGTGAGGCGCTCGATGATTTCCGCTGCCATGATTTCCGGGTTGGAACTGCGCGGGGCGGGACGGGGAAGATCGGCGGCGTTTAGATTATTGATCATTGGTCGGTCAGCACCTTGGTGGGAGGAGAGGGTCTGATGAGGTCGATCCGGTTTGCCTTTACTGATGCCAGTTTATGCATCGATATGGAGGCGTGGCAACAGCATTTTTTGTGGAAATTTGAACAGCTTAGGGTAATGAAAAATAACACTTTTTCTTCAGCGTCCCGAGGATCGCCAAAGGCATTGCCTGCCCATTGTCCGTCATTCATGAACGGGTTTGCATGGTCCTTGCGATGCAGGGCATCGTTCAAGAAAGGGAGAGGGGCTGCAACACTTCTGAAATGGTTCACCGGTCCTGAAATCTGTTTCGGTCTATCGGATCACACACTAGCCTTCGCGGCGGAGATAATTCAATGAAAATAAACACGACGCTGCCGCAGCCGCGCCCACCGGTGGCGGCCAAACTGAAAAAAATGGCCTCGGTCGTCATGAAATGCGACGTTTACGGCAGGGAAAAAGGTTCAGTGGTCATACCGCCGGCGCGGATCGTCACCCGGGTATTTGGCGGCACCGCACACCACGGGGTGCAATCGAAGGAAAAGGGTTCCGAGCTTAGCGCGATGCCCTCTTCAAGCCCGCGCCAGTAAAGCGTTGGCGGCTTGTCGTCGCTTGACCAGCGGAAGGCGTGCAGGCAATCGCCATCCATCAACACGGCGCTGAACCGCAACGCGGAAGAAACACCCGCCGCGATCATCTTTTCCAGGCAGAGGCGCAGCGCGGTGGAAATGGCCCGAACCGGGTCCGCATCAAGGCCGTGGCCGGCGGCAATCAGGAAGATGGCTTCGCTGTCGCCGGTGCCGCGCCGGGCGGAATAAATATCATCGGGTATGAGGGAATCAATGTCGCGCCTGATCTGCTCGTAGCCGCCGATCTGGCCGTTATGCATGAACAGATATTGACCATGCGCAAAGGGGTGGCAATTGGCACGGGATACTTCGCCTGATGTGGCGGAGCGGACGTGGGCCATGAACATGCCCGAGCGAAGCTGGTGGCAAAGGGCGGCCAGATTGGCGTCGGACCAGGCGGGTCTGGTGTCGCGAAAAACGCCGGGCGTTCCGCGCTCGCCATACCAGCCAAGACCGCAACCGTCGCCATTGACGACGGTTTTAGCTTCCCTTGCGGCCATGGACTGGCTGACCAGCGACGCTTCCGGCTCGATCAGAAGACTGTCGAGCCAGACCGGTTTACCGGAATAGGCAAAAAGGCGGCACATTCATGCAGCTCTGTTCAGGGCCTTGTTTCCGAGCGCGAAGCCGACAGCGGCCTGGGCGTGAATGGCGGTCGAATCGTAACCCGGCAAAGGCAGGGCATCGGGATCGATCAGCAGGGAAATTTCGGTGCAGCCGAGAATGACGGAATCGACGCCGAGCGCACGGGCTTTCTCGATGACCGACATGTAGCGCTCGCGCGAGCACGACTTGATCTCGCCCTGGCACAATTCGCCAAAAATGATGTCGTGGATGGCGGCCCTGTCTTCCTCATCCGGCACGACCACATCGACGCCGTGGCGGCGCATGCGGTCGGTGTAGAAGCCATGTTCCATCGTGTAGCGCGTGGCGAGCAGAAGCGGCTTGCGGCGTCCATCCGCCTTCAATGCGGTGGCAGTTTCGTCAATGATGTCGATGAGAGTGACGCCCGACATTTTTTCAACGGTTTCCGCAACGAGGTGCATGGTGTTGGTGCAGATCAGCACACAATCGGCACCCGCATTGGCAAGACGCGCACCCGCAGCGCCCAAAAGCGCGCCGGCCTCATCCCAGCGGTCGGCCTTCTGAAGGGCGACAACCTCGGAAAAATCGAGCGAATGCATGACGATATCGGCCGATACGAGCCCACCGCGGCTGTCACGAACGGCCTCGTTGATCATGCGATAATAGGTTGCGGTGGATTCCCAGCTCATGCCGCCGATCAGACCGATCCGTTTCATAGACGTTCCCTTATAAAAGTTTGATTGATGACAAGAATGCCATTGCCGCGATGAAAACGGCATGCGTTTTTTCAGGGATTTAGAAGACAGATTGCAAATTATGGGCGTGCATTATGCTCAGCTCGCAAATTTCTTGCGCCACTACGTTAACCGGTGCATTCTGAAACAATGATTGACGACCGTGACCGCCGAATCCTTGCAATTCTCCAGGAGAATGCAGAAACACCTCTCGCCGATATCGCGGATGAGGTGTCGTTATCGCTTTCCGCCTGTTCCCGCCGTATCACGCGTCTGCGTGCGGAAGGATATGTGACCGGCACGATGGCGCTGCTCGACCGGCGGAAAATCAACCTGCCGACCACGGTTTTCCTGCTCGTGAGAACCGGCCTGCATGCGGAGGACTGGCTGGACCGGTTCCATGCCGCCGTCAGCACCATACCGGAGATCGTCGAGGTGCACCGGCTGACCGGAAATTTCGATTATATTCTGAAACTCGTGCTTCCAAATGTCGAATATTACGACACCATCTACAAACAGATCCTCCGGCGGGTCGAGCTTTACGACATGTCCGCCTATATCTCCATGGAGACGGTGAAGCTGTCGTCTTCACTCCCGACGACGCATATCTGATCGCAATATTTGGTCTTTTTTCAGCGCTCGGCTTCAAAACGGAAACCAAAGCGGAAACTTCGGGTCTCGCCCGGTTGAAGGGTGATGTCCGCTTCAAGTTGCGGCTGGTTGAAAGCGTTTGTCGGTGTTTCCACAGGTTCGAGCGCGATGGATTTTCGCCTGTCGCGGGCAAGCGTATCGCCGGTAAAGACATGCATGTGGCCGCGCTCCTGCCAAACGGTCAGGCTCGAACCATCGTTCCGGTTTTCGATCCTAGTCTCGTAAAGCCCGTTTGCGGATGGGATCAGATCGGTAAAGCAGACATCCAGCACATGGCCTGCGAGCGGCGCGGCAGAAAGAAACGCTGCATCGTCCCGTTTGAGAATGCCCGTCTCACTGTCGGTGAGTGGTATCAAATTCTCGTCCGTTTCGATCGCTGTTCGCGACGGTAGGGTGAGAAGGAGATCGTCGATGGAGGATATGCCGGGCAGACGGAAATAGGGATGCCAGCCGGCCGCAAAGGGCAAAGGCCGGTCGTCGCCATTGATGCCGCGTATATCGATGGTAACCGCATGGCCGGCAAACCGGTATTCCACCTCGATGGCGAGATGGTAGGGATAGCCCTTGAATTCGGCCGGCAATATCTCGGCACGAAAGACGATAATGTGCGCGTCGTTTTCCTCGAAAGATCGGTCGAGGGCGAAGGGCAGGGCACGGGCAAATCCGTGGAAGACGAGGTCCTCGTGGGCAAGCACCGGCTCGATACGGTGCATCTCCCCGCCAAATTTAAATTGGCCCTGAGGAATGCGATTGGTGAAGGGGGCGAGAATGCCGTTTCTCACGCCGTTCTGCGACTGCAATTCCTGAAGCGACGAATAGCCGTCGACAAGGTTTTTTTCATTGCCATCGGCAAGTCGTGGCCGCCAGCTCAGAAGGGTCGCGCCCTCATAAGCGATCTCGGCGCTGAAGCCGTTTCCGGAAACGGTCAGGCTGGCAATCCCCGTGCCTGTTGCGGAAGTGGTCATCGGGAAATTGTCCTTCATGCAAGCGTCTGCGGCCGTCGGGCCGATTGCGCCGCCGATTCGCCCGATCATCTTCGCTGCGGAGACATTTCGCAATGGCCATGACGGTGGCACACCTTAATGACCTCGCGTCAGCTCGGCCTCTAAGGTTTTATTGCCCTGGCCATGGCGCAAATCATTCCGTGAAGGTGCGTTTCGCGCCGGTGAAAAATTCCATTAGGGCGGCCTGATCCTGGCCGCCAAGTCCCGCCGCTGTCAGCATGCGGTGCACCTCGGCGCAAACCGCCGTCAGCGGCATGGCCGTGTTGGTGCGTCGAGCCAGATCCTGCGCGCCGTTCAGGTCCTTGACCATATTGTCGATGCGGCCAGTGCGGCGGTAATCCTTCGCCACGTAACGTGGCATATATTCCTGAAGGATTGCGCTGTCGGCGCGGCCGCCTTTCAGCGCCTGCGGAATTTTGGCGGCATCGACGCCGGCATCCAGCGCAAGCTGCGTTGCTTCCGCTACGGCAAGGAAGTTCAGCCCGCAAAGAACCTGATTGATGAGCTTCGTCGTCTGGCCTGCGCCGCTTGGACCCATATGGGTGTAGTTGCTGGCCACGTGCCGCAGCACGCGATGGGCATCGGCCACATCCTTTTCGGTGCCGCCGGCCATCAGGGTCAGTTGCCCGACGAGTGCCTTCGGCGCGCCGCCGGAAAGCGGGCTGTCCACCCAGCGCAGCCCCTTTTCAGCCGCATCCGCCGCCAGTTCTTTTGTCGCTTCCGGATCGATGGAGGACATGTCGATGATCAGCGTGCCGGGCCTGGCCCCCGCCGCCACGCCATCTTTGCCGAAAACGGCGGCGCGGACGATTTTCGGCGAATTGAGGCTGAGGATCACGACATCGGAGAGCGAAGCCGCTTGCGCCGCCGTCTCGGCGCTATGCGCACCAAGGCTGGTCAAAGCCGCCACCTTTTCCGCGTCCAGATCGAAAACCGTCAGGTGATTGCCGGTCTCGATCAGCCGCGTACCGATCGCGCCGCCCATCGCGCCAGCGCCAATGAGGGCGATTTTGTTCTTCTCGGTCATGGTGCTCACGGTCTCCTCCCAAAGCGTCGTGGTTACGGCTTCTTCAAAGCGAGGCGGTAATGCCGCCGTCGACGTAAAGAATATGTCCGTTCACGAAAGACGAGGCATCGGACGACAGGAAAATGCAGGCGCCGACAAGCTCTTCGACCTTGCCCCAGCGGCCGGCGGGCGTGCGTTTTTCAAGCCATGCTGAAAACGTCTCGTCTGCCACCAGGGCCGCGTTGAGCGGCGTGTCGAAATAGCCCGGCGCAATGGCGTTGCACTGCAGGCCATATTTCGCCCAGTCCGTCGCCATGCCCTTCGTCAGATTGCCGACGGCGCCCTTGGTGGCGGTGTACGGCGCGATACCGGGGCGGGCGAGAGCGGTCTGGACGCTGGCGATGTTGATGATCTTGCCACGTCCACGGCTGATCATATGACGCGCGACGGCTTGCCCTGCGTGGAACACCGAGGCGATGTTTGTCTGTAACAGGCGCTCGAAGGCGTCGGCCGGAAAATCCTCCAGCGGTGTGCGGTGCTGCATGCCGGCATTGTTGACCAGAATATCGATGGGGCCGACTTCCGCCTCGAAACCGTCGATGGCCTTGCGCACCGCGTCATGATCGGTGGCATCGAAGGCGAGCGTCTTGGCACCCTTGATGCCTGCGGCGGCTGCTTTCAGCTTTGCCTCGTCGCGGCCGTTCAGCACCACTTCGGCTCCCGCCTCCACCAGGCCCTGCGCCAGCGCAAAGCCGATGCCCTGCGACGAGCCGGTGATCAGGGCGCGGCGGCCGGAAAGATCGAACAAATTAAGGCCCACTGTTTCCTCCAGTCTCTCGACATTGCTTTCATGCCGGTTTATGTTATCGATAACATTCATCCCTTTCAGACGTGGATGTCAAGGCTTAAACGCCTGTTTCCGGTACGCAACATGCGCGCGGGGAGGCTGCAGGGCGGCGGAGACGCGGCCGGCGGCAATGATTGGGATAGGGATTATTTTGTTGCGCCGTTTAAGGCGCGATATCGAACGGGAGATATTTATGAGAGCGATTGTCGCCCACGGGGCAAAGGATGTGCGCATCGAGGAGCGGCCGGAGGAGGCGCCGGGGGCAGGAGAAGTGCGTCTTCGTCTGGCTCGGGGCGGGATTTGCGGCAGCGATCTTCACTATTACAATCACGGCGGTTTCGGCGCGGTACGGCTTCGCGAACCAATGGTGCTGGGACATGAGGTCTCCGCCATTGTTGAGGAGCTGGGCGAGGGCGTCGAGGGGCTGAAGGTTGGCGGTCTGGTCGCGGTTTCGCCGTCCCGTCCGTGCAGGACCTGCCGCTTTTGCCAGGAAGGCCTGCACAATCAGTGCCTCAACATGCGCTTTTATGGCAGCGCCATGCCGTTTCCGCATATTCAGGGCGCTTTCCGCGAGGTTCTCATCGCGGATGCCCTGCAATGCGTTCCGGCCGACGGTTTGAGTGCCGGTGAGGCAGCTATGGCGGAACCGCTGGCGGTAACACTCCATGCCACCCGCCGCGCCGGCGATTTGCTCGGAAAACGCGTGCTCGTAACCGGCTGCGGCCCCATCGGCATTCTCTCCATCCTGTCTGCCCGCCGTGCCGGTGCCGCTGAAATCGTCGCGACCGATCTTTCGGACTTCACGCTTGCCAAGGCGCGGGAAGCGGGCGCGGACCGCGTCATAAACAGCAAGGATGAGCCTGATGCGCTGGCGGCGTACGGCGCGAACAAGGGAACCTTCGACGTTCTCTATGAATGCTCCGGTGCCGCCGTTGCACTTGCGGGCGGGATTACGGCGTTGCGTCCGCGCGGCATCATCGTCCAGCTTGGCCTTGGTGGCGATATGAGCCTGCCGATGATGGTGATTACTGCCAAGGAACTCGATCTGCGCGGCTCTTTCCGGTTCCACGAGGAATTCGCGACGGGCGTCGAACTGATGCGCAAAGGCCTGATCGACGTCAAGCCGTTCATCACCCAGACGGTGGACCTCGATGACGCCATCTCGGCCTTCGAATTTGCCTCCGACCGCAGCCGTGCCATGAAGGTGCAGATCGCTTTTTCGTAAGCGCCTGTTGCGCACGCCGGTTTGTCGACGTCTTGATCGGCGGTGGATTAATCCCCGCCGATTTTTCATGCGCGCGCTTCCATCTACAACATGACGTCTTTGATGTTATCGATATCATTTCGTGCGTCGCGGGCCGGGAAAGTGTGCCAGAGGGCGCAGCCCTGATTCCCGGCAGACGCTGCCTCTTCTGATTTGCACATATTGACGCAGGTCAAAAAGGTGATTTGCCGATTGCCATTTTTTGCTTTATCGAAATTTCAGAAATTACTGAAAATACAGGAAGCAAAGAAATGCCCACCAATCTTTCTCCGCTCGTTCAGTCCTTCGTGCTGCATTTCGGCGAGATGGGCAGCCGCTGGGGCATCAACCGCACGGTCGGCCAGGTCTATGCTTTGCTTTACATCTCGCCGAAGCCGCTCTGCGCGGACGACATTGTCGAGTCGCTCGGCATTTCCCGTTCCAATGTGTCGATGAGCCTGAAGGAGCTTCAGGCGTGGAACCTTGCAATTCTCAAGCATTTCCCCGGCGACCGGCGCGATTTTTTCACGACGCCGGAGGATGTGTGGCAAATTCTGCGCACCCTTGCCGAAGAGCGCAAGAAGCGCGAGATCGACCCGACACTCAGCGTGCTTCGTGAAATCCTGATGGAGAAGCCGGAAAACGAAGAGGAGCGGCATGCGCAGAAGCGCATCGATGAGATGAAAACGCTGATCGAGCAGCTCACCGGCTGGTATGACGATGTGAAGAAGCTGGAGACGGAGCGGTTGGCTTCGCTTCTGGCACTCGGCTCGAAGGTCACGAAGCTTCTGGAGGCCAAGGACAAGATCGTCTCTCTTGCCAGACCCCGTGCCAAGAAGGACAGGTGAGGAGATCGTCCGTGAGCATGTCCGCAGAAATCCGGCAATCCGCCAATGGCGATGATGCAGACTGTCCAGTTCCAGCGGCGGTTTCTCCCGATAAGGCGCGGCGGCGCTTCTTCGGTAAATCCACCAATGACAAGGGTGTCGGTATGGCGGAAATCGCGAAGGCACCCGCGGTAGGAAGATCGGTCGCCCTGCTGCATGTCCTGCCGGCTCTGCTCTGGTTGCCCCAGGCGGGTTTGCTTGCATTTTCGGTCGGAAATATTGCCGACGGTGCGCCGATGACGGCGATCCTGCCGGCGGCCGTGGCTGTTCTCATTCTCGGTCTCCTCAAGGCATGGCTGGAAAAAGTTGCTGCGAGACTGTCGTTTCGCGCCGCGCGTGCCGCCCTTTCGCGGCGGCGGCTGCAAGCGCTTCATGCCGTTGCGGAGGTGTCGCCGCTTGATCTGGCGCGTACGGCCTCCGGCGAGGCGGCAAGCGTTATCGCAGAGGCAGCCGAAGCGCTGGTACCTTATCTTTCCAGGTTCCAGCCTGCGCGGATGAAAGCTACCATTGTCCCCTTGGTTTTCGTGCTGGCAATCCTGCCATTTACCTGGATTGCGGCGCTTGTTCTGTTGCTTTCCATGCCCACTATCCCGCTTTTCATGGCGCTGATCGGCTGGCAGGCGAAGGCTGCCAGTGAAAAGCAGCTGGCCGAGACCGGCAACATGAATGCTTTCCTGCTCGATCGCCTGCGTGGCCTGGAAACGATCCGCGCACTGGAAGCCGTTGATCTGACCGCTGGACGCCTGCGCACGGACGCAGAGAACCTCAAGAAGCGGACGATGGCTGTCCTGCGGATCGCCTTTCTGTCCTCGGCGGTGCTGGAGCTTTTCGCTGCCCTCGGCGTTGCCATGACAGCCGTTTATATCGGTTTCCATCTGCTCGGCTTTCTCGATTTCGGCGCGTGGGGCGAGAAGCTGACACTTGCGGAGGGGCTGTTCATCCTGCTTCTGGCGCCTGCCTTTTTCGAACCGCTGCGGGAGTTGTCCGCCGTCTGGCACGACCGCGCAGCCGGCGAGGCGGCGCTGGGGGCGCTCGACACATTGACGCGGGCTGGCAAAGCCATCGTGGGTGAGGGTAAGGAGGTCGCAATGGCCCCTTTTCCGACGCCCGGTCTGGTGGAGTTGGCTAATCTCTCCTTCGCCTATCCGAATGCTCCGCCTGTCATTCGGAATCTAAATCTTACGGTCCAGTCAGGCGAGACAGTTGCGATTCTTGGGCCTTCCGGTTGTGGTAAATCCACTGTACTCTCCTTGATTGCCGGCTTGGCCGAGGCTGACGGCGGTACAATAGAGATCGGGGGCGTAACGCTTGGTCATGCGACTGCCGATGGACTGCGCAAGACAATCGGCTGGGTCAGCCAGAAGCCGTTCTTTTTTGCCGGTTCCCTGAAGGCGAACATTCGCTTTGGCCGCGCCGGTGTCAGCGAAGGCATGGTCGATGAGACGCTGCGCTGCACCGGGCTGGATGCATTGTCGAAAGCACGCCGGCATCTGCCTATAGGAGACGGCGGCTACGGTATTTCGGGCGGGGAGGCGGTGCGCCTCGCCATTGCGCGTGCTTTTGCCGATCCGGCGACGCAGCTTGTGCTGGTCGATGAACCGACAGCGCATCTTGACCGGGAGACGGCTGCGCTCGTCACCGAAAACCTGCTGCAACTCGCAAAAGGCAGGACATTGATCGTCGCAACCCATGATCCTGTGCTCGCCGCGCGCATGGACAGGGTCGTGAATATGACGACGATCCATTCGAGGGGGCAGTCATGATCGCGCGTTTTGCCATATTGAAACCTGTTATTTCCCTGTTCTGGTCGGCACGTCGCGGCATGCTGCTCGTTGGCGCGGTTCTGGCAGCAACCACGGTGCTGGCGGGTATAGGCCTTCTCGGCGTTTCCGGCTGGTTCATTACTGCGACCGCGATTGCCGGTCTGGTCCCCGCGACGGCCTATGCTTTCGATGTCTTTGCGCCATCGGCGGCCATCCGGCTGCTGGCGTTGTCACGCACCGCTGCCCGTTATGGCGAACGCATGACCACCCATGAGGCGACGCTGTCCGTGCTTGCAGCGCTTCGCGAAAAGCTGTTTCGTGGCTTTGCCGCACCGCAGGCGGCGAAACATCTGGAGGCGAGGCCCGCCCGCCTGCTGAACCGGCTGACTGCGGATATCGACGCGCTGGATTCGCTTTATCTGCGCGTGCTGGTACCCGCCGTCGTCGCAATCCTCGCCGCAATCGCAACAGGCATCGGACTTGCCCTCCTCAATCCGCTTGCGGGCGTTCTGGCGGCCCTCTTCCTCATTGCGGCGGGTCTTGGCATTTCAGTGCGCTCGGCGTTGACGGCGGAAAAATTTGCGCGTCGCCGGGCAATCGGGCTTGAAGCGCTTCGTGCCCGCACGGCGGACTTGGTCAACGGGCAGGTGGAATTGCTCACGACTGCCCGTCTCTCCGCGCAGGTTGCGGCGATCGAACGGGCCGACAATTATCTGCTCGCCTGCGATGACAGCTTGAACCGGATCGAAACCAATGCCGGTTTTTCATTCGGCATCTCAGCGGCGGTTCTTTTGAGTGCGGCTCTCCTCGGCATGGCCTGGCTTGCGGAGCAGGGCGTTGTGACCGCGCCGACTGCCGCCCTCGGCCTGCTCGTCTGTTTCGCCGCGCTGGAGCCCTTCACGGCGCTGCGCCGTGGTGCAATGGAACTCGGGCGCACGCTTTTTTCGGCAAGACGCATTGCGCCGCGTCTTTCCGCTGAAGCAGCCGCCAACTGTCCACGCGTGCCTGCCATGGGCCTGGTGGCTGAGCTTGATGGTGTGCGGCTGGAGCGGGATGGGAACGAAAATCCTGTCCTGACGAATATCAACCTTGCAATCGCCGCCGGAGAGACGATTGCGATTATCGGCCCGAGCGGTGCGGGCAAGACCAGCCTCATCCAGCTTCTGGCTGGTGAAGTGCAACCGGCGGCGGGCAGGGTCAGCGCTTTGCCTTGCTCGCTCATGACGCAGAGAAGTCAGCTTTTCCGAGACAGCATCGCTGATAATCTGAGGCTGGCAAAACCTGCCGCGACCGAGCGTGAACTGTGGGATGCCCTTCAATCGGCAGGCCTTGGCGAGCATGTCAAAACCCTCGCCGCAGGGCTGGATACGAGACTTGGCGAGGCGGGGCAGGGTCTCTCCGGCGGTCAGTCACGACGGCTCGCCCTTGCCCGTTTCCTTCTACGCGACAAACCACTCTGGCTTCTCGACGAGGTGACGGAAGGGCTGGACGGCGAAACCGCCCGTGACGTGCTCGGCCGGCTGTTTGCGAGGGCGGAAGGCAAGACTGTCGTGATGATAACCCACAATCGCCGTGAGGCGGAATTTGCCGATCGCATCATCGTGCTGAGAGAGGGGCGCCAACTTGATCAATGTCAAAGCGGCACCCCGGAATACGACGTAATGCTGCAAACATTGCGTCCGGACTGAGTGATTTTTTCAGGGCCGGCGCCGTTTCGTAACAGAAGGCCGGCCTTTCCTGAAAGGTGGGGTAAAAACATGGAACTCGACATCGTGGCGCTATCGCGCCTGCAATTCGCTGTTACCGCTTTATATCACTTTCTATTCGTTCCCCTGACGATCGGACTGTCCGTGGTGATCGCCATCATGGAAACGGTCTATGTCATGACCGGCCGCACCATCTGGCGGCAGATGACGAAATTCTGGGGTACATTGTTCGGCATCAACTTCGTGCTTGGTGTTTCCACCGGCATCGTCATGGAATTCCAGTTCGGCATGAACTGGAGTTATTACAGCCACTATGTCGGCGATATCTTCGGTGCGCCGCTGGCGATCGAAGGGATGATGGCTTTCTTTCTGGAAGCCACCTTTGTCGGTCTGTTCTTTTTCGGCTGGGACAAGCTGTCCAAGCTCGGCCATCTCATCGCAACATGGTGCGTGGCGATCGGCTCGAACTTCTCGGCGTTGTGGATATTGATCGCCAATGGCTGGATGCAGAACCCGACGGGATCGGCTTTCAACCCCCAGACCATGCGCATGGAGGTGACGGATTTCTTCGCGGTGCTGATGAACCCGGTCGCCCAGGCGAAGTTCGTGCACACGGTTTCTGCGGGTTATGTCACTGCCTCCATCTTCGTGCTCGGCGTTTCCGCCTGGTACGTGCTGAAAGGCCGCCATGTCGATCTCGCCAAGCGGTCTATGACGGTTGCAGCTTCTTTCGGCCTGGCTGCTGCACTGTCGGTCGTCGTGCTGGGTGATGAAAGCGGTTATCTTTCGACCGAACACCAGAAGATGAAGCTCGCCTCGATCGAAGCCATGTGGGAAACGGAACCAGCACCCGCCCCCTTTACTGCCATCGGTTTTCCTGATCAGGAAGCCCGGGAGACGCATTTCGCCGTGAAAATTCCGTGGGTGATGGGCCTTATCGGCACGCGCTCGCTGGACACGGAAATCCCCGGTATCAACGATCTGGTGGAACTCGCAAAGACCCGCATCCGCGATGGCATCAAGGCCTATGATGCGCTGATGCAGATACGTGCCACCGGCAAGGGCGCGGAACTGCCCGAAGAGGTGCGTGGCACCTTTGCGGAGCTCGGCCACGAGCTTGGTTACGCCCTGTTGCTGAAACGTTATGTCGACGATCCGCGCCAGGCGACGGAGGAGCAGATTGCCAAGGCCGCCGCCGATACCATCCCGCATGTGCCGACGCTGTTCTGGGCGTTCCGCATCATGGTCGGTCTCGGCATATTCTTCATCCTGTTGACGGCAACCTTCTTTTATCTCTCCGCCCGCCGCCGGCTGGATCACTATCCGTTCTTGCTGAAGGTGGCCGTCTTCGCCATTCCGCTGCCGTGGATTGCTGCGGAAATGGGCTGGGTGGTCGCGGAATTCGGCCGTCAGCCATGGATCATCGAAGGCGTGCTGCCGACGGCCGCCGCCGTCTCCAGCCTCAGCGCTTCAACGGTTCTGATTACGCTTCTCTGCTTCATCGCCATCTATACGGTGCTGTTCATCGTCGAAATGGGGCTGATGCTGAAGGCGATCCGCAAGGGGCCGGATCCGGATCACGAGCCGGAAGCGCCGCTCGTTCCTGAAAAACTCGTCGCTGCGGAGTAAACGATCATGATATTGCATCAACTCATCGACTACGAAGTCCTCCGCGTCATCTGGTGGCTGCTGCTTGGCGTGGTGCTGATCGGTTTTGCCGTGACCGGCGGTTTCGATCTTGGCACGGGCGCGCTGCTGCCTTTCGTCGCGAAAACGGATCTCGAGCGGCGTGTCGTCATCAATTCCATCGGCCCGGTATGGGAAGGCAATCAGGTCTGGCTCATCCTTGGTGGCGGCGCCATCTTCGCCGCGTGGCCGCCGCTTTATGCGGTGTCGTTTTCAGGTTTTTACCTGGCGATGTTCGCCACACTATTTGCGCTGATCCTGCGGCCGGTGGGGTTCAAATACCGCTCCAAGCGCGAGAGTACGACATGGCGCAATACCTGGGATTGGGCGCTGTTTGTCGGTGGCTTTGTTCCCGCCCTGATTTTCGGTGTGGCGATCGGCAATGTGCTGCAGGGCGTACCCTTCCGCTTCAACGATGACCTCAGGATTTTTTACGACGGCACGACTTTGTTCGAGCTTCTCAACCCTTACGCAATCCTTTGCGGCCTCGTTTCCGTTTGCATGCTGGTGATGCATGGTGCGGCCTGGCTGGTGCTGAAGACCGAAGGGCCGGTCGCTGCGCGTGCCCGCAGTTTCGGCAGCATTGCAGCACTTGCCACCACAGTTCTCTTTGCGCTTGGTGGCGTATTGTTGTGGCTCGGTATCGACGGGTATCGCTTCACCTCGGAAGTTGTGACCGACGGTCCGTCCAATCCGTTGTCAAAGACGGTCGAGGTTGCAAGCGGCGTCTGGTTTGCGAATTACGCGGCCCATCCATGGATGATGCTGGCACCGGCGCTCGGTCTTGCCTTCCCGCTCGTCGCCTTCCTGTTGTTAAGGGGCGGGCGTGAGGTGCTGGCGCTGCTTTCCAGTTCGCTTGCCATATTCGGCATCATCTCGACGGTCGGTCTGACGATGTTTCCCTTCATCCTGCCCTCTTCGATCGATCCGAAATCGAGCCTGACGGTCTGGGACGCATCGTCGAGCCATATGACGCTGTTCATCATGCTGGTCGTCGCCCTCATTTTCATCCCCATCATCGTCGCTTACACCTCATGGGTCTATCGCGTGCTGTGGGGCAAGGTGGATGAAAAGGCGATCCGTGAAGACAGCGGCCACGCTTATTAATATCGAACAAATACAAGGAGATCGAACATGTGGTATTTCGCCTGGCTGCTCGGCCTGCCTCTCGCCGCTATTTTCGCCGTCATGAACGCCATGTGGTATGAGCTGATGGAAGAAAACGCCAGAAAGGCCGGGGCCAAGCCGGAAAAATAACGCTTCGGGGCACGGGGCAAAAAAGGGCGGCGTCCTATCTGGATGCCGCCCTTCTTGTAGAAATCGCCGCGATTGACACGCGCGGTTTCAGTGGATCGCGATGCCGCGCTTGTCCGCTTCTTCCTTGATGATGTCTTCGACCAGCGCTCTCTTGAGATTTGGGTTTCCCAGAAGATAGTCGTCGGCAATCTCGAAAATCGATTTCGGATTCTCTGTCCTGTGCAGGGTGTCGAGGTCCTGGCCGATCTGCTCTCGCAAGTTTGAATAGTCGTCCATCGCGGTTCTCCCGGTCACTGGTTCAATGCAGAAGTTCTGCCGGAACCTTGCCGCCGTTTTCAGACAGCTTCTTGATGACAGCCTTGTGCAACCAGATGTTCATTGTGGCTGAGTCCGAGGTATCACCGGTATAGCCGAGTTCGCTTGCCAGTTCCTTGCGAGCGGTTAGGCTGCTGTCCAGATCGAGCGCTTTCAGAAGATCGACGATCGAATGTTTCCAGTCGAGTTTCTGCCCGTTCTGCTTGACCGCCGCGTCCAGAATGGAGGCGACATCGACGCTGCCGGTGGATGCCGGAGCAGCGGCTGTCGGTGCTGGTGCTGCTGGCTGAGCCGGAGCGGCCGGGCTTGCGCCTGTCGTGGGCGCGCCAGCTGGCGCCGAAGTCTGCGGTGCAGCCTCTGCCTTGCCAAAAATCGCGTTCTTGATCTTGTCGAAAAAGCTCATTGTGTCCTCCCTCTATCGGCGAAATGCGCGCCCGATGGCAATGAGAATGCATGCGCCGATGAAACCGGCGATAAGGTATCCAATCCAGCCTCCGAGCGAAATGCCCACAAGCCCAAGCAGGAAATTGGCGACGATGGCGCCAACGATGCCGAGAATTATGTTCATGAAAAGACCCATGTTGCTTTTCATGAACTGTTCGGCAAGCCAACCGGCTACGCCGCCGATGATGATTGCTGCAATCCAGCCGATTTGTGCGTCTTCCATAACAGGCCTTTCCTTTGTGAGAGAGGTCCGCAGGCATATGGACAGGCTTTTGCGCGCACTGATCCCCCCGCCTCTTGACCCCAGGCAGGGAATTAACGGCCAATCGAGGATTTTGTTCCGGTCTCCTTGCTTTCGTCAGCTTTGGCTTTGAAAGTCCAGCCCGATATCCAGAACCGGCGCGCTGTGGGTCAGCCAGCCGACGGAGATGAGATCGATGCCGGTTGCTGCAATGGCTGCTGCGGTTTGAGGGGTGATGCGTCCGGAGGCCTCGGTGATGGCGCGTCCGGCGACGATCTGCACCGCCTCGCGCAGCTGTTCCGGCGGCATGTTGTCGAGTAGAACCGCGTCGACCCCTTCCTCCATCGCTTCGCGCAATTGCAAGAGCGTATCGACCTCCACCTCAATCTTGACCAGATGTCCGACACCCGCCTTGGCGCTGCGGATAGCGTCACGCACGCCGCCGGCTACGGCGATGTGGTTGTCCTTGATGAGAACAGCATCATAAAGGGCAAAACGGTGGTTCATGCCGCCGCCGGCGCGCACGGCATATTTTTCCAGCGCCCTGAGGCCCGGCGTCGTTTTGCGGGTGCAGGCAACCGAGGCTCTGGTGCCGGAGATGGCGGCAGCAATTGTAGCGGTGACGGACGCGATGCCTGAGAGATGGCCGAGAAAATTAAGGGCGGTGCGCTCCGCCGTCAAAAGACCGCGCGAGGGACCCTCGATCGTCGCGATAATATCGCCCGGAGCGACCGCCGCGCCATCCTGCACCTGCCGCCTCATCACGATTGTCGGGTCCACCAACTGGAAAGCCAGTTCTGCGGCATCAAGACCTGCGATGACACCCGGTTCACGCGCCGCCATGACGACGACTGAGCGATGATCAGCGGGGATGACTGCGGCGGACGTGATGTCGCCCGCCAGACCCAGGTCTTCCAGAAGGGCGTTGCGGACAAGCGGCTCCACGATAATGCGTGGCAGAGGGGTGAGGGTCATGTCAGGCGCTCCGCGCAATGCTGGAAGAAAAAAGATTGGACGATGAGAGGTCATGGGCAATGGCGATGACATCGGACAGGCAAAGCCTGCGCCTTGTGGCGGTCGCGTCCTTTTCCGAGAAGTCGTTGCGGAAATGGGCCCCGCGCGATTCTCTTCGCAAGGCGGCGAAGACGGCGATTGCGAGCCCGACGATGGCGGGATCGGATGCCGGGCCGTTCTGTTCGGCCAGTGGGAGAAGTTCGCTGATCGCGCTGATCAACCCCGCTTCATGTCTGGCGATGCCGAGATGGCGGGAGACGATGGGCCGGACGATAGACGGGTCTGCTGCCGAAAGAACAGGCGTTGCGAATGGCGTGACAGCTGTCACCCGTTTTGATGCCGGTCGGGCGGCAATATCTTTTGCCGCACGCATGCCCATGGCAGCCGCCTCCAGCAGGGAGTTGCTGGCCAGCCGGTTAGCCCCGTGAAGACCGGTGCAGGCGGTTTCGCCCGCAACCCATAGGCCCGGCACGGAACTACGGCCATTACCATCCGTGGCGACGCCGCCCATGTGGTAGTGCACGGCGGGACGGACGGGCACGAGTTCGCGGGCGGGGTCTATACCAGCCTCGCGGCATAGCAGGTCGATTGACGGGAAACGCGCCGAAAAACCGCTGCCGATCGCCTTGCGGGCATCGAGAAAGACTTTGCCGCCGCGCAGGATTTCCCGGTCGATGGCGCGGGCGACAATATCGCGGGAGGCAAGTTCTGCACCCGGAACGGTCGCCATGAAACGTTCGCCGCTTTCATTGAGAAGAACGGCACCTTCGCCCCGCACCGCCTCGCTGACCAGAGCCAGCGGCCGCCGGGGAGAGGAAAGCGCCGTTGGGTGGAACTGGACGAATTCCATATCAGTGAGGATGGCTCCGGCGCGCGCGGCGAGCATGATCCCCTGTCCGAAATTGCCGGGGGGATTGGTGGTGGCCTCATACAGCCCGCCGAGGCCACCGGTTGCAAGAATGACGTTTGTGGCCGGCAGAACAAAGCTGCCCTTTTGCCCGGCGCAGATGAGACCGGTTATGGCCCCGCCCTCTGTCAGCAGCCGGCGCACCTCCGCACCTTCCAGGACTGCGATGGACGGCGTGTTGAGAACGGCGGCTGCAAGAGCCCTCACAATGGCCGCACCCGAGCCGTCACCTTCGGCATGCAGGATGCGCCGGCGGCCATGGGCGGCTTCCAGCCCGAAAACGAGCCTGCCTTGTGCATCGCGATCGAAACGAACTCCGGCTCGTTCCAGGGCATCGATGACGGCGGGGGCGGTGGAGACGATATCTGCTGCCATAGCCGCGTCACAGAGGCCGTCGCCTGCGGCGAGCGTATCGGCAAGATGCAGTGCAGTGCTGTCGTCAGCGCCAAGGCTTGCGGCAATGCCGCCCTGCGCCCAGGCGCTGGACGTTTCGCCACCGAGCGCGCCGCGGGTCAGAAGCAGGACCGGTTGCGGTGCGAGCGTCAATGCTGCCATCAGGCCGGCAATACCGCTGCCGACGATGACCGTCCTGCCCGCATATTGCGACAGAGCGTCACTCATACCGCCAGCATCCTTTCCACCGCGCGGCGGGCGGCGACCGCAACAGCCGGATCGATTGTCACCTCGTGGCGGTTTTCTTCAAGCGCTGTGCGGATATTGCCGAGCGTGATGCGCTTCATGTGCGGGCAGAGGTTGCAGGGGCGGATGAATTCGACATCGGGATGATGCACGGCGACATTGTCGCTCATCGAGCATTCCGTCAAAAGCACCACGCGGGCCGGTCTTTCCCGGCCGACGTAATCCGACATGACAGCGGTCGAGCCGGAAAAATCTGCGGCCTCGACGACATCGGGCGGACATTCGGGATGCGCGAGAACGGTGATGCCGGGATGGCTTTCGCGCAATTCCCTGATGTCGTCGGCGGTGAAAAGCTCATGCACCTCGCAATGGCCGCGCCATGCGATGAGTTCGACATTGGTCTCCCGCGCCACATTCTTCGCCAGATATTCGTCCGGCAGCATCAGCACGCGCGGCACGCCGAGCGATTCCACCACCTGGCGGGCATTGCCGGAGGTGCAGCATATGTCGGAAGCCGCCTTCACCGCCGCCGAGGTGTTCACGTAAGTGACGACAGGAACGCCGGGATAGGCCTTGCGCAGAAGTGCGATGTCTTCGGGCGTGATGGAATCGGCGAGCGAGCAGCCGGCGGCCATATCCGGAATAAGCACGGTTTTTCCCGGATTGAGCAGCTTTGCCGTCTCGGCCATGAAATGCACGCCGGCGAGAACGATCACATCCGCTTCTACTTCCATTGCCTTGCGCGCAAGGGCGAGGCTATCGCCAACGATATCGGCAACGCCGTGGAAGATTTCCGGCGTCTGGTAATTATGGGCGAGGATGACGGCGTTGCGCCTGCGCTTCAGATCGAGGATCGCCTCCACATCATCCTGAAAACCCATCCATTCCGCCTTGGGAATGACGCGGCTGACGCGGTCGTAAAGGCTTGCGGCAGATATCTGTTCGTTCACGGCACTCTCCCATTTATACTCTATTTGAGTATATCTACGGCAAACAGATATTCTCATTGTGAGCATATGTCAATTGCGGGAGAGTGGCAGTTTGGTTCCGGAAAGGGCGCGTTCATCCACAACGGTCTGGCGGAATCGGAAGAGCTTTGCAGGGCGTCCGCCGGTTTCGGTCGCCATGTCGCCAGTTTCTTCCACCAGCTGTTGCTGTTCTATCAGCCGGCGGAAGTTCTGCTTGTGCAGCGTCAGACCGGCGAGCGCCTCCACCGCGCGCTGCAATTGCAGCAGGGTGAAAGCGTCGGCCATCAGTTCGAAAACTACAGGCCGGTATTTAATCTTAGCCCGGAGGCGCGCGATGCCGGTGGCAAGAATGCGACGGTGATCGGCAAACATCGGTCTGCCGAAATTGATCCGAGGCTCACTCTGGGCTTCTTCGACCAGTCCGGCCTCATAGAGCAATTCGTAGCGCTGAAGTGTCAGTTCCTCGTTCCAGCCGCCGCCATCAAGGCCGAAGGTGAAGTCGGCGCGTAAATGGCGCTGGCCTTTGCAGGCAGGGTCGGAATCCGCCCAGCAGCGCAGCTTCTCGATGATTGTGTCCAGAACCGCCGGCCGGCCCTGCCGATGGTCTTCCCAAGGAAAATACTCGTACCAGCCATGCCAGATAGGGCGGCCATTGCCGGGCGGCTCCTGTTCGCGAACCAGCCCGAGATAACCGATCGATATGGTTCTTCCGCCAAGAATGTCATTGTTGCGGTCCCGGTCGGCGAAGGTGTAGAGTTGTTCGAGATAGCCGACGGGATGATGTGTCTGTTCGTGTATCCACTCTCTCAACCCGCTCTGAAGCGTCCTGTGTCCGAATTCAAACGGCCCTGATGGAAGTGCCGCGCCCGCCCGCACGGTCATTACCCGCGGCTCGTCCGTGGTGATGGCGGTGACGACGGCGATGAGTTCGGCGTGGGCAAGCCCTATGGTCACGGCGGCTCCTCTGGTAGATGGCGTCGGTATCGACCTTCTTTGGCACAGGAATGCCTGTTCGCCAACAAGCGGGCGGGGAAACGCGGATGCCGCCGCGCATGTAAAACTTTACGTAGCGATCAGACAAAAGAATAAGTGCTTGTGGTTAGTCGCGTATCGTCCTTTATGTTAAGACCCGCGTCAAAAGCATCCATAATGTAGAAGGCCGATGTTAGAGGATATATATCTCGAAGAAACACTTGTGGGTTATTACACCTGGAACGTGGGACAGAATCTGGTTTATCTGGATGCTGTGGCGGCTCGCCTGCGCGAATTTTCCGAAGAGAAAGCCGCCCGCGGCATTCCCGTGGAGGATTTCATAGATCAGATCGAAAGCGGCTCGCGCGCGCGCGTGGCCAAGGCGGTTTACAACTCGCTGACGAACGGCGTGTTCTATGATCAGCAATACCGCATCGAACTCAAATCCGGCGATTTTCGCTGGCTGCGGACAACGGGCAGGGTTATCCTTGATGGTGACCGCATTCCAATCATGGCGATGGGCACGGTGCGAGACATCACCTCGCGCAAGATTTTATTGATGTAATATTTATCGCGTTCGGTCTGTCTTGAAAAACGCCGATCTATTTCTTGTCGATTGTTTTGATGTGCGGTGACATGGTTCGGCAGGTTTTCATTTTGCTGTTTCAGATCGTGCTGGTCACGGGGCTTGGTATAGCCGGCATCCGCATCGCCTCGCTCATGAATGGCGAGGCGGCATATCCAGCGACTGGCCTCTCCGCAAACACGGAAACGCTGTGGACGACCTCTCCGGTCAGGGTCGATCCCCGCCATCAGAATTATGAGCGTATTCCGACCCCGCCCGATCCATACCCCCTGAAAATATATGCGGATCAGCGCCTGCGCGTTGCGTCCAACAATCGCTTCACCTTCAAAGGACAGGAGTTCCGCCTCGCCGGCGTGGAAGACATCGACCGCAACCGGGTTTGCGCCGGACCTGACGGCCGCCGTTATGCCTGCGGCCTGAACGCCTTCAAGGCGCTGGAGAACCGCCTGCGCGGCAAATATCTGGAATGCCGGGTGCTGGAAGAAGGCGGCGGCGTTCCGTCGGTGGAATGTCGGATCAACGGGCAGGATGTGCGGGCGCTCTTGCAATAGTCAACGCGAAGAACAGACAATGCCGCACGAACGCCCGTGCTGGACGATAGAAATTTGTATTTTAGAAGGTTTGGTGGAGCTAAGCGGGATCGAACCGCTGACCTCTTGCATGCCATGCAAGCGCTCTCCCAGCTGAGCTATAGCCCCATAAGGGTTCCGGCATTTCGTCCGGTTCCGGGAACCGAAGCGGCTGTTGTTCCGTTCGGTGGCGGCTTACTACTTCGGCTAATCGAAGAGTGCAAGCACAAAAAACAGCCCGGCTTCATTTTTTTGTCGCCGGGCTGGTTTATCCAATAAGATCAAGCTTCTTCGTCGTCGCCCGGTACGCCGATGATGCCGGACATGTCGTCGTCATCGTCGTCTTCGTCGGCTTCAAGGAAGGTGTCGTCGTCGTCGCCGATTTCCACGTCGTCGTCATCGTCGCCCAGGTCCGGGATATCGTCGCCGCTGTTGTCGCCGTCGGCGTCTTCCAGCGATACGAGTTCGACTTCCGTGTTTTCGGCATCGACTTCCGCGACTTCTTCTTCTTCAGCCTGCTCGAGCTTTGCCTGAGCGGTGCTTTCTTCAAAGAAAGAGAGCGGCCAGGACTTGCCGCTATAGGGAGAAACGACCGGGTCGCGGTTCAGATCGTAGAACTTCTTGCCGGTATCGGGGTCTGTGCGCTTGGTACCAAGGTCCGCTTTTGCCACTGTCTAAGCCTCAAATTGTCGAATGAGTTTCGGTGTGTACGCCGTAAAACCGGCATAGACGGTAAAATTTCTAGCCGGTCCCCTTAATCGTTGCGGTCTTTCGTGTCAAAGACAAACTTTGGAGGCCGCCCTCCCATGATGCGACTTGTATGTCAGGCTGCTCATAAAGATTGGAGGCCGACGCACTCTACTGTATTAATGATGGACGCACAGGCAGAAAGCTTCATGACCTTTACGATTGCCATAGATGGGCCAGCTGCGGCGGGCAAAGGGACCTTGTCACGCAAGATTGCGGAGACCTATGGTTTCCATCATCTCGACACCGGGCTGACCTACAGAGCCACGGCCAAGGCACTTCTTGACGCCGGCCTGTCGCTCGATGACGAGAAAGTCGCTGAAAAGGTGGCGCTGCAACTCGACCTTGCCGGCCTCGACCGCGCGGTGCTTTCAAGGCACGATATCGGCGAGGCGGCGTCCAGGATTGCGGTGATGACGCCGGTGAGGCGCGCGCTCGTGACAGCGCAGCAGCGGTTTGCGGCAAAGGAACCGGGCACGGTTCTGGATGGCCGCGACATCGGCACGGTGGTGTGCCCTGATGCGCCGGTGAAACTCTACGTCACCGCTTCGCCGGACGTGCGGGCGCGCAGGCGTTATGATGAAATTGTCGCCAACGGCAGCGTTGCAGACTACGACGCCATTTTCGCCGAGGTGAAGAAACGCGACGAGCGCGACATGGGCCGAGCCGACAGCCCGTTGAAACCGGCTGAAGACGCGCACTTGCTAGATACGTCGGAAATGAGTATAGAGGCGGCGTTTCAGGCCGCGCGGATGATTATCGACGCCGCCCTGAAGAAACAGGTTTTTCGCGGAACCGCTTGAATCGGTCCGCGTTTAGTCCGGAATTGCCTGAAGACATGTCCTTGCGCCGGGAAGCCTTTTGAAAAGGCGGGCATGGGTTCGGGTATCAACAACGCTAGCCCACCGGCGCTTTTGTATTCGCTCTCGCGCGGATGCAATCAGGAGATTTCATGTCAGTATCTACCCCCACGCGCGAAGATTTCGCAGCGCTTCTCGAAGAATCCTTTGCCTCTAACGATCTTGCCGAAGGCTATGTTGCCAAGGGTATCGTGACGGCAATCGAGAAGGACGTTGCCATCGTCGACGTTGGCCTCAAGGTTGAAGGCCGCGTACCGTTGAAGGAATTCGGCGCGAAGTCCAAGGACGGCACGCTGAAGGTCGGCGACGAAGTCGAAGTTTACGTCGAGCGCATCGAAAACGCACTCGGCGAAGCCGTTCTGTCGCGCGAGAAGGCTCGCCGCGAAGAAAGCTGGGTCAAGCTCGAAGCCAAGTTCGAAGCTGGCGAGCGCGTCGAAGGCGTTATCTTCAACCAGGTCAAGGGTGGTTTCACCGTCGATCTGGACGGCGCCGTTGCCTTCCTTCCGCGTTCGCAGGTCGACATCCGTCCGATCCGCGACGTTACCCCGCTGATGCACAACCCGCAGCCCTTCGAAATCCTCAAGATGGACAAGCGTCGCGGCAACATCGTTGTCTCGCGCCGCACGGTTCTCGAAGAGTCCCGCGCCGAGCAGCGTTCTGAAATCGTTCAGAACCTCGAAGAAGGCCAGGTTGTTGACGGCGTCGTCAAGAACATCACCGATTACGGTGCGTTCGTTGACCTCGGCGGCATCGACGGCCTGCTGCACGTTACCGACATGGCATGGCGCCGCGTCAACCATCCTTCGGAAATCCTCAACATTGGCCAGCAGGTCAAGGTTCAGATCATCCGCATCAACCAGGAAACCCACCGTATCTCGCTCGGCATGAAGCAGCTCGAGTCCGATCCGTGGGATGGCATCTCCGCCAAGTACCCGGTTGGCAAGAAGATCTCCGGTACGGTCACGAACATCACCGACTACGGTGCATTCGTAGAGCTGGAGCCGGGCATCGAAGGCCTGATCCACATTTCCGAAATGTCCTGGACCAAGAAGAACGTACATCCCGGCAAGATCCTGTCCACGAGCCAGGAAGTTGACGTTGTCGTTCTCGAAGTCGATCCGTCCAAGCGCCGTATCTCGCTCGGCCTCAAGCAGACGCTGGAAAACCCGTGGCAGGCATTTGCCTTCAGCCATCCGGCCGGCACTGAAGTCGAAGGCGAAGTCAAGAACAAGACCGAATTCGGCCTGTTCATCGGCCTCGAAGGCGATGTCGACGGCATGGTTCACCTGTCGGATCTCGACTGGAACCGTCCGGGCGAACAGGTCATCGAAGAGTTCAACAAGGGTGACGTGGTCAAGGCCGTCGTTCTCGATGTTGACGTCGAGAAGGAACGCATCTCGCTCGGCATCAAGCAGCTCGGCAAGGATGCTGTCGGTGAAGCCGCAACGTCCGGCGACCTGCGCAAGAACGCAGTCGTTTCGTGCGAAGTCATCGCCGTTAACGACGGTGGCGTGGAAGTGAAGCTCGTCAACCACGAGGACATCACCTCCTTCATCCGCCGCAACGACCTCGCACGCGATCGTGACGATCAGCGTCCGGAGCGTTTCGCAGTTGGCCAGGTTTTCGACGCTCGCGTCGTCAACTTCTCGAAGAAGGACCGCAAGGTCATGCTTTCGATCAAGGCTCTGGAAATCGCTGAAGAGAAGGAAGCCGTCGCACAGTTCGGTTCGTCCGACTCTGGCGCTTCGCTCGGCGACATCCTCGGTGCGGCTCTGAAGAACCGCAGCGAATAATCGCTAGAGATCGTTTGATATAAAGAACCCGCCGGAATTTTCCGGCGGGTTTTTTGTTGGCTACAGTGTTCGTGGCACAGGCCAATGGGCGGCGCGGAATTCAGTGCATGCCACTCATCTTGAGGTAATAATTTTCCGCACTGTCGTCGAAAGCCGCTGTCCGCGGATTTTCCCCATCCCCAATCTCGTCATTGGCGGCCACCCGCTCTTCCATCTCGTCTTGACCGTCGGGATTTTCGCCCTCCGCCTCGCCATTCGCTTCATCCTCGGAAAATGGACCACGCCCGCGATGCGGCGTTTCCGATTCGTGGTCCTCTTCCGCCGGTGGGTATGCGACGAGCGGTAACGGCGTGCCGTCTTTTGCCAGAGCTGCAGCGATCAGCGATTGCGAGGCCGTTTGTTCCAGCATCGCCATTCTTGCTTCCGGGTCGAGAGCGGCGCGGGGCATGGGCTGGGCTTCTGGCCGGTTGGTAATCGTCTCCGTTTCCTCCCCGGTCGGGTGGATGGGCGCTGCGAGGGCAGTTTTTTCGGCAGGCTGCTCTTCGAGTGGTTGCGGTACGGCGCCCGGTGGCGTGGCGGAAAGCTGGGCAGCGGTGGTGGCCTTGGCGGGAAGTTTGCCGGCCACTGCAGCAAGGAGCAGGTTTTCCATATCCTTGGCGCCAGCCGTGGACTGGCCGGATGGCGGGTTCAAGGTAGTGCGGATTTCCCTCGGCTCCAGCTTCATCGTGTCCCGATGCTGAAGTGCAGGGCGCATCTCGGCGTTCTCAGCCCGTGGCGGATTTGCCGGGCGGGCATCTGTCGAAGCTTCTTTTGTTGTGCTGCCCGTTTGCGGCTGAGGCGAGCGTACGGTGCTTTCGGCGGCTTTCCCTTCCGGTTTTGCCGAATCGTGCGGAGAGTCGGACATGTCGGCAGGTGGGGCGGGAAGATTGGCCTGCGGGCCTTGCGGCGCTGCCTGCGCCGCAACCATGGCTTTTATTGCGGCGGCGCTTTGGGCAAGCGGGCCGATGAGCATAGGCAACAGCCGGCCGGGCGCGGCGGCGGTTGCCGGTTGTGCTGTTGTTGTGGTGGTCGTTGCCGGGTTTGGGCGGCCGTCAGCACTCTGGCTCGGGCCGTTCTGCTGTCTCGCTTGCACTGGCTGCGCGGTCACCGGATTGGCCGAATTGTTCTGCTGATAAGAGGACACCACCGCCTTCGCCGCAAGATCCGTTCCCTTGTAGCGGGAAAGTTCGATCAGCAGCGCAAGCCTTGCGGCATCCGGCCCGGTTGGCTGTTTCAGGATTTCTGCGAGCATCGAAAGGCTCAACCCCTGCAGGACTTTGCTGACCTGTTGTTCCAGCGCCAGGCGCTGCGGTGCGGGCAGGGCGCGCAGCGCATCCGTCAGACGCATCACATAGGTTTGAATGGCTTCGCCGTCGCGTCTTGGGAGGTTCATCAGCTTGCCAAGCGCCTCCGCCAGAACGGCGGTGCTGCGGGAAAGCTGATATTCGCTGGCGAGAGAGGTGACTGCGGCTTTGGCGAAAAGACTGCTGCCATTGTCGGGAGCAAGATTGCTTGCCTGCGGCTGCACGGCCTCCTTCGGCTCCCCGCGCTGCGTCTGCGAGGCTGCGGCTCCATAGGCGGCATCGGCTGCCGGAATTTTCGGTACAGGCGGTAACATGCTGCGCTCCGTTCCTATCGATTACCGGCGCTGGCTGCGAAAGGGCCAGTCCCTGGCTCTCTGATCCGCATTTGGCCTATGTTGAAAGATTGCCGCGCCGGTGATGTACAGGTGTCATCTCGCCCGCTCATGCGGGAGCGCCGTGTGCGTCGCTGGCAGGAATGCCAGCTCTTCGCGATGCACACAGAATCATCAACCCTGAGTCTGGGCCGTAGATATTAAGAATTCGCTAACCATAAAAATCGTGTCGATATGGCAATCAGGGAGAGACGCTGATGAACATGCGGTAAAGCCCGTTATCGTCGGAATTGACCGATGAAATATGGTCCGGTTCGCTATCCGCTGCCTCAAAGGCTTCCGGTGGCATCGCGTCGAGCCAGCTTGCCTTGGGAAAACCTCTCTCGGGGCGATTTTCCACGGGGGCGATGAGGTTGTCTTCCTCGCTTGCGGCAACGAAATTGTCGTCATTCGGCGCCAGCGGCGGAGCGGCGATGGAGAGCAGCGCTTGCGCCGCATTTGGTTCGGCATCGAGGCCGGCGCTGCCGGATATGCCGGAAATTTGAGACATGTTTGAACTCACATCATGTTTCGCTCAAGTGACTATCGGTAGCGGCGAGATCATGCCGCCTTCTTCTTCAGCAGTGCATAAATTCCATTGTCGTCTATCGAGATCGGCAAAATGGCGCTGCGGGCGTTATCGACGACTGCCTGAACATCAAGCAGTTTTTCGGCGTCGTCTTTCTGATCGGCTTCCGTCTTGGTTGCGGCGTCTGTCTCTGCGGGTTCGTTGTCATTTTCAGCCTGGGCCGTTTCGCTTGATGGCGTTGCCGCGAGCACGGAGATAAGGGCGATTTCCGATGAAATATCGACCGGGCCTTGCCCGTCAGTGCCTTGCGCTTTTTCTTCGGCGGCAGCGTCTATGTGTTCCTTCACGACGTCCTGAAGTTTTTGCACATCCTCCAGCTTGCCCTGTGCGTCTCGGGTCTGGATATCCTCTTCCCGCTCCGCCGCAACTTCGGCATCGTTGATTTCGCCCATGCGGTTTTTGCCGCGTTCGGCCTGCAATTCTTCCTTGGTTTTCGGATCGGCAACGTCTTCCAGGCGCTGGATGACCTTCATGGTTTCCCGTGTCATGAATTGGGTGCCCTGCGCCTGATCGTTCAGCGCATTCTTCACGGCGCGTGCCGCATCGCCAAATGGGTTTGCGATTGCGGCGATCATCTGCTGCGCGGAAATACCAAGTTCCTTGAGGCCAGTCGATTCTTCGAGATCATTGACATTTTTGGGTGCGGTGGCGCGCACTGCCATGATTGCTTTCGACATCTGCACGCCGAAATCTTCTTCCTTGCCGCTCAGGCCGGCATTTTGGGCAATGCGTGCGGCAAGTGCTGCCATGGGCGCGGTCTTGGCAGTTACGCCGTTATTCAGGACTTCCACGACCTGCGCTCCCGAAACGCCGAAGGATTTCAGCGAAATCGTCGTGGCTTTTCCTGCCGCATCGGTTTTTTCAAAGCCGTCGGTCAGGGTCAGCGCGTCCTGAAGCCTTTGTGCGAAAGCGGCGTTCGATTCATTGTTTTCCTGGGTGATGCCAAGCGCAGACGAGAAACGGGAGACAAGCGAGGCGAAGGCATCGCCATCAGGCTTCATGGCGCCGAACAGATAGGCGCTTATCTTTTCATTGGCAACGCGATGGCTTTGGTCCGGCTGCGGCTGGGTCTTTATCGTCTCGTCTTTTTTGGTACCGTTCGCTTTTTCCTGCTCTTCGCGATGGCGTTCCTCAATGGTTTCCACCATCGACCGCATGAGGTCGCTGACTGCAATGCTTGCCGTCTGCTGCAACGGTGTAATCATCTGGAAGTCCCCGGCCACCCAAAGTTGCGGCCGAGAATAGGCAGTTTCGGTAAATCAGTCCTTAAACGAAGCGTGAAACCGCTCAGCTATGGGCGAAGATATCCGTTTCGTCCCAGCCCAGAAGATCGAGCTTGGCACGGGTCGGCAGAAACGCGAAACAGGCATCGGCATGATCGAGGCGACCATCACGCACGAGGCGGTGTGTCAGCTTGTCGCGCAGCGCATGCAAATGCAGCACATCGGATGCAGCATATTCGAGCTGTGCGGGTGACAGTTTTTCTGCTGCCCAGTCGGACGATTGCTGCGCCTTGGAGATGTCGACCTCAAGCATTTCCTTCAGATTGTCCTTCAGCCCGTGCCGGTCGGTATAGGTGCGGGTCAGGCGGGAGGCGATCTTGGTGCAGAAAACCGGCGTCGTCGTCACACCGAACGTGTGGAACAGAACGGCGATATCGAAACGGCCATAGTGAAAAATCTTCTGCCGGGCAGGGTCTGCAAGCATATGGGTGAGGTTTGGAGCCTCCTTCTGGCCGGCGGCGATGCGGATGACATCCGCCGTACCGTCTCCAGGAGAAAGCTGAACGACACAGAGACGGTCGCGGCGTGGCACCAGCCCCAGTGTTTCCGTATCGATTGCGATGGCGCCAAGGTAGCGTGCGGCATCTGCGGCGGAAATATCGCCTTCGTGATAACGGATGGTTGCTGCCATTGTCTTGCTCCGGGAATGTCCAGTTCGTTGCTCCGGCTATAACGGAAAGACAGGTTTGACGATACCGTTTTGTAGGTCGCTCCGACGCGCCTTGGCGCATGTCCCCTTGGTACTTGCGTTTGCGAAAGTCTCCGGGTTAGGTTTGCGGAAATCCTGTTTCTCCAAATTGTATGAAATTTCCTATGACAAAGAAAATCTATCTCGCCGGGCCGGAGGTCTTCCTCCCGAATGCCCGTGAAATGCTCGACCTCAAGGCCTCGCTTGCACGCGAGGCCGGGTTTACGCCGCTTTCGCCGGGCGATTTGGAAATTCCGCCCGCGGACACGAAAATCGGCCACGGCTGCAACATCAATGCCATAGACGAGCGGATGATGCTGGAAGCGGATGCGGTCATCGCCAATCTCACGCCGTTTCGCGGCATCGCCGCCGATACGGGAACGAGCTACGAACTGGGGTTCATGTGCGCGCTGGGCAAGCCGGTTTTCGCCTACACCAATGTCGCGGCCAATCACTTCACTCGCATCAAGGCGCAATATAACGGTGTTGCCGCAATCGATGAAACAGGGCGCTATCGCGGCCCGGACGGTTTGTCGATCGAGAATTTCGACATGGTCGACAATCTCATGCTGCACGGCGGAATTTTGCGGCGTGGCGGCGTCGTCATCGTTGGCAACGCGACGGCAGAGGCCCTTTATACGGATCTCGAGGCGTATAAGCGCTGTCTGGCGGCCGCCGCTGAAAAATTACTGACACAGACTGATCCCGACAGAACGAATTTACTGGAGACATCATCATGAGCGGTACCATCCTCATCACCGGCGCCACGTCCGGCTTCGGACAGGCCACGGCGCGGCGCTTCGTCAAGGAAGGCTGGAAGGTCATTGGCACAGGTCGGCGGGCGGAACGGCTGGAGGCCCTGGCGCAAGAACTCGGCTCCGCCTTTCACGGCGCTGCCTTCGATGTTACCGACGAAGATGCCACTAAAAAGGCACTTGCGGCTTTGCCGGAAGGTTTCCGGGACATCGATATTCTCGTCAACAATGCGGGGCTTGCGCTCGGCACCGCACCTGCACCGCAGGTGCCGCTGAAAGACTGGCAGACCATGGTGAACACCAACATCACCGGTCTTTTGAACATCACCCACCATCTTTTGCCCACGTTGATCGACCGCAAGGGCATTGTCATCAACCTTTCCTCGGTAGCTGCGCACTGGCCCTATGCGGGCGGCAATGTCTATGCCGGAACGAAAGCCTTCCTGCGGCAATTCTCGCTAGGTCTGCGCTCCGACCTGCATGGCAAGGGCGTGCGCGTCACCTCGATCGAACCGGGCATGTGCGAAACGGAATTCACGCTTGTTCGCACCGGCGGCAATCAGGATGCCTCGGACAATCTTTACAAGGGCGTCAATCCGATCACGGCCGAGGATATCGCCAATACGATCCATTGGGTCGCCTCGCAGCCCAAACATATCAACATCAACAGCCTCGAACTCATGCCGGTCAACCAGTCCTTTGCCGGTTTTCAAGTGCATCGGGAAAGTTGATTTCCAACGTCTTCTGCGGGAGTGCTAAAAAACAAAGCAGGAATTTTCGAGCTATGCAAAAATGCAATGCTGCATTGCGAGACTTGCTCTGTTAAAAATCGCGGATACCGCTATATTCAAAACATCGAAGCGACGCACTCCTCCTCCCAGTGTCGCTCGATGCGGATCGGTGGTACTCCTCCTCCCAATCACCGATCAAGTTTGAAGCCTGCCGCACCTCCTCCCGCGGCAGGCTTTTTCCTTTTCTGGGCTTCTTTTTCCAATGCATCTTGCGGTGAGGTTTCTGCGCGCCGTCTGCGCCCGGATGACCGATACCCCGCTTTTCCCCTTAAGTTTTCGGGGGATTTCTGATTTTCCCGTCAAGGCGATGATTGTCGAAATCGGGCGCGTGTCGATCACGATTTCGTTATGTCTAGATGAATATGCACAGTTTTGTGGCGGTGCATCGTCCTGGCCCATTGCTTAGGCCCCGGCCTGTGTTTAAGCATTGGCAAAAGAACGCTTGGGAGTTGCCGACACGCTTGTGTCTGTGCGCCTGAAAGCGGCGGGGAGAGAATGGCAGACTTTCAAGAGGCGCTGAAGCGGTTTCAGCCGATCGCGGTTTCATCGATCGCTGAAGACGAGCTCGGGTTGCGGTTGCGCGGCCTGCAAGCGCAGCTAATCCAGCAAAATATCAAGGCGGTCTGGCTCGATGCATCATCGTCGCTGACCTATTATACTGGCCTGTCGCTTGGTCTTTCGGAGCGCATTCACGGCGCCCTGGTGCCGGCAGAAGGCAAGCCGGTCTATGTCAGTCCGGCATTTGAGGAGCCGAAACTACGGACGATGATCCGTATCGAGGGCGAAGTTGCCGTCTGGGAAGAGGATGAAAGTCCTTTTGACCTGATGGCAAAGCGCATCGAAGCGCTCGGCTGTCCCGGCCACCTTGTCGCGATCGATCCTGCCACTCCTTTCGTTTTCGCATCGGCCCTGATGCAGCGTCTGGAAGGCCGCATCATTTCCGCCCAGCCGATGATTGTCGCACAGCGGCAGGTCAAATCCGCAGCCGAGATTGCCATCATCCAGGCGGCGATGGATGCGAGCTACGGCGTGCAGAAGGCCGTGTTCGAGGGGCTGCGTCCCGGCATATCCACCACGGAAGTGGCTGACTTCGTTAACGCCGCACATGTTGCGCTTGGCATGAAGCCGCTTTTCGTGGCGGTTCAGTTCGGCGAGGCGACGGCTTATCCGCATGGCGTGCCCTATGCGCAGACGCTTGTTGACGGCGACATGGTGCTGGTCGATCTCGGCGGCATCCTTCATGGCTATCGTTCGGATATCACCCGCACCTATGTGTTCGGCCAGCCGACGGAACGGCAGCGTTTTCTCTGGAACGCCGAGCGGGACGCGCAGGCTGCTGCCTTTGACGCGGCCCGGGTCGGTGCTGCCTGCTCGGACGTGGACAAGGCCGCGCGCGACAGCCTGAAGGCGGCCGGTTTTGGGCCGGATTATCAGGTTCCGGGTCTACCGCATCGCACCGGCCATGGGCTTGGGCTGGATATTCACGAAGAACCCTATATCGTTGCAGGAAATGCCACGGCACTTCAGCCGGGAATGTGCTTTTCCATCGAGCCGATGCTGTGCGTTTATGGGGAATGCGGCGTCCGTCTCGAGGATATAGCTTATATGACGGAGGCGGGACCACGCTGGTTCTGCCCGCCGGAAAAGAACCTCGACCGGCTGTTCCAGCCGGTCGCCGGGTAATTGGTCGGGAGGCACAGGACCGAACGGCGACACGGGGCTCCGCGTCGTCGCTGACCAGGACAGGTAGGCCCCTTAAAACGGGGTCGCATAAACTCAGAAAAAGAGGGAAAGGACCACCAGATGAAAACGCTGACCCGCAGTTTGCTTATAGCCTCTGCGCTTGCGATGGCTTCCGCCGTGCCCGCCATGGCGAAGACCTTCGTTTATTGCTCCGAGGCATCTCCGGAAGGCTTCGATCCTTCGCCTTACACCGCCGGCGGCACCTTCGATGCCTCCGCGCATCCGGTCTACAACCGTCTGACCGAGTTCAAGAAGGGCACGACCGAAGTTGAGCCAGGCCTTGCCGAAAAGTGGGAAGTTTCGAGCGATGGCCTCGAATACACGTTCCACCTGCGCAAGGGCGTAAAGTGGCACTCCAACGAGAAGTTCACGCCAAGCCGCGATTTCAACGCCGATGATGTGATCTTCAGCTACAACCGCCAGGGTGACACAAAGAACCCGTGGAACCAGTATATCGCAGGCATCACCTACGAATATTACAACTCCATGGAAATGCCGTCGCTGATCAAGGAAATCGTCAAGGTTGACGATTACACCGTGAAGTTCGTGCTGACCCGTCCTGAAGCTCCGTTCCTTGCCAATATCGCGATGCCTTTCGCTTCGATCGTTTCGAAGGAATATGCTGATACGCTTGATAAGGCCGGCACCAAGGAAGACTTCAACAACCTGCCGATCGGCACCGGCCCGTTCAAGTTCGTCGCCTATCAGAAGGACGCGGTCATCCGCTACCAGAAGAACGCCGACTACTGGGGCGAAGCTCCGAAGATCGACGATCTGATCTTCGCGATCACGCCGGACGCTGCCGTTCGTCTGCAGAAGCTGAAGGCTGGCGAATGCCACCTTATGCCTTATCCGGCCCCGGCCGACCTCGCCACCATTCGTGCCGATTCCAACCTCAAGCTCGATGAACAGCCGGGCCTGAACGTTGCCTACTTCGCCTACAACACCACTGTTGCACCTTTCGACAAGCCGGAAGTCCGCAAGGCGCTGAACATGGCGATGAACAAGCAGGCCATCATCGACGCCGTATTCCAGGGTGCCGGCACGGTTGCCAAGAACCCGATCCCGCCGACGATGTGGTCCTACAACGACAGCATCAAGGACGATCCTTACGATCCGGAAGCTGCCAAGAAGGCTCTCGAAGCCGCTGGCGTCAAGGATCTGACGATGAAGATCTGGGCGATGCCGGTTCAGCGTCCATACATGCCGAATGCCCGCCGCACCGCCGAGCTGATCCAGTCGGATTTCGCGAAGGTTGGCGTCAAGGCCGAGATCGTCTCCTTCGAATGGGGTGAATACCTCAAGAAGTCGACTGAAGTGAACCGCGACGGTGCCGTCATCCTCGGCTGGACCGGCGACAACGGTGACCCTGATAACTTCATGGGCGTTCTGCTTTCCTGCGCTGCAACCGGCGAAGGCGGTGCAAACCGTGCTCAGTGGTGCAATAAGGAGTTCTCCGAACTGCTTTCCAAGGCAAAGCAGACCACTGACGTTGCCGAGCGCACAAAGCTCTATGAGCAGGCGCAGGTGATCTTCAAGGAACAGGCTCCGTGGGCGACGCTTGCGCACTCCACGCAGTTCGTTCCGATGTCCGCCAAGGTTTCCGGCTTCACCATGAGCCCGCTTGGCGACTTCACCTTCGAATCCGTCGATATCGCTGAGTAATCCCAAACAACAGGACGCGCGGAAGAACTCAGGTTCTTTCGCGCGTCTTTTCAGGAAAAAACCATGATCCGGTTCATTTTCGGCAAACTTCTCTATCTCGTTCCGACATTTCTCGGGATTACCATCGTTGCCTTTGCCTTCGTTCGCGTCCTGCCGGGCGATCCCGTGCTGTTGATGGCGGGTGAGCGCGGCATTTCGCCCGAGCGGCATGCACAACTTGCCGAACAGCTCGGCTTCAGCCAGCCTATCTGGCAGCAATATCTCCATTTTCTGGGGCGGCTGCTTCAGGGTGATCTCGGCAATTCGCTGGTCACCAAGAAACCCGTTCTGACCGAGTTCCTGGCGCTCTTTCCCGCGACAGTCGAGCTTGGCCTCGTCGCCATCATCCTCGCCACACTGATCGGTGTGCCGGTCGGCGTCATCGCCGCCATCCGCCGTGGCTCGTGGTTCGACCAGATCTCCATGACGACGGCGCTGGTTGGCTTCTCCATGCCTATCTTCTGGTGGGGCCTGCTGCTCATCATCATGTTCTCCGGCATCCTGCAATGGACACCGGTGTCGGGCCGTATCTCGTTGATGTATTTCTTCCCTTCCGTCACCGGTTTCATGCTGATCGACAGCCTGATTTCAGGGCAGAAGGGTGCTTTCGCTTCGGCTCTGTCACATCTCATCCTGCCTTCGGTGGTGCTTGCCACCATCCCGCTTGCAGTTATTGCCCGCCAGACACGGTCGGCAATGCTCGAAGTCCTCGGTGAGGATTATGTGCGGACAGCGCGTGCAAAGGGCATGTCGCCGTCCCGTGTCGTCGGCGTTCACGCATTGCGCAACGCCATGATCCCGGTCATCACCACCATCGGCCTGCAGATCGGTGTGCTGATGGCGGGTGCAATCCTGACCGAAACCATCTTCTCCTGGCCGGGCATCGGCAAGTGGATGATCGATTCCATCTCGCGCCGCGACTATCCGGTCGTGCAGAGCGGCCTGCTTCTGATCGCGGGTCTGGTGATGATCGTCAACCTGCTTGTCGATCTCACCTATGGCCTCATCAATCCAAGGATCCGTCACAAATGAGCGATGTGACCACAGCTCCCGGCGTCAGGCTTTCCGACGCCGCCATCCGCCGCCGGATGATCGCCGATTTCTGGTTCTACTTCCGCCAGAACCGTGGCGCCGTCGTCGGCCTTGCCGTCTTCCTTCTTCTGGTTCTGATCGCGGTTTTCGCAGCCGTGATTGCCCCGCATGACCCGACCCAGCAATATAGAGACGCGTTGCTCGTCCCGCCGGTCTGGCAGGATGGAGGCCGTACCGCATTCCTGCTCGGCACCGACGCTGTCGGCCGCGACATGCTGTCCCGACTGATCTATGGCGCGCAATATTCGCTGTTCATCGGCGTCGTCGTTGTTTCCATCGCCCTTGTCGGCGGCATTGTCATCGGTCTCGTCGCCGGCTTCTTCGGCGGCTGGGTGGACACTGTCATCATGCGCGTGATGGACGTCATCCTGGCGTTTCCATCGCTGCTTCTGGCACTGGTGCTGGTTGCGATCCTGGGTCCGGGGTTGACCAACGCCATGATCGCGATTGCCATCGTCTATCAGCCGCATTTCGCGCGTCTGACGCGTGCAGCTGTCATGAGCGAGCTTCGGCGTGAATATGTCACCGCCGCCCGTGTGGCGGGTGCCGGCAATTTCCGGCTGATGTTCAAGACGATTTTGCCGAACTGCCTTGCACCTTTGATCGTGCAGGCGACGCTCTCCTTCTCATCTGCCGTTCTCGATGCGGCGGCTCTCGGCTTCCTCGGCATGGGCGCGCAGCCGCCCGCATCCGAATGGGGCACGATGCTGGCCGAAGCCCGCGAGTTCATCCTGCGCGCCTGGTGGGTCGTTACCCTTCCCGGCCTGACGATTCTCGTATCGGTGCTCGCCATCAACCTGATGGGTGACGGGCTGCGCGATGCGCTCGATCCCAAACTGAAGCGGAGCTAAGCGATGAGCCTGCTGAAAATCAAGAACCTCACCGTCAAGTTCGCCACCGCCACCGGCGCGTTCACGGCCGTCAACGGCATCGACGTCTCCGTGGACAAGCATGAGGTGCTGGCCATCGTCGGCGAGTCCGGTTCCGGCAAGTCGGTATCCATGCTCGCCGTCATGGGGCTTTTGCCCGATACGGCGACGATCACCGCCGACGAGATGATCTTCGATGGTATAAACCTGCTGGCCATGTCGCCGCAGGAGCGCCGCAAGCTGATCGGCCGTGAGATCACCATGATCTTCCAGGAGCCAGTTGCGTCGCTCAACCCGTCCTTTACGGTCGGTTTCCAGATCGAGGAGGTGCTGCGCCTCAATCTCGGCATGGGCCGGTCTGCGGCGCGTGCACGCGCACTGGAGCTGTTCCGGTCCGTCGGTATTCCCGATCCGGAAACCAAGCTCAATGCCTATCCGCACCAGATGTCCGGCGGTCAATGCCAGCGTGTGATGATCGCCATCGCCATCGCTTCCAAACCGCGTCTCTTGATCGCCGACGAGCCGACCACCGCGCTCGACGTGACGATCCAGAAACAGATCCTCGATCTGTTGATGGATCTGCAGGAAGAATACGGCATGGCGCTGATCCTCATCACCCATGACATGGGTGTCGTGGCCGAAACAGCAGACCGCGTGGTCGTGCAATATAAGGGCCGCAAGATGGAGGAAGCGGATGTGCTGAGCCTGTTTGAGGCCCCGCAACATCCCTATACCAAGGCATTGCTTTCCGCGCTGCCGGAACATGCGACCGGCGACCGCCTGCCCACGGTTTCCGACTTCTTCGGCAAGGAGGGCGTTCAATGAGCATCGTTGTCGAAGGCAAGGGCATTACCCGCCATTATCACGTTCCGGGCGGCCTGTTCGGCGGAGCAAAGACCGTGCAGGCGCTGAAAGGCATCGATTTTGCCGTCGAGCGCGGCAAGACGCTCGCCATCGTCGGCGAGTCCGGTTCCGGCAAATCGACGCTTGCGCGCATCATCGCGCTGATCGACCCGGCATCCGGTGGCGAGCTGAAGATCGACGGCCAGCCGGTCGATATCGCAAAGCGCCGTCCCGGCACGGACATGCGCTCCAAGGTGCAGATGGTGTTCCAGAACCCCTATGGTAGCCTCAATCCGCGCCAGAAGGTTGGCGACGTGTTGATGGAGCCGCTTGTCATCAACACCAAAATGCCGGCGTCCGAGCGTCGTGAGCGGGCTGAAGCCATGCTCGTGAAGGTTGGACTGGGTCCCGAACACTTCAACCGATATCCGCACATGTTTTCTGGCGGCCAACGGCAGCGCATCGCGATTGCGCGGGCGCTGATGCTCAACCCCGCACTTCTGGTGCTGGACGAGCCTGTCTCGGCACTCGATCTTTCAGTGCAGGCGCAGGTGCTAAACCTGCTGAGAGATCTCCAGGAAGAGTTCGAGCTGACCTACGTCTTCGTCAGCCACGACCTTTCCGTCGTTCGCTATATCGCCGATGACGTCATGGTTATCTCGAAGGGTGTAGCCGTGGAGCAGGGCACGCGCGAGGAACTATTTGCCGATCCGAAGCACGCCTATACACGCCAGCTTTTTGCCGCCACTCCGGTAACGGATGTAGACGCCATCCGCGCCCGCGTGGAGCGCCGCAAGGCGGCACGGCAGGCTGCGACTGCTTGAGATCGACGATTGACCGATGAATAAGTGGAACAGGCCGGATTTCCGGCCTGTTGTTTTTTCAGGACTTCAAAAGATTGCGGGGGTACGCTCAGGCGCCGGCCTCTCTCAGCAGACGCACCTGCCGCAGCGTATTCTGCCGGCTACGCTCCAGATGGCGCCATAGGGCGTCGATAATCTGGGCCTTGCTGCGGGCGGCTATGGCGTCGGCAATGTTCTGGTGTTCCTCGACAGAGCGGGCGTAGTCGCCAATGATCGATACGAAAACCGTGTGGGTCTGGTCGAGAATGCGCCCATGCGTGCCGGAAATGACCGGAATGCGCGCGGCCGAAACAAGGGCCGTGTGGAAGCTGCGATCGTGAAACAGCGCTTTGGAGAGATCGTCCAGCGTCGCGCTCGTGGCAAATTCACGGTGTTTCGCAAGGCTTTCCAGAAGCTGCGCATGCAAGGCTTCGTCCAGCTGCCCGGCATCGAAGGCCACTTCCACAGCGCCTTTTTCCAGCAGCATTCTGGCGGCGTAGAGTTCTTCCACATCCTCCACGGTAAAATCGCGCACCACCATGCCGCGCCTTGAGGAATTGACCACCAGCCCGTCTGCCTCGAGTTTCAGGCATGCTTCCTTGACCGGCGTGGGGCTGATGCCGAGATCGGCGGCAAGTTCGTTGGGCAACAGCCGTTCGCCGCCGCGCAATCTGCCGCTGACGATGCGCGCCCGCAGTTCCTGATGCGCTTGGTCGGCGAGCGTGACTTTGATCAGTGTGTTCATGGCAACACCATCACCTAACCGCGAGTGACAGGCAATGACAGAATATAAAAAATAAAAAATTTTTTATTTTACAATGGTCGATTTTGCTTTAGCTGTATCCGTCATCGGAAGCTGGCTGCTGGAGGAGGGTGGCCGGGCAATCCCCTGAGGCTTCATCTCCTGCGGTCATTGATCGCGGGGCCGTGGCGACATTCCACTGGTTGATCGGTAGAGCTTCGATCAGAACGGAACTTCCGTTTATTCCTCCCCAAAGGCTGCTCAAGCGTCGAGGAATTGACCGATCATGAAAATAACCGCTGTCGAACCTTTCATCCTGCATCTGCCGCTGACATCGGAATCCATTTCCGATTCCACCCACAGCATCACCCATTGGGGCGTCGTCGGCGCAAAAATTACGACGAGTGACGGCCTTGAGGGATACGGCTTCACCGGCACCCATGCGCATCTGCCGTCCGACCGGTTGATCACATCCTGCATCAGCGATTGCTATGCGCCTCTGCTGATCGGCGAGGATGCATCCGAACATTCGCGGCTGTGGACAAAACTTGCCCGTTATCCGTCCCTGCAATGGGTCGGCCGCGCGGGCATCACCCATCTGGCGCTGGCTGCGGTCGATGTGGCGCTCTGGGATCTGAAGGCGAAGAAGGCGGGCGTTCCACTCTGGCAATACCTCGGCGGCGCGCACACCACAGGGGTCGAAGCTTACAATACCGATATAGGCTGGCTTTCCTTCAATCTCGAAAATCTGCTGGCGGGCAGCGCCAGGGCAGTTGAAGAGGAAGGTTTTACCCGCCTGAAAATCAAGGTCGGGCACGATGATCCGAATATTGATATCGGACGCCTCGCGGCGGTGCGCAAGCGTCTCGGCTCCGCGATACGCATCGCTATCGATGGCAACGGCAAGTGGGATCTGCCGACATGCCAGCGCTTCTGCGCGGCGGCAAAGGATCTGGATATCTATTGGTTCGAAGAACCGCTCTGGTACGACGATGTGACCAGCCACGCGCGGCTGGCACGCAACACATCCATTCCCATCGCTCTCGGAGAGCAGCTTTATACGGTGGATGCGTTCCGGTCATTCATCGACGCGGGCGCTGTTGCCTATGTCCAGCCGGATGTAACCCGGCTTGGCGGCATCACCGAATATATCCAGGTCGCTGACCTCGCGCTCGCCAATCGCCTGCCTGTCGTTCCGCATGCCGGTGAGATGAGTCAGGTGCATGTGCATCTGAGTTACTGGCATCCGGCATCGACCATCCTCGAATATATTCCGTGGATCAAGGACCATTTCGAAGAGCCGATCCATGTTCGCGATGGTGTTTACAAGCGCCCGGAGCATCCCGGCGCCAGCACCACGCCTTTGGCCGAAAGCATCGCCCGCTACGGCAAAGCGGTGAAATGAAACAGAGGCGTTCAGCCCGGATTGCATCCGGCCACGGGGCTTCGGCGTCGTCAAAGGAATCGTGCGCTATCGAAGACTTGATCGCACCGTCACCCAGAATCTAATCCGGGGTGACGGTGTGGGCTTGATGCAGGTTTTGCCAGACTTAGCGCCAGCCGAGTGCAGGAGCCACCTGTTTGAGGATCGTCTCGATAACATGGGCGTTGTAGTCGACGCCCAGCTGGTTCGGCACGGTCAGCAACAGTGTGTCGGCCTCGGCGATAGCTTCGTCGGCTTTTAGCTGCTCGATCAATGCTTCCGGTTCGGCGGCGTAGCTGCGCCCGAAGATCGCGCGCGTCTTGTCGTCGATGTAACCGATCTTGTCGTCACCCTCGCTGCCGTAACCGAAATAGGATCGGTCGCGATCGCTGACGAGAGCGAAGATGCTGCGGCTGACAGACACGCGAGGCTCGCGGGCGTGTCCAGCCTCTTTCCATGCGGCGCGGTAAGCACGGATCTGTTCGGCCTGCTGCACATGGAAGGGTTCGCCGGTCTCATCCGTTTTCAGGGTGGAGCTTTGAAGGTTCATGCCAAGCTTTGCCGCCCAAACCGCCGTCGCATTGGAGCTGGAACCCCACCAGATGCGCTCGCGCAACCCTTCGGAGTGCGGCTCCAGCCGCAGCAGGCCGGGCGGGTTGGGAAACATCGGCCGAGGGTTCGGCTCGGCGAAACCTTCGCCCTTCAGAAGCTCGAGGAAGACTTCGGTGTGCTGGCGCGCCATGTCCTCCTCGGTCTGGCCCTCGGCAGGGCGGTAGCCGAAATAGCGCCAGCCGTCGATCACCTGTTCGGGAGAACCGCGACTGATGCCGAGTTGCAGGCGTCCGCCGGCGATGAGATCGGCTGAACTCGCATCCTCCACCATGTAAAAGGGGTTCTCATAACGCATGTCGATGACGCCGGTGCCGATCTCGATACTTTTCGTTCTTGCGCCAACGGCGGCAAGCAGCGGAAAAGGTGATCCCAACTGGCGGGCGAAGTGGTGGACACGGAAATAAGCGCCGTCGGCGCCGAATTCTTCCGCAGCAACGGCCAGGTCTATCGATTGCACCAGGGTGTCTGCAGCAGAGCGGGTCTGCGACTGGGGCGAGGGCGTCCAGTGTCCGAAGGATAGAAATCCGATCTTTTTCATGATGACCTTCCAAATGTTTAGGATGCAGCTGACTTGAGCCGGCATCGTTGTTGTCAGTCATATAGGCTGCAGTGCGGATTCTCCAATCCGCCACGCGTAGACACGGTGTCGCCGAAATGTGAACGACGGTTGTTTCAGGCGATCGTCTTGCGGTCGAGGATGAAGAGATTTTGGTGGGCGCGCGCCGTCGTGAGAATGAAATCCATCAGCGAGCGCACGCGCGGCACATTGGCAAGGTCCTGATGGCTTGTCAGCCAGTAACCCCGCCGCAGTTCCACTTCACCTGCCAGCACCATCTGCAGGTCCGGAAAGCGTGCGGCGATGAAGTTGGGCAATATGCAAAGGCCACGTCCGCTCAGCGTTGCAGTCAACTGCGCAAAAATGCTTGATGACTGGAAGTTGGGTCGGAGGCCGGGCATCACGTCGCGCATGTAATCGAGGCCCGGCGAGAAGATCAGATCCTGCACGTAACCGATAAAGAAATGATCGGGCAAATCTTCGCGCCGCGTGATTTTCGGGTGGCTGGCAAGATAGGAACGCGATGCGTAGATATGCAGCGTGTAATCGACGATCTGTTCGTTGATGTAGGGGCCTGCTTTCGGCGGATCGAGTGTGACCGCCACATCCGCTTCTTTCTTCGACAATGCCATGATCTGCTGGATCGTAACCATCTCCACCATGATGTGCGGATGGGTGACGGCGAAGTCTTTCAGCCTTTCCACGAAGAAAAAGTTGGAAAAACCTTCAGGCGCACTGAGCCTGACCACGCCGCGCAGCAGGCTGCCGCTTTCGGAAATATCCGATTGCAATCTTTCCGCTTCCGCCTCGATGCGCTCGACGGTATCGACCAGGCGCCGCCCGACCGTCGTCAGTTCGTAACCACGTGGATTTCGCTCGAACAGCTTGGTTTTAAGCGAGAATTCCAGCCGGTCGATGTGGCGGGAGACGGTGGCGTGGCTGGTGCGCAGGCTACGCGCTGCCGATGAAAGTTGTCCGGTGCGGGCCACCGCCAGAAAATATTGCAGGTCGTCCCAGGTAAAAGGCGTGGCCAATTCGGTCTCCATTGCGAGGTCTGTTCAAAAATGAACAGTTCCTGTTCGCAATTTGATGATGCCCCGCTCTTGTGTCAACGGCCGAATTCGAGAAGTCTACATAGGGAGGCGCTGCTTTGAGGAGGGTGGCGCGACCGTTGTGATGCAACACCGTGGGACGATCGCCATGCGCCTTCGTTCACCGTTGCACAGACCTATCTGAGGCTCGCAATCATCTCTGGGAGGAGAAGTCATGCGCAAGAGTATCGTTTTATCCACGGCCATGGCACTGGCGGCAGGCACCGCCGCTTACGCTGCCGAGATTTCGGACGCCAAGGTCAAGATCGGCATCTTGAACGACCAGTCGGGCGTCTACGCCAATTTTGGCGGCAAATACTCTTATGAGGCCGCGAAGATGGCGGTCGAGGATTTTGGCGGCAAGGTGCTGGGCGCGCCGGTGGAAGTGGTAACGGCTGACCACCAGAACAAGGCGGATGTCGCCTCCAACATCGCCCGGCAGTGGTACGACACCGAACAGGTCGATTCGATCATGGAACTGACCTCTTCCTCGGTCGGCCTTGCCGTGCAGGCTCTCTCGAAGGACAAAAAGAAGATCACCATCAACACGGGCGCTGCGACCACGGAACTGACGGGCAAGCAGTGCAGCCCCTATGGTTTCCACTGGGCCTACGACACCTATTCGCTGGCAGTCGGCACCGGCGGTGCGCTGGTGAAACAGGGCGGCGACAGCTGGTTCTTTCTGACTGCGGATTACGCCTTCGGTTATTCGCTGGAAGAAAACACGTCCAACTTCGTCAAGGCCAATGGCGGCAAGGTGCTGGGTTCCGTGCGCCATCCGCTGGCCTCTACGGATTATTCCTCCTTCCTGTTGCAGGCGCAGTCATCAGGCGCGAAGGTCATCGGCCTTGCCAATGCCGGTCTCGACACCTCCAACGCCATCAAGCAGGCCGCTGAATTCGGTATCGTTGCGGGCGGGCAGCGGCTGGCGGCCCTTCTCTTTACGCTTGCCGAAGTGCACGGCCTCGGTCTCGAAGCGGCTCAGGGCCTGACGCTGACGGAAGGGTTCTATTGGGACCGCGACGATGAATCGCGCAAATTCGGCGAACGGTTCAAGGAACGCACCGGCGCCATGCCGAACATGGTCCACGCTGGTACCTATTCCGCCGTGCTGCATTACCTGAAGGCCATCGATAAGGCCGGCACCGACGATGCTGACGCCGTGGCAAAGGCCATGAAGGAAATGCCTGTCAACGACGTCTTCTCGAAGGATGGCCATGTGGCCGCCAATGGCCGCATGATCCACGACATGTATCTGATGGAAGTGAAGAAGCCGGATGAGAGCAAGCAGCCGTGGGACTACTACAAGGTGCTTGCCACGATCCCCGGCAAGGAAGCCTTCATGGACCCCGCAAAAAGCGGTTGCCCGCTGGTAACGCAGTAAAAAGGGGGAACTTCATGATGATCGCTCCCGCCCCTGCCGGTCAGGCGGAACCCCGCGTCGTGCTTTCGGCGCGCGGTCTCTCCAAGACCTTCGGCGCATTCGCGGCCGTGAAAAACGTCGATCTCGACGTCCATCATGCCCGCGTGCATGCACTTATTGGTCCGAACGGCGCCGGCAAAACCACGGTCTTCAACCTGTTGACCAAGTTTCTCCAGCCGACAGGCGGGGCGATCACCTTCATGGGAACGGATATAACAAAGACGCCGCCGGACAAGGTGGCGCGGCTCGGTCTCGTCAGGTCTTTCCAGATATCGGCGGTGTTTCCGCATCTGACGGTTCTTGAGAACGTTCGGGTGGCGTTGCAGCGGCCGAATAACCTTTCAACGCAATTTTGGCTGCCGCTCTCTTCACTCGACAGGCTCAATGCACGTGCCGAGGAGTTGATCGCAACGGTTGGCCTGACACGGGAAAAAAATGCACTTGCGGCCGATCTTTCCTACGGTCGCAAGCGCGTTCTTGAAATCGCCACGACGCTTGCGCTCGACCCGAAGGTATTGCTTCTCGATGAGCCGATGGCGGGCATGGGGGGCGAGGATGTCGCGCATGTCGCCGATCTCATCCGCGAAGTGGCCAAAACGCGCGCGGTGCTGATGGTCGAACACAATCTGAAGGTCGTGGCGGATATCTGCCATCAGGTCACGGTGCTGCAGCGGGGCGAAATTCTGGCGGAAGGCGATTACGCCACCGTATCCGCCGATCCGCGCGTGCGTACGGCCTATATGGGCACGGAGGAGGCGTGATATGGCGGCAATGCTCGAAGTCTCCAACCTGAAATCCTGGTACGGCGAAAGCCAGGCGCTGCACGGTGTCGATCTGACCGTCGGCGAAGGCGAAACCATCACCATTCTCGGGCGCAATGGGGTTGGCAAGACCACGACGCTGCGCACCATCATGGGCATCATCCGCAACCGCAAGGGCGTGATCAAGCTCGGCGGCAAGGATCTGATGCCGGTGCCGTTGCATCGCACGGCGAAATACGGCCTCGGTTTCGTGCCGGAAGAGCGCGGCATCTTCGCGACACTGAGCGTCGAGGAAAATCTGAAACTGCCGCCCGTCGTCGCATCCGGCGGCATGACGCTCGATGAAATCTACGAGCTGTTTCCCAATCTTTACGAACGCCGGGCGAGCCCCGGCACCAAGCTTTCCGGCGGCGAACAGCAGATGCTGGCCATGGCGCGCATCCTGCGCACAGGGGTCAAGGTTCTCCTGCTCGATGAGCCGACCGAAGGGCTTGCGCCTGTAATCGTGCAGCGCATCGGTGAGGTGCTGAAGACCTTGAAAAGTCGTGGCATGACAGTGGTTCTGGTCGAGCAGAATTTCCGCTTCGCCAGCCGCATCGCAGATCGTTTCTACCTGATGGATCATGGCCAGATGGTCAGCAATTTTCCGGTGGGCGAGCTTTCCGGCCGCATGGGCGAACTCAATAAAGTGCTGGGGGTTTAACGATGACCATGCTCTTCGGCGTTCCGCTTCAGGCCCTGCTCGGGCAATTGCTGATCGGCCTCATCAACGGGTCGTTTTATGCGCTCCTGTCGCTCGGCCTTGCCGTCATTTTCGGCCTCCTGCGCGTCATCAATTTCGCCCATGGCGCCCAATATATGCTTGGCGCTTTCGTCGCCTTTCTCGGCCTGCAATATTTCGGCATCAGCTTCTGGTGGGCACTGGTGGTGACGCCGCTTGTCGTTGCACTTTTCGGCGCGATCATCGAGCGCCTGCTACTGTCGCGGCTTTACGATCTCGATCCGCTGTATGGGCTGCTCTTCACCTTCGGCCTGGCGCTGGTGGTGGAAGGCACGTTCCGCTGGCTGTATGGTGCGGCGGGTCAACCTTATTCGGTTCCGCGCGAGCTTGCCGGCGGCACCAATCTCGGCTTCATGTTCCTGCCGAACTACCGCGCTTTCGTTGTCGTCATCTCGCTTGTCGCCTGCATCGCCACCTGGGCGTTGATCGAAAAAACGCGGCTCGGCTCCTATCTGCGGGCGGCGACGGAAAATCCGACACTGGTGCAGGCCTTCGGTATCAACGTGCCTGTGCTCCTGACGCTGACCTACGCGCTGGGTGCGGGCCTTGCCGGCTTCACCGGCGTGCTGGCCGCGCCGATCTATCAGGTCTCACCGCTGATGGGCACCAACCTCATCATCGTCGTCTTCGCCGTCGTCGTGGTCGGCGGCATGGGGTCGATCATGGGCGCCATCGTCACCGGCTACATGCTGGGTATCGCTGAAGGCCTGACCAAGGTGTTCTACCCGGAAGCGTCCAACATCGTCATCTTCGTCATCATGGCCTTTGTGCTGCTCATCCGCCCCGCCGGACTTTTCGGAAAGGACGCCTGATATGTCCAAAGCCACTCACAACCCGACAGCCGGCGCGATGCCGCAGGCCGAGGTTTCCGCAACCGCTGGAACCATCAAGACCGTGATGATACTGGCAGGATTGGCCGTGCTGATCGCTGCACCGATGTTCGTTTATCCGATCTTTCTGATGAAGCTGCTTTGCTTCGCGCTGTTTGCCTGCGCCTTCAATCTGCTGATCGGTTACACCGGGCTGCTTTCCTTCGGCCATGCGGCATTTTTCGGCGGCGCTGCCTATTTCACCGCCTATTCGGTGAAGGAATGGGGCGTCACGCCCGAGATCGGCCTCCTCATCGGCATGGCGGGTGCCGCCCTTCTTGGCCTCGTCATCGGCTTTTTCGCCATTCGCCGGCAGGGCATCTATTTCGCCATGATCACGCTTGCCTTGTCGCAGATGTTTTATTTTTTCTGCCTTCAAGCACCCTTCACCCATGGTGAGGACGGATTGCAGGGCGTACCGCGTGGACACCTCTTCGGCCTTCTCGATCTCAACGCGCCGCTGAACATTTACTACACGGTGCTGGCCGCCTTCGTGCTGGCACTTCTCGTCATCTGGCGTTTCGTCAACTCGCCCTTCGGCATGATCCTGAAATCCATCCGCGAAAACGAGCAGCGCGCCATTTCTCTTGGATACAGCGTGCAGCGTTACAAGCTTGGTGCTTTCGTCATGTCGGCGGCGCTTGCCGGTCTTGCGGGCGGCCTGAAGGCGCTGGTGTTCCAGTTCGCAACCTTGACCGATGTGGCCTGGCAGATGTCGGGCGAGGTTATCCTGATGACCCTGCTCGGCGGCATTGGCACCATGATCGGCCCGATCTTCGGTGCGGGGCTTGTCGTCGCGCTGCAGAACTATCTCGCGACATCCGATTTCCCGGTCACCATCATCACCGGCCTCGTTTTCATGGCCTGCGTTCTGGTGTTCCGGCGCGGTCTGATCGGTGAATTTTACGCTTCGCGGCTCGGGCGAAAACTGGGTTTTCAGCACCGGGGATAAGAATTTTTTGAAACAGGGGGAAGGCTCCTCCGCGTCCGGGGCGACGCGGCAAGGGCGCCCCATGGAGAATAGCATGGCGGAATTTGACTATATCGTCATCGGAGCGGGAAGTGCGGGATGCGTTCTCGCCAACCGCCTCTCGAAAGACCCGAACAATCGCGTCCTGCTGCTGGAAGCGGGTGGCAACGATAATTATCATTGGATCCATATTCCGGTCGGTTATCTCTATTGCATCAACAATCCGCGCACCGACTGGTGTTTCAAGACGGCGGAAGAACCTGGGCTTAACGGAAGGTCGTTGATCTATCCTCGCGGCAAGGTTCTCGGCGGCTGCTCCTCCATCAACGGCATGATCTATATGCGCGGTCAGGCCCGCGACTACGATGTCTGGCGTCAACTCGGCTGCGAGGGTTGGGGATGGGATGATATCCTGCCCTATTTCCTGAAGTCGGAGGATTTTTATCGCGGCAAGGGCGACATGCATTCCACCGGCGGCGAATGGCGGGTGGAGAAGGCGCGCGTGCGCTGGGATGTGCTTGATGCCTTTCAGCAGGCGGCGGGTGAGGCCGGCATTCCTGCGACCGAAGATTTCAACCGGGGCGACAATGAAGGCGCCGGTTATTTCGATGTGAACCAGCGGTCGGGCTGGCGCTGGAACACGGCCAAGGCCTTTTTGAAACCGGCGCTTGGCCGCCGGAATTTGACAGTCATGACCAAGGCCCATGTCAAGCGTCTCATCGTCGAAGAGGGCCTGGTCACAGGCGTCGAGTTTCACCACGACGGCGTCTTGAAAAAGATGCGTGCACGGCGCGAAACGGTGCTTTCGGCAGGTGCAGTCGGTTCACCACACATTCTGGAGCTTTCCGGCGTTGGCCGCGGCGACGTGTTGCAGGCCGCCGGTATCGACACAGTGACGGAAGTTCAAGGTGTGGGCGAGAACCTGCAGGATCATCTGCAATTGCGCATGGTCTATAAGGTTTCAGGCGTCCTGACGCTGAATGAGAGGGCCTCCACGCTGTTCGGAAAGGCAAGGATCGGCCTCGAATTTGCTTTGACCCGCTCCGGGCCGATGTCGATGGCGCCGAGCCAGCTTGGTGTCTTCACCCGTTCCTCTCCGGAAAAGGAGACGGCGGATCTGGAATATCATGTCCAGCCGGTGTCACTCGACAAGTTTGGTGATCCGGTTCACACTTTTCCGGCCATTACGGCAAGTGTCTGCAATCTGCGGCCCGAAAGCCGAGGCTCAGTGCATGTGAAAGGACCGGATTTCGCCATGCAGCCGGAAATCCGACCGAATTATCTGTCGACGGAAGGCGACCGCCGGGTAGCCATCGATTCCATGCGGCTGACGCGCCGCATCGTCAACCAGCCCGCCTTTTCGCGGTTCAAACCGCAGGAATACCGGCCCGGCCCCACTTTTGAGAATGACGACGATCTGGCCCGCGCTGCGGGCGATATCGGCACGACCATATTCCACCCCGTCGGCACCCTGCGCATGGGCTCCGATGCCGAAAGTGTTGTCGATACGCGGCTGAAATTCCGCAAGCTTGCAGGGCTGCGTGTGGCGGACGCCTCCATCATGCCGAGGATCACGTCCGGAAATACCAATTCGCCAACGATCATGATTGCCGAAAAGGCTGCCGACATGATCCTTGCGGATAATCGCTAAGAGGAGCGTTCCCATGAAGACCGTCGCTTTTATCGGACTTGGCCATATGGGCCTGCCGATGGCCGCCAATCTCGTCAAGGCCGGTTATGCCGTCAGGGGTTTCGACCTTTCCGAGGCATGCCGCGCGGCGGCGAGGGAGGCCGGAATTCCCGTCGCTTTTGATTCTGCAGAAGCCATTGATGCGGCAGAAGTGATCGTAACCATGCTGCCGAAGGGGGAACATGTTGTTTCGGTATATGGCGATCTGGTGCAGAAAATAGCTGCCGGAACGCTTCTCATCGATTGCTCGACGGTGGATATGGACAGCGCCCTGAAGGCACACGAGCTTGCCGCTTCCGCCGGTTGCCCCTCCGTCGACGCGCCTGTATCTGGCGGTACGGGCGGTGCCAGTGCCGGCACCTTGACCTTCATGTGTGGCGGAGAGGCTGAGGCTTTCTCGGCGGCCAAGCCGGTGCTGGAAGCCATGGGCAAGAAGATCGTCCATTGCGGCAAGGGCGGCAACGGCCAGGCGGCCAAGATCTGTAACAACATGATCCTCGGCATTTCCATGATTGCGGTTTCCGAGGCCTTCGTGCTGGGCGAAAAACTCGGCCTTTCGCATCAGGCGCTGTTCGATGTCGCCTCCACCTCATCGGGTCAATGCTGGTCGCTCACCACCTATTGCCCGGTGCCGGGACCAGTGCGGACATCACCGGCGAACAATGATTATCAACCGGGTTTCGCTGCGGCGCTGATGCTGAAGGATTTGCTACTCTCGCAGGCGGCCGCGAGTGGAGCCGGCGTTGCCACTCCACTCGGCGCCGCAGCATCGACGCTTTATGAGAACTTCGTGGGTGAGGGCGGTGGCGCGCGTGATTTTTCCGCAATCGTCGAAATGCTACGCGGAGGCGAGGCATGATGGACGCCACGCCGTCGGATATTCTGTGGGTACCGCCAATGGAAAGGCTGGAGCACTCGGCGCTTTTTGCCTTTGCCACAAGGACCTCATCGCTGCATGGGCTTTCGGCTGATGATTATTCCGGCCTGCTGCGCTGGTCCATTGAGGCACCGGATGCCTTTTACAATGCCCTGTGGGACGAGCTGGGGATCATCGGCACGCGCGGCGAAAGGGCCTTCAAGCCTGGCGCGACCATGCGGGAAGCCGAGTTTTATCCCGGCGCGAGGCTCAATTATGCCGAAAACCTGCTGCGCGATGCCGATAAACGGTTGGCGATCATCGCCCATCGAGATGATGGCACGCGGCGTGAAATCAGCCGCAGGCAGCTTTATGCGGATGTCTCCCTCATGGTGCAGGCGCTTGTCCACGCAGGCGTGAAGGAAGGCGATCGTATCGGCGCTATCGTCACCCACGATATCGAGGCGATCGTCGGTTATCTGGCAACGAGCGCCATCGGAGCCATCTGGTCGTCCTGTTCACCGGATTTCGGCCCGGCGGGAGCGTCCGACCGGCTCTCGCAGATCGATCCGAAAATCCTCATCGCCGTGCCGGAATACGGTTATGCCGGCAAGCGGATCGATGTCGGACCGACCATCCGCGCGGTGGTGGAAAGCGCTGCACCTCAAAAGATAGTGCTGATTGGTGACGTTGTTCCCGCCAGCCTTTCCGATCTCGGCTGCGTGACGTTGAATGATTTCGTTTCGCCCTTTGAGCCGGGTGAAATCGCGTTCAACCGGCTGCCGGTCAAGGCGCCGCTGGCGATCCTTTATTCCTCCGGCACCACCGGCAAGCCGAAATGCATCACCCATTCCGGCGGTGGCCTGCTTCTTCAGCATATGAAGGAGCAGAAGCTGCAATGCGATATCAGGCAAGGCGAACGTTTCTTCTATTTCACCACCTGCGGCTGGATGATGTGGAACTGGCAGGTGTCCGGCCTGGCGCTTGGCGCCACCCTCGTCACCTATGATGGCAATCCGGGTTATCCGTCGCCCGCGCGGCTGATCGATCTCATTGACGCCGAACGGATCGCGACCTTCGGAACATCGGCCAAATTTATCGACGCATGCCTGAAGGCAGGGTTGAAACCGCGCGAAACCCATGACCTTTCATCCCTTCGGACAATCCTTTCCACCGGCTCGCCGCTCATCCCGCAATCCTTCGATTATATCTATCGCGACTGGAAGGCCGATCTGCATCTCGCCTCCATTTCCGGCGGCACGGATATATGCGCCTGTTTCCTTGGCGGCAATCCGCTGCAACCTGTTCACCGTGGGGAGCTGCAGGGCGCGATGCTCGGTATGGATGTCGATACCCTGGACGACGAAGGCCATCCCGTTCGCGGCGTGGCTGGTGAGCTCGTCTGCCGCAATGCCCATCTTTCCATGCCGGTCAAATTCTGGGGCGATGAGGACGGTTCTCGTTATCAGGCTGCCTATTTCGATCGCTTCCCGGGCATCTGGGCGCATGGCGATTTTGCCGAAATGCGTGCCACCGGCGGATATGTCATCCACGGGCGCTCGGATACGACGCTCAATCCCGGTGGGGTTCGCATCGGTACGGCGGAAATCTACCGTCAGGTGGAAGCAGTGCCGGAGGTCGAGGAAGCGATTGCCGTGGGTCAGGACATTGACGGTGACCAGCGGGTTATCCTCTTCGTGCGCCTTAAAGAGGGTGCAGCGCTGACGGAGGACCTCGAAAAGACCATCCGTACCCGCATCCGCTCGGGTGCTACGCCACGGCATGTTCCGGCAAGGATCATTGCCGTCACGGCCATTCCCCGTACGCGCTCGGGCAAGATTTCCGAAATCGCAGTTCGCGACACCATTCATGGCAGGCCGGTGAAAAACACCGACGCGCTCGCCAATCCCGAAGCGCTCGAGCTTTTCCGCAACCTGCCGCAACTGAAGGATTAGGATGATGGAGGATCAACCGAAAACCGTTCTGGTCACCGGCTCCACCAGCGGCATTGGCCTTGCCATCGCCAAACGTTTTGCCGAGGCGGGATTTCTCGTCGCCGTCCACGGCATAGAAACCGTGGAGGCGGCGACGCAGGCACTGGAGGCGGTTGCGAAGGTGGCGCGGCACCGGCCGGTCTATTTTTCTGCCAACCTCGCCAATTATGACGAGAGTGCACATCTGCCGGAAACCGTCATTGCCGAATTCGGTCACATTGACGTGCTCGTCAACAATGCCGGTATTCAGAAGGTCGCGCCGATCGACGAATTCGATTTCGCCGATTTCTCCCATATTGTCGCGATCTCCCTCGACAGCGCTTTTCATACGATCCGTGCAGCCCTGCCGGGCATGAAGGAAAGGGGTTGGGGGCGCATCGTCAATATTGCTTCCGCGCACGGGTTGCGCGCCTCACCCTTCAAGGGTCCCTATGTGGCGACGAAACATGCCGTGGTGGGCCTGACGAAAAGCGTGGCGCTGGAAGTGGCCGAACTTGGCATTACCTGCAACGCCATCTGCCCCGGTTACGTCTGGACGCCACTCGTCGCGGCGCAGGTTGCCGATCAGGCGCGCCTGCATGGCATGGGCGAGGATGAGGTGGTGAAGAAGGTGATGCTTGCGCCGCAGCCGACGCGACGTTTCGTGCAGCCGGAGGAAGTGGCGGAGATGGCGCTTTACCTCACCGGCGATATGGCGCGCTCCATCACCGGCACCACCATTTCCATCGATGGCGGCTGGACCGCTAAATAATTTTCGCGCATCCGGCTCAAGCGAACCATCTGCCGTCCTTCCGGTATTGTGAGGCGATTTCAATACTGTATAGTTTTGCGTGCGGCGGGGTCAGCGCCGTTTTCACGGAACAGCGGTATTATGAACACAGGGTTTTCGGAAGCTCCGTTAGCGCGCTCGCGTTTCGATACACGCCATGTGCCGAAGCGCGACGCCATGGCGCTGTGGCGGGATTCGATCAACGTGCTTTTTGATGCCCGCCTGCGCAGATCGCAGGATGACGGTTTTTTTGCTAGTGTCGATGCCGCCTTCATCGGCAATGTCGCGCTTGGCCGCACCCAGTCCTCGGCGCAGGATTTCGACCGCTCGCGCCACAAGATTGCCCGGGACGGGATGGACGGCTTTCTCCTGCAATTTTACGCCAGCGGCCAAAGCATGTCGCGGCGCGGAGCGGGCGAGACTGCCGGCCCGGGCGATCTCTACATCATTGACATGGCGCAGCCGCTGGCCACAGCCACAACCGATCACGATCATCTGAGCCTTGTCGTGCCGCGCCGGCTGCTGGAAGGCAGGCTCATCGGTTCCGGCAATAATCACGAGCGCGTGCTGCCGGCCGGTTTGCCGCTGGTATCTCTGCTGCGGGAAACGATGACCAGCGTTTACCGCCACTTTGACGTCATGAACGCCAATGACGGCGCGGCCACGGTCTCGCCATTGCTGGAGCTTGCCGCGGCTGCCATCAATAATCATGTCCGGGAAGACAATGCGCAGGGTGTTCAGCGGGCGCTGCGAGCATCCATCAGGCGCTATATCGACAATCATCTGCTCGATCCGGCCTTGTCGGTGGAAAAGGTCATGGGCGAGTTCGGCGTATCGCGACGCACCGTCTACCGGCTTTTCGAACCGCTGGGCGGGTTTTCGGCCTGTATCACCCATAGGCGCCTCGAACGGGCAATGGATTTCCTGCGGGCGCCGCAGTCGGCCCATATGACGATAGCTGAGGTGGCGGCGTCCTATGGCTTCACCAACCCGGAAAATTTCAGCCGCGTTTTCAAGAAGACCTTCGGCCTGTCGCCGCGTCAGATGCGGCATTTCGCATCCGAAAACCGCGATACCATACCGGATATTATCAAACCGGATAGCGCAGAGTGGACACGCTGGATCGTGCAGCTCGGTCGCTGACGCGATTGTTTCGAAGCCGATCTGACACTGTATGACGGAATGTTGGCACAATCCGACCATTCGTTCCGCTTGTACCTCCGCAGGGATGCGCTTGCGCGGCGGGCGTGCCACAGTACGGACGTTGTTTTTAATAGATATTTCGCCTGACAATCATGATGATACGAATTCTCAATTTTCTGGAGATGCTGCCCGTATGGCGGGTGCGTCGCCGCGACACGACGAGATACCTCGAAGCCGCCGGCGACCAATGCGACTTTGAAACGGCGGGACCACCGCTGTGGCTGTCGATTTCTGAAAACCCGCCGGAAATCCAGTGCGAAACCGAAGACGTCAATCGCCGGCCACCATTCTCGTGGCTGGGGATTGGGCAAAGTTTCAGTGCGGTCGATGAGTTCGACGGTGCCGGTTGCGATAGACTTGCGGTCGCAGAGTACGGCTAAGCTGATTTTGCTGTCTGGAACAAACTGTGTCCCTGTGAATTAAATCACCAGGGTTACAGGGAGTGAGAGACATGGCCAGAGAAAATACCAGCTATCTTGGCGGTCGGCATGATCCGAAAGATGAAACCGCAACGCGGGCGCGGCAAGGGGTAAAAGGACGTCCGGTTCTTGTCATCCTGGTTGTCAGTCTGCTTCTCGCGCTGGTGGTCTGGACGGTCGTCGAATATGCGGTTTTCGAACCCGACGAGAACCGGCCGCAAAACGCTCAGACGGAGACTGCGCCGGCGCCACAAAACCCATAACCATCATGCCGTGAAATTTTTCACGGTGAATGTTGAGTTTGTATGGAACCAGATTGCCCCCAATTCCATTTCACGCAAAGTGACAGGAATCGGGGGTTTCATTCATGGCAGTCACCGTTACTGCGGTTATTCTATCGCTGATCGGCCTTGCGCTGTTCGGTTTTGGCTCTCAGCTCGTCATGTTGGGCGGGAGCTTCTATTACGTCCTTTCCGGTATGGCCTTCCTGTTGACAGCCATTCTGCTGTTCAAGCGTAACCGGGCAGCTCTCCACGTCTATGCCGTCTTCATTGTCGCGACACTCGCCTGGGCCCTCTGGGAAGTGGGTTTCGACTGGTGGCAACTTGGGCCGCGGGGTGGCTTCGTCATTCTTATCGGCCTGTGGTTGTTGGTGCCCTGGGTCAGGAAGCCTCTCGGTTTTTCAAGCCCGACAGGGCTGAATTACGGCCCGAACGCCTGGCCACTCGCGCTCTCCGTTCTCGCCTCCATTGTGGTGGCGGGATATTCGATGGCGCAGGATCCGCATGACCAGGCAGGGTCCTTGTCTGAGGAGAAGGTGGCGTCAGCTCCGATCTATGGCGGCGACGTGCCGGATGGCGATTGGCATCAATACGGCCGCACGCCTTATGGCCAGCGCTATTCGCCGCTGACGCAGGTCAATGTCGATAATGTTTCGCAGCTGAAGGAAGCGTGGCGGTACCAGACCGGCGACGTGAAGCTACCGGATGATGTGGGTGAAACCACCTATCAGGTAACGCCGCTCAAGATCGGCAATACGCTTTATATCTGCACGCCGCACAATTGGGCGATCGCCATTGATGCCGCCACCGGCAAGGAAAAATGGAAATACGACCCCAATGTCGGTCTTAACCCGGACCGCCAGCACCAGACGTGCCGCGGTGTTTCCTATTATGCCGAACCCAATGCCGCACAGGGCACCGCCTGCGCCCAGCGCGTTTACCTGCCGACCTCGGATGCGCGGCTGATTGCGCTTGATGCAGCGACCGGTCAGATTTGCACATCCTTTGCGGATCAGGGCGTGCTGCATCTGGAACAGGGCATGAAATACAATCCTGCCGGTTATTATTATTCGACCTCGCCGCCCGTGATCGCGGCGGGCAAGATCATCATCGGCGGTGCGGTGAACGATAACTACTCCACGCAGGAACAGTCCGGCGTCATCCGTGCGTTCGATGTGAACAGCGGCGCACTCATCTGGAACTGGGATTCCGGCAATCCGGAAAAGACCGAGCCGATTGCCGCAGGCGAAACCTACACTACCAACTCGCCGAACAGCTGGTCCGTGTTGAGCTACGACGAGGGGCTTGGCCTCGTTTACGTACCCCTCGGCAATCAGGTGCCGGACCAGCTTGGTATGGGTCGCAGCGAGAATGTGGAGAAATATTCCTCCTCCATCGTGGCGCTCGATATCAATACCGGCAAGGATCGCTGGGTGCGCCAGACGGTTCATCACGACCTCTGGGATATGGATGTGCCGGCCCAGCCGGTGCTGCTCGACATCACCAAGAACGGTCAAAGCGTTCCTGCACTCGTCGGCCCTACAAAGCAGGGCGATATCTACGTTCTGGACCGGCGCACGGGTGAGCCGCTTCTGCCGATTACGGAAGAACCGGCACCGGGCGGTACAATCCCTGAGGACTTCAGCTCCCCGACTCAGCCAACGACGGCGCTGTCGTTCAAGCCGGAGCCGCTGAAGGAAAAGGACATGTGGGGCGTCTCCATGTTCGATCAGCTCGCCTGCCGCATCCGCTTCCATCAGCTGAACTATCAGGGCCGCTATACGCCGCCCTCGCTGAACGGCTCCATCATCTATCCCGGCAATTTTGGCACGTTCAACTGGGGCAGCGTCGCGGTCGATCCCGAACGTCAGGTCATGTTCGGCATGCCGACATACCTTGCCTTTACCTCGCAGCTCGTGCCGCGCGCCGACATCCCGCCGAAGGGCCAGGACGAGAAGGGCAGTGAGCAGGGGCTGAACCGCAATGACGGTGCGCCCTATGGCGTCTTCATGGGACCGTTCCTCGGTCCGCTGAAAATCCCCTGCCAGGCACCGCCGTGGGGTTATGTCGCTGGTGCCGACCTGCGCACCGGCGATATCGCCTACAAGCACAAGAACGGCACGGTCCATGACATGACGCCGCTGCCGTTGCCCTTCAAGGTGGGCGTACCGGGCATTGGCGGGCCGATGATTACCAAGGGTGGCGTGGCCTTCCTCGGTGCTGCCGTCGACAACTATCTGCGCGCCTACAACCTCACCACCGGCAAACAGCTCTGGGAAGCACGTCTGCCGGCTGGCGGGCAGGCAACGCCCATGACCTATGCGCTGGATGGCGGCAAGCAATATGTTGTGATGGTTGCGGGTGGTCACGGCTCGGTTGGAACCAAGCCGGGCGACTATGTGATCGCCTATACCCTGCCGTAAAACGAGGCGGATTCAATCAAACAAAAAAAACCGGAAAGGGTGACCATTCCGGTTTTTGCTTGTGCAGTTGGAAAAGGCGATCAGGCCGCCTTTTTCTGTGCTGCGGCATTGATCGATGTCTTGGCAAGCGCGCTCAGCGCATCGTCCGTCTTGGACTCTTCCTTCAGCGTCGCATCCAGCAGGGTAACGGCATTGGCATGACCAAGCTTTTCGGCCCATGCCTTCAGGGTGCCATAACGGGCGATTTCGTAATGTTCGACCGCCTGGGCTGAGGAAATGAGACCGGCATCGAGAGCTGCGGTGCCCTTGAAATCGTCCATAATCTCTTCGCCCTCGGCAATGATGCCCTGGATGGCCTCGCAGGTCTTACCCTGCGCCCGCTTGCCGATGATCTCGAACACTTCCTGCAGGCGTTCGATCTGGCCCTGCGTTTCTTCTTTGTGCTTTTCGAAGGCCTGTTTCAGCTTCGGGTCTGTCGCTCCCCGCGCCATTTTCGGCAGAGCTTTCAGGATCTGCCTTTCGGCGTAATAGATATCCTTCAGCGTATCGTAAAACAGGTCGTCGAGTTTTTTCTCGGCCATTGGTTCTTCTCCCATGGTGTGAAAGTGCGTGATGTACGCCATTGCGCACGGGAGACAAACCTTTCGGAGCCCCTATGGTTCCGGCTCTGTTGCGCGCAACGTTTTATATTCCAGCAGACGCTCCGCCGCATATAGGATGACAAGCGGCATCAGTCGAAACGGAAGAGATCGGCGTCGGGGTCCTTGCCACCATTAACGGCAGCCGCGACTATCTCGGCGGCGATCTGGCTGAAGGTGATGCCGTTGCCGCCAAAGCCCATGACGGCATAAACGTTCTTCATGCCGGGAACCGCGCCGATCAGCGGCAGGCCCGTGGTGGTCGTGCCGAAGCCGGCCGCCCAGCGATATTCGGGTTCGCCGATGTCGACGCCAAGAAGCTTTTCGATCTTGCGTTTGATTGCATCCGCCTTGGAGGCAAGCTTGCTCTCAGACAGGTAGGATGTGGAGTTCTCTTCATCCTCACCACCGGCAATAAGGCGCCCGTCCCGGTCGGTGCGCAGGTAGAGATAGGGATCTGAAGCCTCCCAGAGGATGTGGCTATTCAGCCAGTCCGGCAGATCGATACCCTTCGCACTCGCCAGCGCCCAGGTGGAGATGATCTGGTGTTTCGGGCTTTCGAGCGATTTCAGGAATTCGTATCCGGTGCAGAAAACGATATTGCGCGCGGAAATGATTTCGCCCTGTGCTGTGGCGACGACCACCTCGTCACCGAGATTTCGAAGATCGGTGATTTCAAGTTGTGAAACGATCTCAGCGCCGGCGCCCGCTGTGTGGCGCAACAGGCCTGCCGTCAGCTGCGCCGGATTGGCGGAAGCGGAGATATCGCTGAGGATCGCCCCTGTCCGCTCAATCGCATAGTCGTTTTTAAGTTCTGCGGTGTCGAGAAAGCGGGCCTCGATCCCGGCCTCTTCGCGCGCTGCCGCTTCGGCCTTCAATGCACGCAAACCCATCTCGTCTCCGGCAAGATAAAGCGCCTGTTTGCGCGCCATGCTGCAGGAAATGCCAAGCGAAGAAACGATTTCCTCCAGCCGCAGCACGGCGCGCGCGGAGCGCTGCCACGCCCGATCAGCAGCATCCTTGCCGATCATCTTTCTGAGCTCGATCAGGGGTGTGTCGATCTCGTGCTGTATCATCGCAGTGCTGGCGACACTGCTGCCCATCACCGGATCACGCCGGTCGACGATCAGCATGGATTGCCCCGGTCTCTGCAACGCATGGGCGGCAAGCGCGCCGCTGATGCCGGCGCCGACGACGATCGTATCGTAATGGTCGGAACTCGGGGTGTTTCTGGTGCGGAGGCCTATGCGTGGCGTGTCGGCCCAAAGGGGTTTCGATTCCCTGAGGTCGCGTTCCTTCGTCAGTTCCGATGTGGGCATGGAGTTTTCCTGAAAGGTGCAGGGCATTTACGGTGGAAACGCCTGGCGGGTTACGTCTGGAAAATGCGAACAAACAAAGACAGAGAGCGCATCCGGCCATTTTGGATAGGCCGGATGCGCTCTGGTTTTTTTCCGCTTTACGGCCCTTAGGCAGCGCGGCGCTCGTGGTTGCCTTCTTCGACCTCCTCGATGATTTTGGCGACGAAGGCGTCCAGATCATCGGGGCTGCGAGACGTGATGATGCCCTTATCGGTCACAACCTTTTCGTCCTTCCAGTTGGCTCCGGCATTTTTCAGGTCGGTTTTGATCGACCAATAGGAGGTCGCGTCACGACCGCGCAGGGCATCTGCTTCAACCAGAAGCCAAGGGGCATGGCAGATGGCAGCCACGACCTTGCCGGATTTGACGAAATCTCGCACCACGCGCATTGCATCCTCGTCATGACGCAATACGTCCGGATTGATCTGGCCGCCGGGCAGGACGAGTGCATTGAAATCATTGGCGCTGACGTTCTTCGCGGACATATCGACGGCGATGCTGTCGCCCCAGTTCTTTTCGTCCCAGCTCTTGATCTCACCATCCTTGATCGAGGCGATCTTGACGTCCGCGCCCTTGGCCTTCAGCTGATCATATGGCACGCGCAGTTCCGAACGCTCATAGCCGTCCGTTGCGAGAATGACGATTTTTGCAGTGTTGATGGCAGTCATGTCTGTTTCCTTCCTGTTTATCTGTTTTCGTCTTTGTCCGAATTCACGGAGGGCAGAAAAAACTCCACATCCTCACGGCGCTCCGGATCGAGCTTTTCGATATTCGTTTGCCAGAAGGTCTCGGCTTCTGCCGGTTCGTCTTCCCATTGGCGCACGAAGGTCTTGTTGTCGTCGATCATGACCTGACGGGTGCCGCCGAGCCGCAGATATTCTTCTGCAAGTTTACGCGTTTCGGTCTTTTCCATGTCGCGGTTCCTTGTGCGTGGAAAGCGGGGACGGAGGGCGCCGGATGGGTAAGAAGCTCGGCTGCCATTTCGTTGGCCACCGGGAGAAAACGGAAAAATCCCGATGTTCTTCAGCGCCATCGTGTCCGTTTGACACGGCGGCCCTCCTGCCAGAACAACGTGAGCTTTCCGGTATGGTTCCGCATTTTTTCAGGCGGATTCTTGCCAAGGACAAATGTATCGCGCGCAATTTTTATCGGAACAAACCGGCAAGTCGTGCTGTTTTAGCCCAGATGCAGGGGAGGCAGCATGACAGCCAGACACAGTGACGACGAGTGCCGCGGCAACGACGAAAACAAGGGTTTCTGGTCGATCGACTTCGGCAATTCACCGATCATCGGCACGGCCATTCATGATGGTCATCTCATTCGCCCGGACATAGCCTCGCTGATGGCTCTTTCCGCCGACCAGCGGCTGAGAGAGGAAGACCCTTTTACCGGCGAGATGATCGCGGGAATGACAAACCGCATTGTCGTTCACCATTCGCGTTTCGAAATCGATCTCAACCGGTTCGCCGATCAGGCAGTTTATCTGAAGCCGGAACAATCCTGGGGGCTGGAGGTCTGGAAACAGGAGCCGCCGGAAGAGGCCACCCGGCAATCGCTCGATTTTCATGCCGACTATTACGCAATGCTCGAAGCAGTTCTTTCAACCGTCGAGCGGCGGCATGGTGCTTTTGTCGTGCTGGACATACACAGCTACAATCATCGCCGGCAGGGCGCTACAGCGCCGCAAACGCCCCAGGCGGAAGCGCCTGATATCAATATCGGCACATTTTCCATGGATCGCAGCCGCTGGAGTGACGTCGTCAGTGCGGTGGGCCATCATTTTGCGACAGCCACCATCGGCGGACGCCGCCTTGATGTACGCGAGAACGTCGCCTTTCAGGGCAAGGGTGAGCAGACCCGGTTTATTCACGAGCGTTTTGCGCAGAACGGCTGCGCCATCGCAGTGGAGTTCAAGAAATTCTTCATGGACGAGTGGACCGGTAAGCCGGATAAGCGCGTCGTTTCCGATATTCGCGACGCTATCACCGCACTTCAGCCGGTTCTCGAAGAATGCCTGAGGGCGCGGCGATGAACGTCTCCTCGGCGCGTGGTGAACCGTTACAGGTTATCGAGCTGGTAGACGATGTCGTCGCCTGCCTTGAGGCCGGCAAAGCCGTCCGTCGTGATGTCGGAAAGAACGGCCGGCTGCATATCGACCGGCCGCTGCCGTTTCTTTGCCTGCATCTGACTGGTGGCACGAAGGACCTTGCGGCCCGCGATATCGCCTCTGCGCATGCATCTTATCTGATCGCATCGAGCATTCAGGAGGCTGCACCCCTGATTGCAGCCGTCGGCACGGCCATGCGCGAACGTTTCGGCGCCTTCATGGTTCTCGATATCGGCGAACTGGAACACGACATTCTGCTCGCTGACGATTCACCTTTCCTGCCGCATTATGAGGTTTCCGTCTCGGCAACATCTGAGCCGGAAACGCAAAGTGCACGCCGTGTTTTCATTAAGGCGGTTTGTGATGCCGAAGTGCGTTTCCGCACGCCCCGCATAACCCGGCCCGAACCGGATGCCGATCCGATCCTCAGATTTCAAAATGCCGGGCTTGATTTTCCCTGCATCAGCGTGCGTTTCGCGCCGATCTACCGACAGCCTGAATCCGGCGCCGATTATCCCGGCCTGCGCGAGACGATGATTGCGGATATTTTCGATGCCGGCCTTCAGGCCTTCTCGTCATTCGCTGCCGGTAAAGATGCACTCAAGGTTACCAGCCATCGCGCGCTCGGCCGCAAGGCCTTCGTTGATGCCGTCAGACGTGCCGATCGTTCAATAGACGACATCGTCTCGTCCTTTGATTTTCTTCTGTCCGTGACGCCGATCAATGCCCGCCGGGCCTTCGAGGAATTTCGCGATGGCAGCTTCCAATATGCGCCGCGCCTGCTTTACCGGCCGCTCGGCGTTGACGTCGAGGAGCAGAAACGCAAGCTCTATTCCGTCGTTTTCGATCATCTGGAAGACCCGGTGCTTTATCATCTCTACCGGGAGAAACAGCAGGAGATCGATCTGCAACTGACCATGCTCGCCAATCTGCATCGCCGTACTTTCACCGATTTCTCCCGCGCCCTTTACGGTGCCGTCGAACCCGCGCTTCTGACGCTGGCGCTCAAGGTGCTTGCCGATTGCCCACGCAAGGATGAGAGCGGCGAAATCGCCATGGTCGATTGTTATGCGGTCGCCAAAAAATCGCGCGAGATGATCGAGACCTATCTGGCGGAGGAGCCGGAATTCAAGGCGCGTGTCGAGATCAGGGATGACCTGCCGCCTGGCCTGATGGTGACGGGCGAGAAGCTCCTGATTTCTCGCCACACCGTCATGGAACAGCGCCGGGTCGAGGCGCTGCTGTCGCATGAGATCGGCGTGCATCTCCTCACCTATTTCAACGGTTCGTTTCAGGGCCTCCGGCTCTTCCGCACCGGCCTTTCCGGTTACGAGGGCGTGCAGGAAGGGCTGGCAGTGCTGGCGGAACATCTGGCCGGCGGCATGACGCGCGAGCGCCTGCGGCTGATCGCCGGCCGTGTCGTCGGCTGCGCCGCCATGCTGGACGGCGCGACTTTTGTTGAGACGTTCCGGACTATGACCCGCGATCATGGTTTCGACGAGGCTGGCGCCTTCAACATGGTTTTGCGCATCTATCGTGGCGGCGGTCTTTCCAAGGACGCGATCTATCTGCGTGGGCTTGCGGAGGTGCTGGAGCATCTGCGCAAGGGTGGCGCGCTCGATCCGTTCTGGATGGGCAAGATTGCCGCTGCCCATTTCCCGGTGATGCAGGAGCTTGCCTTGCGCGGCCTCTTGCGTCCGCCGGGCGTACGTCCCGCTTTTCTGCTGCCGGCCAAGGCCAATGAGCGGCTGGAAAAGATACGGGCCGGATTATCCATCGCCGAACTGGCGACATTGTAATATTACAGGAGGGGCTTATGCGTATCGCATTTTTCGTCAATTCCATCGAAACTGAGGGGCCTACTTTCGCAACCGGCCTGCTGGCCATGGCGGCGCTCAATCGCGGTCACGAGGTGGTGTATCTGACGCCTGGCGATTTTACCTTGCGCTCGGATGATAGCCTGACCGTACACGCCACCGTTCTACCGAAGGCCAAATACAAGAAAGCCGATGCTTTTCACGCGGCACTTCAGGACAAAGCACTGGAACGGCGTACCATGGATGTAGAGGAAATCGACGCGCTGATGCTGCGCAACGATCCCTCGCTGGATCAGACGACGCGGCCATGGGCGGTGCATGCCGGCATTCTGTTCGGGCGGCTGGCAGAACAGCGCGGCGTTGTGGTTTTGAACGACCCGGAAGGATTGGCGCTGGCGCAGAACAAGCTCTATTTCCAGAGCTTTCCGGAAATCGTACGCCCGACCACGATCATCTCGCGCAATGTCGATGAAATACGCGCATTTGCGGATACCCACCCTAAGGGTGTCATCGTCAAGCCGCTGCAGGGTTCAGGCGGCAAGAACGTCTTCAAGATCGGCTCCAGCAAGGAGGCCAATCTCAACCAGATTTTCGAGGCGGTCAGTCTCGAAGGTTACTTGATTGCACAGGCCTATCTGCCGGCCGCCAAGGATGGCGATATTCGGTTCTTCATGATGAATGGCAAGCCTCTGATGCGCGACGGACAATATGCGGCTTTGCGCCGCGTTCCGGCAAAAGGCGATCTGCGCTCCAACATTCACGCCAAGGGCACTGCCGAGGCCGTGAAGGTGACGGACGAGATTGTGGCGCTTGCCGAAATGATGCGGCCGAAGCTGGTGGAAGACGGTATGTTCCTGGTCGGGCTTGATATTGTCGGCGACAAGATACTGGAGGTAAACGTGTTTTCGCCCGGCGGTCTCTCCAACATTCGCGACCTCACCGATGTCGATTTCAGCGATACGATCATCGAAGCCGTGGAAACCAAGATCGCCATGCAGAGCGCCTCCGGCGGTATGCTTTCAAATCGTCTTCTAGCGACGCTTTGATTTATTCGCGCAGCTCTGTCGACTGCATGTCACGATACCAGGCGACGAGGGCCTTGATGCCCTCCTCGACCGGGGTTTGCGGCACATAGCCCGTCAAGGCCCTCAGAAGATCGGGTGAAGCGAAGGTGCGGGGGACGTCGCCCTGCTGCATCGGCAACATGTTGCGGATTGCCGGCCTGCCGACCGTCTTTTCGACCGTTTCGACAAAGTGCATCAGCTCTACCGGCTGGCCGCCGCCAATATTGACGATGCGGAAGGGTGCGTGGTGCGACAGCGTGTCGGTGACGCCTTCCTCAGTTACCCGGTTTTCCTCGGACGGAATGACCTGGCTCAGCCGGACGATACCTTCAACGAGGTCATCGATATAGGTGAAGTCGCGGCTCATATTGCCTTGGCCGTAAATATCGATCGGCTCGCCGTTCGAGATGGCGTCGACGAATTTGATTGGCGCCATGTCCGGCCGTCCCCACGGTCCGTAAACCGTGAAGAAACGGAAGGCTGTGGTGGGCAATTTGTGAAGATGGGCGTAGCTGTGCGCCATCAATTCCATCGATTTTTTGGTGGCCGCATAAAGCGTCATCGGCTCGTCGGCCTTGTCGCTTTCCGCAAAGGGAATTTTTTCATTGGCGCCGTAGATGGAGGAAGTTGAAGCCAGCATCAGGTGTTTGACACGCAGGTTCTTGGCAAGCTCCAGCATGTTCCACGATCCGATGAGATTGGAATCGATATAGGCGCGTGGATTTTCGAGGCTGTAGCGAACACCCGCCTGCGCGGCGAGGTGAATTATGATTTCCGGTTCGGCAGCCTCTGCCGCGCGCTTCAGCGCATCCGTGTCTTCCAGCATGCCGATTTCCGCCCTGAAACCGTTGGAGCGGGAAAGGATCGCATGGCGTTTTTCTTTCAGGCTGACATCGTAATAATTCGTCATGCCGTCGAAACCGGTTACGAAATGGCCGGCATCGAGCAGCCGTTTGGCAACGTAAAAACCGATGAAGCCCGCGGTGCCGGTAACCAGATAACGCATGATGACTATATCCCAAATCCGTTGGTGCGTTTGCGGCCGAACCGAAGCGCAAAAACCGTTTTAATGAAACTTCGAAGGCGAAACCGCTATTGGCCCTTGTCGGAACTGCTGTCGTGTGGGCGGCCAATGCCGGCATAAACGAAGCCGTGCCCGGTGACCTCGTCCGTGCGGTAGATATTGCGTAGATCCACCAGAACGGGGTTTTTCATGATGGCCTTCAGGCGCGGCAGATCGAGTGCGCGGAACTGGTTCCATTCCGTCACGATCACGACGGCATCGGCGCCTTCGGCAGCCTCGTAGGGGCCGCTTGCATAGTCGATATCCTCGATGACATGGCGGGCATTCACCATTCCCTCCGGATCGTAGCCGACCACCTTGGCGCCGCCGTCCTGGAGGGTCTGGATGATGGCAATCGCCGGGCTGTCGCGCATATCGTCGGTATTGGGCTTGAAGGTCAGACCAAGGACCGCGATCTTCTTGCCGCGCACGTCGCCACCCACCGCGTTGATGACCTTGCGGCCCATGGCGCGCTTGCGGTTGTCGTTGATGGCGATGGTGGTCTCGATCAGCCGCACAGGGGCGTCATAGTCCTGTGCGGTCTTGGCAA
>NZ_WJOK01000008.1 GCF_009649785.1 Agrobacterium tumefaciens | reverse complement strand
GTATTATTTTACCCCATAGATTCACCTGTTTCATCCCAGCCGCATGACCAGAACACCCGCTGCGATGATGCCGCCAGCGAGATAACGCCAGACGCTGGCGCGTTCTTTGAGGATGACGACGGAGATCACCAGCGCAAACAGAATTGAGGTTTCGCGCAGCGCCGCGACGACGGCGACGGGGGCCTTGGTCATGGCGTAGAGCGCCAGCCCGTAGGAGAGGATGGAGCCGCCGCCGCCGATCAGGCCGCGCCACCAGTTTCGCCGCACATGCTGCGTAACGGCGCTTACGCCGCGCTGGTAAAAGGCGAAACCAAAGAGGAGGACGGGCGGCAGAAGCGACATCCACAGCGTATAGGAAATCGCATTGCCGGAAAGCCTTGCGCCGACACCATCAACGAAGGTGTAGGAGGCAATCACGAAGGCGTTGATGAGCGCGACAATGATCGCCTTTCCGCCGCCGCGCCGCGCCTCGAAGGCAAGCGTCAGGATGCCGCCGGAAATGATGGCAATCCCGGCAAGCGCAAGCGGGCTTAAAATCTCGCCGAGGAAAAGGCTGCTCGTCGCTGCGACGATCAGCGGCGCCACGCCACGCATGACGGGATAGACGAGGCCGATATCGCCGATCGTATAGGCGGCGGCGACTAGGCGGAAATAGGCAAATTGCAGAACGGCCGAGGCGATGAGAAAGGGAATGGCCACCGGCGCAGGAAACGGCAGGAAGGGCAGGAAGGGTAAAGAACAAGCTGCGGCGCCCGCCGCGATCAGCGAGGCGTCCAGCGACTTGTCGGATCCGGATTTTACCAGCGCATTCCATCCGGCATGCAATATCGCGCCCAGAAGCACCAGAATTAGAATGTCAAATGTCACGATAGAGACTCGCTCATGGGCTATTCCAGGCAACCTACAGCATCGGCTTGAAAACCGGAATCCATTTTCCGTGGTGGCTGTGGGAGACGCAAATCCTCCTGTCGTAAGCGGTTGCTTCTTTGCAGATTATGACGCGTGTCAAGTTTCGGGTTTGTGCGTGTTGCGGGATGGAGTGGGTAACTGTGCGAGAGGCGATATGCGGCCGTGCTCACGATTTCATCAGCAGGACATACGCGTCGATGCCGGATGCACAGCTTATGGTTTTGCTGTGGAACGTGTTTTTTGCAAAAATGCGACCGATTGCGGCGATTATTCCTGCTCAAAATTGCCCATATCCAGAAGATAAAACTGTATCAATCAAGCGAGCACATGCAGGCTCAAAATGAAAAGAAGTTTCAATTCATTACTGAATGGCTCGCTACAACGTTACAGTTTTACCTATAACTTGATTTACAGAATAACTTTCTGAAAATTAGATACGCCTAATGCATCGGTGAACGGAATGAAAACAAACAGGAGACGAAGGGCGCATAAGATGCACGCAAATGTTGTTTCAGCAAATATTCATCGAAATGTATGCTTTTGAAAAACTGGATAAAAATACTCAGCACAACGCCGCTTAAGGTGTTTTTGTGAAATCATTTTGCGCAAACTAGGTGTACTTTCGTGACACCACGAGTCCGGCTTGTTCAATATTTTCATTCGGGCAGGGGTTCAAGAGAAGGATGAGGGTTCCTAGATTTAGGAAAGCGGCCGCAAAAAAGCGGTGCGAAAAGCTCGTCCGCGGATTTATGCGGGAGAGGCAATTCTCGCTGGGCCATTGAGCGTCGAGCCGGCGCATGAGGTCCTTGAACCGCGCGATATGGCAGAGGGAAAAGTTGACATGCAGCATGATACCTATGAACCGGATTACCTCAGAAAAATTCTGACGGATGTCAGGACCATCGCCCTGCTTGGCGCCTCTCCCAATCCGGATCGGCCGAGCCACGGCGTCATGCGCTTTCTGCTGTCCAAGGGTTACCGCGTGTTTCCGGTCAATCCCGGTCAGGCGGGCAAGGAGATATTGGGGCAGAAAGTGTATGCGCGGCTTGCCGACATTCCGGAACCCGTTGATATGGTCGATGTGTTCCGGGCGCCGGAATATTTGTCGGCAATTGTCGAAGAGGCGATATTGCTGCCGCAGCGGCCATCGGTGATCTGGGGCCAGCTGTCGGTCAGAGACGACAATGCGGCGGCCAAGGCCGAGGCCTACGGCATGAACGTGGTGATGGACCGTTGCCCCGCAATTGAGTATCCGCGTCTCAATATTGTGCGATAGTTGGTACGGATTGGACTTATCATTTGGCGGCAAGGCATTATGATCCCTCCAAAATATCATTGGAGGAAACATCATGCCGAGCAGCAATCCCGGGTTCTCAACGTTGGCCGTGCACGCGGGCGCACAGCCCGATCCGACCACCGGTGCGCGCGCGACGCCGATCTACCAGACAACGGCCTATGCCTTCCGTGACGCCGATCACGCAGCCGCGCTGTTCGGATTAAAAGAGTTCGGCAATATCTACACGCGCATCATGAACCCAACCCAGGCGGTTCTGGAGGAGCGTGTCGCAGCGCTTGAAGGCGGCACGGCGGCACTTGCCGTTGCATCCGGTCACGCCGCGCAATTGCTGGTTTTCCACACATTGCTGCAACACGGCGACAATTTCGTCGCGGCACGCCAACTTTATGGCGGCTCCATCAATCAGTTCGGCCACGCCTTCAAGGGTTTCGACTGGCAGGTGCGCTGGGCCGATGCGGCTGATCCGGCCACTTTCGAACGGCAGATCGACGACCGCACACGCGCCATCTTCATCGAAAGCCTCGCCAACCCGGGCGGCACATTCGTGGATATCGCCGCGATTGCAGATGTCGCCCATCGTCACGGCCTGCCGCTCATCGTCGATAACACCATGGCAAGCCCCTATTTGTTGCGGCCGCTGGAACATGGCGCGGATATCGTATTGCATTCGTTGACGAAATTCCTCGGCGGCCATGGCAATTCCATGGGTGGCATCATCGTCGATGGCGGCACTTTCGACTGGTCGGCCACGGATAAATATCCGTCGCTGTCGCAGCCCCGCCCAGAATATTCCGGCGTCGTGCTGCACCAGACCTTCGGCAATTTCGCCTTCGCGATTGCCTGCCGCGTTCTTGGCTTACGCGATCTCGGCCCTGCGATCTCGCCCTTCAATGCCTTCCTCATCCTCACGGGCATAGAGACCCTGCCGCTGCGCGTTCAGCGCCACTCCGATAATGCGCTGGCCGTCGCCAAATGGCTGAAAGCGCACCCCAAGGTGGGCTGGGTGCATTATGCCGGGCTGGAGGACAGCGACAACTACGCAATCCAGCAGCATTATTCGCCAAAGGGCGCTGGTTCCGTCTTTACCTTCGGCATCAAGGGCGGTTATGCCGCCGGCAAGGCGCTGGTGGAAGGTCTGCAACTCTTCTCCCATCTCGCCAATATCGGCGATACACGCTCTCTCGTCATCCACCCGGCTTCCACGACACATGCGCAGCTGACACCGGAACAGCAGACGGCGGCGGGTGCCGGACCGGATGTGGTGCGCCTCTCGATCGGCATCGAGGATGTCAAGGACATCATCGCCGATCTCGAACAATCGCTTGCGAAGCTCTGAGAGACCGGGGTCGTCATGACGAATTTTCTCGCATTCGAAGATACACGAACCGCTACGGCCAGTGATGTCGAGGCGGAGGTGGAGCACAGTGCACCCGCACCGGAAAGGCTGATTTCCGGCGACCCCAAATTCACCACGTGGAATCTGGAGGAAGCGCCCGGTGGCATCTATGCCGGCATCTGGCAGTCGACACCCGGCAAATGGCGGGTGGTCTATGACGAATGGGAATATTTCAACATTCTCGAGGGTCACTCGATCCTGACGGAGGATGGCGGATCCCCGCGCGACCTGAAACCGGGCGACAGGCTGGTCCTGCGGCCGGGCTTCAAGGGAACCTGGGAGGTCGTCGAAACGACCCGCAAGGATTATGTCATCCGGTTGTAGGGGCCGGATGATTTCTATTGGTCCATCGCCGGGATAAAGGTTGTTCCCGGCGTGGCTGTCACCAGCTGAGATCGAGCCGTTCCAGACCATGGAAGTGATAGACGTCCTTGACCCTGGGTGGCTCGGCAATCTTCAGTCCCGGCAGTCGCTTGAAAAGCAGAGGCAAGGCTAGGTTCAGCTCCAGCCTTGCCAGCGGCGCGCCAATGCAGAAATGGATGCCGGCGCCGAAGGAGACGTTGGCGCCTTCGTTTCGGTCCGGCCTGAATGCCAGGGGATCGGAAAACTTGGCCGGATCGAGATTGGCGGCCGCCAGAATGAGGCTGACCTTGTCGCCGCGTTTGAATTCCACGCCATCGATCTCGACCGGCTCCAGAACCCAGCGCTGGAAAATATGGACGGGCGCGCAGATACGCAGCGTTTCTTCCACCGTGCGTTCCGTTGCCGTCTCGTCGTGGAAAAGTGTGTCGGGCGAGATGCCGCTTTCCAGAATGATGCGCACGGAATTGCCGATCTGGTGCACCGTCGCCTCGTGCCCGGCGTTCAACAGAACGATGGTGGTCGAGATCAGCTCGTCGTCGGTCAGATACTGGCCCTTGTGCTCCGTATGGATCATGTGGCTCAGCAGATCGTCTTTCGGCTCCGCCCGGCGCTCCGCGATCACACTGCGCACATAGTCTGAAAACTCATGTGCGGCCCTGTCGGCCAGAAGCTCGTCCTCGGGCGTGCGCTTGAACATGTACATGCCGACATAGGCATGTGACCATTTCAAAAGCTGCGGTCCCATTTCCTCGGGAATGCCGATCATGCGCGCGATCATCGTGACCGGGATGATATCGGCATAGGAAGAAAGCAGTTCCGTCTCGCCGTTTCTTTCGAAGGCGTCGATCAGCCGGTTGGCGAGTTCCTCTATTTCTGGCTTCATCTTGTCGACATGCCGCGAAACGAAAGCGCGGTTGATGAGGGTGCGCAGCCGTGTGTGTTCCGGCGGCTCCAGCTCCAGAAGCGAGTGCTGCTCTGCGGCGTCGAAATGCTTCACATGCTCGAGCGGCTCTGCCAGACCGATCTCCTCGCGGCTCGCAACATGCAGGATCTGCCGTCCGAACCGGCGGTCGCGCAGGAGGGCGCTGACATGGTCGTATTCGGTGAAAAACCACTGCCGCTGCTCTTCCCAATAGAAAGTGGGACATTGGGCATGCAGGGCAGCATAAACCGGGTTCGGATCGTTGTAGAAAGCCGGATTGCGGGCATCGAGTGAAACACGACGCGTGGCGGGATCGATTTTGAGAAAGGGAAATGTCGCTGTCATGTCCATGGTTTATTCCGCGCGCCGCACTTTGGGAAGGGCGTGAAAATGCCGTTTCGTGTGTTTATCCGCATGTCACTGTGCGGTTACTTTGTCACCGGTTGGCGATGGCCGCTATCCGGTTCAGCGCCGCAACCTGCCGGTTGGCATTGTTGTCCATCGGGTTTTCGTCCCGGTCCGGAGAGGGGACGACAACATTGGCTGAATTGACGTGGATCACGGTGCGGTTGCGGCCGGCCTTCTTGGCCGCGTAAAGCGCGCGGTCGGCCTCCGTCATCATCACGCTCAGATCCGCATCCTTGATCATGGCTTCGGATATGCCGACGCTGGTCGTGACCTCGATGTTTTCGCCGCGTGCGCTGATCTTCGAAAGGCGCAGGTTGCTGCGGATGGCTTCCGCAAGCGTCACGGTGCTGGAGGGGCTTTCCACTTCGGCGACGAGCGCGAATTCTTCTCCGCCCATCCTGACGAACAGGCCGCGCTCACCGATGACCCGCTGCGCCATATTGCAAAAATGCACAAGCACCGCGTCTCCCGACTGATGGCCGTATTTGTCGTTGATCTTCTTGAAATGGTCGATGTCAAACAGCGCCAGCGCCACGTAACGGCTGGAGCCGGGCGACCTTTTTTTGATGTGTTCGAACTCTTCAAGCAGCCCTCGCCGGTTGAGGACGCCGGTCAGGTGGTCGGTCATGGCCAGCCGGTGCAGGCGGGTTTCCGTGTCTTCCATGATGATCTTGGCGCTCATCATGACGATGATGGTAAAGCCGAGAATGCCTGAAAAGGCGAGCGCTGCCGTCAGCGGAATGGCGTTGGGGGCGGCGGCGTTGACGGGAATGACGATGGACGCCACGAGCGCCCCGCAAAACGCCTGCACGATGAAGGTGGCCGCCAGCACCTTGCGGCTGAATGACGCGCGTGCCTTGCTGGCCAGAAGAATGCCGGCCAGCATGAAATAACCGGTGGCGGCACAGATGTGATAGAGCAGGATGCGCGGGACCATGTTTTCGCGTACGGGGCCGATCAGCATGCCCGCCACCCATAACAGCGCCGGAATGGCGATCCAGCCGGCGGTCTTGCGCTGTTCGAAGGACAGGAGACCGGCGAGCCAGAAACTGAAGGCCGAAAGGGCAAGCGTATTGCCGACTTCGATCGACAGGAAGTTGGGAATATCGCCGCGCAGCGCCACCATCACCGTGCCGGCGCTCGTTGCGGCAAAACCGGCGGCGAAATAGATATTGTGCCGGCGGGCAGGGCGGTGCAGCCACAGGGTTCCCAGCAGCAGGGCAAGGGTCAGCGTTTCCGACGCCCAAAGCAGCATGCCCGTCTTTGCATCCAGCATTGCAAAATCCTATCTGCGCTATCATGCCGTAAAAGCGGTTCGCGGCACGATGTGCGCAATGCCCGCCGAATTGGTGGAGATGCCATTTCGCCTCAAAAGAGGCTCCCGCCCCCTGACGGGAAACCGGAAATTCGCGGGCGTAGTATCAGCCGCAAATACCTAACGAGTTCTTGCCAGTGAGAAGTTATATCTGGGCAACACACCGGTTTTTGCGTTTGCGGTTTGCTCCTGTTAAAAAATAATGCGGGCGACAGAGAATGGTCCGGTTGGCATCGGCTTGTCCATAGCCGTTACCCCGCGGGTGGAAAACGCCCGTAAACGCTGTTGAGCCGTTAAGGATATGCGGCTTCGTGTCTTGAAGTACCGGGCAGGGACACTCTATGTAGGGAGAACGAAGGTTAGAAGTGATTCCGGAGCGGTTTTCCGCGAAGGGCAGAGTTTGACAAAGGACGGACATGAAAAATCCAGTTGATACCGCCATGGCTCTGGTGCCGATGGTCGTAGAGCAGACCAATCGCGGCGAACGCTCCTATGACATATTTTCCCGTCTTCTCAAGGAACGCATCATTTTCCTCACCGGACCGGTGGAAGACCAGATGGCCTCGCTCGTCTGCGCGCAGCTGCTTTTCCTCGAGGCTGAAAACCCGAAGAAGGAAATCGCGCTCTACATCAATTCGCCGGGTGGCGTCGTGACCGCCGGCATGGCGATCTACGATACGATGCAGTTCATCCGCCCTGCCGTTTCTACGCTTTGCGTCGGCCAGGCCGCATCCATGGGCTCGCTGCTTCTGGCCGCTGGCGAAAAGGGAATGCGTTTCGCAACTCCGAACGCCCGCATCATGGTGCATCAGCCCTCCGGCGGCTTCCAGGGGCAGGCTTCGGATATCGAGCGTCACGCCCGCGACATCATCAAAATGAAGCGTCGCCTTAATGAAGTCTACGTGAAGCACACCGGCCGTACGCTGGAAGAGGTTGAAAAAACCCTTGATCGCGACCACTTCATGGATGCCGACGAGGCCAAGGACTGGGGTGTGATCGACAAGATCCTCACCTCGCGCCAGGAAATGGAAGGCGCCGCCGCGAATTAAGGCGCGACGCTTTTTGACGGTTGTTTAACCCCGCAAAGTAATTTCGGGGCTTTCAACCGCAACAGAAAGCGATATTAGTATATATAAAGGCTGTGTTGAATTTTTATGACGTGGCCTTTGGTTTGATGGGGAATTCGTTGCAGCCGGTTGTCAGCTCATGTATCTGATACCGGTTAGTACCCCGGGAAACGAGGCGGATACGGCGATGCACCCAAGGGCGGCCGTATCGGCGGGCGGTAAGTTGACCGCGATCCGTTTGGCGGACCTGCGGCGTGCTGGAAGGAAAGTGATATGAGCAAAGTCAGCGGCAGCAACGGCGGCGACTCTAAGAATACACTCTATTGTTCATTCTGCGGCAAGAGCCAGCACGAAGTCCGGAAACTCATTGCCGGACCGACGGTATTCATCTGCGATGAATGCGTCGAATTGTGCATGGACATCATCCGCGAGGAGAACAAGACGTCGATGGTGAAGTCGCGCGAGGGTGTTCCAACCCCGCAGGACATCATCAAGATCCTCGACGAATACGTCATCGGCCAGAAGCAGGCGAAAAAGATCCTGTCGGTGGCCGTTCACAACCATTACAAGCGCCTCGCGCACGCCTCCAAGAATGGCGATGTCGAGCTTGCGAAGTCGAACATCATGCTCGTCGGTCCGACGGGTTGCGGCAAGACCTATCTTGCCCAGACGCTCGCCCGCATCATCGACGTTCCCTTCACGATGGCAGACGCAACGACGCTGACCGAAGCCGGTTATGTCGGCGAGGACGTGGAAAACATCATCCTGAAGCTGTTGCAGGCTGCGGATTACAATGTTGAGCGCGCCCAGCGCGGCATCGTCTATATCGACGAAGTCGACAAGATCTCCCGCAAGTCGGATAACCCGTCGATCACGCGTGACGTGTCGGGCGAGGGCGTTCAGCAGGCGCTTCTGAAGATCATGGAAGGCACGGTCGCTTCCGTTCCGCCGCAGGGCGGCCGCAAGCATCCGCAGCAGGAATTCCTGCAGGTGGATACGACCAACATCCTGTTCATCTGCGGCGGCGCGTTTGCCGGCCTGGACAAGATCATCTCGGCCAGGGGCGAAAAGACCTCGATTGGCTTCGGTGCGACCGTCAAGGCGGAAGACGATCGCCGCGTTGGCGAGGTGCTGCGCGAACTGGAGCCGGAAGATCTGGTGAAATTCGGTCTTATTCCGGAATTCATCGGCCGTCTGCCGGTTCTGGCTACGCTGGAGGACCTTGACGAGGATGCGCTGATCCAGATCCTGTCCGAGCCGAAGAACGCGCTGGTCAAGCAGTACCAGCGTCTGTTCGAGATGGAAGATGTGGAACTGACCTTCCACGAGGACGCGTTGCGCGAGATTGCCCGCCGGGCGATTACCCGCAAGACGGGTGCCCGCGGTCTGCGCTCGATCATGGAAAAGATCCTTCTGGATACCATGTTCGAACTGCCGACGCTGGAAGGCGTGCGCGAAGTGGTGATCTCCAACGATGTCGTCAGCGGCATCGCTCGCCCGCTCTACATCTATGCGGATCGTCAGGAAGAAAAGGCCAATGTTTCGGCTTGATTGACCGATCCGACGCTTTGATGAATTCAAAAGGCCCGCACTCGTGCGGGCCTTTTCTGTTGTGGCAGGTGCGAAACTTGCCGCTAACTTGGAGTAACCCGATTTTGCGTTTGGAGCGGATTGCGCTTTGCTGATAAAGTCTTAAAACTGATTTGCAGCGCGATATGACGGAAATGTGAATTACCGTCGGCGACCCGGTTCCTGATCCTGTGGGATAACCGGAAATGTCGGGAGTAATAGCCGGCGCTGTATTTGTTTGAATTTTACGGCCGTGCCGTTGCGCGGGGTCGTCTCTTCCGGTGACTTGAAATCGGCGTTCCGAAACTCCACTTTCAGTCTCGAGAAATGAATATGCCGGACGCCCCAAGACGTCAGGCAAAGTGTCCTGAAAGGGACCATGAAAGGAAATGATATGACGAACATCACGTCTGCGGCATCCGGCGGTATCTATCCGGTACTTCCCCTGCGCGACATTGTCGTTTTCCCGCATATGATCGTTCCCCTGTTCGTCGGGCGGGAAAAATCCATTCGCGCTCTCGAAGAGGTCATGGGCTCGGACAAGCAGATCATGCTTGTTACCCAGATCAACGCTAGCGATGACGATCCGTCCCCGGAAGCCATCCACAAGGTCGGCACGGTCGCTAACGTTCTCCAGCTGCTGAAGCTGCCCGACGGCACCGTGAAGGTGCTTGTGGAAGGCAAGGGCCGCGCCCAGATCGAGGCCTATACCGACCGCGAGGATTTCTACGAAGCGTCTGCGACGCCGCTGCAGGAGCCTGCGGAAGACCCTGTAGAGATCGAGGCGCTGTCGCGTTCCGTCGTTTCGGAGTTCGAGAGCTATGTGAAGCTCAACAAGAAGATTTCGCCCGAGGTTGTCGGCGCTGCCGGCCAGATCGACGATTATTCGAAGCTGGCCGACACTGTTGCTTCGCACCTGTCGATCAAGATCACCGAAAAGCAGGAAATGCTGGAAACCGTCAGCGTGAAGCAGCGGCTTGAAAAAGCGCTCGGCTTCATGGAAGGCGAAATTTCCGTGCTTCAGGTCGAGAAGCGTATCCGCTCGCGAGTCAAGCGCCAGATGGAGAAGACGCAGCGCGAATATTATCTGAATGAACAGATGAAGGCGATCCAGAAGGAGCTCGGCGACGGCGAGGATGGCCGTGACGAGATGGCCGAACTGGAAGAGCGCATTGCCAAGACCAAGCTTTCCAAGGAGGCCAAGGATAAGGCCGAGGCGGAAATGAAGAAGCTTCGCCAGATGAGCCCGATGTCTGCGGAAGCGACTGTCGTGCGCAACTATCTGGACTGGCTGCTCAGCCTGCCTTGGGGCAAGAAGTCGAAGGTCAAGGTTGATCTCAACAGCGCCGAGGCGGTCCTCGATCAGGATCATTTCGGTCTGGACAAGGTCAAGGAACGCATCGTTGAATATCTGGCCGTGCAGGCTCGCGCTTCGAAGATCCGTGGCCCGATCCTGTGCCTCGTCGGTCCTCCCGGCGTCGGCAAGACTTCGCTCGCCAAGTCGATCGCCAAGGCGACCGGTCGCGAATATGTGCGTATGGCGCTGGGTGGTGTGCGTGACGAGGCGGAAATCCGCGGTCACCGCCGTACCTATATCGGCTCCATGCCGGGCAAGATCGTTCAGTCGATGAAGAAGGCCAAGAAGTCCAATCCGCTCTTCCTGCTCGACGAGATCGACAAGATGGGCATGGATTTCCGCGGCGATCCGTCTTCCGCACTGCTGGAGGTGCTCGATCCGGAACAGAACTCCACCTTCATGGACCACTATCTTGAAGTGGAATACGACCTGTCCGACGTGATGTTCGTGACCACGGCCAACACGCTGAACATTCCAGGTCCCCTGATGGACCGTATGGAAGTGATCCGCATCGCCGGTTACACGGAGGACGAAAAGCGCGAAATCGCCAAGCGTCACCTGCTGCCGAAGGCGATCAAGGAACATGCCCTGCGTCCGGAAGAGTTCTCGGTAAGCGACGACGCTCTGATGATCGTGATCCAGCAGTACACCCGCGAGGCGGGCGTGCGCAGCTTCGAGCGCGAGTTGATGAAGCTCGCGCGAAAGGCCGTGACCGAGATCATCAAGGGCAAGGTCAAGTCCGTGGAAGTCACCGCAGCCAATGTCCCGGATTATCTGGGCGTTCCGCGGTTCCGCCACGGCGAGGCCGAGCGTGAGGATCAGGTTGGTGTCGTCACCGGTCTGGCATGGACGGAAGTCGGCGGTGAGTTGCTCACCATCGAAGGCGTGATGATGCCGGGCAAGGGCCGCATGACGGTCACCGGCAACCTCAAGGAAGTGATGAAGGAATCCATTTCGGCAGCGGCATCCTATGTCCGCTCGCGCGCCGTGGACTTCGGCATCGAACCGCCGCGTTTCGACAAGAGCGACATCCACGTTCACGTTCCGGAAGGGGCTACCCCGAAGGATGGACCGTCTGCCGGTGTTGCCATGGCAACCGCCATCGTCTCCATCATGACCGGTATCCCGGTCTCCAAGGATGTGGCGATGACGGGCGAGATCACGCTTCGTGGTCGCGTGCTGCCAATCGGCGGCCTGAAGGAAAAGCTGCTTGCGGCGCTTCGCGGCGGTATCAAGAAGGTGCTCATCCCGGAAGAAAACGCCAAGGACCTGGCGGATATTCCTGATAATGTGAAGAACGAGATGGAGATCATCCCGGTTTCTCGCATGGGTGAGGTCATCAAGCACGCGCTGCTTCGCATGCCCGAGCCAATCGAGTGGGACGGCAGCATCGAAACGCCTGTTATCGCAACTGTCGACGGTGTCGACGAGGGCGGACAGACGATCGCACATTGATTGCCACGTCGTTGTGAAAGCCAGAATCGGTTTTCGCGACACCTGTGCATAGATTCAATGTGTTAGATGCCGAAAGGCGCGATGCTTCTTTGATGCTCGCAGAACTGGTGCGAAATTGGCACGTTTAAGGGAAAGGCCGGCAGAAATGTCGGCCTTTTTTGTGAAAAACCCCGCAGACCCCTTGTTTTTCAGGCGATTCCAGCGCTTTTGAGTTGCTGCGCGCGGATACAGACGTATTCTGCGCCGGCTTAATTTGAGTCGTTTCAAACCATTGAAAGGGGTGGAAACATGAACAAGAACGAGCTCGTCTCTGCTGTTGCCGAAAAGGCTGGTCTCACGAAGGCAGATGCTGCTTCCGCTGTTGATGCCGTATTCGAAACCGTACAGAACGAACTGAAGAGCGGTGGCGACATCCGTCTCGCTGGCTTCGGCAGCTTCTCCGTAAGCCGTCGTGAAGCCTCCAAGGGTCGTAACCCTTCCACGGGTGCTGAAGTCGATATCCCGGCTCGCAACGTACCGAAGTTTTCCGCAGGCAAGGGCCTGAAGGACGCCGTCAACTCGTAAGGTTTCCGAAAGGCCGTGACGTCCGGCGGCGGGCGGGCGGCTTTTCAGGTTCACGAGGAAACATGTTTTGACGCCCTGACGCCATCATGCCGGCACGTAAACCGGGCGGCTTTTCGAAATGCTTTTTCGGATAGCCCTTTTTTCGAACCGGCAAGATGTACTTGAAAGTAGGAGAGCGCGCCTGTGTAGCCTCCATCCGGTCACACGGCGCTCTGATACGCGGAATGTGCGCACGAACAGGAAAGCCCGGCCTTCATGGTCGGGCTTTTTGATTCCTCCGGCAGGAAATGTCATGCCGCTGTCATGTCTCTGACGCAGAAGCCATAGGGTGTTTTTTTGGATCCAAGGGGGATTTATAATGGCGTTCCGACTTTCTCAGATGGCTTTGACTGCTGCTCTGCTCACGTCCGCGGCCTTTCCGGCTGCTGCCGAGCCGGTTTTCAACCGCATCGCATCTTTCCCGGTCGTAAAGAACCTGCCAGCGGACAGGGACGCGAAGGCCGTCACTTCAGCTGAAATCGTAACCGCCAGCGAAGACGGTAAGACGCTGATCTATTCGGACAGCCCGCTTGGCGGCATTGGATTCGTTGACATCACCGACGCGAAGGCACCCAAGGCTGGAGGCGCGTTGCTGCTGGAAGGCGAACCGACCTCGGTTGCCGTTGCTGGCGCCAAGGTTCTGGCCGGTGTCAACACGTCCGAAAACCGCGCCAAGCCGTCCGGCAAGCTCGTGACGGTCGATATCGCCACCAAGAAGATTGAAGCGAGCTGCGATCTCGGCGGCCAGCCAGATTCTGTCGCAATTTCCCCGGACAAGACCTTCGCCGCTATCGCGATCGAAAACGAACGCGATGAAGAGGTGAACGAAGGCGCTCTGCCACAGATGCCCGCCGGTTATCTGGTGACGGTCGGTCTGAAGAACGGTGTTGCCGACTGCGCGACGCTGAAGAAGATCGACGTGACCGGCCTTGCCGAAATCTCCCCGGAAGATCCGGAGCCGGAATTCGTCTCGATCAATGCCAATGGCGAGATCGCGCTCACGCTGCAGGAAAACAACCACATCGTCATCATCGACGGCAAGACCGGTACGGTAAAGACGCATTTCTCCGCCGGCACGGTTGATCTGGAAGGCGTCGACACGAAGACGGACGGCCAGATCAAATTCACCGACAAGCAGGAAGGCCGCAAGCGTGAGCCAGATGCCGTGAAGTGGCTGGACAATGACCGAATCGTCATCGCCAATGAGGGTGACTGGCAGGGCGGCGCGCGCGGCTTCACCATTTTCGACAAGACCGGCAAGCTTCTTTATGAAGCCGGTGCCACCCTTGAGCACGCTGCCGCCAGCATCGGCCACTATCCGGAAAAGCGCTCCAAGGCCAAGGGCATCGAGCCGGAAGGTCTGGAGACGGCAACCTTCGATGGTCAGAAGTACTTCTTCGTTCTTGCCGAGCGCGCGTCTCTCGCTGCGGTCTACAAGGATACGGGCGGCACACCGGAATTGCTCCAGCTTCTGCCGTCGGGCATTTCGCCTGAAGGCGCCGTCGCCATTCCGTCGCGCAATCTCCTCGTCACTGCCAACGAAGCCGATCTCGTCGAAGATGGCGGCGCTCGCTCGCACGTCATGATCTATGAACGCGCAGAAGGCCAGATTGCCTACCCGCAGCTCGCTTCCGCCACCGTTGATGGCGCACCGATCGGCTGGGGCGCTCTCTCCGGTCTGGTGGGCGATGCTGAAAAGCCTGGCATCCTCTATGCCGTGTCCGACTCGGTCTATGGAAACCAGCCGTCGATCTACACCATCGACGCAACGAAGAAGCCCGCCACCATAACCAGCGCCCTGCGCATCAAGCGCGACGGTATCGCAGCCCAGAAACTCGACATCGAAGGCATTACGCTTGACGGTAAGGGCGGCTTCTGGCTGGCCTCGGAAGGTGACAGTGCCAAGCTCTTGCCCCACGCACTCTACAATGTCAGCGCCAAGGGCGAGATCAAGGCTGAGATCGCTCTGCCGAAGGAACTGCTGGCTGGCGAAACCCGCTTCGGTTTCGAAGGCGTGACCATGATCGGCAAGGGCGACGACGCGACGCTGTGGATGGCCGTACAGCGCGAATGGGGCACGGACGAGAAGGGTTTCGTCAAGCTCGTCTCCTACAATCCGAAGTCCAAGGAATGGGGAGCCGTGCGTTACCCGCTCGACAAGACCGAGGCAGGCTGGGTCGGCCTTTCTGAAATCACCGCACAGGGCGACTATGTCTATATCGTCGAGCGCGACAATCAGGTCGGTGACAAGGCAAAGATCAAGAAGCTTTACCGCGTCGCGATCGCGGACCTGAAGCCGGGCAAGATCGGTGGCGAACTGCCGCTGGTGGCCAAGCAGGAAGCACATGATTTCCTGCCCGACCTCAAGGCCCAGACGAATGGCTATACCGTTGACAAGCTGGAAGGCTTCACCTTCGACAAGGCAGGAACGGCCTATGTCGTCACTGACAACGACGGCGTCGACGGATCTTCCGGCGAAACGCTGTTCTTTACCGTCGATCTAAAGGCGATCAACTGATCGGTCCGAATAGAATCGCAAATGAGAAAAGCCGGGCATAGCCCGGCTTTTTTGTGCGGCGGAAGAAACCCCGATCTGGGGAATGCCGATTCCCCACGATGAGTCGCACACCAGCCGTTAAAACCGGCATGGTCGCGTCGCTATCGCATAATCGAGGGTGTTATCCGGAGGATTTCCATGAATGTGCAGTGGACCAGATCGCTAGAGATCACCGCCCCATGGAATTCTTGCTTCTGGGAGTGCTGTCTTTTTCCGAGTCCTGCTGGACCCAGCGGAAAAAAATATAAACAGGCAGCGCAATAAGCGCGAGTGTTACAAACGCGTCGACCGACATGGTTTCATCCATCATTTATACCGTTCATCATGAAACGGCTCGAAAACAATGCATGAAATCTCTTTAAAAAGTCTGAATCTGCTTATTTTTCGGGATGTTGCGGGGTGGCACACCTATAGGAGCCGGCCTGTATGAATGTGGAACAGGAGTGCCGATCTGGCATAGACTCACGCCGGAAAAGCCGCTCCCCCAGCCCAAGGCCGCGGCCGTCTACAGAATCGGGGGCAGGGGCCGTGATTCCCGATGCAGGAAGTTTACGGTAAAACGCACCGACATCCGAAAGAGCTTCGGCTTGGTAATGCGCACAATTTGAAGAAGCTGGAAAATGGTGGGCGATGAGAGACTCGAACTCCCGACATCCTCGGTGTAAACGAGGCGCTCTACCAACTGAGCTAATCGCCCTTCGCGTCCTGCAGATCGTGTCTGCCGCGTCGGTGGCCGTGATGTATTCGGATCGGAAAAAAACCGCAAGGGCTTTTGTGAAGTTTTTTTGTTTTTTTTCCGGACAGCTTTGCCCATTGGCAGAGGTGATCGGCAAAAAGCCGGGAACTGCGGGCTTTTCGATAAAAACAACGCCCGGCCTTTACCTTTGGCGGTATGCTGGAATCGCGTTACGGACGCCCCGGCTGTGGACAAGTTTTTTGTTTTTGTTGGGAAAAGCCCGGAAAACAAGGCATTCGCCGCAATGCCGGTCAAAGGCCTTTCAGTTTTTTCCGATCAAAATGAAGAAGCTTATTCTTTTGTCGTGAAACCTGCTTGACACCCCCGCACGAACGCCGTAGTTAGCCGCTCAACGAACAGCCGAGGCTGGTTCGTACGGCGAGACTAAGGTCTTGTCGGTCAGGATAAGCGGGTGTAGCTCAGTTGGTTAGAGTGCCGGCCTGTCACGCCGGAGGTCGCGGGTTCGAGCCCCGTCACTCGCGCCATCCTGTTCCTCGGAAAAAACGCAGACGAATGTCTGTGGAGCGCGGGTGTAGCTCAGTCGGTTAGAGTGCCGGCCTGTCACGCCGGAGGTCGCGGGTTCGAGCCCCGTCACTCGCGCCATTTCTTTCACCGAAATGACACTCCCAAACGAAGCAAGCAGGCATCGTCCTGCCATATCGGCAATGGCGATTTCAGCGCCTGTTTCCGGCATTCGCGAGCGCGGTTTTTCCTGCTGTTTTTAGTCAAGTTTCGATATCGAGAGATCGTCACTTCGCTGCCATTTTGACGTAAAATTCGTGTGACTTTTTTGCGGTTGCGTCGTTCAATCGATTATTATTGTATTTGAGGGGCTTAGCCCGGAATTGTGGCCCAAATTTGCGTCAATTCCGGCAATATTGTTGCCAATCAATGCGGCAGGTGTCTTGAAATGGTGCCTAAACTCTTGCAGAGAGAGCGCGGCTGCGCTAACCACTTTGGCGTTGCAACATATTTGTGCGCCTTTAGACTTTCAGTCGCAAAGGCAGGTCCGGCACCCGGCCGGACAGGGAAGAGACCATGACTGAACTCCTCAGTTCCTATATTCCGATCGCAATCTTTATCGGTATCGCTCTTGTCATTGGCCTGGCGCTTCTCATCGCGCCTTTCGCTGTCGCTTATAAGGCGCCGGACCCGGAAAAGCTCTCCGCTTTCGAGTGCGGTTTCAATGCCTTCGACGACGCCCGCATGAAGTTCGATATCCGGTTTTATCTGGTGTCCATTCTCTTCATCATCTTCGACCTGGAAGTCGCCTTCCTGTTCCCCTGGGCTGTGTCCTTCGGTGATATGGGCTGGTTCGGTTTCTGGTCTATGATGGTGTTCCTCGCCGTTCTCACCATCGGCTTTATCTATGAGTGGAAGAAGGGAGCGCTGGAATGGGCATGAGCCAGAACAACAGCACGCTCGTTGCACCGCAGCCGAAGGGGATCATCGATCCCGCGACCGGCAAGCCTGTCGGCAGCAACGATGCCTACTTCACGGAAATCAACGACGAGCTGGCCGACAAGGGCTTTCTCGTCACCTCGACCGACGAGCTGATCACGTGGGCGCGTACCGGCTCCCTGATGTGGATGCAGTTCGGTCTTGCCTGCTGCGCCGTCGAGGGTCTGATGCAGGCTTCCGGCCCGCGTTACGACATGGAGCGCTTCGGTGTCGCCCCGCGCGCCTCGCCGCGCCAGTCGGACGTCATGATCGTCGCGGGAACGCTGACCAACAAGATGGCGCCGGCACTGCGCAAGGTCTATGACCAGATGCCTGAGCCGCGTTACGTCATCTCCATGGGCTCCTGCGCCAATGGCGGCGGCTATTACCATTATTCCTACGCCGTCGTGCGCGGCTGCGACCGAGTCGTCCCGGTGGATATCTACGTTCCGGGCTGTCCCCCCACGGCGGAGGCGCTGCTTTACGGCGTGCTTCTGCTGCAGAAGAAGATCCGGCGTACCGGTACCATCGAGCGCTAAGGGCAAAGGACGGATTAAGGAATGAGCGAAGCTCTAAACGATCTTGCTGCTTACGTTAAGGAAGCGCGTGGTTCCCTCGTGGTTTCGGCCGATATCGCCTATGGCGAGCTGACGCTGAACACGACGACGGAAAGCGTTATCGCGCTTTTGACGTTCCTGCGTGACGATGTGCAGTGCGGTTTCGTCAACATCATCGATATCTGCGGCGTCGACTGGCCGCAGCGCGAGAAGCGTTTCGACGTTGTCTATCACCTCTTGTCGCCGCGCCAGAATCTGCGCGTGCGCATCAAGCTGCAGGTGGCGGAAGACGAGGGCGTTCCCTCGGCAACCTCCGTTTACATGGGTGCAGACTGGTTCGAGCGTGAAGCCTGGGATATGTACGGCATTCCTTTCGAAGGCCATGCGGATCTTCGCCGAATCCTCACCGATTACGGTTTCGAAGGTCATCCGCTGCGCAAGGATTTTCCGGTTACCGGCTTTGTGGAAGTACGCTACGATGACGTTCTGAAGCGGGTTCTCTATGAGCCGGTCGAACTGAAGCAGGAATTCCGCAATTTCGATTTCCTCTCTCCCTGGGAGGGGACTGACTATGTTCTCCCGGGTGACGAAAAGGCCAAGCAATGAGCGAAGCCCCCGCGACAGAGCACGGACAATGTCTTTGCGGCGCCGTTGGCTTCAATGCCAGCATCGGCGCCCGCGAATTCGGCGTTTGCCATTGCTCGATGTGCCGCCGCTGGTCCGGCGGAACATTTCTGGCTGTCGAATGCGCTGACGTCGCCATCGAGAACGAGGAACATTTCGGTGTTTATACCTCGTCGGAATGGGGCGAGCGCTGCTTCTGCAAGAATTGCGGCAGCACGCTGATGTGGCGCTCCAAGGATGGCAAGCATTTTGCCGTCTCGTTGCAGGCTTTCGACAACCCTTCCAGTTTCCATTTTGCGTCGCAGATTTTCACGGATGAGAAGCCTTCGAGCTATTCTTTCGCGCAAACCACGCAGAACATGACCGGCCCCGAATTCATCGCCATGATCACCTCGGCGGAGCACTAGAATGACTGAGCATAACGTCCGCAATTTCACGATCAACTTCGGTCCGGAACATCCTTCCGCGCACGGCGTGCTGCGCCTGGTTCTGGAACTGGACGGCGAAATCGTCGAGCGCGTCGATCCGCATATCGGTCTTCTGCATCGCGGCACCGAAAAGCTGATCGAGACCAAGACCTACCTTCAGGCGGTGCCTTATTTCGACCGTCTCGACTACGTCGCGCCGATGAACCAGGAACACGCTTTCGCGCTCGCCGTCGAAAAGCTGCTGGGTCTCGAAATCCCGATGCGCGGCCAGCTGATCCGCGTGCTTTATTCGGAAATCGGCCGCATCCTGTCGCACATCATGAACGTGACGACTCAGGCCATGGACGTCGGCGCAATGACGCCGCCTGTCTGGGGCTTCGAGGAACGTGAAAAGCTGATGGTCTTCTACGAGCGCGCCTGTGGCGCCCGCATGCACTCGGCCTATGTCCGTCCGGGCGGCGTGCATCAGGATCTGCCGCCGGAGCTGGTGGAAGATATCGGCAAATGGTGCGATCCCTTCATTACCGTTCTCGACAATATCGAAGGCCTGTTGACCGACAACCGCATCTACAAGCAGCGTAACGTCGATATCGGCGTCGTCTCGCTTGAAGACGCCTTTGCCTGGGGTTTCACGGGCGTCATGGTGCGCGGTTCGGGTGCTGCCTGGGATTTGCGTCGCGCGCAGCCCTACGAGTGCTATTCCGATCTGGAGTTCGATATCCCCGTCGGCAAGAACGGCGACTGCTATGACCGTTACCTGATCCGCATGCAGGAAATGCGCGAATCGGTGAAGATCATGAAGCAGTGCGTCGATCTTCTCTCCGGCAAGCACCGCATCGGCCCGGTCTCCTCGTTGGATGGCAAGGTGGTTCCGCCCAAGCGCGGCGAGATGAAGCGTTCGATGGAAGCTCTTATCCATCACTTCAAGCTCTATACCGAAGGCTATCACGTTCCGGCCGGCGAAGTTTACGCCGCCGTCGAAGCGCCGAAGGGTGAGTTCGGCGTCTACGTGGTCGCCGATGGTTCGAACAAGCCCTACCGCTGCAAGATCCGCGCGCCGGGTTATGCACATTTGCAGGCGATGGATTTCCTGTGCAAGGGCCATCAGCTTGCCGACGTTACAGCCGTGCTCGGCTCCCTCGACATCGTGTTCGGGGAGGTCGACCGCTGATGCGTCTGCCGCTGGCCATCTTGGCTTTTCTTGCTGCGATGTCGACCTCCGTTCTCGCCCAGACGGCGACGGACGAGGGGGGCGTGTCGCTATCAAGCAGCGGCGGTTCCACCATCAAGCAGCTTCTGTCTTCGGGATACGAGATCAAGGCCTCGGTTCCCAATGGCAGCAAGTTCATCGTGTTCATGCAGAAAGACAAGGCGGCTTATGCCTGCGAATTCGTCACGGTGGCGAGATCGCGTTGTGAGACGTTAAACTGAAAAGGCGTGAGGAAGTATGTCCGTTCGTCGACTAGCCGAAGATCAGTTCCAGCCCGTGGCATTTGCCTTTAACGCGGATAATACCGCATGGGCGGAAAAGACGATCCAGAAATATCCGGAGGGACGCCAGCAATCGGCGGTTATCCCGCTGCTTATGCGTGCGCAGGAGCAGGACGGCTGGGTTACCCGCGCCGCCATCGAAAAAATCGCCGATATGCTGGATATGGCCTATATCCGCGTCATGGAAGTGGCGACCTTCTACACCCAGTTCCAGCTGAAGCCGGTCGGCACACGCGCCCATGTTCAGGTTTGCGGCACCACGCCCTGCATGCTGCGCGGCTCCGAAGCGCTGATGGATGTCTGCCGCAAGAAAATCCATCACGATCCGCTGCACACCAACGAGAGCGGCACGCTGTCCTGGGAAGAAGTGGAATGTCAGGGCGCCTGCGTCAACGCGCCGATGGTCATCATCTTCAAGGATGCCTATGAGGATCTGACGCCCGAGCGCCTGGAAGAGATCATCGACACGTTCGAGGCAGGCAAGGGCGACACGGTCAAGACAGGTCCCCAGATCGACCGTCACCAGTCGGTGCCCGTTGGCGGCCTGACGACGCTGACGGAAGAGATCAAGCCAGATCGCTCCAATCTCGACAAGCCTGCGGAAGCTCCGGCGGAAGCAGCCCCCGTTCTTCCTTCGAATGCCGCCAAGCCGAAGACGGACGCACCGGAAACCGATCCGAAGCTGAAGACGCCTGCGAACGAGCCCAAGGCTGCTGCGGAAAACGCAAAGGCAGGGGAACAGCAATCGGCAGGCAAGGAAGCGACAGCATCCAGACCGTCGCTTGAGTCAGCCGACCGTCCGGCAGGCATTGAAAAGCCCGCTGCGCCCGATGACCTGAAACTCATTTCAGGCGTCGGCCCGAAGATCGAAGGCACGCTTAACGAGCTCGGCATCTTCACCTATGCGCAGATTGCCGGCTGGAAGAAGGCCGAGTGCGACTGGGTGGATGGTTATCTGAATTTCAAGGGCCGCATCGAACGCGATGAGTGGATCAAGCAGGCCGAGGCGCTCGCCAAGGGTGGCGAAGCCGAGTATATCAGGGTCTTCGGCAAGAAGCCGCGGTAAAGGGTGAAGCATGTTAAAAGATCAGGATCGCATCTTTACCAATCTCTACGGCCTCAAGGACAAGTCCCTGAAGGGCGTGATGGCGCGCGGCCATTGGGATGGCACCAAACAGATCATCGAAAAGGGTCGTGACTGGATCATCAACGAGATGAAGGCTTCCGGCCTTCGCGGTCGCGGCGGCGCAGGCTTCCCGACGGGTCTCAAGTGGTCCTTCATGCCCAAGGAAAGCGACGGCCGTCCGCATTATCTCGTGGTCAACGCCGACGAATCCGAGCCCGGCACCTGCAAGGACCGCGAAATCCTGCGCAACGATCCGCATACGCTGATCGAAGGCTGCGTTATCGCCGGTTTCGCCATGGGTGCGCACACCGCCTATATCTACGTGCGCGGCGAATATATGCGCGAACGTGAGGCGCTTCAGGCGGCCATCGACGAATGTTACGATGCGGGCCTGCTCGGCAAGAACAACAAGAACGGCTGGGATTTCGACATCTACGTCCATCACGGCGCAGGTGCCTATATCTGCGGCGAAGAGACGGCACTGCTTGAAAGCCTCGAGGGCAAGAAGGGCCAGCCGCGCCTGAAGCCGCCGTTCCCGGCCAATATGGGTCTTTACGGTTGCCCGACGACCGTCAACAACGTCGAATCCATCGCCGTTGCTCCGACCATTCTGCGCCGAGGTGCGGCATGGTTCTCGTCTATCGGCCGTCCGAACAATGTCGGCACCAAGCTGTTCATGGTCTCCGGCCATGTCGAGCGTCCATGCACCTTCGAAGATGCGCTGGGCCTGTCCTTCCGTGAGCTGATCGAACACCATTGCGGTGGCATTCGCGGCGGCTGGGACAATCTGCTTGGCGTCATTCCCGGCGGCGCATCCTGCCCCATCGTGCGCGGTGAGGACATGAAGGACGCCATCATGGACTTCGACGGCATGCGCGAAGTGAAGTCGTCCTTCGGCACCGGCGGCATGATCGTCATGGACAAGTCCACCGACGTCATCAAGGCGATCGCCCGCATCGCGGCCTTCTTCAAGCATGAAAGCTGCGGCCAGTGCACGCCGTGCCGTGAAGGCACCGGCTGGATGTGGCGCGTGCTGGAACGCATGGTGAAGGGCAACGCGCAGAAGCGCGAAATCGACATGCTGTTCGAAGTGACGAAGCAGATCGAAGGCCACACCATCTGTGCGCTCGGCGACGCCGCCGCATGGCCGGTACAGGCGCTGATCCGCAATTTCCGTCCGGAAATCGAAAAGCGCATCGACCAATATACCTACAGGGCCATGGATGATGGCGCTGTTCTGGAAGCTGCCGAATAAGCTTTCGCAGTTTGCATGCGGCGCGGGGATGATCCCGGCGCCGGAAAACCATGAAGCGCCTGACCGACGAGATGAAGTCTCGGGCGCGATTAAGGATTTGTTGCGGACCGTGTGAGAGACACGGGACGAACAGGCAACAGGACGTAAGTAGAACCATGGCAAAGCTCAAGGTTGACGGTAAAGAGATCGAGGTTCCGGATCATTTCACGCTGTTGCAGGCGTGCGAGGAGGCTGGTGCTGAAGTTCCGCGCTTTTGTTTTCATGAGCGCTTGTCGGTCGCGGGTAACTGCCGCATGTGTCTGATTGAGGTGAAGGGCGGACCGCCCAAGCCCGCCGCATCCTGCGCCATGGGCGTGCGCGACGTTCGCGGCGGCCCGAATGGCGAATTGCCTGAAGTTTTCACCAACACGCCGATGGTCAAGAAGGCCCGCGAAGGCGTGATGGAGTTCCTTCTCATCAACCACCCGCTCGATTGCCCGATCTGCGACCAGGGCGGCGAATGCGACCTGCAGGACCAGGCTATGGCCTTCGGTATTGCCGGTTCGCGTTACGCGGAAAACAAGCGTGCGGTTGAAGACAAATATATCGGTCCGCTCGTCAAGACGGTGATGAACCGCTGCATCCACTGCACGCGCTGCGTCCGTTTCACCACGGAAGTTGCCGGCATCGCCGAACTCGGCCTCATCGGCCGCGGCGAGGACGCTGAAATCACCACCTATCTCGAGCAGGCGATGACCTCCGAGCTTCAGGGCAACGTCGTCGATCTTTGCCCGGTCGGTGCGCTGACCTCCAAGCCTTTCGCTTTCACTGCCCGTCCGTGGGAACTGAACAAGACCGAAACCATCGACGTGATGGACGCTCTCGGTTCGGCAATCCGCGTCGATACCCGTGGCCGCGAAGTCATGCGCGTCATGCCGCGTGTCAACGAGGCAATCAACGAAGAGTGGATTTCCGACAAGAGCCGCTTCATCTGGGACGGCCTGAAGACGCAGCGTCTCGACCGCCCTTACGTCCGCAAGGATGGCCGCTTGCAGCCCGCAAGCTGGGGCGAAGCCTTCGGCGCTATCAAGCAGGCGGTTGCCGCGACCAGCGGCAGCAAGATCGGCGCGATTGCCGGTGACCTTGCTTCCGTCGAGGAAATGTTCGCGCTGAAGTCGCTTCTGGCGTCGCTCGGCTCGGCCAATGTCGATTGCCGTCAGGATGGCGCAGCGCTTGATCCGTCTTTGGGTCGCGCCAGCTACCTGTTCAATTCCACAATCGAAGGCATTGAGCACGCGGATGCGCTGCTGATCGTCGGCGCCAACCCGCGTTATGAAGCGGCCGTGCTCAATGCACGTATCCGCAAGCGCTGGCGTCGCGGTGGTTTCCCGATCGGCGTGATCGGCGAAGCCGGTGAGCTGCGCTACAACTACGAATATCTAGGCTCCGGCGCGGAAACGCTTTCCGATCTCGCCAATGGCTCTCACAGTTTTATTGAGAAGCTGAAGTCCGCCAAGAACCCGCTGATCATCATCGGCCAGGGCGCTCTGGCACGCGCCGATGGTGCAGCCGTTCTCGCGGCCGCTGCGAAGCTTGCCGTTTCGGTTGGCGCAATCAGCGAAGAGTGGAACGGCTTCTCGGTGCTTCACACTGCCGCTGCCCGCGTCGGTGGTCTCGACATCGGCTTCGTGCCGGGCGAGGGCGGTGTTGCTGCTGCCGAAATGGTAACGTCCATGGACGTTCTCTTCCTGCTCGGCGCCGATGAAATCGACCTGTCGAACAAGGGCGCCAAGTTCACCGTCTACATCGGTAGCCACGGCGACCATGGCGCGATGAACGCCGACGTCATCCTTCCGGGTGCAGCCTACACCGAAAAATCCGGTATCTGGGTCAACACCGAAGGCCGCGTTCAGGTGGGCAACCGCGCCGGTTTCGCACCGGGCGAGGCCCGTGAAGACTGGGCGATCCTGCGTGCGCTTTCCGACGTGCTCGGCAAGAAGCTGCCGTTCGATTCGCTGTCGGCGCTGCGCGGCCAGCTTTATGTCGCGCATCCGCATCTGGCGGAAACCGATGAGATCGTTGCCGGCAACGGCGCGGATGTCGAGGCACTTGCCGCTCGCGCGGGCAGCCTCAATAAGTCTGCGTTTGCCTCGCCGGTAAAAGACTTTTATTTGACGAACCCGATTGCGCGCGCATCCGCCGTCATGGCCGAGTGTTCCGCATTGGCCCGCAACAATTTCCAGGCTGCGGCAGAGTAAGGGTAGGGGATTATGGAATCGTTTTTCTGGAGCTACGTCTGGCCCGCGCTGATCATGGTCGGCCAGTCCCTGCTGCTTCTCGTTTGCCTTCTGGTGGCCATCGCCTTCCTTCTGCTTGCCGACCGTAAGGTATGGGCAGCCGTGCAGTTGCGCCGTGGTCCCAACGTCGTCGGCCCCTTTGGTCTGTTCCAGTCCTTCGCCGACCTTTTGAAATTCATCCTGAAGGAGCCCGTCATTCCGGCGGGCGCCAACAAGGCGGTCTTCCTTCTGGCGCCGCTGGTTGCCGTAACGCTGGCGCTCGCCACCTACGCGGTCATCCCCTTTGCCGATGGCTGGGTCGTTGCCAATATCAATGTCGGCATTCTCTACATTTTCGCGATTTCCTCGCTTGAAGTGTACGGCATCATCATGGGCGGCTGGGCTTCGAACTCGAAGTACCCGTTCCTCGGCGCGCTTCGTTCGGCGGCGCAGATGGTGTCCTACGAAGTGTCGATCGGCCTCGTCATCGTCACCGTGCTTCTGTGCGTCGGCTCGCTCAACCTCACGGATATCGTTCTGGCGCAGCGCACCGGCCTCGGCACGATGATCGGTCTGCCGGCCTCGTTCCTCGACTGGCACTGGCTGTCGCTGTTCCCGATGTTCATCGTGTTCTTCATCTCGGGCCTTGCCGAAACCAACCGTCCGCCCTTCGACCTTCCGGAAGCGGAATCGGAACTGGTTGCCGGTCACATGGTCGAATATGGCTCGACGCCTTACATGATGTTCATGCTCGGCGAATATGCTGCGATCGTTCTGATCTGCTGCCTGACGACGATCCTGTTCCTTGGTGGCTGGCTGCCGATCGTGGATGTGTGGTTCCTGAACTGGATTCCGGGTATTGTCTGGTTCGCGCTCAAGGGCTGCATGGTTTTCTTCATGATCGCTCTGGTGAAGGCCTTCGTTCCGCGTTACCGCTATGACCAGCTCATGCGCCTTGGCTGGAAGGTGTTCCTGCCGCTGTCGCTCGCCATGGTCGTTATTGTTGCATTCGTATTGAAGCTGACGGGGTGGGCCGGTTGATGTCCGTACGCCTCGCTCAGAAATCTGGAGTTTGAGATGGCAAGCCTTTCCCAAGCCGTCAATTCACTGTTCCTCAAGGAGTTCGTCGGTGCGATCTTCCTGACGATGCGCCACTTCTTCAAGCAGAAGGCCACGGTGAATTATCCTTTCGAAAAGGGCCCGGTGTCTCCGCGCTTCCGCGGCGAGCATGCGCTGCGCCGTTATCCGAACGGTGAAGAGCGCTGCATCGCCTGCAAGCTGTGTGAGGCGATCTGTCCCGCTCAGGCGATCACCATCGAAGCCGGTCCGCGCCGCAATGACGGCACCCGCCGCACGGTGCGTTACGACATCGACATGGTGAAATGCATCTATTGCGGTTTCTGCCAGGAAGCCTGCCCGGTGGATGCCATCGTCGAAGGTCCGAACTTCGAATTCGCGACGGAAACCCGCGAGGAGCTTTATTTCGACAAGCAAAGGCTTCTCGACAATGGCGACCGCTGGGAGCGTGAAATTGCGCGCAACCTCGCACTGGATGCGCCTTACCGTTAAGGCGCAACCGTCTTTCCGGGGGAGACCCCGGAAAGCGAAGAAAGAGTAAAAGAGCCTGCACGGTTATCGCCGGCGGGGACGAAACGGGTAGAGCGCGCGATTGCGCGGTCTTTGCCCGGATGAGGACAAGAAGGCACCAACATGGGTCTGCACGCTGTATTCTTTTATATATTCGCTTTCGTCGCCGTGGCGTCTGCGTTCATGGTCATCGCATCGAAGAACCCTGTTCATTCGGTGCTGTTTCTGATTTTGACCTTCTTCAACGCAGCCGCGCTGTTCCTGCTGACGGGGGCCGAATTCCTCGCCATGATCCTGCTCGTCGTTTATGTCGGTGCGGTGGCGGTGCTCTTCCTCTTCGTCGTCATGATGCTGGATGTGGATTTTGCGGAGCTGCGCTCCGGCGTGCTGCAATATGCGCCGATCGGTGCGCTGATCGGTATCATCCTCGCGGCTGAACTGATCGTCGTGGTCGGCGGCAGCGTGCTTAACCCGCAGGCCGCCAAATCGATTACCATGCCGATCCCGTCACCGGCCGTGCGCACCAATACGGCCGCGCTGGGCGACGTGCTCTATACCAATTACGTCTACTTCTTCCAGCTTGCAGGTCTCGTGCTGCTGGTGGCCATGATCGGCGCCATCGTGCTGACGCTGCGTCACCGCACCGACATCAAGCGGCAGAACATATCCACGCAGGTCGGCCGTGACCCGAAGACCGCCGTCACCACGGTCAAGGTCAAGCCGGGCCAGGGCATCTGAAGGCGCGAACGGATCCAAGGAAACAGAATATGGAAATCGGTCTTTCCCACTACCTGACGGTCAGCGCGATCCTCTTCACGATCGGCATCTTCGGTATCTTCCTCAACCGGAAGAACGTCATCGTCATCCTCATGTCGATCGAACTCATCCTGTTGGCGGTGAACATCAACATGGTGGCGTTCTCGGCTTTCCTGAACGACATCGTCGGCCAGGTCTTCGCACTGTTCATTCTGACCGTCGCAGCCGCCGAAGCGGCCATCGGTCTTGCAATACTCGTTGTCTTCTACCGCAACCGCGGATCGATCGCTGTCGAAGACGTCAATATGATGAAGGGCTGATAAGGCTATGATCTACAAGGCTATCGTCTTTCTTCCCCTGATCGGCTTCCTGATTGCCGGCCTGTTTGGCCGGTCGATCGGCGCCAAGGCTTCGGAATATGTCACCACCGGTCTGATGATCGTGGTCGCCGTCCTGTCGTGGATCGTCTTCTTCTCCGTCGCGCTTGCCCATGGCGAGCCGGGCGAGGTGATCAAGGTCACCGTGCTGCGCTGGATCCAGTCCGGCGGCATCGACGTCGAGTGGGCGTTCCGCATCGATACCCTGACGGCCGTCATGTTCGTCGTCGTCAACACCGTCTCGACGCTGGTGCACCTCTATTCGATCGGATACATGCACCACGATCCGCATCGTCCGCGCTTCTTTGCCTATCTTTCGCTGTTCACCTTCGCGATGCTGATGCTGGTGACCTCCGACAACCTGCTGCAGATGTTCTTCGGCTGGGAAGGCGTTGGTCTGGCGTCGTACCTGCTGATCGGTTTCTGGTTCAAGAAGCCTTCGGCGTCTGCTGCTGCCATGAAGGCGTTCATCGTCAACCGTGTTGGCGACTTCGGCTTCATTCTCGGCATATCAGGCGTCTTCGTGCTGTTCGGCTCGATCAATTTTGAGACCATCTTCGCTGCCGCCAGCACCTATCTGCCGGCTGAAGGTGCAGCTTCCACCGAAACCGTCATCAACCTGTTCGGCATGCAGCTGGACAAGGCCAATGCGATGACGGGCGTCTGCCTGCTGCTTTTTATGGGCGCCATGGGTAAGTCGGCGCAGTTCCTGCTGCACACCTGGCTGCCGGACGCGATGGAAGGCCCGACCCCTGTGTCCGCCCTCATTCACGCCGCAACCATGGTCACCGCCGGTGTCTTCCTGGTTGCCCGCATGTCGCCGCTGTTCGAATTGTCGCATGATGCGCTCACCGTCGTGACGCTGGTCGGCGCCATCACCGCCTTCTTCGCAGCGACCGTCGGTCTCGTGCAGAATGATATCAAGCGCGTGATTGCCTATTCGACCTGCTCGCAGCTCGGTTACATGTTCGTGGCACTTGGCGTTGGCGCTTATGGCGCGGCCGTGTTCCACCTCTTCACGCATGCCTTCTTCAAGGCACTGCTGTTCTTGTGCGCCGGTTCGGTTATCCATGCCGTCGATGGCGAGCAGGACATGCGTTACATGGGCGGCCTGCGCAAGCATATCCCCATCACCTTCTGGACGATGACCGTCGGCACGCTTGCGCTGACAGGTGTAGGCATTCCGGGCACGATGATCGGCTTTGCCGGCTTCTTCTCGAAGGACGTCATCATCGAATCCGCTTATGCGTCCCATTCGGTACTGTCGGGTTTCGCCTTCACGCTGCTGGTCATCGCAGCGCTGTTCACCAGCTTCTATTCCTGGCGTCTGGCGTTCATGACCTTCTTCGGAAAGCCGCGCGCTTCGGCTGACGTGATGCACCATGTGCATGAATCGCCGATGGTCATGCTGATCCCGCTCTTCATCCTCACCGTCGGCGCGATTTTCGCCGGTGTTGTCTTCGAAGGTTATTTCTTCGGCCATGAATATGCCGAGTTCTGGAAGGGTGCTCTCTTCACGCTTCCGGAAAATGAAATCCTTGACGAGTTCCACCATGTTCCGCTGTGGGTCAAGTGGAGCCCGTTCTTCGCCATGGCGCTTGGTTTTGTCACCGCATGGTACATGTATATCAAGTCGCCAGAGACGCCGAAGCGTCTGGCAGCGACCCATCGCGGCCTCTATCAGTTCCTCTTGAACAAGTGGTATTTCGACGAGCTTTACGACTTCCTGTTCGTGCGTTCCGCAAAGGCGCTTGGCCGCTTCCTGTGGAAGAAGGGCGACGTGGCCGTCATCGACCACTATGGACCGAACGGCATTGCAGCGCGTGTGGTTGACGTGACCAACCGCATGGTCCGCCTGCAATCCGGTTACCTTTATCACTATGCCTTTGCGATGCTGATCGGCATCGCGGCGCTTGTCACCTGGATGATGCTCGGGAGTGCGTTTTGATGACCGATTGGCCAATTCTTTCAACGGTCACCTTTCTGCCGCTCGTCGGCGTGGTGCTCTTGCTGCTGACCAATGAGAACGGCCCTTACGGTCGCCGCAACATTCTCAACGTCTCGCTGCTGACGACCGTTTTCACCTTCCTGGTTTCGCTGTTCGTCTGGATCGGCTTCGATAATTCGAACCCCGGTTTCCAGATGGTGGAAAAACACGCATGGTTCGGCAACATCGCCGCCTATCATCTGGGCGTCGACGGCATCTCCATGCTGTTCGTCATCCTCACCACCTTCCTCATGCCTTTCTGCGTGCTGGCAAGCTGGCAGTCGGTTGAAAAGCGCATCAAGGAATACATGATCGCCTTCCTGCTTCTGGAAGTCGTCATGATCGGCGTCTTCGTGGCGCTGGATACGGTTCTTTTCTACGTCTTCTTCGAAGCAACGCTGATCCCGATGTTCATCATCATCGGCGTCTGGGGCGGCAAGGATCGCGTCTACGCATCCTACAAGTTCTTCCTCTACACGCTGCTTGGCTCGGTTCTGACCATGCTCGCCATCATGGCGATGTACTGGCAGTCCGGCACGACCGATATGACCGAACTTCTGAAATACGGCTTCCCGGCCGGCATGCAGACGTGGCTATGGCTTGCCTGTTTCGCGGCATTCTCGGTCAAGATGCCGATGTGGCCGGTACATACCTGGCTTCCGGATGCCCACGTGCAGGCGCCGACCGCAGGTTCCGTCATTCTGGCAGGCGTCATGCTGAAGCTTGGCGGTTACGGTTTCATCCGTTTCTCGCTGTCGATGTTCCCCTTGGCGTCGGACTATTTCGCACCCTTCGTCTTCACGCTGTCGGTTCTCGCCATTATCTACACCTCGCTGGTGGCGATGATGCAAGACGACATCAAGAAGCTGATCGCCTATTCCTCCGTTGCCCACATGGGTTACGTGACCATGGGCATCTTCGCGGCCAATGTGCAGGGCGTGCAGGGCGCAATCTTCCAGATGCTGTCGCACGGCATCGTGTCGGGCGCGCTCTTCCTCTGCGTCGGCGTCGTTTACGATCGGCTGCATACCCGTGAGATCTCTGCCTACGGCGGTCTCGTGAACAACATGCCGAAATATGCCGTCGCCTTCATGATCTTCACCATGGCCAATGTCGGTCTGCCCGGCACCTCCGGCTTCGTTGGTGAATTCCTGACGCTGATCGGCGTATTCCGCGCCAACACGCTGGTCGCGCTGTTTGCGGCAACCGGCGTCATCCTCTCGGCCGCTTACGCGCTGTGGCTCTACCGCCGCGTGATTTTCGGTGCGCTTGAGAAGGAAAGCCTGAAATCGATGCTCGATCTGTCAACCCGCGAAAAGGTCATCCTTTATCCGCTGGTTGCGCTGACGATCTTCTTCGGCGTCTATCCGGCTCCGGTTTTCGATGCGACAGCCGCTTCGGTCGATCTTCTGGTAAACAACTATACGGCTGCATTGCAGGCGGCGCAAAATGTTGCGCTTTCTATGAATTGACGACAGGACCCGTTGGACATGACCGCTGAAATTCTTTTTGCCAGTCTGCACATCGCGACGCCCGAGCTGATCCTTGCGGTCGGCGCGCTGGCGCTGCTCATGATTGGCGTCTTCTCGGGCGACAAGTCGACAACGACGGTCACGGGCCTCTCCGTGGCCTTGCTGCTCGTCGTCGGTCTCTGGATCGTCTTTGCGCCCGCTTCGGGTGTGGCTTTCGGCGGCGTTTACGTCGCCGATGCCTTCGGCAACTTCATGAAGGTGCTGGCGCTGATCGGGTCGATCACCGCCATGATCCTTTCTGTCGGCCAGAGCCGTTTTGAGCCGGTCGGCCGGTTCGAGTATCCGGTGCTTCTGGTTCTGGCGACTCTCGGCATCCTGCTGATGATTTCGGCCAACAACCTGATCTCGCTCTATATGGCGCTGGAGCTGCAGTCGCTTGCGCTCTACGTCGTCTGCGCCATCAACCGGGAAAGCCTGCGCTCCACCGAAGCGGGCCTGAAATATTTTGTTCTCGGTGCGCTCTCCTCGGGCATGCTGCTTTACGGCATGTCGCTGGTTTACGGCTTTACCGGCAATACCGGCTTTACCGAAATCGCCCAGGTTCTGACGGCGGAGACCCGTTCGCTCGGCCTCGTCTTCGGTCTGGTTTTCGTTCTTGCCGGTCTGGCATTCAAGATTTCCGCCGTGCCGTTCCACATGTGGACGCCGGATGTTTATGAGGGTGCGCCGACACCGGTCACGGCCTTCCTGTCTGCCGCCCCCAAGATCGGCGCCATGGCGATCTTCGTTCGCATCGTTGTTGACGCTTTCCAGCCGGTCTTTGCCGACTGGCAGCAGATCGTCGTCTTCATTTCCATCGCCTCCATGCTGCTCGGCTCGTTCGCGGCAATCGGCCAGAAGAACATCAAGCGCCTGATGGCCTATTCTTCCATCGGTCACATGGGTTACGCGCTGGTTGGTCTTGCGGCGGGCACCGAGGCGGGTATCTCGGGCGTCATTCTCTACATGACCATCTACATGGTCATGACGCTCGGCACCTTCGCCTGCATTCTCTCCATGCGTCGCAAGGAAATCGGCAATGTCGAAAATGTCGAGGATCTGGCCGGGCTTTCGTCCACCAACCCCTTCATGGCAGTTGTTCTGACGATCCTGATGTTCTCGCTTGCCGGCATTCCGCCGCTTGCCGGATTCTTCGGCAAGTACTACGTCTTCCTTGCTGCCATTGAAGCCAAACTCTATCCGCTTGCCGTCATCGGTGTGATCGGCTCGGTTGTCGGTGCGTATTATTATATCCGCGTCGTCAAGGTCATGTGGTTCGATGAAGCCAAGGGCAGCTTCGAGCGTCCGGCTGGCGAACTGAAAATCGTTTATGCGCTCTCTGGACTGTTCGTCGTCGCTTTCATCGTCTTCGGTGGTGCGCTCGGCAATGCAGTCACGGTTGCGGCAAAGACGTTCTTTTGAGCAATACGCACAAGCATACGGGCCGGATGTCCATCGATGACTTCCGGCACGAGGCGATGGCGGAAACGCCATCGACCAACATAGAATGTTTCGCCCGGGCAAGGGCAGCCGATGGCGGCAATCTGTGGATCACCGCCATCCGCCAGACTGGCGGGCGCGGTCGCCGCGGCCGGCCTTGGGTGTCTGAACCAGGCAATCTCTACGCTTCGCTTCTTCTCATCGATCCCGCGCCAATGGACCGCATCGGTTCATTGCCGCTTGCCTTTGCGCTCGCCGTCTACCGCGCCATTCGCGCTGTGCTGCCGACGGGTGGCGAACCGCTAGAGATAAAATGGCCGAATGACGTGCTGATCGGGCGCCGGAAGACCTGCGGCATTCTGATGGAAGCCGAACTTCTGCCGGATGGACGCCGCGCCATCGTCATCGGCATCGGCATCAATATCGCCCACAAGCCTGAAAATCCGCTTTATCCCGTCACTATGCTGTCCGAACACGGGGCGTCGTGCTCCCCCGACGAGCTGTTCGCGCATCTCTTCCGCGAGACAGCGGATGTGCTGCAAAGCTGGGATGAGGGCAGGGGCGTTTCCGGTGTCATGGCCGGATGGCGGGCGGCTGCCTGCGGTATCGGCGAACATATCACCGTCAATTTTCCGGATCGCTCGATCGGCGGGCGTTTCGTTGGAATTGATGATAATGGTTATCTGCTGCTGGATGAGGATGAGGGCACAAGGCGCTCCATCGCCGCCGGCGACGTGTTTTTTGGATGAGGTGGACGGCGTGTCTTCAAAGACCCGCGCCGAACCTCTTCCCACAGGTTGGAGCTTTCCTGCTGCTCATGAAAAGCAGGGTGACAAACCGGCTCCGCATCGGCCCGGTCGATCAGATGATGTTTCAGGTCCGATGCTGTTAAACGGGCGGCTGGGCGCGGCATATTGCCGTCGCCAGCGCGCTCTTGTGAATGGATAAGAAGAACAATGACTAAACAGGACGAACTGGTATTTCTGCCGCTTGGCGGCGTCGGTGAAATCGGCATGAATCTGGCGCTGTACGGCTACGGTCCGGAAAGCAAGCGCCAATGGATCATGGTGGATTGCGGCGTTACCTTTGCCGGTCTCGATCTGCCTGGTGTCGATCTGGTTCTGCCCGATATCAGCTATATCGCCGAGCAGAAGAAGAACCTCAAAGGCATCATCATCACCCACGCCCATGAGGATCACTACGGCGCGCTGAACGATCTGTGGCCGGGCCTCAACGTGCCCGTCTATGCCTCGGGTTTCACCGCCGGCATGCTGGAGGCAAAGCGCGCCTACGAGGGCAGTCGTGCCGAAATTCCAATCACCCCGTTCAAGGCGGGTGATCGCATCAATGTCGGCCCTTTCGAAATCGAGGCCGTCGGCGTCAACCATTCGATCCCCGAGCCAATGTCGCTGGTCATCCGCACGCCGCTTGGCAATGTCATCCACACGGGCGACTGGAAGATTGACGAGGCGCCGTCTCTCGGTCCGTTGACGGATGAGGCGCGTTTCCGCGCCATCGGCGAGGAGGGCGTGCTGGCGTTGATGTGCGACAGCACCAACTCGCTGCGTGACGGCGTATCGCCTTCGGAGCACGAAGTGTCTGAGGGGCTGCGCCAGATCATTGAAAATGCCGAGGGTCGCGTGGCCATCACCACCTTCTCCTCCAATGTCGGCCGTATCCGCTCCATCGCGCAGGCTGCGGAAGCTGCCGGACGCGAAGTGCTGCTGCTCGGCTCGTCGCTGAAGCGCGTCGTCAACGTTTCGCAGGATCTCGGCATCATGGAAGGTATCAAGCCGTTCCTGGCTGAAGACGAATACGGCTATATTCCGCGCAACAAGGTGGTCGTCATTCTCACCGGTTCGCAGGGTGAGCCGCGGGCAGCCCTTGCCAAGCTTTCGCGCGATGAGATGCGTAATGTGGCGCTGGCTGCCGGTGATACGGTGGTATTTTCCTCGCGCGCCATTCCCGGCAACGAAAAGGCGATCATCGAGATCAAGAACGGCCTGATAGAGCAGGGCATCCATATCGTTACCGACAATGAGGCTTTGGTGCATGTCTCCGGCCATCCCCGCCGTAACGAACTTCTGAGGATGTACGAATGGACCAAGCCGCAAATCCTGGTGCCGGTGCATGGCGAGGCGGCGCATCTGGTGGCGCAGAAGGAACTGGCCGAACAGGCCGGCATTTCTCAGGTGCCGAAGGTTCGTAACGGCAACATTCTGCGTCTGGCGCCTGGTCCTGCGGAAGTCATCAACGACGCACCGCACGGCCGCGTCTTCAAGGACGGCAACCTCATCGGTGACCTCGACGAGATGGGGATCAGCAACCGCCGCAAGCTTTCCTTCGCCGGCCATGTCTCCGTCAATGTGCTGCTGGACAGCCGCTACGACTTCCTCGGAGATCCCGATGTCGTACCTTTCGGCCTGCCGGAATTCGATGATGAGGGCGAGGATATGGAAGATACGCTCTATGACGCCGTACTCGGCGCCGTGGAAAGCATCCCCCGGGCCCGCCGCAAGGATCTTGCGCTGCTGCGCGAGTCAGTGCGCCGCGCCGTACGCGCCGCTGCCAATCAGGCATGGGGCAAGAAGCCGATCGTGACGGTTTTCGTCACCAAGGTCTGAACCGGAAAATCCCGGGTTTTCAAACCGTCACGCCCCGTCATGTCCGGGCCATCTCGGACATGACGCAATCGCCGTCCGCGATCGTTCCTTCTCCTCTCTTGCAGCTTTTTACACATCTTGCAGGGAAGTGATTCCGGTTCGCGGATGAATGCGTTACAAGGGGCGCATCGCGCAGGAGGACGTCATGCCGCTTCTTTCGGTCTTCGCCATTTATTTCATCGTCTGGTGGACGGTGCTTTTCGTTGTGCTGCCGATTGGCCTTCGCACTCAGGAGGAAGACGGCGATGTGGCGATCGGCACGGTTGCAAGCGCCCCGTCAAGGTTCAGGGGCGGGCGCATCGTCTTGTGGACAACGCTGATATCGGCTTTGATCTGCGGGCTCTGGTACGGCGTAACCTGGTGGTTCGGCGTCAGCATGGACGACCTTCCGAGAATTATCCCGGTTTTCGACTGAAGCACTTCACCCACGCGCCAGGATTAAGCGCGCCGCAGAATTTTGCAGCGTGGCGGGCTTCGTGATGCGATTTAAGGCAACATAAGCTGTGCTGCCGCTTTATGAACGGTCGCCACAAGATGCGCCAGTGTTGTCACATGGATGTCATATCAGTCGTGCACACACCATGAGCGTGTCTGGCGGGCAATTCGCTGTCACAATTTTACCGGAATAAGCATTCGGGGTTGTGAACTTCGCCGGAATCAAAAAAAAACAAGGCATTTCAGCCTTGTTTTTCAGGTTTCGCGTGATCTGTAACCGTTACCGGGGCAGCGACAAGCGCGCCTAAGATCGAATCCTCCCAAGACTGACCGCGAAAACGGCAAGAATTTAGACTTCCTGCCTCTTTTGTGAGCTAAAGTTAGCCCAATCACCCATGCTTGTCATCTCATTTTTTGCATATTTGTTACAGTCGGCAAAAAATTCCCTGTGGTGCAATTTGTCGCACCGGATCAAGAATAATATTCCGGCCAAAGCGTTTTGACGCGAATTAGCTATCGCGAAAATGCCACGAGATCGCCTGGGCAGGTCTTTGCATGGCGGGTTTTCTTCTTGGTCAGAAACAGCTATGTACGGCGCCAATATCCCTCTATTCGGGGCGATTCCCGCGCCTTTGCGTGTTGTTGCCCATACCAATGGAAGTCGTCATGCGTCTCAGCCGTTATTTCATGCCCATCCTGAAGGAAAACCCCAAGGAAGCGGAGATTGTCTCCCATCGCCTCATGCTGCGTGCGGGCATGATCCGGCAGCAATCGGCTGGCATCTATTCCTGGCTACCGCTCGGCAAGCGCGTTCTGGACAAGGTCAACAGGATCATCCGCGAAGAGCAGGATCGCTCAGGCGCGATCGAGCTTCTGATGCCGACGCTGCAGACCGCTGAGCTGTGGCAGGAGAGCGGCCGTTATGACGATTACGGCAAGGAAATGCTGCGCATCAAGGACCGTCAGGACCGCCAGATGCTGTATGGCCCCACTAACGAGGAGATGATCACTGACATCTTCCGGTCCTATGTGAAATCCTACAAGAACCTGCCGCTGAACCTCTATCATATTCAGCTGAAGTTCCGCGACGAGGTGCGCCCCCGTTTCGGCACCATGCGCTCGCGCGAGTTTTTGATGAAGGATGCTTATTCCTTCGATCTGACCAAGGAAGACGCGATCCACTCCTATAACAAGATGTTCGTGGCTTACCTGCGCACCTTTGAGCGCCTTGGCCTGCGCGCCATTCCCATGCGTGCCGATACCGGCCCTATCGGCGGCAATCACAGCCACGAATTCATCATTCTGGCCGATACCGGCGAATCCGAAGTCTTCTGCCACAAGAGCTTCCTCGACCGCGCCATCCCCGCCGACGATACCAACTTCGACGACGTCGCAGCCCTTCAAGGCGTTTTCAACGAATGGACGGCCGACTATGCTGCCACCTCGGAAATGCACGACGAATCTGCTTATGAGGCCATTCCCGATGGCGAGCGCCTTTCGGCGCGCGGCATCGAAGTCGGCCACATCTTCTATTTCGGCACCAAATATTCCGAGCCGATGGGCGCCAAGGTGCAGGGTGCTGATGGCAAGGAACACCCCGTTCACATGGGGTCCTACGGCATTGGCCCGACACGCCTTGTTCCCGCCATCATTGAAGCATCGCATGACGAAAACGGAATCATCTGGCCGGCTTCGGTCGCTCCTTTCGATGTCGTGATTATCAACATGAAGGCAGGTGACGCAGCCTGTGATGCGGCGTGCGAAAAGCTGTATTACTCGCTCTCCAATGCCGGCAAGGATGTTCTTTATGACGATACGGACGACCGCGCGGGCCAGAAGTTCGCGACTGCTGACCTGATCGGCGTGCCGATGCAGATCATCGTCGGCCCACGTTCGGCAGCGAACGGTGAAGTCGAGGTGAAGGATCGCAAGACCGGCGACCGTGAAACCGTCACAATCGAAGCGGCAATGAACAGGGTGCTTGGCTAAGCGCGAAATGGTGAAAGTGACGAGCGGTTTTCGCCTGAAATCCGCTCCAGCTTTATGAGATCAAGATCAGGGGTCGGTTTTTTGTGAAAACCGGCCTTTCAAGTTCAGATCAGGGAGACGACATGGCAAAAGCCGAGGCTGACAAGGGTGCGGCTCCTTCCGCCCGGGAAAGGACCGCCCGGCCGTTTTCTGCTTTCGAGCGCATGGTGGCCTGGCGCTATCTGCGGTCGCGGCGCAAGGAAGCGTTCATTTCCGTCATCGCCGGCTTTTCCTTCGTCGGCATCATGCTGGGCGTCGCGACGCTTATCATCGTCATGGCTGTCATGAACGGTTTTCGCACCGAGCTGATTTCGCGAATTCTCGGCATCAACGGCCATATGATCGTCCAGCCGATCGACCAGCCCTTCAACAATTACGATGAGCTGGCGAAGAAGTTCTCCGCCATTCCGGGCGTGACGATGGCCCTGCCGCTGGTAGAGGGGCAGACATTGGCCTCCGGTCGCGGTGGCGCCGGCTCGGGTGCGCTCGTGCGCGGCGTTCGCCAGGACGATATCGACAAGATCAAGGAAGTCGCCACCAACGTCAAGACCGGCGATCTCGTCGGCTTCATGGCGGGCGACGGGGTTCTGGTTGGCTCAAGGCTTGCCGCACAGCTTGGCGTGACGGCGGGCGACGATATCACCCTCATTTCGCCTGAAGGCGATGTGACGCCGATGGGTGTCAACCCCCGCGTCAAATCCTACAAGATTTCGGGCGTCTTCGAGATCGGCATGTCGGAATATGACGCGTCGATGATCTATATGCCGCTGTCCGAAGCCCAGCTTTATTTCAATGCCGAAGGCCTGGTGCAATCCATCGAGCTTTACGTCAGTCGCCCAGACAATGTCGACGGCATCCGCCCCCTGGTGGAGCAGGCAGCTGAACGGCAGATATATATCACCGACTGGAGACAGCGTAACCAGACCTTCTTTTCCGCCCTGCAGGTGGAAAGAAACGTGATGTTCATGATACTGACGCTCATCGTTCTGGTAGCGGCGCTCAACATCATTTCCGGCCTCATCATGCTGGTGAAGGACAAGGGCAGCGATATCGCCATTCTGCGCACCATGGGCGCCAGTTCCGGCGCCGTCATGCGTATCTTCTTCATGACGGGAGCTGCCATCGGCACGGTCGGCACATTCGCCGGTGTGGCACTCGGCGTCATCGTCTGCCTCAATGTGGAATCGATCCGGCAGTTCTTCTCCTGGGTATCAGGCACGGTGCTGTTTGATCCGCAGCTCTATTTCCTCAGCCAGCTTCCGGCCGAAATGGATATCAGCGAGACCATTACCGTCGTCATCATGGCGCTGACGCTTTCTTTCCTGGCAACCATCTTTCCGGCATGGCGGGCTTCCAAGCTCGATCCGGTGCAGGCCCTGCGTTACGAATAAGGACCGCTTCACAATATGGCAAAAAAATCAGTGCTGCGGCTTACCGGCGTCGAGAGGACCTATGGTCAGGGCGAGACGTCGCTCTCCATTCTGCGCAAGGCCGATTTCGAGTTGAAGAGCGGTGAGATGGTGGCGCTTGTTGCCCCCTCGGGCACCGGCAAATCCACGCTGTTGCATCTCGCCGGGCTTCTCGAACATCCGGATGCTGGCGAGGTTTTCATCAATGACGCGCCCTGCAATGGTCTGCCGGATGAAAAGCGCACGGCGATCCGCCGCAGCGACATCGGTTTCGTCTACCAGTTCCATCATCTGCTGCCGGAGTTCACGGCGGTGGAGAACGTGATGATGCCGCAGCTCATCGCCGGTCTGACGCAGGGCGAGGCTCGCAAGCGTGCGAGCGCGCTACTCGATTACATGCGCGTCGGCCATCGCGGCGAACATCGCCCGGCTGAGCTTTCCGGCGGTGAACAGCAACGTGTGGCGATTGCGCGCGCCGTTGCCAACGCACCGCTCCTGCTTCTCGCCGACGAGCCGACCGGCAATCTCGATCCCGAGACCGCGCATTACGTGTTCGATGCGCTGGAGGCGCTGGTGCGCCAGTCCGGCCTTGCCGCACTGATCGCCACCCATAATCACGAGCTCGCCAACCGCATGGACCGCCGCGTGACGCTTGCAGACGGCAAGATCGTAGACTTCTGATCGTGATGCAGTAAGGCGACCATAACGCCGCCTTTGAGATCTTTTCTGCGGCTGAGTCTGTCTACGTTCACGTTTCCCGCAAGGCCACTCGTCCTTCCACAATTGAATTTTCACGAACCCGGAGGTGTTTTTGCCTCCGGGTTTTTTTGCTTTGGAGTCAGTGGCTTGCCATTCACGAAGGTGGAACCGCGGCCGATTCTGCCGCGTTAGCAAGGAGACTATCAATAAAAGCCTGTTGACAATCGAACAAAATGAGAACAAAGTTAGAACATAACGAGTAAGGAGAGACCAATGACTGATTTCATCCGTGACGTTGCCGCTTTCGCCTCCATCGCTGTGTTTGTCGCCAGCTTTTCGGTGATCCTCACTGCCCTGTGAAGGGCACACCGGCGCAGAAGCCTGTATAGACGCCGAAAGGCGGTGGACTTTGAAGGCCGAAAATCGGAAAATCGCCCCCTCGATTCAGAATGACAGGAGGACGATATGGGCGAGACGGTTACGCGTGGAGAGACCTCTGGCGAAACGCTGAAAACACCCGGTTTCGTCCATCTGCGGGTTCACTCCGCTTACTCCCTGCTTGAGGGGGCTTTACCCCTCAAGAAAATCATGTCCAAGGCCGTTGCAGACGGCCAGCCGGCCATAGCCATTACCGACACCAACAATCTTTTCGTCGCGCTGGAGTTTTCCGAAAAGGCGCGTGATGAGGGCTTGCAGCCTATTATCGGCTGTCAGGTGTCGATCGACATGCAGGATGCGGTGGATGATCGCCGCAACCACAACAGCCACCTTGCCAAGCTTCCAGCCATCGTGCTGCTCGCGGCTGATGCCGGAGGGTACAAGCGGCTGGTGGACCTTATCAGCCGCGCCTATCTGGAAGGCGAAAGCGGTGGCCAGTCCGTGCATATTACCCGTGCATGGCTGGAGGAAGCCTCCAATGCCGGGCTGATCGTGCTGACGGGTGCCTCCGGTGGTCCGGTGGATATGGCTCTGAAGGAAGGGCATACGGCGCAGGCGAGAGAACGCCTGCTGGCGCTGAAATCACTCTTCGGTGACAAGCTTTATATCGAATTGCAGCGTCAGTCCGGTTTCGACCGCGCCCATGAGCGGCGTATGATCGGGCTTGCTTATGAACATGATATTCCGCTGGTCGCCACCAACGAGGCGTTCTTCCCTTCGAGGGCCGATTATGAGGCGCATGATGCATTGATGGCGGTGGCGCATAACGCCATCGTTTCGGATGACAGCCGGTTCCGCCTGACCCCCGACCATTATATGAAAAGCCGTGAGGAGATGGCGGAGCTGTTTGCCGACCTTCCGGAGGCACTGGAAAACACCGTCGAAATCGCAATGCGTTGCTCGTACGTGCTGAAGAAGCGTGGGCCGATCCTGCCGCGCTTCACCGGTGCCAGCGACGATCCCGAAGCGGCGCAACGGGCAGAGGCCGAAGAGCTTCGCCGTCAGGCCGTCGAAGGTCTTGATCTTCGCCTTGCGGCCCTCGGCATGGCACCAGGCTACACAGAGCAGGAATATCGCGACAGGCTGGATTTCGAGCTTGGCGTCATCGAACGCATGGGTTTTCCCGGTTACTTCCTGATCGTTGCGGACTTCATCAAATGGGCCAAGCAGCAGGATATTCCAGTCGGCCCCGGCCGCGGTTCGGGTGCAGGCTCGCTCGTGGCCTATGCGCTGACCATCACCGATGTCGATCCTCTGCGCTTCTCGCTGCTGTTCGAACGCTTCCTCAATCCCGAACGCGTGTCGATGCCCGACTTCGATATCGACTTCTGCCAGGACCGCCGCGAAGAGGTGATCCGCTACGTGCAGCGCAAATATGGCCGCGAGCAGGTGGCGCAGATCATTACCTTCGGTTCGTTGCAGGCGCGCGCGGCATTGCGCGACGTCGGCCGCGTGCTGGAAATGCCCTATGGACAGGTGGACAAGATCTGCAAGCTGGTCCCCAACAACCCGGCCAATCCGACGCCGCTGTCAAAAGCGATCGAGGAAGAGCCGCGTCTGCAGGAAGAGGCGGACAAGGAACCCGTCGTTGCCCGACTTCTGGATATCGCCCAGAAGATCGAGGGGCTTTACCGTCACGCCTCCACCCATGCTGCCGGTATCGTCATCGGTGACCGGCCGCTGTCGAAGCTGGTGCCGATGTATCGCGATCCGCGCTCCGACATGCCGGTTACCCAGTTCAACATGAAGTGGGTGGAAAGCGCCGGCCTCGTCAAATTCGACTTTCTCGGTCTGAAGACCCTGACGGTGCTGAAGGTTGCTGTCGATTTCGTTGCCAAACGCGGCATCAAGGTCGATCTCGCCGCAATTCCGCTGGACGACGCCAAAACCTACGAGATGTTGTCACGCGGCGAAACCATCGGCGTGTTCCAGGTGGAAAGTGCCGGCATGCGCAAGGCGCTTATCGGCATGCGCCCGGACTGCATCGAGGACATCATTGCGCTGGTGGCGCTTTATCGTCCGGGTCCGATGGAAAACATTCCGGTCTACAATGCCCGCAAGCATGGCGAGGAGGAGCTGGAGTCGATCCACCCCACCATCGACCATCTTCTGAAGGAAACGCAGGGCGTTATCGTCTATCAGGAACAGGTGATGCAGATCGCCCAGGTTCTGTCAGGTTATTCGCTCGGCGAAGCCGATCTTCTGCGCCGCGCCATGGGCAAGAAGATCAAGGAGGAGATGGACCAGCAGCGCGAGCGCTTCGTGGACGGCGCGATCAGAAACAGCGTGTCGAAGCCGCAGGCCAACACCATCTTCGACCTTCTGGCGAAATTCGCCAATTACGGCTTCAACAAGAGCCACGCCGCCGCTTACGCCATCGTGTCCTATCAGACCGCCTATATGAAGGCGCATTATCCGGTGGAGTTCCTTGCGGCCTCCATGACGCTGGATATGGCCAACACGGAAAAACTCAATGATTTCCGCCAGGATGCCAGCCGTCTCGGTATAGAGGTCGTGGCACCTTCGGTGCAGACGTCCTTCCGGCAGTTCGAGACGGGTGAGAACCGCATCTATTATTCGCTGGCCGCCATCAAGGGCGTGGGCGAGGGCGCGGTGGAACACATCGTTACCGTGCGCGACGGCAAGCCATTTGCGAGCCTGGAGGATTTCTGCCTGCGCATCGATCCGAAGCAGATCAACCGGCGTGTGCTCGAAAGCCTCATCAACGCTGGCGGTTTCGATTGTTTTGGCCGCGACCGCGCCGAGATGATCGGCGGGCTGGACCGCATTATCGGTTATTCGCAACGCGCGCAGGAAAGCCGCGTTACCGGCCAGTCGGACATGTTCGGCTCCGGCGGCGCAAGCGGCCCGGAAAAGCTCATCCTGCCTGCTTTCCAGCCCTGGCTCGCCTCGGAGAAACTGCTGCGCGAATATCAGGTGCTCGGTTTTTACCTGACCGCACATCCGCTCGATACCTACCGCCCTGTATTGGAAAAGTTGAGGGTGCAGAATTTCGCCGATTTTTCCGCCGCAGTGAAACAGGGTGCGACCGCCGGGCGTCTGGCCGGCACCGTCACCGGCAAGCAGGAGCGCAAGACCCGGACCGGAAACAAGATGGGTATCGTCACCTTCTCCGATGCCTCCGGTCAATATGAGGCGGTGTTGTTTTCCGAAGGGCTTGCCCAGTTTCGCGATCTGCTCGAGGTTGGCAAATCCCTTGTTATCACCGTGCAGGCGGAAGAGCGCCCGGAAGGCATCGGTCTTCGCATCCAGACGGCGCAATCGCTCGAGGAAAAATCCGTCCAAATGCAAAAGGCGTTGCGGGTTTATGTGCGCGATTCAGGCCCGCTGAAAACCGTCGCCCGCCACCTCAATACCAAAGGCGACGGATCGGTTTATTTCATCGTCATCAAGGACGAGGGGAGCCGTGAGATCGAGGTGGAGCTGACGGAGAAATACCGTATTTCCCCTGAGATCGCCGCCGCACTTCGCTCTGCCCCCGGCGTTGTTGATGTGGAGCTGGTGTGAGGCCTCAAGCCCTCAAACCGGCCCTTCCTTTGTCACGGTAATGAAGTCCGTTCCCATCCCTGTCTCCATCTGGTGACTGAGGTCGGAAACGGTAATCGAACTGCCGGTTGAAAGCTCTTTCTCGATTCGGGAGCGAATTTCGGCCGGTATTTCAAGGCGGCCTAGTACGGCGCTTAGCTGGTCAAAGCCACCGGGCGCTTCGGTAACGGTGATGCCGAGCCGTTTGCGGGCTGCGGCCGGCAGACGGTTTTCCAGTGTTACGCCATTCCATTCGGCGGTTCCGGCTGCGCGGTTGACGGCAACGGCTTCGAAGAAATGCGTTCCGAGTGCCACCTCGGGATCCTTGATGTCGATCGCAGCCTCGAATAGCGGCTTGAAATCCTGTCGCACCATGATCTGGCCATTCGGTGGATGATCTTCGTCGGCGGATGCGTAAAGTGCAGCAACGAAATCGTCGGTCAGTAGCGGCCCGGTAGTTTTCAGCCCCTTCCAGCGCTTGAAACCGTTGACGGCGCTGATCGTCATTTCTCCGGTATAGCCGTCCGGTGCGCCGGCATCGAAGCCAAGGCGCGTCAGCACGGCCTGAATATCCATCACCTTTTCGCGCTCGCCGCGCCGGGTGATGAGGATGCGCAAGGGCGAGGGCTCCTTGCCTTTGGCCATCGGTTTGATGGCTTGCGTTTTTTCATTCACGGCCACCTCAACGGTGCCCAATGCGGCGTCGAAGGTCGCGGGGCGCAGCTCGACGTCGGATAAAAGCAGCTTGCCGTCATCGGCATCGTCCCGCGGCTCAAACAGGGCTGAATGTTGTACGGAGCGCAGAGAAACCGGCCGGTCGGTGATGATGACATGCACGCCGTAGCGGGTCTCGCCGAACAGCGACTGCGCGAATTTCGAAGGCAGGCGCACGCAGCCATGCGAGGCCGGGTAATTCGGCACCTTGCCTTCGTGCAACGCGATGCCCGACCATGTCAGTCGCTGCATAAAAGGCATGGGCGCGGCCGAGTAGATGTTCGATTCGTGGTATTTGCGTTTTTCCAGAATCGAAAAAATGCCGCTCGGCGTCTCATGCCCGGCCTTGCCGGTTGAGACTTTGGATGTAGCAACGATCTCGCCGTTCTCGTAAAGCGCCAGCGATTGATCGCTTTTCGAAACGACGATCTGCAGGGACTTGTTGTCGGCGGCAAGCGCCGGAAAGGCAAGAATGCTGGCCGACAGCATGCCGGTCAGAAGACGGAAGCGAAGGGACATGACGCAATACACCACATGCACAAAACTTCGTTTACTCAACCACGCGAAGTTTAATGAAGTTTAAGGATAGGGCGTCTGCCACATCACTAATTTGTGTAATATCTAAAATAGGGGCGGGGTGTTGCAGGCCGCAGGGTTTCACGGCGTTTGCAAGCGGCATGGCCGCTATTTGCGTGTGCCGAAAGTGTAGCCGGTCTCGACGCTGCCCTTGCCGAACTTGTCGCGCAGCTTGTCCATTGCCGCTTCCGCCGCCGCCCGCCGTTCCGCCTGCCTGTCGACGAGATCGGGAGGATCGGCAAGGTCCGCATCGCGCAGATCACTGACGCCTATGCCGATCAGGCGAAACTTGGTGCCGTCGGTTTCTTTCGCAAGCAGCGAAAGGCCGGTACGGAATATGCGGTCGGCAAGCTGGGTAGGGTCATCAAGCTTGCGGTTGCGGGTGCGGAGTTTGAAATCGGCCGTCTTCATTTTCAGTACAACCGTCTGGCCGGAAATGCCGCTCTTCTTCAGGCGCCAGGCAACTTTTTCGGAAAGCGACCGCAGGATCGGTACGAGGTCCTCGTGCCGGGAAATATCGTTGAAGAAGGTGGTCTCGGAAGACACGCTTTTCACGGGGTCGTTATTGTGCACGTGCCGTTCATCGATGCCGCGCGAAAGCCGGAACAGCCGTTGTCCCATCACGCCATAGCGGCGCATCAGGTCGCCTTCCTCCATCTCCTGCAACTGCGCGATCATGCGGATGCCGTCCGCCTCCAGCGTCGCCGCAAACGCCTTTCCAACGCCCCATATCGTCGTGACGGGCCGTGCTGCCAGAAAGGAAAGCGCTTCCGCTTCGCCGATCACCGAAAAGCCGCGCGGTTTTTTAAGGTCAGACGCGACCTTGGCCAGAAATTTGCAGTAGGACAGACCGGCCGAGACGGTCACGCCCACTTCTTTTTCCACCCGTTTCACAAATTTCGCCAGAACCCGGGCAGGTGGATCGTGATGCAGCCTCTCCGTTCCGGAAAGATCGAGAAACGCCTCGTCTATGGAAAGCGGCTGCACGAGCGGCGTCAAATCCTGCATCATTGTTCGGATCTGACGGCCGACGCGGCTGTATTTTTCCATGTCGGGCTTTATGACCACGGCGTCCGGACAAGCTTCCAGCGCCTTGAACATCGGCATGGCGGAACGCACGCCCTGGATGCGGGCAATGTAGCAGGCAGTGGAAACCACGCCGCGTTTTCCGCCGCCGATGATCAACGGCTTGTCGGCAAGATCGGGATTGTCCCGTTTTTCAACGGAGGCGTAAAAGGCGTCGCAATCGATATGGGCGATGCTGAGGTCGTAGAGTTCGTCATGGTAGACGAGGCGGGGACTGCCACAGGCGCGACAACGCCTCAGGTCCGCTGGCTGGCCGGTCAGACAGTCGCGGCAAAAACCGGGATCATAAAGATGCGACGTGGACATGGGCCGAAAACAAAACCAGAACGTCGCTAACCATACTCCGGCCGTGACGGTGGCTCAAGGGGTGGCCTGTCAATACTCACCCGAATCCAGCCCCGGGCCGGAAAAATGGTGCCAGGCAGCGGCAACCGTTTCGGGGGATGTGTCGGTCGCCGCGCAGAAGGCCATGAGGTCTGGTTCGTGGCTCATCAGAAAATCGGTGAGCCCCGCCAGAAAGCCGGGATCGTGGGCGGCATGGCGCAGCATATTGGCCTGCAATCCGCTCAGCGCCAGAAAACGCCCGAGCATTTCCGGCTCGTTTGCCAGCCAGCCAAGTATGGCGGCTGCCGTTTCTTGCGGATCTTTTCCGGCATTGTCTTTGTTTTTTGTATCTCTCAGCATTTCTCTACCGAAGTTACCTATTTTGAAACCAAATCGTTCTAGCCTTGCGCAACAAATGGACGATGGAATCGGTTCTCTGGCACCCTATATGTCTGGGAGAAGGTTTCAAAGCGAAACGGGGACTGCCCACCATGCCCAAGCAGGTCATGATAGTCGAAGACAACGAGCTGAACATGAAGCTCTTTCGTGACCTGATCGAGGCGTCTGGCTATACGACGATCCAGACGCGCAATGGCATGGAAGCGCTGGATCTAGCCCGCAAGCATCGCCCCGACCTCATTCTCATGGATATTCAGCTGCCGGAGGTTTCCGGGCTGGAGGTGACGAAATGGCTGAAGGAAGATGACGAGCTGCACGTCATTCCGGTCATCGCGGTAACCGCCTTCGCCATGAAGGGGGATGAGGAGCGCATTCGTCAGGGCGGATGCGAGGCCTATGTGTCCAAGCCGATCTCCGTTCCGAAATTCATCGAAATCATCAAGACCTATCTAGGCGATGCGTAAGGCGGTTGGGGAACTGTTATGACGGCGAGAGTTCTGGTTGTTGACGACATACCCGCAAACGTAAAGCTTCTCGAAGCCCGGCTTGTCGCGGAATATTTCGACGTCGTAACCGCCGAGGATGGTTTCAAGGCGCTTGATATTTGCGACCAGGAACAGGTCGATATCATCCTGCTGGACATCATGATGCCTGGCATGGACGGTTTCGAGGTCTGCGAACGACTGAAGGCCAATCCGAAAACGGCGCATATTCCTGTTGTCATGGTCACCGCACTCGATCAGCCCTCAGATCGCGTGCGCGGCCTGAAAGCCGGCGCCGATGATTTTCTGACCAAGCCCGTTAACGACCTTCAATTGATCGCCCGTGTCAAAAGCCTCGTGCGCCTCAAGGCCGTCAGTGACGAATTGCGGCTGCGGGCCGAGACCGCGCGCGAGATCGGCATCGAGGAGATGCTGCGCAGCGATGGCCTCATGCAGACGCCTGGCCGCGTTCTGGTGGCGGATGGCCGCGCCAGCTCGCAGGAACGCATCGTCAGGGCGCTGAAGCCGGTTGCCGAGGTCGATGCCGTCACGGAGCCTCAGGCGGCCCTGTTGAAGGCCGCGAGCAACCCCTTCGAGCTTGTCATCGTCAATTCCAATTTTGAGGATTACGATCCGCTGAGACTGTGTTCGCAGCTTCGTTCGCTGGAGCGTACCCGGTTCCTGCCGTTGCTTCTGGTAGCGGAACAGGGGGCGGACGACATGGTGGCGCGGGCGCTCGATCTTGGCGTGAACGATTATATTCTCCGCCCGATCGATCCCAACGAACTTGTCGCCCGGTCTCTGACGCAGATCCGGCGCAAGCGCTATAACGAGCATCTGCGGCTCAATCTCCAGCACACGATGGAGCTTGCTATCGTCGATGGGCTGACTGGTCTTAACAATCGCCGTTATCTCGACAATCATCTGAAGATACTTTTCGACCGCGCCGCCGTGCGTGGCCGCCCGATTTCCATTTGCATGACCGATATCGACCGCTTCAAGCTGGTCAACGATACCTATGGCCACGATGTCGGCGATGAGGTTCTGCGCGAGTTTGCAGCCCGCATCCGCAGCACGGTGCGCGGCGCCGATCTTGCCTGCCGGTATGGCGGGGAGGAATTCGTGGTCGTGATGCCCGACACGCCGATGGAGCTTGCCACAAGCGTTGCCGAACGCCTGCGGGCAATCATCGAGGACAAGCCGTTTCACGTTCGTTCCATCGACCGCGAGTTGAGTATCACGGCTTCGCTCGGCATCGCCACCAGCAGTGGAGCATTCGGCGCGCCGGACGAGCTTCTGAAGCAGGCCGACAGGGCGCTCTACGAGGCGAAACACACAGGACGCAACCGCGTCGTGGCGGCCGCCGCCTAAAGGCGCAGACCATGACGCTGACAATCCGTGCCGCCTTTTGAGACTTTCGACGTTTACCGTTATCGATAGCCGCCCAAAGACCTGACGGCAAGCTGTGGCAAGCGCGAAGTCCCTGACCTTGCCAGTATTTTATCTTCTTACAATGAGGGGGTGAAGTCTAACAGGGTTAATAGAGTTCAAGTTGAAAAATACGTTGAATTCAATCGCTCACGGAACTATAGTGTGCCAGCGTTGTATATTTAACCATGTTTTCCAGGTGATGTATCTCTGGCTTAAGAATTTGTTGATTTTTATTTTACTTCTGCGCACACTCCCAATCGAGAATAACAGTTCTTCCGGCGGTTTTTCCGTCTAGTGATGAAGAAACGATGGCGGTTTACACCGCTGATGTTTCGGTCGTCAGGGGCTGGTATTGCGTAGTTTGAATGCCCCATGATGCTCAGGTCCGCCGCATCTCCTGGATCGTGGGGTCGGTCGGCTGACGATGTCCGAATCGGTTCCTCGTGCCGTGATCACATCGTTGGCCGACCGCCTTATCTCCGAAAATATTCTGTGCTTGTGCTGCCGCTTATAGCGCAGAACATCCGGCTGCGCGCGCAGGCAGCGCGCTGTCGCAGCGATTGGCGCATTTGGCCGATGAGACGCTGATTAGGAGAGGCGCTGATTAGGCGAGACGGTGATAAAGAGTTTTCCCGCCGTGCCAATAGCGCCGACTGGGTTCCAAACTCAAGAACCGCAACTAGGAAGGTTACGATTCGTTGGCCCGTGGCGGGCCTTGCGAGGGCGCTGGCGCAAAGAATGCCGTTGGCGGCAATCCTTTCCGTACAAACAAAAAACGCGCCCGTTGGGCGCGCTTTTGCCGGAGAACCCGATCAAGAATTACTTGATCTTGGTTTCCTTGAATTCAACGTGCTTGCGTACAACCGGGTCATACTTCGTCTTCGTCATCTTGTCCGTGAACGTACGGCTGTTCTTGGTGGTCACGTAGAAGGTACCGGTGTCGGCTGTCGACAGCAGCTTGATCTTGATTGTTGTAGCTTTCGCCATGGTCGTCCTGCCTTTAAACAAAAGAGAAGCCGCAGGCGCTTCTCACCTCGGCTAAATCTGGCGCGAAACTACGTATCGCGCCTGAAAAGTCAAGTCTGTTTTGCCCTGAAAACAAAACGGAAGGCATAAAGCACCACGTAAAGCCCGAAAAACACGGCAAGCGCCCAGGCGAAACCATCGGTACCCGCAACATCCATGGAAATGCCGACGGCCTGTGGTCCGGCTATTGTGCCCATGGCATAGCAGAAGATGAAGGCGGCGTTGGCGGCCACCAGATCGGCCCCTTTGAGACGCGATCCCAGATGGGTAAGGCCGACGGTATACATGCCGGATACGAGGCCGCCCCAGAACAGCAGCAGGGCCGCGACGAGAATCCATCTATCCACCAGCAAGGGCAGCGCCAGCGTGCCGCAAACGCCCGCAAAGGCCATCAGCGCCAGCATTGTGCGCCGGTCCTTCATTCGGTCCGAAAGCAGGCCGATCGGTATCTGGAAGACCATGTTGCCGATGCCCATCACGGTCAGCAGAAGTGCCGCCTGCGATTCGTTGAAGCCTTCGCGGGTCGCATAGATGGGAAAGAGCGACAGACCGCCCGCTTGCACGGCGCCGAACACGAAGGCCGCCGCAGAAGCCATCGGCACCAGCCATATATAACGGGCGAAATGGTGGTTCGGCCTTTCGCTCAGCTCCGGGCTTTCGCCGCGCGCAAGGAAGATCGGGATCGCGGCAAGCAGTATGATTGCTGCCCCGACCAGAAACGGCAGGATGCCATCGCTGCCGACCACGGAAAACAATAACGGGCCAACCGCAAACCCAACCGCAAGTCCGGTGGCGTAGATGCCGAGAACCATGCCGCGTTTTTTCGGTGGCGCGGTCATGTTGATCCAGTATTCGGAGAGGATGAACAGCGTGGTGGTTGCGCCATGGAAGACGATTCGCAGCGGAAACCACATCCAGAAGGCGTCGGCGAAATAGAAACAGAGCGCACTCAGGGCCGACACGACAACGGCAAATAGCATCGTTCGCGCCACGCCGAAATCATGGGCGATCTTGGTGGTCACCGGCGCTGCCATCATCGCCGCAACGCCGGCCATTGCCGAATTTACCCCGATCATGGTGGAGGAGATGCCGCGCTTCTCAAGGATGATCGACAGGAGCGGCAGGCCCAGGCCGATGGCGACACCGACCGCACTGATGGCGGAGATGGCGGCGATCAGTGAGGGCCAGTGAATGGCGTCCGCTTCGCATTTCATTTGTGACATGACGGCCTTTATACAAAGTCTCGAATGAATCGGCCGTGGCGCGTGACATAGAGCCGCGCGGGGCTTTCAAAGGGCAGTGACGGATCACCTATCATGAGTTTTGTGACATCTTCGAGAACCGTGCGTGTGATTTTCGGCATGTTCAGACTGGAAAGCGCTGTCATGTCAAGCCATTGCACATTGTGCAGCTCATCTGAATCCCTGATTAGCCGGGTATCCAGCCGTAACTCGTCGGCGTAACAGCAAAAGAATCGCGTGTCGTAACGCCTGATATTGCCGGGCGGGGTGATTGCGCGCGCCACATATCGAAAACGCGAAAGATCCGGACCATCAGCGTCCATGCCCATATCGACGCCGGTTTCCTCCACGAGCTCGCGCGCGGCGGCAAGCGCCAGCGCCCGTGCCCCGGCAGCGCTCAGGCGGCGCGCGGCAGACGAGGTGAGGCTGCGCAGCACGGCGGGGTGCAGATCGCCGGAGAAGGGCAGAGCGTGGTCGCGTGGATCGCGTTTGCCGCCGGGAAACACGTAAGCGCCGGGCATGAATATGTGGGCGTTACTGCGCCGGCCCATCAGCACGCGAATAGCAGGGCCGGAACGATCAAACAGGATGATCGAGGCGGCATCGCGCGGCCGCAACGGGCCGCTCGCCGCCTGGGTGCTCGAGGGAAGCTCGGACACGTTCAAATTCCCGTCCGCCGTCAGTGGGAGGAGCCGTCTATCTGCACTTTTGGCTGTTTTCCGTCGAAGCCGTGCATTCTAAGTGCCCATTGCAGGCCGATGACGCCACCCTTGATCGGTTGCAGCGTCAGAAGCGCGGCCAGAATGGTGATAGGCACCCAGATGGCGAAGTGTACCCACATGGGAACGGAAAGCACGAGATCGGTCATCATGAAGCCGCCAACGGCGATATGGCCGATGATGACGATGGAAATATAGGGCGGCAGGTCGTCGGAGCGGTGATGATGCATTTCCTCGCCGCAGGCCGCGCAATTGTCCACCGGCTTCAGGAAGGCCCGAAACAGGCGACCGCTGCCACAGGCCGGGCAGCGATTGGCCATGCCCCGCATGATCGAGCGGCCAAGCGGACGCTCCGCGCTTCCATCTCCGAAGGTAACCGTTTCCGAGCCCTGATTTGCACTCATCCTGAAGTCCTTCTCCCGTTTGTCTTAACCGCTTGACGCGGTCTTGTTACCGACGTCCTCTCGGCGGCCTTGTTCCCGGCTTGGCGGAAGGACGTGATGTCCGCCGGCCTGCCTTGTGGAACGACCGCGAGCCGACCGGCATCTTGCGCCCCGGGCTCAGCATTTCGAACCGCAGCGCACCAGCCAAGGGTACCGCTTCTGCAAGCCGCACCTGAACCGTATCGCCGAGTTGATAACCGAGACCCGTCTTTTCCCCCGTCAGAGCCTGATGGGCTTCGTCGTAGAGGAAATAGTCGGTTCCAAGTGTAGATATAGGAACAAACCCGTCGGCGCCAAACTGCGGCAGCGCGACAAATAGTCCCGCCTTGGTGACACCCGCGACGCGGCCATCGAACTCCTCACCGACGCGCTCGGAAAGATGGTGCGCGATCAGCCGGTTGATGGTGTCGCGCTCTGCGGCCATGGCGCGGCGCTCGAAGGTCGAGATTTCGGCGGCTATATCGTCCAGCGTCGCCTCTTCATGCGGGGTGATGCCGCCTTCGCCGAGGCCTAGCGATCCGACCAGCGCCCGATGCACGATCAGGTCGGCATAACGGCGGATCGGTGAGGTGAAATGCGCGTACTTCATCAGGTTGAGGCCGAAATGGCCGATATTTTCCGGGCTGTAGATCGCCTGGCTCTGGCTGCGCAGCACCATCTCGTTGACCATGATCTGGTGCGGCGTGTCGAGTGCGCGCGCCAGAATGCCGTTGAAGGAATTGGCGCGCATCGCGACACCCTTGGCCATGGAAATGCCGATGGTGCCGAGGAATTCGCGCAGCACTTCCTGCTTGGTAAGTGTGGGGGCGTCATGCACGCGGTAGACCAGCCGCTGCTTTTTCTTTTCCAGGGTCTCTGCGGCGGCGACGTTCGCCTGAATCATCATTTCCTCGATCAGCTTGTGCGCGTCGAGGCGTTCGGGAATGATGACCTTGTCCACAGTGCCGTCGGGCCTGAGCTGGATCTTGCGCTCCGGCATGTCGAGTTCCAGCGGCTGGCGGCGATCGCGGCCGCGCTTCATCACGGCATAGGCGTGCCACAGCGGCTTCAGGATCGGCTCCAGCAGCGTGCCGGTCTTGTCGTCCGGGCGGCCGTCGATTGCGGCCTGCGCCTGCTGGTAGGAGAGCTTGGCGGCACTCTTCATCATGATGCGATGGAAAGTGTGGCTCGCCTTGCGGCCTTCCTTCGAGAACGTCATCCGCACAGCAAGGGCAGGGCGGTCGACGCCTTCCTTCAGCGAGCAGAGGTCGTTGGAGATGCGTTCCGGCAGCATCGGCACGACACGATCAGGGAAATAGACGGAGTTACCACGCTTCAGCGCCTCGCGGTCGAGCGGTGCGCCTGATCGCACATACCAGGACACGTCGGCGATAGCGACGGTGACGATCACTCCATCAGGATTGTCGGGCGAGGGGTCGAGTTCGGCATAGACCGCGTCGTCATGGTCCTTGGCGTCGGCCGGATCGATCGTGATCAGCGGCAGGTCGCGCCAGTCTTCACGGTGCGACATGGTCGCGGGTTTTGCGGCATCCGCCTCGGCCAGAACATTCGGCGGGAAGATGTGCGGAATACCGTGGGCATGGATCGCGATCATCGAGATCGCCTTTTCCGAGGCGACTGAGCCGACGACCGAAAGAACCTTTGCGCGCGTCAGGCCGTAACGACCGCTGTTGCGCGAGGTTTCCACCTCGATCAGGTCGCCGTCCTTGGCATCGCCCACACTCTCGGGGTCGATGACCATTTCCTCGCCGCGCCGGTCGATCGGCATCAGGCGTCCGCCGCCGCCTTCCGTTTCCTTGAACACGCCAAGCAGTGCGTTCTGACGGCGGTCGATCAGCTTGACGACGCGGGCCGTGTAGGCCGGGCCGACGCTGTCCTTGGACGGGAATATTTTTGCCAGAATGCGATCGCCGAGACCGGCGGCAGGGGCTTTCTTACTGCGATCCTGCGAGGACTGGCGGATGAGCACGGCGGGGGCCGCGCCCTGATCTTCAGGCCATTCGGCAGGCCGGCCGATCAATTCGCCGTCCTTGTCGCGGGTGGTGATGTCGAGAACCGTCACCGGCGGCAGGCCACCCGGTCGCGTCAGCGTCTTGCGGCTCTTCTGCACCATGCCATCGGTTTCAAGCTCCTTCAGCAGTGCCTTGAGCACAACGCGGTCGTCGCCCTTCAGCCCGAAAGCCTTGGCGATTTCGCGCTTGGAGGCCTGCTGCGGATGCTCGGCGATGAATTTCAGCAGCACTTCGCGGGAAGGCACCTCGCCATGGATGATGCCTTCACCTTCATTTGCCCGCTTGCCGCGCCCGGTACGTCCGAAGCCGTCGCTGGCGGAACCCTGTCTCTGACGCGGCGCCTTGCTCACGATTCTGCCTTCTTGGGTTTGGCTGCGGCCTTCGGCTTGGCAGCCGTCTTGCTTTTCGTTGCGGCCTTGGCTTTTGTCGCCTTCGGCTTTGCGGCTGTGTCGCCATCGGCCTTCTTGGCAGCAGGTTTCTTGGCCTTGGCGGGCTTGCCGCCGGTTCCTGTCTTGGCGATACGCTCGGCAATCAGCACCAGCGATTCGTCCAGCGTCACGGAGGTCGGATCCTGCCCCTTTGGAATGGTGGCGTTAACTTTGCCCCAGTTGACGTAAGCGCCGTAACGCCCGTCGCGGACAGTGATCGGGCCGCCATCGGGGTGATCACCCAGTTCCTTCAGCGCCGCAGGCGTGCCGTTGCGGCCGCGCCCCGGTCCCTTGCTCTGCTTCTCGGCAATGACGGTAACGGCACGGTTGAGGCCGATCGAGAACACGTCTTCGATGCTTTCGAGGTTCGCATAGGAACCGTCATGCAACAGGAAGGGTCCGTAGCGGCCAAGCCCGGCGGAAATCATCTTGCCGGTTTCGGGATGCTTGCCGATATCGCGCGGCAGGTTGATGAGCGCCAGCGCCTTTTCGTGGTCGATGTCCTCAGGCTTCCAGCCCTTGGGCAGCGAGGAGCGCTTGGCTTCCTTGCCATCGCCGCGCTGGATGTACGGGCCGAAACGGCCAGACCGAAGCGTCAACTCCTCGCCGGTCATCGGATCGGCACCCAGCGCTTTCGGCTCATTGGATACGGAAGCTTCGGCTTCCGAGCCATCGGACGTGAGCTGGCGGGTGAAGTTGCACTCCGGGTAATTGGAGCAACCGACGAAAGCGCCATATTTGCCGAGCTTCAGCGAAAGGTTGCCGGTGCCGCAAACCTGACAGATGCGCGGATCGGAGCCGTCCTCACGCTTGGGGAAGACCAGCGGGGCCAGAACTTCATTGAGCGCATCCAGCACGTTGGTAACGCGCAATTCCTTGGTATCTTCGATCTGCGCGAAGAAATCCTTCCAGAAATCGCGCAGCACCTGCTTCCAGTCCAGTTCGCCCGCGGAAATGCGGTCGAGCTTTTCTTCCAGATCGGCGGTGAAGTCGTATTCGACATATTTGGCAAAGAAGCTTTCGAGGAAAGCCGTCACCAGCCGTCCGCGCGAATGGGGAATGAGCTTGCGCTTGTCGATGATGATATATTCGCGGTCGCTTAGAGTCTTCAGTGTTGCCGCATAGGTGGAAGGACGGCCGATGCCGAGTTCTTCCATCTTCTTGATGAGCGATGCTTCCGAATAACGCGGCGGCGGCTCGGTGAAGTGCTGGCTGGCGTTGATCTTCTGCTTGGCGAGGTTCTCGCGCGCATTGATCTGCGGCAGGCGGCCTTCATCGTCACCGTCGTCGCTCTGCTCGCCATCTTCTTTCTGGTCGGTATAGGCGGCAATGAAGCCGTCGAAGCGGATGACGGAACCGACGGCACGAAGCCCGGCCTTTTCACCGTCCTTGTCGGCAAGGATTTCCACGGTGGTACGTTCGATTTCGGCAGATGCCATCTGGCTCGCAATGCCGCGCTTCCAGATCAGGTCGTAAAGACGCAACTGGTCGGCATCGAGGTAACGCTTCACCTGATCCGGTGTGCGGTTAAAATCGGTCGGACGGATAGCTTCGTGCGCTTCCTGCGCGTTCTTTGCCTTGGTCGAGTAGAAGCGCGCCTTTTCCGGCACATAGCGGTCGCCGAACTGCTCGCCGATGGCGCGGCGTGCGGCATCGATCGCTTCCGGCGCCATCTGCACGCCGTCGGTACGCATATAGGTGATCAAACCAACGGTTTCGCCGCCGATGTCGATACCTTCATAAAGCTTCTGGGCCACCTGCATGGTGCGCGAGGCCGAAAAGCCCATGCGCGAGGAGGCAGCCTGCTGCAGCGTCGAGGTGGTGAAGGGCGGGCCGGGATTGCGCTTGACGGGTTTCGCCTCGACCGTATCGACAATATAGGTCGCGCCTTCCAGGAGCGCCTTCAGGCGGTTGGCGTCATCTCCTGTCTTGATCGAACGGCCTTGCAGCTTCTTGCCATCGGCGGAAACCAGCTTCGCCTCGAACTCGTCACCGCGCGGTGTCTTCAACAGCGCGCTGATGTTCCAGTATTCCTCGGAGACGAAACGCTCGATCTCGGCTTCGCGGTCGCAGACGAGACGTAGCGAAACGGACTGCACGCGGCCGGCGGAACGGGCGCCCGGCAGCTTGCGCCACAAAACCGGCGACAGGTTGAAACCGACAAGATAATCCAGCGCACGGCGGGCAAGATAGGCATCGACCAGCGGCACGTCGATGTCGCGCGGGTTCGCCATCGCGTCCAGTACCGCCTTTTTGGTGATGGCGTTGAAGACCACGCGCTTCACCGGCTTGTCGCCGAGAACGCGCTTCTTCTTCAAGAGATCAAGCACATGCCAGGAAATTGCTTCACCCTCGCGATCCGGGTCGGTTGCGAGAAACAGGCCGTCGGAGGATTTCACCGCGTCGGCAATGTCCTTCATGCGCTTGGCGGATGCGCTATCGACCTCCCAGGACATTTCGAAGTCCTGGTCGGGCAGCACAGATCCGTCCTTGGCAGGAAGGTCCCGGACGTGGCCAAAGGATGCAAGAACCTTGTAGCCCGGACCAAGATACTTGTTGATCGTCTTGGCTTTGGCAGGAGATTCTACGACGACGACATTCATATTGTTTTTCTCTGGAACTGGTCCGTTAACATAGCCGGATCACGGCATAATGCCGCAATTCGCCTTCTTTATAATTCGACATGGACAGGTAATGCGCGCGGGTCAAGAGGCAAGCCCGATTTTATCGCTCCAAGGCAATTGCAACCTATGGATAATCTGTCGTTGTATTGCAATCTTTGGTAAATTTGTTATAGTGACCAACATGATTTGAATTGACGTAATGATCTTTGTTTCAGGTTGAAATTCCAGGATAGATATATGGTCCCGAACGCAACAAACAATAATGCCGATAATGAAGGGACCAGAGAGAACTTGGCTTACATTCGCCAGATGCTCGCGGAACTGAGGCTCGTCGCCAATCGCGAGGGCGCCGACATGCTGTGCTATCTGATTGAAATGGCCTATGTGGAAGTCGGCGATATCCAGAGCGGGCGGCGCAAGCTTTCAATCCGCGAGGAGCGAAACCCGCCCCCCGGCGTGCCGGTTTAACCGCCCGGCAATATCGAGTTCCAGCAGCACCATGTGAACCGTGGCTGCGGAAAAACCCGTGTGGCGAATGATATCGTCCGTTTCGACGGGCGAGTGCCCGAGAGCGGCGGCAACGATGCTACGCTCGTCATCTCCCGGTGGTGACATTTCCTCATCGGATCGTGGTTCCTCGACCTTGCGGTCATAGGGCAATTGCGGTTCCATCAGCGGTCGTAGCGCATCGAGAATATCGGCCGCCCCCGTGGTCAGCATCGCGCCTTCCTTGATCAGCCGGTTGGTGCCTTCGCAGCGCGCATCGAGTGGGGAGCCTGGTACGGCGAAAACCAGCCGCCCCGCTTCGCCGGCAAGACGCGCCGTGATGAGCGAACCGGATCGTTCTGCCGCTTCCACTATGACGACGCCGAGCGAGACGCCCGATATCAGCCGGTTGCGGCGGGGGAAATCCCGAGCGCGGGGCTCCCAGCCGAAGGGCATTTCGCTGATCGTCGCGCCGCCCTGTTCGTAGATGTCCTGCAAGAGCCCGAAATTTTCCTGCGGGTAGGGACGGTCGAGACCGCCCGCCAGCATGGCCACCGTGCCGGTTGCAAGGCTTGCCCGGTGCGCTGCCGCATCGATGCCGCGCGCCAGCCCGGAAGCGATCGTATAGCCCGCACGACCGCAATCGCGCGCCAGCATCGCGGCGAATTTCGCGCCGTTGATGGAGGCGTTGCGTGATCCGACGATGCCGACGCAAGGTCTTGTTGCGGTGGATGCTGATCCCTTCATGGCGATCAGTGGCGGCGCGCCGTCGAGCTGTCGCAGGGCAGGCGGATAGTCTGGCTCACCGATGCCGACGAAGCGAGCGCCGAATCTTTCAGCCGTTTCGATTTCACCTTCCGCTTCCGCCTGTGTGGCAATGCGCGGACTGCGCAATGAACCGCCGCGCCTTGAAAGCTCGGGCAGGGCAGAGAGCGCTTTTTCAGCGCTGCCAAAATGATTGATGAGTTCGCGGAAGGTGACGGGGCCGATATTGTCGCTGCGGATCAGCCGAAGCCATGCGACCCGCTGCCGCGCGGAAAGCTCTATGCCCTGCCGTGTCGTTTCCTCATGCGGCATGACGTATCCCTAAAGCTGGCCTTAGCCCTTTTGCCCGATCCTGCTTTCCGTGCCGGCCAGAAGCCGTGCGATGTTTTCCCGGTGTTTCCACCAGGAAATCACGCTCAGCAACGTTACCAGAAGCGCCGTCTTTTCAGGCCCGACTATCCAGAGGGCGACCGGGATCACAAGCATGGCAACCAGCGCCGACAGCGAGGAATACCGGGTGATGAACGCGGTTGCGAGCCAGATCAGCGCAAAAGCCAGCATCATCAGGGGGGCAGCGCCTAAAAGCACGCCGATATAGGTCGCCACGCCCTTGCCGCCCTTGAAACCGAGCCACACCGGAAACAGATGGCCGAGAAAGGCAAAGAAACCGGCAACCAGCGACGCCTCGTAACCCCAGAGCGCATTGGCGACGAGCACTGCGGCGGTGCCCTTCAGCGCATCCAGCAGCAATGTCGCTGCGGCGAGCTTCTTGTTGCCGGTGCGCAGCACATTGGTGGCGCCAATATTGCCGGAACCAATCTTGCGCACATCGCCCAGCCCCGCCATGCGGGTAAGAAGCAGGCCGAAGGGTATCGAGCCGAATAGATAGCCAATCAGCGCCGCAAGCGCGAGAAGGGCAGGCGCCGTCTGCCAGTCAGTCAAAGCACTCATTCAACGTTCCCTCTCGTCGCGCGCCTGCGTGATCCCATGTCCGTGATCTTATGCCAAGGAATGAACCGCTTTGCCAGCCACATAAGTGGCGACAGCGCGGCCGCTGAAACGGGCATCCTCAAACGGCGTATTCTTGGATTTCGACACCAGTTGATCTCTCGCAACCAGCCAAGGCTCGTCCAGGTCGATCAGCGTGATATCAGCCTTCGCGCCGGCTTTAAGCGATCCCGCATCCAGTCCGAAGATTTTCGCCGGGCGGGTGGAAAGCGCATCGATCAGCCGCATCAGCGGAACTTCGCCGCTATGGTGAAGGCGAAGCGCCGCCGCCAGCATGGTTTCCAGCCCCACCGCACCGCTTGCCGCATCCGAAAAGGGCAGGCGCTTGGTGTCCACGTCCTGCGGGTCGTGCGAGGAAACGATGATGTCGATCGTGCCATCCTTCAGCGCCTCGACCATGGCCTTGCGGTCGTCTTCTGCGCGCAAGGGAGGTGAGAGCTTGAAGAACGTACGGTATTCGCCGATATCGTTCTCGTTCAGCGTCAGATGGTTGATCGAGATGCCGCAGGTCGCCTTGACGCCCCGCTGCCGGGCAAGACGGATCGCTTCCGCCGACTCCGGCACGGAAATCTTGGCGGCGTGATAGATCGCTTGCGTCAAACCGGCAATGCGCAGGTCGCGCTCGAGCGGAATGATCTCGGCTTCCTTGGGGATTCCGGACAGACCGAGCCAGCTTGCGAAAAGCCCCTCGTTCATGTCGCCGCCGCCGATATATTTGTCGCGGGTCTCAAGTGCAATCACCGCACCCAATTCGCGCGCATAGGTCATGGCGCGGCGCAGCACCAGCGTGTCGGAAAGCGCCCTGCGTCCATTGGTGAAGGCAACCGCACCGGCTTCCTTCAGCATGCCGATCTCGGTCATTTCCTCGCCGTTGAGGCCCTTGGTCAGTGCTGCGGCGGGATGCACATTGACGAGCGCCTTGTCGCGTGCCGCCTTTTTCACATATTCGACCAGCGCAATGTCGTCGATAACGGGGTCGGTGTCCGGCATGACGATGATGCTGGTGACGCCGCCGGCCGCTGCCGCGCGCGATGCGGATTCGATGGTTTCACGGTGTTCGCCGCCCGGCTCACCGACAAAGACGCGGGCATCCACCAGACCGGGAACGGCCAGCAGCCCCTTGCAGTCGCGAACCGTCGCACCCTCGGGCGCACCCTGGTTGTGTGCCTGCCCGCCGGAGGCGAGGATCGTGCCGTCGGCACCGATGACGATGCTGCCCACCTCGTCCAGATTGCGGGAGGGATCAACGATGCGAAGGTTTTTGAGAACGGTCACGGCACTCATACGCGCTCACCCTGATTTTGCGAGACAAGCAGGGTTTCCATGACAGCCATGCGCACGGCAACCCCCATTTCCACCTGGCTTTCGATGACGCTTTGCGGACCATCAGCCACTTCGGATGAGATTTCCACGCCACGGTTCATCGGGCCGGGATGCATGACCAGCGCATCTTCTTTCGCTGCCTTCAACTTTTCGGCATCGAGACCGTAATAGTGGAAATATTCGCGCACCGAAGGCACGAAGGAGCCGGACATGCGCTCGCGCTGCAGGCGCAGCATCATCACAACATCGGCGTTCTTCAGGCCTTCCTTCATGTCATGGAAGACCTCGACGCTCATGTCGCGAATGCCGGAGGGAAGAAGCGTCGCGGGAGCCACGACGCGCACGCGCGCGCCCATCTGGTTGAGCAGGATGATGTTGGAGCGGGCAACGCGCGAATGCAGTACGTCGCCGCAGATCGCCACCGTTATTCCCGAAAGATCACCCTTGGCGCGGCGAATGGTCAGCGCGTCGAGAAGGGCCTGCGTCGGGTGTTCATGCTGGCCGTCGCCGGCATTGACCACGGAGCAGGCAACCTTCTGCGCGAGAAGGGCTGCGGCACCGGCCGAGGAGTGACGCACGATCAGCACATCGGGGCGCATGGCGTTCAGCGTCATCGCCGTGTCGATCAGCGTTTCGCCCTTCTTCACCGAGGAATTGCTGACCGACATGTTCATCACATCGGCGCCAAGCCGTTTTCCGGCAAGTTCGAAGGAGGATTGTGTCCGGGTCGAAGCTTCGAAGAACAGGTTGATCTGCGTGAGGCCCCGAAGCGTCGAGGTTTTTTTCTCGCGCTGACGGCTGATTTTCACCGCTTCGTCGGCCTTGTCGAGAAGCAGGGTTATATCCTGATGGGAAAGCCCCTTTATGCCGAGGAGATGGCGGTGGGGAAAATAGACCATGGAAATTGTCCTCCGGGTCGCAATAGTCAACGGGTCTATAAAGACAGGTGGCTTTGCGGGCAAGCATGCGATAAGCCGGGTTTTGGCATATACACGCAATAAAGCACGAATCCCGATAGAAGGATGCGAATGACAGGCATGAACCGGACAGAAGAATCGCTCGCCGAACTAAACCAGCCTAGCCTATGGTCCGGTATTAATGCCTATCGTTCCGATCCGCTGATCGTCGACCTCACATCCGGCCTGTCACGCAATCTGAGGGACGAGTTCGACCAGCTCGGCCGTTACGTCACCTCGCACGAGGCGCAGGAACTGGCGCGCATGGCCAATCAAGGCGTGCCGCAGCTGCACACGCATGGCCCGCGCGGGGAACGTCTCGATCAGGTTGAGTTCCATCCCGCATGGCACGCACTGATGCGCCGTTCCATGTCATCGGGTCTTCATTCCAGCGTCTGGGAAAATGCAGCCGAAACGCGCGGCAATGAACACAAGGCGCGCGCCACCAAATTTTATCTGACCTCGCAGCTCGAGGCCGGGCATCTCTGCCCGTTGACCATGACCAGCGCCTCCGTCGCCGCCATCATGACCTCGTCGCGTGTGCAGAAGGAATGGGTGCCGAAGATACTGTCGCGGAAATATGATTCCTCGCAGAAGCCGGCCTTGCAGAAAACCGCCGTCACCGTCGGCATGGGCATGACGGAAAAACAGGGCGGCACGGATGTGCGCGCCAACCGCAGCACGGCGGAGCGGGTGGGCGAGGGCATCTATCGCCTGTCCGGCCACAAATGGTTCCTGTCCGCGCCGATGAGCGACGGTTTCGTCATGCTGGCGCAGATGGGCGACGGCATGGGCTGTTTCCTGGTGCCGCGTTATCTGGAAGACGGTTCCGCCAACGGCCTGCATTTCCAGCGCCTGAAGGACAAGCTAGGCAACCGCTCCAATGCCTCCGCCGAAGTCGAGTTCACCGATGCTTTCGGTTATCTTCTGGGTGAACCCGGCAGCGGTGTGCGCACCATTCTCGACATGGTGACGCTGACGCGGCTCGACTGCGCTTTGGCATCATCAGGCATGATGCGCGCTTCGCTCGCCGAAGCCGTGCATTTCGCACGCGGCCGTTCTGTCTTCGGCAAGACGCTGGTGAGCCAGCCGATCATGACGCGCGTTCTCGCCGATATGGCGCTGGATGTCGCAGCCGCAACGGCACTCTCCTTCCGGCTGGCATCGGCATTCGATGCCGCCCGCAACAATGCCGCCGAGGCGGCCTATGCGCGGGTGATGACGCCGATTGTGAAATACTGGTGCTGCAAGATCGCGCCGGCGTTGATCTACGAGGCGATGGAGTGCCTTGGCGGCAACGGATATGTGGAAGAACGGCCGATTGCCCGCCACTACCGCGAAGCGCCGGTCAATGCCATCTGGGAAGGCTCCGGCAACGTCATGGCGCTGGATGTGCTGCGTGTTCTTCAGCGCGGCAAGGATCTGTTCGATCTCGTTTTCCAGACGCTGGAGCGCGACCTCGGACCCGCCGGAAAAAAGACCACGGATGTGCTGCGCGCCGCAATCGCGCTTGCCGAACGCGATGAGGGTGCTGCCCGCCTGCTGGTGGAGCAATTCGCACTTGCTGCCGCTGCCGCAGAGCTTTGCCGGCTCGGCGCCGGCAAGATCGCAGACGCCTTCCTCGAAACCCGTCTGGCGGGTGGTTGGCGACATACTTACGGCATGCTCGATTCTCGCTTTGATCCGAATTATATAATCGATTTATTGTATCCGCCCGCGTCCTGACCGATAAAGGGTGGAAAGCTGTTGTTGCAGTCCCTGTGGGAGGGGTATCGGATTTGAGAAAAGGCGTTGGCGTGGGGCGTATTTCTGTCTTTAAGTCGTTGGGCGCGTGCGCGCGCATGAAGATGGAGGTCGATAGCAGATGCTGACCTTCCGCTCCGCCCGTCCTGAAGATGAAGAGGCGCTCTACGCCATCAGTCTTGCCACCGGCGATGCCGGGCAGGATGCCACCCCGCTTTATCGCGATGGCCGCATGGTGGGGCATATTTATTCCGTGCCTTATCTGCATCTGTGGCCCGATGCCGTTTTTGTGGCGGAAGACGAAGAGGGTGTCTGCGGTTACATCGCCGGCGCGCTCGATACCGCCTTGCATGATGAGCGGCTGGAGCGTGAGTGGTGGCCGCATCTGCGCGCCCTTTATCCCGACCCCGTTGGCGACCAGCAAACATGGGACGCCGATCAGCGCCGTGCACATTTCATCCACCACCCGCGCCACACGCCAACCTGGCTGACCGATCCGTTTCCGGCCCATATCCACCTGAACCTTCTGCCACGCACACAGGGCAAGGGCGGCGGCACGCGGCTTTTGTCGCGCTGGCTGGATATGGCGAGACAAAACAACGTCTATGGCATCCACCTCGGCGCCAGCGAGCGCAACCAGGCGGGTATCCGCTTTTGGGAAACCCGCGGCTTCAAACGTCTCGAAACTCACGACACAACAGGCACCGTGTGGTTTGGAATGGCGCTGGAGTGATTATTTGCGGGGTACGGGTCCTCGATCTTCATTCATCCACAGGAACCTTCTCCCCAGCTGCTGCGCTGCATTGTCCTCGTCTTCATGCTTTGTTAACCCGTTGGGTCAGGCCTTTTAAAAGACGGGTAGGGAAGCATGCTGGCGACCGCAGAGGTGATTTCAGCCGACAAGCCGGAAAAGCGCATCAAGGATCGCGCTGCGACCGAGAAGGCGATTTTTGAGGCGGCCCGGTCGCTTCTGGCCGAAGAGGGCTTTCAGGGTTTTGGCATCAATGCCGTTGCCCGCCGCGCCGGATGCGACAAGCAGCTGATCTACCGTTATTTCGGCGGTCTGGAAGGGTTGATCGAGGCGATCGGCGAGGATCTCGGATCCTGGGTGAAGGACCGTATTCCTGAAGATACCGGCGGCATGTTCCTGTTGACCTATGGCGATCTCATGGAAAAGCTGGCGCTTTATTTCATGGATGCGCTGCGCAGCGATCCTCTCGTCTGCAAGATCATTGCCTGGGAAGTGTCGGATGGCTCGCCGCAGGTCAGGCAGCTTGCCGAAGCCCGTGCCAAATCGCTCGGCAAATGGCTGGAGCGCATGCGCGGATCGCTGGCAGCACCCAAGGGCGTAGATACCGCAGCCGTCAATGCCGTGTTGTTCGCCGCCATCCAGCATCTCGTGATTTCCGCCGCCACCAGCGGCCAGTTCGCCGGCGTGCCGTTGAAGTCGGACAAGGACTGGGACAAGATTGCAACCGCCGTCAAAAGACTGGTGCGCGGCGTTTACGGCTGAGCGCGGCGTAACGAGCCGGGCGAGACGGTCGCCTTAACAAAATCGGCCGTTATTTGACGAAAAATCAACCATGTTTTCAGTGGTCCGGCAACCTTGCGGCATCGCATGCCGTTGGCTTCGTGAGGGGTGTTTTCCACAGCCGAACCCGCCACCGTTAACCATACCGACAGCTTTCATTTGCTTAGCCATGGTTACCGGTCCAGTGTGCATTAACAAAATGTTAACCATGCGCAATGACTGCGTATAAGGGAGCCGCAAGTGAGCCGCTGGACAGCTTTGGGCGTCATGATGACGTTTTTTGCTATGCTGCCGTTGGATATTGACGCGCCAGCGTTTAACCTTTGCCTGATGGCTCTGGTGCGCTGGGCGGTGCTTGCTGGCATTCCCGATACGATTTTCACGCGGGAGCAGACTGCATGAAGTGGTTTTTGATCCTCTGGGCCGGTCCCGTCGCATTGCTCGGCAGCTGGTACTGGCTATCCTATTACGACTTGAGCTTCGGCTTCTTCATGCTGACGCGCCAGACGCATGATCTGGTATTCCAGATTTACGGCAATATCCTCGGCCTGCCGCCGGAAAGCCTGCCGCCGCTGGTCGCGCGCGCCATAGCGGTCGACAGCCTGATCGTTTTTGCGATCCTTGCTTTCCGCAAGCGAAAACAGATTGCCAATTGGTGGCAGGGACGTCAGCCCGTTGCGCGGGCGAGTGCCGAAAGCCTGTCCAGCGCGCCCTGAAGAATGAAGCTTGCGGCTGCCGAATCGATGCGTTCGGCCCGTTTGGCGCGTGAGACATCCATTTCCAGAAGCACACGTTCGGCGGCGACCGTTGAAAGCCGTTCATCCCAGAAAATGAAGGGCAGGGCGGTTTTTTCCCCCATGGTACGAACGAAGGCGCGTGTTGCCTGCGCGCGTGGTCCGGCCGATCCATCCATGTTTATGGGCAGGCCGATGATGAAAGCTGATACCTTTTCCTTTTCGGCAAAGGCCAGCAGCACCTCGGCATCCCGAGTGAATTTGACCCGTTTGATGACGGGGCGCGGCGTGGCGAAGCGCCGCGACAGGTCCGACATGGCAAGTCCGATGGTTTTCGTCCCAAGGTCGAGGCCCGCAATCGCCTGCGCCGGCTGAAGCGTTTCCGCGAGCTCCTCGATGGTAAGTATCGCCATGTCGTACGCTGTCCTTTATCTTTTTCGGACGAATTCGGTGCGCAGCACCAGACCCTTGACCGTCTCGTGCCTGCAATCGATTTCTTCCGGATTTCCGGTCAGGCGGATCGATTTGATGACAGTGCCCTGCTTGATGACCGTATTGGTGCCTTTGACCTTCAGATCCTTGATCAGCGTTACCTGGTCACCATCCGCAAGCACGTTGCCTGCCGCATCGCGCACTTCGTTCGCGCGCAAAGCTTCTGCGGCCAGCTCGGACGCAGGCCGCCATTCGCCGGTCGCCTCGTCATACACGTAATCGTCATTATCCGCGGCCATTGTCGCCTCTCTGAAATATCGGTAGTGCGGTTGTTCAAGCCGTCCTATGTCATAATATACGGGCAATACAAAGGAGAACTTCCCATGAAAATCACCTGGCTCGGCCATTCCGCCTTCCGCCTTGAAAACGGCAGCGCGAAGATCCTTATCGATCCGTTTTTCACCGGCAATCCCGGTTTTGCCGGACAGGATGCGAAAAGCGCGGCTGAAGGCATCACCCATATTCTCCTGACCCACGGCCACGGCGATCATGTGGGGGATACCGTCCAGCTTGCTCGCGAAACGGGCGCGACGGTGCTTGCCAATGCCGATCTCGCCGCCTGGCTTTCCACCAAGGGCGTGGCGAAGGTCGATATGGGTAATACTGGCGGCACGGTACATTTCGACGGTTTTTCCGTAACCTTTACCAATGCGCTGCATTCATCCGCCCAGATCACTGAGGATGGCGTTTCCCATTCACTCGGCAACGCCAATGGACTGATGCTGCATTTCGAAGACGGTCCGGCCGTCTATCATATGGGCGATACGGATATTTTCTCCGACATGAAGCTCATCAACGAATTGCACCAGCCGGATATCGGTCTCGTGCCAATCGGCGACCGCTTCACGATGGGTGGTGCGGTGGCTGCACTCGCCTGCCAGCGCTTTTTCAAATTCGCCAACGTCATTCCCTGCCACTATGGTTCCTTCCCGATCGTTGACCAGACGCCGGAGAAGTTCGTGGCCGGCATGGAAGGCTCGGATGCGCGCGTCCACACGCCGAAGCCGGGCGAAATACTGTCCTTCTGACATTTTGCTGACGCATGTCGCTACAGCAAAACCGCTACACAGTTTTACGCGACATGCTTTCTACCGTTGCGAATGGCGGACATGGTGATTATAGCGGTTAGGAAAATTCTGACCGGAGTAGAACCATGTCCGTCGATCTCGCCACCGTAAAGCGCGTTGCGCGCCTTGCCCGTATCGCTGTTACTGAAGACGAAGCACAAAATATGCTTGGCCAGTTGAACGGCATACTCGGTTTTGTGGAGCAGCTTTCGGAAGTGAATGTTGACGGCGTCGAGCCGATGACCTCCGTTACCCCCGTGGATATGAAAAAGCGTGCCGACGTCGTCACCGACGGCAACAAGGCGGAAGACATCGTCGCCAATGCGCCTGCGACCGACCGGGACTTCTTCATGGTTCCGAAAGTGGTCGAGTAATCCGACCGCCGTTTGCCGCCCGATTTTTCCAAGATTTCGAAAGCCGTTGCCGACCATGACCGACCTGACGAGCCTGACCATTGCCGAAGCCCGCGAAAAGCTCAAGGCGAAAGAGTTTTCCGCCCTCGAGCTGACCGACGCCTATATTGCCGCCATCGACGCCGCCAACGGCGCGCTGAACGCCTATGTTGCCTTGACGCCTGAAAAGGCGCGCGACATGGCGAAAGCCTCCGATGGCCGCATCGCCGCAGGCGCGGCGGGCGAGCTGGAAGGCGTTCCGCTTGGCGTGAAAGACCTTTTCGCCACCCGTGACGTGCACACGCAGGCGTGTTCGCATGTTCTCGATGGCTTCAAGCCGAAATACGAATCGACCGTCACCCAGAACCTTTGGGACCAGGGCGCCGTCATGCTCGGCAAGCTCAACATGGACGAGTTCGCCATGGGCTCGTCCAACGAAAGCTCCTGGTACGGTCCGGCCATCAACCCCTGGCGCGCCAACGGCTCGGAGCAGAAGCTCGTGCCCGGTGGCTCCTCCGGCGGTTCGGCCGCAGCCGTTGCCGCGCATCTGTGCGCCGGCGCCACGGCAACCGACACCGGCGGCTCCATCCGCCAGCCGGCGGCCTTTACCGGCACCGTCGGCATCAAGCCTACTTATGGCCGTTGCTCGCGTTACGGCATCGTTGCTTATGCTTCCTCGCTCGATCAGGCCGGCCCGATCGCACGTGACGTGCGCGACGCCGCTATCCTGTTGAAGACGATGGCGAGCGTTGACGCAAAGGATACGACCTCCGTCGACCTGCCGGTGCCGGATTACGAAAAGGCCATCGGCCAGTCGCTCAAGGGCCTGAAGATCGGTATCCCCAGGGAATATCGCGTCGATGGCATGCCGGAAGAAATCGAAAAGCTCTGGGCAAAGGGCGTCGAATGGCTGCGCGATGCCGGTGCCGAAGTGGTCGATATCTCGCTGCCGCACACCAAATACGCGCTTCCTGCCTATTACATCGTCGCGCCCGCGGAAGCTTCGTCCAACCTCGCTCGTTATGACGGCGTACGTTACGGCCTGCGCGTCGACGGCAAGGACATTGCCGATATGTACGAGAAGAGCCGTGCAGCCGGTTTCGGCAAGGAAGTGCAGCGCCGTATCATGGTCGGCACCTACGTGCTTTCAGCCGGTTATTACGACGCCTATTACCTGAAGGCGCAAAAGGTCCGCACGCTGATCAAGCGCGATTTCGAAAACGTCTTCCATGAGGGCGTCGACGCCATTCTGGCGCCGATTACCCCGTCTTCCGCCTTCGCTGTCGGTGATGAGGAACTCGCTTCCGATCCCGTGAAGATGTACCTCCAGGACGTCTTCACCATCACGGTCAACATGGCCGGTCTTCCCGGCCTCTCGGTGCCTGCCGGCCTAGACGGCAAGGGCCTGCCGCTCGGCTTGCAGCTCATCGGCAAGCCTTTCGAAGAAGAGACGCTCTTCAAGACGGCGCATGCCATCGAGCAGGCTGCCGGCAAGTTCACCCCCGCCAAGTGGTGGTAAGCGGCTGAACAAAAGCTCTATAATTGTCACGGGCGGCATCAAGTGCCGCCCGTTTGTTTTTATCGATTGTCCAGCTCACCCCGTACGAGTTCCAAACCACGCGTCGTGATGCGGTAAGGCTTGCCGCCCGAGGAGGCGATGGCTCTCTTCTGCTTCAGTTTGCGGAAGGTGAGGAGATCGAGGCCGCTGAAAATCCAGCCGTCGCGCGTATAGAGCGCGAGTTTTTCGATTTTGTGATGGTCGTCTCGAACGAGTTCGATGCTGCCGCCCTGGGCGAGCAGGTGAAGAATGCGCTGTTCGGCGCGGGAAATGTCCATTGTCGGAAATCCGGTCGGCGTCTTCTAGACGCATGAAAACAAGTCCGGGTGCCGTTAAGGCATCCAGGTCGGTTTCATCATGGCCCGGCGCGCAAGAAACTTGCGGGCAGGGCCGTTACCGGGACTCCGATTGAGCGAACATAAAAGCTCCTTGTTTGCTCTTTTTGGTTAGCGGGGGAGACGTGTGCGGTCAAGTCCCACGGGCATCACCCGACCGGGCGGGCAGGGCGTGTGGAAACCGCACTGGCCGAATCGCGCCGCCGGTGCTTTACTTCGTTGGGCCATGGAGGGCGCGGCTTGATCGTCATTCGCAATGCGCAGGAGCAGGAAGCGGAGGTTCTGGCAGCCATCGGCCTCAGGGCATGGCGGCAGGCCACAACGGCGCTCGGCATTACCACGACGCTTTACGATAACGCAGCCAGTGCCTTTTCCAATTTCACCCGCTCGTCCTGGCTTGCCATCCGCGTGGCCGAGTTCGGCGGCGCGGTTGCCGGATGGGCGGCACGGGAACATTTCAACGAGGCGATTTCCGATTTCTGGATCGATCCGGATTTTCAGCGCAGGGGTATAGGCAGCCTCCTGCTTGCGGATATCGAACGGCAGATATTGCAACGTGATTTCGAAACCATCCGGCTTGAAACCCATGCGCAGAACGAACCGGCGGTCGCCTTTTTCCGTCATCACGGTTACAGCGTCCACTGGCTCTCCGTCTCCTATGCGCCGAAGCTTGATCGCGACGTGCAATCCGTCGGCCTGCAAAAGCAGCTGGTCGAGGTCGAGAGCGGCCTTTATGGGCCGGGGTTCTGAGAGAGCGTCTGCAAGCCGGTTACAAGCCGTATCGGCCAGTCCGGCATGATGGCGAGGGACGCGACAAGGCCCACCTGTAGAATTACGATGGATATCAGGATGCTGCGGAAGGGTTCCTTGCGGGTTTTGTGGCGCAGCAGTTGTTGAGCCGAGACTGCGCCCAAGCTGCCGCCAATGAAAGCAAGCAATAACAGAGTACTTTCCCGAATGCGCCAGCCACCGTTTCTTGCCGCCTCCTTGTCCCACCAATAGACAAGAAAGACGAAAAGATTGAAGGCCATATAGGTCATGAAGCAGAGAGCGATCATGGTCATGACGTGAATTGAAACTGAGAACCGTAAAAAACGCGTATCAGGTTCCGGCGAAAATCCGGCGCCTGGCGCGACAGGGTGCAAGATGTCTTGCGCCCGCGCTCCATTTGTTCTACCCACCAAGGCCAAAGAACCCGTATATCGTGAGCTTCATATGACCCTTGTAGACGTGCGCACCCCCGACCCGAAACGCTTCATTCCCGGCGCCACCGGCGATTGGGAAATCGTGATCGGCCTGGAGGTGCATGCGCAGGTTCTCTCCAATTCCAAGCTGTTTTCCGGCGCTTCGACCACTTTCGGCAATGCGCCGAACTCCAACGTGTCGCTGGTGGACGCCGCCATGCCCGGCATGCTTCCCGTCATCAACGAGGAATGCGTCAAGCAGGCGGTGCGCACCGGTCTCGGCCTGAAGGCCAAGATCAACAACCGTTCGATCTTCGACCGCAAGAACTATTTCTATCCGGATTTGCCGCAGGGCTACCAGATTTCGCAGTTCAAGGACCCGATCGTCGGCGAGGGCATCATCACGATTTCACTCGGTCCGGATCGTCAGGGCAATTTCGAGGACATCGAGATCGGCATCGAGCGCCTGCATCTGGAGCAGGACGCCGGCAAGTCCATGCACGACCAGCACCCGACCATGTCCTTCGTGGACCTGAACCGTTCGGGCGTGGCGCTGATGGAAATCGTCTCCAAGCCCGACATGCGCTCGTCGGATGAGGCAAAGGCCTATCTCACCAAGCTGCGGTCCATCGTGCGTTATCTCGGCACCTGCGACGGCAACATGGACGAAGGCTCAATGCGCGCCGACGTCAACGTCTCCGTGCGCCGTCCCGGCGAAGGTTTCGGCACGCGCTGCGAGATCAAGAACGTCAACTCCATCCGCTTCGTCGGCCAGGCCATCGAATATGAGGCGCGCCGCCAGATCGCCATTCTCGAAGACGGCGGTGTCATCGATCAGGAAACTCGCCTGTTCGATCCCGGCAAGGGTGAGACGCGTTCCATGCGCTCCAAGGAAGACGCGCATGACTATCGCTATTTCCCTGATCCGGACCTGCTGCCGCTCGAATTCGACGATGCTTTCGTCGATGCGCTGAAGGTCGATCTGCCGGAACTGCCTGATGACAAGAAGGCCCGTTTCGTCGCCGATCTTGGCCTGTCGGTCTACGACGCCTCGATCCTCGTTTCGGAAAAGGCGATCGCCGATTACTACGAGTCTGTTGCTGCCGGCCGCGACCCTAAGGCCGCCGCCAACTGGATCATCAACGATCTTCTCGGTGCGCTGAACAAGTCAGGCAAGGACATCGAGACGACGCCGGTTTCTCCCGACCAGCTGGGCGGCATTATCGATCTCATCAAGTCCGAGACCATTTCGGGCAAGATCGCCAAGGATGTGTTCGAAATCGTCTGGAACGAGGGTGGCAACCCGGCCGAAATCGTCGAGACGCGCGGCATGAAGCAGGTGACGGATACCGGCGCCATCGAAAAGGCCGTGGACGAGATCATCGCCGCCAACCCAGATCAGGTCGAGAAGGTGAAGGCGAAGCCGGCGCTTGCCGGTTGGTTCGTCGGCCAGGTCATGAAGGCGACGGGCGGCAAGGCCAACCCGCAGGCCGTGCAGGCGCTGGTGAAGGCCAAGCTCGGCATCGAGGACGAGTAAGCGGACGCTGCTTCCCGTGCCGGTACAATGGCATTGAAGTAGCAAGTTCTCATCCGTCATTCTCGGCATAAGCCCGAGGATGACGTCGAGCACTGGTACTGACATTGATTTATGCCGGGATCACGCCCGGCATTTCTGTTTCGAGACGGAGCAAACATCATGTTTTTCATACGCACGGCAAGCCAGCGCGATATCGAGCCGGTCCGGGCGCTTCTGGCTACCACCTGGCATGCGACCTACGACGCGATCTACGGCGCAGACAAGGTGAAGGAGCTGATTGCCGCATGGCATTCGCCACAGGCCATGAAGGACCGCATCGAGAAAAAGGGCGGCGAATTTCTGGTGGCCGATAATGGCCGGCAGATCGGCGGTATGGCTTATGCTTCCATGTCTGCGAAGATGAGCAAGACAGCCCTGTTGCACCAGCTTTATGTTGCACCTGAATTCCAGCGTCAGGGCGTCGGCCGCGATCTCTTCGCCGAGCTTGAAACCTGCTTTCCGGATGCGGAAATCATGCGTCTGGAAGTGGAGCCCAAAAATACTGTCGCAATAGCCTTTTATGAAGGCGTCGGATTTACCGAGGTTGACCGAATCGAGCGCATGGCGGGTATCGATGGTTTTCCCGGTATCGTCATGGAAAAGAGCCTGAAACGATGAATGCGACATTAGATACGCTGGTAATCCGCGCGGCACGGCAAGAGGATGTTCCCGCACTCGCGGCCATCTATGCCGCTGACGAAATCGGAGGCCACGGCGATACGGCCGACGAATCGGCGCTGCCGGACTATCTCGCGGCCTTCCGCGACATCGAGGCGTCACCCACCGAGACGCTTTACGTGGCGGAACTGGACGGCGAGATCGTCGGCACTTTCCAGACGGCCATCCTGACCAAGCTTATCGGGCGCGGCGCCAAATCCATGGTGATTGAAGCGGTGCAGACGCGGCCCGACATGCGCGGCCGTGGCATAGGTGCGGTCATGATCAACTATTGCCTTGATGAAGCGCGCGCCAGGGGCATGAAAGCCGTGCAGCTCACCTCCAACGTGGCGAGGCTCGATGCCCATCGCTTTTACGAGCGGCTGGGTTTCGAGAAGCGGCATTTCGGTTTCAGGATGAAGCTGAAATAGCGCGGATATATCGGGAAATACTGGACAATCGCCGTGAGGGGCGGCATAAGCTTGTCTTGTGCCGTGCACGGAAAATCGCTGCGGCGCATTCAAGCCCGAGGAACGCATAATGAAGACTCTCCTGACGCAAATCTTCACCTGGTGGAATGGCCAGACGATCGGAACGCGGTTTCACACCTGGCGTTTCGGCAAGAAGGTCGGACAGGACGAGTTGGGCAACACCTATTACGAAGGCGGCACCACCTCCTGGGGTATGCCGCGCCGTTGGGTGATCTATAACGGTTATGCCGAAGCTTCGGCCATTCCGCCCGGCTGGCATGGCTGGATGCACTACCGCACCGACGTGCCGCCGAGCCAGGAAACATATGTTCCGCGGGAATGGCAGAAGGCGCATCAGGCCAACCTTACCGGCACATCCAAGGCCTATCGCCCACAGGGATCGCTGGCGGTCGCAGGCGAGCGTCCACGCGTAACCGGCGACTACGACGCCTGGACCCCCGGCAACTGAGCAGAGCAAAATGAGCATTGCGATGCGCGGTGTTGTGCAAAACGCCGCGCTTGGCACCCGACCTCACCGGTTTTTGCCACATTCCGCCCTTACGCGTTGATCCGGTAGTCGTCCCGACACAGGCAATTTTTTGGAGACATATCGTATGAGGATATTCACGCGGGATCGTTCTTTGCGTGCGCTGACAGTCTCGCTGTTTGCAGCGGTCTCTGCTGTCATCCTCGTATCGCCCGTCTCCGCCGCCCGTCTTGAAAACCGCGTGGCAGTGTTTTCCGGCATCGACAAGATCACCGGCCGCATTACGTCTTTCGATGTCTATATCGACGAAACGGTTCAGTTCGGCGCGCTCCAGGTGACGCCTAAGGTCTGTTACTCGCGCGACCAGACGGAAGCCCAGAAGATCGATGCTTTCATCGAGGTGGATGAAATCACTCTCGACCGCAAGATAAAGCGGATTTTCACTGGCTGGATGTTCGCCGACAGCCCCGGCCTCAATGCCGTCGAGCACCCGATCTACGACGTATGGCTGACGGGCTGCAAGCAGGACTCCGAAGTTCCCGCTCCCTCAACGGCAAGCAAATAACGTTACGTTATGATTTTTAGAATTGCAGGTCTGGCTGGTTGACGGCCTGATCGAGCATTTTCGCGTATTGCTGCTTCGGCACGTCGATCGCGCCGAATGTCTTCAGATGCTCGGTGGTGAATTGAGTGTCGAGCAACACGAAACCGCTTGCTCTCAGCCGCTCCACCAGATGCACGAGGCAAATTTTCGAGGCGTTGGTGCGGCGGGAAAACATGCTCTCGCCGAAGAATGCGGCCCCAAGCGATACGCCGTAAAGTCCGCCGACAAGTTCCTTGCCATCCCACGCCTCGACACTATGGGCATGGCCGATCTGGTGCAGTTCGGTGTAGAGTTTGCGAATTGTGGCGTTGATCCAGGTGCTCGGCCTGTCCGGCGCTTCAGCCGCACATCCTGCCATCACCGCTTCGAAAGCGGTATTGAAGCGTATCTCGAACGGCTTCTTGCGCATCGCCTTGGCGAGGCTTTTGGAAATGTGGAAATCGTTGAGCGGAATGATTCCGCGTATTTCCGGCTCGACCCAGAAAAGCTCGGGATCATCAGCCGAATCGGCCATCGGGAACAGGCCGGCGGAATAGGCGCGCAGCAATATATCGACGGTTATGCCGTTATTTTTGCTGCGCCGCCCAACCATATCTCTTAGTGAGACGCATCACCGGCCAGGTATTTTTCCAGCCAGTGAATGTCGTAATTGCCGCTGAGGATATCTTCGTTCTGAAGAAGATCCTGGAAAAGCGGGAGCGTGGTCTTGATGCCGTCGACGACGAACTCGTCCAGTGCCCGGCGTAGACGGCGGATGCATTCGTCACGGTCGCGACCGTGAACGATAAGCTTGCCGATCATGCTGTCGTAATAAGGCGGGATCTTGTAGCCCTGATAGGCACCCGAATCGACGCGCACGCCAAGGCCGCCCGGCGTATGGAAATAGGTCAACGTGCCGGGGGAGGGAACGAATGTGCGCGGGTCCTCGGCATTGATACGGCATTCGATGGCATGGCCATGGAATTCGATATCCGCCTGCGTGACCGACAGGCCCTGTCCCGAAGCAACCCTGATCTGTTCCTGCACGAGGTCCATGCCGGTGATCGCTTCCGTGACTGGATGTTCCACCTGAAGACGCGTGTTCATTTCAATGAAATAGAACTCGCCGTTTTCGTAAAGGAACTCGATGGTGCCGGCACCGCGATATTTCAGCTTGCGCATGGCGCTTGCACAAATTTCGCCGATCTTCATGCGCTGTTCAACGGTGAGGGCCGGGGAGTTCGCCTCTTCCAGCACCTTCTGGTGACGGCGCTGCAGCGAGCAGTCGCGTTCGCCAAGATGAATGGCGTTGCCTTCGCCGTCGCCGAAAACCTGCACTTCGATATGGCGCGGCTTGCCGAGGTATTTTTCCATATAAACGGCGTCGTTGCCGAAGGCAGCTGCCGCTTCGGAGCGGGCCGTCGAGACCGCCTCGTCGAGATCCGCTTCCGTCTTCGCCACCTTCATGCCGCGACCGCCGCCGCCTGCCGTCGCCTTGATCAGGACCGGGAAGCCGATCGTCCGGGCGATTTCGAGCGCATTCTCGGGCTTCACTTCGCCGTCGGAGCCGGGAACCACGGGAATACCGAGTTCCTGCGCCGTCTGCTTGGCGGTGATCTTGTCGCCCATGAGGCGGATATGCTCTGCGGTCGGTCCGATGAAGGTAATGCCGTGCGCGTCGAGGATATCGGCGAACTTGGCGTTTTCCGACAGGAAGCCGTAACCGGGGTGAACGGCGTCCGCACCGGTGATTTCGCAGGCCGCAACGATCTGGTGGATGTTGAGGTAGCTGTCACGCGAAGGCGGCGGGCCGATGCACACACTTTCGTCGGCAAGGCGCACATGCATGGCGTCCGCGTCTGCGGTGGAATGCACGGCGACTGTCGGAATGCCAAGCTCCTTGGCAGCGCGCAGGACGCGCAGCGCAATCTCGCCGCGGTTGGCTATGAGGATCTTCGAAACCATGCTGAACCGCCTTTATTCGATGACCACGAGAGCTTCACCATACTCCACGGGCTGTGAGTCGTTGACGACGATTTCCACGACCTTGCCGGACTTCGGAGCCGGGATCTGGTTCATGGTCTTCATGGCTTCGACGATGAGGATGGTCTGGCCTTCCTTGACGGTCGCGCCCACTTCGACGAACGGACGTGCGCCCGGAGCAGGCGACAGGTAAACCGTGCCGACCATTGGCGAGGTAACGGTATTGGCCGGGTTGCGGGCAGGTGCTGCGGCGACCGCAGGTGCTGCCGGAGCGGCAACTGCCGCCGCTGCAGGGGCTGGTGCCGGTGCTGCGTAACCGGTGGGCGCTGCGGCATATACCGTGGTGGGCGGAGCGGCGCGGGAAACGCGGATGCGCAGGTCTTCCTGCTCCACTTCGATTTCCGAAAGGTCGGTATCGTTGAGGATATTCGCGAGCTCGCGGATCAGTTCCTTGTCGATACCCTGTTTCTTTTCAGACATGACAAACCCTATTCTTTGTTTCTTTTTATGCCGTGATGTTCTTCAGCGCGTGAAGCGCCATGATGTAGCCATATGGTCCGAAACCGCAGACCATGCCCTTCGCGGCGGGCGATACCATCGATTTGTGACGGAACTCTTCCCGCGCGTGGATGTTGGAAATATGCACTTCCACGACGGGCGTGGAAATCGCACGAATGGCGTCATGCAGCGCGATCGAGGTGTGGCTGTAGGCGCCGGGATTGATGACGACACCTGCCGCTCTCTCTCCCGCCTCATGCAACCAGTCCACGAGCACGCCTTCGTGGTTGGACTGGCGGAATTCCACAGCGAACCCGAGATCTGCACCAGCAGCGAGACAATCATTCTCGATGTCTTTCAGCGTCTTGCCACCATAGATACCCGGTTCCCTTTTTCCCAGCATGTTGAGATTGGGGCCGTTGATGACGATGATGATGTTGCCCATTCGTGTTTCCATAAGAAAATCAGCGACACCTATAGACTGCGCAGCCTTCAAGGAAAAGCCCCCGAAAGCCGTAAACAGCCGGCAGGCCCGGCATCCACAGGGAATGCAGCGGCTTTTTGCGGAATCAGGAGCAGGTGGCTTTTCCGCAGCTGCGCATATTGGCGATTTTTTCCTTCAACGGGTCCGCACCAACAGCGCCGAAAACGGCCTCGTTGCCGACGATATAGGACGGTGTTCCTGTTATGCCGAGGCTGTTGGCGAGCTTGTAGGTTTCCTGCACCTGCGCGTCGTTGGGGTTTTCTGCCATCGATTTGCGGATATCGGCCTCCTTGAGACCGAGCGACGTCGCGACTTCCATGGCGCTGTCTTCATTCGCCCGTCCGCGGCCGCCCAGCAAGGCGCGCTGGAATTCGGGATATTTGGCAGGTGCAAGCAGCTTGACGGCGTTGGAGACCCGATGCGCTGCGACCGATTCCGGCCCGAGGATCGGGAATTCCTTGAGCACGACGCGTACTTTCTTGTCCGTCTTCAGAATATTGTCCATGTCGCCCATGGCGCGTTTGCAATAACCGCAATTGTAATCGAAGAACTCGACCAGCGTGACGTCGCCGTCCGGATTGCCGAGCGCCAGATCGTATTTCGATTCGAAGATGGTCTTCTGGTTGTCGGCCACGGCTTCCGCCGCCTTGGCGTTGCGGGTCGCATATTGCTTGCGTTCAAGCGCGTCCTGAACTTCAAGCATGATCTCGGGGTTCTCGATCAGATATTGCTTGATGAACTCACCCAATTCCTTCTTCTGCTTGTCATCGAGGGCATGGGCGGGCAGAGAAGCGAAAGCCATGGAAAGGGCCGTTACGCTGGCGAGAAGGGTTGAACGGAGAAGATGCGCCATATCGGTCCTCATACTGTGCGGCCAATGCCTCATGAATGTTATGATGCAATTACCTTACTTTAAGCCAAATGCCATACGCCAAAAATAGTTGTCCGCATTATGGTCGCACGATTGTGAAGCGTGTGATTCTGGGGCAAGTCTCTGAAATACGGTTCAGGAAAGAGCATGCCCTTGATAACGATGTCGAAGCGGAGCGCAGTCGAACCCTTTCACGCCATGGATATTCTGGCGGAGGCGAACCGGCGACGGCAGGCGGGACGCCCCGTCATTTCCATGGCTGTCGGGCAGCCTTCCCATCCCGCACCGAAAGCCTCTCTGGCGGCCGCGCAGGAGGCGCTGAAGCATGGGCGGATCGGCTATACCGATGCGCTGGGCCTGCGTGAACTGCGCGAAGCGATTGCCGGCCACTACCGGCTGCGCCACCAGGTTATCGTCGATCCGGCGCGCATTGCCGTCACCACCGGGTCTTCTGCCGCTTTCAACCTCGCCTTCCTCAGCCTTTTCGATGCCGGTGATCATGTCGCGATCGCAAGGCCCGGTTATCCCGCCTATCGCAATATCTTGAAAGCTCTTGGCCTCAATGTCGTGGAAGTGCCGGTAACAGCGGAAACCGGCTATACTCTGACGCCTGCCAGCCTCGAGCGGGCTGAAACCAGGGCGGGCTGCAAGTTGAAGGGCGTGCTCCTGGCAAGCCCGGCCAACCCAACCGGCACGGTCACCGGTCGCGAAGCGCTGAAACGGCTGGCAAACTATTGTGAAAGCCGGGATATCGCCTTCATTTCCGACGAGATATACCACGGCCTGACTTTCGTCGGCGAGGAAACGAGCGCGCTCGAACTCACCGACAATGCCGTCGTCATCAATTCCTTCTCGAAATATTATTGCATGACCGGCTGGCGCATCGGCTGGATGGTCCTGCCGGAAAAACTCGTCCGTCCGGTCGAATGTCTTGCTCAGAGCCTGTATATTTCACCGCCGGAACTATCCCAGCTGGCGGCAACCGCAGCCTTTTCGGCGGCGGAGGAACTCGACGTCTACCGGGAAAGCTACCGCACGAACCGCGATTTCCTGATGACGCGCCTTCCGGAAATAGGCCTGCCGCTGGCGTCTCCCATGGATGGCGCATTTTACGCCTATGTCGATACCAGCCGCTTCTCTAATGACAGCATGGATTTCGCCAAACGCATGCTGGCGGAAATCGACGTTGCGGCGACGCCCGGCATGGATTTCGATCCAGAGGAGGGCCACAGGGCGCTGCGCATTTCCTATGCGGGTTCGGTGTCGGATATTGCCGAGGCCGTTGGGCGCATTGCTGGTTGGCTGAAATAAGCCCTTGGGTTTTTCTCCCCTTTGGCGGGGATCAGGCGGGCGAGCAACCGAAGGTGCTGGCAAAGGCCTTTTCACCCTTTGTGGTGAAGGTCAGCACACGCCCGTTTCCTTGCCGCAGCCAGTCGCGCTGCTGCATGGCTTTCAGAAGCGATGCGCCGAGCCCGCCCCCGAGGTGGTGACGACGTTCGCTCCAGTCCAGGCAATGCAGGCAAACCGGGCGCCTTGCCTTTTCCAGCGGCGAAAGATCAATGCCGAAGCTTGAGAAGAAATCCCGCCCGCTATCCGTAAGTGCGGGATCGTCGCCTGACGTGACGAGACCTTTTGCGGTGATAGTCGAAAGCAGTGCCACGCCACTTTCTCCGGCCAGATGATCGTAACAGATGCGCGCCTCGCGAAGCGCGGTGTCCTTTGGTCCGGTACGCACGCGCACGGCCCCGGTGCGCTGCGCAAGTCCCATCAGCGCTTCAAGAACCTGCGCCACATCCGCGTCGGAAAGCCGGAAATAGCGATGCCGCCCCTGTTTTTCCGCTTTGAGCAATTGGGCGTCGGAGAGTTTTGACAGATGCCCGCTAGCGGTCTGCAGTGTCACGCCGGCGGCTTCGGCAAGCTCGCTTGCCGTCAGCGCGCGTCCGTCCATCAGCGCCGTCAATATGTTGGCGCGTGCGGGGTCGCCGATCAGGGCGGCGACATTTGCGATCAAGGGTCCGTCTTTCATAGTTCGATGATAGCCGAAGCATTGATGTGAGGCAATGGCGTAGACAGGGAAGGCAGAACACGAGGAGACTGCCGATGCTGACCTGTTTCATCCGTTACGAGATCGACCCCTTCAAGGCCGATTCTTTCGATCAATATGCCCGCAACTGGGGTGAGGCGATACCGCGCTGCGGCGCCGATCTGATCGGCTATTACGCGCCGAAAGAGGGATCGAGCACTATTGCCTACGGCGTCTATAACATCGAAAACCTTGCCGCGTACGAAGCCTACCGGGCGCGACTTGCCGCCGACCCGGCAGGGCGGGAAAATTATGAATTCGCCCGGCGCGAGCAATTCATCCGCCGTGAGGACCGGCTGTTCCTGAGGCTGGCATCTGCGCCGCACGGCGGAGGCGAACGATGATCGCCGTCATATTCGAGGTATGGCCGGCTGAGGGCGAAAAACAGCATTATCTCGATATTGCCGCCAGCCTGCGCGCCGAGCTCGAAACCATCGACGGCTTCCTGTCCGTCGAACGCTTTCAGAGCATCGGCAATCCCGACAAGATGCTTTCGCTGTCATTCTTCAGGGATGAGGAGGCGGTGAAGGCATGGCGCAACACCGCGTCGCATCGCGCAGCACAGTCGCTGGGACGGTCCGGCGTCTTTTGCAATTATCGCCTGCGTATCGCCACCGTGATGCGGGACTATGGTTTGAAGGAGAGGGAGGAGGCCCCGATCGACAGCAGACAGGCCCATGCGGCGGATGATCAAGTGCGGCGTTGACGGGCCTTCAGATCAGTTTTTCTTCAAGCCGGTCCAAGGCTTTCTGGTTCGAACTCGCTGCCAAAACCCGCTATAGAAGGAGCGGGTTATGGATGGAGAAGGGCTGCCACGCGGCGGTCCGCCCGATTGGACATGGAGAGAAGAACGATGTCGGCAGAAAAAGTGGCGATTGTGACGGCAGGCGGCAGCGGCATGGGCGCGGCCGTGGCGAAACGTCTAAGCGCTGATGGTTACAAGCTCGCGATCCTGTCGTCCTCCGGCAAGGGAGAGGCGCTGGCGAAGGAACTGGGCGGCATCGGCGTCACCGGCTCCAACCAGTCCAACGACGATCTCAATCGACTGGTGGAGCTGACGCTCGAAAAATTCGGCCGTATCGACGTTCTCGTGAACAGTGCAGGCCATGGCCCGCGCGCCTCCATCCTCGATATCACCGATGAGCAATGGCACACGGGTCTCGATGTCTACCTGATGAACGTCATCCGCCCGACACGGATTGTGGCTCCATTCATGGTGAAACAGAAAGCCGGGTCGATCATCAACATCTCGACTGCCTGGGCTTTCGAGCCGAGCAGCATGTTCCCGACTTCTGCAGTGTTCCGCGCCGGCCTTGCTTCCTACACCAAGATTTTTTCCGATACCTATGCGGCCGACAATGTGCGCATGAACAATGTTCTGCCCGGTTGGATCGATAGCCTGCCAGCCACGGAAGAGCGCCGCCAGGGTGTGCCGATGCAGCGTTACGGAACGAGCGAGGAGATAGCCGCAACCGTTGCCTTCCTCGCCTCGGAAGGTGCGGGTTACATCACTGGCCAGAACATCCGCGTCGATGGTGGTCTGACACGGTCTGTTTGACGATTGGCATATCGGGCTTCCGTCACCCCGGACTTGGTCCTTTGCCAACGCGGTCAAATCCTTGATCGCGAGATATTTCTTTCACGGCGCAGACGCGCCGTGGCTGGATGCCGGATCGATTACGGCATGAGATAAACCTAACATCCGCCAACAAGGCAAAACGCCCGCAACATGGTTGCGGGCGTTTTTTGTTTCAGTGTCTTCTATCAAAAGAAGCCTTTGCGCTGCCACCAGCCGCCCTTGCGCGGCTTCGGCTCGTCGCCGTCAGGGTTGGCGGGCGTGCCCGACGAGGTCACGACCGGCTCCGAACTCGAAACATTGCTGCCCCGGTTCGCGCGAACCTTTTCTTCCGTCGCCGGTGCTACCGCTTCCGAACCCAGATCGGCCGAGGCTTCACCCACTTCGTCGAGGGCGACATCGACGACGGTTTCCACAACGACTGCGGGCTCGACGATCACCGGCTCGACCGTTTCAACGGTTTTGGCTGCGACTTCAGCCTGCGGTGCCGCTTCAGCCGGCGGTACGTCTTCGTTCTTGGCCTTCGCCTTGCGGGTGCGGCGCGGTTTCTTCGGGGCTTCCGCTTCCACGACGTCGGCAACCACACCTTCCACCACTTCGGCAGCGGTAGGCTCTTCGGTTACGGATGCTGCGGCGGAAACCTCTTCGCTTTCGCCTTCCGTTTCGCCTTCTTCGCCGGACTCAGTGCCTGCGGCATCGAGAGCCTCGTCTTCAGCACGGTTGCGACGGCCGCCACGCTTGCCACGACGGCGACGCTTGCGCTTACCCTCTTCATCAGAGCTTGCAGCTTCGTTCACACCGTTTTCATCAGCGTCGTCTGCGGCTTCATCGGTTTCGACGCCATCTTCGTCGTCCGCATCATCAGCGCCGGTGTCATCGCCAGCCTGCGCATCAACTGCACCGTTCTGGTCGTTCTGTCCGCCCTTGCCACGACGGCGACGACGACGCTTGCGCTTGCGCTTGCCGTCTTCACCATTGTCGCCCTGCTGCTGTTGCTGGCGCGGCTCGCTAGCCTGCGCCTTGACGATTTCTTCCTCTTCTTCGTCCTCTTCCACCTCAACAACGAAATCGTCTTCCTCTTCCACGAAGCTCGGGAGCATCTGGATAAGGCTTTCGATCTTCACCGGATTTTCAACCGCTTCACCACGATCGATGGCGAAATGCTGCGCGCCGACGCCGGCATCGGCCGCAATGATGATCGCCACACCGAAGCGGCCTTCATAATCGACAATCGTGCCGCGCTTGTGGTTGAGCAGATAGAGAGCCGTTTCCGGCGTGCAGCGCACGGTGATATTGTGGGTCGTGTTGCGCAGCAGATATTCCTCAACGCCGCGCAGCACGTGCAGCGCGATGGAGGATTCCGAGCGAACGTGACCCGTGCCGCCGCAATGCTGGCAGACCTGCGTGGTCGATTCCAGCACCGAAGCGCGGATGCGCTGGCGCGACATTTCCAGAAGACCGAAATGCGAGATACGGCCGACCTGGATGCGCGCCCGGTCGTTTTTCAGGCAGTCCTTGAGCTTCTTCTCGACGGAGCGGTTGTTGCGCTTTTCTTCCATGTCGATGAAGTCGATGACAACAAGACCGGCAAGGTCGCGAAGACGCAGCTGGCGAGCCACTTCTTCCGCCGCTTCCAGATTGGTCGTCAGCGCCGTTTCTTCAATGGAATGCTCGCGGGTCGAACGACCGGAGTTCACGTCGATGGCAACCAGAGCTTCCGTCTGGTTGATGATGAGGTAACCGCCCGATTTCAGCGTAACCTGCGGCTGCAGCATGCGGTCGAGCTGGGCTTCGATGCCCGAGCGCGAGAAGATCGGGTGGATGTCGCGGTAAGGCTGAACCACCTTGGCATGGCTCGGCATCAGCATCTTCATGAAGTCTTTTGCTTCACGGTAGCCTTCTTCGCCCGAAACGATGATCTCGCTGATATCCTTGTTGTAGAGATCGCGGATCGAACGCTTGATGAGGGAGCCTTCCTCGTAAACGAGGCAGGGGGCCGTGGAGTTCAGCGTCAGCGTGCGGACGTTTTCCCACAGGCGCATCAGATATTCGAAGTCGCGCTTGATCTCGACGCGGGTGCGGTTGGCGCCTGCGGTACGCAGAATGACGCCCATGCCCTGCGGAACTTCCAGATCGCGCGCGATTTCCTTCAGGCGCTTGCGGTCGGTCGGCTGGGTGATCTTGCGGGAAATGCCACCGCCGCGTGCGGTATTCGGCATCAGCACGGAATAACGGCCGGCAAGCGACAGATAGGTGGTGAGTGCGGCACCCTTATTGCCGCGTTCTTCCTTGGCAACCTGCACGAGAAGGATCTGGCGGCGCTTGATGACTTCCTGAATGCGATACTGCTTGCGCGGCTTGCGGGCAACGCGATCGGGAACCTCTTCCATGGCGTCTTCGGCGCCGACGGATTCGATCACTTCCTTTTCGTGATGATCGTCATCATCGTCGTCGTCATCATCGTCATTGCCACGGCGAAGACCCTCGACTTCCTCGGAAATCGTATCTGTATCGACCATGGCAGCCATTTCGCCGCCCGTGCTGCCGTCTTCTTCGGAAGAGGCCTCAGCAGTAGTGTCGGAAACGGCTTCTTCTTCCGCGACCTTCTTCTTGGCGCGGGGGCGGCGGGTACGCTTCTTCGGTGCTTCTTCCGCAACGGCCTCGACGGCCACAGCAGTCACGTCTTCGGATACCTCTTCGGCAGCGGCAGCGGCAACGGTTTCGTCCACGACCACGGCGTCAGTCGTCTCGCTGACGGCAACGATGCCGACATCCGGCTGGTCCGCCTGCGATAGATCGACAGCCGGTGCGCCGGGCTCGGGGGCGTCAGCCGATTCAAAGTCGTCGCTGCGGCGATGATCCTCGGCTTCCGCCTTGAGGAGCGCCTGACGGTCGGCGAGCGGGATCTGGTAATAGTCAGGGTGGATTTCCGCAAAAGCGAGAAACCCGTGGCGATTTCCACCGTAATCGACGAACGCCGCCTGAAGGGAGGGCTCAACCCTCGTGACCTTGGCAAGGTAGATATTGCCGCGGATCTGTTTCTTGTGCTCCGATTCGAAGTCGAATTCCTCGATCCGGTTCCCACGGACAACGACTACGCGTGTCTCCTCTTCGTGGGAGGCGTCGATAAGCATTTTGTCTGCCATGTAAGCTGTGCTCCTCGGCGCAGCCTTGTTTTATACGAGAACAGGCCCGCCACACGGACGAGCCTTTCATATGAGTGCAAGGATGTGCCGGAAATGAAGTCTCCAGCCGGGCCTCTGTAAACTGGCAGCATCCGGACCGACGGCGAGGCGCTTGGCCTGCTCCTGGTATCCGGTTCATATGAAAACTGCTGCGACATCATTGGCCAGGCGGAACGACAATAATATATAGACCCCTTGGGGTCCGATGAATTTGCTCTCCTCAGAGCAGCGGTGGCATTGCCACCGGGTAGGTCTCCGACCACGGCCGGAATTGATCCAGTTTCAGGATAAATGTAACGACGGCAGATGATTGCCCGTTTTGCAGCGCCAGCGTCTTTTTCGATTGGCAGCCGGCGGGCATCTATCCCGTCAACACTTTTAACCCTCATCCTTGTTGTATGTTTTCTCTGTCATAATAGCAATAGGCTGGCTAAATATGCCATATTGTTGGTGGAATTTCCGGGTTAACAATTGGTTCACCAACGCCTGCGATTGTGGGGCGCAAACGCACAAACACGCGTCCGGCGTGGCCGAAATTACGACGTTCCCGGCACTTTGCCGCACCATTTATGAAAAATGACTGAAATACGGAATTTCTTGAAGACCATGAATTTCACGCGCAGCGCAGCGATATTCGATGGGGCAGTGCCGCTTGGCGCGCGAATCGCGCGGCTTGCGGGTGCCCTTGTCTTGCCGGTTGTCTTTTCGGTCGCCGCATTCGTCTCCTGCGTTCCACAGGCCTTCGCCGTGGAGCCGCTCATCGCCAATCAGGCACGCATCATCGGCGACGAGGCGCGTACGCGCATCGTTCTCGATTTTGCCGAGGAGCCGGAATTCGACATTCACTATCTCGATTCGCCCGCCCGCATCGTCGTGGACTTTCCGGCGGTGAATTTTGCGTTCCCCGCATCGGCTCTGGCGCCAACCGGCCTTTTCTCGGACATTCGCTTCGGTAGCATGGGGCAAGACAGCGCCCGCATCGTGCTGACGGCAAAAAAACCGGTTCAGGTGGCGGTTGCCGAAACCAAGAAGAGCGAGGACGGCACATCGTTCCGTTTCGTCCTGGATGCGGAGATCACCACCAAAGCCAAATTCGCCGAACTGGTGAAAGAGCAGCAATGGCGCGCGCCGGCGCCGGTCTCGACAGCGGCGATCACACCTGACGACAAGACATCGCGGCAGACGGATTTCGTCATCGCTGTTGATGCCGGCCATGGGGGCATCGATGCCGGCGCTTCCGGCGGCGTAACCGGCACGGAGGAAAAGGTCATCACGCTGACCTTTGCCAAGGAACTTGTGGAGCGGATGAACCGGGAGCCCGGCATCAAGGCGTTCCTGACGCGTGATTCCGACACGTTTCTCGCTTTGTCCGAGCGGGTGACGATCGCCCGGCAGAACAATGCCAACCTGTTTATTTCATTGCACGCCGATACACTGAAGCAGAAGGGCATCCGGGGCGCGACCGTCTATACATTGTCAGACCGCGCCTCAGACCGCAGGGCGCAGGAGCTGGCCGAGCGCGAAAACAAGTCCGACCAGATTGCCGGTGTGGCAGCCTCCAGCGAGCCGCCTGAGGTGGCCGATATCCTTCTCGATTTCACCCGGCGCGAAACACAGGCCTTCTCTGTGACGCTGGCAGAAAATATCGTGTCGTCCTTCGAGGGACAGGTCGGCCTCATCAACAATCCGCATCGTTATGCCGGTTTCATGGTGCTGCGCGCCCATGACGTGCCATCGGTGTTGCTGGAACTCGGCTTTCTCTCCAATCCGGAAGATGAAAAACTCCTTCTTGATGCGGAATGGCGCAAGAAGGTCGCCGATACGCTTGCAACTGCGGTCGGACGATACCGCACCAAGGCCATGGCGAACGGCGGCTAAAGGGCCGGGCGGGCGAGCGGCGCCCCCGTTGTCGCCGTGCCCCTTGCTGCCGAAAAGCTGTTCAATTCTTGGGCCTTGCGGACGATTACGTTGGCGAAGCCCTATTTTACTCACATTCGCCGCGTTATTGCGGAAGCGGATTCTGTGGTGATCCGCCATTGCGGCTGGAACCGCAATTGCGGCAGTCGGCCCGGTAACATATCAGCGAATGCTGTCGTTCCGGCTTGTCATCGAAGGTATGGTGTGCAAAACGGCACGCGATATGCAAGGATGCGCCCGTATCATCGGGCGTTGATGGTTACGATTCGAATTATCGGTAGCTTGGTATGATCAGACTGATTGGATATTTTTTCGGCTTGGCCAGCGTGCTCTTCCTGTGCGCCGCCGCCGCCGGTGCGATTTATTTGCACGGCGTGACGAAGGACCTGCCGGATTACGCAGTTCTGAGCACTTATGAGCCGCCGGTGACGACCCGAGTGCACGCCGGCAACGGCGCGCTAATGGCGGAATACGCCCATGAAAAACGCCTGTTCCTGCCGATCCAGGCTATCCCGGACCGTGTGAAGGCAGCTTTCCTTTCGGCGGAAGACAAGAATTTCTACAACCATCCGGGTGTGGACATCTGGGGTCTCGGCCGTGCCGTTCTCGTCAACCTCCAGAATATCGGCTCCGGCCGTCGTCCGGTCGGCGCGTCCACAATCACCCAGCAGGTGGCAAAGAACTTCCTGCTCACCAACGACCAGACCTTCGACCGCAAGCTCAAGGAAGCGCTTCTGTCCTTCCGCATTGAGCAGACCTATTCCAAGGACAAGATCCTCGAGCTTTATCTCAACGAGATTTTTTTCGGCCTGAATTCCTACGGTATCGCCGGTGCGGCACTCACCTATTTCAACAAATCGGTCACGGAACTGACGATTGCGGAAACCGCCTATCTCGCATCGCTGCCGAAGGGCCCGGCCAACTACCATCCGATCCGCCGCGAGAAGGCTGCGCTGGAACGCCGCAACTGGGTGATCGACCGCATGGCCGAGAACGGCTACATCACGGTCGGCGATGCCGAGGACGCAAAGAAGCAGCCGCTTGGCGTCAATCTGCGCCGTGGCGGCGCGCATATCTTCGCGTCTGACTATTTCGCCGAGGAAGTCCGCCGCCAGATCGTCGAGAAATACGGCGAGCAGGCGCTTCTTGAAGGCGGCCTTTCGGTTCGCACCTCTTTCGATCCGCAGATCCAGATGGAGGCGCGCAAGGCGCTTCAGGACGGTCTGGTGCAATATGACGAGCGTCGCGGTTTCCGTGGACCCGTCGAAAAGATCGAGACAACCGGTGACTGGACTGCGGCGCTCGCCAAGGTAAAGGGCCTTCGCGACGTTCCCGAATGGAAGATCGCAGTTGTCCTCGCCGTTGCTGCCGATGGCATCGATATTGGCGTGCAGGTCGATCCCGATGCCGAGGATGGCGACAAGCGCACACGCGGCCATATCTCCGCTGAAAACATGCGTTGGGCCTATCGCGATGCCACAGGCAAAAAGCCGACGGCTAAGTCGCCGGTTGGCGTTCTGGCTGTTGGTGACGTCGTTTACGCACAGCCGCTGTCCGGTTCCGGCAACGAATATCGTCTGCGCCAGCCCCCGAAGGTGCAGGGCGGCATGATGGTGATGGATCCGCACACTGGCCGCGTTCTGGCCATGGTCGGCGGCTTCTCCTATGCGCAATCGGAATTCAACCGCGCCACGCAGGCGATGCGCCAGCCCGGCTCCTCCTTCAAGCCGTTCATCTATGCGGCTGCACTCGACAACGGCTATACCCCGGCCTCGGTCATTCTCGACGCGCCAATCGAGGTTGTTTCGGGCGGCCAGGTCTGGAAGCCGCAGAATTACGGCGGGGGTTCCGCCGGTCCTTCGACCCTGCGTCTCGGCATCGAAAAATCCCGTAACCTCATGACAGTGCGTCTGGCGCAGGACATGGGCATGAATCTGGTCGCTGAATATGCCGAACGCTTCGGCATCTACGACAAGATGCCGCCGCTTCTGGCAATGTCGCTCGGTTCGGGTGAAACAACCATCATGCGCATGGTCTCGGCCTATTCTGTGATCGCCAATGGCGGCAAGCAGATCAAGCCGACGCTGATCGACCGCATCCAGGACCGTTACGGCAAGACGATCTTCCGGCATGAGGAGCGTGCCTGCGAGGGCTGCAACGCCACCAGCTGGCAAAATCAGGACGAGCCGGTCATCGTTGATAACCGCGAGCAGGTTCTCGACCCGATGACCGCTTACCAGACGACCTCCATGCTTGAAGGTGTCGTGCAGCGCGGCACGGCGGCGGGCAAGATCAAGGTCGATCTGCCGGTTGCTGGCAAGACGGGCACCACCAACGATGAAAAGGACGCCTGGTTCGTCGGTTACACGCCGGACATGGTTGCCGGTCTTTATATCGGCTTCGATTCGCCCGCACCGCTTGGGCGCGGCGGCACCGGTGGTTCGCTGTCGGCACCGATCTTCGGCGAGTTCATCGCCGATGCGGCCAAGCACCTTGAACCGAGCAAGTTCATCGTGCCTGAAGGCATGAAGTTCATCGCCGTCAACCGCAAGACCGGCATGGCCGCTTCGGAAGGCGAACCTGATACGATCATGGAAGCCTTCAAGCCGGGCACCGGCCCGGCCGATACCTTCTCGGTGATCGGCGCGGAAGGCATGTCGCAGGAGGATATTCTGAAGACCTCGCCACAGGCCCAGCAGGCCATCACCGGCGGTGGCGGCGGTCTTTATTGATACCAGTCTTATGTTTGGCGGGGGGCGCGGGTCTTTACATCCGCGCCCCCCGCATTTATTTGAGCTACCAGTTTAATTGAAGGCGAAGAACCAGCGAAATGCGCAATGAAATTGTGAACGTAGTCGACGAAATCAAGCAGGCCATAAGCCTGCTGAGGAGGCATCTTTGACTGGGACCAGGCGATAAGACGACTGGACTGGTTGAATAACAAGGCAGAGGACCCGACCCTCTGGAACGATGCCACCGAAGCGCAGAAATTGATGCGCGAGCGCCAGCAGCTGGATGACAGCATCAATGGCGTGAAGGCGCTTGAGCAGCAGCTCAAGGACAATGTCGAGCTGATAGAACTAGGCGAGATGGAAGGCGACGACGAGATTGTCAAGGACGCCGAAGATGCGCTGAAGGCGCTGAGGAGCGAGGCGAACCGCCGTCAGGTGGAAGCCATGCTTTCCGGTGAAGCTGATAGCAACGATACCTATCTCGAAGTTCATTCCGGCGCCGGCGGTACGGAAAGCCAGGACTGGGCCAACATGCTGCTGCGCATGTATACCCGCTGGGCTGACCGCGAAGGCTTCAAGGTTGAAGTGCTGGAAGTTCATGACGGTGAAGAGGCCGGCATCAAGTCCGCGACGATCCTCGTCAAGGGCCACAATGCCTTCGGCTGGCTGAAGACGGAATCAGGCGTACACCGCCTCGTCCGCATATCGCCCTATGACAGCAATGCGCGTCGCCACACATCGTTCTCCTCCGTCTGGGTTTACCCGGTGGTCGATGATTCGATCCAGATCGACATCAACGAGAGCGATTGCCGCATCGATACCTATCGTTCGTCCGGTGCAGGCGGCCAGCACGTCAACACCACCGATTCGGCCGTGCGTATTACCCACATACCGACCGGTATTGCCGTGGCCTGCCAGCAGGAGCGTTCCCAGCACAAGAACCGCGCCAAGGCGTGGGACATGCTGCGCGCCCGTCTCTACGAGGTGGAACTGCAAAAGCGGGAAGATGCGGCAAACGCTCAGGCCGCATCCAAGACGGATATCGGCTGGGGCCACCAGATCCGTTCCTACGTTCTGCAACCCTACCAGTTGATCAAGGACCTGCGCACCGGCGTGGAAAGCACCGCACCCGGCAACGTGCTGGATGGCGATCTGAACCAGTTCATGGAAGCGGCCCTCGCGCACCGCATCAGCGGCGGCGCAGACGTGGAAGTGGCTGATATCGACTGACGCGCCACAGCGTCGCTTGAAAAAATCACCCCTCGCAAACCCATTGCGAGGGGTTTTTCGTTGGAGGAGATGCATGAAACAGGCGCTTTACATCGTCGACGTTCAGCCGAGCTTCAATCCGCCGGCTGCGCTTGTGGCGGACATATCCGTGCTGGCCGCCACCATGCCAAGCGTTGCCAGCGTCGAGCGCCATAATGAAAGCGTCACACCTTTCGAGCGGCAACTCGGCTGGAAGCCGGGCAGGGACGACTGCTCGCTGGTTGCGGCGGACTGGATTTTCATAAAGCACGGCTACGCTCCGCCAAGGGCGGCTATCGACCACCTCCTGTCTCTAAAGCTCGACAGGGTGCTGGTCTGCGGCATTCAGGCCGATACCTGCGTGCTGGCTGCGGGTTTTGCCCTGTTCGATGCGGGGCTTCATCCCACGCTTCTGCCGTGGCTGACGGTGGGCTCCAGCCTCGATCGCAGCGGCGAACTCGGCGCCAGACTATGGAAACATCATTTCGGTGCGATTCTGGCCGGGCCGCATGAGCTTAACGCGTAGAGAGGTTCCAGTAAAACTGCGTATAATCCACGAGGTAGAGAACCTCCAACGATTCCGTTCAAACCGACGTTCTCTCGCCCTCAGTTCGAGGCCTTTTCGATCTTCATCTCGCCGAGTTCGTCGATCAGGATCGTCCAGCTTTCCGCTTCCCTGATCTGCGGATCGGTTTTCAGATAGACGGTCACGAACAGGCCGGGCGAGGCCGATGCACCGTTTGAGCTTTCGGGGCGAATATCCGTGACGTAGGACTTCATCTGGTTGAACTCTTCCAGCTCGATGTTTTCGAGAAGGTTCGGTCCGTTTGCGGTAGTGGCGATGCGCTGCAGATAGACTTTAGCGGTGCCATCGCCCTGGCGGATTGCAACCACCTTGTAATAACCGCGCGAGGGTGTCGCTGGCGGCGGCCGCAACTGGCCGTCAGGACCTTTCACCGGCTCAAGATTATGCTCTTCCCACATGCCGCTGCTGACAACGAAGATCGCCGATACCGGCAAGTTGTCGATGGCCTCCGTTTGCGCCCGCACGGGAAGCGCTGTGGCGGCGAAAATGAGGGCGGCGAGAAGAGGTTTTTTCAGGGGCATGGCCATCATCAGTGGTTGGTGTCAATTGTTGAATTGTTCGGCGAGTACGCGGTCTGACCATGAACGGTCTGGGTCCGAGAGAATTCTGGCCGTCCTATCCTGCGATTGCGCAATCCGCACATGCCGTACGGATTTCACCTCCGTATGGTCGGCGACCGCGTTCACCGGACGCTTGTCGCGCTCCAGAACGTGAATATCGACCGTCACCTTGTTGGGTAAAAGTGCGCCGCGCCAACGCCTTGGCCGGAAGGCGCTGACGGGTGTGAGCGCCAGCAGCGGTGATTCCAACGGCAGGATCGGTCCATGGGCTGAGAAGTTATAAGCTGTTGACCCCGCCGGTGTCGCAACCATCATGCCGTCGCAAATCAATTCTTCAAGCCGCGTCTTGCCGTCCACCTCGACACGAAGCTTGGCGGCCTGATGCGATTGCCGGAACAGGCTGACCTCGTTCATGGCAAGCGCCGTAAATTCATCGCCGTCGGAATCCGTCGTCGTCATGCGCAGCGGATGAAAATCATTGCCGGTCGCCACCGCAATACGCTCGACCAGGCCGTCTACCCGGTAGTCGTTCATCAGAAAGCCGACCGATCCCCGGTTCATGCCATAGACCCGCTTGCCGGAATTCATCGTTTCGTTGAGAATTTGCAGCATGAAGCCATCGCCGCCGAGCGCCACGATCACTTCCGCCTCGTCGAAGGGTGTGTTGCCGTAAGCGCCTTTCAGCTCCTCCAGCGCCCTCTGCGCCTCCTCGGTTGCGGAGGCCACGAAGGATAGTGAACAGTTAGAATGCGACATTCGCTTCCCTCGGCAACGACGCATACCGGAATCGATATGCGGACGATGCTGTAACCTGTTGAAGCAGCTCATAATCTCCAAACGTCGATAAAACGGTCGATCGCAAGCCACAAGACGCATCCTTGGTACATGAAGACGGCAGCAGGCGACAAGGCCTTTCCGGCGGACAGGCGTTCGCAGCAGGCGGGTTTGCCCGCGTGCGGTCCACAGCTTCTTGGTTTCCGGCCTTCGACAAGGGTTGCGATGCGGCGCGACGTGAGGCAACTTGCGCGAAACAAGCGGAACGGCGAGTGGCAGGAGACGGGCGTGGTGCTGAATTACAATATCTACGATGTCTTTACCGAGACCAAAATGGCGGGAAATCCGCTGGCAGTCATGTATGACGCGGATGGCCTCGACCAAGTGACGATGCAGGCAATAGCCAGAGAAATGAACCTCTCCGAGACCGTTTTCGTCAACCGCTCGGGCAACCCGGCCCACGCGGCTTCGCTGCGTATCTTCACGCCTTCGGGCGAGTTGCCTTTCGCGGGCCACCCGACTGTTGGCGCAGCGATCGCGATTGCCGAGCGCAATCGCAATGAAGGTGACGACGATATCGATATGGTCTGTGTGCTGGAGGAAAAGGTGGGTCCGGTCCGCTGTGCGGTGAAAATGCGCGCCGGTTCGGTCAGCTTCGCCGAATTCGACCTGCCGCGCAAATCGTCCCGCGTCACCCTGCCGCTCGATCATGCCGCACTTGCCGATGCGCTGGGCGTGAGCGAAGGCCATCTCGGCTTTGAGAACCACGTACCGTCGATCTGGACGGCCGGTGTGCCGTTCCTGCTCGTGCCGCTGCACAATATTGCCGCTATCAGCGAAATGGATTTCGACGCCAATCTCTGGCTGCGCACCGCACCGCTGGTGGAGGGGCGCCTGACGGCGGCCTATATCTACTGTCGCGGCGGCGTCAATCACGCGGCAAAGTTCCATGCCCGCATGTTTTCCCCGGAAATGGGGATTTCGGAAGACCCCGCCACCGGTTCCGCCGCCGCCGCCCTTTCCGGTGCAATCCATCATTTCGACGGCCTGACAGACGGTCACTATCCGCTCTTGATAGAGCAGGGCGTGGAGATGGAACGTCCTTCCCACATCCATCTGCGCATGGACATCAAGGACAACGAAATCGCCCGCGCCCGCATCGGTGGCCACGCGGTCCGTGTAGCATCGGGTACGTTCGAGATCTGATTTCAACGTGAGCGACTGAACTACAGTCGAAAAGCTACCTGCCGACCAAAACGAAAAACCCCGGCCATGACCGGGGTTTTATTGTTTCTGGTCTTAACCAGAGATCAGTTGAACCGACCCGCCGCATGGGCAAGCATCGTGTAGACCTTGCCGGTATCGGAGGTGAGGTAGGACTGGGTGACTGTCCGGTCACGGTCCGTGCGGGCGACATCAGCGAGCAGCTTTTCGAAATCGGTGATGTAGCGGTCCACGGCGGTGCGGAATTCGGCCTCCCGCTCGTATTTGCGCTTGATCTCGTCAAACGTCGTCTGGCCCTTCAGCGTATAGAGGCGACGGGTGAAGACGTCACGTTCGCCGCGCTGGTACCGGCGCCACAGTTCCACCGACGCATCGTGGTCGATCGCGCGGGCGATGTCGACGGACAGCGAGTTCAGCGATTCCACCATGTGACGCGGATTGCGGGTATCGGCAGCACGGGTCGGCTGCTGATCGCCGCTTGCGCGGGGTGCGGAAGCGGCGGCTGATTCCTGCGAGGCACCGCGCAGAAGATCGCTGATCCAGCCACCGCCTTCTTCGCGGCGTGCGGCAGGCGCCGCAGCCGCCTGGGACGGGGCAGGCGCCTGACGGTTTTCGACCTGGCGGTTCTCAAGCGGCAGGGTGCCACGCAAGGCGGGTGCGGCTGCCGGCTGCGGCTGAGCCGGGCGTGGTGGCTGTGCCGGCGTGGCTGCTGCCGGCTGCGGACGCGCTTCGACACGGCGTTCAGCGGCAGGCTGGGTCGCTGCAATGGCGCGGGCGACGGGTTCGGAAACTTCCATCTGTTGGGTCGAGCGACCGACAAGCTGGGAAATATCCTGCAGGGCCTTGATCTGCTCGGAAACGGCGCGGCGCATCGCTGCGGCGCTTTCCTTGGCCTCTTCCGGCAGGTCGAACGCGCCACGCTTCAGTTCGGCACGGGTCGCATCCAGCTCGCGGCGGATATCGTGGCTGGAGCGGCGGATTTCGTCCGTCGCGCCGGCAAAACGGCTGACAGCTTCCTCAACTGCCTGACGCAACGTTTCCTTGAGGTTGGCGGCGGCGGCATTCGATTTTTCCGAGGCACTGCCGAGCAGGTTGTCGACTTCCGAAAGCGAGGATTCGACACCGCCACGCAGGCGGTTGACCAGCTCGTCGGAATATTTCTGCGCGTCGGAAAGCGTGCTCTCGATCGAACGGCTGGCATCCTGACCAGCGGCGAGCAGGGCGCCCCGCATGGTCTGTGCTGCCGAGCGGGCGCGCTGTTCCGTCTCGTCGAGCGAACGGCCGATATCGGAGAAGGATGCTTGCAGATTGTCACGCAGGTTGCCGGCGACGTTCTGCGAACGCTCCTCGGCCTCGTTGAGCGTGGTTTCCACCACGCTGACGACGCCGCGCATGGCGGTTTCGATTTCCTCGGAACGCTTGACTAGTCCGACAGACAGGCTGCGAAGTGCATCCTGACGCTCTTCCAGCGTACCGACAAGGCTAGACTGCGCGGCATTGAGCAGTTCGGACGCCTGGCTCAGAACCTTTGAATGTTCCTCGAAACGTCCGACGATGCCGGCAACCTGCGCCAGTGTCTGGCCAGAAATATTCGACAGACGATCAATCTTTCCTTCCAGCAGACGGCTGGAGCTGGACACCATGTCGGCGGCCTGCGAGGCGGATTCGGAGAAACGGGTGGCCGATGCGTTCAACGCTTCGTCGGCCGTGCCGAATTCCTGCGCGGCGCGCTCAACCGCAGAGTTGAAGTTGTTTGCCGACTTTTCGACGATTTCGGCCATGCTGTTATGGGTCTGCGACAGCATATCCGTGCTCTGGCGCGTGGCGGCGACAAGCTTGTTTGCCACATCGCTTCCCGTGCGGGTGTATTTGTCGATACCTTCTTCGACGGCGTCGGCCATGGCCGTATGCGTCTGCGACAGCATGTCCGTGCTCTGGCGGGTTGCCGCGACAAGCTTGCTTGCTGCCTCGCTTCCGGCATTGGCATAATCGCTGATCGCCTGTTCCACCATGCCGACCATGCCGCTGTTGCTCTGCGACAGAAGTTCGGCGCTCTGCTGGGCGGCGGAGACGATCTTTTCGGCGGCTTCGCGACCGATGGTGGCGTATTCGTCGACGACAGGCTTTGCCTTCTCTTCGATCAGACGCGACAGTTCAGCAGAACGGCTGGCCAGCATCGAGTTGAGTTCGCGAGTGCGGTTGTCCAGCGCCGAGCGGATGGATTCGCCGCGCGCATCGAGAGCGGATTCGACACCGGTCAGGGTCTCGGAAATGACGCCCACCTGCGAGCGCACGACCGCTTCGGCCTCGGCAACCTTGTTGACGATGATGTTGCCCGCCTCGGAGAAGGTCTGGGCGACGGCTGCCGCCTGGCCGGACAGGCGCGTCTGTGCATCCGAGATGCGATTGACGATCTCGCCGGAGCGTTCTTCGATCGCCTTGGTGAAGGCGTCGTTCTGCGCCTGCACCTGTTCGGCGAATTCCGAGCCGGTTTTCGCAAGCAGGGCAGTGGAACGAACGGCTTCTTCGTCGATACTCTGGGTGGCGGAAATGACTGCGCCACGCAGGCCGACCGCGAGCTCGCTCGCCTTGCCTTCGATGGTTCGGTTGACGTTTTCGAGGCCGATCGTCAGCGCGCGGTCCATGGTGCCGAGGCGTTCATCGATGCGGGCCGAACCGGCATCGAAGGTTTCCGCCAGACGGCTGGTGCGGCTTTCGAAGGTGTCGGCAACCCGTATCGTCTGCTCGTCCAGAATGCCGGTGATACGTTGAGCAGCATCGTCGCTGGTGCGGGCGAAGGCGGCTGTCTTGTCTTCCAGCGCGTCGGCAAAGCGACGTCCGGCATCCTCGATCGACGTGTTGACGTTGCCGAGATCGCTCGACACACGCTCCTGCAGCGCTCCGAGCGAGGTCTCGATGCGGGTGCCGGTCTCGTCGAGCCTGCCCGTGACGCTTCCGATCGAGGTTTCGATCCGCGAGGAGAGAGCATCGGTCGCACCGCCAATTTCGCGGGCGGCCTCACCGATCTTGACGGCAATATCACCGGCGCTGTTGCGAAGACGCTGTTCCAGCGTGGCTGCACTGCCGTCTATGGCCTTCTGTAACGTCTCCTGCTGGGTTTCGAGCGAGAGTTCGAGCATGCTGGCGCTGGATGCAACGGTGGTGCCGATCATCATCGCCTGCTCGGAGAGCATGTCGCCCATCTGGGTCGTGGCTGAGCTCAACGTCGCGGCGATATCCGCCTGGCGCTGCTCGAGCGCGGTACGGATGTCTTCATGCGATTGCGAGAGGTTGTTTTCGAGGCGGGAGACGCCTTCTTCCACCGTCTGCGCAAAACGGCTGCTGCCGTCTTCCACGACGCTTTCGATGCGGCTGGCCGCGCCGGAGACGCTCTGCTCGATCAGGCCGCTATTGCGCTCAAGCGAGCCGGCAATGCGTTCGGCCTGCGAACCGAGCATGGTCTCCAGCCGCTCGTGGCCGCTGGCGAGTGCGTTTTCAAGCGTGAAAGCCGTCGATTCCAGTCGCTGGCCGACGCCTGCGGCCGCGAGCGACAGTGATGCGGTTCTGGCATCCATCGCCTCGGAGATACGCTCCTCAACGCCAGAAATCGTCATGTCGAGCGCCATGGTGCGGCTGTCGAGAGCGTCCGCGATGCGTTCTTCCGCACTGGAGACAATGCCGGAAAGGGTGGCAGTGCGGCTGTCCAGGGCATCGGCAATACGATCTTCGACCCCGGAAACCGCCGAGTGAAGCGCAGCAGTGCGTCCGTCGAGGATGTCGGCGATCTTTTCCTCGACACCGGAGAAGCTCAGGTCGAGCGCCATGGTGCGGCTGTCGAGCACGTCCGTGATCCGCTCTTCCGCGCCGGATACGACGTTTTTGAGCGAAGCCGTGCGGCTGTCGAGTGCGCTGGCAATGCGGGTCTCGGCACCGGCCACCAATTCGCCAAGAACGGCGGTGCGGGTATCGAGCGCTTCGGTAATTTTTTCCTCGGCGCCGGAAAACGCCATGTCAAATGCCATGGTGCGGCTGTCGAGTGCATCTGCAATGCGTTCTTCAACGCCGGAGACGACGGCGTTAAGCGCCGCCGTGCGGCCATCAAGCGTTTCTGCGATACGGGTCTCTGCACCGGCCACCAATTCGCCAAGGACGGCGGTGCGGGTATCGAGTGCTTCGGTAATTTTTTCCTCGGCGCCGGAAAACGCCATGTCGAGTGCCATGGTGCGGCTGTCGAGTGCATCCGCAATGCGTTCTTCAGCCCCCGAAACGACGGCGTTGAGTGCTGCCGTGCGACCATCAAGCGTTTCCGCGATACGGCTCTCGGCACCGGCAACCACGTCGCCGAAGGTGGACGTGCGGCTGTCGAGTGCGCCCGCAATCCTCTCTTCGGCACTTGCCACAATGCCGGACAGAGCGGAGGTACGGTTGTCGAGCGTTTCCGACAGCCTCTCCTCGACATTGGCGAAGGTCATGTCGAGCGACAGCGTGCGGCTGTCCATCGTGTCGGCGATGCGTTCCTCGACGCCGGAAATGGCGCTGGAAAGAGCGGCCGTGCGGCCATCCAGCGTCTCGGCAATACGGTTTTCCGCACCGGATACGACGTCGTGCAGGGCAGCCGTGCGGCTTTCCAGCGTATCGGAAATGCGGTCCTCAATGCCGGAAACGGTGCCGGTGATGGCGGCGGCGCGGGTTTCGAGCGTTTCCGAAAGACGGCGCTCGACATCGGCAACGACGCTGTTGATTGCGGCTGCACGCTCCTCAAGCATCGCGGCTAGACGTTCCGCCGTGCCGGAGACCGAGCCGGTAATGGCCAGCGAACGGCTGGCGAGCGCCTCGTCGAAACGGTCCTGGCTTGCCGAAAGCGCGCCAAACAGGGCATTGCTGCGCTCCGCCAGCACGCCGTCGATCTTCTCGTGCGAATTGGCGAAGGCATCGGTGATTTCAGCGGTGCGCTGGCCGATTGCGTCGCTGAACGCGCGGGTACGGGTCTCAAGCGCGCTTTCGAGCATTTCCTGGCCGGTGCCCAGTGCGGTTGCAAGAGCAAGCGACTGGTCGGTCATGGTGTTGCCGATGCGCTCAAGTCCGCTGGTCAGCATGGTGTCGAGGGCTTCGGAGCCGCCAGCAACGGTTTCGTTGATCCGGGCGAGGCTCTCCATCAGCTTACTGTCGAGGCTGCCGGCGCGCTGGTCGAAGGCACTGGCGAAATCCGCCACATGTTCGTCGAAGGCGGAGTTGACCTGGCCGACCGTCGCCTGCAGGCGTTCTTCATAGAGGCCCGAGCGAAGATCGAGATCCATGATCGCGTCATCAGCCGTGCTTTGCAGGCTCTGGCGGAAAGACAGGCCTTTTTCTTCAAGCGTCGTGGACAGCTTGTCGAGCACGTTATCCAGCGAACCGCCGATGATCTGCTGGCCGCGATCGATATTGCGGTTGAGTTCGAGCGTGCGGGTGGAAAGGGTCTCGTTGAGCTGGCGGGTGCGTTCCTCGAGTGCGCTGTTGAGGCTTTCCGCGCCGCTGTCCAGCGTCGAGGCGTGGATCGCGAAGCGTTCCAGCAGCACTTCGCCGCGCTCGTCCAGCGTCGAGGTGAGGTTGTGCAGACGCATGTCGAATTCGCTCGATAGCGTTGCGCCCGAGGAATTCAGTGCCTGAAGCAGGTTTTCGGTCTTGGCGGCAATCAGGCTGCCCATCGCCTCGGTCGAGGCGCGCGATTTTTCGAGCAGCGCGGCCGAGCGTGTGTCGATCATCGAGGCGAAGGCCTCACCGGTCGTGGAAAGCCGCATCGAAAGCTCTTCGCCGACGATGGAAAGCTCTTCCTTGATCTGTTCTTGCGCGCCTACAATGGAGGAGCGGATGCGCTCCGCATGGTTGACGATAGCGTCACGCTCGGCGCTCAGTTCCTGCACGAGGCTGCGCACGCGCAGTTCATTGTCTGCATAGCTGCGCTCAAGCGCGTTGACTTCAGAATGGACGAGCGTTTCGAGTTCGGTCGCGCGGGCAATGGTGCGCTCGATGCCGTCGTTCATGGCCGAGACTTCTCGGCGAACCGCCTGGCCGACGGACATGATCCGGTCGGAGGCGACAGTTTCGGGTTCGGCAAGACGAAGGGCGACTTCTGCCATCGACCGGGCAGCGTTGCGCAGATCGCGGGCACGCGCCATCATGATCGCGAAGGCGAAGAACAGCATGATCGGAACGACGATGCCGACGACGATCGCCATCAGCCCAGGTATTGCGGCGAGATCGGCAACCGAGCCGATGTTCCAGAGTGCACTGCCGTAGATAAGATGCGCGATGCCGAGGCCGCCGAGCGCCCAGATCACCGACATGATCGTCGCGTTTCTGAGCGCGCCGCCGATGGAGCCGCCTTCGAGCGATTTCAGGATCATGGCCGGGCTGCGCTTGGAGCCGTCGTTGGCAGCTTCCAGATTGGGGGATCTGGGCGCCTGTTCGGCAGGCGCGCGCGCGGCCTCGGGAGCAGGGGGCTGTCTGCTTGCTTCCTTCAATCTGGCCTCCGGCTGCTTTGGCGCTGTCGTCTTCCGCGATTCCGGCTTGTCTTCGAAAGCACCAAGCTGCAGGGCGTCTTCCAACGCCTGAAATGCAGTCTCGTCGACAGAGTCGCTGATCTTGTTATTCGCCATGCGGTTACGCCTCGTTACACATACGCCCGGCTTCATGCCGTTTGACCATCTGCGACCCGCAAATGGACTGCCGCCATCATGCCAGCGGAACATTATCCCGTTAAAGAGAACAATTCCGCCATTACCAATCCCGAATTGCTGGTGGTCCAGCTTTCGGGCGAAATTACATCACTGTGCCGGAATAACAAAGCTTGAGCATAAGCCTCGTCGGAACGGCAGTACCGTAGTGACACATTTAGGTGTTCGAAACAATTAATGCGGGTTTGCCGCAGCAGCGAAGTGTCGGCTTTTTAACAGTTTTTAAACCTGAGTTTCACGCTGAACGCCTTGTTTCGCATAAGTTTAGCATAAATTAACCATAGCAGAAGATTTTCGCCCGCGTCACGCCGTAATTTAAGCTGATAGCACCGGCTTCAATGCGTAAATACGACACAGATGTGACACGAAACAGGAAACGGCGAGACAAAGGAATTTCAGATATGGCAGCCGTCAGTATTGCTTTCGAAGCTCCGGATAATTTTGGTGGTGCGCCGGCCGCCGCGACAAGACCAATCGATTTCGAACATCTCGCGCGCCAGACGATGGGCGACAAGGAACTTGAAATCGAGGTGCTGCAACTCTTCAGCCGTAACGCCCGTGCTGCTCTGCATGAAATGGCCGGCGCTGACGACAAGACCGTCAAGGCAACTGCCCATCGTCTGAAGGGGGCCGCGCAGGCGGTTGGTGCCTCCACCGTTTCCACGGCGGCGGCGGCAGTGGAGGACAAGGGCAACGATAGCGCGGCCGTAGCCAGACTTGCGGCAGCGATTGTCGAAGCGGAAAATTTCATCCTCAAGCTCTGCCGCTAAGGCGAATCCAGTCTGTTTTACAGGGCCGGTTGCGCTTGGCGCCTGCGAGAAGCGGGTTGCCAAGGCGAACCGGCCTTTCTATGTGTTTGTTTAGAACAGTTCTTAGACACCATTTTGGATCTCCGGCATGACAAAACTGACCATTGTTGCCTTTGACGGCACGCCCCATGAACTCGACGTAAGCAACGGTTCCACCGTCATGGAGAATGCCGTGCGCAACTCCATACCCGGCATCGATGCGGAATGCGGCGGCGCCTGTGCCTGTGCGACCTGTCATGTCTATGTGGATGACGCATGGGCGGAACGTGTCGGCGGACCCGAGCCGATGGAAGAGGACATGCTGGACTTCGCCTTCGAAGTACGCCCTACCTCGCGTCTTTCCTGTCAGATCAAGATGAAGGACGAGCTTGACGGCCTAGTCGTTCACGTTCCCGAACGTCAGGGCTGACGGCAAGCCGAATTATACGGCACAGAAAAAGCCCCGCTCACCTGTTAGCGGGGAGCGGGGCGAGGCGGGTACGCAGCATGCAAGCGAGGGAGGAAACACCTGCGAGCCTCAAGTGCGCACCGGGAGAACCGGAGGTGGTTTCGAACGCCGGACCCCTGCGGATCACCACCGTTAAAAACCATGTGAACAAGCTACAATGAGTCTCGTTGACCGCACCATGACGAGAAGTCACGGGTGATATCGAACATGACGTAACGTCATGTTAGCGTTGCGTTTCGCGTCCAGGGGAGTATGGGCGGAAAGGCGGCTCAGCGCCGGTTCTGGCCCTGTTCGATCCGGTTCTTCAAAAGCCGGGTCATGCGCTCGTCGAAGTTTTTGGATTCCACGATATCGAACCTCAACTGATCCTTGTCGTGCTCGTCCATGACGGTCTGGGTGATCTTGCCGACCATTGCCTGTAGCGTTTCACAGTCTTTTTGCGGACGAAGCGCCGTCAGTTGCCTTTCGAGCGAGCGGGCATGGGTGCGGGCGATTTCCGCGTGCCGTTCCTCGTGGCGCTTGATATCTGCAAGCAACGTATCCCAGATGAAGGCCAGTTCCGCCGTGGTGCGGCGGCGGTTTTTCCATTGCGGCAGGAGAATACGGGTGTTCAGCAACACCTTGGTGCTTCCAACGCTGCACATGCCGTTTTTCTCGACATAGGTGAGTTCGCCGCCGAATTTGATCTCGGTGGCTCCGGGATGGCGTGCGCCGGTGTTGCGCGTCAGCGGGCCATGCTTGGAAAGCTGCTTGTCGAGGTCAGCGGCGGTTTTACCGCTGATCGAAAAATAGGAATAGGTCTTGCTGACGATGGTTTCGGAAAAGGCCGATCCGGGCATGGAAAGGGCTAATGCGCCAGCGAAAACGGCGCAAAGAGCACGTGAAGATATGGTCATAACCCGGCCTTCCGGTTGAACTTGAAAAACGTTTGCTGCATAGGCGGAGCGGAACTTATAAGAATTGGCATAACACTCCGTTATTCCCGAAAGGCGCGTGTTACGTGATAACAGCCGGCAGCAATGTGTGGCAAGCGGCCCATGGTCGCTCCCTGAAACTTGATGGACGTGGCCGTATTATGGCCATCGTCAATGCGACGCCCGATTCCTTTTCGGATGGCGGCCGTTATCTTGCCGTTGATGCGGCTTTTTCCCATGCTCTGACATGTGTTGAGGAGGGGGCGGATATCATTGATATCGGCGGCGAATCCACCCGCCCTGGCGCGGCCGAGGTGACCGAGGGTGAGGAACAGGATCGCGTGCTGCCGGTTATCGAACGGCTCCGTCGCGAGACTGATGTTCTGATTTCCGTCGACACCTACCGCGCATCCACAGCAAGGCTGGCGATCGAGGCGGGCGCCCATATCGTCAACGATGTTTTCGGCCTGCAGAAGGACGGGAACATGGCGGGCGTGGTTGCCGCCGCGCGCGCGGGCGTCTGCATCATGCATACCGGGCGCGACAGGCAGAAGCGCGCCGATGTTATCGAGGATCAGTTCGAATTCCTCAATCGTTCGCTTGAGATGGCGGAAGCTGCGGGAATCGCCCGCGACGCCATCGTGCTCGATCCCGGTTTCGGTTTTGCCAAGGACGAGCGTGAAAATGTCGAGCTGATGGCGCGCTTTGGCGAACTTGCCGCGTTTGACCTGCCTGTTCTGGCCGGGACGTCGCGCAAGCGGTTCATCGGGTCGCTGACGGGCAGGGATGCGGCCCACGAACGCGATATCGGAACAGCAGCGACGACAGTGATCCTCAGGCTGGCGGGTGCCGCGATTTTTCGCGTGCACAATGTCGCCGTAACACGCGATGCGCTGGCAATTGCCGACGCGGTTCTTGCCAAAGCGTCGGCAAGGCCCGATGCATAGATCAATAGATGCCGGAGTGCCGCATGCCTTAAAAGAGGCCGGCTATTCCGGTATAACCCCGCCATGGAGGCGATGCGATGAGCCGCTACACCATTATTCTGAAAAACTGTTCCTTTTTCGCCCGTCATGGCCTTCTCGAGCAGGAGGAGGTGCTGGGCCAGCGCTTTTTCGTCGATGCCGAGATGGAGGTTGAAGCGGGTAACGCGCTCGAGACCGACGATATCGAAAATACCGTCGATTATGGCGTCGCCTTCGCCGTTATCGAAAAGATCGTCGTCGGCCAGCGCCGTTACCTGATCGAGGCCCTCGCGAACGATATCGCCAAGGCCCTGCGCGCGCGTTATCCGCAGATTGTCTGGCTGCGTATCACGGTTCGCAAGCCCTCTGCGCCGGTTCCCGGCATTCTCGACTATGCGCAGGTGAGTGTTGAACACCGTGCCTGACAGGATGACAGTTGCCGCACTAGGCCTTGGCGGGAATATCGGTGACCCCGCCGCTGCAATGGCCAGAGCCTTGCGCGAACTGGATGCACACGGCGATTGCCGGGTGCTGTCTGTCTCCGGGCTTTATCGCACGCCGCCCTGGGGTAAGACGGACCAGGCGGATTTTTTCAATTGCTGTGCGCTGGTCGAAACCTCGCTTTCAGCACCCGCACTGCTGCAATTGTGCCTCGATATCGAAAAGGGCATGAAACGGGTCAGAACGGAGCGCTGGGGGCCACGCACCATCGATATCGACGTGCTGACCTATGGTAATGATGTTGTCGTTACGGAAAGCATTGAAGTGCCGCATCCGCGCATGACGGAGCGTGCCTTCGTGCTGATGCCGCTAGCCGATATCGCACCCGATCTCGATGTCCGGGGCAAGCCCGTGCGGGAATGGCTGCGGCAGGCGGATAAAACCGGCATCATCAGCGCAAACGAAAAACGGGAGTGGTGGACACTCCCGCTTGGCGATGGCTGAAGAAGTCGCGGGTTTTACGGCTTGATCGAACCGACGGCGATCTGGTCGATGTCGCGCGCGAGTGTGACGCCGATAACCGGGATCATCTGGTCGGCGACCTTGACGGAAATGGTGATGTTCATCGAATTATCGTTCGAGACGCGGGCGACCATGGCACCGTTGAGCTTGGCGCGATTGATGCCCACAACGACCTTGTCGCCGCTGACCTGCCCGGAAATGATGTCCAGTCCCTTGCCTTCGGCGCCGTCTAGGAACTTGCCCTCGTAAGAGCCGCCCTTTTGGCTGATGACCGCGGACATGGGCTGGCTGAAGACGCCGACGCGGCAGGTGCCGGCGAGCTTGATGCCCGTCTGCTTGTCGTCGAGCGGTTCGCCCGTCAGGTCGCAGGTGAACTTGGTACCCTTGTACTTGCCGGCGACGATTTCGCCCGGACCTTTCCAGCTTCCCGCAACGGAACGGAAAAACACGTCGTCGCGATCGCGCGATGCGGCATGGACGTCAGACAGGCCGAAGCTGCCGCTGACGGACAATATGGCGGCAAGTCCGCCCACAAGCGAAAAGAAGCGCGAATACATGATACTTTCCCCGGCGAAGAAGCCTGTTCGATAATCGGCAATCTACCGGCGGAATGGTTAATGCTTGGTTTATTTCGGCTTTATTTACAGCTTTGTCCGTAACCTTTTGAGCCGTACAAGTCCGGCTGATCAGGCTTTTTGACCGGTTTTTCCGCCACCAAGATCGGGCGTGAGGTCAGACATGAAATCACCTATGCCGGGTCGCTTTACCGCCTTGAAGGGTAGCGGGCGGCACAGATCCATCGCCGCAATGCCGATTCGCGCCGTCATCAGACCGTTGATGACACCTTCACCCAGGCGTGCAGAGAGTTTTGAGGCAAGCCCGTGACCGAGAACCTGCTGGGCAAGCCCATCACCGACGGCGATCGAACCTGTGACCGCGAGATGAGCGACGACGTCACGCAAAAGCCTCAGCATGCCGAGCGTGCCCGGCCGGCCGCCGTAAAGTTCCGCCATGGCGCGCACCAGCCTTGTCACCTCGAACAGCACATAGGCGAGATCGACCACGGCGCGTGGGCTGACGGCGGTAACGACGGAGACGCGTTTGGAGGAGTTGAGGATCAGCGCGCGAGCCTGCCGGTCGAGCGGCACCAGCAATTCGCGTTCGGCAAGCTCGATCAGATGCGGCCCGTCGATCACGTCGTTTTCGGTGTCCTTGAGTGCGGCGCGCCCCTTGGCAGTTTCCGCGCGGTGGGAGAGAACTGCATTGAGGCGGGTAACGATGGCGCGGGCGGGTTTCGAGCTCTTGTCGAGGCTGGCTGTCTCCGCATCGGCTTTCAGCGATTGAACGGCGTTGAGCCTCATGATGCCGAACACTTCTCGTCCGACCAGAACGAGGACGGCAAAAAGCGCAACAAGGAGCGCAATGCTCGCCGTGTAACCCAGCCAGTCGGAGCGGGAAAAGAGATTGCGGATAAGCTGATCCGCCCAGAGCCCGAAGGCCAGCGAGAACAGCACGCCGAGTGCACCAAGCGCGAGCTTGCCGAAGGAGAAGCGGCCTTTCTTTGGCACGGCCACCGGCAATGCGGCGGCATCCGTCTCTTCAGGTGCTAAAAATGGATCATCCTCATCGGGCGTGAGGGAAATCTCGGTGTCGAAGCTGCGCGGTGCGCGTTTTTGCGCGACGGTTGGCCGTGCCGTTTCTTCGGTTTCGAGCGTGAAAGCCGCCGGGCGGCGTGCCTGCGGATCGTTTGGTGTGGGAGCCTTCATGCGAGCTTGTCTCCAAACAGGAACTGCATGGCGCGGTCGAGCCTTATGTGGGGAACGGAAAGCCGGATGCCGCCGCTGCCCGGTTCATCGATATTGGGCGGGCGGAAACGCACGACATTGACGTCCGGCAACGTCGCCTTGTCGCCATCCCTGTCGATGCTGCGGAAAAACGGCTCCGGGTCTTCGGGCAGGTCGCCGGGAAAGATCGCCGTCTTACGGTTGCCGTCAAATATCTCGCCGTTGATGGTTTCACCCGCCATCGGCGTGCCGACGATGACCGGAAGCTCGTGACCGTCCTGTCTCACGCTTGCTTCCCGCGTAGCGCGCACGGAAGCCAGCGCCATGACCTCGATGCCGGCGCCATTCATGCCGATGGTGGTAATGGCGCGGTCCACCAGACGGCGGGTTAGCCGTTCCAGCCGGTCGTGGCTTTCATGATGCAGGTGGTCGGCCTTGGTAGCGGCAATCAACACCTTGTCGATACGCCGGCCCAGCAGTGATGACAAAAGACTGTTGGTGCCAGGGCGGAAACAGGCGAGAACATCGCCCAGCGCCCGTTCCAGATCCTGCACCGCCTCGGGGCCGCGATTGACCGCCTGAAGAGTGTCGATCAGCACGATCTGCCGGTCGAGGCGGGCGAAATGTTCGCGGAAGAAGGGTTTCACCACGATTGCCTTGTAGGCGTCGTAGCGCCGCTCCATCATGGCGCGCAGCGACCCCTTTGGTGCCTTGTCGTCTGTCAGGCCCGGCAGGGGCGCAAAGGTCAGCGCCGGTGATCCTTCGAGATCCCCCGGCATCAGCAGACGGCCCGGCGGCAAGGTGGAGAGCGACCGCTCATCGGATTTGCAGGCCTTCAGATAGGCGGCGAAGCTTTCCGCGAGGCGTCGCGCCGTCATCTCGTCGGCGGGCGCATTGATGTCGAGCGAGGAGGCTATTGCCAACCATTCCTGCGCGAGTTCGGCGCGGATGCCATTTTGCGCCAGCGCGACGGTACTGTCGCTGAAGCTCTTGTAGTCCTGCGAAAGCAGCGGCAGGTCGAGCAGCCATTCGCCGGGATAATCGACGATATCGATGGAGAGCTTGCCCGCGGAAAACCAACGGCCCCAACCGCTTGCGCTCTGGTAGTCGAGCGTGATCCGCAGTTCAGAGATTGCCCGTGTCGAATCCGGCCAGAGCCTGTCGCGTACCAGAGCCTGAATATGATCCTCATACTGAAACCGGGGAATGGCATCGTCCGGTTGCGGCTCCAGACGCACATTCGAGACGCGCCCGGAACGCATGGCCTCAAACAGCGGCAGACGACCGCCATTCAGAAGATTGTGGACGAGCGAGGAGATGAAAACCGTCTTGCCCGCCCGCGAAAGACCGGTGACGCCAAGCCGCAATGTCGGATTTGTAAGGGTGCTCGCACGGTCGGCCAGATTGTCGAATGCGATGAGCGCACTGTCTGTCAGGGACGTAAGAGAAGGCGGCAATGGCAGTTTCCCAGCTATTTTTCACGGTCACAGCTGCAATATAGGAAGGGGCGGTTGCCCAAAAAAGAAGCGCGCCAATGGATTTTCAACGAGTCCGGCGTCGGCAACGCATTGGTCACACGCTGCTGCGGCTATTTGCCGGGCGAGAGAAAATCGACCAGCCGCCAGCGATTTTTACCATTCCCGGCACTGTCGTCGTGATCGAGAACCGCAAGACCGGATGTCGGAAAACCGGAGGGCAGGGCGGCATGCAGCAGGTCCTCGCCAATCATCGCCTCCAGCGTCGCCTCCATTGTGGGGTTGTGCCCGACCAGCATCACGGACTGTGCGTCCGTTTGCGCGGCGATGAGAGAAAGATAGGTTTCGCTGCGCGCATTGTACATTTCGTCGATATAGACGATGTCGATGCCCTCGTTGAAGGCCCGCTGCCAGGCCTGCGTGGTCTGCCGGCAGCGCGTGGCCGTGGAAGACAAGAGCACGTCCGGGCGGTAGCGCCGGTCTGCGGCAAGGTCGGCGATGATCTCCGCCTCGGCAAAACCGGCCTCGTTCAATCCCCGGTCGAAATCGCGTTCTCCCGGTGCCGCCCAGGCGGCCTTGGCGTGGCGCAAAAGATACACTCGGCTCGGAGAAGATGCTGTCAAGGGCGGGGACCGACGTTCGATTGGGAGGCAATGGAGGAATGCTACAGGATAGGGTTGCATGACCGCAAGTCCTCTTTCCTGTTGGTAAGTCGCGTTTAAGTGATTTAAGAAGAGATCGCTTGAATACGAATAAAGGATAAAAATTAGTCATTTAGATGATTTTTGTGTCAGTTTTAAAAATGCCTGAAAACTGATCTGTAGACTTGAATCAGCCTATATCATTGGAGTATACACCGCCGCATTGAGATGTTCTTCGAGGAGAATCGCGTTGAGTGAGAAGATCGATCTTAGCAAATATGTGCTCTCGGAAGACGACGAGTTCATGAATGCAAACCAGCGTGCCTACTTCCGCGCGAAGCTGGTGGCCTGGAGAAACGACATCCTGAGAGAAGCGCGCGAGACCCTCGGACATCTCGCCGAAGAAAGCGCCAACCATCCCGACCTAGCCGATCGGGCATCTTCGGAAACTGACCGGGCGATCGAACTTCGCGCCCGTGACCGCCAGCGCAAGTTGATCTCCAAGATCGACTCTGCCCTTCAGCGGATTGATGACGGCACTTACGGTTACTGTGAAGAAACGGGTGAGCCTATTGGCCTCAAGCGCCTCGACGCACGACCGATAGCGACCCTGTCCATCGAGGCGCAGGAACGTCACGAGCGTCGTGAAAAAGTCTACCGCGACGAATAAAGCCAGCGTTGTTCCGGGCGCTTCGGCGAGCCGGCCAATGAACAAAACCAAAATGACAAAGGGCACGGATTTGTTTCCGCGCCCTTTTTTTGTTTTGAATGTCTGTCTGCCGACAGATGTGAACCTGTCAGCGGTCGCGGGTAACGGAAAGTTCGCCGAAAATACGCGCCATTTCCTTCTGCATGTCGCCATCCGGCGTTGCACCGGTAACAGGCGGCGAGACGGGTTCGGTTTTTGGCTTTTCCGCAGCAGCGGCGACTGCCTGTTCGCTATCCGCATCCTTGCTCTTGGCGATCTCCGCCTCAAGAAAGCTTTCGAAATCGCTGGCAAGGTCATCGGAAAATTTCGGCTCGGCATTAGCGGAGACGACGGGCGGATTTTCGGGCTTTGGCGCAAAGGGCGCAGGCGCATCTTGCCCTGGTTTCAGGCCGGGTAGAACGCGCTCGCGCGCGGCATCCAGAAAATCTGCGGCATTCGTTTGGTCGATGACCGGTTCGCGCGCGGCAAAAACCGGCGGCGCAACGACCGTCGGCCGTTCTTCAGGAACCGTTGCCTGGACAGGCGGTGCGGGCGGCGCCGAGGGTAGAGGAGCCGGCGCGAAGGGATCAGGGCGACGCTGTTCCGGTCGCTCGGCGGGCATGTCGAGTGATGCGGCGGCGAGAGGCAGAACAGCGGCGGCCGGTGCCGCAATGACCGATGCCGGTGGTGGCGCAGGACGGGTAATATCCCTTTCCGGAGCGGCTGGTCTTATCGGTGCAACGGGCTCGCGTGCCGTCGTGGGCGTGGATACGGGTTGCGGCGGCGTAGACGGACGTGGTGGCAGCGATGCGGCCGGTGCAGGGGTGGGTGCTGCACGAGCAGCCGGGGCAGGCGGTTCCGGCCGCTGCGGCTGCTTTACGGGTTCTTCCGGCAAGGAGGCTGGAGATGCCGCTGCGATTGGCTGCTGTGGCAAAGCTGGGCGGCTTTCGCGAGGGATCGGCGGTTCAGCCCTTTTAGGTTCGCTGTCCTGACGCGGCAGCGCCTTGAGTTCCGCTTCCTGCGGTTCGCGCACTTCCCTGACGATTGGGATCGCGCCGATACCACTCTCGATGACGATATCGGTTGGACCTCCAATCATGACAAGATGCTCGACATTGTCGCGGCGCACCAGCACCAGACGGCGCCGGGCGTCCACCGCCGTCGCATCGAGAACCTGCAAGCGCGGCTGCCGGTTGCGACCGCCACGGATAAACGGGGCCGCCCCGCCGCGCCTGCGCAGTATCCAGAGAACAATTGCCAGAACAAGCAGGGCGAGACCGACACCGACGACGGCGACGATGAGATTGTTTCCATAGGTGCCGATAAAATCTTCCATCATGGAGATCATCCCTTCAGATTTTTTCGTGCAATTAATATTGCCGTGGTTCTTATAATGTGAACGTCAAGCAGGAAAAGACGATTTTTTAAAGCGTGATACAAGGTTTATTCATTTCGTCCCCAGGATCGCTTCATAGGATCGTCTCGTCAGCCGGCCGTGCGCCTCCAAAGCGCCATATCTTTCCCTTCAATGCCGGGGAGCAATGAAGGTTGCAATTCTCTCTTCGAAGGAGCGATTGTAAATGCTTGCGAAATTGCTGGTTGACGGGTTTCCGGTAAGAGTTTTCATTTTTGGTGTTTTATTTGGATTGCCGGGATTTGTTTTTCCCGCTCAGGCCGCGACGGCGGATGACAAGGCGTCCGAAAATCCTGCGAACATGATTGAGTTCGTAAGAGACAATCCATCCTGTATCGATTTCACGGATGGATGCTCGGTTTGCACGGTTGCGGATGGCAATATCGTCTGCTCCGCGCCGCGCATTCAATGCCAGGTTAAAGCGCTGACCTGCAGCCGCAAAATAGGCTTCTGAGGCATTTGCGCCTCTTTAGGGCCGTTTCTCTGTGCGATTTTAAGCCTTTGTGGTGCAGCGGAGCTTTTTGACGGTCAAGCGAGTTGCTACAAGAAATTCTACTGCCCGATTCCGTTGAGGAAATAGGGCTGACCGAATGACGACCTGCAGGACTGCGAGGCCAAGATGACACGGGTGCGCGAGACAAGCGACAACGACCTTCCGCTGGTGGACAGGCGTGCCCGTTCCGGCACGGTTTTGCGGATTCTGCTGCTGGCGCTGGTGCTCATCGCTGCCGCTGCTGCTTTCGTCTATTTCAAGGATTCGCTGGAAAACGAAATCGTGCTCGGCATTCTCGGCGTGCTGGCGATGATGGGTATCTTTTTTCTGGTGTCGTCGATCATCGGTTTCATCGAGGTCATGCCGCAGTCGCAATCGGACGGGCTGGCCCGCCGTTTCCTGTCGGCACACCCGGACGGCACACTGATTACCGATGCCAAGGGGCATATGGTCTACGCCAACGCCACCTATTGCCGGATGAGCGGCACCACGAAGGCGAGCGATATCCAGAGCCTGGAGACGCTGCTCTCGCGCAGCCGGGAATCGACCGAGGCGCTCTATCGCCTCATCAATGTTTTGCGGGAGGGGCGTGACGGTTACGAGGAGTTCCGTCTGCTCAAGCCGCTCGGGGAGGCCACTTCCGGCGGGCCGCACTGGTACCGGCTGAAAGGTCGGGTGCTGAAGGATGCGGGCGGCGAGGCGCTGCACGTCTTCCAGATCGCCGACATCACGCCTGAGCGGGAAGATCAGGAACGCTTCTTCCGCGAATTGCAGAACGCCATCGATTATCTCGACCATGCGCCGGCCGGTTTCTTTTCCGCAGGTCGCAAGGGTGAGATCGTTTATCTGAACGCCACCCTGTCCGAATGGCTCGGCATCGATCTCGCGCAATTTTCGCCCGGTTCGATGACTGTGTCGGACATCGTCGCCGGCGAGGGTATGGCGCTGATCGAATCCGTCCATCCGCAGGGTTCAGCCAAGCGCACCGAGATTCTCGATCTCGACATGCGCCGGGTCAACGGCCAGAGCATGCCGGCCCGCCTCGTGCATCAGGTTACCTCGAAGGACGGCGCGCCCGGCGAAAGCCGGACAATTGTTCTGATGCGTCCGAAAGGGCAGGAGGATACGGAATCCTCGTCCGCCATGCGCTTCACGCGTTTCTTCAACAATACGCCGATGGCCATTGCCTCGCTCGACGGCGAAGGCCGCATTCTTCGTATCAACGCGCCATTCCTCAAGCTGTTCTCCGGCGTCGTCGGGCGTGACGATATCGATCGCGGCGTTGCCCTCGAAGCCATCATCCACGACAATGAGAAACCCAGGCTTGAGCAGGCGCTGGCCGAGGCGAAAGACCGGCAGGGCGATATCGCCCCGTTCGATTCCCGCCATCCGAGCGACGAGGGCCGCCATTTCCGTTTCTACGTCAATGCCGTCATCGATCAGGACGACGAGGCGCCCGAAGAGGTTGCAATCGTTTATGCGATCGAGGTGACGGAGCAGAAGGCGCTCGAAACCCAGATGGCGCAGACGCAGAAGATGAACGCCGTCGGCACGCTGGCAGGCGGCATCGCCCACGATTTCAACAATGTGCTGACTGCGATCCTGTTGTCATCAGACCATCTGCTGTTGCAGGCCCGGCCCGCAGACCCGAGCTTCGCCGACCTGATGGAGATCAAGCGCAACGCCAACCGCGCGGCGGTGCTGGTGCGACAGCTTCTCGCTTTCTCGCGCAAACAGACGATGCGCCCGGCGATCCTCAACCTGACCGACGTTATCGGCGACCTGCGCATGCTGGTAGACCGGTTGATTTCCGGCACCAATGTCAAGTTGGAAGTGGATTACGGCCGCGATCTCTGGCCGGTGAAGACCGACCTGTCGCAATTTGAGCAGGTGCTGATCAATCTTTGCGTCAACGCGCGCGATGCCATGCCCGATGGCGGCAAGATCACCATCCGCACGCGCAATGTGGATGCGGATGAAGCCGCAGCGCTCGGTCGGCCGGAAGTCCCGGCGGAAGACATGGTTATGGTGGAGGTCGCCGATAACGGAACCGGCATTCCCCCGGAGATCATGGACAAGATCTTCGAGCCTTTCTTCACCACCAAGGATGTCGGCAAGGGCACCGGTCTCGGCCTGTCGATGGTCTATGGCATCGTGAAGCAGTCCGGCGGTTACATCTATCCCGAATCGGAAGTGGGCAAAGGCACTGCGTTCCGCATCTATTTGCCGCGCCACGTGGTGGAAGTGGTGCACGTTCCGGGCCAGCAGCCCGGTGAAGCGGCACTCGCCCCTGTGGCTCTGCCCGAACCGGTGAAGGAAGAGCCGCTGGATCTGACCGGCAACTCCGCCGTCGTCCTTCTGGTGGAGGACGAGGAAGCAGTGCGGCGCGGCGGCAAACGCATGCTGGAAACCCGTGGTTACACCGTTCATGAGGCGGGTTCGGGTGTCGAGGCGCTGGAGGTGATGGAAGAGCTGGAAGGCAAGGTCGATATCGTCGTGTCGGACGTCGTTATGCCCGAGATGGACGGTCCTTCACTCCTGAGGGAATTGCGCAAATCCTATCCCGACCTGAAATTCATCTTCGTTTCTGGTTATGCCGAGGACGCGTTTGCGAAAAACCTTCCGGCGGATGCCAAGTTCGGCTTCCTGCCAAAACCCTTCTCGCTGAAACAGTTGGCGATCGCCGTTCGCGAAATGCTCGACAACAAGGAATGACGGCGGATGGCGCGGGCGTGAGATTAGGTCCGCTGTTGCTCGCGATTCCCTTGCAGGCGCTTCGCGTCAAGGCTCAAACCACGTCAGGAAAGGCGGATAGCACCGCGCTTTCCCGCAGTGCTATCGCAAGCCCCCTGTTTTTCCCAAGGTTTGCCTCTTCGCAAACGCAATAGTGATTGCACCGTTTCACAGGGGGCTTAAAATCCGATCTTAACGACCTAGATATGTAGAGGCGAAGTTCTCCCTCCTGGTGATGACTGCCGGTTTGAGAACGGTTTGGAGAATGATGAAAGATGATCGCTGAGCCGATCTACATGCAGGGCGAGGGCGACGGGGAAGACGGCGGTACGAACCGCGGAACGTCCGTTATAACCCGCGTCAAGCCAAAGACGAAAAGACCGAATTTGTACCGTGTTCTTTTACTGAATGACGATTACACTCCAATGGAGTTCGTCATTCATATTCTGGAGCGTTTTTTCCAGAAGGATCGCGAAGCGGCGACCCGCATCATGCTGCACGTGCACCAGCACGGCGTAGGAGAATGTGGGGTGTTTACATATGAGGTCGCAGAGACGAAAGTAAGCCAGGTCATGGATTTCGCCCGACAGCACCAGCATCCGCTGCAATGCGTCATGGAAAAGAAATGAGGATCGCAACGTGCCAACTTTTTCCCCAAGTCTCGAGAAGGCGCTGCACCAGGCACTGACCTTTGCAAATGAGCGTCACCACGAATATGCGACGCTGGAACATCTCCTTCTGGCGCTGATCGACGACGCGGATGCCGCTGCCGTGATGGGCGCCTGTAATGTCGATCTCGATGCGCTTCGCAAGACTGTCAGCGATTACGTCGACAACGAACTGACCAACCTCGTGACCGGTTATGACGAGGATTCCAAGCCCACATCCGGCTTCCAGCGGGTTATCCAGCGGGCTGTCATTCATGTTCAGTCGTCCGGCCGCGAGGAAGTGACCGGAGCGAACGTGCTTGTGGCCATTTTCGCCGAGCGCGAAAGCCACGCTGCCTATTTCCTGCAGGAGCAGGAAATGACCCGTTACGATGCGGTCAATTATATCTCCCACGGCATCGGCAAGCGTCCGGGCACGTCGCAGACCCGCGCTCCGCGTGGCGCAGACGAGCCGGAAGCAGACCCCAAGGCTGCACGCAGCAATCCCGAGGAAGAAGGCTCATCCGCCAAGAAACAGCAGGATGCGCTGAAGGCCTATTGCGTCAACCTCAATGAAAAGGCGAAAAACGGCAAGATCGACCCGTTGATCGGCCGTCATGAGGAAGTCAACCGCACCATCCAGATCCTCTGCCGCCGCTCCAAGAACAACCCGCTGTATGTGGGCGATCCGGGCGTGGGCAAGACGGCGATCGCCGAAGGTTTGGCCAAGCGTATCGTTGAAGGCAAGGTGCCTGAAGCGCTGGCCAATGACACGATCTTCTCGCTCGACATGGGCACGCTTCTGGCCGGAACCCGCTATCGTGGTGATTTTGAGGAACGCCTGAAGCAGGTCGTCAAGGAGCTCGAGGAATATCCCGGCGCAGTCCTGTTTATCGACGAAATCCACACCGTCATCGGTGCGGGTGCGACGTCTGGCGGCGCAATGGATGCATCGAACCTGTTGAAGCCGGCGCTGTCGTCAGGCGCGATCCGCTGCATCGGTTCAACCACCTACAAGGAATATCGCCAGTTCTTCGAGAAGGACCGCGCGCTGGTGCGTCGCTTCCAGAAAATCGACGTCAACGAGCCGTCGATCGATGATGCTATCGCGATCATGAAAGGCCTGAAGCCTTACTTCGAGGATTATCATCACCTCAGATATTCCAACGAAGCGATCAAGGCTGCGGTCGAATTGTCGGCCCGCTACATTTCCGACCGTAAGCTGCCGGACAAGGCGATCGACGTAATCGACGAGACCGGTGCGGCGCAGATGTTGCTGCCGGCGTCCAAGCGCCGCAAGCTGATCACGGAACGGGAAATCGAAGCAACCATCGCGACGATGGCCCGCATTCCCCCGAAGACCGTTTCCAAGGATGACGAGATGGTTCTCGCCAACCTCGAAAAGGAACTGCGCTCGGTCGTTTATGGTCAGGACATCGCCATCGAGGCGCTGGCCACCGCCATCAAGCTGGCACGCGCCGGTCTGCGCGAACCGAACAAGCCGATCGGCTCATATGTCTTCTCCGGCCCGACAGGCGTGGGCAAGACCGAAGTGGCCAAGCAGCTCGCCGCCTCACTCGGTGTCGAGATGCTGCGGTTCGACATGTCGGAATATATGGAGCGCCATACCGTTTCGCGTCTGCTCGGTGCACCTCCCGGTTATGTCGGCTTCGATCAGGGCGGTCTCTTGACCGATGGCGTCGATCAGCATCCGCATTCCGTGGTGTTGCTGGACGAGATCGAGAAGGCCCATCCGGACATCTACAACATCCTGTTGCAGGTGATGGACCATGGCTCGCTGACCGACCATAACGGCAAGAAGATCGACTTCCGCAACGTCATTCTCATCATGACGACCAATGCGGGTGCTTCCGAAATGGCGAAATCGGCCATCGGTTTCGGTTCTTCGCGACGCACGGGCGAGGATGAAGAGGCGATCAATCGCCTGTTCACACCGGAATTCCGCAACCGTCTGGATGCGATCATTCCGTTCTCGCCGCTGCCGACTGCCGTTATCCACAAGGTGGTACAGAAGTTCGTCATGCAGCTCGAGACCCAGCTCTCCGAGCGGAATGTCACCTTCGATCTGCACGAAGACGCGATCTCCTGGCTGGCGGAAAAGGGTTACGACGAAAAGATGGGCGCTCGCCCGCTGTCGCGCGTGATCCAGGAGCACATCAAGAAGCCGCTCGCCAACGAAATCCTCTTTGGCAAGCTCAAGAAGGGCGGTGTCGTCAGCGTCACCGTCGGCAAGAAGGACGATGGTTCCGACGGCCTCAAGCTCGAGGTTCTGCCGGAAACAGCGCCGGTAAAGCCGAAGCCGGAAGCAGAGCTCAATGCTGCCAAGTCTCCGGGCAAGGCGTCTAAGACCAAGGCGAAGCCCGCCTCGAAGGCAGCGATTGCCAATGAGGAAGCGGATGTTCTGGTTGCCGAGGCGAGCAAGCCCGACGAGGATAGCAAGCCGCGCCGCAAGGCGAATACGGTGCCGAAGGTGCCGAAGAAGAAATGATAACGGTCTTCCGACCGACAAACGGTGCCGGGCGAAAGCCCGGCATTTTCATGCCTGAAGTGCCTCGCATTTTACCGGATTCGTGAAACGCGCTTTATTTTTCTCGTCATTCCGAAACCGCTGCGCACTTTCGGACGACATGCATTAGTGGACCAGCAATGCGATCAGCAGACAGCGATACCATCCCCCTGCGCGGCTGGTTTTTGAGGGGAATGCGGGGCATATTCTCGCTGCCCTCGCTTATTCTCATGACATCCTTCGTCGGTTTCAGCGCCTTCGCGCTGGAATCGGGCGTTCAACGTGGGGAAGCGGTGTTTATGACGCTGGTTATCTGGGCTTTGCCGGCCAAGATGATCCTGATCGGCTCGATGGTCGGCGGCGCCAATCTTGCCGCGTGTTTTCTGGCGGTGACGCTGTCATCGGTGCGAATGATGCCCATGGTTGCCTCCATCGTTCCGGAGATGCGTGGCGCAAAAACGCCGACATGGATTTTGTTGTTCCTCTCCCACTTCGTGGCGATCACCGCCTGGGTCTTCGCCACGCAAAACCTTTCCAAAATACCGCGCGAAGCACGGGCTGCGTGGTTTGCCGGTTTCGGCATTACCCTTACCGTCGTCAACGCTATCATTGTCGGCCTTTGTTACGGCGTCGTCGCGGCTTTTCCACCCCTTGTCGCAGGCGTGCTGTTTTTTCTGACGCCTGTCTATTTCATAGCGTCGATCTGGGCGACCGCCCGCCATTCCGTCGTCAAGGTCGCCTTCATCATCGGTGTGATCGCGGGGCCGGTCTTTGCGGTAATCGCGCCGGAATTCGACATTCTCTATGCCGGGATCGGTGGCGGGACGGTGGCTTATCTGATCGACCGTTTCGTCTTTCGTCGAAAGATCATTCCCGTCTCACCGGAGAGCGAACCATGATGACCGAACAGTGGTGGGCGCCCTACCTCTTCATCGCCATTGCCGGCTGGCTGGCGACCGATCTCTGGCGCTGGCTCGGCGTGCTCGCCGGCAACCGGCTGAAGGAGGATTCCGAGGCGCTATACTGGGTGAGGGCAGTCGCCACCGCGCTCGTGATGGCCGTCACCGCCAAGCTGATCGTCTTTCCAACCGGAACGCTTGAAGCTTCACCGCTATGGCTACGCATCGGCGCGGCAGCACTCGGTTTCACAGCGTTCCTGGCGGCCGGCCAACGCGTCATTGTCGGCGTAGCCGTGCCTATCGCACTTTTGGCAGCCGGGTTATTTGTGCTTGGCTTTTAGTACTCGTCTTATCCGAATATTAAGCGCTCTACTCTAGTTTACTGCTGGCTTGAACCGGGGCGTCAATTCAATGCGACTATTTGCGGCAGAACGTTTTGTACTTGGCTTTGTCGCCATCTTGTTCTTAACAGATACAGTATTGATCTTTGCCAAAGATATTCATGTCGATTACGCCGGATATTTTTTATGCGGACTCGCGGGTGCCGGCATTTTTATCCTCGGTCAGTTCTATCGCACAAGCGGCCGCGATCTGCGCATAGCCGCCGCTCTGATTTCTGGTGGACTGTTCATTCTGTTTACGCTTGTCGCGTCCGTCTTTAATTACATGTTTCTGCCCGTCTCTTTCCCGGCAATCGATCACTTGCTTTTCCGCGTGGACGCGGCCTTCGGTTATAGCTGGACAGGCATTGTCATATGGGCTGCAACATACCCATGGATCGGAAAAATCCTGTTTTTGGTCTACGCGACGTCGTTGCCACAGCTTTTGGCAATAATCATAATTCTGGGCTTTACCGGCAAGGACCGGATGCTGCACCAGTTTCTGGTAACAGGGGTGCTTGGGGCCTTTGCGAGCATCATCTTCTGGATTTTTTTTCCAACCTACGGAGCCGCAGCATATAACGAACTCCCACAATGGGTTTCGGAAACCATTCCCATCGCACTTGATCCTGCGTACGGTCGTGAGACCATAAGGCTGGGTCAGGAGGGAGTAGCGTATATATCTCCGCGAAACGTTCTAGGTTTAATCAGTTTCCCATCGTTCCACACCTTCATGGCGGCGATGTCCGTCTGGTTTGTTCCGCGTCACTGGTTGGTGATGGCGGTAATCTTACCGATCAATCTCTTGATGTTGCCCGCCGTTCTCGTTCAGGGCGGTCATCATCTGTCTGATGTTTTCGGCGGTCTCGTCGCGTTTGCAATCGTCTGTGCAGCCTCAGCCTGGCTGCTCAAGTGGCTTTCGGTAAGGGAAAGAAACGAAGAGAAGGCTCGCGCTTCGACTCAAGTCATCGCGGCGGAGTAATCGCCCCGGTTTCCGCTCTCGCGCGCCTCATCGACAAGCCAGTCCGACAGGAGCCGGGCTGATGCGGTCATCTCTTCTGCTTCAATCAACCAGTAATATTTGTCCGCATCGGCCGCCCGATCGAAAAGCACGGTCAATTGACCGTCGGCGATTTCGTCGCGAAGAAGCGCTGTTGGGCAAAGGCCGATGCCGTGTCCCGCCTTGAGAGCGGTCACGAGCAGATTGAAGTCCGCAAAGATTGGGCCCGTGCCCTGGAACAGGGATAGGCCAGCAGTCGCCAGCCAGTCCCGCCATGCCGTCTCGGTGGCGTCATGCAGCAATTCGGCCCGCAGCAGGCTTGAGACATCGTTGAAGGGACCGGACTTCGTGGCGTAAGCGGGTGCGCATGTCGGGCGCGTCTCGGCACTGAAAAGCGCCACGGCTTTTTGCGCAGGGCGTGGGCCGTGGGTGATGCTGAGATCGGGCTGCGTGGTCTCATTCCTGCCGGAATAGCTGATTGACACCTGTATGTCTGGATAGAGCGCGCGGAAACGGGGCAGGCGGGGTGTCAGAAAATGCGCAACCACTGAAGGCAGGCTGGCCAGACTAACGGTGATGCGGTTTCGGCCCCGGCTGATCCGTTCCGCACCGGAAGCGATCTGCCCCAAGCCGGACGAAACCGTCATGCCGAATTCCTGACCCGCCGGCGTCAGTCTCACGCCTCTTGCATGGCGCTCGAAAAGCGGCGCGCCGAGCCATGTTTCCAGATTGCGCACATGCTGGCTTACGGCCGTCGCCGTCATGCCGAGTTCCTGCGCGGCCAGGGAAAAACTTGTCCTTCTGGCCGCAGCTTCAAACGCGCGGAGGGTGGCGAGCGGTGGCAGTTTCATGATGCTGCGAGGCTAAGTCAGACTTGGTCTGAGCGCAAGAAAAACCCGTCTTGTCATCACGCCATTCATACCGCAATTTCGCTTCACATTTCATCCATCCGAGGATTTCATGACCCCCGTGTCCGCCGCCGAACCCATTGATGCCACCGCGCGCCGCGCCGTCCGTCCCGTCGTCGTTTATCCGAACGGCACACTTCAGACACCGGACCTTGCGCGTCTTGAACAGGCTAAAAAAGCCATGGTGAAGATAGACGAAGTCATCGTGCCACCGCGCGAGGGCGGCACTTTCAATGTTCCGAAGGGACACTTTTTCCGCATCGTCAGCACCGAAGGCCCACAGGTGGGGGATTTGAACCTCTGGAATGCCCATGATCTTACGGAGCGCTTTTTCAGCGGCAAAACCCGCGCCCTGCATGCGACCCATGTTTCCGTAGGCAACCGGCTGTGGAGCAATCTGCCGTCCCTGCGGCCGATGGCGACCATCACCCATGATACTTTGTCATGGTATGGCTGGGATGAAGATGGCGGTGGCGTGCATGATGTGATCGGCACCCGGTGCGATCCCTACACCAACAAGCTGTTGAGCGGCGGCGACTATCACCATTGCTGCCATTCGAACCTCACCAATGCGCTCGCCGCGGCCAAAGGCCTGTCATTCGGCGAGGCGGAACCGCATGTGCACGATGTTCTGAACGTCTTTATGTGCACGGGTTTCACCCGCGATACGCATCAGTATTTCATGAAGGCAAGCCCGGTGCGGCCGGGCGACTATCTGGAACTCTTCGCGGAAATTGATCTCATCGGCGCGCTCTCCGCTTGCCCCGGCGGCGATTGTGGCGCCAGCCATTCGAGCGACGCGGTCCCGTGCTATCCCCTGAAGGTGGAGATATTCCGGCCGGATATGGCGGTGCTTGAAGGCTGGCCCTGGCCGGAGAGGAATGCCTACCGTCCCGTGGAATGATAATAAACACCACGGTCGTCATGCCGGACTAGATCAGGCAACCAGCCAAGGCGCGTCTGCGCCGAGAGGAATATCGCGCGATCAAGGACTGGATCGCGCCGCACCCCGGATAAGCTCCGGGGTGACGGTGTGCGGATGCCGCCATTCTGCCAAACGCGTGGGCGTCTTGGCAAACATCACGAGGCAAGCGCTGCCTTTATCTTTTCCGCATGGGCCTTCAGCACTTCGCCATCGGCCATAGCGCCGGAATGTGGCTTCAGCGGTTCGCCTTCCTTGCGCGGAATGACGTGGAAATGCAGGTGGAACACGGTCTGGCCGGCTGCCGGTTCGTTGAACTGGGCGATAAAGACGCCATCAGCGTCGAAGGCTTCCTTTGCTGCGACTGCCAGTTTCTGCACCACGGCAATGGTCTTTGCCAGCACTTGCGGGTCGGCATCGAGCAGATTGCGCGAGCCGGTTTTCGGAACGACCAGAAGATGGCCGGGTGCCTGCGGCATCACATCCATGAAAGCCAGCGTATGCTCGTCTTCATAGAGCTTGTGGCTCGGAATTTCGCCGCGCAGGATTTTCGCGAAGATATTGTTGTCATCATAGGCGCTGGCGGTCATCGGTGGTCTCTCCTCGTAACGGACTAAAGCATGTCGCCTAAAAGCGTGTAGCGGTTTTGCGATAACGACATGCGACAAAACAAAGGCATAAAGCGTAGGCAGCGAATCTGAAAGATCGCGACAGCTTTATGCATCCGGCTCGTGTTCCTGTCGCTCACCCTTGCGGAAGGGCGTGTGGTCTTCCAGATAGTCGCCAATATGTTCGACCTCTTCACGCTCGCGCTGAAGATAATCGGCAATCGCGCGGCGCAGACCCGGATGAACGATGAAATGCGCTGAATGGGTGGTGACCGGCACGTAACCGCGCGCCAGCTTGTGCTCACCCTGCGCACCCGCCTCCACCCGCTTCAAACCCTTCGACAGCGCGAAATCGATCGCCTGATGGTAACAGACCTCGAAATGCAGGAAGGGATGGTCCTCGATACATCCCCAGTGTCGGCCGTAAAGCGCATCCGAGCCAATGAAATTGATTGCACCGGCGATATAGCGTCCCTCGCGTCTGGCCATGACCAGCAGAACGTCGTCAGGCATGCGCTCGCCGATCAGCGAATAGAATTCCCGCGTCAGATAGGGCCGTCCCCATTTGCGGCTGCCGGTATCCATGTAGAAGGCGAAGAACTGGTCCCAGATCTCCTCTGTCAGGTCGCTTCCGGTCAACCAGTCGATCTCGATGCCGTTTTCCAGCGCTGCCCGACGTTCCTTTTTCAGCCCCTTGCGCTTGCGCGATGAAAGGGCATCGAGAAAATCGTCGTGATCGCGATAGCCGTCATTGATGAAGTGGAATTGCTGATCGGTCCTGTGCAGGAAGTCCCGGGGCAGAAGCGCGGATAGGTCGGCGTCTTCCAGAAACGTGACATGCGCGGAAGAAACGCCGATCTTTTCCGTCACCTGGACAAGGCCGGATGCCAGAAGCGGTTTGAAGCGCGTCTCGTCTTCGGTTTCGGATACCAGCAGCCGCGGCCCGCTCGCCGGCGTAAACGGCACCGAACATTGCAGCTTCGGATAATAATGGCCGCCGGCTCGCTCAAAGGCATCCGCCCAGCCATGGTCGAAGACATATTCGCCCTTGCTGTGGTTCTTCAGATAGGCCGGAACGGCTCCGACGAGTTCACCCGACGCGTTTTCGAGAAGCAGATGGTGCCCAAGCCAGCCGGTCTTGGCAGTGGCCGATCCAGAATCTTCCATCGAGGATAGAAATGCGTGGGAAATGAAAGGATTGTACGGTTTTCCTGACACATTGCGTGATGTTCCGGAAAGCCGTTTCCAGCTGTCCGGATCAATATCCCTCAGGGATTGCGCAACGCGTATGGAATAGTCTTCTGTCATGCCGTGGCGGAGGGGTTCTCTCTCGGGTCGAAACCTTCGAATGTCATCTGGTCCGCATATTTATAGGTAGTCTCGCGCGCATTTTCATCCCTGACAGTCCAGGTAATCACGGGAAGCCCAAGTTTTCTTTGCGCCTCGATGAAACTGTTGGGCAAATGACCCCAATGATAGGAGATGAAATCAACACCGATCTGCATCGCCTCGTCGTGTTTGAAGAAGTCTTCCGGCTTGGCGCCTTCGGCGGTAAGGCCGAGCGGCCAGGGCGAGCCTGCAGCCTTCAGGTCTCTTAGCAGGTGATGGTCGAAGCTCATCAGCGCCACCTGGCCCTTGTAGCCCTCGAGATCTTCCAGCACCGCTTCGGCAAACCCGTCATCGACGCCTTCGCCCTGGCGTCCTTTCAGTTCGATCACCAGCGGCACCTTGCCGGCGCATAGCGTCAGAAGCTGTTTCAGCGTCGGTATGCGGTCCTTGGTCTGACCGACCGAAAGCAGAGACAATTCACTGGCGGTATGTTCTCGCACGTCGCCCTTGATACCCGTCAGCCGGGCCATGTCGTCGTCGTGAAAAATCACAGGCACGCTATCGGCGGCCAGCTGCACGTCGCATTCGATGGCAAAACCAGCGTCGATGGCGCGCGAAAATGCGGATAGCGTGTTTTCCCATACCGCCTTGTTCAGGTCATGATAACCGCGATGGGCGACGGGCTGGGCGGTAAGCCAGGAAAGTTTAAGGGTCATACGTCGATTTCCACGATCGCGTCGATCTCGACGGCGGCATTGAAGGGCAGGCAGGCCATGCCGACGGCGGCGCGGGCATGCTTGCCGGCATCACCCAGAACGTTGGCGAGCAGATTGGAGGCGCCGTTAATGACGAGATGCTGTTCAACGAACTCCGGAACCGAGGCAACGAAGCCGTTCAGCTTGAGGATACGACGGATTTTCGAGAGGTCGCCGTTCAAGGCAGCCTTGACCTGTGCGAGAATGTTGACGGCGCACAATTCGGCGGCGCGCTGGGCGGTTGCAACGTCAACATCGCGGCCAACGAGGCCCGTCACCGCAATCTTGCCTGATTCCATCGGCAGTTGACCCGATACATAAAGAAGATTGCCGCTGATGGTGAACGGAACGTAGTTTGCGGCAGGTGCTGCCGCTACGGGAAGAGTAAAGCCCAGTTCCTTGAGGCGGCCTTCGATGACATCAGACATTTTCGTCTCCGGTTTTGTTGTAAATCCTTCAAGAATCCGGCATTCAGAAGATGTTGATCCAAAAGCCGGGCGGTTGCTTGTACAATATGAGCAGCGAGTCCAACAGGAGATATTGAATGTTTGTCAGGACGCTTGGTTTCGTTGCCGCCACAGGGCTCATGACCGGCCTGTCGAACGGTGCCAATGCCTTGCCCGTCACGGTTCCGGACCTCATCGCCCATCGCGCCGTCTACGATCTCGAACTCAAGGACGCGACGGATCGTTCCGGTATCGAGGGCATGACGGGCCGAATGGTCTATGAATTCACTGGCTCTGCGTGTCAGGGTTACAAGACGGATTTCCGTTTCGTGACACAGATCAACACCGGCGACGCGGTCCGCATGACCGACCAGCAGACGACGACCTTCGAGGACCTGGCGGCCAGGAAGTTCACCTTCGAGACCAAGTCCTACACCGACGACAAGCTGGACAAGGAAGTGCAGGGCGCTGCAATCGACAACAAAGAGGGTGTGAAGGTTGATCTGACCCGCCCGGACCCCCGTCAGATCGATCTCGTCGCCAGCGAATTTCCGACCGAGCACATGTTTCAGGTCATTGAAAACGCCAAGCAGGGAAAGCGCATCTTCGAATCCCGTATTTTCGACGGCTCGGATGACGGCGATGAAAGCCTGATCACTTCGACGCTGGTCGGCAAGGCGCAGATGCCGAAGGACGGCGATGCCGAGGCCGGCAAGGCGGGCGAATTCGGCAAAGCCGCGTTCTGGCCGGTGACGATCGCTTATTACAACGACAAGACCGGCACCGACGCCCTGCCGATCTACCGCATGTCGTTCAAGCTTTACGATAACGGAATCACCCGCGATCTGACGATGGATTACGGCGATTTCGTTCTGACCGGCAAGCTCGCGAAGCTTGATATCCTCAAGCCGGAAACCTGCGAAAACAAGCCGGTTCGCTAAAAGACGGACCGTTTGCGTGGTTTTTTCGCAGAAATGCTTGCTTTTTATCTGAGGCGACTGTATGCGCCTCACCATTCCACACGCGAAGCTTGGGATGTTCCGGGAGAAATCCGGTCCGTTCCGCCCGGTGGTGTCGATGAAAATCGGCGCTGTTCGCTTCGCGGGGGTTAAACCGGAAAAGGAGTAACTAGGCATGGCATTGCCCGATTTTTCTATGCGTCAGCTTCTGGAAGCTGGTGTTCACTTTGGTCACCAGACGCATCGCTGGAACCCGAAGATGAAGCCGTACATCTTCGGCGACCGTAACAACATCCACATCATCGACCTGGCTCAGACCGTTCCGATGCTGTCGCGCGCCCTTCAGGTCGTGTCCGACACCGTTGCTCGTGGCGGCCGCGTTCTGTTCGTCGGCACCAAGCGTCAGGCGTCTGAAATCATCGCCGACAGCGCAAAGCGTTCGGCCCAGTATTACGTCAACTCCCGCTGGCTCGGCGGCATGATGACCAACTGGAAGACGATCTCCAACTCGATCCAGCGTCTGCGCAAGGTTGACGAGATCCTGAACTCGGAAGGCACCGGCTATTCCAAGAAAGAGCGTCTGACCCTCGAGCGCGAACGCGAAAAGCTTGAAAAGGCTCTCGGCGGTATCCGCGATATGGGCGGCGTTCCGGACCTGATGTTCATCATCGACACCAACAAGGAAAAGATCGCGATCGAAGAAGCCAAGCGTCTTGGCATTCCGGTCGTTGCGATCATCGACTCCAACTGCGATCCGGATCACATCGACTATCCGATCCCGGGTAACGACGACGCATCGCGCGCCATCTCGCTCTATTGCGACCTGATCGCCCGCGCCGCCATCGACGGCATCCTGCGTCAGCAGGGTTCGTCCGGCCGTGACATCGGCGCTTCGGAAGAAGCTCCGATCGAGCCCGCGCTCGAAGACGAGGCTGGCGCCTGATATAGGCCCTGTCTGGCGGCGATTTCTTGTCGCCGTCTCCTCGACCAGGATATGACAAGGCCGTCAAAGACCTTAAATGGGTTGACGGCCTTGTTCGTTTCAAACCGCTCCGTCGGGGCTTCGGTGAAGTCTCTGGCGTTTTGATGCGGATGAAATCCGGTGGCAGCCTTCATAACGCTGTCACACTTGAGCGGCACCCATCGTTTCGATGTATGGAGACGCCGCAGCACTTGGGAATGCGCATGCCCCTTTCCGAAATCGTCCCGGTTTCAAAGGGTGTGCGGCCGGGTACACTCATCACCCAGAACTTCGGCACGGCGAATTCAGCCGGCTGACCGATCGAACCGATAAGAGGCAAACAATGACCGAAATCACAGCCGCAATGGTGAAGGAACTGCGCGAGAAATCCGGCGCAGGCATGATGGACTGCAAGAAGGCTCTTGCTGAAACCAATGGCGACATGGAAGCGGCGATCGACTGGCTGCGCGCCAAGGGCATCGCAAAGGCCGACAAGAAGTCTGGCCGTACGGCTGCCGAAGGTCTGATCGGCGTCGCCACCATGGGTCACAAGGCTGTTGTTGTCGAACTCAACTCCGAAACCGACTTCGTTGCTCGCAACGACGCGTTCCAGGATCTCATTCGCGGCATTGCCCAGGTAGCGCTCTCCACCGACGGCACCGTTGAAGCCGTCAGCGCCGCCACCTATCCGGCAACCGGCAAGTCCGTTTCCGACAGCATCAAGGACGCGATCGCCACCATCGGCGAGAACATGACGCTGCGCCGTTCGGCAGCACTCGAAGTCGAGCACGGCGTTGTCGCGACCTACATCCACAATGCTGCCGGCGAAGGCATCGGCAAGCTTGGCGTTCTCGTTGCCCTGAAGTCGGTCGGCGACAAGGCCGTTCTGAGCTCCATCGGCCGCCAGGTCGCCATGCACATCGCTGCAACCAACCCGCTCGCCATCCGCGCCGAGGAAGTTGACGCAGCCGTGGCCGAGCGCGAACGCAACGTCTTCATCGAGCAGGCCCGCGAATCCGGCAAGCCGGAAGCCATCATCGAAAAGATGGTTGATGGCCGTATGCGCAAGTTCTTCGAAGAAGTCGCTCTTCTGTCGCAGGCTTTCGTCATCAATCCCGACATCACTGTCGGCGCTGCCGTCAAGGAAGCTGAAAAGGAAGCCGGTGCTGCCATCGAAGTGACGGGCATGGTTCGCCTGCTGCTCGGCGAAGGCGTCGAAAAGGAAGAAAGCGATTTCGCAGCAGAAGTCGCCGCAGTCGCCAAGGGCTGATTATATTTACCCAATCTTGGGAAAACGGGAGGGCATCGCGTGACAACGCGGTGCCCTTCGTGTATCCGCGTTTCGGTTACATTTCCGAGGAGTCATGATGTCTTCCAAGCCGATCTACAAACGTGTTCTTCTCAAGGCTTCCGGCGAAGCCCTTATGGGCGATCAGGGTTTCGGTATCGATGTGGCGGTTGCAGACCGTATCGCCTCCGATATTGCCGAGGCGAGGGCGATGGGCGTTGAAGTCGGCGTTGTCGTCGGCGGTGGCAATATTTTCCGCGGCGTTGCCGTGGCGTCCAAGGGCGGTGATCGCGTTACCGGCGACCATATGGGCATGCTGGCCACCGTCATCAACGCGCTGGCGCTCGCAACCTCCCTGCGCAAGCTCAGCATTGACACCGTCGTTCTGTCCGCAATCGCGATGCCGGAAATCTGTGAGAGCTTCTCGCAGCGTGCAGCGCTCCACCATCTGGCGCAGGGCCGCGTGGTGATTTTTGCCGGCGGCACGGGCAACCCCTTCTTTACAACCGATTCCGCTGCAGCGCTGCGCGCCGCGGAAATGGGTGCGGAAGCAATCTTCAAGGGCACCCAGGTGGACGGCATCTATTCCGCCGATCCGAAAAAGGACCCGGCAGCCACCCGTTTCGACGAGCTGACCCACAGCGAAGTGCTAGGCAAGGGACTGGCGGTCATGGATATTGCAGCTGTCGCGCTTGCCCGCGAGAATCACATCCCGATCATTGTTTTCTCGATCCACGAGAAGGGCGGTTTCGCGCAGATATTGACCGGCGGCGGCCGCAAGACCATCGTGCACGACAAATAATCAAAAAACGATGTCGCCCCTGTGGCGTATTCCGGCCGCCACGGCCGATAGAGATGGAGTATCAAGATGAGTGGTATTGACCTCAACGATATCAAGCGCCGCATGGATGGTGCCATCAATGCATTCAAAAGCGATATCGCATCGCTGCGCACTGGCCGCGCTTCGGCCAACATTCTCGATCCGGTGACCATCGAGGCCTATGGCTCGCGCGTTCCGCTAAACCAGGTCGCAAACATCACGGTTCCGGAGCCGCGCATGCTCGGCGTCAACATCTGGGACAAGTCGATGGTGAACGCCGTCGACCGTGCCATCCGCGAATCCAATCTCGGCCTCAACCCGATCGTTGATGGTCAGAACCTGCGTATCCCGCTGCCAGAACTCAACGAGGAGCGCCGCAAATCGCTCGTCAAGGTAGCTCATGACTACGCCGAGAAGTCCAAGGTAGCGATTCGTCACGTGCGTCGCGATGGCATGGATGGTCTGAAAAAAGCCGAAAAAGACGGTGATATCGGTCAGGACGAAAGCCGTGGACAGTCGGAAAAAGTGCAGAAAATCACCGACGACACGATTTCGGAAATTGAGCGCTTGCTTGGCGAGAAGGAAAAGGAAATCATGCAGGTCTAGTATCGCTTGCGATAGACCTGTATTTTATTCGTTTTAATTCCGCGCTGCCTGTTACTGGATCGATATGCCGACGACGACACGTTCCTCAATACCCGAGCACGTCGCCATCATCATGGATGGAAATGGGCGGTGGGCAAAACAGCGCGGTCTCCCGCGCGTGATGGGGCATCGCCGCGGGGTCGAGGCTGTGCGCGAAACGGTGCGCGCGGCCGGCGACTGCGGTGTCCGCTATCTCACACTTTTCGCGTTCTCGTCGGAAAACTGGCGCAGGCCCGAATCCGAGGTCAGCGACCTGATGGGGCTCTTGAAGGCTTTCATTAGGCGCGACCTTGCGGAACTGCACCGCGAAAACGTGCGTGTGCGCATCATCGGCGATAGGCAGGGGCTGAAAAACGATATCCGCAGTCTTCTCGAAGAAGCGGAACATATGACGGCTGATAACACCAGGCTGACGCTGGTGATTGCCTTCAATTACGGCAGCCGCGACGAGATTGCCCGCGCGACAATGGCGATTGCCCGCGATGTCGCCGAAGGCCGGCTGGATGCAGAATCGATCACGCCGGAGATTATTTCGACAAGACTTGATACATCAGGCATACCGGATCCTGATCTGATCATCCGCACCAGCGGCGAGGAACGGCTGTCGAACTTCCTGCTCTGGCAGGCCGCCTATTCCGAGTTCCTGTTCGTTCCCGAATATTGGCCCGACTTCGACCGGCAGCGGTTTTTTTCCGCAATCGAGCAATATGCAACGCGTGATCGCCGTTTTGGCGCTCTGGCCGAGCAGGTTGCCGTGGCAGGCGCCTGATGAGCCGTGAACTCAGACTGCGGATCATATCCGCAATCGTCATGGCGGCGGTCATTTTGGCTGCGACCTGGTATGGCGGCATTCTGTTCCGCATCGTGGCCGGTCTGCTGGCGATCCTCATCTATTATGAATGGGCGACAATCACCCGCATGTCGGAAACCAATTCCACCGGCAATGCCTGGGGCTGGTTTGCGGTTGCCGTCATCGCCGGCAACACGATTTTCGGCGAACCTTCGCTCGATCTGCCTCTACTCTCCGGCTTCACGCTGACGGCGGCACTTTTTCCCGTGTTGCGTGGCAGAAACTGGTGGCTGGTGGGCGGCATCGTTTATGCGGGTCTGAGCGGCATATCGCTGGCCGCCATTCGCGGCGATGAGCTGACCGGTTTCGTCGCCATCCTGTTCATTTTCGCTGTCGTCTGGTCAACGGATATTCTCGCTTATTTCGTCGGGCGCGCCATCGGCGGGCCAAAGCTTGCGCCGTCGATTTCACCGGGCAAGACTTGGTCAGGCGCAATCGGCGGAGCGGTGGCCGCATTGATCGGCGGCGGCGCGGTGTCTCTTGCCTATCACGGCAGGATCAGCCTGCTGCTGCTTGGGCTCGCTCTCATTCTTTCGGTGTTCAGCCAGATAGGCGATCTCTTCGAATCCTTCGTGAAACGGCGTTTTCAGGTCAAGGATTCGAGCCATCTCATTCCCGGCCATGGCGGCTTCATGGACCGGGTTGACGGTCTTGTTTTCGCCTGCTTTACGGTATTCCTCATTGCTTTCGTGCATGCGGCGGCAACCGGCGACGTGCCCGGATCGGGCGGCGGCCTGTTGCCGGGCTTTTAAGCGGCACGCAAGGTCATGAAATAAAGGGCAGATTGTCATGAACACAGTAATGGCGGCGACCGGTTTTCTGACCGGCTATATCGTGCCCTTCGTCCTCGTACTTTCCCTGCTCGTTTTCGTCCATGAAATGGGCCACTACCTTGTCGGCCGCTGGAGCGGCATTCGCTCCACGGCCTTTTCCATCGGTTTCGGCCCGGAGCTGATTGGCTTTACCGACAGGCACGGCACGCGGTGGAAGATTTCCGCCATACCGCTCGGCGGCTATGTAAAATTCTTCGGCGACGAGGATGCATCCAGCAAGCCGGATAGTTCCGGCCTGTCGCACATGTCGCTTGAGGAGAGGGCGCAGACGCTTTCCGGCGCTAAGCTGTGGAAAAGGGCGGCGACGGTTGCCGCCGGACCTATTGCCAATTTCATTCTCGCCATTCTCATCTTCGCGGTCCTGTTCGGTGTCTATGGCCGTATGATCGCCGATCCGGTCGTGGCGGAAGTGCGTGAAAACAGCGCGGCTGCGGCCGCCGGCGTGCACCCCGGTGACCGCCTCGTTGCGATCGACGGTGAAAAGGTCAAGACGTTCGAGGACGTACGCCGTTATGTCGGCATCCGTCCGGGCACGCCGATCACCGTGACCGTCGAAAGGGCAGGCGAGGAGCTGAAGCTTCCGATGGTTCCGACCCGCACCGAAACCACGGACCAGTTCGGCAACAAACTGGAAATGGGCATCATCGGCATTGTCACCGACCAGAACAGCGGCAATTTCCGCCACATCGAGTATTCGCCGTCTGAGGCGCTGCTTGAGGGCGTGCGTGAAACTGGCCACGTCATCACCGGTACTTTCAACTACATCGGTAACCTCGTGACCGGGCGCATGAACGCCGATCAACTGGGCGGTCCAGTCCGCGTAGCACAGGCTTCCGGTCAGATGGCGACGCTCGGTATTTCGGCTGTCATCCAGCTTGCAGCGGTTCTTTCCGTATCGATCGGTCTTTTGAACCTGATGCCTGTGCCGGTTCTGGACGGCGGACATCTGGTGTTTTATGCAATCGAGGCCATCCGCGGCAGACCGCTTGGTGCCGGTGCGCAGGAGGTTGCGTTCCGTATCGGCATGGCAATGATTTTGGGTCTTATGGTTTTTGCAACATGGAATGATATCAGCAGCTTGATTGGCTGAGGATAGTGTTTTAACGGTTTTGTTAGTCGATTGTTTACCCTGTTTTTATCCCGAAGTGGCGAATGCGCCACTCTGGATCACGAAGTAAACAGAATTTAACGTTCTGACTTGCTTGTAGGGGAAAAGCAGGTAAAACGACGCACATGGCCGGAGTCGGGTTCCGCCCGCTGAGGGACAACGTAAAAAGGTAAGAATTGAAATGAAGGCTGGTTCAAGATTTTTGAACGCGGTGTCGGCGGTTGCGCTGTCTGCTGGTGTTTCTTCGGTTGCGGGCCTCGGCGTGCTTGCCTCTGCTGGTGCTGCGAATGCAGCCGTCATCAGCAAGATTGATGTTCGTGGCGCTGAGAGATCCGGTGCGGACTCCGTACGCTCCAACATCACCATTGCGCCGGGTAAGAACTTTTCCAATTCGGACATCGATGAATCGGTGAAGCGTCTTTACGCCACCGGTTACTTCTCGAATGTCTCCATGCGCGTTTCCGGCAGCACGCTGGTTGTAACGGTCAACGAAAACCAGCTCGTCAATCAGGTGGTTTTCAACGGTAACCGCAAGATCAAGGACGACAAGCTCGCTGGCGTCGTGCAGACCCAGCCGCTCGGCCCGTTCAATCAGGCAATCGTTACTGCCGATATCGCGCGCATCAAGGAAGCCTATTCCGCGATCGGCCGCAGCGACGTCGAAATCACCACCCAGACCGTTTCCGTTGGTCAGGGCCGTGTGAACATCGCTTTCGTCATTAACGAAGGCGAGCGCACGAAGATCGGCCGCATCGATTTTGTCGGCAACAATTCCTATAGCGACGGTCGTCTGGCCGCTGTCATCAATACCAAGAAGTCCAACATGCTGTCGTTCCTGACACGCAAGGACGTCTATAACGAGGACAAGCTGCGCGCCGACGAAGAGGCGCTGCGCCAGTTCTACTACAACCGTGGTTATGCCGACTTCCGGGTCGTGTCGTCCGACGCTGTGCTTGATGAGTCCAAGAACGAATACACCATCTCCATCACGGTCGACGAAGGCAAGAAGTACGACTTCGGCAACGTCGCAGTCGAATCGACTGTTCCGGGTATTGACGGCTCCGAGCTTCAGGGTCTCGTGGAAACCCGCCAGGGCGCTAGCTACAGCGCCAAGGAAGTCCAGCAGAGCATGGAAGCGATTTCCAAGCGCGTTGCCGGTGAGGGGTATCCTTTCGCCCGTGTAACGCCGCGCGGCGACCGCGATATGTCCGGTAACACCATCGGTGTGACCTATATCGTCGATCAGGGCGAGCGCGCCTATGTCGAGCGTATCGAAATCCGTGGCAACACGCGTACGCGTGACTACGTCATTCGCCGCGAGTTCGATATTTCCGAAGGCGATGCTTTCAACCAGACGGTCATCACGGCTGCCAAGCGCCGTCTTGAAGCGCTCGGTTACTTCTCGAAGGTCAATGTCTCGACTGCCGGCGGTAGCGCGCCTGATCGCGTCGTCATCGTTGTCGACGTTGAAGATCAGTCGACAGGTTCGTTCGGTATCGGTGCGGGTTACTCGCAGAACGACGGTGTGCTGCTTGAAGCATCGATCGAAGAGAAGAACTTCCTCGGTCGTGGCCAGTACATTCGTCTCGCCGCCGGTGCGGGTGAAGACGATGCACGCAGCTACACGCTGTCCTTCACCGAGCCGTATTTCCTTGGTTACCGTCTGGCCGCAGGTTTCGACCTGTTCAAGAGCCAGAGCCGCAGCGAAGACTATTACGATTACGACGAGCAGGGCTTCGCACTGCGCGTGACTGCGCCGATCACCGAGAACCTCTCGACGACGTTCAAGTACACCTACAAGCAGCTCAACTACGACGGTGAGGGCGATTGGGAAACCGGCAGCAATCTTGCCGAGCCCTATAAGGCTCTGATCCGTGGCGGTGACTGGACACAGTCCATCATCTCCAACACGCTGAACTACAATACGCTCGACGACCGCAACATGCCGCGCGAAGGCTGGCAGGCTGCCTTGACGAACGAATTTGCAGGCCTCGGCGGCGATTCCGAATATTACAAGATCTACGCCAAGGCGCGCTTCTACTACACGCTTTCGGACGAGTACGATGTTATCGGCTCGCTCACCGGTCAGGCGGGTCACGTCGTTCCGACGGGCGACAATCTGCTGGTGTTCGATCAGTTCAAGTTCGGTGGTCGTCAGGTTCGTGGCTTCAAGAACGATGGTATTGGCCCGCGTATCGGTTCCGACTCCATCGGCGGCACGACCTACTTCGCGGCTTCTGCTGAAGTCACGGCTCCGATGCCAGGTGTTCCGGAAGATTTCGGCCTCCGTCTCGCCGGTTTCGTCGATGCCGGTACGCTGTACGGCAACAAGGTTGCAAACAGCGCAGGCGTGAAGGATGACAACTCCATCCGCGCATCCGCCGGTATCGGCGTGATGTGGGCATCGCCCTTCGGCCCGATCCGCGTCGACTATGCGGTTCCGATCGCCAAGGAAGACTACGACGAGGAACAGCGTTTCCGGTTTGGCATGTCCAACACTTTCTGATATCGGCAGTCCAGAACTGCAACTTTGAACGTTCTGGAGTGTCCGGCTAATGGAATACAACGCGTTTTTTCCGCCCCACGAGGGACTGCGATTGAAAGACATCGCAGACCGTTTTGGGGCGGAACTGTCTGATGAGGCGGCGGGAGAACGGATCATCAGATCCGTTGCGCCGGTCTACCGGGCAAAACCCGACCAGCTCTGCTATATTCTTTCTCGCAAGAACCGCGATGAGTTGCCGACCTGTGAGGCTGGCGCCGTCATTTGTGACGCCGCACTTGCGGATATGCTGCCGTCTCACATCCCGGCGCTGATATCGAAAAACCCGCACACGCTTTTTGCGCAGGTAGGTGCCTTGTTGCATCCCGCCGCGATGCGTCCCGGTACGATTGTGGTGATGGAAGCTGAAGTTTCCCATACCGCGCATGTCGATCCGTCTGCAAAGCTGGAAGCTGGCGTGATTGTCGAGCCGCTCGCCGTGATTGGCGCTGGTGCCCATATCGGCGCCGGTACGCGGATCGGGCCTGGTGTCATCATCGGCGCGGATGTTCAGGTGGGGCGTGATTGCACGATTGCCGGCGGCGCGAGCATTCTTGCCGCTCTCATCGGCAACAATGTGATTATTCACAACGGAGCGCGCATCGGTCAGGACGGGTTCGGTTATGCGCCCGGTCCGCGCGGCATGCTGAAAATCGTGCAGATCGGCCGGGTTATCATTCAGGATAATGTTGAGATCGGCGCTAATACGACGATCGACCGTGGCACGATGGACGATACGGTCATCGGCGAAGGTACCAAGATCGACAATCAGGTTCAGATCGGCCACAACGTCCGCATCGGCCGCCATTGCGGCATCGTCAGCAAGGTCGGCATTGCGGGCAGCACCCGCATCGGCGATGGTGTGATGATCGGCGGCGCGGCGGGTATCAACGGCCATATCACTATTGGTGACGGCGTGCAGATTGCGGCGATGAGCGGTGTTGTCGCCGACGTTCCGGCCGGCGCCCGTTATGGTGGGACGCCAGCGCGTCCGATGAAGTATTTCCTGCGCGACATGGCCGATATTCTGGCACGCGCTGAAGGGCGTGATAAAAAAACAGGAGAAAAAAACGATGACTGAAGAAACCAAGACGACGCTCGGCGCGGCTGACATTCTGGAAGTCATGAAGCTTTTGCCGCATCGTTACCCGTTCTTGCTCATCGACAAGATCATCGAGATCGATGGTAATAATTCGGCGATTGGCATCAAGAACGTGACGGTCAACGAACCGCATTTCACCGGTCATTTCCCGGATCGCCCGATCATGCCGGGCGTTTTGATCGTCGAGGCCATGGCCCAGACGGCAGGTGCGATCTGCGCCCGCAGCCAGGGTGAGGGCGGTTATCTCGTCTATTTCATGACAATCGACAACGCGCGCTTCCGCAGACCCGTCGTTCCCGGCGATCGTCTGGAAATTCACGTGGTCAAGCAGCGCCAGCGGGGCAATGTCTTCAAATTTCATTGCGAGGCCAAGGTCGAAGGCGCGCTGGTGGCGGAAGCTGACGTCGGTGCGATGATGATCCCCGAGGACCAGCAATGAGCACTATTGCGGCTTCGGCAAAAATTCACCCGACCGCCGTTGTAGAAGACGGCGCGGTTATCGGTGAAAATGTCGTCATCGGTGCCCTGAGCTATGTCGGCGCGAAAGTTACTCTGCAAGACGAGGTCACGCTGCACAATCATGCCGTCGTCTCCGGTCTCACCGTCATTGGCCGTGGTTCGGTCATCCATCCAATGGCCGTTATTGGCGGTACACCGCAGGCAATTCGCCACGATGGCTCGGAAACGACGCTCGAGATCGGTGCGCGCTGCATCATGCGCGAAGGCGTTACGATGAATGCGGGCAGCTCCGACGGCAGCGGCAAGACGATTGTCGGCGATGACAACCTGTTCCTCGCCAATTCGCATGTGGCGCATGATTGTCGCCTCGGCAGCCATATCATCCTGTCGAACAATGTGATGCTGGCGGGACATGTCACCATTGAGGACCGCGCTATCCTGGGCGGCGGCTGTGCCGTGCACCAGTTCACTCGAATCGGTCGTCAGGCCTTTATCGGCGGGTTGTCGGCGGTCAATTATGACGTCATTCCCTATGGCATGCTGAACGGTAATCCCGGCATTCTCGGCGGGCTGAATGTCGTTGGCATGACGCGTTCCGGTATCGACCGCGCGGATATTCACAAGGTCAGGCGTGTCTTCAAGCAGATATTCGAAGGCGAAGGCGCCATCCGCAGCAATGCGGCTGCGATTGACCGCGCAGAATATCTCGATTGCCCCCAGGTCATCGAAATCCTCGATTTCATCGGTGCGGACAGCGACCGCGCGCTTTCTTCGCCAAACCGGGGCAAGTGAGCCGTGACAGGCGGCGGGCGTCTCGCCATCGTGGCCGGCAGCGGCCAGCTGCCGCTGCATGTCGCGGCGGCCGCGCGCGAGATGGGGGAGAACCCCTTCATTGTACAGCTACGCGATGATTCCCAGTTTGACTGGAGCGGTTTCGACAATGCGGTGATTAGCGTCGGCGATGTCGCCGGGCTTGGTCGCCTGCTGCGCGAAAACCAGGTGGACCGCGTCGTGCTTTCCGGCGCCGTGGCGCGGCGCCCTGAATGGCGGGAAATCCGCCCCACGATCGGCATATTGCTGAAACTGCCATCCATCGTCCGCACCCTGCTGTCGAGCGGCGATGACGCCGTTTTACAGATGGTCATCAAGGTCATCGGCACGCTTGGGGCAAAAGTCATTGGCGCCCACGAGATCGCACCCGGTCTGCTTGCTACGACCGGCCCTTTCGGTGCGCATAAACCTGCTGAAGACGATCTGCGCGACATACGCAAGGCCGCGCAGGCCGCACTGGCACTCGGCACGCTTGATGTCGGGCAGGGTGCAGTCGCCGTTGGCGGCCGTATCGTTGCACTGGAGGGCGTCGAGGGCACAGACGCGATGCTGGCGCGTGTCGCGGCATTACGCGCTGAGGGCCGCATCTCGACCCGTCGCAAGGGTGTTTTGGTGAAGCTCTGCAAGCCGCAGCAGGATATCCGCGCTGACTTGCCGACCATCGGCGTGGAAACGGTGGAGAACGCGCATAAGGCCGGGCTGGCGGGGATCGCCGTTGAAGCCGGGCGCGCGCTGGTACTTGATCGCGATGAGATGTTGAAGGCGGCAGATCAGGCCGGCATATTCGTGTGCGGTATCGATACGTCACTCGGTGAAGACATGATGGGCGGAGACATGGTGGGATGACGGCAACATTGAAGGTGGCGGTTATAGCCGGCGAGGTATCCGGCGATCTTCTGGGTGCCGATCTCATCCGGTCCCTGAAAGGCCATTATTCGGGTTCTGTCGAGCTGATGGGCGTCGGCGGTGAGGCTCTGGAGGCGCAGGGGCTGGTTTCGCTGTTCGATTATTCCGAACTCTCCATCATGGGCTTCACGCAGGTTCTGAAGAAGCTGCCGAAGCTGATTTCGCGGATCAACCAGACTGCGCAGGCAATCATTGTCGCAAAGCCGGATATTCTGCTGATCATCGACAGCCCGGATTTCACCCATCGTGTTGCGAAAAAAGTCCGCAAACAATTGCCGCATCTGCCGGTCGTCAATTATGTCTGCCCCAGCGTCTGGGCGTGGAAGGAATATCGCGCCACTGCGATGTTGTCCTATGTCGATCACGTTCTGGCCCTGCTTCCATTCGAGCCGGAGGCGATGCGGCGTCTCGGCGGCCCACCGACAACCTTTGTCGGCCATCGCCTCAGCGTCGATCAAGACGTGCTCTCCGTGCGGCAGAGGCGGGCTGAGCGGCCCCTGCCTGCCAACGGCGAACCGAAAACTATTCTGCTCCTGCCGGGGTCACGTTCCACCGAAACGACCCGGTTGATGGAGCCGTTTCAGGAAGCGGCAAAAGCATATGTCGAGCGCAACGGCCCGACGAAGTTTCTGCTGCCGACAGTGCCGCGCCAGGAAAACCGCATCCGCGAACTGGCGGCAACATGGCCGCAGGATATCAGGCCTGAAATCGGCATCGATCCCGCCTTCAAGTGGAATGCATTTGCGCGCGCCGATGCGGCGATTGCCGCGTCCGGCACCGTTATTCTCGAGCTCGCGCTCGTCGGCGTACCAACCATATCGGTCTACAAGACCGACTGGATTTTCACGATGCTGAGCAAGCGGGTGAAAACCTGGACAGGTGCGCTTCCGAACCTGATTGCCGACTATGTCGTGGTGCCAGAATATTTCAACGAGGTGGTACGGGCAGGGTCGATGCTGCGTTGGGCCGAGCGGCTCTCATCCGACACCACCGAACGGCGGGCGATGCTGGAAGGCTATGCTCTTGTGCAGGAGCGTTTGCACACAGAAGTGCCTCCTGGCGAAACCGGCGCCCTTATCCTTCTCGATGTGCTGAACAGCCGCAACCGGCAAGGCTGAACCGGTAGCGATCCTGTCTGCTTCCTGGGGTCGGCAGGGCAGGTTTCGCTATTCTTATCGATGATCATATCCAACAAAAAAGCCGGCGGATAAAACCCGCCGGCTTTTTTATGTTGGTTGGTTTCCCGGCTTAACGCTTGGAAACCGGAACGTAGTCACGCTTGCCGGCGCCCGTGTAGAGCTGGCGCGGACGGCCGATGCGCTGCTGCGGATCCTCGATCATTTCGTTCCACTGCGCGATCCAGCCGACGGTGCGGGCCAGTGCGAACAGCACGGTAAACATGGTCGTGGGGAAGCCAAGCGCCTTCAGCGTGATACCCGAATAGAAGTCGACGTTCGGGTACAGCTTCTTCTCGACGAAATAAGGATCGGAAAGAGCGATCTTTTCGAGTTCGAGCGCGACCTGCATGATCGGATCGTCGGAGTTGCCGGTGGCTTCCAGCACTTCGTACATCGTCTTCTGCATGATCTTGGCGCGCGGGTCGTAGTTCTTGTACACGCGGTGGCCAAAGCCCATCAGGCGGAACGGATCGTTCTTGTCCTTGGCGCGGGCAATGTACTCCGGAATGCGGTCAACCGTGCCGATTTCGTTGAGCATGTTGAGCGCCGCTTCGTTGGCGCCGCCATGTGCCGGACCCCAGAGGCAGGCGATGCCCGCTGCAATACAGGCGAACGGGTTTGCACCCGACGAACCGGCAAGACGCACCGTGGAGGTGGAAGCGTTCTGTTCGTGATCCGCATGCAGGATGAAGATGCGGTCCATGGCGCGAGCCAGAACCGGATCGACCTTGTACTCTTCGCAAGGCACGGCAAAGCACATGTGCAGGAAGTTGGAAGCGTAATCGAGGTCGTTCTTCGGGTAAACGAAGGGCTGGCCGATATGGTACTTGTAGGCCATGGCGGCGATCGTCGGCATTTTCGCGATCATCCGCAGCGAAGCGACCATGCGCTGGTGCGGATCCGTAATGTCCGTCGAGTCGTGATAGAAGGCCGACAGAGCGCCGACCGTGCCGCACATGACAGCCATCGGATGTGCGTCGCGACGGTAGCCGGTGAAGAAGCGGCTCATCTGCTCGTGCACCATGGTGTGGCGCGTTACGCGGGTGTCGAAGTCCTTCTTCTGCGCAGCTGTCGGCAATTCTCCGTAAAGCAGCAGATAGCAGGTTTCCAGGAAGTCGCCCTGTTCGGCAAGCTGCTCAATGGGGAAGCCGCGGTGCAGAAGAACGCCTTCGTCACCATCGATATAGGTGATCTTGGATTCGCAGGAGGCTGTCGAGGTGAAGCCGGGGTCGTAGGTGAAGGAGCCCGTGTGCTTGTACAGCGTGGCGATATCGACGACGCTTGGTCCAATCGTGCCTTCCCTGACCGGGAGTTCGACCTGTTTTTCGCCAAGTGTCACTGTAGCGCTTTTTTCCGTCATACTGATCCTCCGAAAACATGCGGGTGGGGGCGTTGAGATACGCCCCGCGGTTAAGCGTCTACCGATTAGCTATATGATCCTTGCGCGGATGCCAAGCTATCCAAAGGTCAAATTGTGCATTGCGGCAAACGCAATCGCGTTGCTTCAGGCTTTCCCGGCAGCAGCAATTCAATCTCGGTCAACGCATCGTTAAAGTAAAGGATTGCAATCCCCAGCGCTGGTCTGCAAACCTGTTTTTGGTGCGGCAAGGGGCGGTGGGGATTGCTCGGTCAAGGGGAAAAACAGCATTTCGAATATGCTAAAACGATGCAGGGAGACTTGCCCGGCACACGGGAAATTCTGTTTCCTCTCCGCCGAAGCAGTGATGCGGCAACATATGACACTCCCGCCATTATTCCCGAGATTAACCGCAACACTACCGTGGCCGAAAAAATCGCCATGTGCCTGGCCGAGGAGCGCGCATTCGGCCACGATTTTCTTTTCATTCCCGTTTCCATCGGCTGCGGCGCGGTACTCTGGTTTTCTCTAGATGCCACGCCTTCCCCGGTCGTTTTGATTGCCACATTTCTTTTTGTCGCCGTTCTGGCGCTCTTTGTGAGATATAAAGCTGGCATTGCGGCGGCGGTTTGCGGCCCTTTCGCTTTTCTATTGCTGGGCATGCTTCTGGCAGATTTCGAAACCCGAAGGGCAGGGACCGTGGTGCTGGATACCCCCGTCACCACCACCATCACCGGCACCGTGGCGCGCCGGGAGGTCGATGCACGCGGCTACTGGCGATATGTCGTCGATCTGACCGCAACAGCGGACCCGACATTGTCGCGTCCGCCGCAGAGGATATCGGTGCTTTCGCGTGGCGGAGGCGAGCCGATCGCACTCGGCGCAACCCTTCGCGGCAAGGTCCGCCTCTCGCCGCCATCCGGCCCGGCCTTACCGGGACTGAACGACTTCGCCTTCACGTCCTATTTCAAAGGCATAGGCGCGACCGGTTTCTTTTATAAATCACCGCAGGCGCTTGTATCACCCGTTGGTGACGCAAGGCCTGACAAGGGTTGGTTGGAATGGGCCGATATGCGGCTTTACGGCCTTCGCAGCGCAATTGCCGAACGCATCCGCACCACCATCGGCGGTGATGCCGGAGCCTTCGCCGCCTCCATCATCACCGATGAGAGACAGGCCATATCGGCGGAGACGATGGAGGCGTTGCGGCTCTCCGGCCTTGCCCATATCGTTGCCATATCCGGGCTCAACATGGCACTGGCCTCCGGCATATTCTTTGTTGGCCTGAGACTGGCTTTCAGCCTGTTTCCCGCCTTTGCGCAGCGCTGGCCGGTCAAGAAGATCGCGGCTTTCGCGGCACTGCTGATGACGCTTGCCTATTATCTGATTTCCGGTTTCGCCGTTTCCGCCGAGCGTGCCTGGCTGATGATGTCTGTGATGCTGATCGCGGTCCTTTTCGATCAGCCATCACTCAGCCTCAGAAACGTTGCCATTTCCGCCCTGATCATTCTGGCTTTCTCGCCCTCGGAAATCATGGGTCCGAGTTTTCAGATGTCATTTGCGGCCACCATAGCGCTTGTTTCGGCCTATGCCTTCTGGAGCCGTTGGCGCACGGATCGCGAGCGGCTGTTCATCGGGCGCAAGCCCGCATGGCTGAAGGTGGCGGAAATGATGGGCGCGGTCATTGGCGGCGTTATCACGACGTCGCTGATCGGGGGCCTTTCTACGGCGATCTATTCGGCCGAACATTTTCACCGTGTCACCACCTATGGACTGTTCGCCAATCTGGCTGCAATGCCGCTCATGTCGCTGATCGTCATGCCATTCGCTCTTATCGCCATGCTGCTGATGCCCTTCGGGCTCGATGCGCCGTTCCTGAAGATCATGGGTTATGGCATGGCACTCGTCATCGAGGTTGCAAACGAGGTGGCCTCCTGGGGCGGCAGCGCAGCGACTGGGCGTCCGCACGGCTGGTTTATCGGTTTGGCTTCGGTGGGTTTCCTGCTGCTGACATTGCTGCGCAGCCGGCTTGCGCTTCTTGGCATCCCGTTTCTGCTCTTCGCCTTCGGTGTGTCGGCAGTTACGGCCTATCGTGATCTGCCGGATCTATTGATTCACGAGGACGGCGACTTGGTGGCACTCCTGGAGGACGGCAAGGTCTCAACCACAAAAGCCCGTCCGCAGGGCTTCGTTTACGGCCAGTGGCAAAGGGCGCTGCTGCTGCCGGAAAAAACCGTGCCGCCAGATTTTATAAATGGTGAGAGCATGGCAAATACTGCTGGTTCTGACTCGAGATCGAAACTGTCGCCGGAAGACATGGCTGTCGTGGTACGCGAGATGACGGCGGCGCTCAAAGACGCCAAAGCTGGCGTCTTCACCTGCAGGAAAGACATATGGTGCGTAGCGAGCGCCGCAAGCGGAGAGTGGATCGTCGTTCTGGAAGATGGCCGCTTCGCGGGAAAAGCCTGCGATATTGCCGATATCGTCGTTGTTTCCCGCAGAACCTCTTTTTCTAAGTGCCGCTCGGGTGCACTCCTGCTCAGCCGTGACATCTTGCGGCGTCTCGGTTCTGTGGAAATAGATTTTGCCGACAAGAGGGAGGAGGGTGTGGCGAGCGGGTTGCGCGCCGCAATCGCCGGAACGGACAGGCCCTGGAGCCAGCACCGTTATTACGACTGGAAAAGCGGACGTTTCGACCGTGATCTGCCGCAGCCCATCGTCCGGCTGCTGGCGGCGTCGCAATGACCGCCGTCAGCATGGATCATCGGGCCTTGGCGCGCAAATCTTCAGTCAATTCGCCGATCCCGCCAACTTCCTCTTCATGACCAGCGTCGCGCCAGCTCTCCTTCAAACCGGCCTCGTACCATTCTTGCATGGCAGGTAGGGCGAGCAGCCGGTCGCAATAGGCTTTCGCTGCTGGCGAAAGATCCGCGCTGCCATAGGTCTGGAAACGGAATGCAACCGGGCAGAAGAAAGCATCGACCGCCGTGAACTTTTGACCGGCAAGATATGGCCCGCCGAATTTTGTGAGACCCTCGCTCCACAACGCATCGATCCGCTTTATATCGGCTTTAAGCCCGGAATCGCCGCCCCTGGGTTTGACCCGAATGCCCACCGACATGGGATAGAGATTGCGCAGCGAGGAAAAGCCGGCATGCATCTCACTTGCGGCCGAACGCGACCAGGCCCTCGCATGCTTGTCGCTTGCCCAGACGCTCTGGTGTCTTTCAGCAAGATATTCGACGATCGAAAGCGTTTCCCAAACCGTCATACCCTCGTCGACCAGGCAGGGCACCTTGCCCGTCGGCGAAAAGGAGGAGAAGGAGACGCCTTCGCCGAACGGAATGAGCTTTTCATCAAAGGCGATACCGAGCGTGCGCATCAATACCCACGGCCGCAGCGACCATGAAGAATAGTTCTTGTTGGCTATATAAAGATCGTACATGGCGTATCTCCCGGATATGACGCGTATTTCTACACCTGCCAAGCGTTCACGGAATATCGAAAATTATCCATGGCTCCCATAAACGCCGTTGATGAATGGTGATGTGGGGTCACTGAGAGCGCGCCTTGCGATAAGTCACCCTTTGGTGACCACTAAACTGACTGCGCAACACGACAGAACAACGTCGCTAAAAAACAGCGGATGGGATCGCTTCGACAATTACAGCGAACAGCCCATTCGCCACCACGCCTGTAGCGAAACCGAAGCATCTTTATGGAGCAGGAACTTAGTTTGGAAAGGGCAACGCGCATAGGCTGAATGGCGCATATCCTCGTGCACCCGCTAAAGCACGCCACGTTTGGAAACAGCCAAACCATATATAGGCGCCATCTTCACGATGACGCCTAATGTAAAGTGAGCACGTTCGGTTCGATAAGATCAATGGTAGCGGCGGATCAGCCCCACCAGCTTGCCCTGAATTTTCACCCGGTCGGGCCCGAAAATACGGGTCTCATAGGCTGGGTTTGCCGCCTCGAGCGCAATGGAGGCACCCTTGCGGCGGAAGCGCTTCAGCGTGGCTTCCTCGTCATCCACCAGAGCCACAACGATATCCCCGGGATTGGCGGTGTTGCCGTTGCGGATGATGACTGTGTCGCCGTCGAAAATGCCGGCCTCGATCATCGAATCACCCTTGACCTCAAGAGCGTAATGTTCGCCCGTGCCAAGCATGTCTACTGGCACGGCCACATCATGGGTGTTGTTCTGAATGGCGGAAATCGGCACGCCCGCAGCGATGCGGCCCATGACCGGCACGGTGACAGCCCCGCCCAGATCGTTGGCCGGCGTCTTGGGGGCAGGGGCCGGTTCCGGCGTTTTGGGTTTGCCAAGGCTGCCTTCGATAACGCTTGGCGAAAAGCCGCGCTGCGGCCTTGCGCCCGGCGTATAAGCCTCGGGCAGCTTGATGACTTCCAGCGCCCGAGCTCTATTCGGTAGCCGACGAATGAACCCGCGCTCTTCGAGAGCGGTTATCAGGCGGTGGATGCCGGATTTCGAAGCAAGATCGAGTGCGTCCTTCATTTCATCGAAGGAGGGCGGCACGCCGGACTCTTTCATTCGTTCATGAATGAAGAGAAGCAATTCCTGCTGTTTGCGCGTGAGCATGAGGAAAACACCCTTTAGAATCGTAGTGGAAGTCGCGAAACAAATACAGAACGAACACTATATGTTCCATATGTGTTCTGCAATCCCCTAAAATTTCGTGAAGGTGCCATCTATTGCTGTGATGATTTGCCTCATAGCACGCAATTGTGCTTTTGTGCGGTCAAAACCGTCCCGGCATGCTCCGGGCGGAAGGCCAGCAGGATACATGTCATGACGAAACCCTATAGCGTTGACCATCTCGTTTTGCCCGTGGAAGTCATAGGCGTCGCCGTGAAGCGCCTCGTCAGTCTTGGCTTTACGGTTGCGCCGGAGGCTCTGCACCCTTTCGGCACCCAAAATGCCTGCGTATTTTTCGCCGATGGCACCTATCTGGAGCCGCTCGCAATTGCTGATCCGGCTAAATATAATGCGTCAATAGAGGGGGGTGATGTGTTCACCGGCAGGGATGTGGCCTTCCGGCAACGGGACGGGCAGGAGGGTTTTTCGGCTCTTGTCGCCAGGACTAAAGACGCCTTGGTTGACCATGAGCGGTTTCGGGCAGCCGGCCTTTCGGCGGGCGATGTTTTCGAGTTTTCGCGGCCTGTTCGGATGCCGGATGGCTCGCAAGGCGAGGCGGCGTTCCGGCTGGCTTTTGCGGCAAGCGGGGCGGCCGCGGATTTCTTTTTGTTCAGTTGTCAACGGCTTCAAGCCCTTCCGGGCGATCGCACCATGCTTGAGCGCCACGCCAATGGTGTCACCGGCCTGAGTGAAATCGTCCTGTTTACCGGCGGCGATGCGAAGGTGGCGGGCCTGATCGAGACGGTGTTTGGCTGTGAAGGTAAATGGTCTCCGCGCGGTGATATGGTTTTCGCGACCGGCAATGCCAGCATCAGATTGACCGGAAAACCGCCTTTCGGCGGGCAGGCCCTGAGTGCTCAGGATGGCAACGAAGGCGGATTGCGCGGCGCGGGCATCGTCTTTTCGTCACACGATCTTGCCGTGACAGAGGCGGTGCTTGCTGCTAATGGCGTGTCCTGCGCAAAAGCGGACGGCCGTCTGGTGGTGCCCGCAGCACCCGGTCAGGGCGTTGCCTTCGCCTTCGAGGAAAAATGATGAGCGTTACGAACAATCTTAAAGTCACTGCCGGCGACGGCGCCAGCAAGGTTTCCTTCTCGAATACTGAGCGGTTTTCGCTGATTGCCGGTCCCTGCCAGATGGAAAGCCGCGAACATGCCTTCATGATCGCTGGCGTCCTGAAGGAGCTTTGCGACAAGCTGGGAATAGGGCTTGTCTACAAGTCCTCTTTCGACAAGGCGAACCGCACTTCGCTTTCCGGAAAACGCGGCATCGGCCTGGATAACGCGATGCAGGTTTTTACCGATCTCAAAAAGGAATTCGGTTTTCCTGTTCTGACCGACATCCACACGGAAGAGCAATGCGCCATCGTTTCCGAGGTAGTGGACGTGCTGCAGATCCCGGCGTTCCTCAGCCGCCAGACCGATCTTCTCGTTGCTGCCGCCAAAACCGGCCGCGTCATCAACGTCAAGAAAGGCCAGTTTCTGGCGCCCTGGGACATGAAGAACGTGCTTGCCAAGCTCAATGAGAGCGGCAATCCGAATGTGATGTTGTGCGAGCGCGGCGCGTCCTTCGGTTACAACACGCTGGTTTCCGACATGCGCTCTTTGCCGATCATGGCAGCGCTCGGCGCACCTGTCGTGTTCGATGCCACCCATTCGGTGCAGCAGCCGGGCGGGCAGGGCGGCTCCACAGGTGGCCAGCGCGAATTCGTCGAGACGTTGGCGCGTGCGGCCGTTGCGGTTGGCGTGGCCGGCCTCTTCATCGAGACGCATGAGGATCCGGACAATGCGCCGTCAGACGGCCCTAACATGGTCCATCTGAAGGACATGCCGAAAATGCTCGAAAAGCTTCTGGCTTTCGACGCGATTACGAAAGCCTGATCGGCTGACCGTGACGGCGGGCACTTTTGTGCCAATCGATTTTAATGGCGGGCGGGCCGTTTCCGCTGCCCACCGTCATTGTAATTTCTTCGCCATCGTCTAAGACAGGCGACGGAAAATATCTGTTCCATTCCCAAGGGAGAGACCATGACTGCCATTACCGATATCATCGCGCGCGAAATTCTCGACAGCCGCGGCAATCCGACCGTTGAAGTCGACGTTTATCTCGAAGACGGCTCCATGGGCCGTGCCGCCGTTCCCTCCGGCGCCTCCACCGGCGCGCATGAGGCGGTTGAGCTGCGCGATGGCGGCAAGCGTTATCTCGGCAAGGGCGTGGAAAAGGCGGTCGAAGCCGTCAATACGGAAATCTTCGACGCGATTGGCGGTTTCGACGCTGAAAACCAGATCCAGATCGACCAGATGATGATCGCGCTCGACGGCACGCCGAACAAGTCGCGCATCGGCGCCAACGCCATCCTCGGCGTGTCGCTCGCCGTTGCGAAGGCTGCCGCTGAAGCGTCCGGCCTGCCGCTTTACCGTTATGTCGGCGGCCCGAACGCGCATCTGCTGCCGGTTCCGATGATGAACATCATCAACGGCGGCGCGCATGCCGATAACCCCATCGACTTCCAGGAATTCATGATCCTGCCGGTCGGCGCAGAAAATATTCGCGAAGCCGTGCGCATGGGCTCCGAAGTCTTCCATACGCTGAAAAAAGAACTGTCCGCACAGGGCCACAACACCAATGTCGGCGATGAGGGCGGTTTTGCACCGGGTCTCGAAAGCGCGCCGGCAGCACTCGATTTCATCATGAAGTCGATCGAAAAGGCTGGCTACCGTCCAGGCGACGACATGTTCATCGGTCTCGACTGTGCGGCGACCGAATTCTTCAAGAACGGCAATTACGTTTATGAAGGCGAAGGCAAGACCCGTTCGCCGATCGAGCAGGCCGAATACCTGGCCGAGCTCGTGGCGAAATATCCGATCATCTCCGTCGAAGACGGCATGGCTGAAGACGACTGGGATGGCTGGAAGGCGCTGACCGATCTCATTGGCAACAAGTGCCAGCTGGTGGGCGACGATCTTTTCGTCACCAACTCCGCCCGCCTTCGCGATGGTATCAAGATGGGTGTCGCCAACTCCATCCTCGTCAAGGTCAACCAGATCGGTTCGCTTTCCGAGACGCTGGACGCAGTCGAAACTGCGCACAAGGCAGGTTACACCGCCGTCATGTCGCACCGTTCGGGCGAAACGGAAGATTCCACCATCGCCGATCTCGCGGTTGCAACCAACTGCGGTCAGATCAAGACCGGCTCGCTTGCCCGTTCCGACCGGCTCGCAAAGTACAACCAGCTTATCCGCATTGAAGAAATGCTGGGCCCACAGGCTGCTTACGCCGGCCGTTCGATCCTGCGCGGATAATCCGCGTTCGGGTTTCGCGATATGGCCCGCCGCCTGGCGGGTCAGTCTCAGGGATGGGCGGTTTATCCGCACTGCTCACTCCCGAGTTGATCTGGGGTTCAGTCAGGCCAGGTCCCTGGGTTGAAAGGGCTTTTTTGCGTCTATCAGTCGCGCGGAATTTAAGGTCAACGGATAGTTAAACAATCCGCATTAGTCTCGAGACTCACATTATGCGTTTTAAGGCTTCTCTCCGGCATGTGGACCAGACATCATAAAAAGAGACGATTCGGCCGTTTGATCGTTCCGGCCATTACGATCGCTTTTCTTTCCTATTTCGGGTATCATTCCATCCACGGCGACTTCGGCCTTCAGGCGACGGAGCGGCTGGAGCGGCAGCGTATTGCCAGAACGGCAGAGCTCGCCAAGCTGACGCAGGCGCGCGTTGCGCTGGAGCGGCAGGTCGAATTATTGAGCGACGGTTCTCTCGAACGTGACATGATTGACGAGATTTCCCGTTATCAGTTGAATATGTCCCGTACGGACGAAATTGTCATCATGAATACCTACTTCTAATTAACCGAAATCAAGTTAATTAATGATTTGTGATTTATTCACAGCACTTTAGCGTGAATATGTGCCATGCGTTTAAAGCATTGCTGCATGGCATTTTCTTGCATATGGTACGCGCCAATCTATCCATTCAAACGGCAACTCAGGGAGGGATGAATGGCGCCGCGAAAAACCGCGTCCGTATCCGGCCGAAAGACAACGGCAAAGGCTGCAGGCGAATTCACCGGTAAGAACAGCCCGGACTTTTCGAAGGAAGAAGAGCTTCACGCCTATCGTGAGATGCTTCTCATCCGTCGCTTCGAGGAAAAGGCCGGCCAGCTTTACGGCATGGGCTTCATCGGTGGTTTCTGTCACCTCTACATCGGTCAGGAAGCCGTTGTTGTCGGCATGCAGATGTCTCAGAAGGAAGGCGATCAGGTCATCACCGCTTACCGTGACCACGGCCATATGTTGGCTCTGGGCATGAGCGCGCGTGGCGTCATGGCCGAATTGACCGGTCGCAAGGGCGGCCTGTCGAAGGGCAAGGGCGGCTCGATGCACATGTTCTCCAAGGAGAAACATTTCTACGGCGGCCACGGCATCGTCGGTGCGCAGGTTTCGCTCGGAACCGGTCTTGCCTTCGCCAATAAATATCGCGGCAACGACAATGTCTCCGTGACCTATTTCGGTGACGGCGCCGCCAACCAGGGTCAGGTCTACGAGAGCTTCAACATGGCCGCTCTCTGGAAACTGCCGATCATCTATATCGTTGAAAACAACCGTTACGCCATGGGCACCTCGACCGCCCGCGCCACCGCACAGTCGAACTATTCGCTGCGCGGCCAGTCCTTCGGCATTCCCGGCATCCAGGTGGATGGCATGGATGTGCGCGCCGTAAAGGCCGCCGCCGATCAGGCGCTGGAACATTGCCGCTCCGGCAAGGGTCCGATCATTCTGGAAATGCTGACCTACCGTTACCGTGGTCACTCCATGTCCGACCCGGCGAAATACCGTTCGAAAGACGAAGTGCAGAAGATGCGCTCCGAACATGACCCGATTGAGCAGGTCAAGGCACGGCTTCTGGAGCAGGGCTGGGCAAGCGAAGACGAACTCAAGGCCATCGACAAGGATGTCCGTGATATTGTCGCCGATAGCGCAGACTTCGCCCAGAACGACCCAGAGCCGGATGTATCCGAGCTCTACACCGACATTCTGCTCTGATCGGGAAAGGGAAACCCATGCCAGTAGAAATTCTTATGCCCGCCCTTTCGCCGACCATGGAGGAAGGCACGCTTTCCAAATGGCTTAAAAAGGAAGGCGACAAGGTCGCATCCGGCGACGTGATTGCCGAGATCGAGACCGACAAGGCGACCATGGAAGTGGAAGCTGTGGATGAAGGTGTTATCGGCAAGCTGCTGATCGACGCCGGCACCGAAGGCGTCAAGGTCAACACGCCGATCGCCGTTCTCATCCAGGAAGGCGAAAGCGCTGCCGACATCTCTTCCTCCGCCAAGAAGGAAGAGCCGAAGGCTGAAGCTGCAAATTCCGATTCGGATGCCGCAGGCGGCAAGACCCGCGAAGCGTCCGAGGAGCCGAGCGCTGCCAAGGAAGCCGCAAAGGTTCCGGCAGCACCTAAGATCGAAGTCGCTGCCGATCCGGATATTCCTGAAGGCACGGAAATGGTGATGACGACGGTGCGTGAAGCGCTGCGCGACGCCATGGCCGAAGAAATGCGCGCGGACGAAAAAGTCTTCGTCATGGGTGAGGAAGTCGCCGAATATCAGGGCGCCTACAAGATTACCCAAGGCCTGTTGCAGGAATTCGGCGAACGCCGCGTTATCGACACCCCGATCACCGAGCACGGTTTTGCCGGTATCGGCGTCGGTGCGGCAATGACGGGCCTGCGGCCCATCGTCGAATTCATGACCTTCAACTTCGCCATGCAGGCGATCGACCAGATCGTCAACTCGGCTGCGAAGACGCTTTACATGTCGGGCGGCCAGATGGGCGCGCCGATGGTGTTCCGTGGCCCCTCGGGTGCTGCTGCCCGCGTTGGCGCTCAGCATTCGCAATGTTACGCCGCATGGTACAGCCATATTCCGGGCCTCAAGGTCGTCATGCCCTACACGGCAGCGGACGCCAAGGGTCTCCTGAAGGCAGCCATCCGCGATCCGAATCCGGTCATCTTCCTTGAGAATGAAATTCTCTACGGCCAGAGCTTCGAAGTGCCGAAGCTCGACGATTTCGTGCTGCCGATCGGCAAGGCGCGCATTCACCGCAAGGGCAAGGATGCGACGATCGTTTCCTTCGGCATCGGCATGACCTACGCAATCAAGGCGGTTGCGGAACTCGAAAAGCTCGGCATCGACGTCGAACTGATCGACCTTCGCACCATCCGTCCGATGGATCTGCCCACCGTCATCGAATCGGTCAAGAAGACCGGTCGTCTGGTCACAGTCGAGGAAGGCTTCCCGCAGTCATCGGTTGGTGACTTCATCGCCAATCAGGTCATGCGTGCCGCTTTCGACTATCTCGATGCGCCGATCCTGACGATTGCCGGCAAAGACGTTCCGATGCCTTACGCGGCAAACCTCGAAAAGCTGGCTTTGCCGAACGTCGATGAAGTCGTTCAGGCTGTCAAAACCGTCTGCTACAAGTAAGGGGAGGCGTTTCGATGCCGATAAACATCACCATGCCTGCCCTTTCTCCCACCATGGAAGAGGGCAATCTGGCCAAGTGGCTGGTCAAGGAAGGCGACAAGGTCGCACCCGGTGACGTGATCGCCGAGATCGAGACCGACAAGGCAACCATGGAAGTGGAAGCCGTCGATGAGGGCACGGTCGCCAAGCTCGTGGTTCCCGCAGGCACGGAAGCGGTCAAGGTCAACGCCCTGATCGCTATCCTCGCCGCCGATGGCGAGGATGTGGCTGAGGCAGCAAAGGGCGGCAATGCTGCTCCTGCCGCGTCCCAGGCCAAAGCCGAGGCTCCGAAGCAGGAAGCTGCAAAGGCCGAAGCGCCAAAGGAAGAGGCTGTCCCGGCCAAGGCTGAAAAGCCAGCTGCCGACCAGGCCTCCGCACCTTCCACCCCGGCCCCGGTTGCAAAATCCGGCGAGCGCATCTTCGCTTCGCCGCTTGCCCGTCGTCTCGCAAAGGAAGCCGGTCTCGACCTCACGGCCGTGTCCGGTTCAGGCCCGCATGGCCGTATCGTCAAGACAGACGTAGAAAAGGCCGCCGCTTCTGGTGGTGCGAAGGCAGCTCCTGCCGCCGCAGCATCCGCAGGCGCACCGGCTGCCGCACTTGCCAAGGGCCCGTCCGAAGAAGCTGTTCTCAAGCTGTTCGAACCCGGTTCTTACGAACTGGTGCCGCATGACGGCATGCGCAAGGTCATCGCCAAGCGTCTGGTCGAATCCAAGCAGACCGTTCCGCATTTCTACGTTTCCGTGGATTGCGAACTGGATACGCTTCTGGCGCTGCGCGCCCAGCTCAACGCCGCCGCTCCCGAAAAGGACGGCAAGCCCGCCTACAAGCTTTCGGTCAACGACATGGTCATCAAGGCGCTGGCTCTCGCGCTGCGCGATGTGCCTGATGCCAACGTCTCCTGGACGGAAAGCAACATGGTCAAGCACAAGCATTCGGATGTCGGCGTTGCCGTTTCCATTCCGGGTGGCTTGATCACGCCGATCATCCGCAAGGCGGAAGAGAAGTCGCTCTCCACCATCTCCAACGAGATGAAGGACTACGGCAAGCGCGCCAAGGAGCGCAAGCTGAAGCCCGAGGAGTATCAGGGCGGCACGACGGCCGTGTCCAACATGGGCATGATGGGCGTCAAGAGCTTCTCCGCCGTCATCAACCCGCCGCACGCCACCATTCTGGCAGTCGGCGCGGGCGAACAGCGTGCTGTCGTGAAGAACGGCGAGATCAAGATCGCCAATGTCATGACGGTTACGCTCTCTACCGACCACCGTTGCGTCGATGGCGCGCTCGGAGCCGAACTGATCGGCGCCTTCAAGCGCTATATCGAAAACCCGATGGGCATGCTGGTTTGATCGGAGAGTGAGATGGTGAAGTCGGTCCTCTGCTTTGGCGATTCCCTCACATGGGGATCAGATGCGGAAACGGGTGGCCGGCATAGCCATGACGATCTTTGGCCGAGCGTCTTGCAAAAGGCGCTCGGGCCTGATGTGAAGGTGATCCACGAAGGGCTGGGTGGACGAACCACCGCCTATGATGACCATACCGCTGATTGCGATCGCAACGGCGCAAGGCTCTTGCCGACGCTTCTGCACAGCCACGCGCCGCTTGATCTGGTCATCATCATGCTCGGCACCAACGACTTGAAACCGTCGATTCATGGCTCGGCCATCGTCGCGATGAAGGGTGTGGAGCGGCTGGTCAAACTGGTGCGCAACCATGTCTGGCAGGTGCCGGACTGGGAAGCGCCGGATGTTCTGATCGTCGCGCCGCCGCAACTGTGCGAAACGGCCAACCCCGTGATGGGCGCTATCTTTCGCGATGCGATCGATGAATCGGCGATGCTCGCCCCGGTCTACCGGGATTTGGCCGACGATCTCGATTGCGGATTTTTCGATGCGGGGTCAGTTGCCCGCACGACGCCCGTAGACGGCGTTCATCTCGATGCTGAAAACACGCGGGCCATCGGGCGCGGGCTGGAGCCCGTCGTTCGCATGATGCTCGGACTTTGACAACAATTCTCGTTTCGGAACGGCATGCCGTGACCCGATAGGACAAGGCAGGATACCTATGGCTCAATCTTATGACGTCATCATCATCGGTTCGGGACCGGGCGGTTATATTGCCGCGATTCGCGCAGCCCAGCTCGGCATGAAGGTTGCCGTGGTCGAGCGCGAGCACCTTGCAGGCATCTGCTCCAACTGGGGCTGCATTCCCACCAAGGCGCTGCTGCGTACTGCCGATGTCTTGCATACGGCTCAGCACGCCAAGGATTACGGCCTGACGCTCGAAGGCTCGATCAAGCCTGATGTCAAGGCGATCGTTGATCGTTCGCGCGGCATCGCGCACCGCATGAACAACGGCGTCGGCTTCCTGTTCAAGAAGAACAAGGTCGATATCATCTGGGGCGAGGCCAAGATCACCAAGCCCGGTGAAATCGTAGTTTCCAAGACCCAGAAGAAGCCCGTCGAACCGATGGGCCCGGTTCCGAAGAACACGCTGGGCGAGGGCACCTATACCGCCAAGCACATCATCGTCGCCACAGGCGCCCGCCCGCGCGCGCTTCCAGGCATCGAACCGGATGGCAAGCTGATCTGGACCTATTTCGAGGCAATGAAGCCGGAAGAACTGCCGAAGTCGCTGCTCGTCATGGGTTCCGGCGCCATCGGCATCGAATTCGCCAGCTTCTACCGCACCATGGGTGTCGACGTTACCGTCGTTGAAATCATGAGCCAGGTGATGCCGGTCGAAGATGCGGAGATATCTGCCTTCGCCAAGAAGCAGCTGGAGAAGCAGGGCATCAAGTTCCATCTGGAAACCAAGGTTGCCAAGGTCGAGAAGGCTGCTAATTCGGTTACTGCGACGCTCGAGAAGAAGGACGGTTCGTCCGAGAAGATCACCGCTGACCGGATGATTTCGGCTGTCGGCGTCGTCGCCAACATCGAAGGCATCGGCCTTGAGGCCGTCGGCGTGAAGACCGATCGCGGCTTCATCGTCATCGACGGTTACGGCAAGACCAACGTGCCTGGCGTCTACGCCATCGGCGATGTCGCCGGCCCGCCGCTGCTCGCCCACAAGGCCGAGCATGAGGCCGTGATCTGCGTTGAAAAGATCGCCGGTCTGCCGAATGTTCACCCGATGGACAAGCTCAAGATCCCCGGCTGCACCTATTGCAACCCACAGGTCGCCTCTGTTGGTCTCACCGAAGCCAAGGCGAAGGAACTGGGCCGCGATATTCGCGTCGGCCGCTTCTCCTTTGCGGCCAACGGCAAGGCCGTGGCACTCGGTGAAGATCAGGGCATGGTCAAGACCATCTTCGACAAGAAGACAGGCGAGTTGATCGGCGCGCACATGGTTGGTGCGGAAGTCACCGAACTCATTCAGGGCTTCGTGGTCGCCATGAACCTCGAAACCACCGAAGAGGAACTGATGCACACGATCTTCCCGCATCCGACCATTTCCGAGTCGATGAAGGAAAGCGTGCTCGACGCCTACGGACGTGTGCTGAACGCATGAGTGCCCCGTGATGCCCGGCATTGTCTAACCATGCCGGGTGTCCCATATGTCTCAACGCTGGTTCTATAAGGGAGCGCGGGAATGGAAAATATCGGCTGGATTGCGGCAATCATCATAGGCGGTCTTGCCGGCTGGCTCGCCGGCAAACTCATGGATATGCGTTTCGGCATCTTCATGAATATCGTTCTCGGCATCGTCGGTTCGGTGGTTGCCGTTGCGGTGCTGAGAACCTTCGACGTTTTCGTGCAGGACAGCAGGCTCGGTTATTTCGTAACGTCCTTCATCGGCGCCAGCCTGTTGTTGTTCATGGCTAAGCTGGTACGGCGCTGACTAGGCTTCGTGCCCGGAAGGGGCTTACGCTTTTTCTGGAATTGTTCTAAAGCATCGCGTCAATAAATGTGATGATCGCGGCAAGCGATAGAAACAGGTTTCTTATGGTCACTATTCTCGACAGGACTTCGTCCGAAGAAAAGCGTATCCGCCACCCGGAAAAGGCCCATCGGCCCGATACCGAAGTCATGCGCAAGCCGGAATGGATCCGCGTCAAGGCGCCGACATCCAAAGGCTACCACGAGACGCGCGAACTGGTGCGCAGTCACAAGCTGGTGACGGTGTGCGAGGAAGCCGGCTGTCCAAATATCGGCGAATGCTGGGACAAGAAACACGCGACCTTCATGATCATGGGTGAGATCTGCACCCGCGCCTGCGCCTTCTGCAACGTCGCGACCGGCAAGCCCAATGCGCTTGACATGGACGAGCCGGAAAACGTCGCCAAGGCCGTCAAGCAGATGGGCCTCAGCCACGTCGTCATTACCTCGGTCGACCGCGATGATCTCGCCGATGGCGGCGCGGAGCACTTCGAAAAGGTGATCTGGGCGATCCGCGCTGCGTCTCCCAACACCACCATCGAAATTCTGACCCCGGACTTCCTGAAGAAGCCCGGCGCGCTGGAGCGTGTCGTCGCGGCGAAGCCCGATGTCTTCAACCACAATATGGAAACCGTTCCCGGCAATTACCTCACGGTTCGCCCCGGTGCGCGTTATTTTCATTCCGTGCGCCTGTTGCAGCGCGTCAAGGAACTGGACCCCACCATGTTCACCAAATCAGGTATCATGGTCGGCCTTGGCGAAGAGCGCAACGAAGTGCTGCAGTTGATGGACGATCTGCGCAGTGCTGACGTGGACTTCCTGACTATCGGCCAGTATCTGCAGCCGACCCGCAAGCACCACAAGGTCGAGGCTTACGTCACGCCGGAGGAATTCAAGTCCTATGAGACGGTCGCCTATACCAAGGGCTTCCTGATGGTCTCCTCCAGCCCGCTGACGCGTTCTTCCCACCATGCGGGCGACGATTTTGCACGCCTGCGCGCAGCCCGCGAGAAGAAGATTCTGGCCGCTGCGGAGTAAGTGGGCGGGGCGGGCAATTTCTCTCACGCGTCATCCTTGGGCTTGTCCCGAGGATGACGTTGCTGCTTTCACCTGAAGTCCGGCCACAACCTTCTCCGGCCGATGCGCGCGCATGCACAGGATGACGCTCAGCACGACTGAGGAAATCGCCAGGACCTCTACGATTGTTGGCCCACGACCTTCCCAGAGGAAACCATAGAGCAAGGCAAAGAGCGTCTCGAACAGGATCATCTGCCCAACCATGGTGAGCGGCAGCAGGCGGCTCATGCGGTTCCAGAGAGCATTTCCGAGAATGGATGCGGTGAAACCGAGACCGGCGGCGATGGCCGCAAAATGCAGCCAGTCCTCGGAGCTATGGCCTTCCCCGCCGAAAGCAAAGGCCGGTATGGCGAGCGCCAGCGCCAGCCCTCCGGTCACCACACCCGTCATCATGTTCCAGTCGTCGGCGCTGACATCGTGAAGGCGTGACAGCCAGCGGGCATTGCCAACCGCAAAGGCCGTCCATGAGGCGAGCGCGCCAAGCGCACAGGCCAGCCCGATCAGGCGGGAGACATCCAGCCCCGTATCGCTTTCCGTCAACGACTGCCAGGATATGCCGATAATGCCGATTGCGCCAAAGGCGAGCGACGGCCACAGACGCTTGAGCGATACCGCGCCATGATCGCGCGTGCCGATGATGGTGACGGCAACCGGCAGGAAGCCGATGATGATGGACGTGAAGGCAACGCCGCTCAGTTTCACCGCCGTTGATATGAAGACATAATAGGCGATGTTGCCGATCATGCTCAGCCAGCCGAGCGCGATCCATTCGCGCGCACCGAAATGGGCAGATACCCGTTTCAGGCGCGGTCCTATGATGACGAGCGAAATTAGCCCGTAGGTCAGGTAACGGGCCGTCGACAGTTGCAGGGCGGAAAAATCCGGTACGAGTTTCGGGGCGAGAAAGATCGCGCCCCAGAGAGCGCCCGCCATCATGCCGTAGATAACACCTAGGCTTGTCTTGTTCATGTCATGTCACATCCGCATTCACGATTGCCCGCGATGTGCCACAGCCACGTACGGCTGTCTTGACAAAAACTCCTGAGAGAAGAGGTGCTGTGCTTTCAGTGAATTCCGAAGGCCCGGCGATAAGCGGCAGGCGTTTTGCCCATCGCGTTGCGCATGGCGCGCGTCAGTGCCGTCTGGTCGGAAAAGCCGGCCCGCAAGGCAATTTCCGCAATCGGCAATGTGGAGTGGCGCAGCAATGCGCAGACCTTGTCCATGCGCAGCTCTGCAAGCCAGCGGTGAGGAGGGAGGCTAAACTCTTCCAGAAACAGCGCATGCAGGCGGCTATCGCTGATTGCGGCGCAGGATGCGAGCGTCTCGATGGTCCACGGGAAAAATGGCTCCGCTCTGACGATCTCGCCCAGCGCATGCAGGCGGTGGCGGATATCGGTCTTTTCAGTCGCAAGGCTGTCGATCAGGAGCGGTGCCCAGAGGTTGGCAATATCCTCACGCGGCCCATCCGATCCGATGACGCCGCGCATGTAAGCGATCAGCTGCCGTGTATCCCGTGCGATATCGAGAAACGGCTTGTGGACAAATCTCTCCAGCACCTGTTCGGGAACAGCAGTTTCGTCAATATCGACCACCAGCGACCGGTTGATCGTCGTCGCTTCCTGTGTGTGCGATGTGTTGGGATGAATGAAGACCGCGCGCCCGGTGGACAATTCGTCCTGTAGCCCTGCTACATCGATCCGCAGACATCCCGAGACCGGAAGAACGATCTGCACGAAGCCGTGCCGTTCCTTCGGTCTTTCCTGCGTATAGGTCCTGATATCGGCGGATGCGGCGATCATGAGATTGTCATTTCCATCGTGCAAAGAAACGGCCGCCTCGAAAAGCGGCCGGTTTCAGTCCTGATTATGACATCGTCTTGAAGATTGGGCGAGCCGGCTTTATCGAGCCGGCGTCTAACATTCTTCCTTGGCGGTCGATTCGCCGCGTTTGCGCTTGCGCAAAACCGGCTTGTTCTCTCTCGCCTCGCATTTCGCAACGTCGATGAGATAGGCAAGCATCGGCATTTCGTTCATCGATGCAAGTTGCTTGGCGGATTCGAGAAGGTTGATGATGTTGGAAAAATCGTCCATCGGCTCACTCAGTGGCTCAAAGCGGGTTATGTGGGTGTGAACCCAGGGATGAATAAGCGCGGTGAAAATGGGAGGTTCCAGCGCCGTTGCATCCAATGGGTGTAATATTAGTCGCAAATAAATAGCAATCCCTGCGAGGGGGTTGCAATAGTTAAATTTCCGTAACATCGGACGCCGCGGCCATACCGCCGCAGAATAATAGCCGCGCTATTTAAAATGGCATGGTGGCGAAGACGAGGTTTATTCGATGCCGAACTATCTTGAAAACGTGGAGGACGCGGCTGCGATTATCGCATCTGCGCAGCGTATTTCGGTCGTTGGTTGCTCCGGAGGCGGAAAATCGACGCTTTCCCGGAAGCTCGTAAGACGCTTTGGATTTGAATACATTTCCATGGATCGCGATATTTTCTGGTTGCCAGGCTGGCAGGCACGCCCGCGCCAAGAACAGCGACAAAGGATTGCCGCTATCGTCGCCAAAGACCGGTGGCTGATGGACGGCAGCAATCCATCGTCTTTCGACATGCGTCTGCCGAGATCCGACATCGTCCTTTGGGTGCGCATGCCGCGCTGGCTTTGCCTTTGGGGCGCCATCACCCGGATTGCCAAGGGGTATGGCAAGGCGCGTCCTGAAATGGCTGAAGGGTGCCCCGAAAGACTGGATCTCGATTTCCTGCGCTATATCTGGAATTTCGAACGCCGGCACGCCCCGATCTTCGAGCAGAATTTCGCGCTTTATGGTCCCAACGTGCCGGTATTCCAGCTTAAAAGCCGAAAACAGCTTCGCCGCCTTCTTGATCTTCTTGTTATCGAGGATTAACTCCCGCTCATGCCACAGTTCGAAACGCATCGCCTTGTAAAACATTCACCCGACCGCATGTACGACCTCGTCGCCGATGTGGAGAAGTATCCACAGTTTCTGCCGCTTTGCGAAGCGCTGGTCATCCGCTCGCGCAAGGAGCGGGACGGCAAGACCCTGCTGGTGGCAGATATGACGGTGGGCTACAAGGCCATTCGCGAGACCTTCACCACGCAGGTGCTGCTGAACCCGGCAGAGCGCGCCATCGACGTGAAATATATCGACGGCCCGTTCAAATATCTCGACAATCGCTGGCGTTTTGAAGCCTCCGCAGAGGGCGGCTCGGCCATTCATTTTTTCATCGAGTATGAATTCAAGAACCGGCTGCTCGGTGCGGTCATGGGATCGATGTTCGACAGGGCCTTCCGCATGTTCGCCGAAGCCTTCGAGACCCGCGCCGATAAAATCTACGCGGACCCAGCCTGATTGAGGGTAATCAGCATCTCGAGCGCCGTTCTGATGGTTGCAAGACGGATTTCCGTGCGCCCGATCTCTCCGTAGTGCATTTCATGGTGCAGGATTTTACCGCTGCGCGCCCTGGCGGCCAGATGCACCAGCCCCACCGGTTTTTCAGCCGAACCTCCGCCCGGACCGGCAATGCCGGTCACGGCTACGGCAAAATCCGCCCGGGAACGAAATAGCGCGCCATGCGCCATTTGCAGCGCGGTCTGTCGGGATACGGCGCCGAAATTCGCCAGCGTCTCAGTTCCAACCCCAAGCATGTCCATCTTGGCCTGGTTCGTGTAGGTGACGAAGCCGCGATCGACGACGGCAGAAGAGCCGGCGATTTCCGTCAGCGAACCAGCAATTAGGCCGCCCGTACAGCTTTCCGCCGTCGAGACCATGAAGCCGCCGGCGGTAAAGTCAGAAATGATCCGCCGCGCCAGTTCTTCTATATCCGCAGGAAACAGGCTCATAGCGGTCTGCCCTTGTAGACCACAGTGGCAGTGGCAATCGCAGCAATACCTTCGCGGCGGCCGACGAAGCCGATCGTCTCGTTGGTGGTCGCCTTGACCGAGCAGCGCTCCAGCGCGATGCCGAGCATGTCGGAAAGCGCCTCACGCATGGCCTGCCGATGCGGTCCGATGCGCGGCGCTTCGGCAATCAGCGAGACATCGGCATTCATGATCGTGCCGCCATTGCCGCGGACTACCTTGGCCGCGTGTTCGAGGAAGATGCGCGAAGCGGCACCCTTCCATTGCGGATCGGAAGGCGGGAAGTGATCGCCTATGTCGCCAGCGCCGCAGGTGGCGAGCAGGGCATCCGTCAGCGCATGCAGCGCCACATCGGCATCCGAATGGCCTTTGAGTTTCTGGTCGTGTTCGATGAAGACGCCGCACAGTGTCACACCGTCTCCTGCTTCCAGCTGGTGCACGTCGTAACCATTGCCGGTGCGCACGTCAGGCAGTCCGTAGGAGAGCTTTTCATCGGCCATGGCGATATCCCGCTTGAGAGTGAGTTTCACATTGTCGACCGAGCCTTCGGTCAGCGTCACAGGCAGACTTGCCCATTCGGCGATCGAGGCGTCATCGGTAAAGTCGGCTTTTCCAGATGTGGCAGCAGCGCGATGCGCGGCGAGGATTTCGCCATAGCCGAAGCTTTGCGGTGTCTGCGCCGCATAAAGACCCTGCCTTGAAACCGTTTCCGTGACAGAATCGCCTGCGCCACGCTTCAGCGTATCAGTGACGGGCAGGGCAGGCAGAACGCCGACAGCGCCCGCCTTGTGCAGCGCCACGATGCGTTCCAGCATGTCCACGGCGATGAAAGGCCGCACGGCATCGTGGATCATCACATGTGTGAAGTCTTGCGCGGCCAGCGCTTCCAGACCAGCGAGCACCGATTGCTGCCGGGTTGCGCCGCCCGTGACGGTGACGATCCGCTTTCCGGCATTCAGCCGTTCAAGGATTGGTGACAGGAGTGCCGCATCGTCGGCATGGATAACGACCACGATAGGGGATGTGTCTGCCCAGGCAAGAAAGGTCGACAATGTATGCTCGATCACGGCCTTGCCACCGATCGGGCGATATTGTTTCGGCCCTTCCTCGGGGGAGCCGGCTCTTTCTCCGCGTCCTGCGGCGACAACGACGATGCCGAGTTTCATAGTACTTTCCTGCATTGGTCTTATGCTTTGTGCGCAACCCTTAATGGTTGACAGTCCTGCTCTAGCGTTTCAAAACCCGAATGGCCAGCCCGATAAGCCGCCCACCCGCACCCACATGCCGCAGGATCGGTCATCCCGTTTGTTCAAACCTGCATAAATTGCCGCCGCCAGCAAAACAGGCAGGCAGGCCACGCGCAAATAAAAGGTGCAACCCTGTAAAAGTGCTTGGCAACTGCGCAAACACTGTCTAAAAATAATGCATATAACTCTTCTGCACGAAAGATCATCACTTGCCCCTTCCGGAGTTGTCAGTCCCGTTCAGCATCGGCTCAGTCGCGATCCGTAATCGCGCAGTGCTGGCGCCTATGTCGGGCGTGACAGATTTGCCTTTCCGTCAGCTCGCCTGGCGTTACGGCGCGGGCCTTGTGGTGACTGAAATGGTCGCAAGCCGGGAACTTGTCGCCAATCGTGGGGAATCCTGGGCGCGGCTTAAAAATGCCGGGATGGTTCCGCATATGGTGCAGCTCGCCGGACGCGAAGCGCATTTCATGGCGGAAGCGGCAAAAATTGCGGCTGACAATGGCGCTGGCATCATCGACATCAATATGGGTTGTCCGGCCAAGAAGGTTACGGGCGGTTACTCCGGTTCGGCCTTGATGCGGGATCCTGATCATGCGCTGTCGTTGATCGAGGCGACCGTCGGCGCGGTCGATGTGCCCGTGACGCTGAAGATGCGGCTCGGCTGGGATGAAAACACCATCAATGCACCCGAAATTGCTCGCCGCGCTCAAGCCGCCGGTGTCCAGCTGATCACCATTCACGGCCGCACCCGCATGCAGTTTTACGAAGGACGGGCGAACTGGGATGCCATTCGCGCCGTGCGCGAGGTGATTTCCGTGCCGCTGATCGCCAATGGCGATGTCGAGACCGCCGAAGATGCGCGTGAAATCCTCAGCCGTTCCGGCGCGGATGCCGTTATGGTCGGTCGCGGTGCACAGGGTCAACCCTGGCTGCCGGCGGTACTGGCCGGACATGCAGCGCCGCAACGCGCCGATATTGCCGATATCGCCGTCGAACATTACGACATGATGCTCGAATTTTATGGAAGGGAAGCCGGTCTTCGGCATGCCCGCAAACATCTGGGCTGGTATCTCGACCGTTTCGCGACGGAGATCGCCACCACCGACAAGGCTAGAATCATGACATCGCGTGATACGGGGGAAGTGGCTGATCTGCTGCGCTCCGCCCTTTGCGACAATGCGGGCGAAGAAGCCGCAAGGAAGGCCGCATGAGTGCTGATAAACACAGCCCGGCAGATGCGAACCCGCTCGCCATGGCGGTTCTGAACGCGGTGCAGAATCCCGTTATTCTGGTGGATGCCGAAGGTTTCATCGCTTTTGCCAATTGGGAAGCAGAAGCTTTTTTCGGGGCCAGCGCCTCCCATCTCGCCCGCTACCGCGTCTCCACCTTCATTCCCTTCGGCAGTCCGCTGCTTGCGCTGATCGATCAGGTGCGGGAACGCCGCGCGCCGGTAAATGAATATCGGGTCGATCTGAGCTCCCCCCGGCTTGGACAGGACAAGCTCGTCGATCTCTATGTCGCGCCTGTTGTCAGCGAGCCGGGGTCTGTTGTCGTCGTCTTCCAGGAACGGTCGATGGCTGACAAGATCGACCGGCAATTGACCCATCGGGCTGCTGCACGGTCTGTCACCGGCCTTGCCTCGATGCTGGCGCATGAGATCAAGAACCCGCTTTCGGGCATTCGTGGTGCCGCGCAGCTTCTCGAGACATCGGTTGCCGATGAGGACCGTGCGCTGACGCGGCTGATCTGCGACGAGACCGATCGTATCGTCTCGCTGGTTGACCGCATGGAAGTGTTTTCCGACGAGCGTCCGGTGGACCGCGTGCCGGTCAACATCCATTCGGTGCTCGACCATGTGAAGGCCATAGCCAAGGCTGGCTTTGCCCGTAACATCAAGATTTCCGAGAATTATGATCCATCGCTGCCGGCGGTCTATGCCAATCGCGACCAGCTGGTGCAGGTCTTTCTCAATCTGGTGAAAAATGCGGCGGAAGCCGTCGGGAATCAGTCGGAGGGCGAGATCGTGCTGACGACGGCATATCGTCCCGGCATGCGCATGTCCGTGGCAGGCAGCCGCGAACGCATCTCGCTGCCGCTTGAGTTTTGCGTCCATGACAATGGGCCGGGAGTGCCGGCCGATCTCCTGCCGCATCTCTTCGACCCCTTCATTACCACCAAGACGAATGGTTCGGGCCTGGGTCTGGCGCTTGTCGCCAAACTGATTGGCGCCCATGGCGGCATTGTCGAATGCGACAGCCAGAACCATCGCACGACTTTCCGCGTATTGATGCCCGTCTCGCCTGAAGTGGCGCTGGACGACCGCATCTTGCCGAACTCGACAGGAAATGACAGATGACAGCTACTATCCTCGTCGCCGATGATGATGCCGCGATCCGCACCGTGCTTAATCAGGCGCTCAGCCGTGCCGGTTACGATGTGCGCATCACGTCCAATGCCGCAACGCTCTGGCGCTGGGTTTCTGCCGGCGAGGGCGATCTGGTCGTTACCGATGTCGTGATGCCCGATGAAAATGCCTTCGATCTGCTTCCGCGCATCAAGAAGGCTCGCCCGGACCTGCCGGTTCTGGTGATGAGTGCCCAAAACACTTTCATGACCGCGATCAAGGCTTCGGAAAAGGGCGCTTACGATTACCTGCCCAAGCCCTTCGACCTGACGGAGCTGATTGCCATCATCGGCCGCGCCTTGTCGGAGCCGAAGCGCAAGCCCGCCAAACTGGACGACGATATGCAGGACGGCATGCCGCTCGTCGGCCGCTCGGCCGCCATGCAGGAAATCTACCGGGTTCTCGCCCGCCTGATGCAAACCGACCTGACGCTAATGATTACCGGCGAATCCGGCACCGGCAAGGAACTGGTGGCGCGCGCGCTGCATGATTACGGCAAGCGCCGCAACGGCCCCTTCGTCGCCATCAACATGGCGGCAATCCCGCGTGATCTGATCGAATCCGAACTGTTCGGCCATGAGAAGGGCGCCTTCACCGGCGCGCAGAACCGCTCGACCGGCCGTTTCGAACAGGCCGAGGGCGGCACGCTGTTTCTCGACGAAATCGGCGATATGCCAATGGACGCCCAGACGCGGCTGCTGCGCGTATTGCAGCAGGGCGAATATACGACGGTCGGTGGACGCACGCCGATCAGGACCGATGTTCGTATCGTCGCCGCCACCAACAAGGACTTGAAGCAGTCGATCAACCAGGGCCTTTTCCGCGAAGACCTCTATTACCGCCTAAACGTCGTGCCGCTGCGCCTACCGCCGCTGCGCGACCGCGCTGAGGATATTCCCGATCTGGTTCGCCATTTCATCCAGACGGGTGAGAAGGAGGGGCTGGAAGGAAAGCGCTTCGAGACCGAGGCGCTGGAAGTCATGAAGGCCTATGCCTGGCCCGGCAACGTGCGCGAACTCGAAAACCTGATCCGTCGCCTGATGGCGCTTTATCCGCAGGAAGTCATCACCCGCGAGATCATCGAGCAGGAATTGCAGTCGGATGTTCCAGACAGCCCGCTCGACAAGATGGCGGTTCGCACCGGCTCATTGACCATTTCGCAGGCGGTCGAGGAAAACATGCGGGATTATTTCGCAAGTTTCGGCGAAGGCCTGCCGCCGCCGGGTCTCTACGACCGTGTTCTGCGCGAACTGGAATATCCGCTTATTCTTGCCGCCCTGACGGCGACGCGCGGTAACCAGATCAAGGCCGCCGATCTTCTTGGCCTTAACCGCAATACGCTGCGCAAGAAGATTCGCGAGCTTGGCGTTTCCGTGTATCGCAGCTCCCGCCCCAGCTGAGAATGTTGACAAGGCCGCGGTTGTCGTTGCATTTTCGCCACATTGTGTTGCTTGGAAAACACTAGGATGGAGAGAGATTCGCCGGCACGAGGCGGATTCGCCCATTTTCATGAATGTGGTGCTGGCTAGCCAGCGATTGGGAGAAATGCATGCGGAAACCCGCCGCCGAAAAAGCCGTTGCCGAAGACGCAGCGGGAATGGTGGTAGCCGATCGCAGGATGTCTTTCGCTCTGCCGGGGCTGGTGCTTGCCGGTGTCGCCCTTGTTTGCGCCATACTGACACTTTTCGTGCTTCTGGGCGTAACACCGATTGCGCCGACATCGAATGTCGTCATCGCCTCGGTCGTCATCAATTCGGTCTTTGTGATCGGACTGATCTTTCTCATCGGTCGGGAAATCAACCGCCTGCTGAAAGCGCGGAAAAAGGGCAGGGCGGCGGCACGATTGCATGTGCGCATCGTCGTGCTGTTTTCCATCGTTGCGATTACACCGGCCGTTCTTGTCGCCATCTTCGCCAGTCTGACGCTGAATGTCGGTCTCGACCGCTGGTTTGCGCTACGTACCCAGTCGATCGTCGATTCCTCCAGCAATATCGCCCAGGCCTATATGATGGAGAATGCCGGTTATCTTCAGGGACAGACCCTGTCGATGGCCACCGACCTCGACCGCAATCGCGCGCTCTTTTATCTCGACCGCACCGGCTTCGTCGATCTCATGACCCGTCAGGCCAAGGGCCGTGGTCTTCTCGGCGCATTCCTGGTGCAGGAAGACGGCGACGCCGTCGCGCAAGCCGATATCAAGACGGAAAAGCCGCTTCCGGCCATTCCGCACGATGCGCTTGAAAAGGCCGCCGCTGGTCAGCCAACCCTTATTCCGCCTGGCATCACCAATCTCGTCGGCGCCATCATCAAGCTCGAGGGCATCAGCGGTACGTTTCTTTATACCGTGCGTGCCGTCGATCCCAAGGTGATGGGCGCGATGCGGCTGATGGAAGAGAACCGCGCCGAATACAAGGCGATGGAGGCCGGCCGTGCGCCGTTGCAGATTGCGTTTGCAATCCTTTATCTCGGTTTCGCGCTGATCGTGCTTCTGGCGGCGATCTGGACCGCGATTGCGGTGGCCGACCGTATCGTGCGTCCTATCCGTCTCCTCATCAGCGCCGCAGACAGTGTCGCCACCGGAAACATGCATGTGCTGGTTCCCGTTCGCGCCATCGATGGCGACGTTGGCCGCCTGTCGCGCACCTTCAACAAGATGGTCTCGGAACTGCGCAGCCAACAGGAACAGATCATTGAAGCGAAAGACGACATCGATGATCGCCGCCGCTTCATCGAGGCCGTGTTGTCGGGCGTTACCGCCGCCGTTATCGGCATTGATGAAAACCGCAGGATCACCATCGTCAATCCTTCGGCTGAAGAATTCGTGGCGCTTTCCTCCGACCAGCTTATCGGTGCGCAACTATCTGATATCGCGCCTGAAATCGAAGAGGTCGTGACCGAGGCCAACACCTGGTCGCGCGGCAATTTCCGCAAGCAGATCAACATCATGCGGCGCGGCACGGAACGGACGCTCAATGTGCAGGTGACCCGTGAGGATGCGCGCGACAGCCGCGACAGCTACGTCATCACGCTCGACGATATCACCGATCTCGTCATTGCCCAGCGCTCGACCGCCTGGTCCGACGTCGCGCGGCGTATTGCGCATGAGATCAAGAATCCTCTGACACCTATCCAGCTTTCTGCCGAGCGCATCAAACGCCGCTTCGGCAAGCAGATCGACGAGAACGATCGCGCCATCTTTGACCAGTGTACGGACACCATCGTCCGGCAGGTTGGTGACATCGGCCGGATGGTGGATGAATTCTCGGCCTTTGCGCGCATGCCGAAGCCCACGAAGGAAAAGTCGGACCTGCGTTCGATCTTGAAGGACGCGGCATTCCTGCGCGAAATAAGCGCCGCAGACACGAAATTCTCGACGGAATTTGGCGATGTCCCGCTGGAGGGCATGTTCGATGCCCGCATGCTGGGACAGGCGTTCGGCAATCTCATCAAGAATGCAACGGAAGCGATCGAAGCGGTGGAAGGCGAAAAGCGGCCAGGTAAAATCCTGGTGCGCGCATCCTTCGACGAGGCCAATTCGCGGTTCGTGGCTGACATCATCGACAATGGCAGAGGCTTGCCCGTCGAGAACCGTCACCGCATTCTCGAACCCTATATGACGATGCGGGACAAGGGTACGGGCCTCGGCCTCGCCATCGTCAAGAAAATCATCGAAGAGCATGGCGGGTATCTGGAACTCCACGATGCCCCGCCGGAGTTCGACCATGGCCACGGTGCCATGATCAGAGTGCTGCTGCCCTATATCGAGGCGGTCGGCGGCAAAAATAACAAGGAAGCAGCATATGGCGTCTGATATTCTGGTCGTGGATGACGAGGCGGACATTCGCGAAATCGTAGCGGGTATTCTTTCCGATGAAGGCCACGAGACGCGCATGGCGTTCGACAGCGACAGCGCGCTGGCCGCCATTTCCGAACGCGTTCCGCGTCTCATCTTTCTCGACATCTGGATGCAGGGGTCGAAGCTCGACGGTCTGGCCCTGCTGGACGAGATCAAGAGCCGCCATCCCGATATCCCTGTTGTGATGATTTCCGGTCACGGCAACATCGAAACCGCCGTCAACGCCATCAAGCGCGGCGCGTTCGATTTCATTGAGAAGCCGTTCAAGGCAGACCGCCTGATCCTGATTGCCGAACGCGCGCTGGAGAACTCCAAGCTGAAGCGGGAGGTGCAGGAACTCAAGAAGCGCACTGGCGATGCGGTTGAACTCGTCGGCGCGTCGCTTGCGGTTTCCCAACTTCGCCAGACCATTGACCGCGTGGCGCCCACCAACAGCCGCATCATGATTCTCGGCCCCTCCGGTTCCGGAAAGGAGCTGGTGGCGCGCATGGTGCACAAGAAATCCTCGCGTGCTACAGGACCTTTCGTTGCGCTGAACGCTGCGACCATCACGCCGGACCGCATGGAAATCGCCTTGTTCGGCACGGAAGGCCTGCCCGGGCAGCCGCGCAAGGTGGGCGCTCTGGAAGAGGCCCATCGCGGTGTTCTCTATCTCGATGAAGTCGGCGAGATGCCGCGCGAAACGCAGAACAAGATCCTGCGCGTGCTGGTCGATCAGCAGTTCGAGCGTGTCGGTGGCGGCAAGCGGGTAAAGGTGGATGTGCGCATCATCTCCTCAACCGCCCATCACCTCGAAAGCCTGATCGCCGAAGGCCAGTTCCGCGAAGATCTCTACCATCGCCTCGCCGTGGTGCCGGTGAAGGTGCCGGCGCTGTCCGAGCGGCGTGAGGATATTCCTTTCCTCGTAGACATGTTCATGCGGCAGATTTCCGAACAGGCCGGCATCCGCCCGCGCAAGATCGGCGATGACGCCATGGCCGTTCTCCAGACGCATGACTGGCCGGGTAACATTCGCCAGCTCCGCAACAATATCGAGCGGCTGATGATTCTGGCACGCCCCGAAGGCGGTGAGGCACCAATCTCGGCAGACATGTTGCCGGCGGATATTGGCGACATGCTGCCGAAGATTTCGGCGCAAGGCGATCAGCACATCATGACCCTGCCGCTGCGCGAAGCACGTGAAATGTTCGAGCGGGACTATCTGGTCGCCCAGATCAACCGCTTCGGCGGCAATATTTCACGAACGGCGGAATTTGTCGGCATGGAAAGATCGGCACTGCATCGCAAACTGAAATCTCTCGGCGTATAAGAGACGAAGGCCCAAGTCGTCGTAATCGATTATTCCGTCAGAGAGACAGCATGAAAGTCATCATTTGCGGCGCAGGGCAGGTGGGTTACGGCATTGCCGAACAACTGTCGCGCGAGGATAATGAGGTATCGGTCATCGATACCTCCGCGACCCTCATTACCGCCATTACAGAGACGCTGGATGTGCGCGGTTATGTCGGCCATGGCGCCCATCCCGACATGCTGGCAAAGGCGGGTGCGGACCAGGCCGACATGATCATCGCCGTGACCCTGCATGACGAGATCAATATCGTCGCCTGCGAGGTTGCGCATGCGCTGTTCAGCGTTCCGACCAAGATCGCCCGCATCCGCGACCAAAGCTATCTGAAACCGGAATATGCCGATCTGTTCAGCCGCGAAAACATGTCGATCGACGTGACGATTTCGCCTGAAGTCGAAGTCGGCAAGATGGTACTCAGGCGCATCGCCTTTCCGGGTGCCACCGATGTCGTGCGTTTCGCCGACGACACGGTCTTCATGCTGGCAATCGAGTGCATGGAGGACTGCCCGGTCATCAATACGCCGCTCCAGCAGCTTTCCAACCTCTTTCCGGACCTTATCGCAACCGTGGTGGGTGTCTACCGGAACGGCATCCTCAAGGTCGCGCACTCCTCCGAGCAGCTGCGCGTCGGCGACCTCGCTTATGTCATCTGTCAGCGCCAGCACGCACGCCGCACCCTTGGCCTCTTCGGCCATGAGGAGCAGGAGGCGCAGCGCATCGTCATTGCGGGCGCCGGCAATATTGGCCACTTCGTCGCGCAGAAGATCGAGGAGTTGCAGCCTAAGACGCGGGTAAAGATCATCGAGGCGGATCGCGACAGGGCTATTGCCGCATCGGAACAGCTCAGCAACACCATTGTCATGCATGGTTCGGCGCTGGACCAGAAGATTTTGCTGCAGGCCGATATTCAGGATGCGGATCTGATCGTGACGCTGACCAACAGCGATCAGACCAATATACTGGCGGCGGTGATGGCCAAGCAGCTCGGCTGCAAATCCAACCTTGCATTGTTGAACAGCTCGTCCTTTCACGAGGTTGCGGATTCACTCGGTCTCGACGCCTATATTAATCCCCGGGCCGTTACCATTTCGCGCGTTCTCCAGCATGTGCGCAAGGGCCGTATCCGGTCGGTTTATGCCGTTCAGCGCGGCTCGGCGGAGGTAATCGAGGCAGAGGCGCTGGAGACTTCGCCGCTGGTCGGCCAGTCCTTCCGTGACATCGATATGCCTGATGGCGTGCGCATCGGCGCGATCTATCGCGACGGTGTGGTGATCCGCCCGGACGGCAGCACGAAGATCAAGGCGAAGGACCGCGTCGTGCTGTTTGCATCTGCCGATGCGGTGCGCGACGTGGAACAGCTTTTCCGGGTTTCGATACAATATTTCTGACTGTTTCGAATCGAAAAAGCAGGTCAATACTCGTACTCATTCGGCTGTTTTCGCCGTTGCGGAACAGGACACGATTTGATACCAGAGTTGCAGGTCGGCCAAGCGGGGGACTAGACTCGGCCGGCTTATTATTGATTGATTATTTTCCGGTATCCCTGCCGGCAAAAAAGAAAGAAGCGGCGCCATGGCGGAACGTTCTCAAAACCTTCAGGATCTTTTCCTCAATACCGTTCGTAAGCAAAAGATTTCGCTCACGATTTTCCTGATCAACGGCGTCAAGCTGACGGGCGTTGTCACTTCCTTCGATAATTTCTGCGTGCTTCTGCGCCGTGACGGTCACTCGCAGCTTGTTTACAAGCATGCGATCTCCACCATCATGCCCGGCCAGCCGATGCAGATGTTCGAGAGCGAAGAAGGCGCAGCCTGATCAGGCTCCCTCAACGGTATCTTCGATATAAGCTGACCTGAACCGGGAACATTTCCGGTTCAATCAGGTTAATCCGCATAGTCGTCCGCACGGATGCGGTCGGCTGCAAATTCATTTCTTGATAAGGCTGAACCCATTACGACGCGCGACACCTCGAACGAATCGATGATCCCCGAACAGGAAAAGCACCGCGACGACATGCGTGCGGTGGTCATCGTGCCTGTCCTCAAGCAGCAGCGCGAAAGCCGTGATGCGGTGGCGGGTCCGGTTTCTCCTGTACGGTCTGTTGAGGCCAAGCTTGAGGAAGCAAAGGGGCTGGCGCTCGCCATTGATCTTGAGGTGACGCAAGGTCTTGTCGTGCCGGTCAACCAGCCGCGTCCGGCGACTTTGTTTGGAACCGGCAAGATCGAGGAAATCGGCCATCTTCTGGATGAAACCAATTCCGGTCTGGTGATCGTCGATCATCCTTTGACCCCGGTGCAGCAGCGCAATCTTGAAAAGCAGTGGAATGCCAAGGTCATCGACAGGACGGGCCTGATCCTCGAAATCTTCGGCCGCCGTGCCTCCACCAAGGAAGGCACGTTGCAGGTCGATCTTGCGCATCTGAACTATCAGAAGGGCCGCCTCGTCAGAAGCTGGACCCACCTTGAACGCCAGCGCGGTGGCGCGGGCTTCATGGGCGGTCCGGGTGAAACGCAGATCGAGGCCGACCGTCGGCTGCTGCAGGATCGCATCGTCAAGCTCGAGCGCGAGCTGGAGCAGGTCGTGCGCACCCGCCAGCTTCACCGCGCCAAGCGCCGAAAGGTGCCGCATCCGATCGTGGCGCTGGTCGGTTATACCAATGCCGGCAAGTCCACCCTGTTCAATCGTATTACCGGCGCTGGCGTTCTGGCGGAAGACATGCTGTTCGCAACGCTCGATCCAACCTTGCGCCGCATGAAGCTGCCGCATGGCCGCACGGTTATCCTGTCCGATACCGTCGGTTTCATCTCCGATCTGCCGACACATCTCGTCGCCGCTTTCCGCGCAACGCTGGAAGAGGTGCTGGAAGCCGATCTTATTTTGCACGTGCGCGACATGTCCGATCCGGATAATGCCGCCCAGTCGGCCGATGTGCTGCGCATTCTTGGCGATCTCGGCATCGACGAAAAGGAAGCCGAAAAGCGCATCATCGAGGTCTGGAACAAGGTCGATCGTCTCGAACCCGAAGCGCATGACGCCATCATTGAACGTGCCGAGGGCCGCTCCGATATTCGTGCCGTTTCGGCGGTCACGGGCGAGGGCGTCGATGCCCTGATGGACGAGATTTCCGGCCGTCTGTCAGGTGTCCTGACGGAAACGACTGTAGTCCTCTCCGTCGAGCAATTGCCGCTGATCTCATGGGTCTATAGCAACTCCATCGTGGATAGCCGCGAAGACAATGAGGACGGTTCGGTTTCCCTTGATGTACGCCTGTCGGAAGCGCAGGCCACCGAGCTGGAACGGAAGCTTGGAAAGGCAACCATCCGCGAGCGGGAAGACTGGGAGCAGTAAGCGCTCCGAGAACGATTGCGGTATGTTCCCTTATACTCAACGTCATCCTTGGGCTTGTCCCAAGGATCTAGACACACAAGATACAATCAGGACGTCGCATATGCTCGGGGCAGGCCCGAGCGTGACGCAGGAGAGGTTCTAGGTTTTCGTCACCACTGTCGAAAGCACCGGGCGCTCTGAGTTTTTCAGCATATCCGGGTGATCAGGACGAAATCATATCCAGCGAGCGTTCTATGCGTTTTGCCGCCTGCCACAGGTCTTCCATTCTCTCAAGGCTCGCTTCCTGAAGCGTTTCGCCATTTTCGGTGAGCGACGTCTCGATGTGATTGAAACGTCTGCGGAATTTCGTATTGGTGCCGCGCAGCGCGTCTTCCGGATCGGCTTTGACATGGCGGCCGATATTGACCAGCGCGAAGATGAGATCGCCAAGTTCATCAGAGACCTTCTCCGGCTTTCCCTCCGCCAGCGCTTCACGCAGTTCGGCGATTTCCTCCTCGATCTTGTCGAGAATGGGGGCTGGATCCGACCAATCGAAACCGACGCGCGCAGCCTGTTCCTGCAACTTGAGAGCCTCGGTCAGAGCCGGCTGGCTACGCTGCACACCGCCTAAAAAGCCGGCCTTGAAATCCTCGGTGATACCGCGGCGGGCGCGCCGTTCCGCGCGCTCGCGCTTTTCCTCGGCTTTAATCTGGTCCCATTGCAGCTTGACGCTGTCAGGCGTATTGGCGGCGGAAACGGCAAAGACGTGCGGATGGCGGCGGATCATTTTGGACGTCACGGCCTCAACCACGTCGCCAAAGGCGAATTCGCCCCGTTCCTCGGCGATGCGGGCATGGAAAACCACCTGCAGCAAGAGGTCGCCCAGTTCTTCGCAAAGATCGTCCATATCCTTGCGCTCGATGGCGTCGGCAACCTCATAAGCCTCTTCGATGGTGTAAGGCTTGATCGTCTCGAAGGTCTGGACGACATCCCAGGGGCAGCCGGTTTCCGGCTGGCGCAGGGCTTCCATGATCTCGATCAGGCGGGAAATATCCTTCGAGGCTTCCATAGTCTTTCAAACCTTCGTTCTTTATTTTCATACATATCCAGGCGGAAAACCGTCTAGAAATGCTCTAGTTCAGCGGAATATCGTTGCCGCTCTTCGATGACTGATAGCTGGTGGAAAGCTCGTCATAGGCAGCCTTGATGCGGGCCGTCTGCGCCTTCAGCTCGGTCTTCAGCGGATCGTCTTCGCTCTCCACCAGATCGGCAATGAAGAAAGAGTTCCAGAAGGCGTTGCTGCGGCGGTACCCGCCCGGCTCCAGCCCGAAAACTTCCTTGAGGATTTTCAGGTCGTGCGGAATGGCGAAAGCGTCGCGCGAATCCTCGTGGCTGAAAAAGGAGTAGAAATTGTCGAAGCCGGCCCAGGTGATGGCGGACATGCACATGGTGCAGGGTTCATGGGTGGAAAGGAAAATCAATTCCTTGGTGTTCGGCTTCTCACCCAGCTCGTAAAACCGCTTCAGCGCGTGCACTTCACCATGCCAGAGCGGGTTTTCCAACTCGTTATTCGTCTCTGCGATCACCAGCGACAGATCGGATTTACGCAGGATCGCCGCACCGAAAACCTTGTTGCCGAGGCTGACGCCGCGCGCCGTCAGGGGCAGGATATCTTGTTCGATAACATCGAGAAGACGGGCGGCAATTGTCGAGCTGGTCAAGGGTCTGATCCTTCGTACCGCCTCAGGGCGAAGCGGTTTTTGCATGGAGATATCGACGAAAATAGTCCCTTCTTGTTCGGCGCGAGGGCCTGGTTTGTCAAGGGATTCTCATGGGATTTAGAGGCGTTCGACAGGGTTGATAAAGGTGCGCCGGTTAGTTTTCCTCAAAAACAGGGGTGTTCGAGAAATAAAAATCCAGGTGTCGGAAAGGCTTGAATTTCTGTTTCTTCAATCTTGCGCCGCAATGCGGGATAAATGCCCGATGCACAAGGAACACGATTTTTCCGCTTCTGGCGATCGCCTTTCGACCTTCCCCGCGTTCTTCCGGGTTGAGGGACGGCGGGTCGCTGTTTTCGGCAATGGTGACGAGGCCTTTGCGAAGGTAAGGCTGCTTGCCAATACCAATGCACATATCATTGCTTATGCCGACCAGCCGGAAGCGGATTTTGCGCGCTATATCAGCGAAAACGGCATCGATCATCGGGCCATGGGTTTCGCAAGCCAGTTGATTGAAGGCGCAACGCTGGTTTTTGCCGCCACTGGAGACGAGGCACTGGACCGTGAGATCGTTTTGGCTGCGCGCGCCAAGAAAATCCCTGCCAATGCGGTGGATCAGCCGGAGTTCTGCGATTTCTTCACGCCGGCACTCGTCGCCCGCGCACCCGTCGCCATCGCCATTGGCACCGAAGGCGCAGGCCCGGTTCTTGCCCAGATGATCCGTGCACGCATCGACCAGATGCTGTCTCCGTCGCTGGGCAAGCTTGCGCGCCTCGCCGTGCAATATCGTGACGCCGCCGAGCAGAATGTTCCCAAGGGCGCGTTGCGGCGCAATTTCTGGCGCCGGTTCTTTTCCGGTGCTGTCGCAGATGCCGTCGCTCTCGGCGATACATCATCCGCCCGCCATGCCGCTGACCGTTTGCTGCAATCGCCCGAGCGCAGCGAAGGCCGCGTCTGGCTTGTGGGCGCTGGTCCCGGTGCCGAAGATTTGCTGACGCTGCGCGCGCAGCGCGTGCTGATGGAAGCGGATGTGATCGTCTACGATGCGCTAGTGCCGCAGGCAATCGTTGACATGGGGCGCCGCGACGCCGAGCGGCTGTCCGTCGGCAAACGCAAGGGCTGCCACAGCAAGTCGCAGGATGAGATCAACCGCCTGCTGGTGCGTCTTGGTAAAGACGGCAAGCGCGTCGTGCGCCTCAAATCCGGTGATCCGCTGGTCTATGGCCGGGCGGGAGAGGAGATGGCGGCGCTGCGCGATGCCGGTATAGGTTACGAGATCGTTCCGGGCATTACCTCCGCCTTCGCCGCTGCTGCGGATTTCGAATTGCCCTTGACGCTGCGCGGTGTCGCTTCGTCGCTGATTTTCACCACCGGCCACGATCTGACCGGCGATGTCCTGCCGGATTGGGCGCGGCTTGCCGTCTCCGGCGCTACCATTGCTGTCTATATGGGCCGCAGCGTTGCCGCGTCGGTCGCGACGAGGCTGATAGAGGCAGGTCTCGGCGTGGAAACGACCGTAGCCGTTATCGAAAATGCCAGCCGCGCGGATCGCCGCCTGCTGCATGGCACTTTGAACGATCTGCCCGACCTCGAACATCGCGACGAACTGACCGGTCCGGTCATGGTCATCATCGGCGATGCGGTGGCGGGCGCCAATTTTGACAGGTCCGAGGCGCTCGCGCTTGTTGCGCGGCCAGCGAACCTTAAAAGGGAGTATGCAAATGGCTGACAAGGTTTTGACCGCCAACCGCCTGGGCGATGGGATCGCTGTATGGCTCGATGCCAATGGCGAATGGACGGAGAACCTGCAGGACGCAATCGTCGCCCGCCACGCGGAGGCCGTCGCTTCGTTCGAGGAAATCGGCAAGCGGGATTTTTCCGCCAACAAGGTCGTTGACGTGAATGTCATCGACGTGGTGGAGGAGAATGGCAAGCTTTGGCCGACGCGGCTTCGTGAGCGCATTCGCGCCGCTGGCCCGACTATGCACTATGCCAACGGCTTCAAGCCGGCCGATGCAGCATTCATCGCAGTCTGAGGAAGAATATGTACCGTTACGACGAGTTCGATCACGCATTTGTTGAAGGCCGCGTGGCACAGTTTCGCGATCAGGTCGAGCGCCGGTTGTCCGGCGAGCTTGCTGAGGACGCGTTCAAGCCGCTGCGCCTTATGAACGGTGTCTATCTCCAGCTCCATGCCTATATGCTGCGCGTCGCCATTCCCTACGGCACGCTGAATTCGCAGCAGATGCGGATGCTGGCCCATATCGCCCGCAAATATGACCGGGGTTACGGCCACTTCACCACCCGCCAGAACATTCAGTACAACTGGCCGCGCCTGTCCGACACGCCCGATATCCTCTCCGAACTGGCAAGCGTGGAAATGCATGCGCTGCAGACCTCGGGTAACTGCATTCGCAACGTGACCGCCGACCATTTCGCGGGCGCCGCCGCAGACGAGGTCGCCGATCCGCGTCCTTATGCGGAAATCCTGCGTCAATGGTCTTCCGTGCATCCGGAGTTCTCGTTCCTGCCGCGCAAGTTCAAGATCGCTGTAACGGGCGCCGAGCGCGACCGCGCCGCGATTCAGGTTCACGATATCGGCCTGCATCTGAAAAAGAACGACAAGGGCGAGATCGGTTTTGCCGTCTATGTCGGCGGCGGGCAGGGCCGTACGCCGATGATCGCCAAGAAGATCCGCGACTTCCTGCCGGAAGAAGACCTGCTGTCCTATACCACGGCCGTCATGCGCGTTTACAACCTGCACGGCCGCCGCGACAACAAGTACAAGGCGCGTATCAAGATCCTCGTGCATGAAACCGGCGCAGAAGAACTGGCCCGCCAGGTCGAGGTTGAATTCGCGGAGCTGAAAAACACGGAATTGAAGCTGCCGGATGCCGATATTGCGGCCATCACCGCCTATTTCGCACCGCCGGCACTTAAGGACCGTCCTGAAGGCTGGGAGAGCCTGGCGCGCTGGAAGCGGGCGGATGAGGGTTTTGCCCGTTTTGTCGAGCAGAACGTCCAGCCGCATAAGCATCCGGACTACGGCATGGTGACGATTTCCCTGAAGCCGATTGGCGGCATTCCCGGCGATGCGACCGACGAGCAGATGGAACTCGTCGCCGATATCGCCGCCGAATACGCGTTTGACGAAATCCGCATCAGCCACGAGCAGAACATCATCCTGCCGCATGTGGCACTGGCCGATCTTGAGCCGGTCTATCGCGCACTTGTAGGAGCCGGACTGGCGACTGCCAATGCCGGGTTGATCACCGATATCATTGCCTGTCCCGGGCTGGACTATTGCGCGCTTGCCAATGCGCGCTCCATTCCGGTGGCGCAGGAAATCTCTACCCGTTTTGGCGCGCCGGAACGTCAGGCGGAAATCGGCGAGCTTAAGATCAAGATTTCCGGCTGCATCAATGCCTGCGGCCACCACCATGTCGGCCATATCGGTCTTCTGGGTGTTGAGAAGAAGGGTGCGGAACTCTACCAGATCACGCTTGGCGGATCGGGTGATGAAAACACCTCGATTGGTGAGATCATTGGCCGCGGTTTCGAGCCGGAAAAAGTGACCGACGCGGTGGAAACCATCGTCGACACCTATCTGGGCTTGCGTCTTTCGAAGGAAGAAACCTTCCTCGAAGCCTATCGCCGCGTCGGACCGCAGCCGTTCAAGGATGCGCTCTACGGTTCCGCCGCTGAAGCCGCCTGAGGAGATTGACATGACGAAAATCTGGAACCGCGACGGCTTCGTGGAAAACGATCCCTGGGTGATCGAAACGGAAGAAGTGAAGGCAACTGCCGAGCAGAAACCGGTGCTGTCGCTTGCTGATTTCCTTGTCCGTGCGGCTGAAAGCAATGATGTCGGCCTCGGCGTTCTGATTGCGCCTGCCGACGATGTCACCCGACTCGAGCCCTATCTCGACCGCATCGACCTTGTCGCCGTCAGCTTCCCGGCCTTCAATGACGGGCGGGGTTTCAGCCATGCCTCGTTGCTGCGCAGCCGTCTTGATTTTGCCGGCGAGGTGAGGGCGGTTGGCGATGTTTTGATCGACCAGGTGCCGCTGATGCTGCGCACCGGCTTTACCAGCTTTGCGGTCACGAACGAGACGGCGATCCGCCGCCTCTCCGAAAATCGCCTGCCGGAAATCCCGGTCTATTACCAGCCGACGGCCCTTTCGGCCAAGGGTGGAGAGGCCTATAGCTGGCGCCGCCGTGCGGCCCAATGACGCGTTGCACGGAAATATGAGTTTTAGATGCATATTTTCTGCGCGCATGGCAGTATTGATATTCTCATGCCTTCAAACCGCGGCAAAAATGGTATAATTGCCCGGTCGAAGAATGTCGCTTATCGAATGAATGGACGGAACCTGAAATGAACGCGCCAGCCAAGACGGAAGATTTCGCGATCAAGATACCTGATGGTGTTTACGCCGAGACAGTTTTGTCGGTGGAGCACTATACGGATCACCTGTTCCGTTTCCGCATGACGCGTCCGGCCGGCTTCCGCTTCCGCTCCGGCGAATTCGCCATGATCGGCCTGATGGTCGGCGAAAAGCCGATCTACCGCGCCTATTCCATCGCCAGCCCTGCCTGGGACGAGGAGCTTGAATTCTTCTCGATCAAGGTTCCGGATGGCCCGCTGACCTCGCATCTTCAGGCGATCAAGCCCGGCGATACCGTGCTTATGCGCAAGAAGCCGACAGGAACTCTGGTTCTGGATGCCCTGACACCAGGCAGACGGCTCTATATGTTCTCGACCGGCACCGGCATTGCACCTTTCGCAAGCCTGATCCGCGATCCCGAGACCTATGAAAAGTTTGAAGAGGTCATCCTCACCCATACCTGCCGCGATGTGGCCGAACTGAAATACGGTTTCGATCTGGTCGAGGAAATCAGGAACCATGAATTCCTGAACGAGATCGTCGGCGACAAGCTCAAGCACTATGCGACTGTCACGCGCGAGGATTATCCCTTCAAGGGCCGCATCACCTCGCTGATTGAGAACGGCAAGCTGTTTGCGGATCTGGGTGTTCCCGCACTCGATCCCGCGATCGATCGCGGCATGATCTGCGGTTCTTCGGCCATGCTGAAGGACACGAAGGAGCTTCTTGAAAAGGCCGGCCTTAACGAAGGTGCGAACAACAAGCCTGCCGAGTTCGTCATCGAGCGCGCTTTCGTCGGATAACCGACATTTGCGCAAGTTGGATGAAGGAGGCCCCGAGGCCTCCTTTTTTATTTGTACGGTTTACTGAGGCAGCGCTTCGTCGGCCTGCTTCGGGGCGATCTCGTTTCGGTAGATGAAGAAGAGAGCGATGGCGATGGCCGATATCCCGCCGCCGACCAAGTGCGAAAGGGCGTAACCGCCTTTGGTGACCAGCCAGCCGGCAACGACGTTGCTGAGGGACGCACCAATGCCCTGCACCATCATGACGCTTGCAAGGCCGACATTGAACCGGCCTGTTCCCTTGAGAATGCGTTCGGCGGCCACAGGCGTCACGATGCCCAGAAGGCCGGCACCGATACCGTCAAGCAACTGTACCGGAAAGATTACCCAGAAATCGGTGAAGGCGGAAGCCAGCAGACCGCGGATCGGCAGGGCCGCAAGCGCGATCAGGAACACCGTCGCAAGACCGAAGCGACGGATCAGCCACGGCGCCAGGGCCGCAACGAAGATCATGGCAAATTGCGCGACGCCAGTAATGATCGCTGTCGTGCGGAATGGTGTCTGCAGTTCGATGGCAAAATTCTGCGCGATAAGCCGCCCCATCGGCGCGTTGCCGAAGTGGAAGATAAGAAGAATGATCGCGAGGAATATCAGACCGCGTTCGTGAAGCAGCACGTTGATGCCTGAAGGCCCCGGTTCGCCCTTGTCCTCGCCAAGGCCTCGCGCCACCTTGTGGTCGATCCTGTCGGGGTCGATGGCGGCGGCGGCAACAAGTGCGCCGGCAGCCGTCAGAAGCATCAGTCCGATGACGCCATGCAGGCCGAAGAAGGAAACGGCAACGTAAGTGGCGAAGAGCGATGCGAAATTGCCGCCATGGTTCCAGAATTCGTTTCGCGATATCTGACGGGAGAACAGGCGTTCACCGACCAGACCAAGCGTCAGTCCGGCCAGAGCCGGTCCAACGACGGCGCCGACAACCGCAGTCATGATCTGGCCGGTCCAGACGATCCACGCATCGGGAAAGATCAGCGTAATCAGCGCGCCGACGGTGACGAGAACGACGGGGATGGCAATCAACGTTCTTTTCCACGTCGTGCCGTCCACCAACGCGCCGCAGAGCGGTGTGGCAAGCAGACCGACAAGGCCACCGACCGTGGCAATCATCCCCAGCGAAAGCGATGACCAGCCCTGTGTCGCCAAAAATGCGTCCAGGAACGGCCCTAGCCCGTCGCGGGCATCGGCCAGAAAGAAATTAAGCGCCGCAAGGGCAAAAAGCGTGCGGTCTGACATACCACCGCTGCGAGGCAGACCGCCGGAGGGGAGGCTGCCGCGCGGTGCCAAAACGCCGATCGTCGTCATGAAATATGCTCCGAAAAATATGCGGTAGGTGATCAGAAATTGATCGACGCTGGCGAGAAACATCTATGCCTGCATTTGGTTGCATCGGCACGATAGAAACATGAGCCTCTCGAATTTTTTGACAGTTGCTAAATAAACCGGAGGAACGTTTGACGGTGCAAGCGAGTTAGTCTTCGTGAAAAATTGGATACGCGCCATGAAAACGACGGCTATCACGAGTTTATTTTTTGCAGGGCTGCTCGGTGTGCAGCCGGCATTAGCGGACGAACGTGAATTCCTCTCGTCGCTGAAAGGCACATGGGCGGGTAAGGGAACCGTGATCGCCCGCATTGGCACGCCGCCAATCAACGTCAATTGTACGCTGAATTCCAAAGCGGGGACCTCGTCGCTCAATATGTCCGGCACATGCCGTGGCCTTCTAGTGGTCAGGCGCGCAATTGCAGCCGACCTGTCGGAGAAAGGTGGACGTTACAGCGGCGCTTACACCGGACCCTCCGGCCGACCGTCTGCCCTTTCCGGTACGCGGCAGGGAAATGCAATCAATCTGACGGTTCGCTGGAACCGCGACATCAACGGCGACCGCGTCGCAGCCATGACAATCGAAAAAGTCGGGCAAAACGGCCTGCGGCTTCGCACCACCGACAAGGACGGCAGGACCGGCAAGACGGTGGTGACGAGCGATATCCGGCTCGTGCGCTGACCAAACTGTGAGATGAAGACAACGACCGATAAGGCGGCTTAAGCCTCTAGCTGAATTCGAGCAGGAAGGGGCAATGATCCGAGACTTCTGGCTGTCTCACCACATCGAAATGATCGACCTGCACAACTGGGTTGACCAGCATGTAATCTGCAAAACGGTTTTGTTTGGCATAATGCGAGGTGCGCGTGTCTGTGAAACCACGTGTCGTGACGAGTTCGATGAGATCCAGTTCCTTCAATACCGTGAAGGTGTCGCTCTCAGGCAGAACATTAAAATCGCCGCACACGATGATCCGGTCACCATCCTCCGCGATGTCTTTGACGAGTTTCACGAGGCGTTTTGCCTGCATCAGACGGGCGGGAATATCGTGTTTACCGTTGGGGTCACGCAGCCCATGCATATGGGCGATGACGGCTGGCTGGCCGGTCGTGAAGTCGAAAACCCTGACAGCATGGCCCGTGCGCGAACGCGGGTGATCTCCGTATCCATTCGCAGAAAAGCAGCCGTGCACAAAACCTTGAGCCTGCGCAACAATCGCGATGGATTTACGCACGAAAGTCGCCAGCCCCCATTGAGAGGGATATCGTGTCTCCCCGTGCCAGAGGTCCCCCTGTGACGCCGGGCAAAAGATTGCCAGATGATCGGGTAGGGCTTCTTCGACATCGCGAAGAAAGTTCGCCCTTTGCGGCAGATCCCTACCGTCATCGCGATAGCTCAGCCAGTCCTCTTCGGCTGCCGGTGTATGCACCACTTCCTGCAAACATAGAATGTCGGGATCGGACGCGGAGATATAGGGAACAAGCTCGTCATGGAGCTTTCCGCCCCAACCATTCAGGCAAATCAAACGCATTCAAACTCCATCACCGCTTAAATTGCAGCATCCGGTTTAGCATGGAACGGGTTACGATCAATCGCATGTGACGTGGTCGCCCGGTCTTGGGGCTTGTGTCCGGAACGAAAAAGGCCCGGATCGCTCCGGGCCTTCATAAGTTCGTTCGTACCGATGCCTTTATTCGGCGGCCTCGGCATAAGCCTCCATCGGCGGGCAGGTGCAGATGAGGTTGCGGTCGCCATAGACATTGTCAATGCGGTTTACCGGCGACCAGTATTTGTCGATGCGGAAGGCGCCGGGCGGGAAGCAACCCTGTTCGCGGCTGTAGGGACGATCCCACTCGCCGACGAGATCTTCCACCGTGTGCGGCGCGTTCTTCAGCGGATTGTTGGTCTTGTCCGCACGGCCTTCCTCGATGTCGCGGGCTTCCTCGCGGATCGCCAGCATGGCATCGCAGAAACGGTCGATTTCCGCTTTGGTCTCGGATTCCGTTGGCTCGATCATCAGCGTGCCGGCAACCGGCCAGCTCATGGTCGGCGCATGGAAACCGCAGTCGACGAGGCGCTTTGCAACGTCGTCCACCGTCACGCCGCAACTGTCTGCCAGCGGGCGGGTGTCGATGATGCACTCATGCGCCACACGTCCCGTTTCGGACTTGTAGAGCACGTCGTAAGCGCCCTTCAGCCGTTCGGCGATGTAGTTGGCGTTGAGGATCGCAACCTTGGTCGCCTGCGTCAGCCCTTCGCCGCCCATCATCAGGCAGTAGCTCCAGGAAATCGGCAGGATCGACGGCGAGCCGAAGGGGGCAGCCGAAACCGCACCTTCACGACCGTCCGTCGTCGGATGGCCGGGAAGATAGGGAGCAAGATGCGCCTTGACGCCGATCGGCCCCATGCCCGGACCGCCGCCGCCATGCGGGATGCAGAAGGTCTTGTGCAGGTTGAGGTGGCTGACGTCGGAACCGATATCGCCGGGACGGGCAAGACCGACCATGGCGTTCATGTTGGCGCCGTCGAGATAGACCTGACCACCGTGTTTATGGGTGATCTCGCAAATCTCGCGAACCGTCTCCTCAAACACGCCATGGGTGGACGGATAGGTGATCATGCAGCACGAGAGGTTTTCCGCATACTGCTCTGCTTTTGCTCGAAAATCGTCGATATCGATGTCGCCATTTTCCCGCACTTTCACCGGCACCACTTTCATGCCAACCATCTGCGCGGACGCTGGATTGGTGCCATGCGCCGAGGTTGGAATGAGGCAAACGTCGCGATGTGCGCCGCCATTGGCGATGTGGTAGTTGCGGATGGTCAGGAGCCCCGCATATTCACCCTGCGCGCCGGAATTCGGCTGCATGGAGAAGGCGTCGTAACCGGTGACCGAGCACAGCTTTTCCGAGAGGTCATCGATCATTTCCTTGTAGCCGAGCGCCTGATTGGCCGGCACGAAGGGATGGATGTCGGAAAATTCCGGCCACGTTATGGGCAGCATTTCCGCAGTTGCGTTCAGTTTCATGGTGCAGGAACCGAGCGGGATCATCGAGCGGTCGAGCGCGAGATCACGGTCCGAAAGACGGCGGATGTAACGGGTCATCTCGCTTTCGGCACGGTTCATGTGGAAGATCGGATGCGTCATGTACTGGCTGGTGCGCAGCAGTTCCTTCGGCAGGCGATATTCCAACTCGAAATCCGAGATCGAGAAATTGCCGCCGAATGCGCGCCAGACCGCCTCAAGCGTCGCGGGACGCGTGCGCTCGTCAAGGCTCATGCCGATCTTGGTCGCGCCGACCTTGCGCAGGTTCACACCTTCCGCAACGGCCGAGCGCAGGATGACGCCCTGCATATGGCCGACTTCGACGGTGATGGTGTCGAAGAAGGTTTCCGGCTCGATGACGTAGCCAAGCTTCTCCAAGCCCTTGGCCATCAAAACGGCTTTCTGGTGGGTCTGCTGGGCAATCGCCTTGATGCCCTGCGGGCCATGGAAGACGCCATACATCGACGCCATGACTGCAAGCAGCACCTGCGCGGTGCAGATGTTGGAGGTAGCCTTCTCGCGGCGGATATGCTGCTCGCGGGTCTGCAGCGACAGACGATAGGCGCGATTGCCGCGCGCATCGACTGAGACGCCGACCAGACGGCCAGGCATGGAGCGCTTATGTGCATCCTTGACGGACATGTAAGCCGCATGCGGACCACCATAGCCGACCGGAACGCCGAAACGCTGCGAGGTGCCGATGGCGATATCCGCACCCATTTCACCGGGTGACTTCAACAGCGTCAGCGCCAGAAGATCGGCGGCAACGGCAGCGATGGCACCCGTCTGGTGCAGGCGGGAAATCAGGCCCGAGAAATCGCTGACATGACCGTGGGTGCCCGGATACTGGAAGATCGCGCCGAACACGTCGACAGGATCGAGATCGGTAAAGGGATTACCAACGATCACCTTCCAGCCGAGTGGCGCCGCACGTGTCTCGATCAGCGCGATGGTCTGCGGATGGCAATTGGCATCGACGAAGAAGGCGGTTGCCTTGGACTTCGCGACGCGCTGGCACATCGCCATGGCTTCGGCAGCGGCGGTCGCTTCATCAAGCAGCGATGCATTGGCGACATCGAGGCCGGTCAGATCGCAGACCATGGTCTGGTAGTTCAGCAGCGCCTCAAGACGGCCCTGGCTGATTTCTGGCTGGTAAGGCGTATAGGCGGTGTACCAGGCCGGGTTTTCCAGAATGTTACGCTGGATCACCGGCGGCGTGATTGTGCCGTAATAGCCCTGGCCGATCAGCGAGGTCAGCACCTGGTTCTTGTTGGCCGTCTCGCGCAGGCGGTCGAGCGCCTCGCGTTCGGTCAGCGCTGCACCCCAGGTCAGCGGCACCTTCTGGCGGATGGAGGAGGGAACGGTGGCGTCGATCAGGGCATCGAGGCTCTTGTAGCCGATGACCTTCAGCATCTCCGCCATTTCCGACGGCGACGGCCCGATGTGACGCCGGTTGGCGAAATCATAGGGCTGATAGTCGGTGAAATGGAATTCCGTGGGCGTCGTCATTACGCGATCAGCTCCTTGTAGGCTGCCTCGTCGAGCAGCGTATCGGCATCCGCGGCGTTGGAGAGCTTCAGCTTGAAGAACCAGCCGGCACCCTGCGGATCGGAATTGACCAGCGAGGGATCGTCGACGATGGCCTGGTTGATTTCCACCACTTCGCCATCCAGCGGACAATAGACATCGGAAGCCGCCTTGACGGATTCAACGGTCGCCGCGTCGCCATTCTTGGAGAAGGTGGCGCCCACTTCCGGCAATTCGACGAAGACGAGGTCGCCAAGCTGTTCAGCGGCGTGGCTGGTAATGCCAACGGTGGCGATATCGCCGTCGAACTTCAGCCATTCGTGTTCTGCGGTAAATTTCAGCATCGTATTCTCTCCGGAGATGGGATGAAGATTATCGTTTGTAGGTGGGCTTGATGAAGGGCAGGGCAGCGACGGTGACGGGCAGATATTTGCCGCGCACTTCCGCAAAGATCGCAGTGCCGGGAGCAGTATGGGCCGCAGGGATGTAACCCATGGCAACGGGACCTTCGACCGACGGACCGAAGCCGCCGGAAGTCACTTCGCCGATTTCCGTCTTGCCTTCTGCATCCGCGAAAAGCTTGGAATGACCGCGCACCGGTGCCTTGCCCTCTGGCTTCAGGCCGACGCGACGACGCGATGTGCCGTCCTTGAGTTCACCGAGAATACGCTCTGCCCCAGGGAAACCGCCTTCGCGATCACCGCCGGCGCGGCGCGCCTTCTGGATCGCCCATTCAAGCGAGGCTTCGATGGGGGAGGTCGTTGTATCGATATCGTTGCCGTAGAGACAAAGGCCAGCTTCAAGACGCAGGCTGTCGCGCGCTCCAAGCCCGATCGGCTCGCAATCAGGGTGCTCAAGCAGGGCCTTGGCGATCTCTTCCGCCTTTTCGGCAGGCACGGAGATTTCAAAACCATCCTCGCCGGAATAACCGGAACGGGAAACGATGCAGGGAACGTCGTGGAGAGGAACTTCCAGTACGTCCATGAACTTCATTTCGGAAACACCGGCCCAAAGTTCGGCCAGAACCGCTTCAGCGCGTGGTCCCTGAAGCGCAATCAGCGCCCGATCATCGAGAAGGGTAATGTCGCAAGTGTCAGAAAGATGCGCCTTCATATGGGCGACATCAGCGTCCTTGCACGCCGCGTTGACGACGACGAAAAGGTGATCGCCGCGATTGGTGATCATCAGATCATCGAGGATACAGCCGTTTTCATCGGTGAAGAAACCGTAACGCTGGCGGCCCTCCTTTAGGCCGAGGATGTCAACCGGCACCAGTTTTTCAAGCGCGATTGCAGCGTCGGCATTGTTGCCCGACTTCGCCTTTACGATAACCTGGCCCATGTGAGACACGTCGAAGAGGCCAGCAGAGGTACGGGTCTGAAGATGTTCCTTCAGCACGCCCGCCGGATATTGCACCGGCATGTCGTAACCGGCGAAAGGCACCATGCGGGCGCCAAGGGAAACATGCAGGGAATGGAGCGGCGTGATTTTAAGCTCGGCGGTATCGTCCAAGGACGCCTCCAGGGTTGCGCGAAAGATCGCGCGGGCTCAGGTCATGACGCGAAAAACGCGCCGGGTTCAAGAGCCCCCTCTGTCCTTGTCGCCTGAGATTGTTATCCCTTCGGCGAGCCGTCCTTATGAAAGGTGGCTTCTCTCCAGAGTTCCGTCGTCACCGGTGGTCCTTTTGCCTGAGAGTTTCCGGGGCGGTTGCTCCTTCGGCACCGCAATGAAGCGGTTTCTCCCAACGATGATGCGAGGCTCATTATCTTCGAAGCCCGGTCATTGGCAAGGACGAAATGACGCATCTGAACAGATTTTTGCTCCATCTGCGCCATCGCTGGCTAGATACACGGCGAGTTCCAAGCATGAAGCGTGCCGTCAGTCTGATTTTTTCTCCGGCAGACCCTTGCGCTTTGTCGACGCCAGTTCATCAAGTTCCTTTTCTGTCATGGACTTCTCCATGCTTTTTGAAGCACCTTGTAAACTGGATTTCTTGACTTCACCGCGTTTGGCGGCCAGCGCCGCACCTGCGGCTTTCTGCTGGGCTTTCGATTTGGCTGGCATGTCGGTACTCCTTCCGAAACGATCCGTATTGGAAAGGAAATGCCGCCCTGTATCGATTGTTCCTTTGAGCGGTTGGGCCTGCGGCAAATTTCCCCTTTGAAATCGGAAAGAAAGAGGGGTATCGCCAGAAGATGGACGCAAATCGAAAACGACCGCTGACAAGAGTGGAGAAAATGCTTCGCATTTTCTGCGCGCTTTTGATGTTGTCGCTTGGTTTTGCCCACAAGCCCGCGCTCGCCGCGGCACCTGCCGTTCTTCTGGATGAGAGCTACCGGCTGCCGGACGGCACCTTTGCCGAAATCTGCCTAGGCCACAGCGGCGGGGTAAATGTCTCGCACCCCAATGACGGCCCCGCCCATTCAAGCGATGCGATCCTGTTTTGCGAGGCCTGCCTGCTGGCCTCGTCCATTCTCTTGCCGGTGCCCGATGCGGCCGGCTGGCTGAGGACGGAATTCGCCTGGCTCGACAATCGCCTGACCGCGGAATGGGGCTTTCACTCGGTCCAGACGATCCGCAAACCGTCCGCACGCGGCCCGCCAACCCTGTCCGCCTGATCTCTTCGTTTCACAGGATCATCGCCGCCGGGTGGCGGCACGGAGCAGCTGCCCGGGCCAATGGCGCCGCAGTCGCAAGGACAAACAAATGAAAACCACCAAGATCATCACCTGCACCCTGTTCGTCGCCTCCGTCTACACGGCGCAGGCCTTCGCCCATACGACCTTCGTTGACGGTTCGGCCGAACAGGAAAGCACCATCGTTGCCGCACTTCAGGTGCCGCATGGCTGCGATGGCGGACTTGCCACCACAGAAGTGCAGATCAAGCTGCCGGAAGGCTTCATCACTGCCAAGCCGCAGCCCAAGGCCGGTTGGGACCTTGAGGTCATCAAGGGCGACTATCAGAAAGCCTACAAGAACCACGGAAAGGACATCAAAAGCGGCGCGGTCGAAATCCGCTGGAAGGGCGGCAATCTGCCGGATGAATTCTATGACACCTTTGCCGTTCAGGGAAAAATCTCCGGCATAGAGGCCGGGCAGGATCTTCCCTTCAAGGTGACGCAGCTTTGCGGCGACAAAGGCAAGGTTTCCTGGGACGAGGTGGCGGCCGCAGGCGTCGATCCGCATTCGCTGAAAAGCCCGGCGCCGACCATCCGCGTTACCGCAAAAGCCCATGCCGGCGGGCATGATCATTCCGCTATGGCCATGGATATGGATATGGACGTGGTGAAGGCTGGCAGTCTCGAGCTCTCGGCTGGCGCGACAAAGGCCATGCTGCCCGGTCAGCCCGTGGGCGGCGGTTATGTGACGATCAAGAATACCGGTTCCAGCGACGACAAGCTGATCGGCGTCGAATCCTCCGCCGCCGGCCGCGCGGAAATTCACGAAATGGCCATGGTCAACGACGTCATGAAAATGCGCAAGCTGGATGACGGCATCGTCATTCCCGCCGGTGAGACAGTGGAACTGAAGCCCGGCGGCCTGCACATGATGTTCTTCAACGTGAAGAAGCCGTTTGCCGAAGGCGACAAGGTGCCGGTGACGCTGATCTTTGAAAAGGCTGGCAAGGTCGAGATTGTGCTTTCCGCAGGCTCGGCCAAGGGTGGTGACGACAAGAACGCTCACCAGCACAACTGACGCAAAAAAGAGGCTGCCGGAACGCAATACTCATCCGGCAGCCTCAGCTTGTTCGACCAATATTATTTTGTAACAGTCAGCTTGGCCTGCATACCCGCTTCGTAGTGACCTTTTATGTTGCATAAGAGGAGATATGTGCCGGGCGTAAGCTTTGCCTTGAGCTGACCATCGCCGCCGGGCTTCAGGTCGGCCACTTCGCCAAGACTTTTAAGCTGTTTTTCATCGACACGGTGTTTCGCGGTATTGAGCGGTATTTTTTCGTCTGCAGACTTCAGCTTGACGAGCACCATTTCGTGCTGCTCGCTCATGGCATCGTTATGCACATGAAACACGGCTTCACCGGCTTTGACCGTCGTCTGGTCCATCACGAGTGTCATTGGTCCGCCACCTTCACCGCCTTCGGTGACCTTGATGGTCGTGGCCGCGAAAGCCGGCGCCGAAACAAGGAGCGCGATCGTGGTGGCTGTGACGTGACGGGCAATAGAAATCATGATCTTCCTCCAGTTGGTACCGAAGGACTAAAATTTGAATCTGACAACAACCTGAACGGGCGAAATGCGCACTAAAAAACTTATAAATCGATTTAATAAGTATGGATATAGAATTGATATTATGAGTTTTTATTGGATTGGTTTTCCTCGTAGGCCTGCACGGCCTGATCGAGTGTTGTCTGGGGGGCGTTGCGATGGCTGGCGCTTGTCAGGAAATAGAGGGTCAAGGCCGGCGGCTTGATGGCGGTGAGCAAGGCTCTCAACTGGAAATCGTCTCCCTGTTCGGCCTTGCGCGCCAATTCGTGAATGGCTTCCTCAACCTCGCTTCTGCGCGAAACACGCTGCGACGGCTTCACGGCCTCCAGTGCGTAGGCCGCAGTGTTTGCAGAAACGGAAAGAACCTGTGTCATCCAACCTCCGGCCATCCTTCGCCGACCCGTAAAACCGCAGATTAGCAGCTGCGTCTTGTTGGAAGCCTAAATCGCGGACGTGCAATTTAATCGAGTTTTAATCGAAAAAAGGTCGGGACGAGGGGGTTTCACCACCCGTGGCTATGTTCTAGAAAACGTCTTCAACAGACCCGTCGGGTATTTCTCCGGAGACATTCCCCAAATGCTGAATATCGCTCTTGTCGCAGCAGGCGGCGCAATCGGTTCGGTTTTCCGCTATCTCGTCGGTCTGTTGAGTGTGCGCCTTGTGGGTATGACTTTCCCTTGGGGAACGCTTGCGGTGAATGTGGTCGGATCCTTTCTCATCGGTTTCCTGGTTGAGCTTGTTGCAAGGCGGCTGAACGCGTCCATGGAGATGCGCCTGTTTCTGGTCACCGGCGTTCTCGGTGGCTTCACCACCTTTTCGTCCTTCTCGCTGGATGCGGTAGCGCTTTTCGAACGCGGCGCGCTCGGCCTTTCGGCGGTTTACATCACGGCAAGCCTGGTGGTTTCCATCGCGGCGGTTTTCGCCGGGCTGGCCTTGGGCCGCAGTTTGTTCTAAAGGCTTGCTCCAAACGGTGCGCCGGATAACAGGGCGCGCGATCAAGACAGAGAGACTGGAAATTTCATGGCAGGTATCGAGCATATCAAGGTCGAGGCCGACGAGGCCGGTATGCGCCTCGATCGCTGGTTCAAGATTCACTATCCGGGTCTGGGGTTCGGGCAGCTGCAAAAGCTTCTGCGCTCCGGACAGGTGCGTGTGGACGGCGGCCGGGTGAAGACGGACGCACGGGTGCAGCCGGGACAGATGGTGCGTGTGCCGCCTGTTGATTCCGACCTCAAGGTCAAAAGCGGACCGATCGGATCCAGGGACCTCAAACATTCGGCAGACGGTGAACTTCTGGCGCGCATGCTGCTGCATGAGGACGACAAGGTTCTGGTGTTCAACAAGCCGGCCGGCATTGCCGTGCAGGGCGGCTCGGGCGTCAACCGTCACATCGACGGGCTTCTGGAAGCGTGGACCAGCCCGAAGGGCGAAAAGCCGCGTCTGGTGCACCGTCTGGACCGTGACACGTCGGGCGTGCTGGTAGTGGCCCGCACCCGAGGTGCTGCACAGAAGCTGACGGCCGCTTTCCGCGAGCGCGATACCAAGAAGACCTATTGGGCGCTGGTTCGCGGCGTACCGCGCAAGCATCAGGACAAGATTTCCACCTGGCTGGTCAAGGAGCAGACCCCCGACGGCGACCGCATGCGCATTGCCAAGCACGGCGAGGAGGGGGCAGATCACGCCATTTCCTATTACCGTGTCATCGATACCGCTGCGCAGAACCTCGCCTGGCTGGAAATGGAGCCCTATACCGGCCGTACCCACCAGCTGCGCGTTCACGCACTGCATATGGGGCACCCGATCATCGGCGATCCGAAATATTACATCGATGATCCGAACTGGGATTTTCCGGGCGGTGTACAAAAGCGTCTGCACCTGCATGCACGCCATATCGACATTCCGCACCCGAATGGCGGCCGGCTTCGCGTCAGCGCGCCTTTGCCACCGCATATGGTACAGACTTGGAACCTGCTCGGCCTCGACGTGGCCGATGGCGACAGGGAAGGCTGATATCAGATGAAACTCGTTCTTTTCGATTGTGACGGCACGCTGGTCGACAGCGCCGGCCTTATCCATGCCGTCATGGTCGATACCTTTGCCGATTTCGGAAAGCCACGGCCTGATATTGCGCAGACCAAGGCAATTATCGGCCTGACGCTCGACATCGCCATCGCCCGCATGCTCGGTAAGGCGCATGTGGATGACGAGGCGCGCGCGATGACTGAGCGCTATCGGGAAATCTATCACCCGATCCGCGCCCGACCTGGCATGATCGAGCCGCTGTTCGACGGTATCGCGCCCTTAATCGACACGCTCGCCAGGCGGGATGAGGTGCTGATCGGCGCGGTCACCGGCAAGGGCCGTCGCGGGTTGACCCATATTCTCGAAACGCATGGTTTTGCCGAGCATTTCATCGTGTCGCGCACGGCGGATGATTGCCCTTCCAAGCCGCATCCGGCCATGGTGATGGAATGTTGCCATGAAACCGGCATGGTTCCGGCCGACACTGTCGTCATCGGCGATGCTATCTATGACATGCAGATGGCAAAGGCCGCCGGCGCAAAGGCCATCGGCGTTGCTTGGGGCTACGCCTCGGTCGATGATCTCTGGAAGGCGGGCGCAGACGCCGTCGTCAGCCATCCAAGCGAAGTTCCGGCCCATGTTCCTGCCGATATTCTTGAATGATCCTTTCTATTCGACTGATGAGGACGTGCCATGCGTGATCTCCTGAACGACCTTTCGGAAGGCCTCAGCCACCCCGATCCGATCCTTCGCGCCCAAATCCAGATGCAGCGGCCCCTGCCGAAACGTTTCTATAAGGACGTTACCGTTGCTGACGTGGAAGACGGCGGCTTCACCATCCATCTCGATGGCAAACCTTTGCGCACGCCCGCCAAGAAGCCGCTTGTCTTGCCATCGAAGGCGCTTGCGGATCTGCTTCGCGATGAATGGGATGCGCAGAAAGAAGTGGTGAACCCGGTCGTCATGCCGGTCTCCCGGCATGTGAACACCGCCATCGACGGCATCGCCAGCGATACCCAGGCGGTTTTCGAGGACATACTGCGCTTTTCCTCTTCCGATCTCCTGTGCTACCGCGCAGGTCAACCGGAAGCGCTTGTGGCGCGGCAGGCGGACCATTGGGATCCGGTGATCGACTGGGCGGCCAATGTTCTCGGCGCACGCTTCACTCTCGTCGAAGGCGTCATGCATCGCGATCAGCCTCGGGAAGCCGTTGCAGCCTTTGCCGTGACGCTCAAAAAATACGATACGCCGATCGCGCTTGCCGCCCTGCACACCATGACGTCGCTGACCGGCTCCGCCATTCTGGCGCTGGCACTGGCGGAAGGGCAGCTGACGCTGGAGGAAACCTGGGCGCTGGCTCATCTTGACGAGGACTGGACCGCCGAACATTGGGGCGAGGACGAGGAGGCGCTGGAGCGCCGCGCCACTAGGCTCATCGACATGCGTGCAGCACTCAACGTTCTGGAGGCGTTGAAGAGCGCGCCTTAACGCTTTTCTAACCCTGATGACCGAATATGCGGTTACCTCACGTTAGGGGAGCCGCAGATCATGAACACTCGATTGAAACGCCTTGGCATTGTTGTGCTGGCGTGTTTCACGCTCATGTCTTTCAGGCTGGAACCGGAGGCGACCAATGCCGACCGGCTGCTTTATGATGTGCGCGGCGCCTTTGTAGCGGCACGGCCGGATGTAGCGCCAGCATTGATGCAATCCATTCATGCGCAACTACAGAATGCCATCAAAACGACGGCACGCGGCGAAATCAGACCGCGCGTTGTGCTGACCATTCGCCTCGCATCCGTCACCCGCGGCCCCTTCCTGTTTGGAGAACGGGCATCGGCCCGTGTCATCGTTCGTGCGGCCGCCGTGGCGACGGGCGAGGTGATCGCCGAGGCCAAATTCACAGCCACCGTCGTCAGCTTCGACAATCAGTCGATCGAGCAGGATCTCGCTTACGGCGTCGCGGAGCGCGTGATCCGCGAGTTCCGGCTGAGCCGACCCGGACCGACAACGCTCGCGACGGCGTTGTTTCCGTGAACAAATATGGTTTCCAGATAGAGTTTAAACTGGTTTCACAAGAAGGCCGGTGGCCATGGACTGGAAAGCCTCGACAGCCTTCGGCAGCACCCTCACGGGATCGTCACTGGCGGCGATCCATAGCGCAGCATTAAGTGCAGCGCCGCTTAGAAGCCGGGCAGCAGCTTCCGCATCGACTGACTTGATGACCCCTTGTTCGATGAGGCTCTGAACCGTTCGCTTGGTCGCATGCAGACAACTGCTCTGGCTAGGCCACTGCGACGGATCACCCAACACCGCAGGCCCGTCGAGCAGAACGATGCGTTGTACTTCCGGATCAAGCGCCATTTCGATATAGGCGGCGCCCTCGGCGAGCAAACCTTGCCAATCGTCCTCGGCCAATGCCCCGATCTCTTGAGCGCGAGACGCCATTTCAGAATCGATCTGATCGACCACCGCCGCCAGCAGCCCACGCTTATCTCCGAAATTGTGATAAAGCGCCCCACGCGTCAGACCAACCTCAGCAGTCAACTCGTCCATTGATGCGGAAGAGTATCCCTTTTCGGCGAAAATCTTTCGTGCAGCCGCGATCAGTTTTACGCGATTTTCCTCCATCGTTTCCGCGCGTCTTTTCGCCATACTCTCCTCAATTTCACATACGTGACGTATACGGGTTGACATACGGAACGTATGCCACCAAATTCAAATACGCACCGTATATCAAATAAGGCGTTGTGTGAAGCGCTCGAAGCGTAACGTTCCGCCCAGAGAGTGCACTTGATTACAAAGAAGAGAGATTTAAAAATGGCGAAGCGCGAAGCAATCTTTCCCGCAAACAGACATGCTCTTTACGAGGAGCACGGCTATTCGGCGGCTATCCGATCCGGGGACCTTCTGTTCGTTTCCGGGCAGGTGGGCAGCCTTTCCGATGGAACGCCAGAACCCGATTTTGAACGTCAGGTACAATTGGCTTTCGAAAATCTCAAAGCCACGCTGCATGCAGCGGGCTGTACATTTGATGATATTGTCGACGTGACGACATTCCATACGGACCCCGAAAAACAGTTCGGAACCATCATGGCCGTCAAGCAGCAGATTTTCAGCACGAAGCCTTACCCGAACTGGACTGCAATAGGCGTGAACTGGCTCGCGGGCTTCGATTTCGAGATCAAGGTCATCGCCCGCATTCCTTTGGATGCATAAATCTCCGAAAGCCATAGCGAAGACGGCGTACTAAAAACGCCGTCACGTCGCTGTTCAAGATGTCGGACGAATCCAAACCGCGCAGGTTAAGCTTCCCCTTTCGCAGCCTTAGCCAAGTCGCTCGGCATGCCATTTCAGATGGTCATCCATGAAGCTGGAGATGAAATAATAGGAGTGGTCGTAACGCTCGTGCATGCGCAGCGTCAGGCCGATATCGGTTCCTTTGATCGCCTCTTCGAACAGCCAGGGACGCAGGCCTTTTTCGAGGAAACTGTCGGCCTTGCCCTGGTCGATCAGGAATTCCGGAAAACGGGCGCCGTCTTCGACCAGCGAGCAGGCGTCGTATTGCCGCCATGCGGCACGATCCGTTCCGAGATATTTTTCCAGCGCCGGTTCGGACCAGTCGGCAGAGGAGGGGGCGACGATTGGGGCGAAGGCGGAGCAGCTCTTGAAGCGGTCTGGGTTCTTAAGCGCAATCGTCATGGCACCATGGCCGCCCATCGAATGGCCGAAAATGCCCTGACGGCTCATATCCGCGCGGAAATGCTGGCCAATGAAGGCTGGCAGCTCTTCCGTCACGTAGCTGTACATATGGTAGTGCTCCGACCAAGGCTCCTGCGTGGCGTCGAGATAAAAGCCCGCGCCCTTGCCCATTTGCCAGTTGGTCACTTCATCAGGCACATCGTTGCCACGCGGGCTGGTATCCGGGCAAACGATGATCAGCCCGAGTTCGGATGCCATGCGGCGATATTCGCCTTTTTCCATGACATTGGCGTGGGTGCAAGTGAGGCCGGAAAGATACCACAGAACCGGGCACGGCTCGCTGATCGCCTTCGGCGGCACATAGACTGCAAAGGTCATCTCGCATTTCAGGGTTTCGGATGGGTGCGAAAATACGCCCTGCATGCCGCCAAAGGCCGTATTTTGCGAGATGATATTCATGAAGCCATTCCTTTATGAAGAGTTTTTTCCGGTTCAGCCCGCAAGCGCGACCGCAGCATTGACCGCCGCTGCTACCAGAACCGTGTTGAAGAAGAAGGAGACGATGGAGTGCAACAGGGTGACCTTGCGCATCGGTGTCGTGGTTACAGCAACATCCGAGGTCTGCGCCGTCATGCCGATGACAACAGCGAAATAGAGGAAGTCGTAACCGCAGGGTTCCTTCGTTGCCGGGAAATCCATGCCGCCGCGATGCTTGCGCTTGCCATCAACGATTTCCGGACGCCAGTAAAGATGTGCGTAGTGCAAGGCGGTCATGGTGTGGATTGTCAGCCACCCGAAAATCACGGAGCCGAAGGCGAGCAGCAGCGTCCAGACGGTTTCGCCGGAATGGTTGAGTGCTTGGAAAAGTGAAACGACGGCGACGGTGGCAGCGATCAGCGTAATGGCGATGATGGCCATTGCCGGCAGGTCATCACTATCGGCATGCGCTTTCAGGTGCTGGGCCGTTAATTTCGGAAGCCGAAAGGCCACCAGCCCGAGATAGGTCAGGAAAAACAGAATGGCTGCAATTTCGATGGCGAGCGGCCGTGCGAATGCCAGCGCCAAGCCAAGGCCGAAGGCGCCAACAAAAAGAGCGACGAAGAAAGGCTTATGGCGGCTATAGGTGTTGCTCTGCGGATTGGCCGGGGTCATGGGCTGCGCCTTCCTGTTTACGCGGTCATTTTTTGACACGGCGGCAGAAACGGTCAAGCGTCTCCAGAAAAGCAGACCGGTCGCGCGGCGAGAAAGCCGCGTTATATCCCTTGCTCTCACCGGTTTCGCGCAGGTGTGCGCCAAGGTCGCGCATCGCAGTTGCCATGCCGATGTTGGTTTGGTCGAAAACGCGGCCGGTCGGTCCCGTCACCAGCGCGCCCCTGGCAACGCAACGCCCGGCGAGCGGCACATCGGCGGTAATGACGATATCGTTTTCGCCCGCACGCTCCGCAATCCAGTCATCCGCCGCATCGAAACCGGCCGATACGATCACGTTTTTCACCATCGGATCGCGCGACGGGCGCAAACCGGAATTGGCAACGAAAGTCACCTCCAGCCCATGCCGTTCCGCCACCTTGAGAATCTCGGGTTTCACGGGGCAAGCGTCGGCATCGACATAGATTTGCGGGGTCTGCGACATGGGCACTCTTCGAGGATCATTTATGCATCGCTTTTAAGGGCAAACGCTGCGATTACCAAGCCCGCCATCTGTGAAAATATGGCGACAGGCAGGGTAAGGAATACGCTTGCGACCTTCACACAAGTCCAGTATGTTCACTTTATGTTCCTGATGTGAGGTATTCCCGATGCTGGAAGAATTCATCGTGCAGGCCAAGTCCGCCACTTATGTGGGCGGCGGCAACAAATCCTCGACACCCACCCGCATCGGCTCACACGACCTCGGCTTTCGAAGTGGCGACTGGAACTATATCGATAGCTATTTCGGCGGAACCGACTTCATCGGTCAGGAGGTCGTCTGGCATCAGGGAATTCCACTTTGGGCCATGAATTATTACGGCCGCATCATCCGCCCTGAGCTAATCGACGGCACGGTGGCGGGCAGGGTGATCCAGCGATCGCTTTCCACGCTATACAGGGAAGGGCGCTTCCTCGGCGGCTTCACCCACGAGGTCGAAGACATGATCTATGTCGATACCAATGAGGGCGAATTCCGGTCTTTTACCGGCGTGGAGCGCATATATCGGGACAGCGTTGAGGTGTACCGGCTCGACTACCACGGCGGCGTGATAAAGCCGTAGCCGCGCCGCGAGTAAGATCAAACAGGGACGATGGAGATCCATCGCCCCTTTATCGATTTCAAATCAGCCGGGCTGCTTCGTCTTGCGCAGGTATGGAAGAACAGTGTCATAAGAGCCGAAACGGGCAATCGCATCCTCGTTGGAGACGGCGGCGGTGATAATGACGTCTTCGCCCTGTTTCCAGTTTGCCGGTGTCGCCACCTGATGTTTAGAAGTCAGCTGGATGGAATCGATCGCGCGAAGAATTTCGTCGAAGTTCCGCCCGGTGGTCATCGGGTAGGTGAGGACCAGCTTGATCTTCTTGTCGGGACCGACAACGAAGACGGAGCGCACGGTGGCGTTGTCGGCCGGCGTGCGGCCTTCGGAACTGTCTCCAGCGCCCGCCGGCAGCATGTCATAGAGCTTCGCGACTTTCAGGTCCTTGTCGCCGATCAGCGGATAATCGACATTAAAGCCGGTCGCGGTGCGGATGTCGTTTTTCCATTTCTCATGGCTTTCGACCGGATCGACCGAAATGCCGATGATCTTGACGCCGCGCTTTTCGAATTCCGGCTGCAGGCCGCCCATCGCGCCGAGTTCCGTGGTGCAGACCGGCGTGAAATTCTTCGGATGCGAAAACAGGACCGCCCAGCCGTCGCCGATCCATTCGTGAAAGCTCACCGGACCGTGTGTGGTCTCGGCGGTGAAATCGGGTGCGATGTCGTTTATACGCAGGCTCATCTGATGGTTTCTCCCTAATGATTTAAATTGAAATCCTGAAGGTTTTGGCAATCCGCGTCCGGCGCAGGAGCTTAGAGTTTTTGCGTGAAATGGCCAGCCCTTTCCACGGCAAACGGCACGCTAATGACCTGTCATTGAAACGTACAAGGATTGTTTTCGTTCTGGCAAACGCCTATTCTGACGCGCTGCCTTTTCCGGCCGGCGCAAAAAGCTGATGCTCGACCACAATGAGCCAATAGTCTCCAAACAGACGCGATGGGGAACAGCAATGACGATCACGATCACCGCTTTTGAACGCTCGCCCGATGGCGGCAAGGGTCTGGCCCGCGACATGCGCGTCCGCTGGGCGCTGGAGGAAGCGGGGCTGTCCTACGATGTTCGCCTTCTCTCCTTCAAGGCGATGCGGGAACCTGCGCATCTGGCACTTCAGCCGTTCGGACAAATCCCGACCTATGAGGAGGGCGACCTTGTACTGTTCGAATCCGGCGCGATCATTTTCCACATCGCGGAGCGCAATGCCGGCCTGTTGCCGCGGGATGTGAATGCGCGGGCACGGGCGATAACCTGGATGTTCGCCGCGCTCAACACGGTGGAGCCGCCAATCGTTGACCGCTCGATTGCCCGATTTCTGGAGGGCGACAAGAGCTGGTACGAAGAGCGCTTAGCGATGATCGATAAAAATATCAGCAAGCGGCTCGGCGAACTCTCCCGCTGCCTCGGTGACGACGACTGGCTCGACGGTGCGTTCAGCGCTGGAGATCTGTTGATGATATCGGTGCTGCAAAGGATAAAAAGCTCAGGCATCCTCGACGAATATCCAAACCTTTCAGCCTATGTGGCTCGCGGTGAGGCGCGTCCGGCCTATCAACGCGCCTTTGCCGACCAGCTTGCCGTCTTCAAGGCCGCTTCGACCGCTTGAACGTCGGTGAATAGCGAGGGCCTTAAGGTAAGAACAAACTACACGGTCTGTACAGGATTGCCCGCCCTCAAAGGCTCCCGCAGCCGTTTCGGTGATTGTTGTGCCTCTATCGGCGCCGGTTCTACTTCTTGATTGAAATTGAAATCTGCGATAGTGCTAAGTTTGAGGTACGTACCTCAAACTTAGAAGCAGCTCAAATGCGGACAGAGAAGAACAATCGATATGTCAGCAATATCCAGGCGTTTTCGTCTGGTGAAGCTGATCGGAACAACGGGGCAACGTCACAAGGGTGAGGATGATGACGGCGTTTGAACTTGATCCGGAATTTGCAATAACAGATGAGCCATCGCTTCGAGGGTTGTTCGAGGCGACCCACGCGCTGGCGATATTGAAGTGTCAGGACACCATTGGCGAGCATGCGCGGGAATTTATCAGACGCTCTCCGTTCCTGTGCATAGGAACGCAGAATCTGGCGGGAAGTGCTGACGTAAGCCCTCGTGGCGACCCTGCGGGGTTCGTCAAGATTCTTGATGAACGCACACTCGCGATACCGGATCGGCCGGGTAACAATCGTCTGGATACGTTGACCAATATCATTGCCAATCCAAGCGTCGGGCTGTTGTTTGTCATACCGGGATTTGACGACACGTTGCGTGTGAACGGGCAGGCAAAGCTCGCAACCGACCCGGAACTTCTGAGAAGCATGAGCATCAATGATCGTGCGCCCAAACTCGCGATTGTCGTCAGGGTGAGTGAGGTTTTCATGCATTGCGCCAAGGCGTTTCGGCGGTCTCATTTGTGGAGCCCGGATCATTTTCAGGATCGCTCCGAGATGCCGTCGCTCATCAAAATCATCCTTGACGAAACGACGGGGGCGCCCAGCAACAAGGATGAGATGCGGAAATTGGATGACGATCTGGAAAAGGACTACCAGAGAACACTTTATTAGCTATTTTCGAGGGGAGGCGGTGCGGCTCCTGTTGTCTGCAGCAGCCCTGAAAGCGATCATGCGCCGAAGCGTTGGATCTTTGCGGACGAAATGGTGCCACAGCGCCGCTGCCACATGAAGAACGACGATAACTGCGGCAAGATAGGCCAGAGTGGCGTGAACCTTAGTCCAGAAGGCCTCGGCTTGGTCGGAGATCGCCATGGGTAGTCCCGGCACGACGACAAGATCGAAGACGTAACTGGGGATCTGCAGAGGAGACGTCGACGCGACGGCCCAACCGGCAAGGGGAACGGCAAGAGTAAGGAACAGCAGTGCGGCGTGAGCCGCCCGTGCGGCCAACCTCGAAGCCATCCCTTCACCATCCAGAGCCCGCGGTTTCCTGCTGAAAACCGACCAGATGAAGCGGGGGGGGGCGAGGGCCAGAACCAGAAACCCAATCGACTTGTGATACTGAAAAAGATTGAACTGAAGCACCGGATCGATGTCGCGGCTCATGAGATATCCCAGCGCAAGCTGCGCGAGGAATAGGAGCGCGATCGTCCAATGGAAAACGATCGCCACCAAACCAAAGGAGGCGGACGTGTTTCGCCATCTCCTTACGCCGCTCGTCGCTCTATCGGAATGCCCCTTGAGATATTGCATCGGCTAACTCAGCTGTTGATAGGTGTCTTTGGCAATAGCGTCCATGCGGTCGGACGGCAGGCTGCCGACCAGAGCGCAGCGGATTGTTTCGTCATCCCAGGACACTGTTTCCAGCGCGTCGACATTGGAGCGCCGCATGGCGGTATCGCTCGTTTCAGCCGCAGCCACGATGTAAAGAGTGACACGCTGCCCACTTTTGTCTTCATACATCAGCTGAGCTGCGGCGCCTTCGGAGCTGGGCAGCACCCGGCCGCCGACAAGGGACAAGCCATGGCGGGTGAGGTCCGGCACGTTCAGTTTACGGTCGAGCCGTTTTGACAGCCATTTCGGCAGACTGGAGGCGTTCTCGGCATCAGCCCGAACTTCGACAGGGTGCAGAACCTCGCTTGCAAACAACTTGTGCGCCTGTGTCGCATCCGCCACGATGGAATGGGCAGGTGCCTCGACCTCCAACACAAGTCCGCGCCCGAACCAGCCACCTGTCAGTCCAACTGCCAGAACGAGAACGGATGCCGCTGCCAGATTGCGCCAATTTGCACGCTCCGATCGCAAGCGCCGCTCCATCCGATAAACATCGAGGCGCTCGGGTAAAACATCGACATCAGCAGGGCGATAGAGAGCCGTAAGTGTCGCATTCTGCCGCTGCCATATCTCGACCTTGCGCGCATCGGCTGGATTGGAGGCGAGGTGGGAGCGAACGGCATCACGTCGCTGGTCTTCGAGCTGCCCGTCGACATAGGATATCAGATCGGCTTCGGTTATCTGCGGCTCGTTGCCAGTCATTTTATCACCTTGAGATTTGGCTGGTCTTCCTGGGTCATGCGGGCCAAGGCTGTTCGGGCGCGCCCCAGACGGGACATCAAAGTACCCAACGGAATTTCCAGAACCTTTGCCGCTTCCGCATAGCTCAGGCCTTCGACGACGACGAGGAGGAGGGCCTCACGGTGCTCGCATGACAGCTTTTCGATGGCACGGGCCATTTCGGCAAGCGCGATCCGGCCCGTCTGCGGCGCCGGCACAAACATCTGTTCGGCAACATCATCAATCGGGATTTGCGAGGGCCGGCGGTTTCTGCCGCGCAGATTGTTGCGGTAAACGTTGACCAGCACCCGGTACAACCATGGACGTAACGGCCCCTGCGGCCGCCACAGCGCCTTTTTGCGGATCGCTCTTTCCAGACAGTCCTGAACGAGATCGTCAGCCGTGTCACGGTCGTGCGTGAGCGCATTCGCGTAACGTCGAAGCGCCGGTATGCAACTTGTGATCTCGTCAAGAAAATCAGGCATGGGTGCTATTCCTTGGCAACGTGCCAGACGCCACCAATACCATCACCCGTGACATCGCCGGGCTTCTTGTCCATCTGCCAATGATACAGCGGCTTTCCATCATGCGACCACTGCATCGTGCCATCCCTGCGGGCGAGTGGTCTGTAGTCGCCATCCGCCTTTTCGGTTTTGGCAGCCGCAAGCGGCGGCCATTTCTTCGCGCAGCCGTCATAGCAGGCTGACGAGCCATCGCCATCATTGTCGAACGTATAAAGGGTCATGCCCTTGGTGTCAGTCAGGATCGTGCCCTTTGCCGTCGCCGTTTCAACCACCGCGCCACCGGCGTATGGTTCGGCAAGCGCGGCAGTGGAGGCGAGCGCGAGAGCGCCTGCCAGAATGAAATGATGTTCACGCATGAGATCGTCCTTTGAGAGGTAACGGTGCGGACACCATGTCCGATACAAGACAGAACACCGGCCAGCGGCAATTAATCCCGTCCCGCCGATTTTTTTGACGTTCCGTCGTTTTTATCTGACGCCCTTCAAATCTATGTCGAAGGCAACCGTGTTCGAATAGAGCGGCACGCCAACGCCCATGCCATAGGGCAGGCGGGGGATATTTCCGGTGACATGGAAGGTGACGGAACCCTTTTGCTGCTCAACGAATGTTGCGTGAAACGTCTCGGCTCTGGAGACGCCTCGGGCCGTGAGCACACCTTCAACCACCGCGCTGCGCGGCCCGTCTTGCGTAACGCGGTTGGAGCGAAACACGATCTGCGGATAGGCGGCGATGTTGAAAACTGCGCTGGACCGCAGGAAATTTTCCACCCGCTCTTGGCCTGTCTTCACGCTGGAAGGGTTCAAACTGATTTCCACATAGGACTTGGACGGTTGGTCCGGATCGATATCGAAGCGGCCGGATATATCGGGAATAGTGCCGTTGATGCCCGGACCGGCAACCTGTGCAATCGAAAATCCGATGTGCGAGGCGGGATCGATACGGTAACGTCCGGCGGCGGACGAAAACGGGCTTGCAGATACAGGCGTGCAGGCCAATGTGGCAATAACGAGCGTGATGGAGTAGAGGTGCTTCACGGCGCAGGCTCCTTCATGAGTACGTGGTCGTACCCGTGAGAACACCGCTGGCCACTATTTAATCCCCATCAGTTCCGACAGATCATCAAAATCTTTGCCGCATCAGCCCATGCATGGGCATTTCGTCAGCGGGGGGCGGGTGAGGGAATGCCTATTCGGCTTTAGCTTCCTCAGCAGGGTGCATAATCTGCCTTGGCAATCAACAGGCATTCCGGGTATGAGATCAAACCCTAAGTGCAGGATAATCCCACGATGACTGCAAACGGCGACGGGCCTCTTTTACAAGGTCAAGGTAGTCTGCCCTGAAGGGTGCAACCAGCTGCTTTTCGAGACCGGCAAGCAGTCCGTGCAGCACAGCGCATTCGGCAGGGCTCTCGAAACAGGACGCGCTTGGCGTGGGAGCGCTGCTCTCTTTGCACCAACGAGAAAGAAGCTCAAAAAGAACCAGAGCTTCGTCTGGAGCAAGGTGGATTTGTGTATGATCGGAAGAAGTTTGTTGTTCGTCTTTCATAACGCGAAACTCGCATGCGCCGCTGACGTCTGCAATAGACCGCTGGCATTCAACGTCGCCAGTTCATTCTGCCGCTTCTATCCGCGCCAGCGCCTTCTGCCTTTTGGCAATCACCTCCTGGTCGTTCATGAAGTCCGTCCGCCGGCCGGGCTTGCGGCCGCGCTTCTGATAACCGTTGCTCTGGCTGCCATCGCGAATGCCGAACATATGATCCGTCTGGCCGGTGCGGCGAGGGCCGCTCTTGCTGCGCTGCTGTTCCCGCCCGGCCTGCATCTCGGCCACGATCAACAGCATGTCGTCCAGCCGCTTGTTCTCGACCACTTCGGATCGGTGCACTGATCGCAACTTATCAAAGGTTCTGTAGGGTAGGGTGAAGCTCTCGTGCATGATCTCGAGGCGACCGTCCGGATAGTCGCAGACGACGACCTTCTTTCCCGCCAGCGCATTGGCCTGTTCTGTTGGATCGAGGATAAATAACACGTCGTACTGTGCACCTGACTTCGGCTGAGGCCAAGCAGCTCAGCGGCCTGGACGACGCACAGGCGCTGATCACGGATCTTCTGAATAACTTCGAGGCGATGCAATTCTTTCTGCGACATGGTGATCAAACAGGACATGACGACTCCGACCGCACATGGTCTCGACCAGGAAGGTCGTCATCCTTGCTCCCAACGTTGGCATTGACCAGAACATCGAGAGGCGAGACTGTCGCATCTCTAACTGGCCCAACTGTCGCATTACTAAATAGCCGCTACATACGATAATCGCATAAGATAGATTATGGAACTTTTTCTGGTTTAAATGTCTTGCGTTTTCAGTCCAAATGACTCTTTAGGCAACCTTCAGAACTCGTTTTGAACCTTATCTGGTTGTCGCGTTATCGCGCTGAGTCGAAGCGTAACGAATCCTTTCGCTCTAGACAAAACACCACTCAATTTCCGCCTCACATTATTGCCTCAAGCGATACTGATGGAGGTCGCTCTTGCTGCGAGTATGCCTTGTCAGTCGATAAGCAGGCTATGATCTTCAACCACATCCACATTGTGCGGTTGATCAGTATTGAGCTTGCTGACGTCAATCGGCGCGGTGCACATCGCCGTTTCCTTCAACAGCGAAAATGGCAACAGTAAAACCCATATCTATGACCCAGAACGCCAAGGCGGTCCGCTATTAGAAGAGCCGGTAAGGCGGCGTGACGACGCAACCATCTCTGAGAAGACGTCGTCACCCTCGCCCGTTTCTCGACCTTACACCGAGTGGCGTCAGACCCAACCCTTTACGGTGATATGAACGGCTGCAAACCCTAAGGCGTTTTCCAGGTCTTCAACAGCATTTCCACGAATTTCTCCGCGGCGGGAGATAAGGCACTGCTTCTTCTTTGCACGATACCGATGGTTCGGGAGACCACGGGATTAACGATCGGCCGCGTGACGAGGAAAGGATGGTCATCCTGTGGGGTAGCCAGTCGCGGCAACACGGAAATCCCCAACCCAGCCTCCACCAGGCCAAGCGAGGTATTGAGATGGGTCACCTCATAAAACCAGTTCAGCTTTAGATTGTGCCGCGCGAGTGCGCCATCCAGAAGCGTTCTATTGCCGCTGGAGCGATCGACGACAACCAGCGGGTAAGGCTCCAGTTGATTCCATTGGATCGTTTCGAAAGCCGCCAGAGGGTGGTCTTTCCGCATCGCCAGCACAAATGGGTCATCGATAAGAGGTTCGAATGCCAGGTCTGGATCAGAATTACCCATGAGGTTTATCCCGAACTCCACCTCGCCCCGCGCAACCGCCTGCAGCCCCTCGTTTGCCGTAAGGTCTCTGATACGCAGCCTAATATGCGGATATTGCTTGCTAAATGTTTTGATCACGGTGGGTAGAAAATAAAACGCTGCGGTTGGAACGCAGGCCATCGTGATGAGGCCGCGCCGATGTGCACCATCTTTCATCGCAAAAAGCGATCCGTCGAACTCTTCCAGCATGCGCCGGACAAGCGGCATTACCTCCTGACCCATCGCTGTCGGGGCAACGTGGCGTGTGGTCCTTTCCAGGAGTGGCGCGCCAATGGCCTGTTCCAGTTTCTGGATGCGCCGGGTAAGCGCCGGTTGCGAAATATGCAACGCGTCGGCAGCCCTATGAAAACTTTCAAGCTCAACTACTGCTTGAAATGCTCTTAGATCCAGAATTTCGCAATTGATGCTCATATTGCAATAATACCTCCGAACATTGCATTTAACAGATTAGATTCTTTTGCTCATATTGCAACAACAAGGCGGATTGATCCACCAAATGCAAGATTGAGGCGATAAATGAACGACCTGCTTAAGATACCCTGTGTGCTGATGCGCGGCGGAACATCTCGTGGACCGTTCTTCCTGGCGTCTGACCTTCCGCGTAATCGAGCGGAACGGGATGCGGCACTTTTGTCCATCATGGGTTCCGGTCATCCGCTGCAGATAGACGGGATTGGAGGCGGCAATCCGGTCACCTCGAAAGTGGCGATCATAGGTCCTTCCACCGTCGAAGGTGCAGACATCGACTATCTGTTCGCACAGGTTCGTACCGACAGGCAGTATGTCGACTATTCGCCCAATTGCGGAAATATGCTGGCCGCGGTCGGTCCCTTTGCGATCGAAGCTGGACTTGTAGAGGCTCGGGGAAGCGATACCGTGGTTCGCATCCACAACGTGAACACCGGAAAATTGATCGAGGCAAAGGTGCCGACGCGTGGTCGCGAAGTAATTTATCTCGGAGACGCATCCATCGACGGCGTTCCGGGTCTGGCTGCACCGATCGCCCTGACTTTCGTGGATGCGGCGGGTGCGAAAACCGGAAAACTGTTGCCGACCGGAAACCCTGTCGACACGGTTGAGGGAATAGATGTGACAGCGATAGACTGCGCAATTCCGATGGTCCTAATGCGTGCAGCGGACCTCGGCGTCACGGGATATGAAGATCCGCAGACCCTGACTTCCGATAGCGATCTCATCGAACGATTGACCCGCATTCGCATTCAGGCAGGCAAATTGATGGGGATGGGGGATGTAACGGATATGGTCATACCAAAACCCGTGATCGTAGCGCCGGCCCGCAAGGGAGGCACTCTGTCTGTCCGATACTTCATGCCCAATGAGTGCCACCCTGCCCTGGCAACGACCGGCGCCGTTGGCATAGCAACCGCAGCGATCACGGAAGGCTCCGTGGCATTTGAACAAGCGGGAAATCGATCTGTTCCGACCCAGATCTGCATCGAGCATCCCGCCGGTCGGCTGGACGTGCAACTTGAGATGCGGAACGGAGCAATAACAGCCGGGCTTGTGAGAACGGCCCGCAGACTTTTCGAAGGCTTTGCCTTCGCCAAGCCAAACGCTGCGATTGAAGACGCAGCCTAGACAAAGCCATACTGGCTCAAAACATAGCAAAACTGGGAGGAGACCCTCATGCGTAAATACTTGCTTGCAACAGCGGCGCTCTGTGCGCTGGCAGCGTCGGCAAATGCAGAATCTGTCAGAATGAGTGTTGGTTCGTACAACCTCAACAACCTGCCTTTTCCGGTGGCGGCCAGCCTCGGCTTCTACAAGGACGAGGGCCTTGAGGTGACGACCGAGAACTTTGCCCAAGGCGGTTCGAAAGTCCTGCAGGCGCTCGTCGCAGGGTCCACGGATGTAGCCGTCGGTTTCTACGATCACACGATCCAGATGCAGTCCCAGAACAAGCACGTGGTTGGCTTCGTTCAGCTTGCCCGCAATTCCGGGCTGGTTCTCGCAGGAAAGAACGATACAGACTTCGATCCGGCAAAACCTGAAACCATCAAGGGCAAAAAGGTCGGGATCACCTCGCCCGGGTCTTCGTCCGATTTCTTCATTCGTTATTACATGAAGCAGCACAATCTGAGCGACAACGACATCGCCATCATCGGCGTTGGCTCTGGCGCTGCTGCTGTTGCCGCTCTGCAGCAGGGCAAGATTGACCTGTTGGTCAATTACGATCCGGCTGCGACGATCGTGGTTGAGCGTGGTCTTGGCAAGATCTTGATCGATGCCCGTAGCGATCAGGGCGCCAAGGACGTCTACGGCGGGATCTACCCCACCTCCGTCTTGTATGCGACGCAGGAATACATCGATGCACATCCCGAGGTGATCCAGAAGGTTACCAATGCCACGGTAAAGGCGCTGCATTGGATGAAGGAGCATTCGGCCGAGGAAATTGTTGCAAAGCTTCCTGATGATTTCGTGTCCGGCGACAAACAGACCTACATCAAGGCCGTCGAAGCCGCCAAGGCGATCTTCTCCGAAGATGGAACCTTCAACCAGGCCGATCTGGAAACCCCGTTGGCGGTTTTGAAAAGCTTCAACGACGCAGTCGCGAAGGCCACGATCGATCTCAACACGACCTACACCAACAAGTTCGTCGAGGCTGCGGCTTCGAAGGGCGTAAACTGAGGGTCTTCAATGTCTTTGCCAATTAGAAAGTTAGAACCCGTGGCGGAACTCAATCTTCAGCCAATGGTGGCAATCGAGAACGTAACAATGGCCTTTGGCGCGTTCGTTGCGGTCCAGGATGTGAACCTGAAAGTTGGAGATGGTGAGTTTCTCTCGATTGTCGGCCCAACCGGATGCGGCAAGTCCACCATTCTCAATGCCATCGCGGGCTTGCTGAAACCGGCGCAGGGAAAGGTCTCCATCGATGGTTCGGCCGTGCAGGGCGTGCAGAACAACATTGGATATCTCTTCCAGCAGGATGCGCTGCTTCCCTGGAAAACGGCCTATCAGAATGTCGAGCTTGGCCTGCTGTTCCGCGGCGTATCCGAACATGAGCGCCGTACCAAAGTTCTGGCCTGGCTGGAAAAAGTTGGCCTGAAGGGGTTTGAAGAGCGCTTTCCGCATCAACTTTCAGGCGGACAGCGCAAACGTGTCCAGATGGCGCAGGCGCTTATAACCGAGCCGAAGGTTATCCTGATGGACGAGCCCTTCTCCGCACTCGACATTCACACGCGCCACGTCATGCAGAATGAACTCCTGAGATTGTGGCAAGAGGATCGCCGTGCAGTGGTCATGATCACGCACGATCTCGAAGAGGCGATTGCACTCGGGGACCGGGTTGTCGTCCTTGCGGCCGGCCCCAAGAGCCGGGTTATCGAGAGCTTCCCGGTTGATCTGGAACGGCCCCGCAACGTGGCCGAAATCAAGCTCGATCCGAAATTCATGACCCTATATCGCGATATATGGGCGTCTTTGCGCGGCGAAGTGGAGAAAAGCTATGCAAGCCGTTAATGTTCGCATCATCCAGATCGTGCTTCTGGTCGTGCTCCTGGGTGGGTGGCAACTCGGGGTAAGCTCCGGGGCGATCGACCGCTTCTTCTTCCCGGCACCCATCGACATCGTTAAGCAGGTCACCACCTGGGTTGCCGATGCCGGCTTTTACAAACATGTCGGTATCACCTTGAGTGAAACGGTTCTCGGTTACCTCATCGGTACAGGTCTCGGCGTCGGCGCCGGTGTCTGGCTGGGCCTCAGTCCCTTTGTGGCCCGTGTGTTGGATCCGTTCATCAAGGCCGTGAATGCCATCCCGCGTGTGGTCCTCGCGCCAATTTTCGTCCTTTGGCTGGGGCTTGGCCTCTGGTCAAAGGTCGCTCTTGCGGTCACCCTCGTCTTCTTCGTGACGTTCTTCAACGCCATGCAAGGTGTTCGCGAAGTGAACCCCGTCGTGCTTTCCAACACGCGCATTCTCGGTGCAAAGCGCTCTGATCTCTTGCGTCATGTTTATTTTCCGGCGGCAGCCAGCTGGATTCTGTCGTCGCTGCGCACATCCGTCGGATTTGCGGTGGTTGGCGCGATCATCGGCGAATATCTCGGGTCTTCCGCAGGCCTCGGTTACCTGATCGCCCGTTCTGAAGGTAACTTCGACGCGGTCGGCGTTTTCGCCGGTATCATCATTCTCGCCATTTTTGTTCTCGTCATCGATCTCATTCTCGATGTCGCCGAAAGAAAGCTGATCACCTGGAGGCCGAACGCGGGCGAAGAACGGCCTGCTTGAGGTTTCGACCCAGTCTCACATCAAGCGGGGCGGCCAGTTGGTCGCCCCGTTTTTGTTCTACTGACGTCATCAGGCCGATCTCTCGGCTATCGGACGCCGACAGACCTGCTCACGGACAATATGCAAAAAGATGGTGGATCCCCTACCCTGTAAAACAGGAATAATTCACTTTGTCGTTGGAACCAAATTCCCATTCAAACATTTTAGGGGACCGTTACCTTCAGGACCTTGCATGAAAGATAATGATCTCCTCCGGCAGGATGCCCAAGACGCTGGAGAGCGTCTAGTATCTGGCCACGCTTCTGAAGATCCGTTTGCGGCAGCCTTCAAGGCCACCCGCATGCCCATGATCATCACAAATCCACTCCTCAACGACAATCCAATCATCTTCTGCAATGCTGCTTTCAGCAGATTGACGGGCTATTCCGCCGAAGAGCTGGTTGGTCAAAATTGTCGTCTGCTCCAAGGTCCAGACACGGATCCTGGCTCAGTTACGAAGCTGCGTGAGGCAATCGCAGCCGAGCAGGATTTGGCGATCGACATCCTTAATTATCGCAAGGACGGATCAGAGTTTTGGAATGCTCTCTTCGTAAGTCCTGTTCGCGATGCTGCCGGAACCGTCATCTATTTTTTCGCCTCGCAACTCGACTTCACCGATATCAAGAGCAAGGAAGCCGAACTCGCTCGCGCCCGCCACATCGCGGAGGGAGAGGTGGCGCTGCGAACGGCGGATTTGACTGAGGCATTGCGGGCAAAAACAACCCTCGTCCACGAAGTTGATCATCGCGTAAAAAACAACCTCCTGACAATCGCCTCAATCGTGAAGCTTCAGGCGCGGATGACTGATAACGATGTTGTGGAGCGGACATTGATGTCTGTGCTGAACAGGGTCGAAGCACTCAGCACCGTTCAGCGCAAGCTTCTGAACGATGAAGATGTAGGGCATTTCGATGTCGCAGATTTTGCCAATACATTGATGCTCGATAAGATCGGCGCCTTGAAGCGAACCGACATCATCCTCACCACCGATCTTCACGAGGTTGTGGTTCCGGCGACCAAGGCCTCCCCCCTTGCGTTGATCATCAACGAACTCATCGGCGACGCCATTCGCAGAGGATTGAAGGACCGTGGCGGGCAATTGCACCTGGAGGTCAAGCGCCTCAACGGCCACTTCCTTGTCAGGGTTGCCGATACCGTCACGCCGGGCGAAGTGGACAAGGAAGAAGCAGCCTTTAGCAAAAAGATGCTGGAAGCGTGCGTAAAACAATTGCGTGCTACGATAGTTCGGACGGTTGAAGGTTGCCTCTCGGATGTTCGTGTCACGCTTTCTGTAAAAGACTGAAAGGATCTCCTGTGAAAATCTTGATCGTAGAGGACGAAGCTCTGCTGGCGATGGAACTTGAAAGCGAAGTGGAAGATGCCGGACACGAGATTGTGGGGATCGCTGCCGACAGCAAGGAAGCTATCGAGCTTGCCAATAAGGCACTGCCGCAATTCGCATTTGTAGACATTCAATTGCTGGATGGTCCAACGGGCATAGAAGTCGGCCGATATCTTTCCTCGAGCTCCATCCCCTATGTTTTTGTTTCGGGTAACCTGAAGAGAATACCTGAGGACTTTGCAGGCGCACTTGGAGCGATCGAGAAACCCTACACGATGAACGGTTTGCAAAATGCCTTGCAGTTCATTGAAGGCATCGTTATTGGCGCAGAGCGCTCCGCTACCCCTCCTCCCAGCCTTGTTGTTTCGCCCAAACTGCTTGCCGCCTTGTCGTCTTGACCAACGCCGCCCCTGTGCGGATAAGGATTGACCTTGAATTCACCGTCGGAACGCATTGACGCAGTTCGAAACTCTGGGCTGCTTGATGTCCAGAGCCCACCCGAATTCCAGGATATTATCGAGGTCGTCAAAACCGGCCTGAAATGCCCAGTGGCTTTGATCTCCATTCTGGACGAGCACCGGCAGGTTTTCATCGCTCATGTCGGGTTGCCACCCAAATGGGCTGAAGCAGCGGAAACGCCACTCACGCATTCATTCTGTCAGCATGTGGTTCGCGACAGACAGCCTTTGATTATCGGGGATGCGACGGTTCATGATCTCGTTAGAAATAATCTGGCCATAACCGATCTGGGCGTGATCTCCTACATGGGAGTGCCTGTAACACTCCCTGATGGCATGGTGATCGGCGCGCTCGCAGCAATCGATGGCGAACCACGCACATGGACGGAAAGCGAGCTGCAGTTACTGAACCAGATCGGAAGGGTCGCCTCGAACCAGATTGCGACCTTCCTTTCCGAGCGGCGCTGGGGTGCGCTTTTCCAGCAATTGGAGGAAGGCATCGTCGTAGGCTCGGTGATCCGTGACGTCGACGGAACGATTGTCGATTGGCGGTACGAGACGGTCAATCCCGCATGGAGCACTCTTCTTGGATTACCAGGCGATGATGTGCCTGGTCGAACCATGCGCGAACTCTTTCCAGAATTCGAGAATGAGTGGGTTTCCGATGTGGTGGAGGCCGTCGAGACCCAACAAAGCAAGCGTTTCACCCGCAAGATCGGATCGATGGACCGGTGGTTTGACGGCTATGTTCAAGCCACTGGTGAAGATACGTTCGTCATCATGTTCGTTGAAGTCACTGACCGTATGCAAGCCCAGGAGGCTTTACGCGACAGCGAAACGAAGCTTCGCCTGATCGTCGAAGGCGCCAAAGACTATATTATCATGACGATCGATGAAGACCAGCGCATTACAAGCTGGTTCGGTGGAGCGCAGGAGACATTTGGCTGGTCGGAAGCCGAGATGCTCGGACGGCCGTTTGAGTCGATTTTTACTGAGGAGGACCGGGCAGCGGGCGTTCCTGCGGCTGAAGTGAGCAGAGCCACGTCCGAAGGGGTTGCACCCGACCGCCGATGGCACCTCGCTGCCGATGGCTCCAGCATCTTTTTGGACGGCACGATCCGGCCGATGTCCAACCATTCGTCGCCCAAGGTCCCGGGATATATCAAGGTCGCACGCAACGCCACCGCTCAAAAACTGTCGGAGGACAGGCAGCTTGCATTCCTGGAACTCGGCGAAAAGATCCGCGAGCTGGATACTGTTGCGGAAGTGGCATTTGCCGCCGCCGAGATTTTGGCACGGAGTCTGAGAGGCGCGACGCGGGCGGGCTACGGCATCGTTGACCCTATCGCCGAGACGGTGCAGATGCTTCCCGACTGGTGTGCGGAGGGAATGTTCACCGTCGCGGGGCTCCATCATTTCAGGAATTACGGATCCTACATCCAGGATTTGAAGCGCGGCGAGACGGTCATCATACCCGATGTGGCGACAGATCCGAGAACCTCCGCTTCAGCCGAGCTTCTACACTCATTAGGCATCTCCGTCCTCGTGAATGTGCCAATCATCGAAAGAGGTGCATTCGCGGGGGTCATGTTCGTACACTACGACAAGCCGCATGAATTCTCGTCCGAGGAGCGTGATTTTGTGCGTGCGATAGCGGACCGTACGCGTGAGGCGATCTCCAGGATTCGGGCCGAGCAGGAACAGCAGGTTCTCAATCACGAGATCAGCCACCGGCTCAAGAACACGATGGCCATGGTTCAGGCGATTGCGACACAGACGCTTCGCCCCGTCACCGACAGAGCCCCTGTCGAAGCCTTCACGAGCAGATTGCGCGCGCTTTCCAATGCGCATGAGGTTCTCCTGAACCAGGACTGGTCGTCGGCGCGCATGGTGGCAGTGATCGATTCCGTGCTTCGCCAACTTTCTCTTCCCGAGCGATACCGCATATCGGGCACCGACATGGAAATCGGGCCCAGGACTGCACTGTCGCTGGCTCTCCTGATGCACGAGCTTGGCACAAACGCCTTGAAATATGGAGCCTGGTCTTCTGATGCCGGAACCGTCGTTATTTCATGGACGATAGAAGATGCAGGCGGCGAGAACGCGCTTGTTCTGGAATGGAAGGAGCAGGACGGCCCGCCGGTGACCGCTCCATCGGGTAAAGGTTTCGGATCGAAGCTCATCCAGCTTGGTCTGATGGGTACAGGCGGTGTCGAGGTCAATTTTGACCCTGACGGCCTGCGGGTAACGATGCAGGGACTGGTTTCCCATTTGAGACAGTCATGATGACCGTGACCTCGAATGCTGCCGATGTGGCAACAATACTCGTCGTCGAGGATGAGCCGCTGCTACGCCTTGCCGCCGTGGATCTGGTTGAAACCGCAGGATACACAGCGCTTGCTGCGGCAGATGCTACGGAGGCGGTTAATATCCTTGAGGCACGCGCAGACATTCGGATCGTCTTCACTGATATCGATATGCCACGCGGCGTCGACGGCCTGCAACTGGCAGCCATTATTCGTGACAGGTGGCCCCCTATTAAAGTTATCCTGGTTTCCGGCCATCTCGAAGATCCCGGTCATATGATCGCGGCTGATACGGCTTTCTTTACGAAACCTTACTGCGAAGAGCAGATCGTGGAGACGATAAGACAGATGCTGCGGTAGCCGAGAATTTTTGCGGCTACCGGCATTCACCGCTCCGCTTGAAATTTGGAGATGGTGACAGAGTCGGATAAGGCTTGGCAGTCGATCTGCCGACTGATTGCCGCTGGTCCCTGAGGTTGGAATTGACGGATAAATTACCTGCTGAACTTGATGGTTTGCATCGCAATACCTTTGAATATTTCTGGTCCGGGAGCCATCCGGAGAGTGGCCTACCGCGGGATCGTATGCGATCCGATGGTCTTGCGATCCATGAGATCGCGTCGGTCTCCGGGATCGGGTTTGGTTTTCTTTCGCTCATTGTTGGTGTCCGCCGTTCTTGGATAACCGAACAGGAAGCCATCGCCCGGGCGAGCCGGATGTTGAGATCGCTGGCAAGTGTGAAGCGTTTTCATGGCGCCTTCCCTCACTTTATCGACGCGTCCAGCGGAAGAACGATACCCTTCGCGAAATTCGACGACGGCGGAGATCTCGTTGAAACCGCTCTTCTGGTTCAGGCGCTGATCTGCGTCAGGCAGTTTTTTGGCGCGCAGACATCCTCCCAAATCGATTTACGCCGGTCCATAAATGAAATCGTCGAGACGGTGGAGTGGGGCTGGTTTACCAGGGGAAAGCCCGGGCCGCTGTTCTGGCATTGGAGCCGTCGGTATGCCTGGGCGAAAAACTTGCCGATTGTGGGCTGGAACGAGGCCCTTGTCTGTTATGTGCTCGCGGCAGGATCAACGACGCATGCAATCAGCGCCGAGTCTTATCATTCCGGATGGGCAAGCGATGGCGAAATCCGGAACGGATCGATGTATCTCGGTGTTCGGCTGCCGCTTGGCCAGCCGTATGGAGGACCGCTTTTCCTTTCGCACTATTCCTTCTGCACACTCGATCCGCGCGGTCTCGGCGATGTTTATTGTCACGACTATCTCGATCAGGTTCACGCGCATTGCATGATCAATTACCGCTACTGCCACACGCGCTACCCAAGTGAGGCCGGGTGGGGTCTGTCTGCGTGTGATGGGCCAAAGGGCTATGTCGTAAATTCTCCGACCGACGATGACGGCATCATTGCGACAACGGCAGCCCTCTCTAGCATGCCCTTCTTTTCTCATCGCTCACGCGAGGCGGCGTTGCGTTTTCTGCAATGGAACAATGGTGCACTCATCGGCCGCTTTGGCCTCATGGATTCATTCCAGCCCTCAACCGGCTGGGTGTCCGGAACGCATCTTGCGATCAATCAAGGGCCTGTTGTTGCGATGATGGAAAACTATCGCAGCGGCCTGATCTGGGATTTATTCATGAACGCACCGGAGGTGAAAAACGGCTTGGCCAAACTGGGCTTCCATCAGGACAGGTCTTTCGAAAAGTCTGGCCTGCAGGAAGGACGGACCGACCCCTGAGAACCGGTGTTTGAGTAGCGCAAATGCATCCTTGAAGACAACGCCGGAAGGCCTTGGCAATTCCTTGGCAAGGCCTTCGGCGCGCAGGATATGCTGGGGTAAAGTCGTGGTCATCGTCTCAAAACTGCAGGAGTTTTGATGTTCGATAAACGGCGTGCTGTCATTCGGCTGGTTTCGAAGACGCGCTTTCGATATAGGCGATAAGATTATCCAGTTCTTCCGGTTTGCTGATGCCCGCCAAGGCCATCTTGTTTCCGGGGATTTTCTTCTTGGGAGCGCTGAGAAAGTCTCGCAGTTCCTCCGGTGTCCACACCATCCCTTCCCCGCCTGCTTTTTTCATCGCATTCGAGTAATTATAGTCCGGATCGCCGCCCGCAGTGCGGCCGATGATCCCGTTAAGCTGCGGGCCGACCTTGTTTTTCGCGCCCTCGCCGATGGCGTGACAGGCGGAACAGCGCTTGAAGGCCGCCTCCCCCTTGGCAACATCGCCCTCTGAAAAAGCGGGAATGGCGCTTGCTGCCAGCATTGCCGCCGTGATGATCATTCTCTTGCGCATCGTGTCATCCTTGTTCTGCCGTATGAACGCGCCCGCCTGCGAATGCAGGCGGGCGGCTTGTTCTCAATTCAGGTCGTGCCCCAGGCGGGCGTACCCTTCTTGTAGGGAACGCAGGTCTCAAAGCCGCCGGGGATTTCGTCGTAAACGAGAACCTCGGTGGCGCCGATCTTCGAGGTGAAGAAACCGAGCAGCGTCAGCTGCTTGACGAGTGTGAAGGGATGCGGTGCGGTCGGTGTCTGTTCCGCCCGGGCGTGTTTGTCCAGCGCAGAAATCAGCGTCTGCCGCTCCTGCGACGTCAGCTCCAGAAACGCCTTCTTGTATTCCGTCCGGCTGCGGTTTTCGATGTCAGCCATAGCGGAGAGGAAGAGTTTCCGCTGTTCGCCCGTGTAACAATCCGCCGCATAGACTGCCATGAATGCGCCAACGGCAGCGTCCTTCGCACCCGGGGTGGATGTGCGAGGGATAATCGTTTCAGCCACCTCGTCCAGAAGCCGGATTTCCTCCGGGCTGAACACGTGGACGTCGCCGGAGGGCTTGGCGGCGTTTTCCGCCGCAGTGACCACGTCAGCGCCGATCAGCGGAAGACCGGAGGCAATGGCTATCAGTTTCAGCAGTTCACGTCTGTTCATCACAGATTCCCCTTCTTGCGTTCGGAAACGGCAAATTCCGCGGCACGCGCCGTCAGCGCCATGTAGGTAAGCGACGGGTTGACGCAGGAGGCCGAAGTCATGCAGGCACCGTCAGTAACAAAGACGTTCGGCGCATCCCAGACCTGGTTGTTGCCATTGAGCACGGAAGTTTTGGGGTCGCGTCCCATGCGAGCCGTACCCATTTCATGGATGCCCATGCCCGGCGCATAGCTGCCCCTCGACGGTTTGACGTTCTTGATGCCGACCGCTTCGAACATCTCGACTGCGTCATTGACCATGTCTTCGCGCATATCGAGTTCGTTCTGCTTCATCTCGACATTCATCGACAGGACCGGCAGGCCCCATTTGTCCTTCTTGTCGTGGTCCAGCTTCACGCGGTTCTCGTGATAAGGCAGCATTTCACCGAAGGCAGTCATGCCGATAGTCCAGGCGCCCGGCTGGGTCAGCGCTTCCTTGTAGTCGGCTCCGATGTTGAGTTCGGCGATTTCCCGTTCCCAGCGCGAACGGCTGGCGGATCCCTGATAACCGAAACCGCGCAGATAGCTCCGCTTGTCGTCGCCGGTGTTGCGGAAACGGGGAATATAGAATCCCGCCGGGCGGCGGCCCTTGAAATAAAACTCTTCGAAACCTTCCACCTCGCCGGTGGCGCCCATGCGGAAATGGTGGTCCATCACATTGTGGCCGAGTTCGCCCGAGCTGCTGCCGAGCCCTCCCTCCCACACGTCTGTGGCCGAGTTCATCAGAACCCAGGTCGAGTTGAGCGTCGAAGCGTTGAGGAAGATCACATCGGCGGTGTATTCATAGGTCAGGTTCGTTTCGGCATCGATGATTTCGACACCGCGCGCCTTCTTCTTGTCCTTGTCGTAAAGGATTTCCTTGACGATGGAGAAAGGCCGGAGCGTAAGATTTCCGGTGGCGACTGCCGCCGGCAGGGTCGATGACTGCGTGCTGAAATAGCCGCCGAAAGGACAGCCCAACCGGCACTTGTTGCGGAACTGGCAGCGCGTGCGCTCCTGATCGGGAAGTTCCTGGGTGATGTTGGCGCAGCGCGAATTGATGAGGTGTCGCGTGCCTTTAAAGGCGGTTTTCAACCGGCGTGCCACATCCTCTTCAACGCAATTCAGCGGAATAGGCGGCAGGAATTCACCATCAGGAAGAATGTCCAGGCCTTCGCGGCTGCCGGAAATGCCGGCGAAACGCTCGACGTAATCATACCAGGGAGCAATGTCCTGATAACGGATCGGCCAGTCAACGGCGATCCCTTCTTTGGCATTGGCCTCGAAATCGGTCTGCGACCAGCGGTAGGTCTGGCGTCCCCACAGCAGCGAACGGCCGCCGACGTGATAACCACGGAACCAGTCGAAACGCTTTTCTTCGACATAGGGCGTTTCCTGCTCGTCGGCCCACATGCCGAGCGTGGCCTCTTCCAGCAGATAGTCGCGGCTGAGCACCGGATACTTCGCCTTCATCTCCTGCGTGGCGCGGTTGCGATGGGGATAGTCCCAGGCTTCCTTGTCGGCATTCTGATAGTCGGTAATGTGCTCGATGTTTCTGCCGCGCTCCAGCAGCAGAACCTTCAGGCCTTTTTCCGTGAGTTCCTTTGCAGCCCAGCCTCCACTTATGCCTGAACCGACAACAATCGCATCATAATGATTGTCCGCCATGATAACTCCTCCGATTGGTACTTGGGTAAAAAGTCGACGAGACAATGCGCTCCCCGTCGCAACGCGGCGGAAACTTCATCATGCGTCTGTCGAACCTTATGCGCCCCGGCGAAACCGGCCGCCGGGGTGCGGTTCTGGTTTTACTGGTAGTGTTTACTGAATGGTCGGCAGGCGCTCGCTCAGGAACGCGTTGCCCTTGGTCACGACCGCTTCGGCATCGAGCGGAAGGTCGTGTTCAAGGATGAACCATTGTGCACCGGCATGTTTGGCCGCCGGCAGGATCGTCTTCCAGTCGAGAACGCCGGTGCCAATCGTTGCAAAGCCGCGCTCGTTTTCGGCCGTGCCGGCCGGTGCATTGTCCTTGGCGTGGATTGCAAAAACCCGACCGTTCAGAGTGCCGAGGAACTCAGCCGGATCATTGCCGCTGCGCGCCACCCAGGCGACGTCGAGTTCGCTCTGCAGTTTCGGGCCCGCGGCATCGAGCAGCAGTTCAAGCGCCGTCTTGCCGTCGAACTTGACCATTTCAAAATCATGGTTGTGATAGGCCATGGAGAGGCCAGCCGCGGAAAGCTTGTCGGCATATCCGCCAAGTTCCTTGCCGAAGGCTGTCCAGCCTGCGGCGTCCTTGGGGCGGTCTTCGGGCTTGAGGAACGGCACGGTCACGACCTGATTGCCGACAGCCTTCTGCTCGGTGATGACATCGTCGAGATTGCCGCGAAGCTTGTCGATCGGCACATGCGAGGAAATGACCTTGATCTTGTGCTTTTCCAGAAGCGCGTTCAGCTCGCTGGCGCTGACCTTCTGCATATCCACCGTTTCCACGGCGGAAACGCCCGCGCGGTTGAGGATGGCAAGCTGCTCCTCAAGCGTTCCGGCGTTGCGCAGTGTGTACATCTGCGCGGCAATCGGCAGCGTCTTGCTGTCATCGGCAAAAACCGGATTTGCGATACCGGCCGCCAGTCCGACGACGAATGCCATCTTTGCGAATTTTGACTTGAACGTTTTCAAACGCGTGACTCCCTTTCCGTTTGATCAATATGACGACACGCCTGCCCGTGCTCTTCCGAACAATCAGTCGGGTAATGCTGGGCACAACCTCCGATGCCCTGCGTCGTCAGTCCCCGATATCCAGTGATCTATATGTCGATCTCTACCCAGGACGAGGTCAGGCTGGACCGCACGGCCGCATCGATGAATGCGAGACCCGCAAGGCCGTCCTCTATGCCGGGATAAATCACATCCCCGGCGGCTGCTTTTCCCTCCCTTTTTGCGATGATTGCGTCTGCGGCTTCACGGTAGATCGTCGCAAAACCCTCGAGATATCCCTCCGGGTGCCCTGATGGCACACGGCTGACGCGGTTGGCGGCAGCGCCTGCGCCCGCGCCATTGCGCGTAATCAGCCGCTTGGGCTCGCCGTAAGGTGTGAACCACAGCTCGTCCGGCACGCGGTGGTGCCATTCAAGGCCGCCCTTATCGCCATAGACCCTGAGCGACAGGGCGTTTTCATTGCCGACAGCGATCTGGCTTGCCCAGAGCATGCCCTTCGCGCCGCTTTCGTAACGCAGCAGAATATTGGCGCTGTCATCCAGCTGCCTGCCCGGAACGAAGGAAGTGAGATCTGCGTAGAGGCTCGCGGGAATTTCACCGGTCACGAAGGCGGCGGCGTTGAAAGCGTGGGTGCCGATGTCGCCGATTGCCCCGCCCGCGCCCGAGCGGCTCGGATCGGTGCGCCATTCCGCTCCCTTTGCGCCGGTCTTTTCAACCGCTTCGGTCAGCCAGTCCTGCGCATATTCGGCCTGGACATGGCGCAGCTTGCCTATGGCACCGTTGGCAACCATCTCCCGCATCTGCCGCAACATGGCATAGCCGGTGTAATTATGCGTGAGGATGAACAGCCTGTCGGATGCCCTCACGATATTCGCCAGCTCCTTGGCCTCCTCCAGCGTCGCTGTGACGGGCTTGTCGCAGATGACGTGGATGCCAGATTCGAGAAAGACCTTGGACGGGGCGAAATGCAGGTGATTGGGAGTGACGATGGCGACCGCCTCGATACCGTCTTCACGACCGGCCTCGGCCGACGCCATCTCCTCAAAAGAAGCGTAGGACCGCTCGGGCGCAATGCCGAGCAGGGTTGCCGAAGCGCTGGCGCGTGCCGGGTCGGAGGAAAGCGCACCGGCGACCAATTCGTAACGGTCGTCGAGCCGCGCGGCGATACGATGCACCGCGCCGATAAAGGCACCCTGACCGCCACCCACCATGCCGAGACGAATGCGGCGGCTATTAAATCTTGCTGTTGCGGAGGACATGTCTATCCCTTTCAAAGCCCGAGAAGGCGACGGTTGGCGGCATCATCGACGCCGCTTTTGGCGAAATCGTCGAAAGCCCGCTCAGTCACGCGGATGATGTGATTTTCAATGAAGCCAACACCTTCACGCGCCCCGTCCTCCGGGTGTTTCAGCGCGCATTCCCATTCCAGCACGGCCCATCCTTCGAAGTCGTATTGGGTGAGCTTGGAAAACACCGCGCCGAAATCGACATGCCCGTCGCCGAGTGAGCGAAAGCGCCCCGGCCGGTCGACCCAGCCTTGATAACCGCCATAGACGCCGGACCGGCCGGTCGGATTGAACTCGGCATCCTTGACGTGAAAGGCCCGGATGCGCTCGTGGTAGATATCGATGAAATCAAGATAATCCATCGCCTGAAGCACGAAGTGCGAGGGATCATAAAGGATGTTGGCGCGCGAATGATTGCCGGTGGCTTCGAGAAAACGCTCGAAGGTAATGCCGTCATGCAGGTCTTCGCCGGGATGCAGCTCGTAGCAGAGATCGACGCCATTCTCCTCGAATGTATCGAGAATGGGCGTCCAGCGCTTGCCGAGTTCAGCAAAGGCCATTTCGACAAGACCTGCGGGGCGCTGCGGCCACGGATAAACGAAAGGCCACGCCAGCGCGCCGGAAAAACTCGCATGGCTCTTGAGGCCCAGATGCTGCGAGGCTTTCGCCGCGCACTTCAGCTGGTTGACCGCCCATTCCTGACGCGCCTGCGGTTTGCCGCGCAGTTCGGCGGGCGCAAAACCGTCGAACATCTCGTCATAGGCAGGATGAACAGCGACGAGCTGACCCTGAATATGGGTTGAAAGCTCGGTGATCTCGATGCCTGTCTCGGCCAGACGTCCCTTGATATCATCGCAATAAGCCTTGGAAGCGGCAGCTTTCTCAAGATCGAAGAGCTTGGGATCGGTCGGCACCTGAATGCCCTTGTAACCAAGGGAAGCCGCCCATTGGCCGAGATTGTCCAGCGTGTCGAAGGGTGCCTTGTCCCCGACAAATTGCGCGAGGAAAATCGCCGGGCCTTTGATCGTCTTCATGTCCTTACACTCCTTGCATTCACAGTCTGGCCGCTACCGGTGCGGCGAACGGCAGGGCGCGACCGAGCCGCGCACCACCAGTTCCGTATCCAGCACGATGGTTTCGGCCGTGCGTTTGCCATTAAGCCGGTCGACCATCAGCGCCATGGCTTTGCGGCCCATTTCCTGCCGGGGCTGGCGCACTGTAGTTAGCGGTGGTTCGAAAGCATTGGCGAAAATTATATCGTCGAAGCCAATAACCGAGACATCGGTCGGCACGGACAGCCCGCGCCCGCGCAGCTCGCTGATCGCGCCAATCGCCATCTGGTCGCTCGAGGCGAAGATGGCGGTGAAGGAAATGCCGTTTTCGAGAAGTCCGGCAATCGCCTGTCTACCGGCTTCGATGCTGTAATCGCCTGTCACGACGAGTTCATCCGCGTAACCGATACCCGCTTCCTCAAGCGCGTCGCGGTAGCCCTCGAAACGCTCCTGTGCCAGACTTTCCGGAAAAGGTCCGGCGAGATGTGCGATCTTCGTGTGCCCTGCTTCGATCAGATGATGCACGGCGTTTTTGGACGCGGCGCGGTTATCGACCTTGACGGTGGGCAGCGCGATGCCTGGCACGGTTTCCGAAGCGATGACGATCGGCGGCAGCGCGTCACCCTGACCGAGAAGCTCTGAAGGAAACTGGCCGGTCATCAGGATGAGGCCGTCAGCATGTTTCTGCCTGACCATGTCGATATGTGTCGCCACGCGGTTTTCGTCGTTACGGGCGTCGCCCATGAGCACCTTGAAGCCCGCCTCCCCCGCCGCTTCCTCCACGCCCTTGTAGATCTCGAGATAAAACGGGTTGCCGATATCGCGAACGAGAAGAATGACGGTATTGTTGGATTGACGCCTGAAGCTTGCGGCCTGGGCGTTGGGAACAAAGTTTGCCTGCCTGACGGCATCGAAAACCTTCTTCCTCGTTTCCGGGCGGACTTTGTCGGGTTGTTGCAGCGCCCGTGACACGGTCGCAATTGAAACGCCCGCGAGAGCTGCAACTTCCCTGATATTCGAACCTTGGTCTTTGCTCATCTGTCACACACGCAACTGCTTTTGGCGGCCATAAAGCAGCATCAGCGCAAGTAACGTGACACCGAATATGATCTGCCGGGCCCATACATCGAGGTTGAGCGTTATCAGTACGCTTTGCAGAATGGTGAGCGCAACTGCCCCGGCCATGGTTCCGATATATCCGCCCGCACCACCGGCAAGCGAAGTGCCGCCGATGACAACAGCGATGATCGATGGAAGGACATATTGGTCGCCGACAGAAATGAAGGAGGTGCCGGTATAACCGATCACGCAGACCCCGGTCAGACCGGCAAACAGGCCGGACAGGCCGTAAAGCAGCGTGCGGATCAAAGACACGGGCAATCCGACCAAGGTCGCCGCCCGCTCGTTGGAGCCGATGGCGTAAATGGAGAAGCCGAAGGCCGTGCGGCGCAGCACGAACAGCATGATCGCGGCAATGCCAAGCCAGACGAAGAGGACGCCGGGAATACCGAAAACGAGAGGCCGGTTGATGAAACCCGCCAGAAGCGGCGCCGCCGCACCTGATGGAACGCCCTGCGAATAGACCACAAGCCCGCCCTGGATCACCGCTGTCATGCCCAGTGTCATGACCAGCGGCGGAATGCGAACGAAGGTGATGCCGAGGCCATTGATGAGGCCGATCAGGAAGGGAATGCCACCTGCGACCAGTATGGCGAGCGGTATTCCGACATTCTGTCCGTTCATCATGTTGCCGGCAAGGACCGCGCCGAGCGAGATCATCGCGCCGACGGAAAGATCGATGCCTTCGCGTCCGCCGAGGATCACAAGATTTTGGCCCGCCGCGACGATGCCGAGAATGGCGGCGATCGTCAGCAGCCGCACGATCTGCGACCCCTGTGCGAAGCCGGGCGACAACAGTTCGCCGACCAGCAGCAGGAAGACTGACGCGCCAATCGCAATGGTCAGCGGATCGGTGATGATGGATTTGATTTTCAAACCGGAATTTGTCATCTCAACGCCTCGTCACCAGAACGCCGCCGGCAAGTGCCGTCAGCACGATCAACCCCTGCACCAATGTCTGGTACTCGAAGGGCAAGCCCGCAAAGAAAATCACATTGCCGATCATGCCCAGCACCAGCGCGCCGGCGATCGATCCTGTCGAGCTGCCGAAGCCGCCGGAAAGTGCTGTGCCGCCAAGAACGACCGCCGAAATGGAGGAGAGCGCCAGGCTTGCACCGAGCAAGGGGTCGCCGGAGGCGGTCTCGCCCGTCAGGCACAGCGCTGCGAGCGCTGAAAACAGACCGGAAATCATGTAGGCGCCAATGCGAATGCCGGAGAGGCGCAGGCCCGTCTGGAAAGCGCCCGTGCGATTGCCGCCCACGGCCAACAAATGCACGTGAAACGGAATGCGCGACACAACGAGCGTAAAGGCAATACCAGCCAACAGCATCCACAGCACGAAAGGCAAACCGATGAAGCTGCCGGAATAGGTCTGCCAATAGGCTTCGGGCACGGGAAGACCGGCCTGCGGCAGAACCCAGATCGCCAGACCGGCGAAGATGATGCCCGTCGCGAAGGTGGTGACGATGGGCTGGAAACGCAGGCCGGATATGAACAGGCCGTTGACCAGCCCACAGATCAGCCCGACCGCAACACCCGCTCCCATACCTGCAACGACGGCACCTGCCGTTCCGCCAAGTGCAGCGATGACGCTGACGGTAACGACATTGGCGAGCGCTACGATGCTTCCGACCGACAGATCTATATCCCCCGCCAGAATGACATAGGTCTGGCCGATGGCGACCAGGATCAGGGGAAGAAATGTCGTCAGGTTCGACTGCAATACGGCCGGCTGCACGAAAGACGGCTGCAGAAACGTGTTGACGCCGATGAGAACGGCCAGAACCACAAGAGTTATGATCCAGGGTTGCTTGCGCACAAAACCGAGGGAATTCATGCGGCGTCTCCATAGGCGGCGCGGGTCATGTTGACGGATGTCATGTCGGCTCCGGTCAGCTCCGCAGAAATGCGTCCGCCGTTGAACACGAGAATGCGGTCGGCATATTCGAGGATTTCCGCATCTTCCGAGGAATAAAGAAGAATGGTCGCGCCCGCGTCAGCCTGCTGGCGCATCAGCGCGAAGAGATCGGCCTTGGCGCCAAGATCGATACCCTTGGTCGGATCATCGAGCAGCAGCAGTTTCGGCGCGGTGGCAAGCCAGCGGGAAATGAAGATTTTCTGCTGGTTGCCGCCTGAGAGCGTGCCGATAGGCATATCCATGCCGGCAAACTTCGTCTTCATGTCGTCCGCGACCTTCTGCACTCGCGGCTTCAGCGTCGCGGGCCGGACCAGTCTCATCTTTTCGCGCACCATCAGAGCTGCAACAAGATTTTCGAAGATCGACCGGCCCTGAAGCGAGGCATCACGCCCGCGGTCGCCCGATACATAGGCAAAACCGTTATGAACCGCCTGCGAAGGCTTGCCGATGGCGACATCACGGCTCTCGAACTGGATTTGCCCGGCGGCAAAGGGGCTTGCGCCGAACAGGCCCTTCAGCAAGGCCGACTGGCCCTGCCCCTGCAATCCCGCCAAACCGACGATTTCACCCGGATAGGCTTCAAGACTGACACCGCGAACACCCTCGCCCGCAACGTCCGTCACCTTCAGGCTGGGCGCTGCACCTGCGCGTCCCTGCTGGCGGGCAGGCGCGGCGCGGACATCGCCGACCATGTCATGTACCACGGCCTCGCGGGTGGTAGCGGCGGTGTCGAGTTCCGAAATGGTCGCACCGTTACGCATGACGGTGATGCGGTCGCAGACAGCAAAAACCTCATCGAGCCGGTGGGAAATCATGATGGTGGAGATACCGTCCGCCTTCTTGGCTCTGAGTATCTCAAAAAAACGCTCGGACTGGCGGCCATCAAGTGCCGCCGTTGCCTCATCCATGATCATGAGGCTGGCATTCTGGGCGAAAACTTTCAGGATTTCGACGAGCTGGCGCTGATCGGGCGGCAGATTGCCGACGATCGCATCCGGCTCCAGACCGGTGCCGGCAACACCGTCAAACAGCGCGATCAGCCTGCGCACCTCGGCTTTCAGGGCCTTGCTGTCGACAAAAACGCCGCGCTTCGGTTCGCGACCGAGAAAAATATTGTCAGCGACGGAAAGCTGCGGAATGAGGCTTAGCTCCTGATAAAACAGCGCAATGCCGGCATTTTCGGCGTCACGCGGGCTTTTGAAGCGCACGTTTTCGCCCTTGAACCGGATGGTGCCGCTGGTCGGCGCGACCGCACCTGCAACGATCTTGCACAGCGTGCTCTTGCCGCAACCATTCGCACCGAGCAGCGCGTGAATTTCACCGCGACCAACGGTCAGCCTGCCGTCGGAAAGCGCACGCACGGCGCCAAAATTCTTCTGTATGCCGGCCGCTTCCAGAGCGTTCGCCATCGCATGTCCCCGAATTTTACTTGTCATTGTGCTTCGTCACTGGCGGACGCGCGCAATACGCGGTCCACATTCGAATTTCAGGTTTCGGGCTGGCGTTTGCGGCCAGCCCGAGACTGATCTTACTTGAAGAACTCGCCAGCCTGTTCCGGCGTCACGGTTGCCGTGACGGACCAATAGCCCGGCTTACCTTCGGCGGACTTGATGTTGTCCGCGAGGTTGTCGTTGCTGACGAAGGGGATCGGAATATAGATGGCGTTGCCGTAGGTACCGCCGAAAATGCCGTCCTTGAATTCCTTGCCCTGCAGCTTCAGAACCGCAACGTTGAGCGCGCTGGCCATGACACCCGGAGGATTGACGGAGGCGCCGGAGTTGAACTTTTCCTTCTCCCAGCGCGTCATGAAGTCCTTGCGGATTTCACCTGTCGCGGCGATGTCCTTGGTCTTGCCGGCGGCTTCGATTGCGCGCCATGCGCCGTCGGCCATGCCGTCCTGCACCCACACACCGCTGATATCGGGATACGTGGCGAGAAGGTTTTGCATCGCCTGCTGGCCCTGCGCCTGATCCCAGCTCGCATTGGCTTCGTTCAGCACCTTGATATCAGGATATTTCTTGAACACTTCGCGGTAACCGGCGACGCGGGCTTCGTTGGCGGGATTGCCGGCGATACCGTTGATCGCGACGACGCTTCCCTTGCCCTTCAGCGAATCCGCAAGCCACTGTGCGGACTGTGCCGCCCAGGCCTTCTGGTCGATGCCGACATAGATCGCGTCCTTAGAAGACACTTCCGCGTCGGTTGCGATGACGAGAATGTTGCGTGCCTTCGCCTGAGCGAAGATCGGATCAAAGGCAGTCGGGCTGCCCGGATTGATGAGGATCGCATCAACGCCCTGGTTCATGAAATTGCGGATATGGCCGATCTGCCCCTGCACATCGACATTACCGCTCTGAACGACGACTTCGACCTTCACGCCCTTTTCGCCCCACGCCTTTGCGGCAGCCTGAGCTTCCTCGATCATCTGCGTGCGCCACTCGCTGCCGACGAAAGAATTGGAAAGACCGATCTTGAAGCTCTGTTCCTGAGCATGCACGGACGTGCCCGCCGCCAGCACCATAGCGGCAGCAGCCATCAAATGTTTAAACATGAAAATTTGCTCCTCCAAGCACGGTTTTTAACCGATGAAACCGTTTACATGAGGAAATGTAACCGGTTTCATAAATGAGTCAACCCAGCTGGGATTTTTTATGCTCTCGTTGCCACAACGAATTGCCGAGCCTTGGCGGAGAGATGGGACGGCAATTTAAGGAGGAACAGCGGCACCATACTGGCGTGGATTGCAGGGCTGATAACGCCCCAATTTTGTTCATGCACGGACAGCTTGAAGCTCCGCTACTTCAACAAGAACAAGCTGCTGGCGGGCGTCTATAGACCGGTTGGCGTGAGACTAATTGCCCCCATCCACCATCTTGGCACGGGCCAAAGCATCCGCGAGATCGTTCCCGGCTATACCGGAATGTCCCTTGCACCACGCTATCTCGACGTTCGGATTACAAAGGAGCAAACGATCCACATTCTGCCACAGACCGCCATCTGGTATCTGTCGTTTGCGTTTTCGCGAATCTGGATTGATGCGTTTCCACCCGTTGCTCCGCCAGATTTCGCGCCAGCGATGGCAACCTTCCATCACGTGAGCGGAGTCTGTCCAGAGCTTGGCTGGCCGGCCTGGAGCCTGTGCATCGAGCCATAAAAGTGCATTCATGACCGCCATGACTTCAAACGAATTGTTCGTAAGTCCGATTTCCGTTCCTCGCGCAGCATGGATCTGCCGCTCGGTTTCAAACACGATGAACGCCCAGCTTCCCGATAATGCAACGGGGTCGTACGAACCATCCGCGTAGATGACGAGTGGAGCAGTCATGGAGCTCGTTTCCTTGCGTCAAAGGCGCTTGGAAAGAATGACAGCGCTTTCGGGTGTTTTCTGTAGATAGCTTGTACAATCATCTTATTCGAGTCAGATTCACGTCCAGGGATGAAACATGGTCTTCAAACGCATCGTCGCAGGAATAGTCGATCTCATCTTGCTCATCAGTGTGGCGTTTGCACCGACATTCATCGCCGCAGAGTGGCTACCGCAATATATGGACGCTCCAGCGGGGCAACCGCCGACACCTCTGATGGGCGTAACGCTTTTATGGCTGGCATCCGTGTTGTTTTGCTATTTCCCGGCCTTCGAAAGCAGCGCCTTCATGGCAACTCCCGGAAAACTGCTAATGCGATTAAAGGTCGTCCGGCGCACCGGCGAAAGACTGACTTTTACGCAAGCGCTCTATCGCATGGTCTTCGGCCCGCTCGCAATATGGTTTCTGCCCTGGTACCGCGACCATTTCTCGGGTGGTGCTATTGTAAAGGACCGCTGAGTTTGTGGTTGTGTGATTTCACATTCGGCCCCTCACCTTTCCCGTTTCCCATTACCAGTCCCGTTTCAAGGACGGCGGCAGGTCAGGATGAAACGACGGTAGACGAAAGTTCGCAGCCTGTTGCGCAGGTTGGTGTTTTTCCGCTGCGCTCTCGCAATCGGGGCATGTGAGTGCAGTTCGATGCCGGTAAAGCCGGCGGCGATCAGGAGCGGCGTCAGCATCTGCGGGCGCAACCCCTGCCCGAACGGAAGCGCCTTCATGATTGCGGCATGATGGCTGCTTTGGGCACCATCGTAATTCTTGTCGGCCCCCACCGAAAGATCGATGAGCCGGATCAAAAGGCTGGCGAGACGCCCTGCCGGTTTTGGCGTTGCCCAGTCACCATCGAAAAACAAGAGCCGACCGCCCGGACGAAGCAGCCTGAACCACTCGCGGAAGGTCTCCTCAGGCTGCGTCAGTGTCCAGACCAGATGCCTGCAGATGATCGCATCATAGGACGCATCCGGCTCCATGGTGTTTTCGGCATCCGCCATCACGAAACGTAGCCTTGGTTTTCCCGCATGTTTGGCGCGCGCTACGGATAACATCGCTTCTGAAAAGTCGAGTGCCGTGACCTCGTGGCCGAGATCATGAATAAGCCGCGTCACCTCGCCGGTGCCACAGGCCAGTTCAAGGATATGTTTCGGCTCAGATCCCACCAGGTCGCGGATCGGCTTCTGCCATGCATTGGCCTCGGCGCCGGCTGCTATCTTGTGTCCAAAGGCCAGATCGAAAGTCTCTGATCTTTTCGACCAATAATCGCGGATTTCCTCCTTGAGATCGAAGTTGCCGCCATCCATGGTCTATTCCTTTGACTACTCAAATCGCATCCGCTGCGGCGAATGACAGCTTGCTTCACAATGTGATGCCAAGTTAGCCCATGCGACATCACTGGAAAATCACAAGTCTGTTTCCCAAGATATAAACCGCGATAAAACTATTTATTTCAACATATAAGCGCAGTTTCCTGATGTGATTTATAACTCTCCTGATGCCTCCCGGCGCCTTTGCTCGAGCTCTTCGCTATACCGCCTCAGCGTATGGCTTTCCGTCAGCAGGCCCACGGGTCGGTTTTCGATCTTGTCGTTGACGACAACCAGAGCTTCGCTTTCGGTAGCATCGAAGGCTGCCGCCGCCTGACGTGCGTTCATCGCCGGCAGCAGCACGTCGTTCTTGTAATTTAGGTAGGTCTCGAGGCTGATCTTGGAGGGATCGCGATCCATCGGATCGGCGTAGATTTCCGGCACCAGGACCATGCCGGCATAACGCCCGTCGTCATGTGTCATGATAACCCGCTGCGTCGAGCCTAGCGGAAACTTCTCCTTGAAGGCGGGAAGACCCATGCTGACATTGGCCTTGCGAATATCGGCGCGCATCATCTTGCCCACCGTCAGGTCGCGGATCCAGCCGATATCGTGGGCGCTGCGAATGCTTTCGCCCCGCAGATGAAAACGCCAGGTGGCGAAGGAGTAACCGAAGGTGGTGCGTACCACGAGCGATGTCGTGATAACGGCCGCCAGCACCAAAGCCGTGATCTGGAAGTCTCCGGTCAGTTCCAGCGCCAGAAACGTCATCGTCAGAGGACCGCCGATAATGGCGGCGGCAAAAGCACTCATGCCGACCACGGCGTAGACCACGGGTGCTGTCGAGCCATAGCCGATATAGGGTGCGCAGAGTGCGAAAATCTTGCCGACCAGCGAGCCCATGAACAGCGAGGCAAAAAACAGACCGCCGCGGAAATTCGAGCCGATGGAAATCGCGCTCGCCGCAGCCTTCAGCAGGAAAAGCCCGGCCAGCCCGTAAATCGTCAGATCGGCATCGATGTTGAGATGGAGCGCACCGTGGCCGCTCGACAGGACCTGCGGTGAAATCAGCGCAAGTGCGCCCACCGCCACGCCACCGATTGTTGGACGCAGCCAGCCGGGAATGGCGCTTTTGCGGGCCGTTTCCTCGATAAGGGAGACCGTCTGCATCAGCACGATGCCGATAAACGCACATACCACGCCGAGAAAGATGGCCGGTACATAATCCGGCGGCGTCACACGGCTGGCATCATAGATATCGATGGACAGGCCATGTCCGCCGATGAGCCCTGCCACGATGCTGGCCACCAGCGCCGAGACAATGAGCGGCGCGAGTGTCACGACGGTATAGGTGCCGATGATGAGTTCTATGGCATAGAATGCCCCGGTCAGAGGCGCGTTGAAGGCAGCGGCAATGGCACCAGCAGCACCACAGCCGACGAGGATGCGCATGTCTCCTCGTCTCAGCTTTAGCTTGATGCCGATCTTGGAAGCGACACCGCTGGCGATCTGCGTATAGCCTGCCTCAAGCCCGACAGATGCGCCGAAACCGTTTGAGACGATGTTCTGCACGCAGACGATGATGCTGTCCGTCAGCGACAGGCGGCCGCCATGCAGCGCATTTGCCTCGATGGGGTCGACCATTGGCTTTTTGCGGGTTTTCGAAAGAATGAAGAGGATCAGGCCGAGTACGATGCCGCCAATGACTGGCCCGGCAAGCACGATCCAGCCGGAGAGTTCACTGCTGCTCAGCCGCTCGACACCGAAGACCAGCACATGAAGGGCCGTACTCAATCCACCGATCAGCGCCACCAGAAGGCCGGCCGCAATGCCGATGAGGACGGCGAGAGCCACCAGCCCCAGCTCGCCGCGCCGGAACATCGCCCGCAGGCGACTGGAGCGCAGATTGTCGAAGAAGCTCGCCATACTGGGTGCACGGAAAGGCCGGGTCGACATGCTGTTCCTTTTCAGGCGGTATTAGGGCGCTTCAATCTCAAGTTCGACTTCGAAACGCATCTGGTCGTAAGCCGGTTCAACATGATCAGGCGTTTCGCGCATCACCGTGTCATAATCGAGCGGAATGTGCATATGGGTCAAGATCGCCCTTTTGGGTGCAAATCTATCGATCCAGCCGAGCGCCTGTTCGAGCGAGAGATGGCTGGGGTGATAACGGTGCTGCAGCGCATCGATGACGAGGACGTCGAGACCGGCAAGCTTGGGCACGCTTTCGGTCGGAAAATCGCTGACATCGGTGCAATAGGCGACATTGCCAATCCGAAAGCCGAGCGAGTGCACGTCACCATGCTGCTGCATGTGCACGTTGAAAGGTATCGACCCGCCTGCCCCGTCGATGATCAGGGTCGCGTCGATATCGGCGATGATCCGCGGCTCGACGATCGGCGGATAATTGCTGCCCGGAGGCGTTTCCAGGCAATAGGCAAAACCATCCCAGATGCGCGCCATGGTGACTGGATCGGCATAGATCGGAATGCGGCTCTGCTGAATGGCGAAATAGATGCGCAGATCGTCAATACCGTGCAAATGGTCGGCATGGGCATGAGTGTATAGAACCGCATCGACTGCCTCCACTTTGGCGGCAATCATCTGCTCGCGAAAATCAGGCCCGGTGTCGATGACGACGGTGGTCTTACCGCCATCGGGTCCGATCTGCTCCACCATGAAGGCCGCACGAGTACGCCGATTCCTGGGGTTTTCAGGATCGCAGGCGCCCCAGTCGCCGTTGATGCGCGGCACGCCGGGAGACGACGCACATCCGAGAACCGTAAAGCGGCGACGGTAGATTGCCACGCCTACACCCTTGTCATCTTCGAAAAGCAGCGGAAAGCATTCTCGGTGCTGATTTCGGCCATGCGCTCGAACGAGATGCCATGTACCTCGGCCAGCACTTCCGCCGTGTTCACCACATAAGAAGGCTCATTGCGCTTGCCGCGCCAACGCTTGGGCGCGAGATAAGGCGCATCCGTTTCCACCAGCAGACGGTTGAGCGGCACGGTGGCTGCAATATCGCGGATATCCTGCGATTTCGGGAACGTCAGAATGCCGGAAAAGGATACGTAACCGCCAAGTTCGACGCCGGTTTTGGCGAGATCGGGACCTGCGGAAAAGCAATGCAGAATAAAGGGAAAAGCACTCTTGTCGCTTTCTTCACGCAGAATCGCAGCCATGTCCTCATCAGCGCTGCGGCTGTGGATGACGAGCGGAAGCTTCGTTCTCCTTGCCGCCTCGATGTGGCGAACGAGGCCGGTCTTCTGGTCTTCCGGCTTTTGCGTGTCGTAGAAATAATCCAGCCCCGCCTCGCCGATCGCCACGATCTTGTCGTGGCTCTCGGCAAGCCGCACAAGCTCGTCGGCCGAAATGTCGAGTTCTTCGTCGGCATTGTTTGGATGCGTGCCGACCGAGCAGAAAACCGACGGATATTTTTCCGCAATCTTTAGAAGCTCGGGCAGACGGCGCACCCGGGTCGAGATCGTCACCATCTGGGCAACGCCGGAAGCATGGGCGCGGGCGATGATATCGTCGCGCTCAGCCTCGAAATCGGGAAAATCCAGATGGCAATGCGTATCGATCAGCATGGTCGTCGCCTTCACGCTTCCGGTGCGACGTAACGCGGGAAGACCGGCTTCGGTGCCTCAAGCGGCGTTCCCGGAACCAGACGTCCGGCTTCGCCGAGTGCGGCAAAATCCCGTTTGTCGGCAGGGGCAGCAACGAGATCGAGCAGCTTCTCGCAGGATCCCGGCATGAAGGGCTGCAACAGAATGCCGATCTGGCGGACGACTTCCGCCGTCACATAAAGAACGGTGCCCATTCGTTCTGGGTCGGTCTTCTTCAGAGCCCACGGCTCCTGCGACGCGAAATAGCGGTCGGTTTCCGAAACGACGGCGATGATGGCCGCAAGCGCGCGATGGATGAGCTGCTTGCCCATTTCCTCACGGCAGAGTGCCAGAAGCCCGTCGGCGGAGGCGAGCATCGCCTTGTCTTCATCGGTCAACGGCCCGGGCGTCGGGATCTGTCCGTCACAATTCTTGACGATCATCGACAGCGAGCGGCTGGCCAGATTGCCGATGCCATTGGCAAGATCTGCGTTGATGCGGGTGGCGATGCCCTCTTCGCTATAGCTGCCGTCCTGGCCGAAGGAGACTTCGCGCATGAAGAAATAGCGGACCTGATCGAGACCGAAATGGTTGACCAGATTGACCGGATCGACGACGTTACCAAGCGACTTAGACATCTTCTCGCCCTTGTTGAGCAGGAAGCCGTGCGCATAAACCCGCTTGGGCAGCGGCAGCTTGGCGCTCATCAGGAAGGCCGGCCAATAGACCGCGTGGAAGCGAATGATGTCCTTGCCGATGATATGCACGTCGGCCGGCCAATATTTTGCGCGCGGACCGTTCTTGTCTTCGATGTAACCCGTAGCGGTAATGTAGTTGGTCAACGCATCGACCCAGACATACATGACGTGCTTCGGATCATCAGGAACCTTGATGCCCCAGTCGAATGTCGTGCGGGAAATCGACAGGTCCTTGAGGCCGGATTTGACGAAGGAGATGATCTCGTTGCGACGCTCAGCGGGACCGATGAAATCCGGGTTCTCCTCGTAGAGCTTCAGCAGCTTGTCCTGATATTCCGAGAGCTTGAAGAAATAGCTCTCCTCCTCGACCCATTCGACGGGCGTGCCCTGCGGCCCATAGCGAACGCCGTCGGCGCGCACTTCCGTCTCGTCCTCGCCGTAATAGGCCTCGTCGCGCACTGAATACCAGCCGGCATAACTGTCCTTGTAGATGTCGCCGCTGTCGGCCATCAGGTTCCAGATATTGCGCGAGGTCTCGTGGTGACGTTCTTCCGTGGTGCGGATGAAATCGTCGTTCGAGGCGTTGAGCAGCTTGCCCATCTCGCGGAACTGGTCGGAATTGCGCTGCGCCAGCTCTTCCGGCGAAATGCCTTCCGCCCGCGCTGTCTGCTGCATCTTCTGGCCGTGTTCGTCGGTGCCGGTCAGGAAGAAAACATCCATTCCGTCCAGGCGCTGAAAGCGTGCCATGGCATCCGTCGCAATCAGTTCGTAGGCATGGCCGATATGCGGCTTGCCGTTAGGATAGGAGATTGCGGTGGTGATGTAGAAGGGTGTCTTGTCTGTCATGACGGTCTATCGACTTTACAGGCTGTTTTTTGGATAGACCGCTCTTAAACGATTGTTCGCAACAGCGAAAGCAAAAGCGTACGTTCCGTTCGATCTCTTGGGTCTCACACGCCGCGAACATCTTCCAGAATGGAAAGCACCATCTGCTTCTTGTCGAGATTATAGGCCTGCGCCACGGTAATGCGTTCCGAAAGCGTCGACGAAAGGCGCGCATGTTTCTCTGCCGCCGCGATATCACCGGCCATCGCCGCCGCTCTCGCACGCGCCATCAACTCCTCCGTCACGTGCTCCATGAAGAAGCCGAGAACGATATCGCCATCCTTCTGTGCCAGAACTTCGGCAAGCTTGTGCATCTGCTTGCGTGCACCGGGCCCTTCGGCCGTCATGACGGAGGCGAGCGCCTCCACAATGTCGGAGCCGCCGTAATTCATCAGTTTTAACGCCTGCGCGACGCTGCCCTTGGAGGCGGAAAGCAACGCATCCCGCTTTTCGCCAGCCGGGCTGATACCGAGATGATCGAGCGACTGCACCATATCCGCATCCGAAAGCGGCAGCAGCCGGAGCGGCATGCAGCGCGAGCGGATGGTCGGCAGCAATTTGCCCGGCGCATGCGACAAAACGAGGAACATCGCCCGCTTTGGCGGCTCTTCCAGTATTTTCAGAATGGCGTTTGCGGCATTGCGATTGAGATCGTCAGCCGGATCGATGATGACGATACGCCAATTGCCGGTGCCCGAGGTCTGCGAGAAGAAGTGCCCTGCCCGCCGCACCTCATCCACCGTGATGGCGGATTTCACGCGGCCGGTCTTTTCATCCGCCGGGCGGGTCAGATGCAGCAGATTATGCGACGCACCCGACGTTATCTGCCGGCTGACAAGCGATTCCGTATCGGGATCGGCCAGGAAATCCGGTGCTGTGGCTGGATCGGGATGGGTAAGTACGTGGTTGGCGAAACGGAAAGCGAGTGTTGCCTTACCAATGCCTTCAGGGCCTTCGATCAGGATCGCATGGTGGCCCTTGCCGGAGCGATAGGACTGCGCAAGAAACGCCTCCGCTTCGCCATGGCCGAAAAGCTTCGTGTTCTGCTGCGGCGCAATTGCGCCGTCGAGAACGCCCTGAACCTCACTCATGCGCCGTGCCCGCCGCAGTCTCCAGCCGCTCGAGCAAAGGCTCGACAAATGACATGACGTCTTCCGTCACCTTGTCTTCCGGCTGATCGGCATTGACGATCCGACAACGACGCGGCTCGGCAAGCGCAATATCCAGATAGGCTTCACGCCGCTTCTCGTGGGTCTCGATTTGCTCTTTTTCGAAACGGTCCGGTGCGGCACCCTCATCCGCACGCTTTCTGGCCCGGGCAAGGCCCTTTTCGGCGGCGATATCGAAGATCAACGTCAGTTCCGGTACAACGCCATCAATAGCAACGCGTTGCAGCGTCTCGATGAAATCCGGCTCCAGATTGCCGGTCGTACCCTGATAGACACGTGAGGAGTCAAGAAACCGGTCACAAAGCACGATTGCGCCACGTTCCAGTGCCGGGCGAATGACCTCCTCGACATGGTCGTTGCGCGCTGCCGCAAACAGGATTGCCTCCATGCGCACGCCGAAGGATTCGGCAGCACCCGACAGCAGAACATGGCGAACGGCCTCCGCCCCCGGCGAACCACCCGGCTCACGGGTTACGATCACATCGAAACCACGGTCGCGAAGCGCCTCGGCAAGCGTGCGAATCTGCGTCGACTTGCCAGCGCCTTCGCCGCCCTCGAAGCTGATGAACAATCCGGTCTTTTCGTCCAATGTCACGTCCTGTGAGGAATTCTCAGAAATATCGAAATGCCTGTTTACAGCATCGAACCGAAAAGTGTGAAGCGCTTTTCAGAAAATCCGATGTCTGAACAAAAGCATAGGGAAAGTTGCGGCTTGCGGGATAGGCATCAGAGCCAGAACAGCAGCAATTCCTTGAGCGCCCCGGCTGCATTCTGCGTCAACGTGCCCTTGCCGACTGCCGTTCTCGTGTAAAGCGGCACTTCCCGCAACAGCCTTTCGCCCGAAAAAACCTTGAGTGTGCCGACATTCGCACCAGTGTCGAGCGGTGCATTGAGCGGCCAGCGATAGACGATCCGCCCGGAAATACGCTCGGGATTATTGACCGGTACCAGCACGCTGACATCTTCCCGGGGCGACAGGTCTATATGCGAGACATCGCCACCGTAGACGCTGACCGAACCTACAGCTTCGTCCTTTGCAAAAAGATGGCGTTTTTCGAAGGCCGTCAGCCCCCAGTCAACCACCCGGCGTGCTTCGTCCTGGCGCGTCTTGTCGTCGGCGATGCCGCCAAGCGCCAGATAGACCCGGCGCCCTTCCCGCTCGGCCGAAACGACAGCTGCGAAACCGCTGCCTTCCGCAAAACCAAGCCCGAGACCGTCTATGCCGTTACCCAGCAGAGAGTTCTTGTTGCGCTGGAAAATCCGGTTCCATTCGAAATCCGGCTTGGTGAAAAGCCCATAGCGATCGGGATAGGTATCGCGCAGATGCTGGGCGAGAAGCACCATATCCTTCGCGGTCGTCTGGTTGCCCGGATCGGGAAGACCCGTCGAATTGGCAAAGACACTGCGGTTCATGCCGAGTTCGCCGGCTCTCACCGTCATGCGCTTGGCGAAAGCGGAGTCGGACCCTGCCATGCCTTCGGCGACAATGATGCAGCCATCATTCGCGTTCTGCACAATAATTCCAGTCAGAAGATCGTTGACGCTGACGGAAGATTTCAGCGCTGCAAACATGGTCGAGGTCCGCGACGGCGCACCACCCGTGCGCCAGGCATATTCAGAAACGGGATAAGCTGTCTCGGGCGTTACCTGCCCTTTGGCCAGCGCATCCAGCATCACCTCAACAGTCATCAGCTTGGCAAGCGAAGCGGGCGGAAAGGATTGATTTTCATTCTGGGAAAGCAGCACCGTGCCGGTTTCGGCATCGATCATATAGGCCTGTTCGGCCTTGGCGATGAAAGGTGCTGTTTGCGTTTGCGCTTGCGCCGGACCGTTACCGAAAAACGCAAATGCGAGCGCTGCCGCGACCGGGAGAAAAGAACGATGAATGGCCTTGTGCATGAAACCGCCCAGCTTTCCCTGCCGCAACCCGCCGCTCGCGACGAAAACGCAAGTCAGCCATAAACTCTTCAACCCGTCAGCGCGTCTTCGCCTGCTGACGCTTCGCATGGGCAAGTATGGAATCCTCGTTGAGCGCTCCGCGATCGACGAGCACGCTGTCGAACGCACGTGACGTTCTCGAAACCGCAGAGGACTCCTCGGAATAAGCCGCTGCATATTTGGACGACGGCGTTGGCACGCGCAGATAGTTGCCGCCAGGTGCTGCCGGCTCACGCGTGAAATTGCCTTCCGGGCGTTCCGCCAGGAACGGACCGATTTCCGGCAGGATTGCAAATTGTTCGAAGGCCGGTGCGGGGCCGTTGACCAGCGGCATGGCCTGGAGCGCTGCATTCTTTTTGGTACCAACCAGCGCCGTCTGCGTCGAAGCACCGTAATTCGGGTTTGATGTCGGGGCCGGCACGAAATTCGGCGAAGCCGAAGCCACCATGACACCAGTCGCGATCTGCCCTTCCGGCGCAACACCCGGAGAACGAGAGCCCTTCGGAACATAGGACGCCATCAGATAAGGCATGTCGTGCCCATCAAGCGGCGCGCGGCCTGCATATTGCACCCGCACATTCGCCGTTCCAGTGCCCTTCATGTCGAGAAGATCTGCGGTCTTGCTGGAAACGTCGATCAGGCGACCTTCATGGAAGGGTCCGCGATCGTTGACGCGCACCAGAACCGATGCACCGTTTTCCATATTGGTGATGCGCGCATAGCTCGGTAGGGGAAATGTCGGATGCGCAGCGGAAAGATGTTCCTTGTCATAGACCTCGCCATTTGCCGTCAGGCGGCCGTGGAAGGCGGAACCATACCAGGAGGCAAGACCGGTCTTGTTGTAACCCGGCTCTTCCTTCGGAAAATAACGTCGGCCCTTGACGGTATATGCATTGCCGAGAAGCTCACGCCCGCCGCCCTTGGGAATGTTCTGGCCGTCGGCCACGCGCGGGCTGGCTTTGACGCCATATTCCGATTCGGAGAAATATTCCTTGCTGCGCTTCTGCTTCGGTTTGGTCTCAGAGGTGGTGGAACACGAGGCTGTCGCGGCGCAAAGCACGGAAATTGCAAGCCACTTCACGCCCGATCTGGCGTTGATGCCGAGTTTCTTGACCGTAGATTTCAAATCGTCTGCCCCACGCTGCTTGCAGGCTCGGAGAACCGCACCCTCATTTGCCTCGATGCATGCCCCTGCCATCGAAGCACCTAACAGTCGCTTAATCTTGTGCATAACGTGGCAAAAATGCGAACGACTTCTGCAAATTCGATAAAATTGTAATGAACGTGGTTAACGATTTATGTCTTTTCCGCAGCGCGGGAAGCCCGACGCGCCTGTAAACGCGCGGTCTCGAGATGTCTCCTGCTCAAGGAACAAACGAAGCCCGACCGCGTTTTCCCCTCGCAAACACACGAGCTTCCGCCGGTTTTCGGCTGAGTGAGGGAACATGATCAAGTCAATGAAAACCGCCGGCCTGGCACTCGGCATCGCGTTGGTGTCCATTGCCGCGCCTATTCACGCAAGTGCGCAGGACATGGAGCTGCGGATCGGCCCCGACGGCGTTCGCCCGGTTATACGTGATCGCGACCGCGACATGGACCGACGAGGACCTCCGCGCATGCGTGGCTGCGGCGAACGCGAAGCCCGCGCCGCCGCCCGCGAGGCAGGCCTGCGCGACCCCGAAATCGTGCGCGTCACCCCCGGTCGCGTCGTCGTCCAAGGCTTCACCCGCCGAGGACCGGAGCGCATCACATTCGCGAACGAACGCGGCTGTCCAGAACTCTAATACATTAATCAACGGAACCCGCCGACAGGCGGGTTTCTTCATTTCGGTGATACAAGAAATTTCCAAGCTAAAAGCACCACGCGTCGCTAACGCTGCCGGTTCTGTTGATTTCAAACTGTCTGTTTGGAATTTATGGCAGATAGGGTGTCTGTCACGTTTAAGCCCCTACCGCGTTGAAATCGTCCATGCGAAGAATATTGCGATGCGATCAAGCGCCTAGTGAAAGATGTTGACCCGTAAGAAAATGCTGATTTAATATATTACTTATATTTGAGGTAATTATTATGTCAGCACTTAGA
>NZ_WJOK01000063.1 GCF_009649785.1 Agrobacterium tumefaciens | reverse complement strand
AATGCAAAAAGGCCGCTTTGAGCGGCCCTTTGTATCGGCTGGGCCGAAGAGTTTGCTTGAGAAGATATTTGTTGCGTTTTGCAGACCTGGCAGCGACCTACTCTCCCGCGTCTTGAGACGGAGTACCATTGGCGCTGGGGCGTTTCACGGCCGTGTTCGGAATGGGAACGGGTGCAGCCGCCCCGCGATAACCACCAGGTCGGCAAAACGCAACACAGTTCATGTTTTCACATGAGTGTTGTTTCGAGAAGCTGGGAAGCTTGCGCTTCATTTAATTTAACACGTCTTTCTGCGACCCATCCCGTATGTTTGCCATACAGACCAGAGGTCGTCGCGCCCTGTGGCGCGGCCCGTCCGGAGCGCTATGCGCGTCAGGACAGAACAGATGATGCTCATCTTTGATGAGCATGAACAATGGGAACGAAGAAGTCGATCGAGCTATTAGTAACGGTAAGCTTCACATGTTGCCATGCTTCCACACCCGTCCTATCAACGTGGTCGTCTTCCACGGCTCTGATAGGGAACACTCGTTTTCAGGTTGGTTTCCCGCTTAGATGCCTTCAGCGGTTATCCATTCCGTATATAGCTACTCTGCTATGCCCTTGGCAGGACAACAGATCCACCAGAGATACGTC
>NZ_WJOK01000062.1 GCF_009649785.1 Agrobacterium tumefaciens | reverse complement strand
AATGCAAAAAGGCCGCTTTGAGCGGCCCTTTGTATCGGCTGGGCCGAAGAGTTTGCTTGAGAAGATATTTGTTGCGTTTTGCAGACCTGGCAGCGACCTACTCTCCCGCGTCTTGAGACGGAGTACCATTGGCGCTGGGGCGTTTCACGGCCGTGTTCGGAATGGGAACGGGTGCAGCCGCCCCGCGATAACCACCAGGTCGGCAAAACGCAACACAGTTCATGTTTTCACATGAGTGTTGTTTCGAGAAGCTGGGAAGCTTGCGCTTCATTTAATTTAACACGTCTTTCTGCGACCCTTCCCGTATGTTTGCCATACAGACCAGAGGTCGTCGCGCCTTCCGGTTTTTGCTTTCAAGCAAAATACCTGTGGCGCGGCCCGTCCGGAGCGCTATGCGCGTCAGGACAGAACAGATGATGCTCATCTTTGATGAGCATGAACAATGGGAACGAAGAAGTCGATCGAGCTATTAGTAACGGTAAGCTTCACATGTTGCCATGCTTCCACACCCGTCCTATCAACGTGGTCGTCTTCCACGGCTCTGATAGGGAACACTCGTTTTCAGGTTGGTTTCCCGCTTAGATGCCTTCAGCGGTTATCCATTCCGTATATAGCTACTCTGCTATGCCCTTGGCAGGACAACAGATCCACCAGAGATACGTC
>NZ_WJOK01000061.1 GCF_009649785.1 Agrobacterium tumefaciens | reverse complement strand
AGTATTTCGGCGAGTTCAAGGCGTACGACCAGATCGACGCTGCTCCTGAAGAAAAGGCTCGCGGCATCACGATCTCGACGGCGCACGTCGAATACGAAACGCCGAACCGTCACTACGCACACGTCGACTGCCCCGGCCACGCCGACTACGTGAAGAACATGATCACCGGTGCTGCCCAGATGGACGGCGCGATCCTGGTTTGCTCTGCAGCTGACGGCCCGATGCCGCAGACGCGCGAGCACATCCTGCTTGCTCGCCAGGTTGGCGTTCCGGCGATCGTCGTGTTCCTCAACAAGGTTGACCAGGTTGACGACGCCGAGCTTCTCGAGCTCGTCGAACTGGAAGTTCGCGAACTTCTGTCGTCCTACGACTTCCCGGGCGACGATATCCCGATCGTCAAGGGTTCGGCACTTGCTGCTCTTGAAGATTCCGACAAGAAGATCGGTGAAGACGCAATCCGCGAGCTGATGGCTGCTGTTGACGCCTACATCCCGACGCCTGAGCGTCCGATCGACCAGCCGTTCCTGATGCCGATCGAAGACGTGTTCTCGATCTCTGGCCGTGGTACGGTTGTGACGGGTCGCGTTGAGCGCGGTATCGTCAAGGTTGGTGAAGAAGTCGAAATCGTCGGCATTCGTCCGACGTCGAAGACGACGGTTACCGGCGTTGAAATGTTCCGCAAGCTGCTCGACCAGGGCCAGGCTGGCGACAACATCGGTGCTCTCGTTCGCGGCGTTACCCGTGACGGCGTTGAGCGTGGCCAGATCCTGTGCAAGCCGGGTTCGGTCAAGCCGCACAAGAAGTTCATGGCAGAAGCCTACATCCTGACGAAGGAAGAA
>NZ_WJOK01000007.1 GCF_009649785.1 Agrobacterium tumefaciens | reverse complement strand
AAATAAATATATAAATTAATGATATTATATGCGGACGAAACAGAATTCACCGCTTCCGCCCGTACGTTTTTTCATATGAGAATGAAGCTAACACGGGACAGGTTCTTTTCGCAACACGGCATGACTTTTGTCGCGCCGCGAAAAAAAAGCACTTGAAATGCCGTCAGTTCCCGTGCTTTTTGAAAGTGGATTTTTGGTTATTCATATTTTCAAGCGTTAAATCTGCTCTGCCTTTTGTGTTTTTTGCACATGTCTCATTGGTCCCGGAGTATCCGGCAACATGGGCGAGGCCAAGCGGAAGTCATAAATTTTCGATAAGGAAATAGAGCGTATCCGTATGCGAATTCTCCATCTCAGCAGCCTTTATCCGCCGCATATCGTTGGCGGGTGCGAACGCTCGGTCGAACATCTTGCCGAGGAACTCGTCTCCATGGGGCATGAGGTCGGTGCCGCCTGCATAGAGCGGCAGGCCGAACCCAAAACGGTGCGCAATGGCGTCAGCGTCTACCGCATGTTCCACAATAACGATTTCTGGCTGGAGGACTGGCCACAATATACGCCGCAGCAAAGGCGTATGCAGAAGATCAAGCAGCAATGGAATTTCAACGTCGAGAAGCAGTTCGAAGCCGTTCTTGACGATTTCAAGCCGGATGTTCTCAATACGCACTCGCTGCTGGATGTGACGACGCTGGTGTGGCGGGCGGCGCATAAACGCAACATTCCGATCGTCCACACGATCTGCGAATATGATCTTCTGTGCGGTAACGCCGCCATGTTCAAGGGCGGCAAGCCCTGCGAACACATCCATCTCGGCTGTCAGGTGGTGAATTTCACCAAGAAATTCACGCAGCGCTACATCGGCGCGGTGGCAAGCGTTGGCACGGAAATCCTTAAAACCCATGTCGATCACGGGCTTTTCCATCACCTGCCGGAAAGCATGCGCCGTGTGATCTTTTATTCCTGCACGGTTCCGGAGGGCGACCCGGTCGCACGCAGGCAGATCGACCGAACCGGCAAGCCGATGACCTTCGGCTATATCGGCCGCATCAACACGGAAAAGGGTGTCGGCAACATGGTCGATGCCTTCAGGGAAATCGGCCACGGTAACTGGCGCTGTCTTGTTGCCGGCCATGCGATGGACGATTCCATCGAACGCTTCAAGGCCCAGGCCGGCGACCTGCCGATCGAGTTCGTCGGCTGGGCAAAGCCGAAGGAATTCTTCGAAGAGATCGATGTGCTCATCGTTCCCTCCTTCTGGGCTGAACCTTCGCCGCGCACCATCTACGAGGCTTACGCGATGGGGGTGCCGGTCATCGGCGCGGCCTCGGGCGGCATTCCGGAACTGATCGGCGAGACTAACCACGACTGGCTGTTCGAACCGGGCAACGCCACGGACCTTGCCGCACGCATTCGCCGGGTGTTGACGCTTTCGCGCGAGCAATTGCCGACGGAGGCCGATTTCGGAAATATCGTCGAGGAATCCACCTCGCGCCGGGTGGGTGAGAACTATGTGAAGCTCTACGAGGACGTGCTGGCGAAAAGCAGGGAAAGCCGAACCTTACGCGCATCTTAGACCGGCAACGGACCGGGTCCGTTGCAAGCGTTTCTTCCAAGGAAAGAGCACATGGTAGAAAGCAATATCGGCAAAGTCCGTTTCCCCAAGCTGGACTTCGATCGTTTTCTGGCCGCTGCGGTGGTCGGGCTGTCACGACCGGCTTTGCAGGCGGCAGGTTGATGGCGGAGCAAAGTTCGATAGGCAGCGCCGCGATAACAGGCGTTTTCTGGTCCATCGTCCAGAACTGGGGTGGAAAGCTTTTTACCTCCATTCTTTTCATCGTTCTTGCCCGGTTCCTCAGCCCCACCGACTACGGCATGGTCGCTACGGCGGGCCTGGTTCTGATGCTCATCCAGATGCTGTCGGAGTTCGGTTTCGCAGATGCGATCGTGCAGAAACGAAATCTGGAGCCAAGCGACGTCAATCTGCCATTTTATGTGTCCGTTGCGCTGGCAACGGTGTTTGTCATCGTTGTTTGTCTGCTGTCGCCCAGACTGGAAAGCTGGTTCGAGGTGGAAGGGCTGGCACCGATCATCGTGGCAATCTGCATATTGCTGCCGCTGAATACCGCCTCGCTTTTTCAGGAAGTCAATTATCGGCGTGCGCTCGCGTTCAAGCCGCTGGCAATAAGATCCTTCATTTCGAATATTATCGGCGGTGGCGTTGCGATTGCTTTCGCCATCATGGGCCTGGGCGTCTGGAGCCTCGTCGTTCAGACTTATGTTGCAACCATTGTGACGCTGATCTGGCTCTGGCGCAAACCGCACTGGCTTCCGGGCACCACGCTCAAGCCCGACACTTTTTTCGAATTGCTTCGCTTCGGCTCGTCGGCTCTCGGTCTGCGCATCGTGGATTTCGGAGCCACGCGGCTTATCGACGTCATGATCCTGGGGCGTTACGGGGTTGCTCTCTTTGGGCTCTACACCGTCGGCAGCAGGCTCTATCAGCTTCTCATGCAGCTGCTTCAGGCGGCGCTATATGATGTTTCGTTGACGGTGCTGTCCCGCATATCGCACGAGCGGGAGCGCATGGCGGAACTGTACAAGCAATCCATCACCATATCTTCGATCTTTTCGACACCGATCTTCGTGCTCTCCGCTGCGTTGGCGCCAGAGATCTGCAACGTCCTGTTCGGCGCGCAATGGCAGGGTGCCGACGCGGTTGCGCGGCCGCTGCTGCTGCTGGGTGCATTGCAATGCGTCCAGTTTCAAAACGGCCCGTTTCTGTCCGCACGCGGCAGGCCGGATAAGGTGCTGATTGCCGGGACGGTCAAGGCAATCTCTACCATCCTGTTGATATTGCTTGTCCCGACGGAAAACATCCGGGAAATCGTCATCGTGTTTGTCTTCGGGCAGCTCACTTCGACGCCTTTCACATTTTATTTTGTCGCCCGGGAACTCGGCATCAAGCTGTGGAGAATTTTCCTCCTGCTTTTGCCAAGCTTCGGTTCCAGCGGTCTCTGCTTCCTGCTCGTTCAGTGGATGCGACCTGAAGTTAAAATGCTGGGTGCGGGCGACCTCGTATCCGGCATCCTGCTCGGTGGTATGTTCGGCGTCGCATATCTGTTGCTTTTGGCTCTGACCGCGAGAAGCGAGGCCCGGTCCGCCATCGCCCTCATCATGAGCAAAATCGGTTCTCGAAAGGAAAGAAAATGCGCAAGCTCGTGAAAAAAATACTCCCTGCACTACTGCGTCGGAAGCTGGTGCAATATAACGAGCGGCGCAATCTGGATAATGCGGTCCAGCAACTCTTCAATGATCTGCAAGAGCTGAAGCACAGTATCAAGCCTATCAACGTCGGAGATCGGCTGAACCGGCTTTTGATCGTGGCTGGTGATCCCATCACCCTGTTCGGTTCCGCCGGCGATGACGCGATGATCACGGCGACCGTGCAGAATGCGCGTGCGAGCAATCCCAATGTCGAGATAGACATCCTCGTCGACGGAACGAATTTTGGCGACTCTGCTTTGCAGAGAGGCTTTGTTACCGTCGATATCTTTGGAAAGCCTGACTTCATCCAGGCCCTTGCCCAGCAATTCGCGGTGCGGAAGTACGATTGCATCGTCGTTGTCGGTGCCGACGTGATGGATGGCTATTATCATCCGCTGGTCAGCGCAAAACTTCTGGCAAGCGCTGATCTGGCTGCCGCCGCCGGGATCAAAAACGTTATCCTCGGTTTCAGTTTTAATGAAACGCCGCACCCCGCTTTGGCGAAGTTCTACAGCTCCCTTCATCCGGGGGTGTCGCTCAATGTGCGTGACGTTGTTTCCCTCGAGCGTCTGAACGCCTTTGCCACGGCCAAGGCGGCACTGGTTTCCGATTCTGCATTTAGTCTTGTCCCATCGGAACCCGATGAAGATACGATCTCGTGGATCGCGCGAAAGCGCGCCGAGGGATACAGGGTCATGGGCTTCAATCTGCATCCTATGCTGTTCAAGAATGCGGATAGCGCGCAGATCGCGGCGATCATCAGGCGCGGGGCAGAAGCACTGGAGTTCGTTGCCGATGCAAGACCGGTCTGCTGGCTGGTCATTCCGCATGACTACCGGAAAGACGTGGGCGATCAAGCCTGCCTCAAGGCCATTACCGAGCTTGCTCCATCTTCACAGACAGACAGGGTTCGATATCTGGATGGCAGATGGCCAGCCCCGGTTTTAAAAGGCGTTGCCGGTAAACTCGATGGCCTCGTCAGCGGACGCATGCATCTTGCGATCGCTGCGCTGGGCAAGGGCGTTCCTGTGATATGCATTGCGTATCAAGGCAAGTTCGAAGGGCTGTACCAGCATTTCGGTCTCTCCGCGGCTGAGCTGCTTTCGCCCGCCAAGTTCCATACGGATGATGGCATCAATAATGCCTTGATCAATTTCGTGGATCAGGCCGATGAGATTCGCGAAAAAGTCGGGAAAAAGCTGCCTGAAATTCTGGACCTTTCCAAAAGGAATTTTCAGGTGTTCGAGACCTTCGCCAAGCAGCCTTGAGTCATTTTCATGAAAGTCGCTTTTGTTTCCGTATTCCCTGCCGTTCCCGCCAACGAGGGTGCGCGGAACAGGATTCTCCAGCTGACACGCGCCGTGCGTAGCCTCGGACATGAAGTGCATTTCGTCTATGTCGATACTCCGATGATAGCTGATTTCGATCCCGCGGCCCATGAAGTCGAGTTTGGGGCCGGACATATGCACGTCGTGTCCAGGGAAACATGCGGGTTTGCAGCACGGCTCATCGACGACTTCAGGTTCGAGATTGGGTTGACCGCATTTCGAACCCGTCGGAAAATTCAACGGCTCCTTGGCCGCGACAGCGGTTTCTACAATTACCTCGACGAGTTCTATTATCCGGAAATAGGCAGGCAGGTCCTGGATCTTCAGCGGCGACTCGGGATTAACGCCGTTATCGTCGAATATGCCTTTCACTCGAGAGCTTTTCTTGGGCTGCCGGATGATGTGCTTCGCATTCTCGACACGCACGATTCCTTCGCCGATCGTCACAAGGCGTTCGTGAACACGGCCAACAGATTTGGGTACTGGTTCTCGGTTCCGCCGGACGTGGAATGCAAGGCATTCCGCCGCGCCGATGTCGTTGTCGCCATACAGGAAGAAGAGGAACGTTCGTTCAAGCAGCGGCTGGCAGGAGAGCCGCCGGTGGTTGAAACGGTGAGCCATATTCTGGATCTCGGCCAGAGAGTGGAAGACTTCACTTCCGCTGATTTTCTGTTTCTCGGTTCAGGCAACGACGCGAACGTCATTTCTCTCAATAGTTTCCTTCACAATGTCCTGCCTTTGGTCAGGGCGGCCCGTCCGGACATTCGCCTGGTGCTGGCAGGCAGCATATGTGGAAAGGTCGAGGACATGGAGGGGGTTCTCAAGCTTGGCCGGGTGGAGAACTTGAAGGATGCGTTCACGCGCGCGCCACTTTCCATCAATCCCATCACGCTTGGCACGGGCATCAATATAAAACTGCTTGATGCTCTGGCTGCGGGTGTCCCAACGATCAGCACCCAGACGGGTGTGAGGGGGCTTTCAGAAGGATATCGTGGTGGCGTGATTGTCGTTGAAGATGGAGATCATCAGGCCTTTGCCAATGCCATTATGAGGCTCTCTTCCAGTCGGGAGCAGCGGCAGGAATTGGGAAACAATGCGTTCCTTGACGCTGTCGAATGGAACCGCCGGCAAATGACGGTGCTCGGCAATATTCTGAAGGGCAAATAAATCGCGATTGTGATGCGTCTGGCTGGTGCAACCTGATCCAACGATGGCAAGCCATCAGGCAATAAGTCGCGGCCCCGCATCCGTGAGCTTTAAAATGGTAAGCCTGCCCGTCGTAAACGCGCCGGTGTCGATGCCGATCCGTTGCGGACCTGTCTGTGGCTCCGGCGCCGGCGTATGGCCGTGGATGATGAGAAGGTCCAGTCCCGCCCCTTCCGACAGGAAGGGTTCCCTGATCCACAACATGTCCTCATCGGTCTGCGCCTCAAGCGGCACCCCGGGTTTGAGGCCAGCATGAACGAAAAAATAGGGTCCCATGCGGACGCAGATAGGCAGGCTGACTAGAAGTTGCCGATGGGCCTGCGGGATCGCGCCAATCAGCGCATCCCTGAACGGCTGGAGCCGCAGACGGCCGTTGTTGATGAAGTAGCTGATATCGACCCCGTAGGACAGAAGCGTCTGGCGGCCGCCGAAATCCAGCCAGTGCATGTTGTCCCGCGGATTTTCGAGGAAATCGCTGAAGAGCTGTTCGTGATTGCCGCAAAGCGAGATGCGGCGCAGGGGCGCCGGCGGTGGTTGCAGCAGATGCTGGAGAACACCGCAGGAATCCCGGCCACGATCGACATAGTCGCCCAGAAGAATAACCAGAGCGGGGGATGGATTGCTTGCGAGATCGGCAAGGATTTTCTGTTCCGCCTGCAAAAGCAGATCGAGGCTGCCATGGACGTCGCCAATGGCATAGATCGGAAAAGACGGAGACTTGTCGCCGAGGTCTATTCTGCGCCGCCTCCGGTCGTCGCGGGGGGCTGGCTGTTTACGACCGCGAATCCAGTTTAGCACTTTAGGCATAGATGCCGATACTGTCTCTCTTGCAAGAGGTCAAGAGTGTTGAAAGCCAACGCCACAGAGCCCGTAAATCCTGGGTCCATGCAACGGCTGCGGCATCAGCCAAAGCCCCGTCGGACAAAGCTATCCGGGGCAGGGAATTGCGAAAGCCGGTGTCGATTTTCGCAAGGCGCGCCGCGGCGATTGAAGAGGAACGGAGCGCCCCTTCCTGTTCGAAGATGACTATCCTGTGCGAGATAGACCTAGAGTTTCAGCCAGACACGCGGGTTTTCGTGTGACTGGATCTTGATCCATTTCAGGTCAACCGCTTTCCAAGGTTTGACGACGTTGGTGCGGTTGTCCAGCACCAGATCGCCCTGGCTGGTGCTGACGACCAGAACGGCGTGGCCTATGCCGGTAGGGGTGCGGGCGGTGGCAATGCGCAGGGCGCCCGAGGGCCAGCCGGCGCGCAGAAGGCGTTGCCGCTTGGTCACCGCGTAGTCGTCACAGTCACCGCTTGCAGGGTTCAGATTCCATTCGTCCTGTCCGTCCGCTTCGCTTGTATAGATTATCGATGTGTTGATCTCGGCGTTGATGCGCTGGAGTTCCGTGCGCTTCTGCTTGGTCAGTTCGACCGTGTCGCGATCGCCAATCCGGACACATTGGTCGGCGGCGTCGTCGCAAAATTTTGCGAAGGCGATGGGTGCAATTGTCGGGCGGCTTGTCGTCATGAACAGGCTGGGACGCGATGCGGTCGGGTTCTCCGCCAGGCCCGCAAGCGGGGCGGCCGATGCCATTGTCGCGATGCTTGCCGCCACACTGACGGCAACTGCCAAAGTCTTTGCCAGACGGATTTGTCTCTTCGCCATGTCTCTGCCTCTGCCCGGTTGTTGTCTCTTGTGCATGGCAACATAGCGACCCTTCGTTGCGGGCCGTTTAAGTCGATAGATTGCTTTTTAGCGAAATCCAATTTTATTAAAGCGAGATAGAACAGCGGGGAAACCGGTGAGTTTGCGCTTACTTGCAGCGGGTGCGGCCCTCGGCATCTATGATACATGTCCGCTGTGGCACAGCGTTTCGGTACTCACGCCGGGTATCGGTTGAGTTGCTGCGACTTGCCGGCGGCCGGTCGTAATTGCGGTAGACCTCGAAATTGCGCCCGCCGATCGTTCCCTGCGCACCGCCACGGCCATCCGGCCTGACTTCGAAATTCTGATATTCCTGGGCAGAAGCGGAAGCGGGCAGGCCCATCAGCACGGCAAAGGCGCCAGCCGCCAGGCCCTTCCATAACGCTGCCGTTTGGTGCCTGCGCGAGATCATGGCCGTTTCCTTCCCTCGACAGAACGATAGATACGCATTCTGCTTTCCCAATCGTTCGTCGCGTTGACTATATCACTGATCTCGCATTGAGGGTGAGAACGAATATAGCGTTCGTCGGCAGGCGAATCGCTTCGGTACCGCTGGGGGCATCACCAGATAGTGGCCAGACGACTATCTCGCCGCCCGATTGTCCGGAACGCAAAAAAGACGTTTTTAGAGCTGAAAAATTAAGCTCTTCTCCGCTGCATTTATGGGCTTCACAATCCTGTAACAACGGACCTAATATACAAGTGCAGATGCCGAATCGATCAGGAGAAGCCCTTGACGATTGCAGTTTCACCACAGGCCCTGCCGGCGCTCGTTCTGAACGCAGACTACAGGCCACTGAGTTATTATCCCTTGTCGTTATGGTCCTGGCAGGACGCGATCAAGGCCGTCTTTCTAGACCGTGTGAACATCATTGCAGAATATGATCACGCGGTGTCGTCACCCAGCTTTTCCATGCGGTTGCCGAGCGTCGTCAGCCTCAAGACCTACGTCCAGCCCACCCGCAACCCCGCCTTCACACGCTTCAACGTGTTCCTTCGGGACAAGTTCGAATGCCAATATTGTGGCACGCGGGACGACCTGACCTTCGATCACGTGATTCCCCGCGCCCATGGCGGCGAAACCACGTGGCACAATGTCGTGGCGGCCTGCTCTCCCTGCAATCTTAGAAAAGGCAGCAAGCTTCCCAAGCAGGCGGGCATGTTCCCGGCGCAGAAGCCCTTCCAGCCGACGGTTCAGGACTTGCACAATAACGGGCGGCTGTTCCCGCCCAACTACCTGCACGAAAGCTGGATGGACTATCTTTACTGGGATACCGAGCTGCAGCCCTGATCCTGAGGACTGCAACGCGGCTTTTCCGTTTAACGGCTTTTCCGGCTCGCGCCAAAAAAGGCAACCGCCGCAAGCGCAACGCTTGCAATGACATTCCAACCGGCAAACGAAAGGCCGAGCACCCGAAGTGCAGCGTCGTTGCAGGAGGGTGCCTTAATGGCATTCAGATTGCCAAGCAGGTCACCGGCATTGGTGGTGATGGATGGCGCACCCGTGGCGCAGGTGATAGGCCCTGCCCAGAAACCCCATTCCACACCAGCGTGATAAACACCAAGCCCGGCGCCGATCAGCATCGCCACGCCAATGAGGGCGAGAAGCAGCCGCGTGATCTGAATCGGCAGCTTGAAGATGCTGGTCGCTATGGCCAGAATACCCAACGGAATGGCGTAGTAATAGGGATCGCGCTGCAAAAGGCACAATGCGCAGGGCGTATAACCGCCAATATGCTGGAAACCGAGGGCGGAGCCGACAGTAAAGATCATTCCCGCCGTTACGCCAAGAGCGGCGAGCGTGCGGCTATTGTCGGCGGTTGTTGCAGTGGCCATAATGTTTTCCCCAAACTTCACGAAGAAGCAGATATCCCGAACGGGCTTTCAAAAAGGCGGGCGTGATGGCGAAATTAAGTCGCCGGTTCAACGGTGTATTCCCGGATTCGTCTAATCCAGTCCTTTGCATCTGGCAAATGAAAGCCCGGTAATATTCGAGGGGCGAATGAGCAAAGTTTCGTGAGTGTCTTGATGGCCGCGAAGCAATCGACCGGTCTTTCTGAAAGACCGGAATAAAACGAAGAAAATCAATGCGGTTTTGGAAATGGTACCCCAAGCCGGGATCGAACCAGCACTCCTTGCGGAACCGCATTTTGAGTGCGGCGCGTCTACCAATTCCGCCATTGGGGCAACGGTGGTAATGCCACGGCGTCTATCACGGCCAATGGCATGCGTGCAACCCCAAAGCTGATTTTTCCTGTCTAATGACGTGCGTTTGCAGCCTTCATTTCAGAGCTTTTACCGGGCGGGGATGAAAGGAGAGTGGCGTTTGTCCGTCCCGTATCGGTACACCGACGGTTGTGGCGTTAAAGCAATATTAGATACCACTAATAAATTAGAATATACACAATTGCTAATTGAATTATGATGTTTGCGTGGAGTTCCACGCGGGGCGGGAGAAGCCAGAACTCATAGGAGGAAATTATGAGGGCGCTTTCTCGCAATTTGTTACTGTCTGCCTGTCTGATTTTACCGGTCAACGCCCACGCGCTGGATATCGGGATTGGCGGTGAGAACGGGGTGAATGCCAGTGTGGGCGGCAATGGCAGCGGTGGGCTCGGTGTCGACGCTTCCGTTGGTGGCAGCAATGGCGTCAATGCCAGCGCTGATGTCGGCGGCAGAAGCAGTGGCGGACTGGGCGCGGATGTCAACGCGTCGGTCGGTGGCAGCAGCGGGGTCAATGCGGATGTCAACGCATCCGTCGGCGGCTCGAGCGGTGTCAGTGCGGGCGCCAATGCTTCGGTTGGCGGCTCCAGCGGCATCAATGCCAATGTTGGTGCGAATGTGGGCGGATCGAGCGGTCTTGGCCTTGGTGTCGGGCTTGGCATCGGCGGCTCCAGCTCGCCAGGCAATCCGGGGAACCCCGGCAATCCGGGCAATCCTGGAAACCCCGGCAACACGGGGCCGGTATCGCCCGGTGGCATGCGCAATGCCATACAGGCCTATAACGACATGTCGCGAAACGAGCAGATCAAGCTTGCCCGTCGTTGTGTCGATATTCTCGGCGGCGGATATGACGCCGCACTGACGCAATTGTGCAAGATGATTCGGACGGCCTCGCGCTGACGCAGCGTTAGCCCCGTGCATAGTCCGATACCAAACCGAAGGATGCTGCGGCATCCTTCGGGATTAACTGTTCTTGCGCCCGAAGGAGAGGATTTTCTGGCGCAGGCTGCGGGCGAGGTTGCGGGTGTTGCGATACATGTCCACCTGCGTGGAAACCTGTCGCACGTCACGGTCGCTGTTCTGCGCAAGCCCGACGACAAGAGTGCCCATTTCCTGCCGTTCCTGCCAGAAGCGGCTCATGATCGGATGATCGGGCACTGCGCAGCTGTCGCTGCGCAGAATATTGGCGTCGTCCAACTGCCAGTCGGTCAGTTTCTGCACCAAAAGTTTGCCGGGTGAAAACCGCGAATAGGATTCGTCAAAGGCGGTCTTCCACGTATAGGCCTCGCCAGCCGTCATGAAGACGATCATGGAGGCGATGGCACTGCCATTGAGATCGATGGTGTGAATGCGCACTGCATCCGCTTCGGCCAGATTTGTGATTGCCTCGCGGGCGAAGGCTGCGCGATAGCGGTCATTCACCAGCGCGCTGCGTTTGCGGCCTTTCCAGCCACTCGCTTCCAGCGCCAGGAATTCCTCCATGCGGTAGCGTATGTCCTTCGGTTGCCGGGTAACGGTGTAGGAAAGGGCCCCGAGTTTTTCGAGCTGTCGCCACTGCCTGCGCATTTCCCGCAAATGATGTGGCGCAAGTGAATTACGCAGATAGGCTTCGCCGTCTAGAAGGCTCTCCAGCATCGGCCGCTGATAGTTACCAGTCGTCGTCACCGGCAGGTTGCGGCTGATTGCTATGGCCTTGAACATCCGGGCAAAAGGCCCTTCAAGCCGTACATCCGGCAGTACCAGAACATTCGGCAGGCGCATTTCCCGGTCGGAAAGCGCATCGAAAAGATTGTCGAGCGTCTCTGCGGCACCTTCGGTATCGACCAGCGGTGTACCGAGAGGGCCGAAGGGGTTGGCCCAGCCACGGATGATGGAGGGACCGATGGAAAAACCCGGCTTTTCCACCGTGAAGGGCATCAGAAAGCGCATGCGGCTTCTAGCGCCGTTCTCGTCGCGAATAAGGGCGAAGCGAACGGACTTGTCATCGATACGCGGCATGGCGGGCGCAAGAAGCCGCCCTGTGAAGAAGACATTTGCCTCCATGACGCGGTTGGACAGGAAGTCGAGTTCTTCCTGCATGTCGTAACCGAGCCGGCCAGGATAGATGCAGAATTCGCGGCCGTCGCGTCCCACGCGCCGGCTGCTGTCGGCCACGGGGCGGTCACGCTCCGTAGACGCCATCAGCGCAGCGATGCGCGGGTCCTGAAAATCCGGATTCTTTGGGTCGCTGGACATGCTTATCGTTACACCGCCTTCCCAGTGTCTTGACCCGCCCGGGGATCGTTGAAGGCAAAAAGGACGATCCCGAGTGTGCGGCGAATGGCAATATGCAATAGCACAGCTTCTATACACATTGCTATCGCGACAGCTGCCGCAGCGCCTGTCAGACCATAGACCGGAATCAACACCATGTTGAGTATAATGTTACAACCGAAGATAATAATATAAAGAGCTACGCACAATTTTTGTTTGCCGGCCATATTCAGCAGCGTTTCTCCCGGGCCGATCAGTGCTTTTGCGAGGAAGCCGGCAAAGAGGAAGAACATCAGCTTGTAACCCTGTACGAAGCCGGGACCGAACAGGGACAGCAGAAACGGCCCTGCCAGAAGCACGAGACAGCCAACGGCAAGCGATGGCCAGAAGGCCCAGCGCGCCGCCTGGCTGGCGAACCCGGCCAGCCCCTGCCTGTCATTGGCAGCAATGAGCGCGGCCAGACGTGGGGCCGCAGCCGCCTGCACGGAAAAAAACACGAATTGCATCAGCACGATGGTTTTTGCCGCGGCAAAATAGATGCCGACCTGATCCGGCGGCAGATATAGACCGACGATTACTACATCTGAATTGGTCATCAAAAAACCGATGCCGTCGATCAGGAACATCGGAAAGGCAAACCGTATCCACGGACGGAAATGCACCCTGCGGGCAACGCTGCGGAAATGCCGGTTGAGCCGGCGGTTCATGAACACGAAGTGGAAAAGCGTTGTGACATAGGTGGCCAAAAGGGCCGCAAGCATCGCTGTCGTCGCGGTTTTTTCCGCGCCGAGACGGATCGCCACCAGCATGAACAGCAGGATCAGCACCGGGCGGATGATATAGGTGGGGCTGAGGGCTGAAACCGCCCAGCCGTTGGCACGAGCTGTCCCGTTCAGCACATCGCCAAGCGCCACCATCGGCAGGGTGAAAAGCGCCAGCGAAACCGGAATGAGGTAATAGGCGGAGATGCGCTCGCCGAAGAAATACAGGAAGACGAAACCGAAAAATGCAAGCGCGCTGGCCGAAAGCATGGCGAAGAGGCGCGCTGTCGAGGTCAGACCCATGATCTTGTCGTGGGCATCCTCCAGGCGGTAGCCGGGCAAAAAGCGGATGACGGTGGTGTGAAAGCCGAGACAGGAGAGGTTGCCGAACAGGATGACCAGAACCCAGACAAAGGCGAACAGGCCATATTCGAATTCGCCCATCAGGCGGGCAAGGATGATCTGGGAGATGAAAGCGATACCGGCACTGATGATGCGCACCGCAAAGGCGACGAGCGCCATGCGCTGGGCCCGGGAGACATCGTCTCTGCCGGAAACGACGACGGCGATTTTTGCCCCCAGCGGCGCCAGTTTAGCGCGCAGGCCTGCGGGTAAGGCTTTTTCCGCCGTGTTGAGGATAGCCATAATCCACACGCCATCATTTCCAGTTGAGTAGGCAACTGGATTATAAGCACCTTATCATTAACGAAGGGTTTGGGAGACAGGCACCTGTGTGCCGATATTGGCCACCTGCCTCGGTTTGCGGATCCCGTTGAAGAGAAAAAGGGCAAGCGGACTACGGCGTATCGCCTGATGCAGCAGATAGGCCGTTATCGTGGTGGCGACGACGATGATGGCGAATTCCAGGATCGGCGGCAGCGAGATCAGGATGAAGAGGGTGCCGAAGGCATAAATCAGCGGGTGGTGAACCAGGTAGATGGTGAAGGAAGCGTCGGTCATTCTCCTGGCAAGCCGGCTTGGCCGGTCGAAAAAGCGGCAGGCGATGTCGATCAGCAGACGGCTTGCCGCCACGGCGGCGATTGCGGAGACGAGTACCAGCAGGGCCGAGTTCGAAAAAGGATATTCCAACCGCAGCGTGACCGCTGCCGCGATCCCGGCAAACGCGATGACGCCCGTGAGGATGCCCGTCTGGCGGAAGCGGTGAAAAAGAGCCCGGTCGCGATGAAGCAAAGCCCCGATAAGGAAGAACGGTACGTAACGCGCGTAAGGGTCGGAGGCCCGTTCATAGAGAACGAGAAGGCTGTTCCCATTTTTGCCAGCAAGCAGGCCCGAACCATAAACCGTCAGCTCCCATAAAACAGGGAAGGCGCAGAGCGCTGCGAAAAACGCGGCTGGATATTGACCCCGCATCCTGCCGAACCAGTCTCTTACATAGGCGAGGGGCGGGCGCCCCGCCAGAAATAGCAGGCCGGCAAGCAGACCCGAATAGGCGATAAGGGCGGGTAGGAACCATAGATGCATGATCCATTGCTCACCCGGAAGCAGCAAATCCGGCAGGTTCGCGAGCAGCCGGTCGGCGGGAATATCACCTTTGGCGATACCCGCCAGTTTCAGCAGGAAAAGCTGCGATGGCCCAAGCAGGAGCACGGCCACGATGAAAGGGACGCCAAGGCGAAGGAAGCGCTGTCTGAGCCATGGCATCTTGCCCTTCCTGCCGATGACCATGGTGGAAAAATAGCCGGCCACCAGAAAAAACGAAGGCATGCGGAAGGTGACGAGCGCTGCCCCAAGCGCGGTCAGGACTGGGCTGGTCTCGAAATCCTTGATGTCCCAGGGCAAAGCATAGCTGTAGAGCAGGGAGGCGTGATAGGGTATGCCGAGCAGCATGAGGAGTGCCCGCAACGGGTCCCAATAATGCTCATAGTCTGATTTGCCCGGTTGCATTTTCCCCTCGCGTGACGAACGCGATCCCGCCTGATCCGTAACGATCAACACGACTATTGGTGGAAAACGCTAATAAACCCTTCATGCACCCGACGGGGTGGGCGGGGCCTTTTTCTTGGGCATGAGGTCAAGCACCAGTGCGCAGCCCAGAATGATGATGCCGGCACCGAACAGCTGGGGAAGCGACAGGGGTTCGTCGAGCACCAGGGCGCCAACAAGCACCGCCACAACGGTGACGGCAAATTCCACGCTGATCGCCTTCGTTGCGCCGATCGAGGAGACCAGCTTGAAATAGGTGATGTAGGTCAGGCCGCTCATGACGACCGCCTGTATCAGAAGATAACCGTAATCGACGAGATCGGGCGTTCCGGGCAAGGGCACAGCGAAAAGAAGCGGTAAGGTCATCAGGCCGCCTGTCAGGAAGGAACCGATGGTTATTTCCCAGGATCCAACCCCCTTGAGGTGCAGGCTCGCAAAATTGCTGCCATAGGCGGCACAGATGCAGGCGGCGACAGCGGCAGCACAGCCAATGACAAAGCCGGATGTGACAGGAACGGCGGGAAAACCAACGAGCAGGACGATGCCGGCAAAGCCGATGACGAGACCGGCAATACCCTGCCGCGTCAGGCGTTCCAGACCCCAAATCTGCGAGATCAGCATTGAAAAAAGCGGGATGGTCGCCACCAATATGGCTGCCATCGCAGTGCCGATCTGAGGCGTCGCGTAGGACAGGCCGATTAGTTGCCCGGCGACCGTCGTTGCGCCGACGATTGCGAAAGCGCGCCAGCTTGCGGAGAATACCAGCTTCCGGCGTGCCGCACGCGCAATGAGAAAAAGTGCTACAGCGGTTATGAGCGAGCGAAGCGTGACTGCGCCAATCCAGCCGAAGGCTGCGACGACATGTAGAAGCAGCAGGAAAGACACGCCCCACGTAATCGCGAGAAAAATATAGGCGGCAAGATCGCGAGGGGCCATGAAAGCAGTTTCCGCAGGATGATCCGGCTCCCATATGGAAAGTGCCGATACCAGTCAACACCCCGACCAGCAGCAATGATCCTGCCCAAACAAAATCGCCCGTAACGCAGGTTACGGGCGATCGATTGCTGGCATAAAGCCCTGGCCTTTTACGCCTGTTCGTAAACGCCGTGGCAGTGCTTGTACTTCTTGCCCGAGCCGCAGGGGCACATTTCGTTGCGGCCGATACGGCCCCAGGTGGCGGGGTTGTTCGGGTCGCGGTCCTCGGCCGGTACGAAAGCGACCGGCACGCCCTGCGCCATCTCATCTTCCCCGGTGACGGGGTCGAGGTGATGCGCGGTCATTTCCGGCAGCTCCGGCTGCTGCGGTTCCTGCTGCACCAGTTCCACGCGCATCAGCTGCGCGGTGACGGCTTCACGCAGGTTGGTAAGCAGCGACTGGAACAGCTCGAAGGCTTCCGCCTTGTATTCCTGCAATGGATCGCGCTGGGCGTAACCGCGGAAACCGACGACGGAACGAAGGTGATCGAGGTTGACGATGTGTTCGCGCCACAGATGGTCGATTGTCTGAAGCACGACCGAGCGCTCGACATAGGTCATGATCTCCGGGCCGAAACGTTCCGCACGTTCAGCGGCGTATTTGTCCGCGGCCTCGGTAACGCGCTGAAGAATGTCGTCCTCGGCGATGCCCTCTTCCTTCGCCCATTCCTCCACCGGCAGGTCGAGGTTCAGGAACTGGGCGATACCGGCCTTGAGACCGGAGATATCCCACTGTTCGGCATAGGCATTTTCAGGAATATGCTTGGTGACGAGCGCTTCGATCACTTCGTGGCGCATGTCAGCTGCGGTTTCACCGATATTGTCGGATTCCATCAGCTCGAGGCGCTGCTCGAAGATGACCTTGCGCTGATCGTTCAGCACGTCGTCATATTTCAGCAGGTTCTTGCGGGTCTCGAAGTTACGGGCTTCGACCTTCTTCTGGGCGCGTTCCAGCGCCTTGTTGATCCACGGATGGACGATGGCCTCGCCGTCCTTCAGGCCGAGCTTCTGCAACATGCTGTCCATGCGCTCGGAACCGAAGATGCGCATCAGGTCGTCCTGAAGCGACAGATAGAATTTCGAGCGGCCGGGGTCGCCCTGACGGCCGGAACGGCCACGCAGCTGGTTGTCGATACGGCGGCTTTCGTGGCGCTCGGTCGCGATGACGTAGAGACCGCCGGCGGCAAGCGCCTTTTCCTTGAGAACCTTGATCTCGGCGCGGATGGCCGCTTCCTTCGCATCACGCTCCGGACCCGGCTCCATGCCTTCCAGCTCGCGCTCCAGACGCATCTCGACGTTGCCGCCGAGCTGGATGTCCGTACCACGACCGGCCATGTTGGTGGCGATGGTGACCGCACCGGGAACACCGGCCTGCGAAACGATATAGGCTTCCTGCTCGTGGTAACGGGCGTTCAGAACCTGGAAATCGGTAAAGCCGGACTGGCGCAGCATGTGGGCCAGAAGCTCGGATTTCTCGATGGAGGTCGTGCCGACGAGAACCGGCTGACCACGATCATGCGCCGCCTTGATCTCGGCGATGATGGCAAGGAACTTCTCTTCGCCGGTACGATAAACCTCGTCGTCCTCGTCGATACGCTGGATCGGCAGGTTGGTCGGCACCTCGATGACGTCGAGACCGTAGATGTTGCCGAACTCTTCCGCTTCCGTCGACGCCGTACCGGTCATGCCGGCAAGCTTTGCATACATGCGGAAGTAGTTCTGGAAGGTGACGGAAGACAGCGTCTGGTTTTCCGGCTGGATCTGCACCTTTTCCTTGGCTTCCAGCGCCTGGTGCTGGCCTTCGGAATAACGGCGGCCCGGCATCATGCGGCCGGTGAATTCGTCGATGATGACGATTTCGTCGTTGCGGACGATGTAGTCCTTGTCGCGGGTGAAGAGCTTGTGGGCCTTCAGCGCATTGTTGATGTGGTGAACGATGGCGACGTTTTCGATGTCGTAAAGCGATTCGCCCTTGAGCAGGCCCGCCTGCCGCAGCAGGTTTTCAAGCTTCTCGGTGCCGTCTTCGGAGAAGTTGGCCGAACGCTGCTTCTCATCGATTTCGTAATCTTCCGGCGACAGAAGCGGAATGAAGGCGTCGATGGTGTTATAGAGATCGGAGCGGTCGTCCAGCGGGCCGGAGATGATAAGCGGCGTGCGCGCCTCATCGACCAGAATGCTGTCCACTTCGTCGACGATTGCGTAGTTGTGGCCGCGCTGCACCATCTGGGCGCGATCATATTTCATGTTGTCGCGCAGATAATCGAAGCCAAGCTCGTTATTCGTGGCGTAGGTGATGTCGCAGCCATAGGCCTCGCGGCGCTGGTCGTCATCTAGCCCGTGTACGATCACACCGGTCGTCAGACCGAGGAAACGGTAGAGCTTGCTCATCGTGGCCGCGTCGCGCTGGGCGAGGTAGTCGTTGACGGTAACGACATGCACGCCCTTGCCGGCCAGCGCATTGAGGTAGACCGCAAGGGTCGCCACCAGCGTCTTGCCTTCACCGGTCTTCATTTCGGCGATGGCGCCCTGGTGCAGGATCATGGCACCGGTCAGCTGCACATCAAAGGGTCGCATGTGTAGAACACGGCGCGACGCCTCGCGGGCGACGGCAAAAGCCGGGATCAGCAGATCGTCCAGCGATTTGCCGTCCGCAAGCTGCTGGCGGAACTCCGCCGTCTTTGCCGCCAGCGCGTCGTCGGAAAGAGCCTTGGTGGCTTCCTCCAGCGCATTGATGGCTGCGATCTTGCTTTTATAGGAGCGGACGCGGCGTTCATTTGCCGAACCGAACAATTTGCGGGCTATTCCGCCGAGGCTGACCATCTTACTGGCCCTTTCTGAAATTCCGTTTTCGCAGGCGGTTTTTTCCATCACGCCGATTTAGGCAACAAATGACGGACTTCGCCCTTCAACGTATCTGGACGCGAGGTTGCGTGACAGATAAGAGGGGGGGCAAATGATGTCAACGGTTCTGCCCGTTACAGAATGGCCACAATCCGGTGTTTGGAAGTTTTTTCAGAGCCGGAAACCATGTCTGGAGCCGGCATTGTCCCCGAAAGGTTCAAAATGTTGCGCTATAATAAAATTGCGGCTGCGGTGATTGTGGCCACGCTCGGCCTCCAGTTTCCTGCCTTTGCACAGGAAGACAAGGTTGTCGCCAAGGTTGGCGATCTGGAAATCCACCAGTCCGAACTCGACCTTGCCATGGGCAATCTCGATCCGCAGCTCGCACAGCTTCCCGACGAGCAGAAAAAGGTCGCAGCCCTTTCCGGCGCGATCGACGTCAAGCTTCTCGTGAAGAATGCCAGCGCCGAAGGTCTGGAAAAGACCGAAGACTTCAAGAAGCGCATGGAGTTCATTCAGGACCGTGAGCTGCACAACGCCTATTTCCGCAAGCATGTGGTTGACGCTGTCACCAATGAAGAGGTGAAGGCGCGCTACGACAAGGAAGTCGCAGCCTTGCCGAAGGAAGAAGAAATCAAGGCAGCCCATATTCTGGTTGCAAGCGAAGACGAAGCCAAGGACGTCATCAAGCAGCTTGATGCGGGCAAGGATTTCGCAGCACTTGCCAAGGAAAAGTCGACCGACTCCAACAAGGATGATGGCGGCGATCTCGGCTGGTTCGGCAAGGGCCGCATGGTTCCGGAATTCGAAGAGGCCGCTTTCGGTCTCGAAAAGGGCGCCTACACCAAGACGCCTGTCAAGACACAGTTCGGCTTCCACGTCATCAAGCTGGAAGACAAGCGCATCGCACCGCCGCCGGCTTTCGAGCAGGTCGAGCCGCAGGTTCGTCAGCTTGTCATGCGTGACAAGTACGTTGCCCTCATCGAGAAGGCAAAGGCTGACCAGAAGATCGAAATCATGGATGAGACGCTGAAGAAGGGCTACGACGAAGCCACGAAGGAACAGCAGGCACAGCCGCAGCAGTAATAAAACCATGTTACGGGGCGGCCACAGGCCGCCCCGCTTCATCTCAGGCACTTTCAAACCTTCCCCGTTTCCAGAATCTCAGGCGCTTTCCCATGTCCGTTGCCGTTTCCCCGCTCGCTCCGAAATCCTATCCCGACATGCCCGCGCTGCGTGGTGTTCGCATGGCGACGGCTGCCGCCGGCATCAAGTACAAGAACCGGACCGACGTTCTGTTGATGGTGTTCGACAAGCCGGCAAGCGTGGCTGGCGTTTTCACAAAATCGAAATGCCCCTCGGCCCCCGTTGATTTCTGCCGCGCCAATCTCGGCGGTGGCGTGGCGCGCGCCGTGGTGGTCAATTCCGGTAACGCAAACGCCTTTACCGGCGTCAAAGGCAAGGCCGCGACCGAATTGACGGCGAAATCCGCAGCCGCTGCAGTCGGCTGCTCTGAAAATGAAGTGTTTCTGGCATCGACCGGCGTAATCGGCGAGCCGCTTGATGCCACCAAGTTCGCCGGGGTTCTGGGCGACATGCAGGGCATGGCCGAAGCCGATTTCTGGCAGGAAGCCGCCAAGGCAATCATGACGACCGACACTTATCCCAAGGTCGCGACCCGCACGGCCGAAATCGGCGGTGTCGTGGTCACCATCAACGGTATCGCCAAGGGTGCCGGCATGATCGCGCCCGATATGGCGACGATGCTTTCTTTCGTGGTTACGGATGCCGATATTGATCCGGCCGCGCTGCAATCACTGCTTTCCGCCGGTGTCGGCCCGACCTTCAATTCCGTGACTGTTGACAGCGACACCTCCACCTCCGATACGCTGATGTTGTTTGCGACAGGTGCGGCGGCTGAGGACGGTCAGGTCAAGGTGACGCGCACCGATGACGAGCGGCTTTCCTCCTTCCGCGCCGCCTTGAACGATCTCCTGAAAGATCTGGCCCTGCAGGTGGTTCGCGATGGCGAAGGCGCACGCAAGATGGTCGAAGTCACCGTTACCGGCGCGGAAAACGATGTCGCTGCCAAGAAGATCGCCCTTTCGATTGCCAACTCACCGCTGGTGAAGACCGCGGTTGCCGGCGAAGATGCAAATTGGGGTCGCGTCGTCATGGCTGTGGGCAAATCCGGTGAAATGGCCGACCGTGATCGCCTTGCCATCTGGTTCGGCGGCGTGCGCGTTGCCGTCAATGGCGAACGCGATCCGGATTATTCGGAAGCGGAAACCACCGCCGTGATGCGGCTGGAAGACATCCCGGTGAAGGTTGACATCGGTCTCGGTGAGGGCAAGGCCACCGTATGGACGTGCGACCTGACCAAGGAATATGTTGCGATCAACGGCGACTACCGGAGCTGACCGTTGGAGCCGAAGAGAATGCAGGACAATAAAATCGTCAATCTGCCGCTGGTTCGCCGTCTGGAAGCAGTCAGCTTTCGGGCATGGCCGGCCTCGTCGGTGATTTATGACGGTAGCTGGCAAATCCGCCTGACGGGGTCGCATCCATCCAAACGCATCAATTGCGTGGTGCCGCTCGATCCTTCCGATTATGGAAACTGCGCGGTGCGGCTGGAAAAGGCGCGTAAGCGCTTCGAGGATTTCGGCCGTCCGCTGGTGGTGCGCGAAACGACGCTGATGCCGCCGCAGCTCAAGGATTTTCTGGTAAAGGACGGCTGGTCCATGGTTGAGGAGGTCAAGGTCATGACGGCCGATCTCGCTGGCATGGAACTGCCGGAAACGCTGGTCAGCCTGCCGAGCCACGATATTGGCCGTTTTGTCGAGGCGAGCATCAAGGTCAGCGATGGCGACCCGACCCTGCGCCCGGCGATCGCTGAAATCCTCAGTTCGATCAAGCCGACCCTTGGCCTGTTCATCAACGAAGAAGCAGGGGGCAGCGCACTTGCCACCGTTATCTGCGTGCAGGATAACGATCTTGCCGGCATTCTTTCCCTCGATGTCGAGAAGTCGCAGCGGAAAAAGGGCCTCGGCACGCAGCTGCTGGCGTCAGCACTGCGCTGGGCCCGCATCAGCGGCGCCAAAAGCGCCTGGTTGCAGGTCGTCTCCACAAATGCGCCCGCGATTGCACTTTATGAAAAATTCGGCTTCACCGAGGCCTATTCCTATCGCTACTGGCGCAAGGCTGGTGAAGAATGAGCGAAGCGGGCAAAAAAATCCTGCTGGTTGCCGCCTGCGCCCTTCTCGATCAGGACGGCCGTATTCTTCTGGCGCAACGACCTGAGGGCAAGTCGCTTGCCGGCCTGTGGGAATTTCCAGGCGGCAAGGTGGAACAAGGCGAAACACCGGAGGAGACCCTTGTCCGCGAGCTGGACGAGGAGCTGGGTATCAAGACCAAGATAGCCTGCCTTGCGCCGCTGACGTTCGCCAGCCATACCTACGAGACTTTTCACCTGCTGATGCCGCTTTACGTGTGCCGTCGTTATGAAGGCATGGCCCATGGGCGCGAAGGACAGGCAATTAAATGGGTAAAGCCGCAGGCTCTGCGTGATTATCCGATGCCGCCGGCCGACGAGCCGCTCATCCCCTTCCTTCAGGATTTGATTTAAAGCGACCTACCTGGCGGGTTCCATCCCCTCGCGCAGCCTGTTGAAAACATCCCGTAACTCCGCTTTACCGTGCCAAAACGAGGCTGTGTTAACAGATCGTTCAGCACCCTCTGGCAGATTGTTAAGCTAAAGAAGCGGTAAACTGCGCGTATGAGGTTGGCTATGAACGAGGATTTCTGGAAGACGGTGGAAGGTCGTCAGTCTTACTCCAACAAATCCCGTCGCACCGGCGTTCTTAATGTCGCGCTGCTTTTCGGGACGGCTGTGATTGCTCTTTCCTTGATAGTCACCCCCATGCTTGCCGGAAAATCATCAACGCGCGTCGCGCAGTTCTCCGACAATTACGACATGATAAGCACCGGCTCCATCAAGAAGACCGATGCCGGCAAGACCTATTCCATCCGCCGCAGTATAACCCAGCCGATGCCCGAGATGCCCTGTGTCGTGACGGGCTATAGCAGCGAGAGCGGTTGCTGATCGTTTACCATCATCGGTAACGGATTCCTCATGCCCGTGGCATAGTATAAATTCGATTTTAGCAATATATAATGCCGGTTAGCGTAATCACCGGATGGCGGATGGAGAATATCCCGTGCTGCATTGTTTTATTCGTTTCTTTAAAGACGAAAACGGCGCGACCGCAGTCGAATACGGCCTGATCGTCGGCGTTATTTCCGCCACCATCATCGGTGGCGGAGCCACCATCGGCAGCAACATCAATGCTGTATTCCAGTTCCTCGCCGATACTTTTGCCAACATCTGAGGCCTGCGCTACGCCTATCAGGAAAGCTTGACTTCGGTCGTCTTCAAGGCATCGGCAAGGCGCATTTTGGCGGAACCAGGTTTCAGCGGTTTCTGCTGGCTCTCGTGCGGTGCCCAGCCTGAGACATAGATGATGGAAAACGTGGCTCTGATCCGCCCGTCCGGATCGGAATAACGTTCGGCGTAAAGCTCCGCTGCCCGCAGGAAAAAAGCGCGATTGAGCGGTTTTCTGCTGCGGCTTGCCAGCGGATTGGCCATGCCCATGGCGCGCAGATCGCGCATCAGCGGAAAAATCGAGTCGTAACGCACCGTATAAGTTTCCGCGTCGGTGACGGGAAGCGCAAAACCGGCACGCTGCAACAGTGCGCCAACATCGCGCACATCGGCAAAGGGAATGACGCGCGGGCTGGCGCCGCCGGTCAACTCGGCTTCTGCCGTCAACAGCACGTCGCGCAGTTCCTGCAATGTGCCGCTGCCGGGAATGGCTCCGAGAAACAGCCCGTCCGGCTTTAACGCCCGCCTTATCTGGATCAACGCACCGGGGGTGTCGTTGGTGAGGTGGAGGGCAAGCGGGGAAACAATGAGATTGGCGGAGGCTTCTTCGAGCGGCAGATGCTCCATGGAGGCCACCTGCGGCAGATTCCCATCCGTCGCAAAGGAGGTATCCGTCTCGATACGGCGGATGGATTCCACCTTGCCCGTCTCAGTCACACGCCGGGCGGTGATGCCCGTCCCGCCGTGCAGTTCGATTGCGGTCTCGAAACGGCGCTCGACGATGGCGAGCCTGTCGGCAAACTCGTCGGCGGCCATGTCGAGAAGAAACAGGGCCTTGTCGTCACGCCGGTTCCACGCCCGGCGGCGATTTTGTTCGATCAGGGCCTGGTCAAAGAGAATATCCATCGTCGTGCCTGCTCGGCCTGTAGCGCCTTTGGGATCGGCGGGCCGCATCGTTGCTGTCATGCCGCTTCGGGCATTGTTTTTCCGGTCAGAGGCCGAAACATATCTCTCTCGCAAAGGCACCCGTTCGGCGCTAAAGTCAACCTCATGGGCGCTGGTGAAGATTTGTTTTCGGGATTGCTGTCGAAGTCCGCGACGGTTTCGATGGCGGCACGCAGCGTGTTGCACTCGGCCTTCCGCATGGTCTATCCTCCCACTTGCGCAGGGTGTTCCCGCATGACCGGCGGCGAGGGTGCCCTGTGTGCGGATTGCTGGCGGGATGTGGCCTTTATCGATCGGCCTTTTTGCGAGGTTCTGGGTATCCCCTTCGCCCGGGATCACGGCGCGGGTATTGTGAGCGCACAAGCCATCGCCGACCCACCGCCTTTCGACCGTTTGCGTGCTGTTGCCAGCCATGAGGGAACCGCGCGTAAACTCGTACACCGGCTGAAATATCAGGACCGGACCGATCTTGCGCGTTTCATGGCGCTGTGGATGCTGCGGGCAAGCGACGGAACGGTTGATAGCTGCGACTGTATCTTGCCGGTTCCGCTGCATCGCCACCGCTTCTGGCGTCGCCGTTTCAACCAGTCCGCTGAGCTCGCACGGCATCTGGCCAAGGCCACCGGCAAACCGCTGCTTGCCGGCACGCTGTTGCGCGTGAAGCCGACCGAGCGGCAGGTGGGGCTTTCAGCGCTTGCCCGGCAGGACAATGTGCGGGGTGCTTTTGCAATAGCGCCCGGCCGAAAAACCGATGTTTATGGCAAGCGAGTGGTGCTGGTGGATGATGTTTATACCACTGGTGCGACGGTGGGCGCGGCAAGTCGCGTCTTGCGGAAGGCGGGTGCTACGGATGTGACCGTTTTGACCTTTGCAATGGCCATTTCCGGTCCTATATGAAGCCTGAATGAAACGAGGATATCGTGCGTTTCAGCACACGTTTGCGAGGCTTCGAAATACATGGCACCGGTAACGATCTATACACGGGATTTTTGTGGTTATTGCGCGCGCGCCAAGGCGTTGCTGGACAGCAAGGGCGTCGATTACGCCGAATATAACGCGACGACGACGCCGGAGTACCGGCAGGAAATGATCGAGAAATCCGGCGGAACGACCTTCCCGCAAATCTTCATCAACGGCCAGCATATCGGCGGTTGCGACGATCTACATGCACTGGAGCGTGCTGGCAAACTCGACGTTATGCTTGCCGCTTAATCGGCTCGATTTTCGATACGGAGGACGTGATGATTTTCAAGGCTGCCGCCATTCAGATGCGCTCGGGTGTCGATACGGTGAAAAATGCCGCCGATATGGAGCGCCTGGTACGTGTTGCTGCGGCTGCGGGCGCTGTCTATGTTCAGACGCCGGAAATGACCGGCGCTCTCCAGAAGGACAGGCAGGCGCTTCGCGCCCAGCTGCGTGACGACGATGGCGATATCATCGTTGCGACCGCCGCGCGGCTGGCACGCGAACTCGGCATCCATGTCCATGTCGGCTCGACAGCGATTGCCCGCCCGGATGGCAAGATTGCCAATCGCGGTTTTCTGTTTGCGCCTGACGGTTCGCGTATCTGCAGCTATGACAAGATCCATATGTTCGATGTCGATCTCGACAATGGCGAAAGCTGGCGCGAAAGTGCGGCTTACGAACCCGGCGCTGTCGCTCGCGTTGCTGAGTTGCCACTGGGGAAATTCGGCTTTGCGATCTGCTACGATGTGCGCTTCCCGCAGCTTTTCCGGGCGGAGGCACTCGCCGGCGCCGAGGTTCTGACGGTTCCGGCCGCCTTCACCCGCCAGACAGGGGAAGCCCACTGGGAAATTCTGCTGCGTGCCCGCGCCATTGAAAACGGCGCTTTCGTCATTGCCGCCGCACAGGCCGGCCTGCATGAGGACGGGCGGGTCACGTTCGGCCATTCCATCATCATCGACCCCTGGGGCAAGGTGCTGGCAATGGCCGGTGGCGCCGGGGAAGAGATCATTTTCGCAGAGATCGACACGTCTCTCGTGGCTGCCGCGCGCGGGAAAATCCCCAATCTGCGCAATGCCCGCGAGTTCGGACTGGACACGGTTATTCCTGCTGGAGGTGAGGCGGCGTGATCCGTTATGCGTTGGCCTGTGAAAAGGGCCATGAGTTCGAAGGCTGGTTTTCCGGAAGCGACGATTTCGACAATCAGTTGCAGCGCGGCTTCCTGTCCTGCCCGATGTGCAATTCCCCGCAGGTTTCCAAACTTCTGATGGCGCCTTCGGTCTCCACCGCCCGCAAAAAAGACGAACGCCAGACGCTCGCCATGGACGCGGCCAGAAAAGAGGCGCTCGCAAAAATCCGCGAAGCGGTCGCCAATATCCGCGCGAATGCGGAAGATGTCGGCGATAAATTTCCCGAAGAAGCCCGCAAGATCCATTATGGCGAGGCCGACGAACGCGGCATCATCGGCCACGCGTCTGCCCAGGACGCGAAGGCCCTGATTGACGAGGGCATCGAGATTGCACCGTTGCCGGTGCTGCCCGATGATGTGAATTGAGTTTGCCTACGATTTTGATGACGTCCACCACTTAGGGCGACGTCATCCGTCGTTCATGACCGGCGAATTGGGTGCGCTGGCTTTATGCGGGTCTTTTCGCCAGCATCATGTAGTTGACTTCCATGTCCGGCGAGAGGTTCCAGCGGTCCTGCAATACGTTGTAGAAGACGCCGGTACGGTGGACGATATCCATGCCGCTGGCCACCAGCGGCCGTTCAAGCTCATCCGGGCGAACCAGCTTCTCATATTGGTGGGTGCCGCGCGGCAGCCAGCGCAATACGTTTTCGGCGGCGAAGATCGCGAGCGCGCGGGCTTTCAGCGTGCGGTTGATGGTGGCGGCGAACATCAGCCCGCCGGGGCGCACCATTTTCGCGCAGGTGGTGACGAAGAGATCGACATTGGCCACATGCTCGACCACTTCCATGTTGAGGACGACGTCGAAGGTTTCGCCCGCCTCCAGCAACTGTTCGGCGGTCACGGCGCGGTAGTCGACGCTGACACCGCTTTCACGGGCGTGGGTGGAGGCGATGCCGATATTCTTTTCTGAAGGGTCGGCGCCCACCACGTCCGCGCCCATGCGCGCCACGGGTTCGGAAAGCAGGCCGCCGCCGCAGCCGATATCCAGCACACGCAGCCCTTCAAGCGGGCGGTGCGCCTTCGGGTCGCGGCCGAAATTATCGCAGATGCGGTTGCGGATATATTCAAGCCGCACCGGGTTGAATTTGTGCAGCGGCCGGAACTTGCCCGTCGGGCTCCACCATTCCGCAGCCATCGCGGAGAAGCGATCCACTTCGCTCTGGTCGACGGTCGTCTGTGCGGTTTCGCTCATGGTTATGCTCCATATTGCTGTTGCATTGAAGTCGGATGATTGATCCCCGAAGTCAAGACCGGCGGCACATTCCGTCGGCAAATTCCCGGGTGCTTCATTGCCGCAGGTGGAACTGAAACGGGTTGCAATTTGTTTCATGCTGCGTTCATGGAACACGGCGTATTTTCCAGTCATGGCAGTATGTGGAACGCATGCTCGTCCATCGAAATCGATGGACGCCGACAAGGGCAAAGCGGGCTTTTGCTTGAGGAGAAGTAAGTGAAGAAAAAACTGTTTGGCGCAATTGCGCTGGTGGCCATGCTCGCCGCGCCGGCCCTTGCCGAAGCTGCGACTCGCGGCTTTGCCACCGCGAATGTGAATATGCGCTCCGGTCCGAGCACAGCCTATCCGGCCGTGGTCGTGATCCCGGTCGGCGCACCATTGACGGTACATGGCTGCCTGTCCGATACGCCGTGGTGCGACGTCTCTTTCGTCAGCGGTCGTGGTTGGGTCGCCGGTCGTTACATCCAGACGACGTTCAGGCAGAACCGGGTCTACGTTGAGCCGCGTTATTACCGCGATCTCGGCGTTCCCGTGATCACCTTCGAAGCCGGTCGTTATTGGGACCGTTATTATCGTGACCGTGACTTCTACCGCGAGCGTGACCGCTGGCGTCGTCCGCCGCCATCAGGCGGTTACTGGAATGCTGCGCCTCCGCCGCCGCGCGGTGACTGGGAACGCCCGCGTCCGCGCGACGAATGGCGTGATGGCCGCCGGGATGAATGGCGCGATCCGCGTCAGGGCGGTGGACCGAATGATGGCCGCTGGGAGCGCCGTTACGGCGACTGGAACCAGGGTGACAGAAACCGGGGCGATGGAAACCAGGACAGGCCGCGTCGAGATGGTGACCGTCCTCGGTTCGAGGAAGAAAATCGCGACCGCAATCGCGATCGCCAACCAAATCAGGACGAAGGCCAGCGTCGTCCGGAGCGCCGCCAGTGGGATGATCCACGCCGCGCGCCCGCTTCGGAAAACTTTCAGGGCGGTTGCCGGGTCGGTGATCCCGGTTGCGATCCGCGATAAACAGACAAAGCCCGGCGAGATTTCGTCGGGCTTTTCATTTGCCGGTTCAGATTGTCACGAGAGTACTTTTATTTCGCGGTTGCGGCCTTGCGTGCGCGGGCCTTGGATTTTGCGGGGGCTTGTGCCTCCGGCTCCGCAGCAGCGGTCTTCGGCGCTGCTTTCTTGCGCTGGGCAGGCTTGGTCGCCTCCGACGTCTTCAGCAGCGAAAATTCATGCTTTGCCTGTTCCCAATGGTCCGCGTCACGGCCATGAGGATGGCCTTCCTTTTCCCAAAGTGTATAGGCCCGTTTGCTGATCCACTCTTGTTCCGAAACCTGCATGCTCGTCTCCCGTTGCTGTTGACAACGCCTTTGACAAGGCGACATTCCGCTTGGTCCGGCACACGCTCGACAGGAATCAATGCCGGCATTTCAAACTCCATTACATGCCATGATTTTCCGGGCGTCAAGCAAACATGCTGCATTGCGAAAGCGGATTTCAGGCATTTTACGCGGGTGAAAGCGGTTTGAGCGAAAGACGTTCCTGAAGGACAAGATCAACGTTGCGTGATCGCGCCCGGACCTCCAAGATGGGCTGGTGAACGGTAGCGGAGGAGGCGACCTTGGAAGTTGCAACGGAAGCGGAGACGCAGGTCGTCATCGAGAGACGGGTAGGGGCGGGCATCATCCACCTGAACCGTCCGAAAGCCATCAACAGCCTGACGCTGCCGATGGTTCGTGCCATGCTCCAGGCGCTTCACCGTTTCGAGGATGACCCTGACGTTTCCTGCGTGGTGCTGACAGGAGAAGGCGACAGGGGGCTGTGTGCGGGGGGTGACGTTCGCATCATTCACGATCTCGGCAAAGCGGGCGATCCGCAGGTGCTGGATTTCTGGCGCGAAGAGTTTCCGCTGAATTATCACATTGCCCGCTTTGGTAAACCTTATGTCGCGTTGATGGACGGCATCGTCATGGGTGGCGGCGTCGGCATTTCCGCCCATGCCAGCCACCGCATCGTCACCGAGCGGACGAAGCTTGCCATGCCGGAAACCGGTATCGGCTATTTCCCTGACGTCGGCGGTTCCTGGCTTTTGCCCAGAGCGCCGGGCGAATGCGGCACCTGGCTGGGGCTGACAGGCAATGCGGTCTCTGCTGCCGATGCGATCTATGCCGGTTTTGCCGATTATTTCGTCCCTTCTGCGCGCCTTACAGATTTGGTGCAGAATCTATCACAAGCGCTCGATCCTGATGGTGTCGAGGCGGTAATCGGAACTTATACCGTCGAAGCTGGTGAGGGGGGCCTGTCGGCACACCGTGAGATCATCGACGCGGCATTCCGTTTCGACACGGTCGAGGAGATTTTCGCAGCACTTTCGGAGCGTGACGATACGTTTTCGCGCGAGACTCTGGAAATTCTCAAAAAACGCTCCCCTACCAGTCTCAAACTAACCCTGAAGCTGCTGCGTCTGGGGCGGGAAAGCGCCAGCCTCATCGAATGCCTCGAACGGGAATTTGCCGCCGGCACGGAGATATTGCGGGGTCATGATTTTTATGAGGGCGTGCGTGCGGCCCTGGTCGACAAGGACCGCAATCCGCGCTGGCGACCGGCACAGCTGGAAGAGGTGCGTGAAGAAGACCTTCTGCCATATTTTACCAAACATTCCGGTAATCTCTTTCCCGAGCACCGCCTTTAGATTGCGCAACGCAAAAGAAATCCGGCTTGCGGAGATATATGAAATCATCACCTTTTGAATTGCTGTTGCTTGGGTGAAATTTCTAATACGCTTCTGCTTAACGCACGGCTGTTGCTCGCAGGCGTTGTCGCCCCCCGTTATGTTGACGACCATTCGATTTTCCGGGGGTATTCATGAAACGTCTTCTCATCGTCGGCACTGCCATTGCCGCTCTTTTTGCAGGTGCGGCGCAGGCGCAGTCTCCGACCACCATTCTCAACGCCTCCTACGATGTTGCCCGTGAGGTTTTCGCAGCCGAGAACGAGGCTTTCATCAAGCTGCATCCGGGTATCACGGTTGATCAGTCGCACGCCGGCACCTCCAAGCAGGCGCGTGCCATCGTTGAGGGTCTGGAAGCCGATGTCGTCACCTTCAACCAGGTAACGGATGTCGATTTTCTGGTGAAGCAGGGTTTCGTTTCCGCCGACTGGCAGAAGGATTTCGCAAACGACGCCTCGCCGTTCTATTCCTTCCCGTCTTTCCTCGTGCGTGCCGGTAATCCCAAGCACATCAAGGACTGGGACGATCTTGCCCGTGACGACGTGAAGGTGGTTTTCCCCAATCCGAAGACCTCGGGTAACGCCCGTTACACCTATCTCGCCGCCACGGCCTATGCCAAGGAGAAGTTCAACGGCGACGAGAAGAAGGTTCAGGAATTCGTCAAGAAAATCTTCGACAACACCCCTGTTTTCGACACCGGAGGCCGCGCCGCCACCACCACCTTCGTGGAACGTGAAATCGGCGACGTGCTGATCACCTTCGAAGCCGAGACCCGCGGCATTGCCAAGCAATATGGCGCCGACAAGGTTGAAGGCGTGGTGCCTTCCGTCAGCCTGCTCGCCGAATTCCCGGTCGCCGTGGTGGACAAGGTGGTCGACAAGCGCGGCTCGCGCGAGCTGGCGAAGAGCTACCTCGATTTCCTCTATACCGAAGAGGGCCAGCGCATTGCTGCCGAATTCGGCCATCGCGTTCACAACGAAAAGGTTGTCGGCGAGTTCAAGGACAAGTTCCCGGCCGTTCGCCTCGTCAATGTCAATGACGTCTTCGGCGGCTGGAATAAAATCCAGAAAGAGCATTTTGCGTCCGGCGCGACGCTTGATACGCTCTACGGCAGCCGTTAATCACGACGATATGCAACAGGTAAAAGACCCGGCGGGAAACTGCCGGGTCGCTTTATGATGAATTGGGGGCGGGGTTTGAAGCGGAATGTTCTGCCGGGGCTTAAATTGTCCCTCGGCGTTACCCTCACTTACGTCGCCATCATCGTGCTTCTGCCGCTCTCGGCGCTGGTGTTCAAGGCGGCGAGCCTCGGGCCAGCCGAATATTGGGCCATTATCTCTTCGCCGCGCGCTGTTGCGAGCTATCGCGTCACGGTGCTCTGCGCTCTCGCCGCGACCTTGTTCAACGTCGTTTTCGGACTGGCGCTCGCCTGGGTGCTGACGCGTTACCGTTTCCCCGGCTGGCGCCTTGTCGATGCCATTGTCGATCTGCCTTTTGCGCTTCCCACCGCCGTTGCCGGCATTGCGCTGACGACGCTGTTTGCGGGTAACGGCTGGTTCGGCTCGGTGCTTGCGCAATTCGGCATCAAGGTTGCCTATACGCCGCTCGGCATCATGGTGGCGATGGCCTTTACCAGTCTACCCTTCATCGTGCGCACCGTGCAGCCGGTGCTCGAAGACCTCGATCCGGCATTGGAGGAGGCGGCGCAATCGCTCGGCGGTTCCGATCTAGAAATCTTCCGCAAGGTCATCCTGCCGCTTCTGACGCCAGCTCTGCTGGCCGGTCTCTCGCTCTCTTTCGCGCGCAGCCTCGGTGAGTTCGGCGCCATCATTTTCATTGCCGGCAACCAGCCGTTTTCAACGGAAATTACGGCACTGCTGATCTTCATCCGGCTGGAGGAATATGATTATCAGGCCGCCGCCGCCATCGCCTCCGTGCTGCTCATCGCGGCCTTCGTCATGTTGGCGGTGACCAATTACCTGCAGGCGCGTGCGCTTCGTTATACGGTGAGGAGCTGAGACATGAGCGCCATTTCCTCGCATCGCAAGCCACCGCGCGTCGGTGACGCGCCCTGGGTTCGCCGTAGCCTGATCGCTTTTGTGCTCGTCATCGGCGCGTTCCTGGTTGTCGCTCCTCTGACCATCATCGGGGTCGAGGCTTTTTCGCAGGGGTGGAAGGTCTATTCAGCGACCATCACCCACCCCGATACCCGCCACGCCATCATGCTGACGGTGCTGACGGCGCTGATTGCGGTGCCGATCAACACGGCCTTCGGCGTCGCAGCCGCATGGGCGATCACTAAATTCGATTTTCCCGGCCGGCGCTTCCTGCTGGTGCTGATCGAGATACCCTTCTCCATCTCGCCGATCGTCGCCGGTGTCGCCTATCTCTTCGTTTATGGGCTGCAGGGGCTGTTTGGGCCGTTCCTCGATGCGCACAATATCAAGATACTCTTTGCACTACCCGGCATCGTCATCGCGTCGATGTTCGTCACGGCACCCTTCGTGGCGCGCGAGCTGATCCCATTGATGCAGGCGCAGGGCCGCGATCTGGAGGAGGCGGCCACCTCGCTTGGCGCATCCGGCTGGCGCACCTTCTTTTCGGTGACGCTACCGAATATCAAATGGGCACTGCTCTACGGCGTCGTTCTGTGCAACGCCCGCGTCATGGGTGAATTTGGCGCGGTGTCGGTCGTGTCAGGCAATATTCGCGGCCAGACCAACACGCTGCCGCTGCATATCGAGCTGCTTTATCACGATTACCAGACGGCGGGCGCCTTTGCGTCGGCCTCCATCCTCGCTCTGCTCGCTGTCATCACCATCATCGCCAAGGTGGCGCTGGAACGGCGCGGCGCCGGGCGCGGGGCCAAGAAGACCAGCGGCGGTGCCGCCATCGCCACGGAGACCTGATTCCCATGAAAATCCGCCTCGAAAATGTGGTGAAGACTTTCGATACCTTCCGCGCGGTGCGCGATGTTTCGCTCGATATTGAAAGTGGCGAGCTTCTGGCGCTGCTCGGCCCCTCCGGTTCAGGCAAGACGACGATCCTGCGCATGGTCGCCGGTCTCGAATATAGCGATGGCGGCCGCATCTTTTTTGGAGACGAAGACGCCACCAATATTCCGGTGCGCGATCGCGGCGTCGGTTTCGTGTTCCAGCACTACGCACTTTTTCCGCATATGACGCTGCATGAAAACATCGCGTTCGGCATGAAGGTGTCGAAGGTGAAGCGCGACAAGGCCGCGATCGATGCGCGGGTCAGGGAACTGTTGAACTTGGTCAAGCTTGACGGTCTGGGCGACCGGTTCCCGGCGCAGATTTCCGGTGGGCAGCGGCAGCGTGTGGCGCTGGCCCGTGCGCTTTCGGTCGATCCCAAAGTGCTTCTACTGGATGAGCCCTTCGGCGCGCTGGATGCCAATGTGCGCCGCGACCTGCGCCGCTGGCTGCGTGAAATTCACGGCGCGCTGGGCATTACCACGATTTTCGTGACGCATGATCAGGAAGAGGCACTGGATCTCGCTGACCGCGTCGTCATCCTCAATCAGGGCGAGATCGTGCAACAGGGCACGCCGAAGGAAGTCTGCCGCCAGCCGAACAGCGCCTTCGTCATGCGCTTTCTCGGCGATGCCAACCGTGTGTCCGGCGTGGCGCGCGGCGGAAAGGTCTATGTCGGTGACAACGAACTGCCTTTCTCCTACGGTCAGGCAGATGGCGCCGTCGAGATCTATGCCCGTCCCTCCGACCTGGAATGGGAAGATCTGCACGAGGGCATTCCAGCCTCGGTTTCGCGGGTTCTCGACCGGGCAGGCGAGCGGCGGGTGATCGCCAGCACAGATGGCGGCGATCTCCTGGAATTCGACGTGCCGCCGGAAAATGATGTCGCGGCAGGCGATCGCGGTTCCGTCATCATCCGCCGTGCGAAGATTTTCCCGGCGGCTTGAGGGACGCTCTCGCCAGCTTCATATCAGCAGTTCGAAAGAGGCCTCGGCCGCCAGCCTGCCGTTGACCATCAGGTCAACCTTGTGAACACCCGCATAGTGCTTGCGGGTGGTGAAATCACGCATGGCGCGGCTTATCGAGAGCGCGCATGTTTCGCCCGGCTGCAACTCGATTTCTTTCCACTTGAAGACTTTCGCGGAGGCGTCACCGCTCTTTTTCACGTAATGCACGGCATAATCGATCACCAGCTTCTGCGGGCTTTCTGCCGTCGAGGTGAAAGAAGCTGAAATCCGCACCGGATTACCGAGAGCGACCCTTTCAGGAGAAACCTGAAACGCCGAGAGTGCGATCTGAGCCTCCTTATGGGCACCGAAATGGGCGAGCGCGGCAGCGTCACCTTTCTTGACCAGAGTGCGCAAGGCCTGCCGCACGATCCAGCGTGTATGCGGGTTTTCCTTCGGCCATGTGTCGATGAGCGCCAGCACGAAAGCGGGATTGTCCTTGGTGATGTCGTTCAGATGATTGGCGACGGATTTGCGCACGTAAAGCGCCTCGTCAGCTTTCATGGCATCAAGGATCGCGGTGACCGGTGAGGGATCATCGATCAGGGCTTTGAGCTGGAACGACCAAGGCAGGCGCGGCCGGCAGCCTTCGCTCGCCAGCCTCCGCACATGCTCGTTGTCATGTTGCGACCATGTTTCCATCACGGCAAGTGTTCGGGCCAGATCCCTTTGCAGGAAATGGCGGATGGCAAATTCCGAGGAGCCGAAACGGGTGAAATATTGCAGCGCCTGCATGGAAAGATCGAAATCGTCGAGACCGTAAAGCGCCACATATTCTGGCAGCGAAATGGATGCGAAACCGTTGCCTATTCCGGGTGCTGCGGCTGTCAGAATTTCGATGTTGCGGGCATAGTCGCCGGGAAGCGTGGCGTGCAGGCTGGTCGCCACCTGCCGCATGCGCTGCATGATGCCCAGCGCTTCGAGATTTGTCGTGGCAAGCGCCATGAAGGCGGGAACATCGAAAGGCGCATGAACGGCTTTGGTCTGATCGGCGATGTGTCGCAGTTTTTCGTGGTTGAAGATTTCCTTCAACGCGGGTGCCGCTGTCTCGCTCATAGTACCTCTCTAAGTTCACTTTTTGTTCTTTTAGGGCATGATGAGGACGGAGGCAAGGGAGGTGGTACTACCGAAGAAAAGACATAGCAGATCTTGCTTCTTCACAGATTGACGAAGGTCTTTCACTCCGTCATTCCGGGCTTGACCCGGCATCCGGCCACTGGGCGCCTGCGCGGTGAATAGTCTTTTGCGGTCAATGACTTGATCGCGCTGGACCCCGGATCTAGTCCGGGGTGACGACGCGTGGAGATTCCGAGTTCGCCAAATTCAGGTTCAGGGCGGATATTGTCATCCGCCCTGAGCTTGCATCCAAAGCTTCAGCTCATCTGGCTGACGAATTTCGTCTCCAGATAGGCCTGAACCGCCTCCGAACCGCCCTCCGTGCCATAACCGGAATCCTTGACGCCGCCGAAGGGGACTTCGGGAAGCGCAAGGCCGTTGTGGTTGATGGTCAGCATGCCCGCCTCGACCTGGTGGCCGAGCGCATGCGCTGTCTTGACCGAGCTGGTAAAGGCGTAGGAGGCAAGGCCGAAAGGCAGGCGGTTCGCTTCGTTGATGGCATCATCGAATGTCGAGAAGCGGTTGATGATGGCGACGGGACCGAAGGGCTCGTCGTTCATGATCTTGGCTGTCACGGGCACGTTGGCGAGCACCGTGGGCTCGAAGAAGTTGCCCTTGTTGCCGATGCGGCGGCCACCGGTCTTCAGTTCCGCGCCATGGGAAACGGCGTCGTTGATCAGGCCTTCCAGCGCTGGGATGCGGCGCTCATTGGCGAGCGGCCCCATGACGACACCTTCTTCCAGGCCGTTGCCGACCTTGATCGCCTTCGTGGCTTCCACGAAACCTTCAAGGAAGCGATCCGCCACACCGTCCTGCACGAGGAAGCGGGTGGGAGCGACGCAGACCTGACCGGCATTGCGGAACTTGGCAAGCGAGGTCACCTCGATCGCTTTTTCGATATCGGCATCGTCAAAGATCATCACTGGCGCATGACCGCCGAGTTCCATCGTGGCGCGCTTCATGTGCTTGCCGGCAAGGGCTGCCAGATGTTTGCCGATCGGCGTGGAGCCGGTGAAGGAAATCTTGCGGATGACCGGATGCGGGATCAGATATTCCGAAATCTCGGATGGCACGCCGTAAACGAGACCGATGACACCCGCCGGCACGCCCGCATCCACAAACGCTCGGATCAGTTCCGCCGGCGATGCCGGTGTTTCTTCCGGGGCCTTGACGATGATGGAGCAGCCCGTGGCAAGGGCAGCCGAAAGCTTGCGGACGATCTGGTTGATCGGGAAGTTCCATGGCGTAAACGCCGCGACGGGACCAACCGGCAGCTTGATGGCAAGCTGGGAAACGCCGGTTGCACGCGCCGGAATGACCTGGCCGTAGGTGCGACGTGCTTCTTCGGCGAACCAGTCGATGGTATCGGCGGCGCCCATGATTTCGGTTGCCGATTGCGACAGCGGCTTGCCCTGCTCGCGGGTCATTATATAGGCGATCTTGTCCTTGCGCTCGCGCAGGATATCGGCTGCCCTGCGCATGATCTTGGAACGCTCGAATGGCGAGGTGTCGCGCCAGACCTTGAAGCCACGCTCGGCGGCGGCAAGCGCGAGATCTAGGTCCGCCTTTTCGGCATGGGCGATCGCGCCGATGATTTCGTCGGTCGCAGGGTCGGATACGGCGATCGTCTTGCCGGAAACGGCGTCTCGCCATTCGCCATCAATGAGAAGTTTGATGTCGGGATAGGTGTGCATAGGGACTACCTTCATGATGTGGCCGATACGGCAGGGTGCCGTCCAGCCCGGAGACGTGAACAGAATTTTCCTGACCGGACTATATCCGGTATCGCCGCTTGCGCTGCGCGGAACGGGCGTCTGGGCATTTCCGGCAAGAGGAAGCTGAAAATGCCGGAAACGGAAATGACAGCTCTTATATTAAGTTGCGTACGGTATGTTTCAACCGTTCGCTCTGGCAATCGCCATGATTTTTCTGTGATGCGAAACTTGTCTCTCGGCTTTCCTGCCTGACAGGCAGGCGGATGCCGAACGCGCATTGGTCTTGTCCGATACGCGCGAATCATGTGTTGCTGTTGTTAAGCAATCACGCATATGCCGCAATTTGGCCTTTGTCGCACCAGACGGATTGATACGAAGACGTAACTTGTAGTGTTGCTTGCGTCATAACAGGGCGTGAAGTGTAAAAAAGTACAATAAGACGGAAAAATTATCCAAACGGTTTACTCAAAACCTAGAGAAAATACGGATAAAATCTCACTAAGGATATAACATTCATTCCTGATATATATTGCGAGCGTCGGTTCCCTTGACCCTCAGAGGTTGGCGAAAACCCCTCGACCTGAACGCTAGATGGAGAAAGAGTATGAGTTTCGCCCGGGTACTTCTCAGTGCGTTTCTGTCGCTCATGTGGCTTTCCTGTGCCGAGGCCGGGACGATCGCCAAGCCGCAAGGCAAGCCGATATTGACCATCTCCGGAAACATCACCAACACCAATGCCGATGGCGCTGCGGTATTCGATCGCGACATGCTGGAGGGATTGGGCATGGTGACGGTGGAGACCACGACGCCCTGGCACGATGGCCGCGTTCGTTTTGACGGCGTGTCACTGGCAAAGTTGATGGATCTCGTCGGCGCAAAAGGCACCAGCGTAACGGCAGTTGCACTCAACGATTATGTGAGCACCATACCGGTTGAGGATTTTAAGAAATTTAACGTTATCCTCGCGATCAAGCTGGATGGCAACTACATGACAGTTCGCGAAAAGGGTCCGCTGTTTGTCATCTATCCCTATGATAGCGACCCGGAATTGCAGAAGCAGACCTATTATTCGCGGTCCGCATGGCAAGTTGCCAAATTGATAGTGGAATAAAGGTGCCGTTTGCGAAAACTTGTGGCGGTGATCATCTGTTGCTTCGTCCTGGCAACGGGCTATATCGCTTTCGTCATTGCCGAGCGTCAGACCGCTCTGCAGAAATTTGCCCGCTATAACGATTCGTGGGCGGTCAGTCAGACCGTGGCGGAGTATCTCCGCCTTCAGAACAAATTGGCCGTTTTTGCGCTCAGTCCCGGTGTCATCGACCGGGACGAATTGCAGCTGCGCATGGACATCATGCTAAGCCGCCTGGAGCTCTTGAAGCAGGGTAACCTCGGCGCTTTCATCAATGAAAAACAGCAATGGCGGGATCTCGTAACCCGCCTTGACGCGGTTCTGGCCCGCCTGGAACAGCAGATGAACACCCTGGAGCCAAGGGATGTTCCGGATCTGCTCTCCGAGATGAGCTCGCTCGATGCGCCGATGACGACGCTGGCTTCGTCGTCGGTCGCCTATGACGTCAATCTGATCGATACGGCCCATGAGGACGTGCGCAAGCTGCATATCGTCTACACCGCGCTTGCGGGCGGATTGATCCTGTGCGGCATCGCGCTGGTGATATTGCTGCTTCGTCAGAACGATCTGTTGAACCGCGCGCAGAAAAGCATGCGCGGGCTGACGAACGACCTGCGCGCCGCCACGCTTGAATTGCAGGCCAAGAATGTCCGGCTTGAGCATGATGCCTATCATGATGCGTTGACGGGCCTTCCGAACCGCTCGCTGTTCCGGCAGGAACTTATCGAGCGGTTGCGCCGCTCTTTCGGCGGCAATGGAACGACGGCCATTCTTCTGCTTGATCTCGATGGGTTCAAGGACGTCAACGACACGCTTGGCCACGATTCGGGCGACGCCTTGCTTCAGGCCGTGGCACAGCGCCTTTCGGGGATCGGCGGTGATTACGACATGGTTTGCCGCCTTGGCGGCGATGAATTCGCTGTCGTGTCCGATGATCTCAATGAGGACACGGCGCGCCGTCTCGCCTCCAAGCTTATCGAGCAGATCAGCCGGACCTACCAGCTCGGCGAGCAGGAGGTGAAAATCGGCACCTGCATCGGTATCGCCATATCGCATGGTACCGTCGATGCGGATGAATTGTTCAAGCGCGCGGATCTGGCGCTCTATGAAGCCAAGGCCATCGGCCCTGGCCGGGCGAGTGTTTTCAAGGTCCGCATGCAAAAGCAGCTGACCGAAAAGAAATCCTTCGAGGCCGATCTGCAGACTGCGCTGCAGAACGACGAGATGGAGGTCTATTACCAGCCGCAGGTGGCGACGCAGACCCGCAAGCTTTGTGGCTTCGAGGCACTTTTGCGCTGGAAACATCCAGTGCGCGGCGATGTTCCGCCCAGCGTGTTCATTCCCGTTGCGGAACGAACCGGCCTTATCCATTCGCTCGGAAAATGGGTGATGGAGACTGCCTGCCGCGAGGCGATGCGATGGGATGAGGACATGAAGGTGGCGGTCAATCTCTCGCCGGTTCAGTTCCACAGTACCAACCTCATTCAGAACGTGATGGGTGCCCTTGATAAAAGCGGGCTGGAGCCGAGCCGGCTCGAGCTTGAGATCACCGAATCGATCCTGCTGAACAAGAGCGACCAGACGATCAACACGCTAACGCGGCTAAAGGCCGTCGGCATCCAGATCGCCATGGACGATTTCGGCACCGGTTACTCCTCGCTTGCGAATTTGCGCGGCGTGCCGTTCGACAAGATCAAGATCGACCGGTCATTCCTGCGCGATATCACCAGCGACCGCGACGCGCTGGCGATCGTCGAATTCGTGGTCGGCGTCGGGCGCAGCCTTCGAATGACCACCATCGCCGAAGGCATCGAGACGGAGGAGCAATATGAGCTGGTCAAACGTCTGGGATGCGATCTGGTACAGGGCTATCTGATCAGCCGGCCGTTGCCGGCCAAGGAGCTGGTGGCCTGGAGTTCCGTTTGAACGGGTTTGCTTTCGAACAGGGCAAGCCATGTTAAATTTCAGTGGGATACATCGTTGACGGCGAAAACCAATACCGGTTGTCGCACCGATACTGTAGAGCATTCGCGGTCTATGCGGGATCGTTCTGTTGACGAGACCGGGTTTTGAGAAAGGGCTTGGGAAATATGGAAATTCTGGATGTGCATGGAGTAGCCCTGCCTCTTTCTTCCGATGAGGTATCGCCCGTCATATGGCAGGCGCTGACCGACGGCAGCTATGAGGCGAAAGAGGCCCGCAGCGTCCTGAAAGCCATCAAGCCCGGCGACCGCGTATTGGAACTGGGGTCCGGCATCGGCATCATAACCTCGATCATTGCCGGTATTCAGGATGTTTCCGTTTGGGCATTCGAGGCCAATCCGTCCACAGCGGCACTGGCGGAACGGGTGATCAAGGCAAATTGCCGTGGCAATGTCGTGTTTTCCCAAGGACTTCTCACGGCCGACGAGCCGCGTACCTATCCCTTCTATGTCCGCAAGGATCTCTGGATGTCGTCCATGGACGAAAATCAGGGTCCTTATGAAAGGCGCATCGAAATCTCGTCCGAGAATATCGATGCGTTTGTCGCCAGCCGGGGCATCACGGCGCTCGTGATGGATATCGAGGGCGCGGAACGCGATCTGCTCGGCAATGCCGAGCTTGCTGGCGTGGAGCGGATATTCGTCGAGCTGCACGATCACCTTTATGGCCTCGAAGGTGTTCGCGACATCATGCAGGCACTGACCGCCAAGGGATACGCCTATGATCCACGCGGTTCACGCGGCCCTTGCGTGTTGTTTTCCAAGGACGACAGCCCGAGGGAATACGATCCCGACGTGGATTGAGAGTTCGAGCAACTTCGCGAGTTTCGTTTCCGGCGGTGTGCAGTCGCGACCGCGCCCGTGCGCCGTTGATTACAATTTAAAACGCAACTTATCCGGTTGGTTATTTCAATCCGTTTGCGTCTTCTGTCGCAACTTTTCGGTCGCGGTGCCGTTTAGCGCCGGTAACGGGGCATAAGACAGCGGGCGGCACGGCCATTATTACCAGATCAGCAATTCATTCAGAATTATTGTTGCAATTGTTGCGGATGTTTTCCTGCGTCATCATCCCTCCATCAAACCGGCGCACAACATAGATCGCACCGGAAGATGCCAACGCAACCGAAGGAGAAACGATCATGGGCTTTGTTAAGACGACAGATGGAACAGACATCTTCTACAAGGACTGGGGCCCGAAGGATGCTCAGCCCATCGTGTTTCACCACGGCTGGCCACTCAGCTCCGACGACTGGGATGGACAGATGCTGTTTTTCCTCTCGAAAGGATATCGTGTCGTCGCCCATGATCGCCGTGGTCACGGCCGCTCCGCGCAGGTTTCCGAAGGTCACGATATGGACCATTATGCCGCAGACGCCTTTGCGGTTGCAGAAGCGCTGGACCTGAAAAATGCCGTGCATATCGGTCATTCCACCGGCGGTGGCGAAGTGGCGCGTTATGTTGCCAGACACGGTGAACCCGCAGGCCGCGTCGCGAAGGCCGTTCTGGTTTCCGCCGTGCCGCCGCTGATGCTCAAGACCGAGGCCAACCCCGAGGGCCTGCCGATGGAGGTTTTTGACGGCTTCCGTTCAGCACTTGCCGCAAACCGCGCGCAGTTCTTCCGCGATGTGCCCTCCGGCCCGTTCTACGGCTTCAACCGCGATGGAGCGACCGTTCAGGAAGGCGTGATCCAGAACTGGTGGCGGCAGGGTATGATGGGCAGTGCCAAGGCGCATTACGATGGCATCAAGGCATTCTCGGAAACCGACCAGACCGAAGACCTGAAGGCCATCAGCGTGCCTACACTCGTGCTGCACGGTGAAGATGACCAGATCGTGCCGATTGCGGACTCTGCGCTGAAATCGGTGAAGCTCCTGAAAAACGGTACGCTGAAGACCTATCCCGGCTTCTCGCACGGCATGCTGACCATCAATGCAGACGTGCTCAACGCCGATCTTCTGGCCTTCATCAAGGCTTGATCCTTTTGCAAAACGGAATGCGGCTGGATACCCGGCCGCATTTTGTCGTCTTGCGTCAAGCCAGACGGGCCTGCCATTCGCTGTGATAGGCGGGAAGCCCTGCAATGGCATCGGGAGCGAAATGACGCTCGCGACCGGCAAGTGGTTTGATACCGGTGAGGAGTGCTGCCCCGGCACTGGTGCCTGTGGAACCGCTGACGGCGATGACCTCAGTTTCGGCAAAACCTGCCAGCGCCTTGAGATAAAGCGCATTGCTGGCGAATGGCCCTTCGACCAGTATCGGGCCTTTCCGCCCGATGAGCGATAGGCTGAACTCCGTCATCAGGGCGAGATAAAGCGCCGCTGCCGCGTGCCGTTCCGCAACAGTGGCATTGTCGTCGGCAATCCAGCGCGCTGTTTTGCCGGGGAAGGGGCCGGAACCGCTGACGACGCTGGGCAACAGCATCATGCCTCTTGTGAGCACGCCGCCGAGAGCGGCTTCGGTTTCTTCGCCCGGAGCAGGCCCGAATTGGTGCGTCAGCATTTCATATTCCCTGCCGCCCATGAAGCGGGAGGAGGGAACGGGACGCCCGAGGGCATCGACATTCAAAAGCGTATCACGGGCGGGATCCAGCGCCTCTGCCGTACCGCCGATGGCGAAATTCACCACCCAGGTGCCGGTGGAGACGACCGAAAAATCACCCTGCCGCCGCAGCAGATGCGGCAGGAGCGAGGCGTTGGAATCATGGATGCCGCAATAGACCGATATATCCCCCGAAAGCCCGGTTTCCAGCGCCACCGATTCGCGGACTGGCCCGAGTACATCGAAGGCGGAGCGCACCGGCGCCATCAATTGCGCAATGCCCAAGCGCTCGACCAGCGATGAAAACGCCTTCAGCCGCGGATTCCACAAATCCGTATGGCAACCGAGCGAGGTCGTCTCGGTGGCCTGAACGCCGGTCAGCCGCCCCGCCCAATATTGCGCGTAGGTGACGATGCTGCGCACCCCAGCGAATTCCTGCGGAAAGGCGGTTTTCTGGAAATGGATTTGTGCGCCAAGGTTCAATCCGGCTGGAAGCGAGGGCGAGCCGGTTTCAGCAAAATCTGGCCTGATGCGGAGATAGGCTTCCGCAACGCTTGCGGGGTAGCTGTGCTCGTAATCCAGCACAGGCATGGCAAGATCGCCGTTTTCGTCAAGAAGTGCGGCAGACGCGCCATGGGTCGTGATGGAAATCGCGTCGAAACCCGGCTCTTCCGCGAACCGCCGCAGAGAGGCGAGAATGAAGCTCCAGAGCATCTCCACATCGTAATGCGGATAAATGCCGTCACGAAGGACAGGGTTGGAACGTCTGTCACCGGTTATCTCTTCGCCGCTTCGGGTGTCGATGACAACGACCTTGGCATTGGTCTTGCCTATATCGATGACCGCGACGCGGCGTGGCTTTGTCATGTCATTCATGGCAGTTGGAACACTGTCACAAGGTCAGTCGCGACAGGCGAACTATCGGGGTTGCTTTCCATGATGTCAGCCATATGCGCCCACCATTTCTTCATCACGGGATGCTCGGGCAAAGCTGCCATACCGTGGTTCTTCGGGCGGGTCAGCACGCCGAACAGGATGTCGGTTTCCGGGTCGAGGTGGATTGAATAGTCGCTCACACCCGCTTCGTGCAGTAGAGCAACCAGTTCCGGCCATATCTCGTCGTGGCGCCGTCTATATTCGGCTTGCTTGCCGGCGAAGAGTTTCATCTTGAAAGCGTGTTTTTCTAATTCCGGCATGGCTTAGCCTCTGATGGCGCGAAGGCGGCGCACAACGATGGGTATGGCGATGGTGATGATCAAAAGCAGGCCGACGAAGATCGACATGACGATGCCAGGCACGTTCAGAAGACCGAGGCCGAAGGTGACGAGGCCCATGACGAAGGCAGCGATGACGACACCTGCAATGGTGCCGGAGCCGCCGAGAATGGACACGCCGCCGAGCACCACCATGGTCACGACTTCAAGCTCCCAGCCTTGAGCAATCGAGGGGCGGGTGGAACCGAGCCGCGAGGTGAGGCAGATGGCGGCGATGCCGCTCATCAGGCCGGTCAAAAGGAAGAGGATGAATTTCACCCGCTCGACGGGGATACCGGAAAAACGGGCGGCAAACGGATTGTTGCCGATCACGTAGACCTGCCGGCCGAAATTGGTGGCGTGCAGCAGAATGGCGAAGATGACGGCCATGGCGAGGAACAGCACGAATTCGAAGGAGATGACCGAGTATACGTAACCCTGACCGAAATAGGCGAAATCCGCCGGATATTTGCCATAGGCCTGGTCACCCAGCACCATATAGGAAATACCGCGAAACAGGCTCATCGTGCCGATGGTGACGACGATGGATGGCAGTTTGAGGCCAGCGACGAGAAAGCCGTTGAACGCCCCACAGAGTAGCCCGGTTCCGATGCCGATGGCGACGAGTCCCGGCGTGCCAACACCCATCTGCACCGCCGCACCCATTGCGGTGGAGGCGAGAGCGATGACGGCGGCGACTGAGAGATCAATCTCGCCAGCGATGATCAGAAGCGCCATCGCAAAGGCGATGATCGCCTTTTCGGTGAAGTTGAACGTCGCGTCGGACAGGTTCCAGGCATTGAGGAAATAGGGCGAGGCAAACGAATTGGCGATGAAGATGAGGATCGCGACGCCGAGCAGCAGCACTTCCCAGCTTGCCAGGAGACGGCGCAACGGCGTGCCGAGCTTGTCTGGAATGATACGTGGCTTCTGCGCCGGTTGAGAATTCGTACTCATGCTGCGGCCTCCTTGGCCTGATCGCTTGCCGCCCGGTCGCGCAGGATGATGCGCCCTTTTCGAGCTTCGGCGCGGGCGTTGAAGACGACGGCGAGCACGATAACCACGCCGGAAATCGCCATTTGCGCGAAGGGAGAAATGCCGATGACGGGCAGGGCGTTCTTAATGACGCCGAGAAACAGTGCGCCGAGCACAGCGCCTGCCACCGAGCCAATGCCGCCGGCAATGGAGATGCCGCCAATCACATTTGCCGCAACGCTATCGAGTTCGAAACCGGCGGCGATATCCACATAGGCAACGGCATAACGCGATACCCAGAGATAGCTTGCAAGTCCTGCCAGTGCACCCGACAGAACGAAAGCCAGAAAGCGCGTGCGGCCGACATCGATGCCGGCATAGACCGCAGCGCCCGGATTACCGCCGGAAGCGTAGGCGGAGCGGCCGAAAGAGGTCCGGCTGAGCACCAGCCAGGCACCGGCGATGATGAGGATGGCGACCCAAGATAAAACCGGCATGCCGAGGATCATGGTGCGCGGCACGTTGAGAAAAGTCGGCGAAAGCTGGTGCGCATTCACCCAGCCGCCGCCCGACAGCACGAAGGCCATGCCGCGATAGATGGTGAGCGTGCCGAGCGTGACGACGATGGGCGGAATGCCGAGCCACCAGACGAGAATGCCGTTGATCGATCCCAGAAACGCACCGATGCCGACCGCCATGGCGATGAGAAGCGGCAGTGGAATTCCCGGGAAGGCGGCATTGGTCATCGCCACTGCCATGCCGGTGAAGGCGAGGTTGGCGGCAACCGAAAGATCGATGGATTTGGTGAGAATGACCGCCATCTGGCCAAGCGCCAGGATGATGAGGATGGAGGTATCGTTGAAGATATTGACGAGATTGGCCAGCTTACCGAAACCGGGCGCGCGCAGCGCAAAGCCTGCGATCATGATGACGATGATGCCCGCCAGCAGCCATTCGCGATTTTTGAGAAAACGTTGCATGGTTTTGCCCCTCTCAGGCGTTGCCGGTGGCGGCGCGCACCAGCTTTTCCGGAGAAAAATCGGCGCGTTCGAACTGACCTGCCATCAGGCCTTCGCGCATGACGATGGCGCGGTCGGACATGCCGAGAATTTCGGGAAGTTCGGATGAAATCATGATGATGGAGAGACCTTCGGCTGCAAGCTCGCTGATGAAGCCGTGCACGGCGGCCTTGGAGCCGATATCGATGCCCTTGGTGGGTTCATCGAGAATAATGACTTTCGGCTGCGTGGCGAGCCATTTGCCGATCACCACCTTCTGCTGGTTGCCGCCGGAAAGCGTGCCGACGGGCACGGACAGGGCGGCGGCGCGCAGGTCGAGGCGGGAGGCATATTTGCGCGCCAGAGCAAATTCGTTTGCTGCGGCGAGAAAGCCCTTGCGAGAGGTGCGGGCAAGAGAGGGCAGCGACATGTTCTGGTAGATCGGCATGTCCAGCGCCAGCCCATGCCGTCCACGCTCTTCCGGCACATAAACGATGCCGGCGCGGATCGCATCCTCCGGCGAACGGATGACGAGCGGTTGGCCGTTGAGGGTAATCTGTCCTGAGGCTGGGCGGGTGATGCCGAAAAGCGACTGGCACAGTTCCGACCGCCCGGCGCCGATCAGCCCATAAAGGCCAAGAATTTCGCCTTTGCGCAGATCGAGAGAAATATCGCGAAATTCCGTCTGGTGTGAATAATTTTGGACCGAAAGAACCGTCGGGCCGAGCGCGACCGCCTGCTTGGGAAAGGCGTTCGTGACGTCGCGGCCAACCATCAGGCGCACGATCTCATCCTGCGGGGTGGCGGCGAGATTACCCGCGCCGACCATCTTTCCGTCCCGGAATACGGCGTAATTTTCAGCGATTTCATATACTTCATCGAACTTGTGGCTGATGAACAGGATGGCCTTGCCCTGCCGCTTCAGGTTTTCAACGATGCGGAACAGATCATCGATTTCCTTGCGGGAAAGGGCGGCTGTCGGTTCGTCCATGATGACGATGCGTGCCTCGACGGAAAGCGCTCTGGCGATTGCCACGAGGTGGCGCTGCGCGATGGAAAGGTCCTTCAGCCGAATGGACGGATCGATGGTGCTTTCGAGCTGTTCAAGCAGGACCCCGGCGCGCGCATTGATGGTCTTCCAGTCAATGAGGCCGAAACGGCCTTTGGGCGCATGACCGAGGAAGATGTTTTCTCCCACGGAAAGCTCGTCGAACAGCACGGTTTCCTGATGAATGGCGGTCACGCCGGCATCGATGGCATCCTGTGCGCCGTGAAAGGTGACGGGCCGGCCATCGAGAAGGATTTCCCCTTCATTCGGGCGGTAGATTCCGGTGAGAATTTTGACGAGCGTGGATTTTCCAGCACCGTTCTCGCCGATCAGCGCCGTGACCTTGCCGGGATAAAGCGCGATATCGACGCCATCCAGCGCCTTCACGCCGGGGAATATCTGGCTGATGCCGCGCATTTCCAGAATGGGCGTCGCGCTGTAAGTCTCGGTAACGTCTAAGATTTTGGTTTCAGCACGCATCATTCCGTCTTACCGGTTGGTTTTGAGTGAAGCGGCGAGAGGCACCCCCCTCTGCCCTGCCGGGCATCTCCCCCACAAGGGGGGAGATCGGCAAGCGGATACACCCTGCCTATGGAACGAGCGGGTGCGGCATATCGATCTCCCCCCTTCAGGGGGAGATGTCCGGCAGGACAAAGGGGGTTAGCCTTCGCACTGCCGGAAATTATTCAGATCAGAAAATCTTCGAGAACTGATCGATGTTCTTGGCGTCATAAATGAAGGGATCGGCCATGGCCGCTTCGCTATTTTCGCCAACCTTGATCTTGCCCATGCGGCCGGCTTCGATTTCCGAGCCCGGTTTGCCGTCTGCTTCACCCTTCACAAGGCGGTAGGCAATCTGGGTGGCGGAATAACCGAGGTCGATCGGGTTCCAGATGGCGAATTCCTTGGTTGCGCCTGATTTGATGGCGCCAGCCATCTCCGAGGGCAGGCCAAGGCCCGTCACAAAGACCTTGCCGATCTTGCCCGCATCCTTTACGGCCTGAGAGGCCGCAAGAACGCCAACCGTCGTCGGTGCGACGATGACCTTTACATCAGGATGGGAGGAAAGCAGGCCCTGTGCTTCGCGGTAGCTCTTGTCGGCAAGGTCGTCACCATAAACGGTGGTAACGAGGTTGAGGCCGGGGAAGTCCTTCAACTGCTTCTTCATCTCATCGATCCAGATATTCTGGTTCGTGGAGGTGGTGGTAGCAGAAAGGATGGCGAAATCGCCCTTGCCGCCTTCCAGGTGCGATGCGGCAAGCTGCAGGCACATCTTGCCGATCAGCGCGTTGGACGAGGGGTTGAGCTGCAAAATGCGGCCTTCAGGTGCCACGCCGGAATCCCAGGAGATGACCTTGATGCCACGCTGCGCCGCCTTTTTCAGCGCCGGAACTACGGCGTCCGGGTCATTGGCGGAAATAGCGATGGCATCCACGCCCTGCGCGATCAGCGAATTGATGACCTCGATCTGGCCTTCCGCGGTGGTGCTGGTCGGGCCCGTATAGATGATCTCGACGCCACCGAGGTCTTTTGCCGCCTCCTGCGCGCCCTTGTTGGCGGCTTCGAAAAAGCCGTTGCCAAGTGATTTGACCACCAGCGCGATCTTCACATCGGCTGCCTGGGCAACGCCGCCAAGACCCGCGACGGAGAGCGCCGCGCTAAGTGCCAGGACGCTCGTCAATGTTCTGCGTGTAAGTTTCATGTTCCTTTTCCTCCCGTTTTTGAACCTGTTCCTCTTTTCGGTGCTTCCTCAAGCGACCGAAGAGGAATCCTCCTCATCAGGCGGGTTGGCTATCTTGCCATCCCCCGCTGCGCCGGCGATCAGCAATTCGACGCCGGCATTTTCAACCATCCGCGCCGCCTCATCCGAAATCCCGTCATCGGTGATGATGGTCGAGACGTTTTCGAGTGGGCATAAAATCAGGCTGGATCGTTTTTTGAATTTCGAGGAATCGACCATCACGATCAGCTCTTCCGCCTGCCGCATCAGCTTCTGCTCGCTCTGGATCACCAGCGCGTCCGATTCCATGATGCCGAGTGCGCCTATGCCCTGCGCGCCGAGAAAAATTCGTCTTGCGTAAAAATTGCGGATGGCATCGTTTTCGAAGGGCGACAGGATAAGGCTTTGATCGCGATAGATTGCGCCACCCGGCACGCTGACATTGCATTTGGAATGTTTGACCAGATGCTCCGCAATCGCGAAGGAATTGGTCATCACCTGCAGCCGTCGCGCCGCCATGTAGTGCACCATCTGGAATGTAGTCGTGCCGCCATTTAAGATGATCGCATCACCCTCATTACAGAGATCAACCGCCTTGCGCGCAATTGCGCGTTTCTTGTCGATGTTGACCGATTCGGACACGCGGAACGGTCGCGCGGCCAGATTACCCAACTGCGGTGGATGCACCGCTTCGGCACCGCCACGCACGCGTCGCAACTTTCCCTGAACATGCAGGGACGCGATATCCCGGCGGATCGTTGCTTCCGACGCATCCGTCAGTTCGGCAATATCCTGCACCGTCACGACAGCTTTTTCCTGTGTGGCGCTCAAGATGATGCGATGGCGTTCGCGTTCGTGCATGTGGTCCTCCTGATTGTGATTATTCGCAATCTCTTTACGTTGTCAATCAAGAACGATCAAATTAATCAATATCGCGCTGCAACATGAAAATTTATGATCGTTTTTGATTGACATTACGCTTTTGTATGCGCGATATCTGCCGTCAACGGAGGCGGACCGATCTCGGCACCCGCGAATGCAGACTTGACTTGGGAGGAAGACATGACGGGAAAATCCCGCCTTCTCGAAAGCCGTTGGGACGATGCCTATGCCAAAACGCTCGATGAGCCTGGCAAGCTGCTTTATCGCTCCAATCTGCTTGGCGCCGACAAGCGCATCACCAATTATGGCGGCGGAAACACATCCGCGAAGGTGCTCGAAACCGATCCGCTGACGGGCGAGAAAGTCCGCGTCATGTGGGTTAAAGGGTCCGGCGGCGATGTCGGTACCATCAAGCTCGATGGTTTTGCGACGCTTTATCTCGACAAGCTGGAAGCGCTAAAGGGCATTTACAAGGGTGTCGAGGATGAGGACCGCATGGTCGGCTTCCTGCCGCATTGCACCTTCAACCTCAACCCACGCGCCGCCTCCATCGATACGCCGCTGCACGGCTTCGTGCCTTTTGATCATGTCGATCACATGCATCCGGATGCGATCATCGCGATTGCCGCCTCCAAAAATTCGAAAGAACTGACGCAGCAGATCTTTGGCGATGACATCGGCTGGCTTCCCTGGCGCCGTCCCGGTTTCCAACTGGGTCTCGATCTCGAGGCTTTCGTAAAAGCCAACCCCGAGGCCAAGGGCGTTGTGCTGGAAAGCCACGGTCTGTTCACCTGGGATAACGACGCCAAGACATGTTACGAACTGACGCTCGCCATCATCAACAAGGCGATCGAATGGTTTGCGGCCAAGACCGAAGGCAAGACGATTTTCGGCGGTGCCGTTGCCAGGAGCCTGCCACTTGCCGAACGCCGCGCGATTGCTGCGCGGTTGATGCCGGAAATCCGTGGTCGGATCGGCCGCAAGGAGCGCAAGCTCGGCCATTTCGATGATCAGGACGCGGTTCTGGAATTCGTCAATTCGAAGGATCTGAAGCCGCTCGGAAATCTCGGCACCTCCTGCCCGGATCATTTCCTGCGAACGAAAATCCGCCCGCTGATCCTCGATCTCGATACGGCAAATCCCGATGTGGATGCGCTGACAGCCGGTCTCGACAAGGCGCTAGAGGCCTACCGCGCCGACTACGTCAGATATTATGAGGCGTGCCGCCATGATAATTCGCCTGATATGCGCGACCCGAACCCGGTGATTTTCCTGATCCCCGGTGTCGGCATGCTGTCCTTTGCCAAGGACAAGGCAACCGCACGTATCGCCGGTGAATTTTACGTCAACGCCATCAACGTCATGCGCGGCGCTTCCACCGTGTCCGAATATCAGGGCCTACCCGAACAGGAAGCCTTCGATATCGAATATTGGCTGCTGGAAGAGGCAAAGCTGCAGCGCATGCCGAAGCCGAAAAGCCTTGCCGGACGCGTGGCCTTTGTCACCGGTGGCGCCGGCGGCATCGGCCGGGCGACGGCGGAAAGGCTGGCAGCGGAGGGCGCCTGCGTTGTTCTCGCCGATATTGACGAGGCGGCGCTGGAAGCGGCCAAGGGCGATTTCGCGAAGCGCTACAGTGCTGATGCGGTGCGCAGCGTCAAGCTGGATGTGACGCAGGAAGACGCGGTCATTTCCGCCTTTGCGGAAGCGAGCGTGGAATTTGGCGGTGTGGATATTCTCGTCTCCAATGCCGGCATCGCCTCTTCTGCACCGGTGGAAGACACGACGCTTGCCATGTGGAACAAGAATATCGATATTCTCGCGACGGGTTATTTCCTCGTGTCGCGAGAAGCATTCCGGCTACTCAGGCGTCAAAATCTCGGCGGCAACGTGGTGTTCGTCGCCTCTAAAAACGGTCTTGCCTCTTCGCCCAATGCTTCTGCCTATTGCACGGCCAAGGCGGCGGAAATCCATCTTGCCCGTTGCCTTGCTCTGGAAGGGGCGGAAGCCGGCATTCGAGTCAACACCGTCAATCCCGATGCCGTTCTGCGCGGTTCGAAGATCTGGAACGGCGAGTGGCGCGAGCAGCGCGCGGCCTCGTCGAAGATCGAGGTGACCGATCTGGAGGAACATTACCGCAAGCGCTCTATGCTGAAGCTCAATGTGTTCCCGGAAGACATCGCCGAAGCGATCTACTTCCTGGCGTCCGACGCGTCGGCCAAATCAACCGGCAATATCATCAATGTCGATGCCGGCAATGCGCAGAGCTTTACGCGGTAGGAATTTCGGCACGTCTCACCTCCGTCATTACGGCTTAGGCCGGAATGACGGAGGGGGCGATGATCGAGCATGCACTGGACCGATTCCGGGGAGGAAGAGATGACCGACACCAAAATCGCCGCCGATGTGATCGCGGCCGAAAACGACAAGCGCGCCGCCGCGCTGAAGGACGACTACGATGCGCTGGGCAACCAGCTTGCGCGCCGCAACATCGATATCGATGCTGTCACCGCCAAGGTCGCGGAATTCTTCGTCGCTGTTCCATCCTGGGGCGTCGGCACCGGCGGCACCCGTTTCGCCCGCTTTCCGGGCGAAGGTGAGCCCCGCGGCATTTTTGACAAGCTGGATGATTGCGCCGTCATCAACCAGCTGACACGGGCGACCCCGAATGTCTCCCTGCATATTCCGTGGGACAAGCAGGACCCGAAGCGTTTGAAGGACCATGCCGACACGCTAGGTCTCGGCTTCGACGCCATGAATTCCAATACCTTCTCGGATGCACCGGATCAGAGCCATTCCTACAAATACGGTTCGCTCAGCCACACCGATGCCGCAACGCGGGGCCAAGCCGTGGAGCACAACATCGAATGTATCGAGATTGGCAAGGCAATTGGTTCCAAGGCGCTGACGGTGTGGGTGGGCGATGGTTCCAACTTCCCCGGCCAGAGCAATTTCACCAGAAGTTTCGAGCGCTATCTCGCGGCCATGGCCGATATCTACAAGGCGCTGCCGGATGACTGGCGCATCTTTTCCGAACACAAGATGTTCGAGCCGGCTTTCTATTCCACCGTCGTGCAGGATTGGGGCACCAACTACCTCATCGCTAATACGCTCGGTGAAAAGGCGTTCTGCCTCGTTGATCTCGGTCACCATGCGCCGAACACCAATATCGAGATGATCGTCTCCCGGCTCATCCAGTTCGGCAAGCTCGGTGGTTTCCACTTCAACGATTCGAAATATGGCGATGACGATCTGGATGCCGGCTCCATCGAGCCTTACCGCCTGTTCCTCGTCTTCAACGAGCTGGTAGATGCCGAACATCGTGGCGTGAAGGGCTTCCATCCCGCCCATATGATCGACCAGTCGCACAATGTGACCGACCCAATCGAAAGCCTGATTTCCAGTGCCAACGAAATCCGCCGCGCCTATGCGCAGGCGCTGCTGGTGGATCGCGCGGCTTTGGATGGCTACCAGCAAGACAATGATGCGTTGATGGCCTCCGATACGCTGAAACGGGCCTATCGCACCGATGTCGAGCCGGTTCTCGCTAAAGCAAGGCAGTTGGCGGGCGGCGCGATCGATCCTGTTGCCACCTACCGGGCCAGTGGTTATCGCAAACGGGTTGCGGCGGAACGCCCGGCTTCGGTCGGTGGCAGCGGCGGGATTGTTTAGGGGTTGGGGTTTGAGGGGATAGGCGGAGAAGCCGAGCCTACTTACAAACCTTGCCGCAAACGCGACGTCACCCTCGGCCTTGTGCCGAGGATCTGCCGACATTTCACAAAATAGATAGGTAGCAGATGCTCGGGACGAGCCCGAGCGTGACGAAGGTGAAGGTGTATGTCACCACCTCACCACCTCATCTGCGCCGTTCCCTCACTCCGCCGAAGGCGATTGCCTACGGACCTGAAACGTATGCTCCGGCCCCGGAAACGCGCCGGAGCGCACCTCTTCGGCATAACCTGCTGCTGCCTGTGAAACGGTCGCACCCAGATCGGCGAAACGTTTGACGAATTTCGGTTTGAAATCGGTGAAGAGACCGAGCATGTCGTCGGAAACCAGCACCTGCCCATCGCAGGCTGGTGATGCGCCGATGCCGACAGTCGGGACGGAGAGTTTTTCGGTCAATTCGCGCGCAAGCGGCTCGACGGTACCCTCCACGACAATGGCGAAAGCACCGGCCTGATCGACCGCAATCGCATCGCGCCAGATTTTCTGCGTTTCCGCATCTGAATGTCCAAGAGAGCGGAAACCTCCGGCGGTGTGGACCAACTGCGGCATCAGCCCGACATGGCCGAACACCGGAATGCCGCGCGCCACGAGAAAGGCGATGGTTTCGGCCATTTCCTCACCACCTTCCAGCTTCACGCCATCACAGCCGGTTTCCTGCATCAGCCGCACGGCGTTGCGGAACGCCTGTTCCTTTGATTCCTGATAGGTCCCGAAGGGGAGATCGACGATGACGCAGGCGTGTTCCACACCACGCATGACGGCGCGGCCATGGGCGATCATCATATCCAGGGTGACGCCGACCGTCGTGTCCATGCCATAAAGTACCATGCCGACTGAATCGCCAACCAGCAGCAGGTCGCAATGCGGATCGAGCAGGCGGGCAATCGGCGTCGTATAGGCAGTAAGGCAGACGATGCGCGCACCGCCTTTCATTTGCTTGATGGAGGCTGTCGTCAGCCGCTTCTGTTTCGCGTGCGTGCTCATCGTGCAGCCTCCTGTTTGCCAGTTTTATCACGTCCGATGACGCGGTTGTCGAGAAGGCGGGTGCTGCCGACCCGCACAAACAGTGCCACCAGCACAGGCCGCGCCTGCAGCGAAGCCACGGGGGCCAGCGTGTCGGGATCGCGCACCGCCACGACTTCGGGCAATGCCAGCTTCTCGGTGGCGATGAATTTTTCTATTGCTGCTTCGAACGCGTCCGGGTCGTCGCAGCCCTCATTGTACAGCCGCTCGGCCTCATCAAGCGCGCGCGGCACAATTACGGCGGCGGCACGCTCTTCAAGGCTCAGGTAGACATTGCGCGAGGAGCAGGCGAGCCCATCCGCCTCACGTACGGTGGCGACGGGAACGATGCGGACTGGCTGGGCGAGATCGTCCACCATGCGCCGGATCAGCGTTACCTGCTGGTAGTCCTTTTCTCCGAAATAGGCGGCATCCGGCTGCACGAGATTAAAAAGCTTGGTGACAACAGTCGTAACCCCGGCAAAATGCCCCGGCCGTACCGCACCTTCCAACTGGCTTCCCAGTTCCGGCACATCCACCACGGTCTGCATCGGGCGCGGATACATCTCCGTAACCTCGGGTGCGAAAAGAATGTCGACACCTGCCTCTTCCAGCAGCGCGCTATCGCGGGCGAGATCGCGGGGGTAACGGGCAAGATCCTCATTGGCTCCGAATTGCAGCGGATTGACGAAGATCGAGACCACCGTCACGTCGTTCTCCGTCTTCGCCCTGGCAACCAGCGTCAGATGGCCGATATGCAAAAAACCCATGGTCGGCACGAAGCCGACGGTCTTGCCATCGCGACGAAACTTGGCGGTCAGACCGCGCAACTCGGCGACGGTTTTTACAAGGCGCATAGGTTCTCCTCCAGCTCCCCGATCGCCCTCCGGCGAAAGGTGGTGGATAGAACTCGATTTGCCGAACGGGGTCAACGCGGCTGTGGGCATTATATCGATTAAGACCTTGAGCGGTGGTTCAGGACCCGCCAGCCCAGAGCGGCGGGCGTTTTCCAGCGAAGGCGTCTCTGCCTTCGCGCGCCTCCTCGCTGCTGCTGATCTTCGCGATGACGCTTTCGGCAAAGGCGAGCCGTTCACTGGCCGGCATGTCGCGCATCGTCAGCAGCGCTGCCTTTCCGGCGGCGACTGCGCCCGGCGCGTTCTGCCGCAAGCGGGCGAGTACCCCCTCGATCACGCCATCGAGTTCGGCACGTGGCGCCGTGCGGTTGATGAGGCCGATGCCTTCGGCCTCTGCGGCGGTGACCGGTTGCCCCAGATAGGCCATTTCGTGGAGGCGGCTCAGCGGTATTTTGGCCAGAAGTTTCGCCGCCACCATGGCCGGGAAAAGGCCGACGCGAACTTCCGGCAGGCCGAACTCAGCATGATCGGCGGCATAAGCGAGATCGCAGGCCGCGATGAGGCCTAGCCCACCCGCCAGCACCCGGCCATTGACGCGGGCGATGACGATTTTGTTGCAGGTCTCGATAGCGCGCATCACATTGGCGATGGGGTTCGTTCCGTCTCGCGAGAGGAACATGCCACCAGCGCTTTCCTTCAGATCGGCCCCTGAGCAGAAGCTACGGTCGCCCGCCGCCGTTATCACCACGGCACGCAGGTCGCCGTCGCTGGAGGCCGTCCGGATCGCATGCGTCAAGGCGTCCGTCATCGCGGCGTTCATGGCGTTGTGGACGTCCGGCCGGTTAAGCGTCAGCCACAGAACGTCCTTGCGCTTCTCGCTCAACAGCTCACCCACCATGTGCATTATCCTCCATCTTTACGGCAAGCAGTGCCTTACCTGCGCGTGCCGCATTTGCCCTGCCGAGATGGCGACTTATCCAGTCTCCCGTTCTCGCCACCGCCATCAGGTCGATGCCGGTTTTGATGCCAAGCCCGTGCAGCAGATAAATAACGTCTTCGGTGGCGACATTGCCGCTTGCGCCCGGCGCAAAGGGGCAACCGCCGAGCCCGGCCACGGAACTGTCGAACACACAAATACCTTCCTCAAGCGAAGCCAGCACATTGGCGACGCCCTGCCCATAGGTGTCGTGGAAATGCATGGCGAGTTTTTCGCGCGGGATGCGGGTCGATACATGTTGGATGAGCTTGCGGATTTGCCCGGCCGTGCCGACGCCAATCGTATCGCCGAGCGAGATTTCGTAGCATCCCATGGCGACAAGCGCTTCGGCCATCGCCGCCACATCATCGGGTGCGACCGCGCCGTCATAGGGGCAACCGGCGATGCAGGAGACATAGCCGCGCATGCGGATGTTACGGCTGGCCGCTGCCTCCGAAACATCGCGCAGGCGCTCGAGGCTTTCGGCGCGCGAACAGGCGATATTGTGCTGGCTGAAGCCTTCGGATGCGGAGACGAAAACGGCTATCTCCGTCACACCGGCTTCAACGGCGGCCTCGAAACCCTTGATATTGGGAACGAGCGCCGGATAGCCGGTATTGGGATGTCGTTTGAGGCCTAGAAGCACCTCCTTCGACCCTGCCATTTGCGGAACTTTTTTTGGCGAAACGAAGGCTCCTGCCTCCACCGCCGCCAATCCGGCCGCAGCCAGCCGCTCGATCAACCTGATCTTGAAGGCGGTGGGAACCTCAGCAGTTTCGTTTTGCAGGCCATCACGTGCGCCGACCTCGACGATCTTGACGGTTTTGGGCAAGGCCATCTCATGCGCCCTCCGGTTCGAAATCCACCAGCATGGCGCCGGCTTCGACCATATTACCTTCGGCGCAGTTGATGGCGGTGACGGTGCCTTTTGCTGGCGCACGGATAGTGTGCTCCATTTTCATCGCCTCCATCACCACAAGCGCGTCACCGGCCTCAACCGCTGCGCCCTGCTTGCTTAGAATGGCGCGGATGACGCCGGGCATCGGGGCTTCCAGACCGCCGGTATGGGTGGAGGTATCAGCTACATCGACCGGGTCGGGCTGGCTGATGCGATAGTGCTCGCCATCCAGAAAAAGCGCGTGGCCGTTATCGCTGGCAAAGAAACGGCACTGCCTTTGCCTACCATCGACGGTCGCCCGCAGTGCGCCGTCTTGTGAGATGCTGCCATGAGCGCGGATTGCCCGCGTGCCGATCTCCAGTGAAAAACCATCTGGCTCATGTGTAACGGCGACATCGACCGGCTGTTGATCCAGGACGAAACGCAGGGTTTCCCGCGCTGGCGCATTGAGGCGGAAAGAGTTCGTATTGTTCCAAGGGCTATAAGGATCGGCCTGCGGCTTGGCCCCGTTCCGGCGTGAGAGAAGCAGGCCGAGCGTGGCCAAAGCTATTTCGTTCTCGCTCGTGGCTCCGGGGGCAAAGAGCGCCGCTTCGTTGCGGGCTATGAAGCCGGTATCGAGTTCGGCGGCGGCGAAAGCGTCCAGCCCCGCAAGCCGTGTCAGAAAGGCGGCATTGCTGGTGACGCCGCAAATCGCCAGTTTTTCGAGTGCAAGACGCAGACGCCGCACGGCAGACGGACGGTCGTAGTCCCAGACGATCAGCTTGGCGATCATCGGATCATAGTGCACGCTGATGGCGTCGCCGGTGCGTATGCCGCTATCTATCCTAAGGTGAGGTCCTTCTTCCGGAAAGGCGAGGTGGCTGACCGTGCCGATTGACGGCAGAAAATCATGCGTCGGGTCTTCGGCGTAAATCCGTGCCTCGATGGCATGGCCGTTGATGCGCAGATTGCCCCAGTCGTCCGGCAGCGCCTCTCCATTCGCAACACGGATCTGCCATTCTACCAGATCGAGCCCGGTAATATATTCCGTGACCGGATGCTCGACCTGAAGCCTGGTGTTCATTTCCATGAAATAGAACGCGCCGGACGGGTCGAGCAGGAACTCCACCGTTCCAGCCCCGCGATAGTCGATGGCGCGGGCGGCGGCCACCGCCGCGTTGTACATGCGTTGCCTGAGCGTATCGGGCAGGCCGGGGGCAGGGGCCTCCTCTATGACTTTCTGGTGCCGGCGCTGGATCGAGCAATCGCGCTCGAAAAGCGAAAGACAATTGCCATGGCCATCGGCAAAGACCTGCACCTCCACATGTCGCGGCCGTTCCAGATATTTCTCGATCAGCATACGGTCATTGCCGAAGGCGGCGAGCGCTTCGCGTTTTGCGCCGGCGAGCTCTGCCGCAAATTCACGCTTTTCACGGACAACGCGCATGCCCTTGCCACCGCCGCCAGCTGAAGCCTTGAGTAAAACCGGATAGCCGATGGCTTCTGCCTCGCCGGCAAGCTTTTCGTCGGCCTGATCCTCGCCGTGATAGCCGGGCACCACGGGAACGCCCGCCTGCGCCATAAGCGCCTTCGCCTCGCTTTTTCCGCCCATGGCGCGGATGGCATCGGGTGTCGGGCCGATGAAAATGATGCCGGCAGAGGCGCAGGCTTCGGCGAAACCGGCATTCTCCGAGAGAAAACCGTAACCGGGATGAATGGCTTGCGCGCCGCTTGCCTGTGCGGCGGCGATGATCTTTTCAGCATCGAGATACGACGAGCGGGCAGGTGCAGGACCGATCGCAATGGCCTCGTCGGCCAGCGCCACATGCATGGCGTCGCGGTCGGCATCCGAATAGACCGCGACGGTGCGGATGCCCATCTTGCGGGCGGTGCGGATGATCCGGCAGGCGATTTCGCCGCGGTTGGCGATCAGTATTTTTGAGAACATCGTCGCCTCACATCCTGAATATGCCGAAACGGGTGGGTTCAATCGGCGCGTTCAGCGCGGCCGACAGGCCAAGGCCGAGCACGAGGCGGGTGTCCTTCGGGTCGATGATGCCATCGTCCCACAGCCTTGCACTGGCATAATAGGGGTGACCTTCCCGCTCGTATTTTTCCCGGATCGGCTGTTTGAACGCCTCCTCGCCCTCCTTGGACCAGTGGCGGCCATCCGCCTCGATGCCGTCGCGCCGGATTTGCGCCAGAACGGATGCCGCCTGCTCGCCGCCCATGACGGAAATGCGCGCATTCGGCCACATCCACAAAAAGCGCGGCGAATAGGCGCGCCCGCACATGCCGTAATTGCCCGCACCGAAGGAGCCGCCGATAATGACGGTGAATTTCGGCACTTTAGCCGATGCAACGGCCGTAACGAGCTTGGCGCCATCCTTGGCGATACCATCGGCCTCATAGGCCTTGCCGACCATGAAGCCGGTTATGTTCTGCAGGAAAACCAGGGGAATGCCGCGCTGGCAGCAGAGTTCGATGAAATGCCCGCCCTTCAGCGCCGATTCCGAAAACAGAATGCCGTTATTGGCGACGATGCCGACGGGATAACCGTGGATATGGGCGAAACCGCACACAAGCGTCGTGCCATAAAGCGCCTTGAACTCGTCGAATTCGGAGCCATCCACCAGACGCGCGATGATCTCGCGCACCTCGAAAGGCTTGCGCGTATCGGTGGGCACGATGCCGTAAAGCTCCTCCGATGGATAAAGCGGTTCTGCGGGTTCGCGAATATCCAGCTCCACGCGTTTGCGGCGGTTGAGGGTGGAGACGATCCTTCGGGTCAGCGAAAGCGCGTGGCGGTCATCGTGGGCATAGTGATCAGTCACGCCGGATTGCCGCGAATGCACATCCGCGCCACCCAGTTCTTCCGCAGTCACCACTTCGCCCGTTGCGGCCTTCACCAGCGGCGGACCGCCGAGGAAGATCGTGCCCTGATTTTTGACGATCACGGACTGGTCGCTCATAGCCGGCACATAGGCCCCACCAGCCGTACAGCTTCCCATCACGACTGCGATCTGGGCGATGCCTGCCGCCGACATATTGGCCTGATTGTAAAAGATGCGGCCGAAATGATCGCGGTCGGGAAAAACCTCGTCCTGATTGGGAAGGTTCGCACCGCCGGAATCGACCAGATAAATGCAGGGCAGGTGGTTGTCGGCAGCGATCTCTTGCGCGCGCAGATGTTTCTTGACCGTCAGCGGATAATAGGTGCCGCCTTTCACCGTCGCGTCATTGGCCACGATGACGCATTCACGGCCTGCGACCCGGCCGATGCCGGTGACGATGCCGGCGGCCGGAACGGGTTCGTCGTAGACCTCGTATGCTGCGAATTGCGAGAATTCGAGAAACGGACTCCCGGGATCGAGCAGTGCTTCTATCCGGTCGCGCGCAAGCAATTTGCCGCGTGACAGATGCCGTTCGCGCGCCTTGTCGCCGCCGCCCTTGGAGATTTTTTCGACATGCTGCCGCAGGTCATCCACCAGGCCCGACATGAAGGTGACGTTGGCGGAAAAGGTAGGATCGCGGTTCAGACTGGATGTAAGCTTCATCGCATTCCTCACCCATTGCCTTTGACCAGTTCGCGGCCGATCAGCATCCGGCGGATTTCGCTGGTGCCCGCGCCGATTTCATAAAGCTTGGCGTCCCGAAGCAGCCGCCCGGCCGGACTTTCATTGACATAGCCGGAACCGCCGAGAAGCTGGATTGCATCCAGTGCAACTCGCGTCGCCCGCTCGGCGGCAAACAGGATCGCACCTGCCGCATCCTGCCTTGTGATGCGGCCATTGTCGCAGGCGCGCGCCACGGCATAGACATAGGCGCGGGAGGCGTTCATGGCCGAATAGATATCGGCAAGCTTTCCCTGCACCAGCTGGAATTCGCCGATCGGCTTGCCGAATTGCTTGCGCTCGCGCGCATAGGGTAGCACCAGATCGATAGCCGCCTGCATGATGCCAACAGGGCCGGCAGCCAGCACCGCGCGCTCGTAATCAAGCCCGCTCATCAGCACCGTCACGCCGTCGTTCAAGCGCCCGAGGAGGTTTTCCTCCGGGACCTCGCAATCCGTAAACACCAGTTCGGAGGTGGGTGAGCCGCGCATGCCAAGCTTGTCGAGTTTTTGTGCGGGGCGAAAACCCTTGAAGCCTTTTTCGATCAGAAAGGCCGTGATGCCACGCGCACCGGCGGACATGTCCGTCTTGGCGTAGACAACCAGCGTGTCTGCCTCGTGACCGTTGGTGATCCACATCTTTGTGCCGTTCAGCACATAGACGTCGCCCTTACGTTCCGCCTTCAGCCGCATCGAGACGACATCCGAGCCGGCCTCCGTCTCGCTCATGGCGAGCGAACCGACATGCTCGCCCGAAACCAGCTTCGGCAGATATCGCCGCTTCTGCTCTTCCGTTCCCCAGCGATGAATCTGGTTGATGCAGAGGTTGGAATGGGCGCCATAGGACAGGCCGATGGACGCGGAAGCGCGGCTTATCTCCTCCATCGCCACGCAATGAGCGAGATAGCCCATGTCAGCACCGCCGAATTCCTCCGAAACGGTAATACCGTGCAGACCGAGTTCACCCATCCGCGGCCAGAGCTGGCGCGGAAACTGATCGTTGCGATCGATTTCTGCTGCGAGCGGCGCTATTTCATCGTCTGCGAATGCTCTTGCGCTGTCGCGCAATGCTGCGATTTCCGGGCCGAGATCGGCATCGAAAATGGCGGCGAGGTTCAAACTCATCGCGTCTCCTCCTCCGGACGGCCATTTGTCTCCGTCCCTCTCGTCAGCGGCCAGCACCTCCTCCGTGCTGGCAACTCTCATTTATGGCGCGTCACCTCCGGTGAAGGCGGCGGAACGGCGCACGAATGTCTTGATGGCGAAATTGGACTGGATGCGCGACACACCGGGAACCGTGGTCAGGAAATCCAGAAGCTGCTGATAATGCGGTAGATCCCGCACCATGGCATGAATGAGATAGTCGGAACTGCCGCTCGTCTGGTAGCCGCCCACCACTTCCGGAATGGAGGCGACATGGTGCTCGAACGTCGTCAGCGCTTCCTTTATCTGCCGTTCCAGCGTGACGGAAATGAAGACGCCCATATTGCCGAGCAGCCGGTTCTCATCGAACACGGCGGTATAACCGCGAATGATGCCTTCTTCTTCCAGCTTGCGCACGCGGCGCAGTGTCGGCGTGAAGGAAAGCCCGATCCGGGCTGCCAGATCGCGCCAGCTCACACGCCCGTCATCGCCAAGCACATGGAGAATCTTCTGGTCGAAACTGTCGAGCTCAATCATGGATCATTTGCTCTATGATATGACTAATTGTTGGATCAAAGATATCGCCAATCAAAAAACTGTCAATCAAAATAGCTTTGAAATGAATTCGAGATAGTGATAGCGTTCACGTCAGTCGCGGTCTGGAGGAGATTGCGATGACGGTCGTTCTCTCGGTGGGAGGATGGCCAAGGGAGGTGAATTTGGCTGTGCATGACCCTGTCGTTATCGTCGGGGCCGCCCGTACTGCTATGGGTGGGTTCCAGGGCGAATTCAAATCGGTGGCGGCGTCCGATCTTGGGGCGGCGGCAATCCGCGCGGCCGTCGAACGTGCTGCAATTTCTTCCGCTGACATTGACGATGTGCTGATGGGCTGCGTGCTCTCAGCCGGGCAGGGACAGGCTCCTGCCAGACAGGCAGCGATTGCCGCCGCCATTCCCAACTCGGTTGGCGCAACAACAATCAACAAGATGTGTGGCTCGGGCATGAAAGCGATCATGCTGGCACATGACCAGCTTGCGGCGGGAAGCTCTTCCATCGTGCTTGCAGGTGGCATGGAAAGCATGAGCAACGCCCCTTATCTGCTGGACCGCGCCCGCAACGGCTATCGTCTTGGCCACGGCAAGCTCACCGACCACATGTTTCTCGACGGTCTCGAAGACGCCTATGACAAGGGCAGGCTGATGGGGACTTTTGCTGAAGATTGCGCGCAAGAGTATCAATTCACTCGCGCGATGCAGGATGATTTTGCGCTCGCCTCACTGGAACGGGCGCGACGCGCCATAGAGGAAGGTGCGTTCGAAGCGGAAATCGCGCCTGTTGGCGATGATGGCGTGGACGAGTTGCCGGGGAAGGCAAAGCCGGAAAAGATACCGCAGCTGAAGCCCGCCTTTCGCGACGGCGGAACGGTGACGGCGGCGAATTCCAGTTCTATTTCGGATGGCGCAGCCGCTCTCGTTGTCACGCGCCGTTCCGAAGCGGAAAGACGAGGCCTTTCACCGCTGGCGACCATTATCGGTCAGGCATCCCATGCGGATGCACCTGCCAGATATCCGACGGCTCCCATCGGCGCGATGACAAAGCTGTTCGAAAAAACCGGCTGGTCGGCGAAGGATGTCGATCTGTTCGAAATCAACGAGGCTTTCGCGGTTGTGGTGATGGCGGCCATGCGTGATCTCGATCTGCCACATGAGAAGGTGAATTGCATGGCGGCGCCTGCGCGCTCGGCCATCCCATCGGGGCTTCCGGTGCACGCATCGTCGTCACGTTGCTGGCCGCTTTGCAGCGTCACGGACTGAAACGCGGCGTTGCCGCCGTCTGCATCGGCGGCGGCGAGGCGACTGCGCTTGCGGTCGAGCGGCACTGAAGGGAGGCGGAGATGATCCTGAACGAAGCCCAGCAACAGATCAGGGACATGGCCCGCGATTTCGCCCGCGAGCGGCTCACCCCCGGCGCTTCCGCGCGCGACCGGGAAAGCCGGTTCCCGAAAGACGAGCTGAAAGAAATGGGTGAACTCGGCTTTCTCGGCATGCTGGTCTCGGAGGACTATGGCGGGTCGGAAACCGGTGCTGTCGCCTACGCCCTGGCGCTGGAGGAAATCGCTGCCGGTGACGGCGCCTGTTCCACCATCATGAGCGTCCACAATTCGGTTGGCTGCGTGCCGATCCTGAAATTCGGCACGGCAGAGCAGAAGCAGCGCTTCCTCCCCAAGCTCGCCTCCGGCGAATGGATCGGCGGTTTTGCGCTGACCGAACCGCAGGCCGGTTCCGACGCCTCCAATCTGAAGACAAAAGCGCGGCGCGATGGCGACCGCTATATCATCGACGGCGCAAAACAGTTCATCACGTCGGGCAAGAACGGCGATGTCATCATCGTTTTTGCCATCACCGATCCGGCTGCCGGCAAAAAAGGTATCACGGCCTTCATCGTGCCGACAGATACGCCCGGTTACGAGGTAATCAGGATCGAGGAAAAACTCGGTCTGCATTCTTCGGATACCTGCCAGATTGCCTTTACCGACATGGCGGTCCCAGCCGAATTGCGGCTCGGTGAAGAGGGGCAGGGGTATCGCATCGCGCTCGCCAATCTGGAAGGCGGTCGTATCGGCATTGCCGCACAGGCGGTTGGCATGGCGCAGGCGGCTTTCGAGGCGGCGCGGGATTATGCCCGCGAGCGCAAGGCCTTCGGGCAAGCCATCATCGAGCATCAGGCCGTGGCGTTCAGGCTTGCGGATATGGCAACGCGCATAACGGCGGCGCGGCAACTGGTGCTGCATGCGGCGGCGCTGAAGGAAGCGGGCGAGCCCTGCCTCTCGGAGGCCTCGATGGCCAAGCTCTTTGCCTCGGAAATGGCGGAGCGTGTCTGCTCGGACGCCATCCAGATTCACGGCGGTTACGGCTACATGGCGGATTATCCGGTGGAACGGATCTATCGCGATGTGCGCATCTGCCAGATTTACGAGGGAACCAGCGATGTCCAGCGCATGGTCATCGCGCGAAACCTCTGAAAATTGTTTCGTCGTCTGGAGGAGATGGCGATGGGAGGAGTAGAATGGATATTACCGAAACCACGCATCTCAGCCTGCATGTTCCCGAACCAGCGGTGCGGCCAGGCGACCAGCCGGATTTCTCCAATGTGAAGATACCCAAGGCCGGCTCCGTGCCACGCCCGGAGGTGGACGCAGCACCTGAAGACATGCGCGATCTGGCCTATTCCATCATCCGCGTCCTCAATCATCAGGGTGAGGCTGTCGGCCCGTGGGCCGGGCTGCTTTCGGATGAGGATTTGCTCGTCGGCCTGAAGAACATGATGCGGCTGCGGGCTTTCGATGCCCGCATGCTGATGGCACAGCGGCAGGGCAAGACCTCCTTTTACATGCAGCATCTGGGTGAGGAAGCGGTCAGTTGCGCCTTCCGCAAGGCGCTCTCCAAAGGCGACATGAATTTCCCGACCTACCGGCAGGCGGGTCTGCTGATCGCCGACGATTACCCGCTCGTCACCATGATGAACCAGATCTATTCCAACGAACTGGACCCGCTGCATGGGCGGCAATTGCCGGTTCTTTACTCCTCGAAGGAGCATGGCTTCTTCACCGTGTCCGGCAATCTTGCCACGCAATATGTGCAGGCGGTCGGCTGGGCGATGGCATCTGCCATCAAGGGCGATACGAAGATCGCGGCAGCATGGATCGGTGACGGCTCAACGGCGGAATCGGATTTCCACTCGGCGCTGGTCTTCGCCTCCACCTACAAGGCGCCGGTCATACTCAACATCGTCAACAACCAATGGGCCATTTCCACCTTTCAGGGTATCGCGCGCGGCGGTTCCGGCACCTTTGCGGCCAGAGGCCTGGGCTTCGGCATTCCGGCGCTCCGGGTCGACGGCAACGATTATCTCGCCGTTTATGCCGTGGCACGCTGGGCGGTGGAGCGGGCGCGGCGCAATCTCGGACCGACGCTGATCGAATACGTGACCTACCGTGTCGGTGCGCATTCCACTTCCGACGATCCGAGCGCCTATCGCCCCAAGACCGAGTCCGAGGCATGGCCACTCGGTGACCCGGTTCTGCGGTTGAAGAAACATCTCATCCTGCGCGGCGTCTGGTCGGAGGAGCGGCACCGGCAGGCGGAAGCGGAAATTGCCGACGAGGTGCTTGAGGCGCAGCGTGAGGCGGAAAGCCACGGTACGCTGCATGAGGGCCGTAAGCCGCCAAAGAAGGATATTTTCGAGGGCGTTTACGCCGAGATGCCGCCGCATCTCGCCCGCCAGCGCCAGAAGGCAGGGTGGTGAGACATGACAAGAATGACGATGATCGAAGCCGTCCGCAGCGCCATGGATGTGTCCATGGAGCGCAGCGACGATGTGGTGGTTTTCGGTGAGGATGTGGGCTATTTCGGCGGCGTGTTTCGTGCGACGCAGGGCTTGCAGGGCAAATATGGCAAGACCCGCTGTTTCGACGCGCCGATCAGCGAATCCGGTATTGTCGGCACGGCCATCGGCATGGCCGCTTATGGCCTGCGCCCCTGCGTCGAAATCCAGTTCGCGGATTACATGTACCCGGCCTATGACCAGATCACCCAGGAAGCGGCGCGCATTCGTTATCGCTCCAATGGTGATTTCACCTGCCCCATAGTCCTGCGCATGCCGACCGGCGGCGGCATTTTTGGCGGGCAAACGCATAGTCAGAGCCCGGAGGCGCTTTTTACCCATGTCTGCGGGCTAAAGGTGGTGGTTCCCTCCAATCCTTACGACGCCAAGGGGTTGCTGATCGCCTCGATCGAAGACCCGGATCCGGTGATGTTTCTGGAGCCGAAGCGGCTTTATAACGGCCCCTTCGACGGCCATCACGACCGGCCGGTAACGCCATGGTCGAAGCACGAGATGGGCGAGGTGCCGGAAGGACATTACACCATTCCGATCGGCAAGGCCGAAATCCGCCGCGCCGGGCAGGATGTCACTGTCATCGCTTACGGCACCATGGTGCATGTTGCGCTCGCCGCAGCGGAAGAAACGGGCGTGGATGCCGAGATCATCGATCTGCGCAGCCTTTTGCCACTCGATCTGGACACCATTGTGAAGTCCGTTGCCAAGACCGGTCGCTGCGTCATGGTGCATGAGGCAACGCTCACGTCAGGCTTCGGTGCGGAGGTCGTGTCGCTGGTACAGGAGCACTGCTTCTATCATCTGGAAGCACCGGTCGTCCGTGTGGCTGGTTGGGATACGCCTTATCCCCACGCGCAGGAGTGGGATTATTTTCCGGGGCCGGCCCGCGTCGGGCGCGCTCTCGTCGAAGTCATGGAGGCCTGAAGATGGCGGAATTTGTTATCACTATGCCTGATGTCGGCGAAGGTGTTGCGGAAGCCGAACTGGTGGAATGGAATGTCAAACCCGGCGATCCCGTGCACGAGGATATGGTGCTGGCCGCTGTGATGACCGACAAGGCGACGGTTGAAATCCCATCGCCGGTTGCGGGCGTCGTCACATGGTTGGCAGCGGAGGTGGGTGATACGGTGGCGGTTAAGGCGCCGCTGGTGCGCATCGAAACCAATGCCTCCGCTGTTGCTGCTGCCCCCGCGGATGTGACCGAGCCGGAAGCGCCATCCGACATGACGGAAGAGCCGCCAGCGGCTGAAATCCAGCCCGCCCGCGAAATACAGGATGCGCCGCCTTCCCCTGAGGTGGAACACCATAAACCTCTGGCGTCGCCAGCCGTTCGCCAGCGCGCCGACGATCTCGATATCGATCTCGGACAAGTGAGGGGAACAGGGCCGGACGGGCATATCACCCACGCCGATCTCGATACATTTCTGACCGCACGGTCGCAATCTGAGCGGCCCGCTGCGCCGATAGCTTCCCGCGATAGCGCTGTCGAAGAGGTGAAGGTGACAGGGCTTAGGCGCAAGATCGCCGAGAAGATGACGCTTTCTGTCTCCCGCATTCCCCACATCACCTATGTCGAGGAAATCGACGTGACCGATCTGGAGGATTTGCGCACGACCATGAATGGCAACCGCCGGTCAGGACAGCCGAAACTGACGATCCTGCCGTTCCTGATGCGCGCACTTGTGAAAACGGTCGCCGATCATCCCGGCATGAATGCCACCTTCGATGACGAAAAAGGGGTCGTCAGTCACTACGAAGCGGTGCATATCGGCATAGCCACGCAGACACCTACGGGGCTGATGGTCCCGGTCGTTCGCCACACGGAAGCGCTCGGCCTTTGGGAGTGTGCTGCTGAAGTTGTGCGCGTGGCCGAGGCGGCGCGCACCGGCGCCGCGCAACGGGACGAGTTGACGGGGTCCACCATCACAATCAGCTCGCTTGGCCCCCTTGGCGGTATCGTTTCGACGCCCATCATCAATCACCCGGAGGTGGCGATCATCGGCGTGAACAAGATCGTGACGCGACCGGTCTGGGATGGCAGCGGTTTCGTGCCGCGCAAGATGATGAACCTCTCCTCCAGCTTCGATCACCGAGTCGTCGACGGCTGGGATGCCGCCGTCTTCATTCAGGCCATCAAGGCGCTGCTGGAAAAGCCGGCGCTGATCTTCATCGACGGCTGAGCTTCGTTCGAAAAGGATTTTCTTCCGTGAAGCACTTCAGCTTCACGGAACTGTTTCGGTGTCGGTATAGGCTTGCGTTCGCGATCTTCGAGTATAGAAGAGAAAGAACGAGAAGCGTGTTTTCTCATCATGATCATAGTGGCGGACGGGGGCGCTCCGGTGCCCAGCGCTTCGCTGTTCGTCGGCAACCGAATGAAGAAGAAGGTCCTTTCATGAGCACTCCCAAACCCGTTGTCCTGACTATTCTCGATGGCTGGGGACTGAGCGAGGACACGTCCAGCAATGCGCCGGTACTGGCAAACACGCCCACCATGGATCGGCTTTTCGCCACCTGCCCGAATGCGCGGCTGACCACCTTCGGCCCGAATGTCGGCCTGCCCACCGGGCAAATGGGCAATTCGGAAGTTGGACACACCAATATCGGCGCCGGTCGCATCGTCGCCATGGATCTTGGCCAGATCGATCTGGCTATCGAAGACGGCAGCTTTTTCAGGAACGCTGCGATGCTCGATTTCGCCGCCAAGGTGAAGGCTGCGGGCGGCGTGGCGCATGTGATGTGCGTCGTTTCCGATGGCGGCGTTCACGGCCACATCGTCCACGGTCGGGCGGCGGTGAAGCTGCTGACCGATCTGGGTTTGAAGGTCGTCGTGCACGCCATCACCGATGGTCGCGATGTCGCGCCGCAGTCCGCGGAAGGCTTCGTCGCCGCATTTGCGGCAAGCCTGCCGCAAGGCGCCAGCATTGGCACGGTGATCGGCCGTTATTATGCGATGGACCGCGATAATCGCTGGGAGCGTGTTGAAAAGGCCTATGACGCCATGGTTCTCGGCCGGGGCGAACATGCGCCGGACGCGGTGAGCGCCGTTGCCGCAAGCTACAAAAATGATGTTACGGACGAATTCATCCTGCCAACGGTCATCGATGGTTACGAAGGCTTCAAATCGGGCGACGGTCTCTTCTGCCTGAATTTCCGTGCCGACCGCGCTCGTGAAATCCTGCTTGCTATCGGTGCGGATGATTTCGACGGGTTTGTCCGTGAAAAGCCAGTGCTTTCGGCGCTGCTTGGCATGGTGGAATATTCCACCAAACATGCGACCTTCATGACGACGGCTTACCCTAAGCGCGATATCGAAAATACGTTGGGCGCGTGGGTTGCCAAGCAGGGTCTGCGGCAGTTCCGACTGGCCGAGACGGAAAAATATCCGCATGTCACTTTCTTCCTGAATGGTGGCAAGGAAGAACCTGAAGTGGGCGAAGACCGCTTCATGCCGAAGTCTCCCAAGGTTGCGACCTACGATCTGCAGCCGGAAATGAGCGCGCCTGAGGTGACGGAGAAATTCGTCGAGGCGATCGGCAAGGGTTACGATCTCATCGTCACCAATTACGCCAATCCCGACATGGTGGGCCATACCGGCGATCTGCAAGCCGCGATCAAGGCTTGCGAAGCCGTGGACCGGGGGCTCGCCGCAGTCGTTGCCGCTCTGGAAAAGGTTGGCGGCGCCATGCTGGTGATTGCCGACCACGGTAATTGTGAAACCATGGTTGACCCGGTAACTGGTGGCCCGCACACCGCGCACACCACCAATCCGGTGCCGGTGATCCTGTTCGGCGGACCTGAAGGCGCGAAGCTGCATGACGGTATCCTTGCCGATGTCGCTCCCACGCTGCTGCAATTGATGAATGTGCCGCTGCCTGCGGAAATGACGGGCAAAAGCCTGATCGACCTGTAATCCAGCGATGATGCGCGAGAGCCTGCTGCTCTCGCGCATGTCCAGGCAAGGCGGAAATGCCTACCGTTTGGCGTAGATTCGGTCGTGAACGAGCATGCCGGCGATCATGGCGCAAACGAAGAGAATGACCGGCATTAGGCCGAGAGCAAGCGCCGATATCGCCGGGCCGGGGCAGAAACCGGCAAACCCCCAGCCTGCGCCGAAAATAGCCGAGCCCACAACCAACGGCGCGTCGACCCGAGTTTTGGCGGCAAGGTGAAATTCAGCACTGAGAACTGGTTTGGCAAGGAAACGGCACAACAGAACGCCCGGCACGGCGACCAAAACCGCACCGCCGAGAACGAACATCAGGCTCGGATCCCAATGGCCGCTTGCCACGTCGAGAAAGCCTGAAACGCGGGCAGGATCGATCATGCCGGACAGGGAGAGGCCAAATCCGAACAGTGCCCCGGCCGCAAGTGCCACCACGAAACGCGCCATGACCTGATTTTTCATGACAGCGCTCCGGTTATCGTAGCGGCAAGGATACCGGTGATCAGGAAGATGGCAGTGGCGGTGATGGAGCGCCGGGAAAATCGAGCAAGACCCATGATGCCATGGCCGGATGTGCAGCCGGATCCCATGCGCGTACCGAACCCCACCAGCAGCCCAGCAATGACGATCAGCGGCCAGGGTGCAGATATGGTGAGCGCGGGAAAGCGGCCGAATGCGGCGGCGTAAAGATACGGGCCTGTCAGCAAACCTGCGACGAAGGCCACATCCGTCAAGCGCCGTTCCTTGCCGAGCACATTGCCCAGGATGCCGCTGATACCGGCGATGCGGCCGTTAAAGAGAAACAGAAGAATACTCGCGAGGCCGAGCAGCATACCGCCGAATAGAGAGGGCCAATAGGCTGTCACGGGTTTTCCTCCGGCGCACAGAAGATGGTATAGAGAGCCTCGATCAGCTGCGCCGCTTTTTCCTCGGTTAACCGGTAGAAGATCTGTTTGGCCTCGCGCCGCGTTTCAACAACGCCCGCCTCACGCAAAACCCCAAGTTGCTGGGAAAGTGTGGGCTGGCGGATATCCAGCTTGGCTTCCAGCTCGCCAACAGAAAACTCCCCCTGCGCCAGCGTGCAGGCGAGCATCAGCCGCGCGGGATGGGCAAGTGTCTTCAAGAGTATGGCGACCTCGACTGCGCGTTCCTCCATCTCGGCAAGCGGGATTTCGGTGATATCAGGTATCTGTTTCCGCATGTTTTCCTTTACCATGTGCTGCCCCCCAGCACGTCAAGCGGGAACTTCAGATAACGTTTGCCATTGGCCTCCGGCTCAGGCAGGCGCCCGCCACGGATATTGACCTGCAAGGCGTGCAGAATGAGCTTCGGCATCGGCAAGGTGCGATCCCGCGCCTCACGCAGCTGGATGAAGCCTTCCTCTGTCATGCCAGCCAGATGCGGATTGCCGCGTTTCTGTTCTCCAACAGTGCTTTCCCATTTGGGCGCGCGGCCACCGGGTTGATAGTCGTGTCCGGTGAAAAGCCGCGTTTCGTCGGGAAGGGCGAGAATCTCCTGAATGGATGCCCAGAGTTCTCTGGCGCTGCCGCCTGGAAAATCGGCGCGCGCCGTGCCGGAATCAGGCATGAAAAGAGTGTCATGCACGAATGCGGCGTCGCCCACCACGTAGGTTACGGAGGCAAGCGTATGTCCGGGTGAAAACAGCACGCGAGCTTCCAGCGAGCCGATGTTGAACCGGTCTCCCGCTTCAAACAGCCGGTCCCATTGCGAGCCGTCTGTTTCAAGATCGGGCCAGTTATATTTCTCCTGCCACAGCCGCTGCACACCGGTGACCTTGGCGCCGATTGCCGTTTTCGCGCCGGTTCTTTGGCTGAGATAGTGCGCGGCGGAAAAATGGTCGGCATGCGGATGCGTGTCCAGAACCCATTCCACCGACAGGCCTTGCTCCTTGACATAGGCCAGAATGGCATCGGCATTCACCGTGCCGGTCGCCCCCGATTTCTCGTCGAAATCGTAGACCGGATCGATGATGGCGCAGCGCCGGGTTGCGGGGTCGGAAACGACATATTGCACGCTCGATGTGCTCGGATCGAAGAAAGCCTTGACGTGCGGCTTTGCCGCAGCCTGCCGCTCCAGCCAGCGGACGGCGCCGGAAAGATCGAAACCATGCTGTTGGCCGAAAGTCGCGATCTCGCTTTGTTTCATGCGCCCGTCCAGCGCTTCGCCAAGCACATAAAGCGTTAGCGCCCGAGCTCCACCCTTGCAATGGGCGAATACGGGGCCTTTTGCCTCGGTCATCGTCTGCTGAAAGGCACGAATATCGGCTTCGGTAATAGTCGGGCCATTGACCGGAATAAAACTGTAGGCAAGACCCGCAGCATTGGCGGCGCTTTTTTCATGTTCATTGCCCGGCTGGCCGGGCTCTTCGCCATCCGGCCGGGCATTGATGATGCTTTTGTAGCCCTGATCGGAAAGCGATGAAAAGTCGGAGATATCCGGCTGGCCTGCGACCGTCAGACGTTCGTTGATTCTCACGGCACTCATCGGTTTCTCCTGTTGTTCTAAATTAATATACGTTATCATATAATGTATATTGTTCGGCGGCAACAGACGGAAGAGAAAATTTCAGAGGCGGCGATTTCCTGTGTTCACGACGAAATCACAAGCTTGCCCGAAGGGGATCGAGCAAGTGTGCTTTTCCGGGAAGCCCGCAGGTGAGTGTGGGCGGGGGCTGGCTTCAGGCTAAAAGCTTGCGGCGCGTCGCTTTCCAGCCAAGACAGATTGCCGCAATAAGCAGGGCGAGTTGAGCGACAAGGAATGGTGGTTCGTTGCCGTTCGGAGCCAGTGCGTTCAGTGCCTCGACCTTGAGAAAGGACTGAACGATCAGCACAAACATATTCAGATAAAGGCCCATCGTGGCGGTAATCGAATAAACAGTTCGCGCCCTGCCATTGAGACCGTATCCGTAAAGCGCGACCAGCGCGACCGCCAGAATGATGGTCGAGATGATGCCGACGCCGAGTGCCGGTGTGAAGTTGCCGATTGGAAACAGGAAGCCGGTGAGCGTTGTGGCGAGCGTGGTGACGAGAAACAGCGCCATCATGCGCGGCATCCATCGCCCTGCCGCATAAGCGGGCAGGGCGATCAATCCGGTTACAATGCCTATGAGGCTCAAGGCAACGTGCAATGTCGTGAATTGGGGAATGGTCAGTCCGAGGATCATGATGCGTCTCCCTCTATTCAGTTTGGGTTGCACGATACCGGCTGGCGGCATGTGCATGCGATAGATTGGGCCTCAATGCAGCGCGGGCCGCAAGAAAATTTTCAAGGTCTGCCGTATCCGGCAGGGAAGGAATGGTCAGCGTCTCGCCCAGATCAAGACCGGCCAGGGCTGCATCCACCATCTCGTGAGCATCCATGACCATGGCGGCGGGAATGGCGTCGAGACGTTCCTCTTCCCAGATGGCCGTGCGGGTGATGCCCGGCAGGACACCTTGAACCCGCACGCCGGAAGGGGAAAGCTGCGCGTGCAGCGCCTCGGTGAAGGCAAGCACAAAGGCTTTGGTCGCCGGATAAACGGCGGTAAATGCCGCCGGCATCAAGGCCGTGACCGAGGTGATATTGATGATCGTGCCCTTTCCATCTGCTGCAAGACGCGGTGCGATCGCCGCTGCAAGCCGGGTGACGGCAAGGATATTGAGATTGATCATCGTCGTGACATGGGCCGGGTCCAGTTCCGTGATAGCGCCGTCTCCGGCAATACCGGCATTGTTGACGAGACCGGTGATCCGCCGGTCCTCGCGCAGCCGTGCCTCTACCCTTTCGAGGTCTTCCGCCCGTGAAAGGTCTGCTGCCAGAACCTCGACAGCGATCTGGTGATCCTTTTCCAGCCGCTCGGCCAGCGCCTTCAGCTTTTCGGCGCGTCGCGCCACGAGGATAAGATCGTGGCCGCGTTTTGCCAGGCGCTCGGCATAAACAGCGCCAATGCCATCGGACGCGCCGGTGATGAGAAACGTATTCTGTGTCATGTCCCGTGTTTCCTTTGTCTGATGGTTTCAGGCGTTGATGAAAGCAAGAAGGTCGGCGTTGAACCGGTCCTGATGGGTCTGTGTCAGTCCATGGTCGGCGCCCTCATAGACCTTGAGGGTCGCATGTTTGACGATCTTGACCGTGGAGAGCGCCGAAGCGCCGATCGGCACGATCTGGTCGTCGTCGCCGTGCAGTACGAGCGTTGGCTTGTCGAAAGCCTTCAGGTCCTGATGGAAATCGCTTTCCGAAAAGGCGCGGATGCTGTCGAGCTGGCCCTTGAGGCCGCCCATCATGCCCTGCCGCCAGAACTCGTCGCGAATACCTTCAGAAATCACAGCACCTTCACGGTTATAGCCGTAGAAAGGAATGGTCAGATCCCTGAAGAACTGGCTGCGATTGTCGTAGGTACCCTTGCGGATGCCGTCGAAAACATCGATCGGCAGGCCGATGGCATTGCTTTCCGTCTTCAGCATCAGCGGCGGTACTGCGCCGATGAGGGCGATCCTGGCGACGCGGGCCGTACCATGGCGGCCAGTATAGCGCGTCACCTCGCCGCCGCCGGTGGAATGGCCGACGAGAATGATGTCGTGAAGATCGAGCTGTTCGATTAGCTCGGCCAGATCGTCAGCATATTGATCCATGGTGTTGTTGTGCCAGACCTGGTCGGAGCGGCCGTGGCTGCGGCGATCATGGGCGATGGTGCGGAAACCGTTATTGGCAAAGAATACCATCTGCGCGTCCCATGCATCGGCACTGAGCGGCCAGCCGTGGGAAAAGATGATGGGCTGGCCGTCTTTCGAACCCCAGTCCTTGTAGAAGATGTGCGTTCCGTCTCTGGTGACTATCGTTGTCATGGCTCTCTCTCCTGTTGCGGGTGGTTTGCTTGCGTCCCGTGGGAATAGAGATACTCTGGAGACAGCCGGGGCTGGATTGGCGCTTCTGACAGAAAACGAGCCGAAACTGACAAAACGGGGATGTGGGGCATGGCGGGTGTTGCGGGAAGTGCGCGGGAAGTCGGTCTGGTTCTCTACCGGGACTGTCAGGTCGCCATGGTGCACGGCATCACGGATCTTTTTGCCATCGCGTCGGTCTTCTCAGAGGATCGTGGTGGGCCGAAACTGCGCGTCAGCCACTGGAGCATGGGTGAGGGCGGTGAGTTTTCCCGCTGTCATGACACCGAGCCGGGCAGGCCGGGGCATCCCGATATCTTCGTCGTACCCGGCCGGCTGACCGGGCCAGCCGAAATCGACGAGGCCGGGCCCTATGCCCGCTGGCTGCTGGACCGGCATGCGCAGGGCGCGACGCTGGCCGCCAGTTGCGGCGGTTCCTTTATCGTCGCTGCGACAGGTCTTTTGGCCGGCCGCCCGGCCACGACCCACTGGCTGTTTGCAGAACGGTTTCGCGAGCGCTTTCCCGATATCCGCCTGGAGATAGACAAGATCGTCATCGAAGACGGCGATATCATCACTGCGGGTGGGCTGATGGCATGGACCGATCTTGGTCTGCGCATTGTTGACCGGCTGCTTGGGCCTTCGGTGATGATCGAGACCGGTAAATTCCTGCTGATAGACCCCTCCGGTCGGGAGCAGCGACATTACAGCAGTTTTGCGCCGCGGTTGACGCATGGCGACGAGCCGATCCTGAAGGTACAGCACTGGCTGCAGGCGCGCGCCGGGCGGGCGACCAGTGTCTCCGATATGGCCGCACATGCCGGGCTTGAGGAGCGAACCTTCCTTCGCCGCTTCAAGGCCGCCACCGGTATGAAACCTATCGAATATGTCCAGCATCTTCGTGTCGGCAAGGCGCGGGAACTGCTGGAATTCACCCGTCGTTCGGTAGACCAGATCGCCTGGTCGGTGGGATACGAGGATGCCGCTGCCTTCCGTCGTGTATTTCACCGTATTCTCGGCCTCTCGCCGGGCGAGTACAGAAACCGCTTTTCCAGCGGTTCGGCCATGGTGGCCGCCTGAGGGCAAATCCCGCTGTTGCGACATTGCCGCTTCGCAACGAGTTTGGTGCGAGAAGCGCGGCCCTTGCAATGTGGCGGGTGTTTGCTAACATGCCAGACAAGTTTAAAACAGGTGGGCCGGAATGGACGTTGAGAGCAGCACGAAGCCGGGAATATCGCTCGCGGCGAAAATCAGCTCCGCATTGCGGCGGGATTTGTCTGAAGGCGTGTTCCGTCCCGGCGACCGTCTCCCGAGTGAGAGCGCGCTGACACGCGAATATTCCGTCAGCCGCACCGTGGTACGGGAGGCCATCGCCATTCTGCGCGCGGATGGTCTCGTTGAGGCCCGCAAGGGAGCGGGCGTTTTTGCCATTGAGGTGAAGCCGGCCAAGGAAGTGCCTTTCAATGATCTCGCCGTGGGGCGGATCTCCTCGGTAATCGAACTGCTGGAATTGCGCACCGTCTTCGAAGTTGAGTCCGCCGGGCTTGCGGCATCGCGCCGTTCCGCCGTGCAGGTGGAGTCGATTGTCGATGCGCATCGGCGCGTTGGCGACTGTCTCGCCGCCGGGTTGCCGACGCGGGATGCCGATTTCGAGTTCCATCTGGCCATTGCACAGGCGACGCAGAACAGGCGATTCCCCGAGTTTCTTCAACTCATCCGCTCCGGCATCATCCCGCGTGGCGAATTACAGGGGGCGGCGCCCGGTTCCCGTCCGAAGGACTACAATCTTCATCTCCAGGAGGAGCATGCGAAGATCGTTGACGCCATCATCGAAGGCGATGCCGATGCTGCCCGCCAATATATGGCGGCGCATCTGCGCGGTAGTCTTGAGCGCTACAAGGTGCTTTTGCGCTCCCGTACAGCCGCTGAATAACTAGGAAATTTCAGCTTTCTCAGCAGGTTAAGCGCTCGCCCGTCGGTAGAAAGCCAGAGAGGCGGCAAGCGTCAAAAGTGCGCCGCCGCAAATGCGGTCGAGCCATAACGCCCCTGACTTCCGCAACAGTCTGACGGCCTGCGAGCCCAGCAGGGCATATCCGAACATGACGATGAAATCGATGCCGGCAAAAACCAGCGCAAGCACCGCATATTGCTGGATCTGCGGTGCTGCCGGATCGATGAATTGCGGCAGGAAAGCCGAAAAGAACAGATATCCCTTGGGGTTGGTCACGGCCACAAGGAAGCTTTTGAGGAAAATCGAGCGGGCGGAAGTGGCCCCGGAAGTGTCTGCCGATTGAAGAGCGCCATCGAGCGAGCCTCTGGAGCGCAAAAGCATGACGCCCAGGAAGGCGAGATAACAAACGCCGACCCATTTGACGACGCCGAACCAGAACTCCGAGGCGGCGAGCAATGCTCCCAATCCCAGTGCAACCGCGCCGATCAGGACGAAATCTGACAGCACCGCGCCGGCCATACCTGTAAAGGCGCGGCGAACCCCGAAACGCGAGCCATTCGCAAGCGCCAGCAAAACCGTCGGGCCAGGTGTGGCAATACCGATAAAGGCAACTATCGCAAATGCCAGAAGTGTCATTTCCGCCATGTCTTCCTCCCCGGTGAAGCAGGAGATATGCCGGTGCCGGACCGGCATCTCCACAGGCAGTTCGAAGCGAAGAATACAGGCTTTTGTCATCGCGGCAATATGTGTGATTCCTTTCTCCGGCAAAGCAAAGAACCGCTGGATTTCGGATGAAATCTCGGTCTTGAAAGGCAGCGTTGTTGCCTGCTTCACTCATTTTCCAAGCCTGCCGCAGGACCAATTTTATCGGCATATGCTTGACAGCTCTCCACACCTGTGACAACTTGCGAATAGTTGTCAGACAGGATTGCGCCTTTGTTATTTTGTGCAATCGACTTCTGGCAAGGGAGGAACCATGCCAAAAAGACGCCTTTCGCTGTATGGCCTGTCCGGCCAGATCGGAAGTATTGCGGTCACGCTGCTCGGATTGCTGCTGCTGACCTTTTTCATCGGCCGCCTGATGCCCGCTGATCCGGTGCGGGCCATCGTCGGCGAGGACGCGACCCGCGAAACCTATGAGCAGGTTTACCATGCGCTCGGTTTCGACCGTCCGCTCTGGCAACAATTCATCTATTATCTCGGCGATGTGTTCACCGGCGATTTCGGAACCTCGATCCGCACGGGCCAGCCCGTCATCCAGGATATCATACGCGTCATGCCGGCGACGATGGAGCTTGCGTCCTTCGCGATCCTGATCGGTGCCGGCCTCGGGATTCCCATGGGGGTTTATGCCGCCGTCAAGAAAGACCGCTGGCAGGACCATTTGGTCCGGGTGCTCAGCCTGTTCGGCCATTCCATGCCGATTTTCTGGACCGGTATGATTGCGCTGATCGTTTTTTACGCTCATCTCGGGCTTGTCGGCGGCGGTGGCCGCATGGACCAGTTCTATATCGGCCTCGTGGAGGAACGAACGGGCTTCCTGCTCATCGACAGCCTGCTGGCGGGCGATATGGAAGTCTTCTGGTCGGCCATCAATCACCTCATCCTGCCCGCCGCTCTGCTTGGTTATTCATCGTCGGCCTATATCACCCGCATGACGCGCAGCTTCATGCTCGACCAGCTGGGCCAGGAATATGTGACGACTGCGCGCGTCAAAGGCCTGTCGCAACGCCAGACGGTGTGGCTGCATGCTTTCGGCAATATCCGCGTGCAGCTCGTCACCATCATTGCCCTTGCTTACGGCTCACTGCTGGAAGGCGCTGTCCTTATCGAGACCGTCTTCGCCTGGCCGGGCTTCGGCCAATATCTCACCAGCAATCTTATCATCGGCGACATGAATGCCGTGATGACCTGCGTGCTTATCGTCGGCGTCATCTTCATCGGGCTCAATCTCCTGTCCGACATTCTGTACCGCTTTTTCGATCCGAGGACCCGCTGATGACGGCTCGTGCTGAAACTTCCTTGCGTCTTCCCGTGCCTTTGAACGCGCTGAAGAACATCATTGTCTTCCTGCTGAAAAGCCCGACATCGGCCTTCGGCCTGGTGATATTGCTGCTTCTCGTCATCGCGGCGATTTTCGCGCCCTGGCTTGCGACGCATGATCCTTACGTGCAGGATCTCGCCAAGACGCTGCAGCCGCCCGGTAACGGCCATTTCTTCGGCACGGACGAGCTTGGACGCGATATTTACAGTCGCCTTCTGTGGGGCGCGCGCATCACGCTGACCATCATCTCGCTGGTGTCGATCATTGTCGGTCCGGTCGGTCTGCTGGTCGGCACGGCCTCCGGTTATCTCGGCGGCAAGTTCGATACGGTGATGATGCGCATCACGGATATTTTCCTGTCGTTCCCGAGCCTCATCCTGTCGCTCGCCTTCGTGGCCGCGCTCGGACCCAGCCTCAACAATGCGATCATCGCGATCGCGCTCACCTCATGGCCGCCGATCGCGCGGCTCGCACGCGCCGAAGCAATGACATTCCGCAAGGCGGACTACATTGCCGCCGCAAGGCTGCAGGGTGCTTCGCCGCTGCGCATCATCATAAAATCGATCATGCCCATGTGCCTGCCTTCGGTCCTGATCCGTCTGACGCTGAATATGGCGACCGTCATTCTGACCGCCGCAGGCCTCGGCTTCCTCGGCCTTGGCGCGCAGCCGCCCCTGCCTGAATGGGGCGCGATGATCGCGACCGGACGCCGTTACATGCTCGACAGCTGGTGGCTCGTCACTTTCCCCGGCGTTGCGATCCTTTCCGTCAGCCTCGCCTTCAACCTTCTGGGTGACGGCCTGCGGGATGCGCTCGATCCGAAGCAGATGAACCGGAAATAGGGCCATGGAAAAACCAATCCTCGACGTCGAAAATCTTCGCATCCGTTATGGCGGCTCGCCCACCGAGGCCGTGCGCGGCATCTCCTTCACCCTTGGCCGGGAGCGTCTCGGCATTGTCGGCGAAAGCGGCTCGGGCAAGTCCACCGTCGGCCGGGCCTTGCTGCGCCTCCTGCCATCGGCGACGATAACGGCCGACAAGCTTGATTTTGATGGCCTCGATCTTCTGTCGCTCAGCGAGAAGGAGATGCTGAAGGTTCGCGGACGGCGCATGTCGATGATCCTTCAGGATCCAAAATTCTCCCTCAATCCCATCCGCCGTGTCGGCGATCAGGTGACGGAGACCTATCTGCGCCATTTCAAGGCGTCGAAATCGGAAGCCCGGGAAAAGGCGCTCGCCATGCTCGATGCGGTCAAAATCCGCGACGCCGCGCGCGTCTACGAGCAATATCCGCACGAGATTTCCGGTGGCATGGGCCAGCGCGTCATGATTGCGATGATGCTGCTTGCCGATCCTGATCTGGTCATTGCCGACGAGCCGACCTCTGCGCTGGATGTGACGGTGCGGCTGCAGGTTCTGAATATTCTCGATGGCCTCGTTCGGGATAGAGGCATCGGTCTCATCATGATCAGCCACGACCTCAATCTCGTGCGCAATTTCTGCGACCGGGTACTCATCATGTATGCCGGCCGGGTGGTGGAAACGCTTGCCGCGCGCGACCTCGATCAAGCGCAGCACCCCTACACGCGCGGCCTGCTCGCGGCGCAGCCGCGGATTGGCGGCACGCGTGCGCCACTTGCGGTGCTGGATCGCCGCCCCGAATGGCTGGAGGAGAAAGTATAATGGCCGTTTCCGTTGAAACCCGCGATCTCTCAATCACCTTCGGCAGCGGCCACACGGCGCTGAAAGTGCTGCCTTCGGTGTCCTTTCGCGTCGAGCCGGGCGAGTGTTTCGGTCTAGTCGGTGAAAGCGGTTCGGGCAAATCAACAGTGTTGCGCTGCGTGTCGATGCTGAATGATTTCTGGAGCGGCGAAATCCTCATCAATGGAAAGTCGGTTCGCGACATGCCGCTGATCGAGCGATGCCGCACGTTGCAGATGGTGTTTCAGGATCCCTATGGTTCACTGCATCCGCGCCAGTCGGTGCGCACCGTTCTCGGAGAATCGCTTGCCATCCATAAACTGGGCGATCGTGAAGAGCGCATGCGCAAGGTAATTACGGATGTCGGTCTGCCCGTGTCGTTCCTGGACCGCTTCCCGCATCAGCTTTCCGGCGGCCAGCGGCAGCGCGTGGCGATTGCGCGTGCGCTGATCCTTGAACCGTCGCTGCTTCTGCTCGACGAGCCGACCTCGGCGCTCGATGTTTCGGTGCAGGCCGAAATCCTCAACCTGTTGCAGCGCCTGCGCGAAGAGCGCGGCTTCACCTATATCATGGTGACGCACGATCTCGCCGTGGTCGACCACATGTGCGACCGCTTCGCCGTGATGCTGCGCGGCGAAATCACCGAAATCCTGCCGCGTGAGGCAATCGCCGGCAATGGCGCGACACATCCCTATGCGCGCGAACTGATCGGTGCCTCGCTGGAATATGAAGGCGCATGACACCTCCCAAAGCGTGATCGTCCTCCTCCGGGGCATCACGAATAATAAAATCCTCCTTCCTCGCCCGGCCTTCAGTGCCGGGCAATTTTTTTGGATGGCTACGGCGGGAGGGCGGGCCGCCAACTGCGCTTGGGCTGCTCACACAAGACCCCGGATCTCGTCCGGCGTTACGGAGTGCGGAGGCTTCGCTTGCGCCTAACACCTTGGGTGAATGGAGCTTCACTACAGCAAAAAGGCGCGGGGTTAGCCGCGCCTTTTCCTAATCGCAGATATGGCAGCCGATCACCGCTCCTTGCTCACCTCTTCAAAGCGCGAGAGCCATGGGCTGACGATCATACCCTTGATGTCGCTGCGGAAAGCGGCGGTGTCGACGACTTCGGAAAATGGCTGAATGGACATGACGATTTCGTCCATATAGGCCTGAAGGTCCTCGTAGAGCTTCGTCTGTTTCGCCACGTCGCGCTCGACAAGGGCTTCCTCGATCATCTTGTTCAGCTTTTCATCGAAGAAGCTCGTGCGCCAGCTCTGATAGTTGGTGAGCTTGGCGTCGTCCGCATTGTTCGGATTATAGGCGATGGAGCGCAGGTTGTTGTCCGGATGCGGCTGCTGACCGCCGCCGCCGCGGCCGAGAAGCAGTTCGAAGTTGCGCTCGCGCATGGCGCCGTAAATCTGGTCGCCGGAACCGCTGATCAGTTCGGCCTGGATGCCGGCCTGGGCCAGTGTGTTCTGGATGGCCGTTGCCGCTTTCATGAAGGGGTCTTCCGAGAGCACGCGCAACGTCGTCTTGAAACCGTTTGGATAACCGGCTTCAGCCAGAAGCGCCTTGGCTTTTGCGATATCGAGCTTGTAGCCCTGATCCGGCAGCGCGCCCATCACACCGGTGCTGAGAGAGCGCTGATGCAGCTTGCCGTAATAGGGCATGACCGCCTTGTCGAGACCGTCGTAGTCGATCAGGTAACGCAGGGCTTCGCGCACTTTCTTGTTCGCAAAGCGCTCGTCCTTCATCGAAACGCTGAGGTAATAAAAACCGGAGCCGGGTGTGGATTCGATGGCGATGGTCTTGTCGGCTTCGAGCGACTTCAGGTCCGGCGCCTGCAGGGAATAGGCGACATCGATATCGCCCTTTTCCAGCATCAGCCGCTGCGATTGCGATTCCGGCAGATGGCGCATCAGGACGCGCTTCATCTTGGCTTTTTCACCCCAGTAATCGTCGTTGCGGGTGAGAATGATATATTCGTTGGATTTCCACTGGGTCAGCTTGAACGGGCCGGAGCCCGCCGAATTGAGCGTCAGCCACGCGCCACCGAGATCGCCGTCCTTTTCGTTGGCAAGCGCCGTCTGGCTGTCGATGATCGAGCCGGGCCCATTCTGTGCAAGGATCATCAGCAGCAGGTTGGGATCATCAGGCTTCGGAATATTAAGCACGAAGGTCTGGTCGTTTTCGGCGACGAAAAGCTTGTCGGCATCCTCCAGCTTGAAACCGCGCGTTTTGAGGAAAGACGATTGCGCCAGATTGCGGGCGAGCAGACGTTTCAGGCTCCAAGCCACGTCCTTTGCCGTCACGGCGTTGCCCGACGCGAACTTGGCGTCGGCCCGCAGGTGGAAGCGGATCGATTTCCGATCCTCGGCGATTTCCCAACGTTCGGCAAGGCGGGGCTGGACGCTGCGGTCTTTGGGCGAAAGCACGACCAGCGTGTCGTAGATATTATTCAGAACCTGCACCGTCTCGCGGCCGGTAATGGCGGCTGGATCAAGGGTCAGGATATTGCTCATGGTCGTGGCGACGATGAGCTGGTCCTTCGGCGTTTCGGCAAAGACGCTGAGCGGCACGGCGCCGATCAGCAGTGCACCGAGGGCTGCGGTTGCAAGAAAATGTCTCATTTTTCCTCCCATACGGCCGGTTCATACGGCCTTCCACGTTTCGATCCGCGCGCCTGTTCCTCCACAGGCTTCGTGTGATCAGCCAAGAATGTCTCTGACCGGAGCGGCGAGCGCCCGGCCGATTGCGGCCGTTGCCAGCGCTTCCAGATGCACGCCATCCACTGGCGAGGCGCTGGCGACCGATCCGGCATCAAAGAAGTGATGCCCAAGTTCGGCGGCGAGTTTGTGATAGAGCGGCGCAAGCCGTAGTGATTGTCCGATATCGCGGCCGCCCGCCGGTTCTCCGGCGGGGCCCGCGACGCAGGGCGGTGGCGCGACGATCAGAAGCTTAGGCACTGCATCTCGCGGCTTGTAGATGAAGGTCTCGACGATTTGCGCCAGCCGCCGCATGCCCGAAACGGCGGCTTCCGCGCGACCGCCATTCACCGGCTTGATGTCGTTGGTGCCGAGCATGACGATGACGAGATCAAGCGGCATGTGGCACGAAAGCGCGACTTCAAGCGCCCGTGCGCCATTGCGGCAGGCCGGGCCGGCATGGTCGTCATAACAGGTGGTGCGTCCGCCAAGTCCTTCGGCATGAACCTTCGCCATTCCGGAAAGCTTTGCCTCCAGCACCTCCGGCCAGCGATGCTCAGGCCGGTGGCGGAGACCCGTTGCCGGGTCTGCGCCCCAGGTGAGGCTGTCTCCAAAGGCGAGCACGGTTTTCATAGCCTTATCTCACCCGGTTGTTGTCGATGAAATCGAAATCGATATCCTCGCCAAGGCCCGGTCGGTCGGGAACGTGAACGAACCCATCGCGGTCCATTGGGTCGGACAAAGACTTCAGATAGTCGTGGCCGTCATCATATTCGAGGAAGGGATGCAGGAGGCCGCGCTCGTACCAGCGGCAATTCTTGGTGGCGGCGACCACATGCAGGTTCATGGCCGTATTGCCATGCACCTCGCATTCCATGCCGAAGGCTTCGGCCAGATGCATGGTCTTGAGCGCCGGCGTGATGCCGCCGACGTCGTTGACGCCGGTGCGAAGAATATCGCAGGCGCCGGCCTTGATCCATTCTGCGCGGTGCCAGTGCTTGCCAGCAGCACTTTCCGGGCCGACGACGGGAATATCGAGATTGTCGGCGAGCCACTTGTAGGAGGAGAGCGACTGCTCATCCATCGGCTCTTCGATCCAGTCGAAGCCGAGCTTTTCAAGGCCACGTCCCAATGCCAGCGCATCGGTGCGGGAATACCAGTGAAAGGCGTCGATCATCAGGCGGATATCGGGCCCGACCGCTTCGCGCACGGCCGCGCAGGCCTTGAGGTCCATCTTCACATCCGGCGCCCAGCTGACGGGCGGCATCCAGGTGTGAAGCTTGATGCCCTTGTAACCGCGCTTCACCAGCGTTTCGGCAAACCGGCCGTAGTCTTCAGGCGTTGCTAGGCCGCCTTCCAGCTCGTCCCCGCACATGATCGAGCCATAGGCGAGCACCTTGTCGCGATAACCGCCGATCAACTTGTATACAGGTTGTCCGAGGCTGCGACCGGCAAGGTCCCAGAGCGCGCAGTCCACCACCGCCAGCGTGCGGTCCGTCAGCTGCGCCGCCGAGCCGCGTTGCCAGTGAGCAAGGTCCTGCCAAAGGCGTTCCCGGTCGCGATAATCCTCGCCGATCAGCACCTTCTTGACGAATTTTTCGATGACATGCGGGCGAACGATTTCCGGCGCTGTGAAGGAATGGCCTTCTTGCCCGTCTTCCGTGCGGATGGTCAGCATGGCCTGTTCCACCTGATGCGCCGGACCCGGATGTGCGTGACCGGCACTGTCCGAGTGCCGACGGGTCGTCGTGCGGAAAACACGGACCTCGACGTCGGTGATGATCATAATTCCTCCCTCATGCAGGTATCGCAGCGTTCGTGATGGCTGCAATGTCATACATGTATGCATTATTTGTCAACATGTATGATAATCTGTATTACATGTTGGGGAGGAAAATCAAGGGCATTCGCGCGGCGCTCGATACGTCGGCGTATTTAAAAGGATGGAGAGGGGACAAAGCGACCGCTCCTTGAGGATTAATCTATAATTTTAGTAGACTACTGAATCGCGCAACGATCTTTCAAAAATCGCCGGGACTATAAAAGACCATGCCGCGCCAGCGATGCCGGTCATCGTGCATTCTGCTTGGGTATGCGCGGTACAGGATGATGGCCGCACCTGCGCTGTCTGAGCTTCATCATGCCTCAACAAACATTCCCGGATGCACACCATGCCTATTTCCCATATCTCGCATTTTGCTTTTCTGGTTCCCGGCAACTATCACGATGATGATCCTGCGCAGGGGCTGGAGGAAACTCTGCAGCTTTTCGAAGCCGGCGAGGCGCTGGGTTATGATAGCGCCTGGGTCCGCCAGCGCCATCTGGAACGCGGCGTGTCCTCGGCCGCCACCTTTCTCGCGGCGGCGTCGCAGCGCACCAAGCGGATTGGCCTCGGCACCGCCGTCATTCAACTGGGTTATGAAAACCCTTTCAGGCTGGCGGAAGATCTCGCCACCGTGGATGTGCTGTCACACGGACGGTTGAATGTCGGCGTCTCTGTCGGCGCGCCGCCCTTCGCCCATCTGATTTCGGATTATGTCGATACGGCGCCCGATGCGGATTACAGCCATGCCCGCGCCGAGAAGCTCGCCAGGGCCTTGAGATCAGAACCGCTGTCCAGCGAAACGGAGGCGGGCAATGCAGCGGGCGCGCAGGTGCCGCGCCTTCGGCCCTTCGCCAAGGGGTTGACCGACCGGCTGTGGTATGGCGGCGGATCGCAGAATTCCGCTCGCTGGGCGGGGAAGGCGGGATTCAATCTGCTGACCGGCAATATCGTCAGCGGTGAAAATACCGATGATTTTCTGACGGCGCAGGCGGCCCTCGTTGCCCGGTTCCGGCAGGAATGGGCGCATGAGCGCCAGCCGCGCGTCGCCCTTGGCCGCGTGATTTTACCGACGGACAGTGCCAGCCCTTCGACACGCCGCCGTTATGCGGAGTTTGCGGCCGAGCGCGACAAGCGCACGCATACGCCGCATGGTGCGCGCCGCACGCTTTTTCTGCCTGATATTGTCGGGACGACGGATGAAATTCTGGAGAAGCTGTCGCGCGACCCCGTTCTGCCGTTTGTCTCGGAATTCCGTCTGGAACTGCCCTATGAATTCCAGCCGGAAGATTATCGCCAGATCGTGACGGATTTCGCATCTGTGCTGCCGCAGCTTTCCGGCGAAAGGCCGGTTTTGAAAGTGGCAACAGCTCAATAGTGCGTTCACAACGTCGCCATTCCTGCGCCGAGCGTGGGAATGGCGAACGAGGCGAACAGCGTCAGTTTGGTTGAGGCAGGTCGTATCTCTCGCGTATGGTCGTGCCTTCGTATTCGCGCGGATAAACGCCGCGGTCTTGCAGCACCGGCACGACTTGTTCGACGAATTCGGCGATATCGTCAGGGGCACGGGGCGGCTGCAATGTGTAGCCGTCAACCGTTCCGTCCTGCCAGAGATCGATGATGCCGTCCGCCACCTCTTCCGCTGTGCCGAGCAGCAGCCGGTGATGCCCCTCCGAGCGCCGCACGGCCTCGCGGGCGGTGAGCTTTTCATGGGTCAGCAGTTCGGAAAGGCCAAGCCCCATGCCGACAGCCCATTGCCGGTTCTGGTCGGGAATGAAGCGCTCGCCATCCAGTTTCGCATCGGGATCGAAATCGCGGGGATCGATACCGTTTTCCTTGGCGAAGCGTGCCAGAAGACCGTCTTCCGAGCCGGTTCCGCTGTAGAGTTCGTGTTTGCGCAGCGCTTCCTCGCGCGTCTCGCCGAGAATGACGACGAGGCCGGGAACGATGCGGATGCCGGAGGGATCGCGGCCGAAAGACACTGCGCGGTCACGGACCTTTTTGCCAAAGGCCTGGCCGGCGGGACGGGACAATATGTTGCAATAGATAATCTCGCCATGACGTGCCGCCAGATCGATGCCGCCCTCGGAAGCGCCCGCCTGGGCGATGACGGGGTGCCCCTGCGGTCCACGAGGGACGTTGAGCGGGCCTTTGACATGAAAATATTGCCCCTCGTGATCGATGGTCTCGGCCGTCGCCGCATCCCAGAAGCGGTCTTCCGATATCTCGCCTTCGCGGCGCGGATCCCAGCTCGACCAGAGCTTTTTCGCGACATCGAGAAATTCCGTGGCCTTGGCATATCGCTCATTGCGCGGCGGCAGCGGGTCGTTGCCGAAATTGGCGGCGACGTTCGGATTGAAGGAGGAGACGATGTTCACGATCAGCCGACCGCCCGTGACGATATCGATGGATTGCGTTCGTCTCGCAAAATTATAGGGCGAGTTATAGGTGGAGGACACGGTCGCCACGAACCCGATGTCCGGCACCTGTGCGGCAAGCGATGTGGAAAGGATGAGCGGATCGATGGTGTGAAATGGCCGGCTTGTCGGGTCGGTCAGCAATGCCGGGTGATCCGAAAGGAAAACGGCGTCGAACCGGCCTTTGTGAGCCAGTTCCGTCAGTCGCCGGTAATAGCCGATATCGTTGATATCGTGCCGGTCTCCGCTTCTGTATTTCCAGGCATTGGCGAGGTATCCGGTGGTATTGATGCCGACATTGAGATTGAGCCGGCGTTTGTTCGTGCTCATGCTGCCACTTTTTCTTTCAGGTCTGTTGGATTGCCGGCTTGCGGGTCCGGCGCAATTGCGGGGAAGCGTAACAGCCGGTGTTCCGGTCGCGAGTTAAAAATCCTTGCTGTCAGGAGAAGAAAAACTTCCGAGCCATGGCCGACGCTCCCAAGGAGAGGCTCACATCGCGTGCCGCTCTCAGCCGAAGTATCGCTCGCGAATGACGCCGTTTCCGAAAGGATATTTTACCGGAAGCACGAAGCCATGCTGATATGGAAACGAATTTCCTCAATGGCCTCTCAAATAGTACACTTTATCTATAGAAAATATTTTATGGCGTGTAGCGTGTCGTAGAGATCGCAATTGAGAGGACGAACGCCATGGCTGATGCGGCCCTTCGCCAGATAACCCACCCTGAAACCGTCTGGTACACGCGCTGCCCGGCGCCGACGCCGCTTTCCATCGCGGTGCAGCTTGGCTGGATCGAGGAGAGTTTCGCCGGCCACGGTATTACTGTGTCCTCCATTCGCGATGCGGCGGATCCGGCCATTCGCCAGAGCCATTTCGATCACCGTCTGGACTGGTCCTTCCGTCAGGGCGGCAATATTCCGCCTATCTGGGCAAAATCCGGCGGACGCCAGACGCGTCTGGTGGGGTTGACCAGGACCGACGAGTTTCAGGCGGTCATAGCGCTGCCAGCCAGTGGTATAACAAAGGGCGGCGAGCTGAAGGGCCGGCGCATCGGGCTGCCGAAACGACCGAACGAAACCATCGACTTCCAGCGCGCCACATCGCTCAAGGGCATCGTGTCGGCACTGACCGTTTCCGGCCTTTCCGTGGCGGAGGTCGAGCTGGTCGATCTCACCGCAACCGAGCCGGTGCTGCTCGGACCGCCTGACGACAGGTTCCATGGCCTGCACCGACGGCTGCCCTATGGGGAGGAGATCGCGGCACTGCATCGCGGAAAGATCGATGCGTTTTTTGTCAAAGGAGCGGAGGGCGTCACCGTCGCCAATCTCATTGGCGCGCACGTCGTCGTGTCGACCGGGTTTCACCCCGATCCGAAAATCCGCATCAATAACGGCACGCCACGTCCTTTGACCGTGGATGCCACCTTTGCCGATGAAAGGCCCGATCTCGTCGCCGACCTCGTGGCCACGGTACAGCGGGTTGCCGGCTGGGCGAATGACAATCCGGCGGAAGCGGTGCGTTTCATCGCCCGCGAGATCGGCGTCAGCGAGGAAGCGGTTATCGTCGCCAACGGGGCGGATGTGTACCGAAGCCTGAGGCTCGATCTCGATCCGGCGGAGCTGGATGCGCTCAGCCACTTCAAGGATTTCCTGCTGGAATGGAAATTCATCCCTGACGATTTCGATGTGAACGACTGGGCCGATCCGCGCGCCCTTTCTTTACTGCAACAGGCTGCGGCGAAGTGAGGGCGTCATGACAGCAACCATTCTTGTAACGGGTGCAACCGGCAAGCTCGGCCAACGCGTCGTCAGCCGCCTTTTGCAGAAAGAGGCGAAGGTTAGGGTGCTGACCCGGCGGGGTGAGGACGCGCTCAAGCTTTGGGGCGACAGGGTGGATATTTCGGAGGGTAATTTCTCCGATCCCGCCAGCCTGAAAGAGGCCTCACGCGCAACAGACACGGTGTTCCTGCTTTCCCCAATCGGTGAAACGCTGGCGGCGGACCAGAAAGCGGTCATCGATGCCGCTCTCTCCGCCAGCGTATCGCGGATCGTGAAAATATCCGGCTCCGACTGGACCATCGCCAATGCCGCACGCTCCATCTCGGGTGCCGCCCATGCCGAGGTCGAAAAACATCTGGCCGGGAGCGGCATTGCGCATACGGTGCTGCGGCCGAATGCCTGGATGCAGGTGGCGCTGGAACCCGTCGTCGCAGCACTACGCCAGGGGGAGGATGTGCCCGCCCGTTTCGGCGATGCGGCCGTTTCCTTCATTGATGCCGACGATATAGCCGATGTGGCGGTTCACGCCTTGACTGCGAGCACGTCTGTTTCCGGCGCCTTGGTGCTAACCGGCGGTGAAGCCTTGACGGCACTGGAAATCGCCCGCATCGCGGCCCGTATCCTGCATCGCCCCGTGGGGATATCGCATCATTCCGCTTCCGTTTTTCCGCCGCATATCGGAGCGTTCGAACAGACGGCGATTGGTGAATTTGGCCAACTCATCCGCGAGGGCCTCGCCGCCCCCGTCAACGACAACATCGAGCGGATTACCGGTCGGCAGCCCCGCAGCGTGGAGGCCTATTTGCGCGCCCGGCTGGCAGCGACCACCCCGCAGAGTAATCATTCCGAGGGAGAAAAGACATGGCGCTGACTGTTTCACTGCCTGAAGGTCCCGAACTGAAAAGCCCCACTGATTTCGAAGACAGCCCGCTCAGCCGCGCGGTGAAGCAGCCACTGATGCTGGGGCTGTTCCTCAATCTGCAGGACATCAACTTCTCCAGCCTGCCAACCAGCAATAGCTGGACCTTCGACTACAATGCGGAGCTGGTGAAGCGCGCGGAGGAGCTTGGTTTCGAAATCGCGTTCAGCCGCACGCAATGGCTGCCCAAGGGCGGTTATGACGGAGAATCCTCGCTCGACAGTTTCATCGCACTCGGCGCCATGGCGGCGGTCACGAAGAGTATTCTTCTAATCTCCACCATCCATGTGCTTTACGGTCCCCTGCATCCGCTTCATATCGCGAAATATGGCGCAACGCTGGATCATATCGCCAGGGGACGATGGGGCATCAACATCGTCACCGGCCACCGCGCCATCGAGCATGAAATGTTCGGCTGGCAGCGGATCGACCATGACAAGCGCTACGACATGGCGGGCGAGTTGTTCGATGTGCTGCATCGCCTGTGGGGAGAAACCGAAAACTTCTCCTACGAGGGCAAGCTTAACCCCTGGGCCATCAACAACGGCTGGATAACGCCAAAGCCCGCCTTTGGCCGCCCGCCGCTGGTGACGGCGACCGGCTCGCCGGCCGGTATCGATTTCGCCGCCCGCCATTCCGATCTGGTTTTCGTTACCTCGCCCGGCGGCGCGCATATCGATAGCGCGCTGGAAACGCTTCCCGATCATATCGCCACCATCAAGAACCGCGCCAGGGCCTATGGCCGTCATGTGAAGACGCTCATCAATCCGATCATCGTCAGCCGCGATACGGAGAGGCAAGCGATCGCCTATGCCGACGCCATCGAGGCGGGAAAACCGCAGCCCGGCACCCGTGCCTTTGCGACCAACAATTACGACAGCGACGCCCATGCCTGGCGGGGTCGCGGCGATGCACGCCAAAAGCAGGGGCGCAATCTCGGCGGCAATATCGAAATCATCGGCTCGCCGGAGCAGGTGGTCGAGCAGCTTGTCGGCTTGAAAAAGGCTGGCATCGATGGCGTGCAGCTGAATTTCTACGATTTCCGCGAAGATCTCGAATATTTCGCTGAGCGCATTCTGCCCTTGATGAAGGAGGCTGGCCTGAGGCTCTGACGCCTCTCCCGCCTCAGATTTCCAGTTCTGAAGCTTAGCACTTCGCAATCACAGAGATTGCGAGAACGATCTTTTTTGCCCTGAGGAGATACCGTGAATATTGCCGTCGATCCCGTCAAAACGCCCGCGCCGAAAGTCATAGACCGGATCGGGACCTATGTTCCCGAACTCGTCTCCATCCGCCACGATCTGCACCAGCATCCGGAAATCGGTTTCGAAGAGGTGCGCACCTCCGGCATCGTCGCCGAGAAGCTCACCTCCTGGGGCATCGAGGTGCATCGCGGTTATGGCAAGACCGGCGTGGTCGGCGTGCTGCGTGGCCGTCATGCTGGCAACCGTTCAATCGGGTTGAGGGCGGATATGGATGCCCTGCCGATGCCGGAAGAAACAGGGCTGCCTTATGCATCGGTCTATCCCGGTAAGTTCCACGGCTGCGGGCATGATGTGCACACCACCATATTGCTTGGCACCGCCCGTTATCTGGCGGAAACCCGTGATTTTGCCGGCACGGTGATTTTCATTTTCCAGCCCGCCGAGGAAGGACTGGGTGGCGCACGCGCCATGATCGCCGATGGGTTGTTCAAGGATTTCCCCGTCGATGAAATTTACGGGTTGCACAATTCCTCCCATGCAGCACCCAACCATCTGAAGGTCTCGCCCGGCACCATTCTGGCAGGCGCCGATTTCTTCGATATCCGGCTGAAGGGCAGGGGCGCGCATGCGGCTCACCCGGATGTCTCGCGTGATCCGGTGCCGGCGACGGGTGAACTCATCCAGGCATTGCAGACCATCGTCAGCCGCAATGTGCCGCCGACCGATCCGGCCGTCTTGTCGATCACCCGCATCGAGGCGGGATCTGCCTATAACGTCATCCCCGAAACGGCCTCGATTGCAGGCACGGTGCGGGCCTTCTCCGACAGCGTGCGCGAGACCATAAGGGGCCGAATCCGCACGATTTCCGATCACATTGCCGCCGCTTACGGGCTCACCGCCGAGGTGGATATTCGCGACATATTCTCGGTTCTGACCAATGATGACGCATCGGTGGAGATTGTGGCCGGGGTGGCGCGCGAAGTTCTCGGAGACGAGCGCGTTTCCACCGAGCCCAGCCGCTTCATGGGCAGCGAGGATTTCGCCGACCTCCTGAAACATGCGTCCGGTGCGTTTTTCACCCTCGGTCATTCCGGCACCGTGCCAGCCCATAATCCCGGTTTCATTGTCGACGATGCCATCCTGCCGGTCGGCGCCACCTTGTTTGCCCGGCTGGTCGAAACCCGGCTGAAGCCTGCCTGAAAATTTGAAAACAAGCCTGCAAGAGGAAACATCCATGGATATTACAAGACGTAAGACATTGCTTTTGAGTGCTGCGCTAGGTGCGGCCATGCTGCTGCCATCCGTGCCGGTGCTGGCGGCAGAAACGCCGAAAAAGGGTGGTATTGTCACCCTTGCGGGTCTCGGTGAGCCGACGACGCTTGTGCCGCTTTCCGATTCCAATACGCGAACGCGCGCGATTTCCAGCAAGATCCTGGAAGGGTTGGTACGCTTCGACAGCGAGTTCAAGCCGCATCCGGTTCTCGCCGAAAGCTGGGAAACCTCCACCGACGGGCTGCGCTACACCTTCAAGCTGCGCAAGGGCGTCAAATGGCATGATGGCAAGGATTTCACCGCACAGGATGTGAAATTTTCCCTGCTTGCCTTCAAGAAGGTGGGCCCACGCGGCCGTATCACTTTCGCCAATGTTGCTGATATCGAAACGCCCGATCCGCTGACGGCGGTAGTGGTGCTTTCCAAACCTGCGCCTTATCTTCTGAGGGCGCTGACTGGTGGCGAAACGCCCATTTTGCCGGCCCATGCCTATGCTTCGGAAAACTACAATGAGAGTCCGAACGGCAACGCGCCCGTTGGCACTGGCCCCTTTGTGTTTGAGGAATGGAAACGCGGCAGCTATGTGAAGCTCAGGAAGAACCCGAACTACTGGCAGGCCGATCTTCCCTATCTAGATGGCTTCGTGGCGAGGTTCGTCGCTGACGCGGCCTCCACCACCATCTCGGTGGAAACGGGCGAGGCGGATTATACCGCCGATGTCTCCTACAGCGATCTGGAGCGTTTGCGGCAGAATCCCAAGCTTTCGGTGGAGGTCTATACCGACTCCTATCTCAATAACGCCGCCATATTCGAGTTCAATCTGGAGAACCCGATCCTCGCGAAAAAGGAGGTGCGGCACGCGCTGGCACATGCCATCGACCGCAATTTCATCAACGACGCGATCTTTTTCGGCACGGCGAAACCCGCCGGTTCGAACATTCCAGCGGTATTCACCGCCTATAATGACGAGAAGCCCTTTACCTATCCCTTCGATCTGGCCAAAGCGAATGAGCTGCTGGACAAGGCGGGGTATCCGAGGGGTGCGGATGGCACGCGTTTTTCGCTGCGGCTGGCCTTCCTGCCCTCCGACGTTTTCCGCAAAACCTCCGAATATCTACGCTCGTCCTTCGGCAAGCTCGGCGTGAAGGTGGATATCGTCGAAGGCGATCTCGCGACCTTCATCAAGCGCGTCTATACGGAGCGCGGTTTTGACCTGACGGTGAACGGCATCAGCCGGTTGTTTGATCCGACAGCGGGCGTGCAGCGGCTCTACTGGTCCGATGGCATCAAGAAACCCGCGCCATACGTCAATGCCGCCCACTACAACAATCCCAGGGTGGATGATCTTTTCCGCGCCGCTGCGATTGAAGTGGATGAAACGAAACGGGCGGGGCAGTTCCACGATATCCAGAAAATCACCGGTGACGAATTGCCGAATTTCTCTATCGTCGCCCTGCCGACCGTCATTCTGCGCAACACCAGCCTGCAGTCTCTCGTCACCACCATCGACATTGCCTATGGCGATCTGTCGACGGCCTGGAAGAACGAGTGAGCGTTTTGCATATGGCAATAAAAAACCCGGCAATTTTGCCGGGTTTTTTATTGCTGAAAACGGCCCTCCGGCCTTTTTTCACTATCGCGGGATAACGGCGTTTTCGGGAAAAACGTTGCCTTTGGAACAGGCCGGCAGGAACGGTGATGCCAATTATCGGAACTCTAAAAAAATCAATTTCTTCAATAATTTAGGGCGAAGGAATTCTTCGTTTTGCGGGAAGAATAGCTTTCTGGACCTCTGATTTCTCTGCCTGCACTGTGTCCATGAAATCTCACCCGCACACGATGGATGCCATGGCCAAGGATACGCTTTTTTTGATCGCCCCCGGTTTTGAAGACCCCAAGCACCCCGGTGTCCGGTTCGTCTGCCCGCATTGTAACCAGATCGAAGGCCTGCTTGCCGCCTTTCCGGACCTTGCCGCCGGGATCGATATCCACCGGGTCGGTTTTCAGCGTCCGCGCGAAGCGGTCATCGCCGTCGTGGGTGAGGAAAACCAGTCGTTGCCGCTGTTCGTCTTTACCGGCGATGCACCAGCCGATGCGACGACCAAAGGCGACACGCACTTCATTCAGGACACGAAACGCATTTTGCAAATCCTCGCCGAGCGTCACGGGTTTCCGCAACTGCACTGAGATGCCGCACCCCGCACATCGGATTTTTATCGGAGATAGACATGACCTTTTCCAGACGCCAGTTTCATAAAATTGCACTCGCCGCCGGCGCTTTCGTGGCGCTTCCAGGTGGTTCTTTCGCTGCTGCTGAAGAGCCGGTTTCGGGCGGCACGCTCAAGATCGTCTATTTTCCCGAGCCGACGCAGCTCGTGGCAATCAATACCAGTGCGGGCGGTCCGCAGTTCATTGGCTCGAAGATTTACGACGGGCTTTTGACGTACGATTACGAACTTTCGCCCAAGCCGAGCCTTGCCAAAGAATGGAGCGTTTCCGCCGACGGGCTGGAATATGTCTTTCATCTGCAGCCGAATGCGAAGTTCCATGACGGCAAGCCGGTGACATCGGCGGATGTGGAGTTCTCGATCCTGCGGCTGAAGGAAGCCCATCCGCGCGGCCGGGCGACTTTCTCGCATGTTGAAAGCGTCGATACTTCCGATCCGCTGGTCGCGAAGGTGAAGCTTTCCAAGCCGGCGCCGGGATTGATAACCGCGCTCGCCTCGTCGGAATCGCCTGTTGTGCCAAAGCACATCTTCGAGACCTTCAAGCCGACTGACAATCCAAAACCCGCCCAGATCATCGGCAGCGGCCCCTTCGTCCTGAAGGAATGGGTGCCGGGCAGCCATATTCTTCTGGAAAAGAATGCCGACTACTGGGACGCGTCAGGTCCTTATCTCGACCGCGTCGTCATTCGCCTCATCAATGATGCGGGCGCTCGCGCGGCGGCGCTGGAAACCGGAGAGGGCGACATTGGCCCGAACCCGGTGGCGCTTGCCGATCTGGAACGACTGAAATCCATCCCGACGCTGAAGGTGGATGACCGCATCTACGCCTATGCCGGCCAGCAGAACCAGCTCGTCATCAACCTTGAGAACGAATATCTCAAGGAATTGAAGGTGAGGCAGGCTATTGCCCACGCGATCGACGTTCCGGCGCTGATCGATACCGTGCTTTACGGTTACGCCGTGCCATCGCCCACGCCGATCAGCCCCGGCCTTGCGAAGTTCCACAATCCGGATATCGGTTTTGCCAAATTCGACGTCGCGCTGGCGGAAAAGCTGCTGGATGAGGCGGGCTTTCCGCGCAAGGATGGCGGCAAGCGCTTCAAGCTCAGGGTCACCACCAACCCGTTCAACCCGCAGACCTATTCGGATTTCATAGCGCAGGCGCTTTCCAAGATCGGCATCGAGGCGGATATCCAGAAATTCGATTTCGGCACCTATGTGAAGGTCGTTTATACCGATCGCGCCTGGGACCTTTCAGTCGAATCCCTCTCCAATACCTTCGATCCGACGGCCGGCGTGCAGCGTGTCTACTGGAGCAAGAACTTCAAGATCGGCCTGCCGTTCTCAAACGCCAGCCACTACGCCAATCCGGAAGTGGACCGGCTGCTGGAAGCGGCCGCGGTGGAGCCGGATATCGAAAAGCGCGCAGCCTTCTTCAAGGAGTTTCAGGCCGTCGTCGCCAAGGATCTTCCCGTCATCAATCTCGTTTCGCCAATCCAGCCGGTCGTCGGCAGCGTCCGCATCAAGGATTACGCGACAGGGGCGGAGGGGCTCAGCGGCAATCTCGCCAAAGCGTGGGTGACGAAGGAGGCGTAAGCGCATCCTCACCTCTCGTTTAAAGCCGCGTCAAAGTTGAAAAGGGTTCATCGCCATGAGCAGAAAATCCGAGAAGCTGGTCCTCAATGCGTTCATCTATCCGGGTGGGCACCATGAAGCAGCCTGGCGCCACCCCGAGTCGGAGCCACTGCGCGTCACGGATATAAGGCTCTACCAGGATATCGCCCGCAAGGCCGAGGCGGCAAAGCTGGATGCCATTTTCTTTGCCGATGCGCCGGTGCTGGACGCCAATATCCGCTATGCCGCCCGGCACCGGCTGGAACCGATCACCATGCTGGCGGCCTTGGCGGCCGTCACCGAAAAGATCGGCTTCATTGCGACGGCCTCCACCACCTATTACGAGCCTTACAATCTAGCGCGGCTGTTCGCCTCGGTCGATCATATCAGCGGCGGCCGGGTCGGCTGGAACATCGTGACGACCTCGGCCGATGCGGCGGCCGGAAACTTCAATCTCCAGCAGCATCCGCCGCATGCCGACCGTTACCGGCAGGCGACTGAGTTCGTCGATGTGGTGACGAAGCTCTGGGACAGCTGGGAAGACGATGCCATCGTCGCCGACAAGGAGAGCGGTCTTTTCGCCGATACCGACCGCATCCATCCTGCCAATCACGAGGGCGAGTTCTACCGGGTGCGGGGCGCGCTCAACCTGCCACGCTCGCCGCAGGGCAGGCCGGTCTATGTGCAGGCCGGCTCTTCGGAGGACGGTCGTGGCTTTGCTGCCCGTTATGCCGAGGCAATCTTTACCGCGCATCAAACTCTGGAGAGTGCGCGGTCTTTTTATTCCGACATAAAGAGGCGCGTGGCGGCCACGGGGCGCAATCCCGCCCATGTGAAAATCCTGCCGGGGATCAGCCCCTTCATCGCCTCCACCGAAGAGGAGGCGCGAAAGCTCGAGGCGAGTTTCAACGATCTCATCCAGCCGGCCTTTTCGCTTGGGCAGTTGCAGCGCATTACAGGCATTGATCTCTCATCGGCCGATCTCGATCAGCCGTTGCCGAAGGAGGCGGTGGAAGCGACGCGTGCGCAGGCGGACAGCAGCCGGCATCAGCTGGTTCTCGATGTCATCGACCGGGAAAATCCGACGATCCGGCAATTGCTGCACCGGCTTGCCGGCGGGCGCGGCCACAAGGTGATTTCGGGAACCCCGGAACAGGTGGCAGACTGGATAGAGACCTGGTTCCGTGAAGGTGCTGCCGACGGCTTCAACATCATGCCGCCATGGCTGAATGGCGGGTTCGATATTTTCGTGGACGAGGTCGTGCCGATCCTCAAACAGCGCGGGCTGTTCCGCGAGGACTACGAGGGCGACACGCTGCGTGATCATTACGGCCTGCCCCGGCCGGAAAACATCCATACGACCAGGGAGTTGCAAAGGGAACGCGCCTGATGTGGGACGGGCGTGTTCAGGCGGCGGCTTCGAGAGAGCGTGTATCCTCGCGCAACAAGGCGAGTAGAGATGCGATTTCCGGCAGCCGCCGCCTGTCAGGACTGGTCAGAAGATGATACCGGCTGGCGGTCGGCTGAGGCACACCGAAAGGTGCGATCAGACGGCCGGTTCGAAGCTCTTCGGAAATGAGCGAGTGGCGCGCAAGGCCGATGCCGTGGCTGGACAAGAGTGCCTCTATCAGCGCGGTCTGACGCGAAAAGCGCGGTCCTGCTGCGGAAAGCCGAAGCGGAATGCGGCAGGCGCGCAGCCAGTTTGCCCATTCGAAGGCAGCATCGGTGCCGTTGCCGCGCAACATCGCAAAAGAGATATCCCGAAGCCGCTCGGGTTCACCACCAAGCTGGTAGCGGGTGGCAAAATCCGGGGTGCAGACGGCACTGACGGTGTCGGCAAAAAGCGGTTCGTGAATGAAACCGGGGATTTGTCCGTGGGTGGCGACGATCGCGCAATCGGCATCGAAATGCGTGAGGTCGATGGCGTCGCCCTCGAGAGATTCAATCGAGATATCTACGTCTCCAAGGGCTGGAACGATGGTTCCCAACCGTGGTGCCAGCCATCGGGCCGCAAAACAGCCTTCCGCCAGAACCCTCACCTGCCGCCGGCCGCCGGAGGCCATGAGATCGGAAAGACTGCCGATCATCGTCTCGAAAGCGTCCGCAAGGCCGGGGTAAAGCGTGCTGCCGGCCTCGGTCAGCACCAGCTCGCCGCGCTGGCGGCTGAAGAGTGTTTGCCCGAGATGGGTTTCCAGAATGCGCACCTGCTGGCCGATTGCGGCAGTCGAGACATGCAGTTCTTCCGCCGCCCGCGAGAAGCTGGCGTGACGCGCGGCCACGACAAATGCGCGCAGGGCCGTCAGCGGCGGCAGCCGGGAAAGCGTCGGCAACCGGAAAGCCGCTCTTGCGACCGAAGGAGGGATGAATTCCGTTCTCATGGCCGTTTTCCCTTTATCGCTAGAATACCCGGCCTTCCCTGAGGTGCGTCGTGGTGCCGTTGAGATAATAGTCGCCGATGACACGCGCCTTGTGGGCAAGCGGATTGTGGTTGTAGACCGTGCGGATGTTGCGCCAGTGGCGGTCGAAATTCCGCTCGCTGGACGTCGCCGATCCGCCGCCGAGTTCGTAAAGGTTGGTGGCGACCGTTAGTGAAAGCTGCGATGCGATGATCTGGGTACGGGCGGTGGCGAGAGAACCTTCCAGCAAAGCCGCTTCTATCGCCTCTTCGTCGCCGCTGGAAAAGGCGGCGGCGGTCCTGTCGAGCGTTCTTGCCGCCTCGCGGATCAGCGTCTTGACGGCGAAGGCACCGGCGCTGATCTCGCCGAGCATCTTCTGCACAAAGGGGTCCTGATTGGCGGTTTCGGCGCTGCTGTGGAGCGTGGTGCGCGCCTGGCGCAGAACATAGTCGATGCCATCGTTGAGTGCACCCTGAACGGCACCGGCGGCAGAGGCAGCGAGGTGCAATTGTCGCATGGCCGAGCTGTGGCGCCCGATCTGGCTGCCGAGCTTGCGGGTCGTCAGTTCATGCGGGAGCACCTCGACATTTTCAAGCAAAACGCCGCCGCTTGCCGTCATGCGCTGGCCCATGCTGTCCCAGTCGTCGAGGATGGTGATCCCGGGCCGATCAAGCGGAATGAGGACGCCGATCGGCTGTTCGTCGTCGCCGACAGCGCTAAAGGTGCCGAAATCTGCGAAGGCGGTGCCGGTCGCATACCATTTGCGGCCGTTCAGACGATAACGGTCGCCATCGGCGCTGAGGCGCGTGGTGATTTCGCCGGGACGTTTGGTGCCCTGTTCCGTGCTGGCGCCCGCAAAGAGCTTGCCGGTGAGGACATTTTCGAGGTGCCGCCGATCCTCGAGCTCGATCGGTGTGAGAGCGAGGTTTTCTGTGAAATTGAAATGGCTGCGGAGTGCGTGCGGAATATTGCTGTCGGCTTCCCCGAGGATCATCAGGACTTCTATATAGTCCGCAATCGAGCCTCCCGGCCCGCCTTTGGCCTCGGGGATGCGCAGCGTGCCGATCCTGGCTTCTTTGATCAGGCCGAAGATTTCGAAGGGAAGTTCCCGCTGACGCTCACGGCGAGCGGCATCCTTGGCGGCAACAGCCGCAATGTCCCTGGCGCGGGCCAGAATGTCGTCTCGGCTCGGCACGCTGGAATTATCGGTGGTTGCGGTCTGTATTTTAGGATTGGACATTGCGGATTTCCCTGAGCGGATGTGATGACCTGCGGCACGGTCGCGCCGCAGGCATTTTCTTCTGGACGATCAGGCGACCGCGCGCGGCTTGACGACCGGGCGGGGAGCCGGTTCGATATTGCGCGGCACGCGGCCTTCGACGGGATGGCTCGGATCGTTGAAGCCGGGTGTCGAGGGATGGCCTGTCGTCACAAGGCTGTCGACCAGCGCCTCGTCTTCCGCATCGATCTTCACATCGAGGGCGCGGACGTAACCGTCCCAATGGTCTTCAGTGCGCGGGCCGGTGATCGCGGCGGTGACGAACTTGTTGTTCAGCACCCAGGCGAGCGCAAAATCCGCTGCCGAAACACCCTTTGATGCGGCGTGCGCCGCAACCTTCTGGGCGATTTCGACCGACTCGGGGCGCCATTCGGTTTCCAGAACCCGCTTGTCGCCACGGCCGACACGGGTATCTGCGCCCGGCTGCTCACCCGGCTGATATTTGCCGGTCAGCACGCCACGTGCCAGCGGCGAATAGGAAACGACGCCCAGCCCGTAATTATGTGCCGCAGGCAGCTGCTCGGCTTCGGCCGTGCGGTTGACGATGTTGTAGAGCGGCTGGCTGGCGATAGGCCGGTCGATGCCGAGCTGATCGGCCAAATGCGAAATTTCGGCGATGCGCCAGCCCCGGAAGTTGGAAACGCCGAAATAGCGCAGCTTGCCCGCACGGATGAGATCGGCAATGGCGCGTACCGGCTCTTCCAGCGGCGCGTCGAAGACGGCGCGGTGGAAATAGAGGATATCGATGTAGTCGGTGTTGAGACGGCGAAGCGAATTCTCGACGGTCTCGATCACCCATTTGCGCGAATGGCCGCCAAGGTTCGGACCCTTGGTGTGGGAATTGACGAATTTCGTTGCCAGAACCCAGTGATCGCGACTGGCCTTGATACCGCGACCAACGACTTCTTCCGACTTGCCGTCGTGATAGACATCTGCAGTGTCGATGAAGTTGATGCCCTGCTCGCGTGCCTTGTCGATGATGCGGAAGGCCACGTCATCCGGCGTCGGGCCTCCGAACATCATCGTGCCGAGGCTCAGCGGTGAAACTTTCAGCGCGCTGCGTCCGAGATAGCGATAGTCGACCATTATGGTTGCTCCTTCAGTTTATTGGGCATGGTGGCAAGCCACGGCGTAGTTCTTGCCGAAAAGGGTGTAATCCGGCGCTTTTTCGCGACAGAGATCGGTGGCGAGCGGGCAGCGGGTGTGAAACCGGCAGCCGGATGGCGGGTTGTGGGGGCTCGGCAGGTCGCCGGAAATGGGCGCTGCCTGCTTGCGGCGCGCGGGATCGGGAACGGCTGCGAGAAGCGCACGGGTATAGGGGTGTTTCGGCGAGGCCCAAAGCTCCGCGGTCGGCGCGCTTTCCACGATCTTGCCGAGATACATGACGAGAACGCGATCGGAAAAATAGCGTACGACCGAAAGGTCGTGGGATACGAAGAGATAGGACAACGAAAGCCGTTTCTTCATCTCCACCAGAAGGTTGAGGATCTGCGCCTGTATGGAAAGATCGAGCGCCGAGACAGGCTCGTCGCAGACGACCAGTTCCGGCTCGAGAACGAGCGCCCGGGCAATGCCGATGCGCTGGCGCTGGCCGCCGGAAAACTCGTGCGGATAGCGGTCGAGTGCATCAGGCGGCAGCCCCACCTGCGCGACGATCGCCTCGACGATCTCCCGCTGTTGCGCCCTGTCGCCAATGCCGTGCACCTTCAACGGCCCGGTAAGGATGGTTCGCACCGTCTGGCGCGGATTGAGCGACGCGAATGGGTCCTGAAAGATCATCTGGATGCGGCGGCGGATGCCGCGCAGCTGCGACGACGACATCGCCGTGACATCGGCGCCCTTGAAGGTGATCCTGCCGGAAGTGGGCTCCACCAGCCGCATCAGCGACTTGCCGAGCGAGGATTTGCCGCAGCCTGATTCACCCACCAGCGCCACGGTCTCGCCCGCCTCGATGTCGAGCGACACATCGTCGACGGCGCGGACTGTTCCGCGTCCTCCCGAATAGTGGGTGGAAAGACTATGCACTGACAAGAGCGTCATCGGATACCTCTTGGGATGTGGGGGATACGAAGGGGCAGGCGGCGTAGCGGCCTTCCGAGACGAGCCTCAGCGGCGGTACGAACTGCCCGCAGAAACCGCGGGCGCTCGGACAGCGTGGCCGGAAGGCGCAGCCGCGCTCCCCCGTGGCCGAAACGATTGAACCCGGAATTTCGATGAGTGGCCCGTCGCGATAATGCTGGCCGTCTTCGGCGCGCGGAGAGGCAGCCAGCAGGCCGCGCGTATAGGGGTGGTAAGGATTGGAGAAAACCGGTTCAGGCAATCCTTCTTCCACCTTGCGGCCGGCATACATGACCATGACCCGATCGGCCCATTGCGCCACAATGCCAAGATCGTGGGTGATGAGGATGATGGCCATGTTGAGATCGCGGCGCAGATTGTCGAGCAGCTGCAGGATCTGCGCCTGTATCGTCACGTCGAGCGCGGTCGTCGCCTCATCGGCGATCAGTAGTTTGGGATTGCAGGCAACGCCGATGGCGATCATGACGCGTTGGCGCATGCCGCCGGAAAGCTGGTGCGGATAATCGTCCACGCGGCGCTGGGCGTCGGGAATATTGACGAGGTCCAGAAGCTCGATGGCGCGTTTGCGCGCCTGGTGCCTGTCGATCCTTTCATGGATGCGCAGCACCTCGATGATCTGTTCGCCCACCGTCAGGACCGGGTTCAGCGAGGTCATCGGTTCCTGAAAGATCATGCCGATATCGCGGCCGCGAATGCCGCGCCATTGCCGCTCGGAAAGCGGCAGGAGATCGCGGCCTTCGAGCAGAACACGCCCGCCGGTTTTTGCATGCGACGGCAACAGGCCGATCAGGCCGAGCGCAGTCAGTGATTTTCCCGAGCCGCTTTCGCCGACGATTGCCAGCATTTCGCCGGACTCCACATCGAAGCTGACGCCCTTGACCGGTTGGGCTGAGCCGAAGCTGACGGAAAGATCGTGGACTTCGATAAGTTTGCTCATCGGCGTTCCTCCGAAAAACGGGGGTTGAGCGCATCGTTGAGACCGTCGCTGATGAGGTTCAGCGAAATGACGGTGAAGACGATGGCGAGGCCGGGAAGGGCGGTCAGATACCAGGCGGTGCGAATGACGTCGCGTCCCGACCCGATCATCGAACCCCAGGAAACACGGTTGGGGTCGCCAAGTCCCATGAAGGAAAGGGCTGCTTCCATGAGGATCGCACCCGCCACCATGACGGAGGAGGTGACGATGATCGGCGGCAGGGCGTTGGGCAGAATTTCCTGAAACACGATACGCGCATGGCCATAACCGAGGCTTCGTGCGGCAAGCACATAGTCCTTCTCGCGGATGGCGCGGAATTCGGCGCGGGTCAGGCGCGCAACAAGTGGCCAGGTAATGATGCCGATTGCCGAGGTTACCGTGGTGACCGAAGGCTGGGCAATGGCGACGAGCACCACCAGCAGCACGAAGTTCGGCAATGTCTGGAAGATTTCGATGATCTTCACAAGAATATCGTCGATGATGCCACCGAAATAACCGGCGAAAGCACCGATTGTTATGCCGATCGTCAGCCCTATCAGGGTGGCGACGACACCGACGGTGAGCGAGATGCGTGCGCCATGCACGATGCCCGCCAGCACATCACGCCCCATGGAATCGGTGCCGAGCGGATAGGCTGGATTCTGGCCGGGCCAGAGGAAGGGGCGGGCCACCATTTCCAGCGGATCGCCCGGATAGATCAGCGGGGCCGTGACAGCGGCGATGAGGACGGTGGCAAGGAACAGCAGCCCAACGATGGCGTTGGGATTGGTCAGGAAAATCTTCAGTTCCCGCCGCAAGCCGCGCCGCGGCACGGAGACGGAGCGGGCTGAAAGCGCGTCCGGCGCATGGATATAGGGCCAGACTTTTTCTTCAGGTTTTTTAGGTTTGGGATTGCTCTCTTCGGCACTGAGTTCGGCCGCGTCGAGAACTGCTGATGTCTGGGAGGAATTCATCGGCTTTCTCCGATGCGGGGGTCGAGCCATGCCTGCAACAGGTCCACGGCGGCATTGACAATGATGACGACAAGGGAAGAGAGAAGCAGAATGCCGAGCAGCACGCTGAAATCGCGGGCCATGACGGCCTCGAAAGCAAGACGGCCAAGGCCTGGCCAGCTGAAGACCGTCTCGACCACGACCGCACCGCCCAGCAGGCCGCCAATATGCATGCCGGCCATGGTGGTGATTGGGATGAGCGCGTTGCGCAGAATATGGCGTGTGGTGAGCCGGAAAGGCGAAACGCCTTTTGCCCGTGCCGTGCGCACATAGTCCTGGGATTTGACTTCCAGCATCGCCGCGCGGGTGAGGCGGGCATAAATCGCCAGAAAATAAAGCGCCAGCGAAAGGGCGGGGAGAACGATATAGCGCAGCCTGTCCAGAAAAGCGTCGAGGCCGGTGAGGCTGCTGCCGATGGTGCTGTCGCCGCCAGACGGAAGCCAGCCGAGCTTGACCGAGAACGTGAGGATAAGCATCAGGCCGATCCAGAAGCCCGGCACGGAATAAAAGATTAGCGAGCCAATCGAAATGATCCGGTCCGGCAGCTTGCCGGAAAAGAGCGCCATGATGGAGCCGAGGAAAACGCCGACGAAAATCGCAATGCCAAGTGCTGCTCCCATCAGCGCCAGCGTGCCGGGCAACCGCTGGCCGATAAGATCGGCGACCGGCATGCCGTAGCGGGGTGAAAAGCCGAGGCTGAACTGGGCCAGATTGCCGAGATAGTTCATGAGCTGATGGACGACCGGCAGGTCGAGCCCGAAGCGTGAGCGAATTTCGGCCATGGTCTCGACGGTCGCCGAACCCGCTTCCGCGGCCAGCACGTCAGCCGCATCACCAGGCGCCAGCTGCAGCAGGAAGAAGTTCAGGATGACGATACCGAGAACCGTCGGGACGGCCTGAATGGCCACCCGCCTTGCCTGCGATAAAATCCGTTTCGAATTCGACATCGGCTCCAGTCCATTCGCTTGAAAACATGAAATCGGCCCGTAAAGGCGTTGGTATTAGTTGACTAATTTTATGGAATTTGTCAAAGAGTAATAGAATTATTTTCTGAAATTTACGGAAAAATGCGCCATAAAGAAAAGATAATTCCTATTTATGAGAATGGTTGGTGCTTCATGCCAATCTCACTCTCGTCTGCGGAACAAACTTCTTCCCAAGCGCGGCCGTTCAGTTTTGCCGGTTTTTCGCCGGTTCAATTAAGGAGAGGTATCGCATGACTGTTTTCAACCAGACGACGCGCCGCGGATTTCTGCTGGCGTCGGTGGCTCTTGGCGTGGTGTCGTTGCCGGGGCTGAAGCTCAACGCGGCGGAGCCGGCAAGCGGTGGCACAGCCACCCTACTCATCTCATCGGAGCCGCCGGTTCTGACGACGATCGCGCACACGGCCTATAATTCCGTCTACATATCGCCCAAGGTCACGGAAGGCCTGCTGACCTATGATTTCGACCTCAACCCCAAGCCGCTCCTGGCCAAATCATGGGATGTCAGCGGCGATGGCCTGCGTTACACCTTCAATCTGAGACCCGGTGTAAAATGGCATGACGGCAAGCCTTTCACATCTGCCGATGTGGCGTTCTCCATCAACACCATCAAGGAAGTGCATCCGCGCGGGCGCAATACCTTCCTGAACCTCACTGCTGTCGAGACCCCGAATGATCTGACGGCCGTGCTGGTTCTTTCCAAGCCTGCGCCGTATCTGATAACGGCGCTTGCCGCTGCTGAAACGCCTATCGTGCCCAAGCATCTTTATGAAGGCACGAAAGTCACCGAAAATCCCATCAATCTCGCGCCTGTTGGTACCGGCCCGTTCAAGTTCAAGGAATGGGTGCGCGGCAGCCATATCGTTTTTGAGCGCAATGCCGATTATTGGGATGCGCCGCGCCCCTATCTCGACAAGCTGATTGTTCGCTTCATTCCAGATGCGTCGGCCCGTGCCATCGCAATCGAAACCGGTGAGATCGATCTCGCTCCGAGCACCCCGGTCGCCTATAGCGATCTCGACCGGCTGAAGGAGCTGCCGAGCCTCGGCTTCGAGACCAATGGCTATCAATATACCAATTCGATCAGCCGCGTGGAGTTCAACCTCGAGAAGGACGTGTTCAAGGATGTCCGCGTCCGCCGCGCCTTCGCGCATGTCATTGACCGCAAAGTCATCTTCAACACGGTCAATTATGGCTATGGCGCGACAATCACCGGCCCGATCAATCCGAAGCTGACGAAATGGTTCGTGGACGATCTGAAGACCTATCCGATCGATCTGAAGGCGGCCGAAGCGCTGCTGGACGAGGCGGGATACAAGCGCGGCGCGGATGGTATCCGTTTCAAGCTCAATCTGGACTATGTGCCGAGCACCGAAGCCTATCCGCGTGGCGCGGACTATATTCGCCAGGCGCTGGCGAAGGTCGGTGTGGATGTGACGGTGCGGACGCAGGATTTCGCCACCTATACCAAGCGCATCTACACGGATCGCGATTTCGATTTTGCCTATGAGGGCATGAGCAATCTCTTCGACCCGACCGTCGGTGTGCAGCGGCTATACTGGTCGAAAAACTTCAAGAAGGGCGTGCCCTTCTCAAATGGCGCCGCCTACAGCAACCCCAAGGTGGATGCGCTGCTGGAAGCTGCCGCTGTCGAGATCGATCCGGACAAGCGCGTCGCGCAATGGAAGGAAATACAGCAGATCCTCGTCGATGACGTTCCTGCCATCGATATCGTTGCTGCACCTGAAATCACCATCTTCAACAAGCGCATTGCCGATCACACTATCGGTGCAGAAGGCGTCGCGGGCAGCTTGGCCTTCGCGCATATCGCGGCATCCTGATCGTCTCGCCAGCCCCTGCCCGCCGTTTGCGGCGGGCAGGGGCATCTCCCTTTCGTCGACGGGCACCGCAGCATCGCTTTCTGGTGTCATCGTTTTCATCGAGGCCAAAGCCATGAGCACGACACTTTCTGAAATCTGGTACACACGTTGCCCGGTGCCCACGCCCGTGGGGCTTGCGGCGCAGCTCGGTTATCTCGCGCAGACCTTTGAGGATGTGGGGATATCGCTGAAATCCATCATCGATTCACCGGATCGTTCTGTGCGGCAGAGCCATTTCAACCACACGCTGGAATGGTCCTTCCGCCACGGCGGTAATGTGCCCCCTATCCGCGCCCGCTCGGAAGGGCGCAATACGCGTCTTATCGGCATTACCTGGACCGATGAGTTCCAGGCGATCATCACCCTTCCGGAAAACGGTATCCGCTCGCTTGCCGATCTCGTCGGCCGCCGTTTCGGTGTGCCGCGCAGACCTGATGGGATTGTCGATTTCATGCGAGCGACAGCATTGAAGGGCATCGTTTCGGCGCTTTCGCTGGAAGGGCTGAGGGTCGAGGATATCGAGCTGAAGGATATCGTGATCAAGGATTCCGTGCTGGCGACACAGGAGGGACCATCCCTTTTCGGCCTGAAGCGGCGACAATCCTTCGGTGAGGAGATCATCGCGCTGTTGCGGGGTGAGGTCGATGCGATTTTCGTCAAGGGTACTGCCGGTATCGCCGCCGCGAACCTGATCGGCGCCGTGCAAGTGGCGGAATTCGGTTTTCACCCCGACCCGAAGATACGTATCAACTCCGGCTCTCCCCGCGTGCTGACAGTTGACGGACGACTTGCCGATGAGCGCCCCGATCTGGTGGAGCGGCTGGTTGCCGCCATTGCCAAAGCCTCGCTCTGGGCGGAGCAGCATCCGGAAGAGACCCGCCGTTTTATCGCGCGCGAGGCGGGTGCGACCGAAGAGCAGGTTCTGGCCGCCAACGGCCCGGATGTCCACCGCCATCTAGGTCTTGGCCTCGATGCAGACCTCGTCGCCGCCGTCGGCCATTACAAGGATTTCCTGCATCAATGGGGTTTCCTTGAAAACGACTTCGATCTCGCTGCGTGGATCGATGACCGTTTCGTCACGACCAGTGAAAGGGCGGTGGCATGAGCGGCGCTTTATCCGCCGTTCCGAGCCCGGAGCAGCACTTGAATCCCGTCGCCATCGCAACCGCGCTCGCCGAAGATTTCAGCCTGACTGCGGCGGAGTATGACAAAAGCGGCGAATTCGCCGCCGGTAATTTCGAGGCACTTTTCAAGTCTGGCCTGCTTGGTCTCGTGACGGCTGAAAAGGACGGTGGTTGGGGAGAGGGCATGGAAACCGCGCATGCCGTCATCGCCGCCATTGCCAAGGGTGATCCGTCAACCGCCCTCATCCTTGCCATGCATTACAGCGTTCATGCTGCCATCCGGCGCGGCAGGTGGCCGGCAGATCTCGCGGCAAAAGTGCTGGCCGCCAATAACAGGGAGCGGGCGCTTCTGAACAATGCGCAGGCAGAGCCGGGGATCGGTTCCCCGGCCCATGGCGGACTGCCGGAAACGACGGCGCGGATCGAGGGCGATTTCTGGGTGGTCAATGGCCGCAAGAGCTTCGTCACCGGCCTGCCGGGTCTGAAATGGGCGATTGTACTTGCCGTCACGACGGAAGAGGCGCCGCGTCTGATCCAGCTTCTGGTCCCGCTCGATGCGCCGGGCATCGGCCGGGAAAAGGCATGGGAAGCGACAGGAATGTATGCCACCGCCAGCGACGATCTCCTGCTTGAGAATGTGAGGGTGCCGCTCGCCGATATCGTTGCCGAACAGCCGGCGGACGAGCCGTTGCGGCGGGATGAGGCGGACGGTTACAATTTCTTCGTGCTGCTGGCCTCCGTCTATCACGGTGTCGCGCTTTCGGCGCGTGACGCCCTCTTGCGCCATCTGACAGGCCATGTTCCGGCAAGCCTCGGCGCGCCGCTGTCATCCATTCCGCGCATTCAGGAAGGTGTGGGCGAGATCGAGGTACTTCTTGCGGCCAACAGGCGTCTGCTCCGCTCCGTCGCGCGTGATATCGATGCGGGTGAGAGGGTAGGCACGGATGCGCTCGCCGTTCGTCATGTGGTGATCGACAATGCGCTGGCAGTGACGGATCTGGCGCTGGAGCTTGGCGGCAATCGCGGCCTTCGCCGGGACTATAATCTCGAGCGGCATCACCGCGACGCCATAACGGCAAGGGCGCATGCGCCGCAAAGCCACATGATCCGAACTATCCTCGGCCGTCAGAGCATCAAGGCTGTTGGCGGCTGACCGTAGAAGACATGGGCGGCTTTGTTTGGCAGGCCGCCCATGTTGACGCCGCCCGCATCAGTCCCGGAGTAGCGGCAACAGCTTGTCGCCCTGCCGTTCAATTTCCTGAAGATAGGGCGTGTCGGAAAGCACGAAATGGGTGATGCCAAGCGCGCGGTATTTGCGCAGCGACGCGGCGACGTCTTCCGCCGAACCGACGAGCCATGTCGTTGCGGCACCGCCTCCGCCAAATTTGCCGGGTGCGGTATAAAGATTGTCGTCCAGCACATCGCTCTGCGTGTGCAGATCCAGCAGGCGGCGCTGGCCGACCGCGACACCTTGCAGATGATCGTTCCAGCGCACGCCATTGTTCGCAGCCATCTCCGCCACCTTTGCTTCCGCATCGCGCCAAGCCTCAGCCGCGGTTTCGCGCACTAGCGTGGTGATCCGCAGACCGAATTGCAGCGGCGGCAGGTCACGGCCGAGGGTCTCACTGAAATGTCTGAGACGTTCGATCCTTTCGCGCACGCCGGCGAGCGGTTCGCCCCAGAAGAGCTGGACATCGGCTTCAGTTGCGGCAACCTGTTCGGCGGCCTCGGACGCGCCGCCGAAATAAAGTTTGGGATGTGGCCGGCCGGCACTCTCGCTGATGCGCGGCGAGACGGTGGAGTTCTTGACCCGGAAATGGTCGCCATTGAAAGTGACGTTTTCCTCAGTCCAGAGCCGCCGCACCAGCCGCATGAACTCCTTCGTGCGCGCATAACGCTGCGCCTGATCGCCTTCTTCGTCGCCATAGGCCGCAAGCTCGTCCCTGCCGGAAACGACATTGATTCGTACCCGGCCACCAGAAAGCTGATCGAGCGTGGCGGCGGCCGATGCGAGATTGGCCGGCTTCCAGTAGCCGGGGCGGATAGCGATCAGTGGCTCGAAAGTGGTGGTACGCGCGGTAAGCGACGCCGCAACCGTAAAGGTATCCGGACGCCCCCAGCCTGTGCCGATCAACGCGCCCTTCCAGCCATGGTTTTCCAGCGCCCTGGCATGGGTAGTTAAAGTATCGAGGCTGTTGTGGTTTTCGCTGACGGCGTCGCCCCGATGTCCGGGTTTGACGTCATTGGGGATGTACCAGAGAAATTCGCTCGTGCTGCTCACATTATCCGCCTGAATTTTCGCTTTATGTCGCGGTGGAATGGCCCTGCCGAGGCTCGGCATTTGCCATTTTGAGGTTCGGGAGGTTGAGGTCTCCGACAGTGCGAGAATGACAAACCGGCGGCGGCACGGCCAAGCAGCGGCGTTTCTTTTGGAATGCGGCAGAGGAAAAGCTTTCCGCGCGGTTTGCTCGATTAGAACATATTTTCTATGGAAAATATTTTAGGCAATGATTCCACATGCGCAGTGCCAAGGCTGCTGCCGAGAACGTATTTTTTGCCGCAACGGAATTGTCTGGATCGATTTTTCTCGAGTTCGGAAAAGCTGAGCAAGGCAATAGTCGACTAAAATTGCGAAATTCACCATTCTTGGCACACCCCGCCCGCAAACCACGGAGTAGGCATGTGTACCACCTTGATTGTCCCCGGCCTCAACGGTTCGGATGAGGGGCATTGGCAGCGGCACTGGCTGCTGGAAGATTCGGAGGCGCAGCTGGTCGATCAGCAGAATTGGGAATGCCCGGTTCTTGAATACTGGCTTGAGCGTCTGGAAGCGGCGCTCGCCGCAACCGAAAGCGCCTATATTGTCGCCCACAGCCTGGGTTGCCTGCTCGTCGCCAATATGGCGACACGACCCGTGGCCAGCAAAATCAGGGGTGCGCTTCTGGTGGCGCCCGCCCATCTCGACAGAGTGGAGGCAATGCATCCATGCATCGTCCGCTTCGGCGCATTTCCTCGGTCGCCGCTCACCTTCCCCAGTCTCGTCGTAGGTAGCATGAACGACCCCTATATGAACCCGGACGAGTTAGCCCGCACCGCTGCTGACTGGGGAAGCGATATCGTCAATCTCGGCTCCGTTGGACACATCAATATTGCCGCCGGTTTCGGCCGGTGGTCCGAGGGCTATGCTCTTTTCGCACGCCTGAAAGCGGCGTCCGAAATCAAGGCCAGCAGATCGAGGAAGCGCGGATCACCCGTTCTGCACGGTGCGCTGCTGCAGGGTGATGCCGGCGCTCTATAGTCTTTTCGTCCCAAGTCCGTGCTTTCAGCGGCCATCGTGTCGGTGCCATTGCGATGACCCCTTTATTGGCGGTTCGAAACGGAATTTTTCCCGCTGCCGCAACCTTAGTCCACGTTTGCCGGCAATCCGCCAATTATAGAATAGTAATTTTATGGAAAATATTGACCAATCTGGGCGCTCGCCGGAGGATAGAGCGAATTGACCAAAGGAGGCGCACATGCCGCAGGGACTTCATGCGTTTACTGTCGATCTGTTCGGTCTGGCCAGGCGTAGGCCGCGAGGGGTTGATCAGGGCAGTCTCCAGCCGCTGGATCATTCCGGTCGTATCAAGCGGGAAAAGAGCGATCTCGACCTTGAGCGGGAAGAGATTTACGAAATGAATTTTGCGATGCTCGGACTTTATCCGGTCCTCTGACACAGGGAGGCGAAAGGTTTGTTTTCGCTTCCCAGACCCATTTCCCAGCGGAGATAAACTCTCCTTGCGGCACGGAAATTGGAACAAAATTTCTTAAACGCGGCGGGGAATTGGCTACCCTTTTAGTACCCAGCCGAATTGCCCGATGGGCGGATTGCAAAGGACCTGTCGATGAGCACAGCTGACAAACCACTCGATTTTCTGTGGTTCATACCCACCTCAGGCGACGGCAGCTATCTTGGCTCCGACGATCTGTCACGTCCCGCCGATCCCGGCTATTTTCGGGAAATAGCGCAGGCTGCGGATCGGCTCGGTTATTCCGGGGTGCTTATTCCTACCGGCGTCGCCTGCGAGGAATCCTTCATCCTCGCGGCCAATCTCGCCGCCTATACCGAGAAACTGAAATTCCTCGTCGCCATCCGTCCGGGCGTTGCCTCGCCGGCCTATTATGCGCGGCTGGCCTCCACGCTGGACCGTGTTTCCCATGGTCGGCTGCTTCTCAACATCGTCGTTGGCGGCAGCGCGCAGGAGCTGGCTGGTGATGGCATCTTCCTGCCGCACGACGAGCGTTACGACCACGCTGACGAGTTCTTCCAGGTGTTCAATTCGTTGATCGAAACTGGCAAGGGAGATCTCGACGGCAAATATATCAAGGCACAGGGTGCCAGGCTCGGCCTGCCACCGGTGCAGGAACCGCGTCCGCCCCTTTATTTCGGCGGCTCCTCCGATGCCGGGATCGAGTTCTCGGCCGGTATCACCGACAAGTATCTGACCTGGGGTGAGCCGCCGGCACAGGTGGCGGAAAAAATCGCCAAGGTTCGCGCCGCCGCAGCGAAAAAGGGGCGAGAAGTGACATTCGGCATTCGCCTGCATTTCATCGTGCGCGAAACCGATGAGGAGGCCTGGGCCGATGCGGACAAACTGATTTCCAAGCTTTCCGACGAAACCATCGCTTCCGCTCAGGAGGCCTTCTTAAAGGCGTCGGATTCGGTCGGTCAGGCAAGGATGCGGGCGCTGCATAATGGCCGGCGTGACCAGCTTGAAGTCTCTCCGAACTTGTGGGCGGGAATCGGTCTTGTCCGCTCTGGCGCCGGCACCGCGCTGGTGGGTTCGCCGAAGACAGTTGCGGCACGGCTGCGGGAGTATCAGGCGCTGGGCATCGATACCGTCATCGCATCGGGCTATCCGCATCTGGAGGAAGCCTATCGTCTATCCGAATTGCTGTTTCCGGAAATCGGGCTTGATGGGCCACGTAATCAGATCCGTTCGTCTTTCGGCACAAAACAGGTTTTCGGCGGCGGCGGCCACGGCGGTAACGTCAAGCTGGTATCCGGCTCGTGATCAATCGCCGGAAGGCAGGCGGCCCTGTCTTCCGGTTAGCCTTTCCTATGGGCGTCATTCGGCGGAGCGTTCACGGGAGAGCGGCATATAAAACATTATTTCCATAGAATATAAGTATTATGGAATACGATGTCTATTTCACGCCCCGCCGCCGCTGCTAACTATTGAGCAACAAGCTGTTTTCAGGAGCGATCGATGACATTGCAATATGCGGCCAAGGATCAACAATTCATCAATCTCCGCGATCCCGTCTCTGGCAAGGCGCCGGATGCCGATAGCCTTAAGGCGGCGCTCAGGACGCTGGGCGGCGGTGTCAGTGTCATTACGGCGGGCGAGGGTGATGCGCGCACGGGTGCTACGGTAACATCCGCCACAGCCCTGTCGGTCGATCCGCCAAGAATTCTGGTTGCGCTCAACCGCTCCTCCTCCACATGGCCTGTGGTGCAGCGCTTCGGCCATCTGGCGGTGAATATTATCGGCCCGAACCATCAGTTCATCGCCAACCAGTTTGCCGGTGTTGGCGGTCTGAAAGGTGTGGACCGTTATCGCGGCGCGGAATGGACCCGTCTGGCGAGCGGCGCGCCCATCCTCGAGGACGCCGTTGCCGCGATCGATTGCACCATCGAGGAGGCGATCGAGCGCCACAGCCACGTCATCATCATCGGCAAGGTGGAGGCGATCCGCATCGGGTCGGGTCACTCGCTGGTCTATCAAAACGGCCGTTATCATTCGCTGGACTGAGCTCCGGCCTTTCCGGCGCTTTCACTGGGTCATTCTTTGAGGGAGTTGAGCATGGGATCTGTCACGCCGCTCGGCGAAAGAATTCGTTTCGTGTCCCCGCGTCTCGGCGCGGATGGGGATGTACTGACCGTTGCCCGGACGATTGCCGAAAAATGCGCGGTGGAAAGTGCCGCACAAATCCACGCGCGGATTGCCCGTTCCGGCCTTCTCGCCCTCTCCGTTCCAAACGATCTGGGCGGGGCGGACATCACAAACGACGTTCTCTCGCAAGCTCTCTCGATTATTTCCGCGGCGGATGCGGAGGCGGCGCATGCGCTTGCCGAACACTTCACGGCGCTCGAATTCATCAGGAACGCCGGTAGCGAAGAGCAGCGCAAAACCCTCTTCGCCCGCCTCGATCTTGGTGAGACTTTTGCGCTTGCCTCATCTGACGCCGGCGTGGATCAGGCGGTTCTGTTGACTGGCGACGACTATGGCTTGCGGCTGCCCGCTGACATTGCCCGATCTGTTACCTCAGATGCAGACTGGATCGTTGTCCCGGCAGTCAACGCGGCAGGGCAGGCCGTGCTCGTTGTTCTTCGCAATCGCCCGGATACATCGTGGGACGGCCTGCTGCGCGCCGATCAGGTCGCGTTTCTTGCGCAGGGCGCTGGAAATCTGGCAGCCTCCGTTTTCACCCTTCTGAAGGCCGCCGTGGCTCTGGGTGAGAAACAGCGTGAGCTTTCAGCGTTGCTGATTGACAGATTGGCCGAGGACGGTGATGCGCGCCCCCTTATCGGCGAAATATTTCTCGCAATCGAATTGCTGAAGGCACAGATTTCCCGCCTCGCGGCCAATATCGATGCGGCGCAGGTGGGGGCGGAAAGCGTGACCTTTCGCTCTGTCCGCAACAATGCCATCACGCTGGAAATTCTAATGGCCCGTCTCGGCCTTATCGATGGTGCAAGCGAATCCGGCCTGATTGCGACCCTGGGAGACGATCTGCGCCGGCAGTAAACGGCGCTTACTCGCCTGCCGGAATAAATTGCGCGTCTTGTCCGCCTTTTGCCACGAATTGTGCGAGCGTCATATTGTCCAGGATTGTTGCGATGGCGTCCCGCACGTCCGTCATCGAAACCCTGACCTGACAGGTCTCGGGATCGTCGCAGTCGTCGCAGGCTTCAAAAGCGGTGCGGCTGGCACAGCGGATGGGGGCCAAGGGCCCGTCCAGCGTTCGGATGACCTGCCCGATCATGATTTCCGATGGCATTTTCGACAGCGAATAACCGCCATTCGGTCCCTTCTTGGAACGCAGAATGCCGCTGTTGCGCAGTTCCAGAAGAATAGTATCCAGAAATTTTTTCGGAATATTGTTGCGGGTTGCAATCTCGGTCACAAAGGCGGTCTCGCCCTGGGGCAACCGCGCCAGATCGACAAGAGCCTTCAGTCCGTATTTGCCTTTTTTGGTCAACATCGCATGATCCGCAAAGAGGGCCAGCACCTTCTGAGTGCCGGGTTATGGTGTTCTCAACTTACTAAGTAGTTTTTACCGAATTCCCGCGCAAGTCCGTTTCGTCCCGGCTCGATGCACAAAGCGGCTTTACACCATCGTTTTTCGCCCTGTTTCCTCATCGTTTCGGATTGCTTTGCCAAAGACGCCTGCCGAAACCATAGCGGGAAACAATATTTTCTCTGATCGCGTCGCAACGTGGAACGAACGTCCTTTATTACTATATAAAATCAGTAGACAAAGTATGCATCAAAAGACATGCGAGGTGATGATGTATACTCTCAGTTTGCTGGACAAGAGCCCTGTTCCAACGGGTGAGAACGCGGCAAGCGCGTTCCGCGACACGATCAATCTCGCCAAACGCGCCGAAGAACTGGGCTATCGCCGATTCTGGGTGGCAGAACATCACAATTCGCCGGAGCTTGCCGGTTCCGCGCCGGAAGCGCTGGTTGCATGGATTCTGGCGAAGACCTCTCGTATCCGCGTCGGCTCGGGCGGCGTGATGCTGCAGCATTACAGCCCCTACAAGGTCGCCGAGGTTTTCAACGTGCTGTCGTCGCTTGCCCCCGGTCGGGTCGATCTCGGCGTCGGCAAGACACCGGGCGGGCTGCCGCTTGCGACGTCTGCCCTACAGCAGGCCTATGATCCCGCTCGCAAGCCGGATTTCGAAACGGCTTTTGGTGAGCTTACCACATTTCTCTCCGGTGCCGCGCCGAAGGGGCATGCGCAGGCCGGGTTGCAGGCAACACCGGTGCCGCCGGTTGCGGTGGAACGGTTTCTGCTCGGTGCCAGCCCGGAAAGCGCAAGGCTTGCAGCTTCCAAAGGATGGAATTTCGTCTTTGCCGGCCACCTCAATGGTGATCCGGAGGTTCTTCGCAGCAGCCTCTCGGCTTTCCGTGAGGAGAGCGGCGGAAGGGCGCCGATCCTTGCCCTCTCCGTCTTTGCCGCCAGTGATCCCGACCATGCGGCGCGGCAGGTGGAAGGTCAGCGCATCTACCGGGTGTTCCTCAGCGACGGCAAGGCGTTCAACCTTGGCCGCCGTGAACAGGCGGAAGAATTCGCCCGCCAGTCCGGCGATACCGATTATCGCATCGAGGAGCGTAAGCCCAACGTCCTGCATGGCGGGCCGGACGATATTCACAAGGCGCTGCGCGCGCTTTCCGATGAGCACGGTATCGAGGAATTCATCGTGGAGCCGCCGCATGTGGGGGCCGATCAGAGGCTCGCCTCGATCGAATTGCTGGCCACACACCGCCTTTCCAGGGCCGCGTGAACTTGTCCTCAGGAGGAAATGACATGACGAAAAAGACAATCCATTTCGGCATTATGCTCCAGGGCCCCGGCGGGCACATGAACGCCTGGCGGCACCCGAAAAGCCCTGTTGATGCCAGCGTCAACTTCGATTTCTTCAGGAAGAACGCGCTGAAGGCAGAAGCCGCCGGCATCGCCTTCGCCTTCGTTGCCGACGGGCTTTACATCAACGACAAGTCCATTCCGCATTTCCTCAACCGGTTCGAGCCTTTGACCATCCTTTCGGCGCTCGCCTCCGTCACCTCGAAGATCGGTCTTGCCGGCACGGTTTCGACCTCCTACAGCGAGCCCTTCACCATCGCGCGCCAGTTCGCCTCGCTCGATCTTCTGAGCGGTGGCAGGGCCGGCTGGAATGCAGTGACGACGCCACTCGAAGGTACGGCGAAGAACTACAGCCGCAACCATCCCGAACATGCGCTGCGTTACGAGATCGCCGATGAATATCTGGAGGTGATCAAGGGCCTGTGGGACAGCTGGGACGACGATGCCTTCGTGCGTAACCGCGAGACGGGACAGTTCTTCGACAGGCAAAAACTCCACACGCTCGGCCACAAGGGTCGCTTCTTCCAGGTGGAAGGCCCGCTGAACATCCAGCGTTCGCCGCAGGGGCAGCCGGTGATTTTCCAGGCGGGTTCTTCGGATGCCGGTATAGGGCTTGCGGGTAAACATGCCGACGCCGTTTTTACTAATTCTGCGTCGCTCGAGGAAAACCAGACATTCCTCAAGCGCGTGAAGCAGAGTGCTGTCGCGCAGGGCAGATCCGCAGCCGACGTGAAGATTTTCCCTGGCATCGGGCCGATTGTGGGCGAAACGCAGGAGGAGGCGGAAGCGAAATACGACATCATCCGCAACCTCATCACCATCGAGGATGCGCTCGCCTATCTCGGCCGTTTCTTCGACCACCACGACTTCAGTGTCTATCCGCTGGATGAGCCTTTCCCCGAACTTGGCGAGATCGGCAAGAACAGCTTCCGTTCGACGACCGACCGCATCAAGCGCCGTGCGAAGGAAAAGAGCCAGACGTTGCGCGAAGCGGCGCTGGAGGCGGCGACCCCGCGCGAAGGTTTCATCGGAACTCCGGACAAGGTGGCGGACGAGATCATCCGCTGGGTTGAGCACGATGCGGCCGACGGTTTCATTCTGGGCTTCCCGGTGATTGCCGAAGGGCTGGATGATTTCATCCGCCTCGTCATACCGGTGCTGCAACGGCGCGGATATTTCGAACCGCATCTGGAAGGCAGAACGCTGCGTGAGCATCTCGGCCTGCCTTTCAAGGACAGCATCTATTCCCACGCTGAAAGCGGTTCCAGCAAGGCGATCGCATAAAAGCGGGGTCGGGCGGCAGCCATTGCCGCCCGGAGAGAATTTCAAGGTGCTGTGCGGGTAAAGCGCAGCGCAGGAGACCAGAACCATGAATATCCGCATTGACGGCGCGCGTCCGCAGGACGACGCCGAACGGGGAATCCTTGCCTTCATCGAGGAAAGCATCGCCATCCGGCACGATCTTCACCGACATCCGGAGCTTTCGCTTGGGGAAAAGCGCACGGCGGCGCTCGTTGCCCGTTATCTCCTCTCCTTCGGATATGAGGTGACCGAGGGTGTCGGGGGCCATGGCGTCGTCGCCACCTTGAAACGTGGTCATGGTGACAAGCGTCTGGGTATCCGCGCCGATATCGACGCCCTGCCCATCGTCGAGGAAACCGGTCTTGCCTATGCCAGCCAGACACAGGGTGTGATGCATGCCTGCGGTCATGACGGTCACACGACTATCCTGCTCGCCGCTGCCCGTTATCTAGCTGAAACATCGAGTTTTTCCGGCACGCTGACGCTGATTTTCCAGCCCGCCGAGGAAATCGGTGCGGGTGCTAGAGCGATGATAAAGGACAGGCTTTTCGAGCGGTTTCCCGTCGATGCCGTGTTCGGGCTGCACAATTGGCCGGGTGTCGAAACCGGACAATTCGGCTTTGTCGAAGGGCCTGCCATGGCCTCCGTCGACAAGGCGAAGGTTCGGATCATCGGCAAGGGCGGGCACGGGGCGGCGCCGCATGAAACGGTTGATCCGGTTCTTGCCTCGGCAAGCTTCGTCACCGCCTTGCAGAGCATCGTCTCGCGCAATGTCGACCCGCGAGACATGGCGGTGCTGACGGTAGGCTCCATCCATGGCGGAACTGCTTCCAACGTCATTCCCGAGAGTGTCGAACTGCAGATTACCGCGCGGGCCTTTTCGCCCGCCGTGCGCGACAGACTGGAGGAGCGGCTTCCCGCCCTTGCCAAAGCACAGGCGGAAAGCTTCGGCGCAAGCGCCGATGTCACCTACTCCCGTGGCTTCCCGCCCGTCATCAATCACATCAGGCAGACAACGTTTGCCCGCGACGTCGCCAAACGGCATTTTCCAGCCGAACAGGTTGCAGAAGGCTTTCAGCCGCGAACGGCGAGCGAGGATTTCGCCTTCATGCTTCTGGAGCGGCCGGGCTCCTATCTCTTCGTCGGCAATGGCGAGAGCGCGCCGCTGCACAGCCCTCACTACGATTTCAACGATGCGATCATTGCGCCTGCGGCACGCTTCTGGGTGCGTCTGGCCGAAGCATACCTCTCCTGATGCAACGAGTTTAGGACAACGAGATGAGCGACAGTTTTCTCTACACATCGGTCAAGGATCCGCTCGCAACCCCGCTTCTGGAGGAGTTGCTGTTCGAATATGACAGCCGCTACGGCACATATTTCAACGCGGAAGGCGCCAAGGCGGAACTTAACAAATATCCGCCGGAGGCTTTCAGCCCGCCGTCGGGCAATTTCCTGCTGCTCTTGCGTGGCGGCAAGGCGATCGCCGGCGGTGCCTTCATGCGCTACGACGAGGAAACCGCCGAGTTCAAGCGGGTCTGGACCCATTCGGCCCACCGCCGGCAGGGGCTTGCCAAAATAGTGCTTCAGGAGCTGGAGCGGCAGGCGATCCGGCAGGGTTACGCCCGTGTCTATCTGACCACGGGCTTCCGCCAGCCGGAAGCGGTCGGCCTATATCTCACCAACGGTTATCGCGCGTTGTTCGATACGTCGGCCGATCCTGAAACGATCAGGTCGCTGCCTTTCGAAAAATGGCTTGCCGATAGCGCCTCCGCCTCCGTTGCGGAAAGCGCGTCGATACCGGCGGCCCGGCCGCATTCTTCCCCGGCCCACCCGTGAAAGGCTTTTTCCGATGACGATAGCCTCTGATTTTCCGCATGTTGCATTGAACGACCAGAAGGGTGAACCGATCAAGGGTGGGTATTCCCATTTCCGCATCGTGCCGGCCCGCTACCCCTTGCGGACGGTGGGAACGGTCTTCTCAGTACTCATCATTGCGGCCGTTCTGCATTCCGTTTTCGGCAATCCGCGCTGGGGCTGGGATGTCTTTGCGGAATGGTTTTTCGCTGAACCGGTGTTGGTCGGCTTAGGACGGACGCTGCTGCTGACCGCGCTCGGTGCGGTGCTCGGCTTCGCGCTGGGAACGCTGCTGGCGCTTGCGCGCGTTTCACGCTCGCCGCTGCTGGTTGCCGTATCCTGGACCTATATCTGGATTTTTCGATCCATCCCGCTGATCGTGCTTTTGCTGATCCTCAACAACCTCGGTTATCTCTATGAGACCGTGACGATCGGTGTGCCCTATACCGGCATCAACTTCTTCAGCTGGAATACCACGCAGCTGATGACGCCGTTTGCGGCCGCCGTTCTAGGGCTGACGCTCAATCAGGCCGCCTTCGCATCCGAAATCGTCCGTGGCGGCATTCTCTCGGTTGATCAGGGGCAGCTTGAGGCTGCCGCAGCACTCGGCCTTCCCCGGCGGCGGCAGGCGTCCCGCATCGTTCTGCCGCAGGCGATGCGCTCCATCTTGCCCACCGCCTTCAACGACATCATTGGCCTCGCCAAGGGGACTTCGCAGGTCTATATCCTTGCCCTGCCGGAGCTGTTCTACACGATCCAGATCATCTATCGCCGCAATCTGGAAGTGATCCCGCTGCTGATGGTCGCGACCGTCTGGTATCTGGTGATACTGACGGCGCTTTCGATCGTGCAGCACCATATCGAGCGGCATTTTTCACGCGGTGCACTGCGCAACCCGCCGCCATCGCTGTTCGCCACGATTTACCGCACCTTCCTGCCGCGCAAACCCTTGCCTGAAGCCGTGGAAACGGTGGCCACGACAGCCGTAAGGCCCGAGCGTTCGGTGCCTGCCCGTGCCGTGAGCTTTCAGCTCGGAAATCGTGGCGGGTCGGTCAATATTCATGGCGTTTCGAAATCCTTCGGGTCGCTGAAGGTGCTTGATGATATCAGCCTTTCCATTCCGGCAGGCAGTGTCACCACCATTCTCGGCCAATCCGGCTCCGGCAAGTCCACATTGCTGCGCTCCATCAACCATCTCGAGCGCGTCGATGACGGATTTATCGCCATAGACGGTGAACTGGTCGGTTATCGTCAAAAGGGCGATACGCTTTATGAGCTGAAGGAACGGGAAATCCTCAAGCGCCGCGCCGAAGTGGGCATGGTGTTTCAGAGCTTCAACCTGTTCCCGCATCTGACCGCGCTTGAAAACATCATCGAAGCACCCATAGCCGTTCGTGGCATATCGAAAGAGCAGGCGCAGACCGAGGCGCGCGATCTTCTGGCTCGCGTCGGCCTTGCCGAAAAAGCTGGCGCTTATCCCCGTCAGCTTTCCGGCGGTCAGCAGCAACGCGTGGCGATCGCCCGGGCGCTGGCGTTGCGGCCGAAGGTGTTGCTGTTCGATGAGCCGACATCCGCGCTCGATCCTGAACTCGTCAACGAAGTGCTTGATGTCATCAAGGAGCTTTCCCGCTCCGGCGTCACGCTCATCATCGTTACCCATGAAATCGGTTTTGCCCGTGAAGTCTCCGACAGGGTCGTCTTCATGGAACAGGGCCGCATCATCGAAACAGGCACGCCGGACCAGGTGTTCAACAGCCCGGAACATCCCCGCACCGCCGAATTCCTCGCAAAAGTTCTCTAATCAAAACAACAAAGGAAACACTCGCATGGCTTTTTCATCGAAATTATTGTCGTTCCTTGCAGGCGGTCTTTTCACCGCTACCACCGCGCTGATACCGGCTGCGCATGCGCAGGAAATCGACCTGTCGCCGGAGCAGAAGGGGCGAGTGCGCGCCGAGAAGGTGGAAGAAGCGATCAAGCTTCTGCCCGCTGGCCACAAGTTCGTCGCGGATGGAAAGTTGACGGTCGCGACCGTGCCTTTCCGGCTGCCGCTGGTCGATTATGCCAGCGATACAAAAACGCCTATTGGCGTGGAGCCGGATATCGCCCAGCTGGTTGCTGACAGTCTTGGCCTTGAACTTCAGCTAGTTCCCATCGCCTGGGCCGATTGGCCGCTGGGCCTCACCTCCGGCAAATATGATGCCGTCACCTCCAACATCACGGTGACGGAAGCCCGTAAGGAAAAATTCGACTTCTCCAGCTACCGCAACGACCTGCTCGGCTTTTACGTGGGCAGCAACAGCAAGGTGACGAGCATCAGTAAGCCCGAGGATGTTGCCGGGTTGAAGGTTATCGTCGGCGCTGCCACCAATCAGGAGCAGATCCTGCTGAAATGGATCAAGGACAACAAGGCCAAGGGTCTGGCCGACACCGATGTGCAATATTACGACGATCAGGCCGTGCTCGATGTCGCCCTGCAATCCGGCCGCGCGGACGCCTATCTCGGCCCCAACGCGACGTCAGCCTTCCAGGCAGCAAGCCAGAAGAAGACCAAGCTCGTTGGTACCTTCTCCGGCGGCTGGCCGGAAGCGGCGGAAATCGCTGTTGCCTCCAAAAAGGATGCCGGAATTGCCGCAGCCATCACGGCGGCACTGAACGCCCAGATCAAGAACGGCAATTACGGCAAGGTTCTCGCCCGCTGGAACCTCGGTTCGGAAGCCATCACCGAATCCCGCACCAATCCGCCCGGTCTGCCCAAGAGCTGAGTGCTGGTTTGCTGCCAGAAAGCTGAGTTTCCACAAAGCTGAGTTGAAGGTGGGACATCACTCAGCCGGTAGCGCGGGCCTCCTCCCGTCCGCGCTACCTCCGTCCTGCAATTCATTTTATCGGGGAGCCAGAATGGCACTCACCTCTCGTCTTGCCACAGTCACGTTCGGCGTTTTTCTCTCTATCGCCGCTTTCGGGTCGGCTTTCGCAACTGATGTCTTCGATCTTTCGCCAGACCAGCCTGGCCGGATCAGGGTAGAAAAAGACCCCGCAGCGATCGCCGCCATCCCGAAAGATTTCAAATTCATCACCCCGGGCAAACTCACGGTCGCGGTTGCACCTGGCGGACCACCGCTCGCGACCTATGCGACGGACGCCAAGACCGTGGTGGGTGCCGATCCGGACTATGCGCTTGCGGTGGCTGATAGTCTCGGCCTTGAGCTTGAGCTGGTTGCTGTCGCCTGGGCCGACTGGCCGCTGGGGCTTGCCTCCGGCAAATACGATGCTGTCATCTCCAATGTCGGGGTGACCGAGCAGCGCAAGGAGAAGTTCGACTTCTCCACCTATCGTCAGGGCCTGCACGGCTTTTTCGTGAAGTCCGACAGCGGCATCACCGCCATAAATGAGCCGAAGGATGCGGCGGGCCTGAAGATCATCGTCGGCGCTGGAACCAATCAGGAGCGTATTCTGCTGAAATGGAATGACGAGAATGTAGCCGCCGGTTTAAAACCGCTCGAGCTGCAATATTATGACGACGAGGCCACCCGGCTTGTCGCGCTTTCTGCCGGGCGGGCCGATGTGATCGTCCAGCCGCATGCGCAGCTGGTCTTCATCGCCGCGCGTGACAAGACCATCAAGCGTGTCGGAACACTCTCCGCCGGCTGGCCGGAACGTTCGGATGTCGCCATCACCACCCGCAAGGGTTCGGGACTGGCCGATGCGCTGACGCTCGCCACCAACGATCTGATCAAGAGCGGCGCTTACGCGAAGATACTGGAACGCTGGCAGCTTTCGGAAGAGGCCTTGCCGGAATCGAGAACCAACCCACCCGGCCTGCCGAAAAGCTGACCGGTCGAATAAATGCGGTGGACGGCAGCACCCGCAGGTCATGCCTGCGGGTGCTGTTTTGATTCGTCTGTTGGCCTGCGCAGAACAATCAGAAATCCGCGACCTTGCCCCATGACGAGTCAAGGAAACGGCTGGGATGATACGGGGCGGGGTCAACGATCGGGGTTGAACCCGTCACGATATCGGCGATCAGGTGGCCAGCGCCGGGGCCGATGCCGAAACCGTGGCCGCTGAAACCGGCGGCGAGGATGAAGCCGGGCAATTCGCTGGTCTCGCCGATGGCGGGCACACCATCCGGCGTGCTGTCGATGAAGCCGGCCCAGGCAGCGGATATCTGGGTTTTGCGGAGTGCAGGCAGAAGTTCCAGCGCCCTTTTGTGGGTCTCACGGATGGCGGCGGCATTCGGTTTCGGATCGAGAATACGAACCCGTTCCATCGGCGTCGGCGCATCGAGCCGCCAGTGTTTCAGCGTTTCGTGCCCACCGCGAATCCCCTCCAATCCACCCGGTCGCAGGCTGCGCCAGCGCTTGAGGAACATCGGAACGAATTCGCGTGCAAACCGCATTTGCTGCGCGGTCGGGTCGATGCGACCGAGGCCGCTGATGGCGAGCGTGTAACCGCCGTTGCTCCGGCGTGTTACAGAAACGGCTTTTGTATGCAGCGCATCCGGCAGTCCTTCTGCACCTGCCGTGACGGACAGAATTGAGGAGCGGACAGCGGCCTGCGGAAAACGAATTCCAAGCTGGCGGCAGAAGGACGAGGCCCAGGCGCCGCCGGACATGATGGCGGTTTTGGTGCGGATCGTGCCTTTTTCGGTAACGACGGCGCTAACGCGGCCACCTTCCGTCTCCAGACCGCGCGCGGCGCAATTCTGGTGCACCGTTCCGCCCAGCTTCATGAGGGCACGCGCGACGGCCGGCGCCGCCATCGAGGGATCGGCGGTGCCGTCCGTTGGCGAAAAGACGCCACCCTTCCAGCGTTTTCCAGTTGCGCGTCCGCGGTTGCTCGCCTCATCCGCGCTCAACATATGCGTCGTCACGCCTGCGGTGATGGCAAAGTCGCGCCAGCGCGCCCAGCCGGCAATTTCAGCTTCGTTGTCGCTCAGGTAGAACAATCCGCAGCGGCGAAAACCGGTGTCTTCGCCGCTTTCTGCGGCAAACCGTTCCCAGAGCGTCAGGCTCTGCGTTGAAATCGGCAATTCGCGGGCGTCGCGGTTCTGCTGCCGGCACCAACCCCAGTTGCGGCTGGATTGCTCCGCGCCAACAAGACCTTTTTCGACAAGAGCCACTTTCAGGCCACGCCGGGCGAGGTAATAGGCTGCGAACACGCCGACGATACCGCCGCCAATAATGACGGCGTCCGCCGATTTCGGCAGTTCCGGTGATGTCGTGATCTGTTGCAGCGGCGCAGGCATGGTGGGGCTCCTTGTATTCGTCTTAATTTACCTTGGTCGCCGGGTAAACGCTGCCAGACTGCGCCGATTGCCGGAATCTCCTGCTGTTCGTAGCCATGTCTGCAACTCTTTATGCTGGATGAAAAAAACATCCCCGCGTCGACAGGGCACGCTCATGTGATAAGATTTCCATGGCCGCGTCAGAATTTTATGCCGCGCGCACGAAAAAATATAAAAGGGGTTCCGCACGTGATGAAACTTGACCGGATCGACATCAAGATCCTTTACGAACTCCAGAAAAATGGTCGCATCACCAATGTCGAGCTGGCGGAGCTTGTCAATCTCTCGCCAAGCCCCTGCCTGATGCGCGTCAAGAAGCTTCAGGCCGAGGGCTATATCGAAGGTTATTCGGCACAGATCAACATCAACAAGCTCGGCCAGACGCTGACGGTATTCACCGAGATCACGCTCAAGAACCACCGCCAGATCGACTTCGCCCGTTTTCTCGGCGTTATCGAAAAGATCGATCAAGTGGTAGAATGCCACCTCGTTTCAGGCGGTTACGATTACCTCCTGAAATTCGTCACCTCCGGCATCGTCGAATATCAGTCGATCATGGAGCGGCTGACGGACATGGATGTCGGTATCGACAAATATTTCAGCTTCGTTGTGCTGAAATCTCCGATCATCAAATCGCATATGCCGCTGACCAGCCTGTTTCCGCTTTGAGGTGGAAGACGTCCCTTTGCAGGGGCGCCAGAATGTCGAGACGCGTCGCTTCGTACTCAACGTCATCCTGGGGACGAGCCCGAGGATGACGAAAATGATGTTGTCACCTCTTGGAAAACGCTCGCACCAACTCTGCATCCTGCTGAAGATTGTCGAGCCATTTCGGGTCGAGCTTCGGTACCGAGGAGAACAGGAGCTTCGAATAGGGATGGGTCGGCGACTTGATCGCTTCCGTTGCCAGATGCTCCACTTTCTGCCCGCCATACATCACGACGATTTCGTCGCAGATGGTTTCCACCACAGAGAGATCGTGGCTGATGAAGATGTAGGAGAGGTTCAGCTCTCGCTGGAGTTCGCCGAGCAGGTCGATGATCGCGGCTGCGACGACCGTATCAAGCGCCGAGGTAATTTCATCGCAAATGATGAGCGATGGTTCTGCTGCGAGTGCGCGGGCGAAGTTGACGCGTTGCTTCTGTCCGCCCGATAGGCCGGAAGGATGGCGGTGGCGAACCGAGCGCGGCAGCTTCACCATATCCAGCAACTGGTCGATCCGGGCGTCGCGCGCCTTGCCTCTCATGCCGTGATAAAAGGTCAGCGGCCGGCCAAGAATATCCTCGATGGATTTGGCCGGGTTGAGCGCCGTATCGGCATATTGGAAGACGATCTGCATGCGGCGCAACTGATTGCTGGTGCGTCGGCGGGCATCGGCATCCAGCTGCCGACCTTCGAAGATGACATGACCGCTGGCGGCGGGCAGAATGCCGGCAATGGCGCGCGCCAGCGTCGATTTTCCGCAACCGGATTCGCCGATGATGCCGAGATTGCGTCCGGGATAGACTGCAAGGCTAACGGAATCGACCGCACGCACCAGCGGCATATGGTCATCGCCTTTCGTTCCATATCCGGCGATCAGCTTCTCGATATCCAGCAGCGGCTTCGCGTCAATTTGTTTTAGCGGCGCTACGGTGCGTACCTTGTCGTTAAAAGCGGTGAGCAACTCCCGCGTATAAGGATGCTGGGCATTCTCGAGAATATCCGTGGTCGTGCCGGTTTCCTGTATCTCGCCGCCTTTCAGCACCACGATCCGGTCGGCAATCTGGGCGACGACTGCGAGATCGTGCGAAACATAAACGCCGCCGATACCGCCCTTGCGCATCGCTGATTTGAAGGCGCGGAGAACCTCGATCTGTGTCGTTACGTCGAGTGCCGTAGTCGGTTCGTCGAAAATGACCAGGTCCGGGTTGCCGATCAGCGCCATGGCTGCGGAGAGACGCTGAAGCTGGCCGCCGGAAACCTGGTGCGGATAACGGTCGCCGATGGTTTCGGGATTGGGCAGCGACAATGCCTTGAACAGTTCCACCGCTCTTTGGCGCGCCTCCTGCGGCGGCATCAGATCGTGGATGCGGGTGACCTCTATGACCTGGTCGATGATCTTTTGCGCCGGATTGAAGGCGGCTGCGGCGCTTTGAGGGACGTAGGAGATTTTCGTACCGCGGATCTTTGCCCGTTCCATTTCGGAAAGCTGTACCATGTCGCGGCCTGCCACCGTGACGCTGCCGCCGGAAATACGGCAGCCTGGGCGGGCATATCCCATCAATGTCAGTGCAATGGTGGTCTTGCCGGAGCCGCTTTCGCCGATCAATGCGACGATCTCGCCATCGGCGATATCGATGTCTACACCCCTGATGATTTGGATGCGGCGGCCGGAATCGGTGGTCGCCTCGACTTTAAGTCCACGGATTTCAACAAGATTTGTCATTATTCGCTCCTGTCGCGGATTTTCTGCGGCAGATTGTCGATCAGCAGATTGACGCTGATCGTCAGGCTGGCAATCGCCAACGACGGAAAGATCACGGCTGGCGCGGCAAAGGGCAGGCCGCCGATGTTTTCACGCACCAGCGCACCCCAGTCTGCATTCGGCGGCTGCAGGCCAAGACCGAGAAAGGAAAGGCCCGACAGAAGCAGCACGATGAACACAAAGCGCACGCCGAGATCGGCCAGCACGGGACGGATGATGTTGGGCAGGATTTCGGAGCTGATAAGGTGCAAGAGGCTCTCGCCGCGCACGCGGGCCACGGTGACGAAATCCATGGTGTTGACATTGACGGCGAGCGCCCGGGCAAAGCGATAGGCGCCGGGCGTATAGATAACCGACAGGGTGACGATCAGCACAGGAATGGAGGAGCCAACGGCAGCGACAACCACAAGTCCGAAAAGCTTGCTTGGAATGGAGTTCACCGCATCGAGAAAACGGCTGAGGGCCGCATCGAACCAGCCGCCGACCACGGCAGCGCTCATGCCGAGAACGACGCCCGACACGCAGGCGATCGTGACGGCCGCAAGTGAAATGCCGACCGTGAAACGCGCGCCCATGAGAATGCGGGAAAACACGTCGCGGCCGAGATAGTCGGAGCCGAGCCAGAGATCGGAGGTCATCGGACCGAAATAATCCAGATCGACGATTTCACCGACGGGATGCGGGATGAGATAGGGCGCAAAGATCGCAACCATGGCCCAGAGAAAAATGACGAGAAAGCCGAAAACGCCGACGACATTGATTTTGTAACCCAAGCGCGAGGTCCCCGAAGTTGTTTTGATATTGTCGGTCATCAGCGCAGCCTCGGATTGGACATGATGGCGATGATATCGGCGGTTGTGATGAGGAGGAGATAACCGACGCAGAAAATCATTGCGCAGCTCTGGATCAGAGGCAGGTCGCGGGTCGCGACGCCATCAACCATCAGCTTGGCGATGCCTGGATAATTGAAGATAGTCTCAACGATGATGACGCCGCCGACGAGATAGGAAAGCGACAAAGCAACCGCATTGACGATGGGGCCAAGCGCATTGGGAAGTGCGTGGCGCAGGACGATGCGCATGCGCGGTGCGCCCTTCAGGAGCGCCATTTCCACATAGGGCGTATCGAGCGTCTCGATGACGGCGGCGCGGCTCATGCGGATCATCTGTGCCGACACGACGAAGGTGAGCGTGATGACCGGCATGGCGTAAACCCGCAGCACATCGAACACGGTATGCACCTCGCTGACCAGCGACAGGGCTGGCAGCCACTTCAGATATACGGCGAACAGCAGAACCGCGAGCGTCGCGATCATGAATTCCGGCACCGAAATGACACCGATGGTCAGGATGGTGACGGCGCGATCATAAAGCGTTCCACGCAGCATGGCGGAGCTGATGCCGAGCGTCAGGGCCAGCGGCACGGCGATAACAGTGGTGATGCCGGCAAGCTTCATGGAGTTGACGAAACGTGGGCCTATGAGGTCGGCGATCGCCATATTGTTGGCGTAGGACGTGCCGAGTTCGCCGTGCAGCAGGCCAAAAAGCCAGCGGACAAAACGCAGAAGGGCCGGGTCGTCGAGATGCATGGCGGTGCGCAGACCGGCCACGGCCTCCGGCGTTGCCGACTGGCCAAGAAGGATCGTTGCCGTGTCGCCGGGCAGCAGGCTGGTGGCGGAAAAGACGATAAACGATACGATAAGCAGCGTCGTCAGCATGACGACCAGCCGCCTGGCGATAAGGGAGAGTATCCGGCTGTTCATTTACATGCTCCTGCGACCTGCCTGGATCATGATGATTTCAGGCCCGATCGACCTGAAATCATCATGATCCAAATTATATAGCTGTAGCGAGATATCAGGCGAAAACCGCTTGTTTTTCAAAGTGTCGCTCCAGCTGTGGAGGCTTCCCGCACCGGCGGAAAGGTTGCCGGGCGCGTCGGCGCCCGGCCCCTTGGTCTATCAGGCCTCGAGCCAGACGTATTCAGCAAACGCGTAACCCATCATGCCGCCGAGCGGATTGGCTTCCAGACCCTTCAGCTTGGAGGTGATGGCGTCGACATTGGTGATATAGGCGGGAATGATGGTGCCGGCTTCGTCGGCGATCATCTTTTCCATTTCGAAGTAGATCTGCTTGCGCTTGTCCATGTCCAGCATACCGCGTGCTTCGAGCATCATCTTGTCGAACTTCGGCGACTTGTACTGGCTTTCGTTCCACGGCGCGTCGGAGGCGTAAAGCAGCGAGAACAGAATATCCGGGGTTGGGCGCGGGTTGATGTTGCCGAAGTGAATAGGCGCCTTGAGCCAGTAATTGCTCCAGTAACCGTCCGAGGGAACGCGCTGCACATCCAGCTTTACACCGATTTCTGCGGCCGACGCCTGGATGATCATCGCCATGTCCACGGCAGAGTTTGCAGCATCCGAGGTGATGACCGGGATGGACTGACCGATAAGACCCGCTTTTTCAAAGTGGAACTTCGCCTTATCAGGATCGAAGGCCTTCGGCTTGAGGTCCGGATTGTGGTAGGGACTCATGGGCGGCACTGGCTGGTCGTTACCGACTTCACCGAGGCCACGCAGAGCCGCCTTGACGATCTGCTCGCGGTTGACGATCGACTTCATGCCGGCGATGAAATCGGCATTGTTGCCGGGCGTCTGGTCCAGCCGCATATTGAGGTTGGTGTAGTTGCCGGACGTTCCCTTTGACAGAACGATGCCTTCCTGCTTGTCGAGCAGGCGCAGCGAACGCGGATTGATAGCCGCTGCGAGGTGGATATCGCCCGAAATGAGGGCGTTAACGCGGGCATTGTCTTCGGCAATCGCGAAAAATTCGAAGCTATCGACGTGCGGACCACCCTGTTTCCAGTAATTGGTGTTTTTCGACATGATCGAGCGGACGCCGGGTTCGAATTTCTCCAGCTTGAAGGCACCGGTGCCGTTCCCCTTGGAGAAATCGGTCGCGCCATCGGCAACGATCATGAAGTGATGCAATGCCAGGATGGCCGGCAGGTCTGCATTCGCGTTTGCCAGCGTGATCTCGACGGTGCTCTTGTCGATCGCCTTGAAGCCGGTCATCTGGGCGGCGATCTTGGCGACCTTCGAACCGACGGCCGGGTCAAGGTGACGCTTCAGCGAATAGACCACGTCATCGGCGGTCAGTGCCTTGCCGTCATGGAAGGTGACGCCGGAACGCAGCTTCACGGTCCAGGTCTTGGCGTCCTTCGTTTCGATGGATTCGGCCAGCTCCATCTGGGGCGTGCCGGAAACATCGAGGAAGCTCAGCCGGTTATAGAGCGCGCAGCAACGAACGTAATCCGTCGAAAGCGAGGCTTTTGCGGGATCGAGCGTGTCGGCCGTGGAGGAGGACCAGCCGGCCGCCTTCAGCGTGCCGCCGGAAACGGGAGTGGCCGCCAGCGCCTGCGAGGCGCGGCCGAGAATGGCCGAACCGGCGGAAAGTGCTACGCCGCCGGCCAGCATCATGTGAAGCAGCTCTCGCCGCGTCGCGCCGCGACGGATAGCCTGTTCAACGGCGGCATCGTCAGAGCGGGTCCAATTTGTAATCCTGTCACTCATGGTCTTCCCCTTTTGTATGATTTGTTGAAATGGCATCTGCAGTAATTTTCGGTATCCACGCCCCAGTGCGCGTCATGCCACAGGCGGTTCAGCGGCCCGAGTGTCTCGTGGCCTCGGCAAGGCCGGCCATCGAGGTGAAGTGGTAGTCCGGTTCGGTAAAGTTCTCCGGCTCGATGGTGCCGCCATATCCCTTCTGGGCGTGGCGGCGCTCTATCCAGCAATTGGTCATCCCGAGTTTCCGTGAAATGCCGATATCGTGGTACTGGCTCTGCGCAACGTGCAGAATGTCGTCCTTCGATGCGCCTTCGCTTTCAACGAAGGCGAAAACCTTCTCGAAGAATGCGGGATCCGGCTTTTCCGTGCCGGTATCATCCGCTGTGAAAGCGGCGTAAAAGGGACTACCGAGTTTCTTCGAGAAATACTCGAAGGCCCAGCGCTGGGCGTTGGTCATGGCAATGAGACGATGCGTTTTTGCAAGCTCGGCCATCGCGGCACGACTGTCTTCAAAGCCTTTCCAGTTTTTTGCTGCGTCGCGCAGGCGCTCACCCAGAGCGCGCTCCGCCGGCAAACCGAGTTCCGGAGCGATGATCAGGTAGACGCGGACGAGATCGTCCGGAAACAGATCGGTGGCGTCGGAGTAACGCGCCGCGCGGTAAAGGCCGAGCGCCTTTTCACCGTCGACCTCAACGCCGTTTTCAGCGCCGATCTGGATCAGGGTCGATTTCATGCCACCTTCGAAATCGATGAGAGTTCCCACCACGTCGAAGCTCATATATTTGAAGTCGCTCAGTTTCTTGGGCAATGTCGGTCTCCGCTTTGCCGCGCAGAGCCCTTGGGAAGGCTGCGGCATTTTATTCTGTTCCCGGACGGGATCCTTGTCCCGTTCCCATTCTTGCTAACGCCCTTTTTTATGGCGTTTAGTGCTTTTTCTGTTGATAGTTTGGCAGTTCCAGCGCGCCGGATTCTCCGAAAAGGATCGGGTCTTCGGCAGAATATTGCGAATATGTGCGGCGTTGCGACATTTCGAGAAGGTGCCGTAACGCCATCCACCGTTCGCCTCAGGCCATGGCGGCCCGCACTGCCGGGTCCTCGAGCGTCTGGTCGAGGGTTTTCCGCGTCCGCTCTATAATGGCGTCGATCTCGTCATCGGTGCAACACAGCGGCGGCGCATAGCCGAGGATGCCGTTGGCGAAGGCGCGCACGATGAGGCCGTTTTCCCAGGCGCGGTCAAAAACCTTGCGTGCAGGGGCCGCCGCAGCCGGCAGCGGGGTTTTCTTCTCTTTGTCGGTCACGAGTTCGATAGCGGCAAGCATGCCCCGGCCACGTACATCGCCAACCAGCGGATGGCTTCTCAATCCTTCCAGCCCGGCCATCAGCCGCTGACCGGCGCGCCGGCCGTTTTCCAGCAGCCCGCCCTCGTAAAGTTTCAGCACTTCGAGACCAACGGCGGCACTGACGGGATGGGCGGAATAGGTATAACCGTGCCCGACCGCGGCATCGCCGGCGAAGTCGGCTGTTGTATCATAAACATGGTCGGCCATGAAGACGGCGCCCATCGGCACATAGCCCGAAGTCAGACCCTTGGCGGCTGTGATGAAGTCCGGCACGATATCTTCGTCGGCACAGGCAAACAGTGGTCCCGTGCGGCCGAAGCCGGTGATGACTTCGTCGGCAACGAAGAGAATGCCGTAGGAACGGCAGAGTTCTCGCATGGCCTTGATCCAGCCAGGCGGCGGCACCAGAACGCCACCGGAGCCCTGAATGGGCTCGGCATAAAAGGCGGCGACCCGCTCCGGGCCGATAGCCTCGATCTTGTCCTTCAGGATTTGCAGGGAAGAGGCGATGATGGCGGCGGGGTCGCTGCCGACCGGATTGCGATAGGCATAGTGAGACGGAATTTTGTGCTGCCAGTCGTAAGGCACGCCGAAACCTGCATGGAAGGCAGGCAGCGCAGTCAGGCCTGAACCGGCGGTGGTGGAGCCGTGATAACCCTGTTCGATGGAAATGAACTGGTCGCGCTGCGGCTGGCCTTTGGCGTGCCAGTAATAGCGGATGAAGCGGATGGTGCTGTCCACCGCGTCGGATCCGCCAAGCGTGAAATAGACGTGGTTGAGATCGCCGGGCGCGCGGTCGGCGAGTTCGGAGGCGAGGCGGATGGCGGGTTCGCTGCCAATGTCGAAATAGGCAGTGGCATAGGGCAGTTCACGCATCTGCTTTGCCGCCGCTTCCACGATGCTGTCATGGCCATAGCCTGCATTGACGCACCAGAGGCCGGCAAAACCGTCGATCAGCTGGTGGCCGGTCATGTCGGTAATCGTGGCACCCTTTGCCGATTTCAGCACGCGAACGCCAAGCTTTTCATGGCCGCGGAAGGAAGAGACAGGGTGCACCAGATGGGCGCGGTCGAGCTCGATCAGTGAATTGCTTAACATGGGTCTCTCCGGATTCAGCCCAGCGCCTGGCTGGTCAACGCGAATGTTTTCAGTTTTTTGTCGGCAGAGGTTTCCGCCTTCGGCCGGCGCATGGCGATGCCGCCACCGACATGGGCAAGACCGTATTCGGCAAGCCAGGGACCGAGTCCCGTCTCGGTGGTGGTGTCTACGCGCAGGAATGCGCCGGGGCGCTCGGAAACGACGAAGGCAATCAAATCCTTCGCGATTTCAGCAGTTTCCGCGACAATCGGGCCGATGACTTCACCACGGCCAAAGGCGCGAAGGCCTGCAAAACCCATGATGGCGCCATGCTGTTGAACCACCGCAAACCGTGCCCTATCCGCAAGCTCGGTAAAGAGTGCTGTACGATCCGCACCGAATGCCTGCGCGTCGAGTGCGGCAAGCTCGGCCGGTACAATCGTTTCTGCCCATGCCACGTTAGCGGGCTTATCGGCGGCCGTAGGAATTCCCTGGTGCTGACGCACCTCGCCGCATGCGACGAACCCCATCTTCTCATAGAGTGGGAGGCCTTCAGCGGTGGCGGTCAGACGGCACTCGCGATTTTCCGCAGCATCGACGACCGCCTGCATCAGTTTGCGTCCGAGACCACGGCCGCGCATGGCCTCGTCCACGATCACCATGTTGACGGTGGCGCAGGTGTCTCCCAGAAGCGTGGCCATTGCGGTTCCGACGACGCGACCGTTTTCGATAGCGACGAAACCCTTGCTCAGTGAAAGGACGAGCGCCCAGTCTTCCCGGCGGTGTGGCCATCCGGCCTGGCGGGAAAGCTCGACGGCGGCGTCGAGGTGTTGCGGCTCAAATTTCTGGATATCGATGAGGCTGGCTTGCATGGCCCAACTCCGTTTTATTCTTCATGTTCATTGATAGACCGGCGGCAAAAGAACATTGTCCCGACGAATGGCAAGGTTCGATATGTTTCACTGTTGCTTTTACCCGCCGCCGCATCTTATGCCGCACATCATCTGCTTCCATCCGCAGAACGGGGGTGGGCGGCGGCTTCCGGTTTTGTCGCACGCAACTCTCTGCCAAACTGGCGGCCGCATACGCAACAATCTGCTTTCGCGAATGGCAATTGCAGTGCGTCGACCGGGCAAAGGCCTCTATGATCTTGTTATTGCAGCCACCACCCATCCCCAAGCAAGGACGACGACGACATGACCATCTTCCGCCCGAAATACATCACTTTCGATTGCCACGGTACGCTGATTCATTTCCAGATGGCAGAAGCTGCCCGCGATCTCTATGGTGATCGTCTGGGCGAGGCCGAGATGCAGCAATTCATCAAGGACTTCTCTGCATATCGCCTGGACGAGGTCATGCATGACTGGAAGCCTTACGCCGAAGTTGTCCATAACGCCCTGTCGCGCACCTGCAAGCGCAACGGTGTGGCCTTCAAGGACGAAGATGCGGTAATGGTGTATGAGCGCGTTCCGACATGGGGTCCGCATGCGGACGTTCCGGCCGGTCTGGCGAAGGTTGCCAAGGAAATTCCGCTGGTCATTTTGTCTAACGCCATGAATTCGCAGATCATGTCGAATGTGGCAAAGCTTGGCGCGCCGTTCCATGCTGTCTATACCGCCGAACAGGCGCAGGCCTACAAGCCGCATTTCAAGGCTTTCGAATATTTGTTCGACATGCTCGGCTGCGGCCCGGAAGATATCCTGCACGTGTCGTCCTCCTTCCGCTACGACCTGATGTCCGCGCACGATCTCGGCATCAAGAACAAGGTCTGGGTCAACCGCGGCCACGAACCGGCAAACCCCTATTACGGTTATACGGAGATCTCCGATATTTCCGGTCTCGCGGGCGTCGTTGGACTGTAAGGAAGGACCGGATCATGAAGCTCGTCTCCTATTGGCACGACACGGCGCCCCTGTTTGCGGGGGCGGCGCAAGGTCCTGTCGAAGGCCATTACGATGTGGCCGTCATTGGTGGCGGCTTCACGGGTCTGGGTGCTGCGCGCCAGCTGGCAAAAGCGGGCGCGCGCGTGGTTGTTCTTGAAGGACAGCGCGTCGGCTGGGGTGCTTCCGGGCGCAATGGCGGCCACCTCAACAACGGGCTGGCCCACTCCTACCTCTCCGCCAAGGCGGAACTCGGCAAGGAGCGCGCCATCGCGCTCTACAAGGCGCTGGATGCCTCGATCGACACGCTGGAAAGCCTGATCGCCGAGGAAGGGATCGATTGTAATTTCCGCCGCGCCGGCAAGCTGAAAATGGCTTCGAAACCGCAGCATTTCGAAAGTCTGGCGAAGAATTTCGAGGCTGTTCATGCCGAGGTGGATCCCGACACGGCGCTTCTGTCGGTTGACGATCTCAAGGCGGAAATCGGCTCTCCCTTTTATGGCGCCATGCTGTCCAAGAAGAGCGCCATGATGCATATGGGCCGCTATGTGGCCGGCCTTGCGCAGGCTGCCAGCCGCCATGGTGCGGTGATCTTTGAAAATGCGGCGGTGACGAAACAAACTCAGAACGGCAAGACACACACGCTGGAAACGGCGCGCGGCAAGGTCACCGCGGATAATGTTCTTGTGGCAACCGGCGCCTACACGCCCTCCGGCTTCGGCTATTTCCGCCGCCGCATCATCGCGGTCGGCAGTTTCATCATCGCCACGCGGCCGTTGACGGATGCCGAGATCAAGGCGTCCGTTCCGGGTAACCGCACCTACGTCAACACCATGAATATCGGCAATTATTTCCGCCTCGCACCGGACAACCGGTTGATCTTCGGCGGCCGCGCGCGCTTTTCCACGACATCGGACCAGCGTTCGGATGCCAAAAGTGGCGCGATCCTGATGGATAGCCTTCACCGCATATTCCCGCAGCTTGCGCATGTGCCAATCGATTATTGCTGGGGCGGACTGGTTGATATGACCAAGGACCGTTATCCCCGCGCCGGTTTCCATGACGGCGTCTGGTACGCCATGGGCTATTCCGGCCACGGCGCCCAGCTTTCCACCCATCTGGGCATGATCATGGCTGACGCCATTCTGGGCCGCCCGGACAACAACCCGCTGAAGGGGATGGACTGGCCGGCGGTGCCTGGCCATTTCGGCAAGCCCTGGTTTCTTCCCTTGGTAGGGCTTTACTACAAGATGCTGGATAAGATTCAGTAGCGCGTTAGTTCATTTCTTCATCATGCCGGACTTGATCTGGCATTCAGCCACTGCGCGCCTGCACTGTGAATAGTCTCTTACGATCAATGACGTGATCGCGCTGGACCCTGGATCTGGTCGGGGGTTACGACACGTGAATGCCGTGGCTTTGCCAAACCAATTCATGCCTCCGGATTTTTCTTCCACCCCTGGGAGTGCTGCTTTTCAATTTCGCACCAAAAAAGAAGGGCCGCAGAGCGGCCCTTTAGGCGGGGAGAAAGAAACAGTCTTCAGGCAAGTCCACCGATGTGGAACGTCTTCATTTCCAGATATTCCTCGATGCCGACCTGTGCGCCTTCGCGGCCGAGGCCGGATTGCTTGACGCCGCCGAAGGGGGCGACTTCGGTGGAGATCGCGCCGGTATTGAGGCCGACCATGCCGAACTCCAGCGCCTCGCCCACGCGCCAGGCGCGTTTGAGGCTTTCAGTGTAGAAGTAGGCGGCAAGGCCGAAGGGCGTGCCGTTGGCGATCGCAATCGCCTCCTCTTCCGTCTCGAAGCGGAAGAGCGGGGCGACTGGCCCGAAGGTCTCTTCGCTCGCCAGCCGCATGGCGGTTGTTGCGCCCGTCAGCACCACCGGTGCGGTATATTGCGAACCTTCAGGCAGATCATGAGGCTTGGTAATGATCTCGGCGCCCTTGGAAACGGCGTCATCGATATGCGCGCGGATTTTGGCGATTGCCGGCTCGTTGATCATCGGACCGATGGAAACACCTAGCTCCGTTCCGGGTCCGACACGCATGGCATCGACGCGATCAGCCAGTTTTTTCGCAAACGCATCGTAAACGCTCGCCTGAACGAGAATGCGGTTGGCGCAGACGCAGGTCTGACCGCCATTGCGGAATTTCGAAACGAGCGCGCCTTCGATGGCGAGATCGAGATCTGCATCGTCGAATACGATGAAAGGGGCATTGCCGCCGAGTTCCAGCGACAGTCGTTTTACACTGTCGGCCGCACCGCGCATCAGCAGCGAACCGACACGGGTAGAGCCCGTGAAGGAAATTTTCCGCACCGTCTCATTGGCCATGATCTCGTTGCCGATCTCCGTCGGCATGCCGGTGACGATGTTGATGACGCCAGCCGGGATGCCTGCACGTTCGGCGAGAACGCCGAGCGCTAGGGCCGAATAGGGCGTGAATTCCGAGGGCTTGATGACCACGGTGCAGCCAGCCGCCAATGCAGGTGCGACCTTGCGGGTGATCATGGCGTTCGGGAAATTCCACGGTGTGATGATGCCGCAGACACCGACCGGCTCCTTCAGCACCACGATACGGCGATCCGGCGTCGGAGAGGGAATGGTGCCGCCGCTGATGCGTCGGCCCTCTTCCGCAAACCACTTGACGAAGGATGCTCCGTAACGGATTTCGCCCTTGGCCTCTTCAAGTGGCTTGCCCTGTTCGATGGTCAACATCAGGCCGAGATCGTCGATGTGTTCGATCATCAACGCGAACCATTTTTCCAGAAGCGCCGCGCGCTCCGCGTGCGTTTTCTTCTTCCACGGCACGAAGGCAGCGTTGGCGGCTTCGATGGCCGCGCGGGTTTCCACGCTGCCCATATCCGGCACGGTGCCGATCACCGCCTGCGTCGCCGGGTCGATCACGTCGACCGTCTTGCCTGATGCGGCCGCTTTCCATTCCCCGCCGATCAAACCCGTTTGGCGAAAGAGTTCCTTGTCCTTCAAGCCCTGCATTATCTGTCTCCGAAATCAGTCGAGAGCCGCAAGAACTGCGGCAGTTATTACGTCTGTGTTGTCCTTGCCCGGCACGGTGCCAATGCCCTGGCCGGTCGCCTTTTCCAGCGCCGCCATGACCCGCCTGGCCGCATCCGCCTCACCCAGATGCTCCAGCATCATGGCGCCGGACCAGATGGCGGCGATGGGGTTGGCAATGCCGAGATGGGCGATGTCAGGGGCCGAACCGTGCACCGGCTCGAACATGGAGGGTGCCGTGCGGTTGGGATTGATATTGGCGGAGGCGGCAAAACCGAGGCCGCCCTGAATGGCCGCACCAAGATCAGTCAGGATATCGCCGAAGAGGTTTGAGGCGACAACGACATCAAGGCTTTCCGGCGCCATCACCATGCGCGCCGCCATGGCGTCGATATGGTAGCTGGAAACTTCAACATCCGGATATTCGGCGGCGAGCTTTTGCGTCACCTCGTCCCAGAACACCATCGAATATTTCTGGGCGTTGGATTTGGTGACGGAAGCCAACTTGCCGCGACGCTTTTGCGCCTGCTCGAAGCCGAAGCGCAGGATGCGTTCCACGCCCTTGCGGGTGAAGATGGAGGTTTCGACAGCGACCTCGTCTTCGGTGCCCTGATGCACGCGTCCGCCGGCACCGGAATATTCACCTTCGGTATTTTCGCGGATGCAGAGAATGTCGAATCCATCCGCTTTCAACGGTCCCTGCACGCCGGGCAGAAGCCGGTGCGGGCGGATATTGGCGTATTGCACAAAAGCCTTGCGAATCGGCAGAAGCAGGCCGTGCAACGACACCGAATCCGGCACCTCCGCTGGCCAGCCGACCGCGCCCAGCAGAATGGCGTCGAAGCCGCGCAGGGTCTCGATGCCATCCTTCGGCATCATCGCGCCGGTCTCCTTGTAGAAGGCGCAGGACCAGGGGAATTCGGTGCCTTCAAGCGCAAAACCGGAGCTTTTTGCTGCGGTGTTGAGAACCTGCCAGGCGGCATCAGTCACGCTTTTGCCGATGCCGTCTCCGGGAATGAGTGCGATGCGATGCGTTTTCAAGATGTTTCCCCTGTTACAGTCCGATCAGGACGCTTTTGCTCTTGCGGTTGGCGAGATAGGCCTCCCGCCCGAGATCCTTGCCGATGCCGGAGCGTTTGTAACCGCCGGTCGGCAGGATATGGTCGCGGGAGCGGCCATAACGGTTGACCCAGATCGTTCCTGCCTGGATGGCGCGAGACAGGCGCATGACGCGCGAGATATCGCGGCTGAAAAGACCCGCGGCAAGACCGTAGGTAGGATGATCGGCGAGCGCCAGCGCCTCTTCTTCCGTCTTGAAGGTTTGCAGGGTCAGCACTGGCCCGAATATCTCTTCTGTGACAGCAGGTGAGGTCTGGTCGACATTTGCGATCAAGGTCGGCTGGTAGAAATAACCCGGACCGTCCATGATCGCGCCGCCCGTCAGGCATTCGCCGCCATGGGCGACAGCCGCCTGCACGATGCCGTCAATGCGCTGGCGCTGCACTTCGGAGATGATCGGCGAATACTGTGTTGCTTCGTCCCAGGTCGGGCCGGGCTTCACCGTCTTCATGCGGGCGACGATTGCGGCGGAAAGCGCCTCTGCGACACTCTCTTCAACGATGATGCGCGAGCCGGCAACGCAGGCCTGCCCGGCATTGGACAGAATGTTGCCGGCGATCGCGGCGGCGGCTTTTTCGATATCGGCATCTGCAAAAACCAGCTGCGGACTTTTGCCGCCCAGTTCCAGCGTCATGGGCTTGACGCCGGTACGCGCGATATTTGCCATGATGGCCGAACCTGCTGCCGTCGATCCGGTGAAGCTGACCTTGGAAATTTCGGGATGGCCGGTGATGGCATTGCCTGTCACTGGCCCGTCACCCAGCACGATGTTGATAAGCCCGGCGGGCAGCCCTGCCTTGATGGCGAGTTGCGCCATGAAAATGCTGGAGAAGGGCGTCATCTCCGATGGCTTGAGCACCACGGCATTGCCGGCTGCGAGTGCCGGGCCAAGCTTCCAGCCCGCCATGGACACCGGAAAATTCCAAGGCGTAATGGCGCCCACGACGCCATAGGGCTCGGTCATGATCATGCCGACGCTTGTGTCGTCGGTCGGCACGAGATCACCGCCCTCCTTGTCCGCAAATTCGGCAAAGAAGCGGATCTGTTCGGCAGTGACGGCGATATCGCCGGCAATCAGGTGGCCCACGGGCCGGGTTGAGGAGAGCGCCTCGATTTTCGCCAGCGTCTCGGCTTCCTGCTCGATCAGGTCTGCCCAGCGTTGCAGCACCCTGGTGCGCTCACGCGGGCGCACGCCGCCCCAGTTACTGCTCTTCAGTGCGGCTTTGGCGGTTTGCACCGCCTCATCGACAAGTGCCGCATCCGCCTTCGGGCAACCGGCATATTCGATGCCGTCCGAAGGACGATGCATGTCGATGCCGTTTTTAGCCGGGATCAGCCGGTCGCCGATGAAATGGCCGATCGGCAGGGACAGGCTGTCTGGATCGAAGCTGAGCGTCATGGATGATCCTCTGTGGATATGCGCCAAAGCTACTCCCTGATGGCAAGCAGCATCGACCGACTGCGGCGGGGGCGGTGAACGAAAATCCTGTTTTGCTGGTGGCCCACAGCGCAATCTTCGGCGGGCATGAAGACCGCGCCGAAAACCTTGCGACGGGTCCGATCGAGGGCCGTAAATCCGGTCGAAAGGCATCCGGGCAGGATACCCATGTAAACCATGGCTGGCATCCACCTGCGGATTGCCAGCCATCGCTGTTCTCAAAAATGCCTCTGCATCAGCCGGGATGCCAGGCATGCTGTTCGGCAAATCATCCGTTCACGGTCACATAGATCTTGCGCACGGTTTCGATTGTCTTCCAGACGCCAACGAAACCGGGCTTCATGACGAAGCTGTCGCCCGCCGTGTAACGCAGCGGCGCGCCGCCCTCCGGTGTGATCTCGATGACGCCTTCGAGAATGTGGCAGAACTCGAATGTCTCGCCCTTGATCGAGCGGCTTTCGCCGGGGGTCGCTTCCCAGATGCCGGTATGCACGGTGCCATCACGGGCTTCATCTAGCGGCCAGGTTTTGAACGACGGGTCGCCGGCGATGAGGCGTTCGGGCAGGGCCTTGGAGGCTTTCGGTTCAAAGGCGGGATTGGTGTCGATGGTCTTGAGGAGAGACATGGGTGTCCTTTCTTGGAACGGTAGGATCAATATCCGCGGCTACGGTCAACGAGGCCGAGCGGTTCGAGACCGGATTCGTATCGTTTGATATTTTCGACGACGGTGCGGGCAGCGGAATGGGGCTGGGTGACGCTGGCAATATGCGGCGTCAGGAGAATTTTCGGATGGGTCCAGAAGCGGTGGTCTTTGGGCAGGGGCTCCGGATCGGTAACGTCAATCACCGCACCTGAAAGCCTGTCGCTGTTGAGTGCATCGAGCAAAGCGTCATGATCGAGCTGTTTGCCGCGCCCGGCGTGAACCAGAGCAGCCCCTTCGGGAAGCATCCCCAGACGCTCGGCGTTCAGAAGCCCCGTGGTCTCTTCGGTGAGAGGCAGCAGGCAGACGAGAATATCGCTGGTGGAGAGAATGGATTTGAGGCCGTCGTCGCCATGATGGCAGGTGACGCCATCGATCTGACGCTGTGAGCGGCTCCAGCCGGAAAGCGGAAAGCCGAAAGGTTTCAGCCGCTCCAGCGCCGCAACGCCCAGCATGCCGAGGCCGAGAACGCCCACCCGGCACTCTTCCGCCTGACGCTGGGGCAGGGCATTCCACAGTTGGTGGCGCTGCTGGTTTAAATAGACTGGCAGGTTGCGGTGGAGGGAAAGTACACCGAGGCAGATATATTCCTGCATCATGCGGATGATGCCCTCATCCACCATGCGTACGACCTTTACCGTCTCAGGGATCGCCTCGATGTGAAACTGGTCGACACCCGCGCCGATCGAAAACAGGACTTCGAGATTGCGGTAACGGGCAATGTCCTGCGGTACCGTCCAGGTGATGAGGTAACGGACTGCATCGGGATCGACAGTTGATGCATCCATCGAAAACGGCAGATCAGGCAGTTCTGCAGCTAGAGCCTGCCGGAAAATCTCGCCGCGCTTGGCGTCGGAATTGAAGAGAAACGTCATCTGAAATCTATGCTTCCCGAAGGTTCAAGCCGCACAGCGGCTTGCGAGTGTTTCCAGCATCGACTGGCAGGCCGAAAGTTCGCCCGTCGTTATGAACTCGTCCGGCTTGTGGGCGCGGCCGATATCTCCTGGTCCGCAGATGATGGCGTCGATGCCCGCCGCCTGGAACAGCCCCGCCTCCGTGCCGTAGCTGACGGCGGCGAGACAGGGGGTGCCGGTCAATTCCTCCAGAAGCAGAACAAGCGGAGCATTGGCTGCAAGCGAAAGCGCCGGATAATCGCTCATAGGCGTCCATTCGATATCGACACCCTTTGCTGCAAGAACCTCGACGCTTGCGCGAACCGGCCCGAGGAGTTCAAGCGGCGATATGCCGGAAATCGCCCGCGCTTCCAGCTCGATGGCCGAGAAATCGGGGATGATGTTGATCGCCTGGCCGCCCTTCATCGTGCCGACCTGCAGCGAGGAGTAGGGTGGCTCGAAAGTCGCTTCAAAGGGGCCTTTCGTCAGCTCATGTGCCGTCTCTACGGCCTTTGCCATGATGCCGGTCATCAGATGAATGGCATTCACCCCCTGATCAGGCCGGGATGAATGGCCGGAACGGCCACGGATGGTAATGCGAGCTGCTGCTTTGCCCTTGTGTGCACGAACCGCCCGCATATTGCTCGGTTCGCCGATAATTGCGCCGGCCGGTGCGGCGCACAGTTCAGGCAATCTGGCGAGAAGATGCGGAACGCCACGGCAACCCGCCTCCTCGTCATAGGAAAAGGCGATATGCACGGGACGTTTCAGCGCCATGCGCGAAAATGCAGGCGCCGCGGCGAGAACCGTGGCCAGAAAACCCTTCATGTCGGTGGTTCCGCGCCCGTAGAGACGATCATTTTCCGCCCGCAGTATAAAGGGATCGGAAGACCATTCCGGCTCGCTGGCGGGTACGACATCCATATGGCCGGACAAAACATAGCCGGCGCGATCGGCCGGGCCGAAGGTGGCGAAGAGATTGGCGCGGTCGCCCTCCGGTCCCGCAAGCAGCGATACTTTCGCGCCGTGGCTTTCAAGATAATCGGCGATCCAGCCGGCAATATCGCCATTGGCGGTTCCAACGACCGACGGGAAACCGACGAGACGCTCAAGGATTTCGATTGCGTTCAATGGTCGTCTCCGCTGACCGGATTGTCATCCCGAAAGCTTAGAATGGACTGCGACGTTTATCTGCTGAAATGCGAATGATTTCGGTAGATTGTTGTGACCTTCCAGTGCTTTCAGAAAATTCGTGCTGGCGTAACCGGCTACCGTCGGATGTCGTGGGCTAGGCCGGGACCGGATGAAGGTTGTGAGCCGTAGGGGATGAGGGCCGTTGGTTATGGACCTGCTCAAAGTCGATAGTTTCGAGCTGCGGACCGTGGATATCGCGGACGTGGATGCCGATCATCTGCATGCACTCTCCATGGCCGTCGGATGGCGATATCACGCGAATGAATGGTGTTTTCTGCGGCAATGCGGCGTGGGTCTCGCCGCCCTCGATGAGATCGACCGTGTTGTCGCAACCGCGATGCTCTTTCCCTATGATCAGGGGTTTGCGACGCTTGGCATGGTCATTGTTTCCCCCCGTTTGCAGGGGCAGGGCGTAGCACCATGGCTGGTGCAGAAACTTGTCGCGAAATTCCCCACTGTCTCCCTGCGATTGAACGCGACGGGAGCGTCGCGGCGGTTGTTTTCAAGGTTGGGTTTTGCCGGTGATACGGAAAAAGTATATCTGTTCCGGGGAAGGGCGAATTGCCTTTTCGAGATACCGCCGCCCGGCAGAAAACAACGAATAGAGCCGTTATCCGCAGGTCATCTGACTGATGTGGTGGAACTAGACCGGGCGGCTTTTGGCGTTTCGCGCCGGAACGTTTTGCAGCGACTTTTGACGCAGAATGCGGGTTACGGTGTGTTTGAGGCGGACCGTCTTACCGCTTTTGCGCTGCGCCGTGCGGCGGGGCGGGGCCACATTATCGGTCCGGTCGTTGCGGGTGCGGACATGGATGCGATTGCGCTTGTGAGGCGGCATTTTACCGATCTGGATGATGAGCTGGTGCGTCTCGACACCATCAGCGACAATAGTCTCTTTATTGATTTTATTGCGCAATCCGGGCTGGTCGTGATTGAAACCCTTACCACCATGTCCAAAGACGCGCCGCAACCGGCGCTTTCCGGCGCTACAAAAATTTTCGCGTTGGCGGGTCCGTCTTTGTGCTGAGCTGCAGCACTATCGCAATTGACGCCCCGGCGCTTGCCCCTTATGTCAGAAAGCGACGGTTCCTGAAGCCGAAGGGCAAAGGGATTAATAGGGAACATGGTGCGGGTGATTTCTATCGCCCAATGCCGTGGCTGCCCCCGCAACTGTAAGCGGATTGCCGTTCATCCTCGTGACGCCTGAAAAGCGTCATGCCACTGCACCCTTCAAGGTGCGGGAAGGCAGATGAACGGCGTATATTCGTGAGCCAGGAGACCTGCCGTCATAATATTGACCATCGTTACGGGCGGGGATGCCCGGAAGAGGAGCTTATTATGACCTTTCCGTCCGCGGAAACGTATTTAGAGTCCCGTTCTCCATCTCCACACTTGTTGTCGCTCTGTCACTACGCGTTTTGACGCGCGGCCTGCGGATCACGCCACTTTATTTAGACTGGAGAACATATGTTTCATTTCAAACGCCTGCCGGTTTCCGCCGGTCTTCTGGCTGTCGCATTAGCGGCCTTGCCCGCCGGTGCCGCTCAGGCTGCCGAAACCACCTATCCGCTGACGATCAATAGCTGCGGCCACGAAATCACCTTCAAGCAGGCGCCCGCCCGCACAGTATCGGTCGGCCAGAGCACGACCGAGGTTCTCTATCTGCTCGGCGTGGCCGACAAGGTCGTAGGCACGGCGCTGTGGATCGGCCCGGTTCTGAAGGGTTACGAAGACGCCAATGCCAAGGTGGAGCGGCTTGCCGACAATGATCCGAGCTTCGAGGCGGTGGTTGGCAAGAGGCCGGACCTCGTGACGACGCAGTTCCAGTGGCAGATCGGTCCCGAAGGTGTTGTCGGAACACCGGAGCAATTCGCCGAACTCGGTATTCCCGTTTATACTTCGCCTGCCGATTGCATGGGCAAGGACAATTCCGGCGGCGGCGACGGCGTGCGCAAGTCCGTTTTCACCATGGACCTGATCTACCAGGAGGTCCGCGACCTTGCGAAAATTTTCAACGTGCAGGATCGCGGCGAGGAAGTCGTTGCCGACCTGAAAAAGCGTGAGGAAGCCGCCCGCGCCAAGATCGCTTCGGCGAATGGCAAGATTTCAGCAGTCTTCTGGTTTTCCAGCGCCGAGCTGGATATCGATCCCTACGTGGCGGGCCGCAATGGTGCGCCGGGTTACATCATGTCCGCGCTCGGGCTGAAGAACGTTATCGAAAGCGATGAGGAATGGCCGACTGTTGGCTGGGAAACCATCGCCAAGGCCAATCCGTCCGTGATCGTTGCCGGCAAGATGGACCGCCGGCGTTTCCCCGCCGATGACGTCGCCGTCAAGCTCAAGTTCCTCGCTACCGATCCGGTTGCCAGCATCATGCCCGCCGTCAAGGCGGCCCATGTCTTCGAAATGGACGCGCAGGCGATGAACCCGACCATCCGCACGATCGAAGGCATTGAAACGCTGGCCGAGGCGATTTCAACAGCCGGTCTCGCCAAGTGAACGGTCTTTCCGTCAATCTTGGCAGGGCGGGTCTGGCTTTTGCCGCACTCGCCCTGCTGCTCGTCGCGCTGATGGCCGGTGCGGCCATCGGCGAGACTGCCATTCCGTTCGACGTGGTGGCAAAGACCATTGCCAATCGTGTCTTCCATGCGGGTTATCCGCTGGAGCCGCTGGATGAGGGCATCGTCTGGAGTTACCGCCTCAGCCGCGCCGTTGTTGCCGCGTGCTGTGGCGCCTCGCTGGCGCTGGCCGGTGCGGTGCTTCAATCACTTCTGCGCAACCCGCTCGCCGATCCCTATATCCTCGGTATTTCAGCAGGCGCCTCAACCGGTGCCGTGGCCGTGGCGCTTCTGGGCTTCGGGGCGGGGTTCCTGACGATGCCGGCCGGCGCCCTGATCGGGGCTTTTGTGGCTTTTTCGCTTGTCAGCCTTCTGGCGGTGCGGGCAGGGCACGGCAACAGCGCCATCATCCTGGCGGGGGTCGCCGGTTCGCAACTGTTCAACGCCATGACGTCGTTCATCGTCACCAAATCCGCCAATGCCGAACAGGCGCGCGGCATCATGTTCTGGCTGCTGGGCAATCTTTCGGGCGTGCGCTGGCCGGATGTCTGGCTGGCTTTGCCGGTCAGTATTGCGGGTCTTGGGGTGTGCCTCTGGTACGCACGCGCGCTTGATGCTTTCGCTTTCGGCGGTCAGGCAGCAGCTTCGCTCGGTATTCCGGTGCGCCGGGTCTATGCGGTGCTGATCTCGGTTTCGGCGGTCATGACGGCAGTCATGGTGTCGCTGGTCGGTTCCATCGGCTTCGTCGGTCTCGTCATCCCGCATGCGGCGCGCATCTTCGTTGGCGTTCGCCACGGCATGTTGCTGCCGGTGACGGCGCTGACCGGTGCAATTTTCATGATCATCGCAGATATTCTCTCGCGCACCGTCATTCCGGGGCAGGTGCTGCCGATCGGCGTGATCACTGCGCTGGTCGGCGCGCCCGCCTTCGCCTTTATTCTCGGGCAGAAGAGAGGCCGGTCATGAAATTATCCGCCCACGATCTGCATTTCCATGCCGGCAATCTCGACATCGTGCGCGGTGTTTCGCTGGAGGTCGCCACGGGCGAGTTTCTGGGTATCATCGGGCCGAACGGTTCGGGCAAAAGCACGTTGCTTTCCATGCTGGCCGGCATTCGCATGCCGCGTCGGGGTCATGTCATGCTTGGTGAGGAACGGCTTGCCACATTCGGGCGGCGCGAACTTGCCCGCAGGCTGGCCTTTGTGGAGCAGCAGGCCGAAACCACCGAGCGCATCAGCGCGCGACAGGCCGTGGAACTGGGGCGCACGCCCTATCTCGGCCCGCTTTCCGCATGGTCGCCAAAGGACGACGCCATCGTCGATGCGGCGCTCGGAAATGTCGATATGGCGGACAAGGCCGAGCGAAACTGGCATCACCTTTCCGGCGGCGAACGCCAGCGCCTGCACATTGCCCGCGCATTGGCGCAGGAGCCGCATATTCTGCTGCTGGACGAACCGACCAACCATCTCGATATAGGCCACCAGATCGGTCTGCTCGATCTGGTGCGCAGGCAGGGACTGACGGTTGTGGCGGCGCTGCATGATCTCAATCACGCCGCCATGTTCTGCGACCGCGTCGCCATCATGCATCGCGGTGAAATGATCGCTGTCGGCCCACCGCGCGAAGTTCTCACCTCTGCGACCATCGCCGATGTGTTCGGGGTGCAATCCGTCGTCACCACGGATGAAAGCGGATTTTCACATATTCGTTTTCTGCCGGCCCACGGTGCGGCCGATCACGCAAGGAAAGCAACGGCACGATGATGAAATTGAAAAGACTTGCAAATCTCCGCTTTTGCGCCCGACAGCTTTGCGTTTCCGCGGGACTTGCCATGGTTGTGGCCACAGGGTTTTCCATTCAAGCCGGAGCCGAGACCTTCGAGGTGAAGATGCTGAACCGTGGCGAAAAGGGGTCCATGGTGTTCGAGCCCGATTTTCTGAAGATCGCTCCCGGCGACCGCGTGCGCTTCGTGCCGAGCCACAAGAGCCATAATGCCGCGACGATCGATGGTATGGTTCCCGAAGATATTGAAGGTTTCAAAAGCCGGATCAACGACGAATTCGAGACCGGTTTCGAAAAGCCAGGCTTTTACGGCATCAAATGCTCGCCGCATTACGGCATGGGCATGGTCATGCTGATCAAGGTGGGGGACGCGGTTTTGCCGCAGAGCTACAGGACGGTAGAGGTCCCAGGCCGGGCGAAGCCGCGCTTTGAGGAGCTATTCGAGCGGGCGGAAAAATGAGGTGCCTTCGTCGCGTTTTCATGCGTCATGCCGGACTAGATCCGGCATCCAGCCAAGGCGCGTCTTCACCGTGAGAAACTATTATTACGCGATCAAGGACTTGGTCGCACTGGACCCCGGATCACATCCGGGGTGACGGTGAGCTGGGCGGCAGCTTGTGGGCTTTGGTCGCCCTATCCCTTGTCGGACGTGTGCGGCTTCACGGCGCATATTGCATAACGGTGCTGCAATCCCCGCAAGATGCCTTTCAGCAGACTGAAATTTTTTGCCTGGGCACGATGAATGGCCTGAAGTTCCTGATCGATGGCAACGGGCTCGAAGCCGGTTTCACGCAACAGCGCTGCAACGTCACCAGCTCTTGCACCCTGTGAAAAATAGACCCGCGATAGAATGCTGTTGAAGGTGTTTTCCGGATCCGCCGGCTTGTGCGGCTGGTCCGGCTTCACAAGGCCGATGCTTTCCAGACCCGCCGCCAGCTTCTTGACCAGTCTTTCGCGCCAGCCGGTGTTGACGAAATCGCCATCGACGATCAGCAGGCGTCCGCCGGGTTTCAAGACACGGAACCATTCGGCAAAGCTTGCCTTCGGGTCAACCAGCGTCCAGACCAGATGGCGGGTGATGATGACGTCGGCGCTTTCGTCCGGCTCCATCGTGTTTTCGGCGTCGCCGACAAAAAAGCGGATATTGCGCCCGCGGGTTTTCGCCTTCGCCCTTGCAAGCTCCAGCATGGTTTCCGACCAATCCATGCCGGTGACCTGAAAACCGAGATCGTCCATCAGGTGCGAGATAACGCCGGTGCCGCTGGCCAGATCCAGCGCCTTGCGGCCTTCTCCCTGGCCCAGATGCTTCAAAACCAGCGCGTGCCAGGCCTCGCGCTCTTCTTCGGAGAAAATCTCATGACCCGGGGAAAGGTCGAAAGTCGCGGCGCGGCCGGACCAATAGGTTTTGATTTCGTCTCTCAGACTGTCGTTTTTGCCATAGTGGATAGTGTCGATCATCGGTCTTCAGCTCACATACCGGTCAGTTAAGAATGGCTCTAAAACATAAAACTTGACTAGTATAGTCAGAAAATAATACAGCCGCGCCAGTCAACACTGGAGAGCAATATCCGATGCGCATCTCAGCCAAATCCGCGGCACTTGCCCTTGGCCTTCTCGTATCCGCAGCGTGGCCTGCATTGGCCGAAAAGGTCACCGTCAAGGATGTGACCGGCCGCGACGTGGAAGTCAATGTGCCCGTTTCGCATGTGATCCTCGGCGAAGGCCGTCAGATCTATTTCCTGGCGGCGCTCGACAAGGAAAACCCTTTCCAGCACGTTGTCGGCTGGCGCGACGACCTGGCGAAAGCCGACCCGGAAACCTATGCGGCCTATCTTGCCAAGTACCCTGATATTGCCAAGCTGCCGACCTTTGGCGGCATGAAAGACGGCACCTTCGACATCGAGCAGGCCATTTCGCTGAAGCCAGACGTGATCCTGATGAACATCGACGCGAAGACCGCGACGCAGGAGGCCGGTTACATCGAGAAGCTCGAAAAGGTCGGCATCCCGCTTGTTTACGTCGACTTCCGCGAAAAGCCGATGGAAAACACCGAGCCGAGCATGCGTCTGATGGGCCAGCTGACCGGCAAGGAAAAGATCGCCGAGGACTTCATCAAGTTCCGCGCGGACTCCATCGCCAAGGTCACCGATACGCTCGAAAAGGCCAATCCGAAGAAGCCCGTCGTGTTCGTCGAACGCGCCGGCGGTTATTCCGACGATTGCTGCATGTCCTTCGGCAACGAGAATTTCGGCAAGATGGTCGAACTCGCCGGCGGCATCAACATGGCCAAGGACATCATTCCCGGCACGTTCGGCAACGTCAATCCGGAACAGATCATCGCCTCCAATCCGGAACAGATCATCATCACGGGTGGCAACTGGAACGGTTATGTTCCCGGCGGCAACTGGGTCGGTGTCGGTTATGGCGCGGATATGAAGGAAGCCCACCGCAAGCTTGAAAACCTGACCAAGCGCCCGGCTTTCACCGGGGTACAGGCGGTCAAGAACGGCAATGTCCACGCTATCTGGCACCAGTTCTACAACAACCCGTATCAGTTCGTGGCCATTCAGGAAATCGCCAAGTGGCTGCACCCGGACCTCTTTAAGGATCTCGACCCCGAGGCGACCTTCAAGGAGCTGCATGCCCGCTTCCTGCCTCTCGACTACAAGCCCGGTTACTTTGTGTCGCTGAAGGACACGAAATAAGACAGGGACGGTGAAGGGGAGCGCCGTCCGATCGATGGATGAAGCCGCAGCCATGCGGCTTCATCATTTTCTTTTGGAAATAAGAGGATTTCTCATGCGGCTTAACGCTCTCAGGCATCTTGCGGTGCTGGCTTTGTCTTTTCTCGCTTTGCCGGCTTATGCCGGAGAAATCACCGATGTCACCGGACGCAAGGTCGAGCTGGACCTGCCGGTCAAACGTGTCATCGTCGGTGAGGCGCGCCAGATCCACGTCATCGCGGCGCTTAAGGGCGACCAGACCTTCGACACCATTGTCGGCTGGCGTGACGATCTCCTCAAGAAGGACCCTGACAGCTACGCCGCCTATGTCGAGCGCTTTCCGCAGATCGAAAAACTGCCGCGCTTCGGTTATGTGCCGCAGGGCGATTTCAGTCTGGAAACGGCCATTACCCTTTCGCCTGACGTGATCACCCTCAATCTGGAAGCGGAAAAATCCGCCAAGGAAAGTGGTTTCGAAGAGAAGGCCGCCGCCGCCGGAATCAAGATCGTCTATCTCGATTTTCGTATCGATCCCGAAAAGAACAGCGAAGCCTCGATTGAAATTCTCGGGAAAATGTTTGGCGCGCAAGAGCGTGCAAAGGAATTCATCGCCTATCGCCGTGCAGAAATCGCCCGCGTGACCGACCGGCTAGCCAGCGTCAAGGACCTGAAGCGTCCCGGCGTCTTCATCGAGCGCGCGCCCGGCATTTCCGGTGAGGACAATTGCTGCCGCACCTTCGGCCCGGTCAATTTCGGCGCGATGGTCGATCTCGCTGGCGGCCATAATATTGCCGACGGCATCATCAAGACGACGTTCGGCGATCTCAATCCCGAGCAGCTCGTCGTTGCCGATCCGGATCATGTCATCGTAACCGGCTCAAACTGGGCAGCTGAATCCGATATCAACCAGTTCGTTCCCGTTGGACGCGGAGCCGACATGGCTCTTTCCCGGAAAAGACTGGCAAACCTGATGAAGCGCACGCCGTTTCCGGAACTGAAGGCTGTCAAACAAGGTAATGTCCATGCCGTCTGGCACCAGTTCTACGGCGCGCCCTACGAGTTCTTTCCGATTCAGCAATTCGCCAAATGGTTCCATCCCGAGCTCTTCGCCGATCTCAATCCCGAGAAGAATTTTGAGGAATTTCACCGGAAATTCCTGCCCGTCACCTACAAGCCGGGCTACTTCGCATCCCTCGAAAAAGGTTCGAATGAATGAGTTCGTTGAATGAAATCGCCGTTGGCGTGAGTGGGCGCGATCAATATCGCGCCCTTGCCGCACGAAGGATCGTTATTCTCTTCGGGCTTTTCATCGCCCTTTGTTTCAGTATGGCTGCCGACATGGCACTTGGTCCGGCGCGCTACACGATATCAGAAGTTCTGGCGACGATTGCCGATCCGGCTGCTGCTGCAAACCAGCTTCGGGTGGTGATATGGGATATCCGCATGCCGATTGCGCTGATGGCGGTCACCGTCGGCGCGTCGCTTTCGGTTGCGGGCGCACAGATGCAGACCATCCTGTCCAATCCTCTCGCCAGTCCGTTTACGCTCGGCATTTCGGCCGCTGCCAGTTTCGGCGCCGCGCTGGCCCTTGTTGGCGGCGTTGCGATCTTTCCCGGTGCCGTCCAGTACATGGTGCCGATCAACGCCTTCATCATGGCGATGATTGCCGCCCTGTTCATTCATTTTGCCTCGACGATGCGCGGCGTAACCGTGGAGACTATCGTCCTTCTCGGCATCGCGCTGGTGTTCACCTTCAATGCCGCATTGTCGCTGCTTGAATATCTGGCTTCCGAACAGGCGCTCGCCGCCGTCGTTTTCTGGACCATGGGCAGCCTTACCAAGGCCACGTGGGAAAAGGTCTATATCACCGGTGGTATTCTTCTCGTTACGGTGCCGATGTTCATGCGCAACGCATGGGCGCTGACGGCGCTTCGGCTGGGTGACGACAAGGCAGCCAGCATGGGCATCAATGTGCGTCGGCTGCGGCTGCAGACCATGCTGACGGTCAGCCTTCTGGCCGCGATTCCGGTTTCTTTCGTTGGTACCATCGGTTTCGTCGGGCTTGTCGGCCCGCACATAGCCCGCATGGTGGTGGGCGAAGATCAGCGGTTCTTCCTGCCGGGCTCGGTGATCTGCGGGGCGCTGCTGCTGTCGGCGACCTCTGTTATCAGCAAAATCCTCATTCCCGGCGCAATTCTGCCAATCGGCGTCATCACGGCGCTGGTTGGCGTACCGTTCTTTTTCGCGCTCATTTTCGGCAACAGGAGACGCGCATGGTAGCGCTCGCATTGAAGGATGTCGGCGCTGCCTACGGCCGCACGACTGTTCTCTCCAAGGTCGGCATCGATACGCTGGAAAGCGGCAGTGTCACGGCGGTTATTGGCCCGAACGCTGCCGGCAAGTCCACGCTTTTCAAGCGCATCGCCAGCCTGATCTCCGGTCCCGGGCTTGTCGAGTTGTCAGATACGGCACGCGGCAACCGGGCCATCTGCTACATGCCGCAGGACACCGGCGCCAACGCCGTGCTGACGGTTTACGAATCCGTGCTTCTGTCCGCCAAGCAGGGCGGCGGGTGGCGTGTTCACGACGATGAGCTGTTTGAGATCGACGCCATTCTCAAGGCGCTGAAAATCCACGATCTCGCCTTCCGGGGGCTCGGCGAATTGTCTGGCGGTCAGCGGCAGCTTGTGTCCCTGGCGCAGGCGCTGGCCCGCAAGCCGGAGGTACTGTTGATGGACGAGCCGACATCTGCTCTCGACCTCCACCGGCAGGTCGAGGTTCTGGGGTTTGTGACCGACCTTGCCCAGAAGACTGGCATGATCGTGCTGATCGCCCTGCACGACCTCAATCATGCGCTTCGTTATTGCGAGAATACGATGGTGATCGCGCGCGGCGAAATGGTGGTGAGCGGCAGCACCGAGACGGTGATAACTCCGGCCATGCTGCGCGATATCTACCGCATCGATGCGCGTATCGAACCCTGTTCGCAGGGCAGGCCGATGGTTATAGTCGACGGCGCTATCTGACGCTATCACAGGGCCCGGCCGCGCCTGCCGCCGGGTCTGCGAGTCTCTGGCTGTTGCAGGACCCGCGACCGCACAAATTCTTGATAATAATAGTCATGAAATAGCTGTTCGGTCGAGAGTTTGGGTGCTAGAGGTTTAGACGGGAAAACTGCTTTGTCGTTTGGGGGCTTGCAGTTTCGTTTATCCTTGAAATTTCTCTCGGTTGAGACATGGGCATACGGGAAGATGACAAGCGTTATAACGCTTACGTCGCGCACAGGGTTGACCTGATCAAATACGCCACGCTTATTTTAGGGTCGCGGGCGGACGCGGAGGACGTGGTTCAGGAGGCATTCCTGAAATTCGTTCCCGAAGGTTCCGGCAATCCCTCCAACCTCAAATCCTATCTTTTCCGCATCGTCCGCAACCTCGCCCTCGATAATCGCCGCCGCAACCGGCAGGACCTGCGGGAGCGTCCCGACGATACCCCGTTCTGGGGCATACCGCAGGGTCACGGCACACCAGAAGAGCACGCCCTGTTCTGCGACGAGGTCCGACAGATGCAGATTATTTTGGCCTCTCTGCCGGTCCAGGCGCGTGTGGCATTGGAAATGCATAGATTTGGCGGTTACAATATGGAAGAGATCGCCCGTCACCTCGGCGTATCCGTGGCTAGCGCCCACCGTCTGATTAAGAGTAGTATTGCCGCCATTACCAAAGAAATGCAGTAAAATAGCCTTTATTGTTTCATCTTGTGAAAAAAAGTTCTCCCTCAAACGTCTTTATAGCAACACGGAAGACGAGGCATCTCCTCCGCCCAGTCAAAGGAACTGACCGGCTCAATGACAATTGATCCCGATAAAAAAATAACATTGCCGACCGGGAAGGCGGAGGAGGCTGCCGACTGGCTGATACGCCTGCAGACGGGTTCGGCGGAACCGAGGCTGAAGGCGGAATTTGATCAATGGTTGGCTGCTTCGCCGGCAAATCGTCTGGCCTGGGAGCGGACATGCAAGACTTGGCGCAATCTCGGTCTGGTCGAGCCGGGTTTAAAAAGCCTCTGGGAAGACGCGCCGCACCTGCCTGACGTTGCCGGAAAACAGGCATCGCGACGGCGCTGGTCCTTGCGGCATTATGCCGGCATGGCGGTGGCAGCAGTGTCTCTCTGTCTTGCGGTACTGTTCGTTCCCACGCTTTTCGTCCATATCAAGGCCGAATATCAGACCAGTACCGCAGAGAGCCGCACCATAACCCTTGAAGACGGCAGCAGGGTGCAGCTTGCCGCGGCAAGTGCGCTTACCACTGATTTTGCCAATGGCCGCCGTAATGTGAAGGTGCTGAAGGGCGAAGCTTTTTTTGATGTCGTGCCGGATAGCGACCGTCCCTTTGTCGTGGAGGCGAAAAACCTGACCGTCCAAGTGCTCGGCACGGCTTTCGATGTCGACATGACGGATGGCGTGACGCAAGTCGCTCTTGCGCATGGTTCCGTGGAAGCTTCCTTCCGCAACGCGCCACCAACGCGGCTGGTGCCGGGTGAGATGCTGGTTGTCGACGCCTCCGGTACAATCCGGAAAGAGACCGTTCCCGTCGAGGATATTGGTGGCTGGCGCAACGGCGAGCTTTACGTTGTGGATGCGACGATCGGTTCTGTCGTCGAGCAAATCCAGCGGTATCATCCCGCATGGCTGACGATGGCGGACAAGACGCTTGCAGAGCAGCGTGTGACTGGCTTCTACAATCTTCGCGATCCGGACCGTGCGCTGGAAGCATTGGTGGAACCCTATAAGGGCAAGGTTCATGCAATTGCCAATACTGCCCGCATCATCACCCGTTTCTGAAGCGCCATAAAACAAAAAATCGTATTTATTTTCAGTCGTTTATAAAAAATTCTCCGAAACCCTGAAAAAAACCGCCGAGGCAATCGTCTTTTTGTTGAGTAATCCGGTCAAGATATAGCCGGAGCGAAGACAGGAAGACAAAAGCAGTATGCGCCTCCAGATACGTATGAACGGTTCAGGGAAAAACGCGGCAAAGCCGGCACGTATGACCGTGCTTTTGGCGACAACGGCGGTGGTCGTTTCAATGTCGGTACCGGCTTTTGCGCAGAGCGGACCGAATGCCGCCAATGGTCAGCGCTCCGGTGGCGAGCAGGGTGCAACGCGGCCTTTTAATATTCCCGCCCAGCCGCTGTCCTCCGTTGTCGGCGTTTTCGGGCGGCAATCCGGTCTGCAGGTTACGCTTGCCACGCCGTCCGCCGGCAATGTGCGCACCAATGCCGTTACCGGCAGTTTTACGGTGCGGGATGCGCTGTCCCGGCTTCTGGCCGGCACGGGCGTGAATTTCCGGTTTACCGGAAGTGGCAGAACCGTCGTCATCGGCTCGGGCCAGGCCGCTGCCGATCTTTCCGAGGCGGAAGGCACCACCGTTCTGGAAGAAATTACAGTGACCGGAAAAACCGGACGCAATTCCATTGCCGGCACCGGTTATCAGGGAACGCCCGACTGGGTTTATGAAACACCCGCCAGTGTCAGCGTCGTCAGCCGCGAGGCGATCCAGTCCGCCGGCGTGCGTAACACGCGCGATGTCTTCAACCGCGTCTCCGGCGTCTACGCCGGTGAGGGCAACGGCAGCTTCCCGACCGTTTCGCCCAATATACGTGGCTTGCAGGAAAGCGGCCGCGTGGTCGTCTCCATCGATGGTGCGCGGCAGAATGCGCAGCGTGGCGCAGCTTTCGGCGGGGCCACGAGTTACACCGCGAGCGCCGGGCAGGGTTACGTCGATGTTGCCTTTATCCGTGCTGTCGAGATCGAGAAAATAACCAATGCGAGGTCGGGTAACGCGGGTTCGCTTGGCGGGAAGGTCGAGTTCCGTACCGTCAGCGCCGCCGATCTGATCCCCGAGGGTGCGAACAAGGGGGCGGAGGTGAATGTCTCCCGTGGCACAAATGGTTACGATTTTCAGGGTTCGGTTCTGGCCGCAGTTCGTGAGCCGAATGGCCCTCTCTCCTTTGTTGCCGGTTACAGCCGCACGATCATGGATGAATACAAGATCGGAACAAGAGGCGAGGCACGAAGCACCGCTTTGACGATGAAGGACCTGCTCGGCAGGGACGGTTGGTCGACCTTTTTCAAGGGCGAAGGTGACTTCGGGGATGTGCAGACTTCGTTGTCATGGATGCATCAGCAGAATGATTTTGTTCAGGGTGCGTCCACCGTGGTCGACAGGGAAAGTGTACGCAACGACAGCGTCGTCGCGAAGCTGGACTGGGACCCCGAAAGCGAACTCATCGATTTCAAATCTTCGTTGTGGCTGAACGACAATATGACGCACGAACTGCGTGCAGAGCGTATTGGGTATGCCGCTGAGACGAATCTTGACATGGGCTTACGCAGTTTTGGCGTCAGTGTCGAAAACACCAGTCGCTTCGATACAAAAGCGGGTGCGTTAAGTTTGAATTATGGTGGGGAAGCATTTCGGGATATTGCATCGTCGATTGCCACCAGTTCCGCAATTAGCGAGAACCCCTCGTTCGCGAGTAGCTATACGGCTTTCAGTCCTGCCGGACGGCGTGATGTTGCCAGTCTGTTTGTAAATGGCGAATTAGAGCCCGCCGATTGGATCAAGCTGAGTGGCGGCGTGCGTTATGACTGGTCACGTCTGAAGGGATTGGCGACTTACTACAATCAGGTAACTGTTGCGACGGGTTCAAACCGTGTTGTAGGCGCGATAGACAATTATCTCACCTATGTATCGCAATACTCGCGGCCGACTTACGATCGTGTCTACGCGATCTGCACTACGGGTGTATTTGGTGGTCGCACTTTCACTGCGACACAGAGGACAGGTTCCTGCAACACTCTGAACAACGTCTGGCCTGCAACCAGGGGTGAAATCATCAACGGCCAATGGCGGGATGCTGGAACTACGTATTTTGATACGACTTATTCGACGGAGTATCCCTCTTACGACGTGGAAATAGACCGTACCTACAGTGCCTGGCTGCCGTCCGCTACGATAGAACTGAAACCCGTTGACTGGTTCCGGCCTTATGCGAGCTATTCCCAGAGCCTGCGACCGCCGACAATTCTCGAGGCTTTTTTTGCCGGCGCACGCCCTGGAGATTCGGCCGGCTACGAATACGCCCCGAACCAGTCCCTGCGCGCGGAAAAAGCGACGACCTACGAAATCGGCGCGAATATGAGCTTTGACGGCGTGCTGCTGGACAACGATTCCGTCCGCATCAAAATGGCCGCCTTTCGCCGTGAGGTTAAGGATTATATCGCTCTCGGTTATCTCGTTACGGATCAGGTGGCGGATCGGACCTATACCAGCTTCGTCAATCTCGACGGCACGACCTATATGCGCGGCCTTGAATTCGAGGGCAATTACGATGCGCGAAGCTTCTGGCTTGGTGGCTCAGCGACGCTGCTGAAGACCGACTGGCCGGACAACACGCAGGTATTTTCCAACGGCACCACCACGACAAGCGGCGAGATTGTCGCATGGCCGGGCGATGTTGCGCCCAAGGTGAAGCTGACGCTCGATGGCGGCATGCGTTTCTTCGACGAAAAATTCTCTCTGGGTGCGCGGCTCAACCATGTCACGCCGACACAATCGCGGACGCTCGATACGGAGGGTAATCTGCGGGAGGTAACCGATCCCTACACGACGGTGGACCTATACGGCTCCTATACCTTCAACGAAAAGGCGACGCTTCGTTTCGCGGTCAACAACCTGACCGACCGCAAATACATCCCGGCAGCCAGTGCCTATACCGCGCCGGGCCGCACTTTTGTCGCGACGATGAACGTGAAGTTCTGATGCGCGGAAGAAATTCTCCGGGCTGGGGTTGCAGCCCATCCCGGAGATGAAACGCCTTCGTCACATGACAAAGGTATCCCTATTGGCCAGCAAAGGAGTACACCTATGGCTACCACAATTCAACTGACACAGTCTTCCTCCGACTTGATCGGTTACCTCAACGGTTGGACGAGCGGTTTCGGTTCGACCTATGGTGCGTTCTACGACGCTCAGACCAGCTCTCTCGCCACCACCACTATCGATCCGAACACGACCTATGAGGCGTGGGGCGATGGCAGCAACGGTGGCAAGGGCATTGTCATGAGCGGTGCCCTGCAATACTCCCAGGGCAACCTGACAGGTTCGGTCGACAGCATCGTTCTCGGCACCGGCTACAGCCAGTCCACCAGCGGCATCGCCGTCAGCCAGCAGGAACTGCTGATCGATCCCGACGGCTCCTACTCGCTCGCAGGCGCGCGCGATCTTCTCGATCTCGCCGTTTACCAGCTTGCCCGTTTTGGCTCGCTGGCTGGCTTCTATGACTACTTCGCGGCTACCGGCACTGTGATCGAAGACACTGCTTCCTCTAACACCCTTACGGGTTTTGCTGGTAATGATACGTTCGTTTTCTCTGGCGGCAGTGATGTTGTACAGGCTGGCCCGACCGGAACATACGGTTATCAGGACGGCACCGACAAACTGGATATTTCCGCTTGGGGCGCCGGAAGCATCGATGACGTCATTGTAGGCAGCAATGCAAACGGAGACGCAGTTATTGAAAACATCTTTGGCGGCGACAGCATCACTCTCGTTGGTGTAGATTCCAGCGTACTCGACGCATCGGACTTCATTTTCGCCAGCGCATCGGCGCTCGCCGCTTAAAGGAAAATCAGGCTGTGGGCTTTCAAAACCACCAGCAGACACCGCCGCAGTCCCTCACTGCGGCGGTTGTTTCGCCCCTTAAAAGCACGTTTTTCGGTGTGGCGCTCGTCAGCGGTGTGGTCAACATCCTGGCGCTGACGTCGCCCCTGTTCATGCTTCAGGTTTACGACCGGGTGCTGGCCAGCGGCAGTTTGCCGACACTTGTCGGCATCGCCATTCTTGCGCTCGGCCTCTATGGCTTCCAGTGCCTGCTCGACATCATCCGCGCCCGGGTCCTGATCCGTATCGGCGAGGACTTCGACATGCGCTATTCCGGCAAGGTGCATGATGCGGTGGTGCGCCTGCCGCTCGTCAACCGTATGCCGGGGGACGGCCTGCAGCCGCTGCGCGATCTCGACAACGTGCGCGGTTTTCTGTCCGGCACGGGGCCCACCGCCTTTTTCGATCTGCCTTGGATGCCGCTCTACCTTGGCATATGTTTTCTGTTCCATTTCTGGATCGGCGTGACGGCTCTTGCCGGTGCCGTTCTGCTTATATCCCTCACCATCTTAACCAATATGTTCTCGCAGAAGCCGATCCGCGACACCATGGTCGAAAACATGGCGCGCAACCGGCAGCTGGAAGCCTCGCGCCGCAACGCCGAAGTCGTGCAGGCCATGGGGCTCGGCGGCCGGCTTGGCAAACGCTGGCAAATCTCCAACGAGGCTTACCTCGCCGCCAACCGCAAGGCGGGCGATGTGGCCGGCGGCCTCGGCAATATCGCAAAATCCCTGCGGATCGTGCTGCAATCGGCCATTTTGGCGGTCGGCGCATGGCTGGTCATTCAGCAGGAGGCGTCAGGCGGCGTGATGATCGCCAGTTCGATCATGATGGGTCGGGCTTTGGCGCCCGTCGATCTTGCCATATCCAACTGGAAGTCCTTTGTTGCCGCTCGCCAGAGCTGGGCACGGCTGAGGGAGCTTTTTGCGCAGATGCCGGTAACGGCGACCGCAATGGCACTGCCGAAGCCTGAGAGAGAATTGAAAGTCGAAAACGTCACCATCATTCCGCCGGGAGAGAGAAAACCGACCGTCGCGGGCCTTGGTTTCGTCATGACCGCCGGGAATGCGCTCGGTGTCATCGGCCCGTCCGGCTCGGGAAAATCCACCCTTTCGCGCATTCTCACCGGAGCCTGGATGCCCGCCGCCGGCAAGGTGCGGCTTGATGGTGCGAGCTTCGATCAATGGGATCGCGAAGCCCTCGGCCGCCATATCGGTTATCTGCCGCAGGGCGTGGAGCTTTTCGACGGCACGATCGGCGAAAACATTTCCCGTTTCGAGGACAATCCCGATCCCGACGCAATCATTGCCGCTGCGAAAGCCGCCGGTGCGCACGAACTGATCCTGCGCTTCGAAAAGGGTTATGACGGCGATATAGGTGAGGCCGGTTCGGCGCTTTCGGCAGGACAACGCCAGCGTATCGGTCTCGCGCGTGCGCTTTATGGCGATCCCTTCATCGTCGTGCTGGACGAGCCGAATGCCAATCTCGATGCGGAGGGCGAGGCCGCCGTCGTCAGGGCGATCGCGTCGGTCAAGGCGCGCAACGGTATCGCCATCGTCGTTGCGCATCGGCCCAGCGCGATCGGTGCCGTTGATTTCATTCTGATGATGGAGGAGGGGCGGATGAAGGCCTTCGGTCCGCGCGACGAGGTTCTCTCGAAAGTGCTGCGCACTCCGAATGCTCAAGCGGCGAAAGGTTTCACTGCATCCGCGCACACGGTTTCACCATTGCGTGTCGTCGCGAATACCCAACCTAAGACGGTGGCGCTGCAAGAGAGTGGCGAAGAGAACAGGCAGGAAGGAGATACGGATGTCAAAAATTGACCAGCGCACGCAGGTGTCCCGCTCCATCCGCAAACATCTTCTTGCCGGTCTTGCCGCAAGTGTAGCACTGCTGGCCGGCGTCGGCGGATGGGCAGCGACGACAAATCTTGCTGGCGCGGTCGTCGCGTCCGGTCATCTTGTGGTCGATTCCTATATCAAGAAGGTACAGCACCCCAAGGGTGGTGTCGTCGGTGAAATTCTGGTGAGCGAAGGTGGCAGGGTAAAGGCCGGCGACGTCGTCATGCGTCTCGACGCCACCCAGACCCGCGCTAATCTCGCCATAGTGACCAAGCGGCTGGATGAGCTGAGCGCGCGCATGGCAAGGCTGGAGGCCGAACGGGACGATCTGCCGGAACTCGTTTTTCCACAGGCTCTGGTGGCGCGCAAGGACGATCCCGATGTCGCTTCCGCCATGCGCAGCGAAACCAGGCTGTTCGAATTCCGCAAATCCTACCGTGAGGGGCGCAAAGCGCAGCTTGTGGAGCGTATCACCCAGTTCGAACATGAAATCGAAGGGTTGAGGGCACAGGAAATCGCCTACGACAACGGGCTTGCGGTTTTGCAGGCTGAGATAACCTCGCAGAAATCCTTGCGGGAGCAGGGCATCGTGTCCGTGCAGCGGCTGAACAGCCTGCAGACCCAGGCCGCGACATTTGGCGGTGAACGTGGCGAAAAAATCGCCTATCAGGCGCAGACGGCGGGCAGGATCACCGAAACGAAACTGCAGATTCTGCAGATCGATCAGGAACTGCGCACCGAAGTGGGCCGGGAACTGCGCGAGATACAGGCGCAGACGGGTGAACATGTCGAGCGGAAGGTCGCTGCGGAGGACGAGCTGAAGCGCATCGATATCATCGCGCCGCAATCCGGCATGGTGCATGAAATGGCGGTGCATACCGTGGGCGGCGTGGTGACGCCGGCCGACCCGATCATGCTAATCGTGCCTGATGGGGACGAACTGGCACTCGAGGTGCAGATCGTGCCGAAGGATATAGACCAGTTGCAGGTAGGGCAAAAAGCGATGCTGCGGATGACCGCGTTCAACCAGCGTGTCACGCCGGAACTGGAAGGCCATGTCAGTCGCATCGCCGCCGATATCACCACCGATCAGAGGACCGGCCTCTCCTATTATCTGGCGCGGATTTCCATACCGGTTGCCGAGCGGGAAAAGCTGAACACTGCGCCGCTGATGCCGGGCATGCCCGCCGAGGCGTTCATCCAGACCAGCGAGCGCACAGCGCTGTCCTATATCGCCAAGCCGCTGACGGACCAGATCAACCGCGCCTTCCGGGAAGAATAGCGGGCTTTTCTGATTGGCAGTCACGACTTGAGATCAAAGCCAGCCCAGCGCTTTCGCTGCGCGGATCGCTTCCGCGCGGCGTTTGCAATCCAGCTTGCGGAACAGGTTTCCGAGATGGAATTTTACCGTCACTTCCGAGATGTTGAGGGTCTGCGCGATCTTCTTGTTCGACATGCCGCTGGCCAGCAATTGCAGCATCTGTGCTTCCCGCTGTGAAAGCCCGCCATGCAGGGCGCGTGCCTGCGGCGAGTTGACCGAGGCGGCGAAAATCGACAGCGCGTTCCGGACATCGGAAGAGGTTTCGATGAAACCGCGGATACGGCGATTGTTCAGAAGCGGCGACAGGAATATGCGCTCCTCCGACAGGACGCCGTTGCAGCCAAGGCGCGTCGCCGATTCAAGTGCGTTGAGGATATGGGCGCGGGCGCCGGCACTGTCACGACGCTGGTGTGCGGCATAGCTCTGCCATATTCTGAGCGCGACCTTTTCGCGGTTGGTGACCTTGGGGTTGGCGATCATTGCATCCATCTGCCGGGCGAGATAGGCGCGCGGCGTGAAAAGATGTACCGCGTCGCGGAGCCAGGCCATCACATAGGCGATTTCGTCGCGCCGTGTGAGCCGGGCAAGGTCCTCATTCGCGCTCTCCACCCAGTTGCGACCCATCGGCATGCGAATTGCCGATAGCGTCGCTGCCGCATCCGCCCAGCGGTTGGCGTTCTGGTAGGCGATTGCCGTTCTGATCTCCATCATCGCATGGAATTGCAGCCCTTCCGAAAGGTGAATCCACAGGCCGTCGAGAAAGCCCGGACGAACGGTCATCGGAAAATGATCGATCAGCACCTGCGAGGCATAATGCAGGGCAAACTGCATCAGGCTCGGCCATATCTCGGCGGCGGCGAAGTGGTCGAATTCATGCTCGACGAAGTGCAACAGGTCGCGCGGTTTTCCCGCCTCATAGGCAAGGCAGGCTTCCGCCAGCCGCAGCATTCGGAACTCCTGCGCGGCGTCGTGTGGCACCTGTTCCAACCTCGTGCGCGCATCCTGTGCCGCGCGACGGGCCAAGAGCACATCACCGCTCATCAGTCGCAGGACGATCTGGTGCAGATGGATGAAGAATTCGAGCAGCGGCTGCCCGCCCATCTTGCGCAGATAGATAAGCGCGCGGGCGGCAGCGGCCTCGGCCTCGCGAAAATTACGGCGGCGGATTTCGAATTCCAGCAGCGCATTGTAATAGGCCGCCCATTTGCCGTGATCGTCCATGGGGTAATCGGCCATGAATTCCCCGAGGCGCGTTATCACAGCGTCATTGGGGGTCAGGTCCTCGGCAATCATCAGGTTCAGCCGGAAGGTGCGGGCGGCAAAGGAAAAACGCGAACCGCGGGCAAGCACCTTGAGTGGATCGAGATAATCCGAACCGAGGCTCTTGCCAAGCAGATGGCGCACGCGTTGCAATTCGCCCTGTTTCAGCAATGCTCGGGTGACGGCGAAGAGGACTGTTTCATTCGCCGCGATCATGTCCTGCGAAAACCGCATGATGATCTCGCGAAACCTGTCGACGCTGCTTCGATAGATCAGTTCGCGCCCATGGGCGCGTTCTAGGATTTGCGCGGCGTGGGTCTCATAACCGCGGTCAAGCAACATGGCCATTGCCGCAAGCGCCCGCCCTTCCTTCTCGAATGCGGAAGCGACCTCTACCACTGCCCTGCCAGCCTGTAATGTGGCGAGACGTTCTCCCGCTGCCACGGTCAGAAGCCTTATCAGTGTGTCGTGTTTTTCCGGGTTTGCGATCAGGAAGGGAGGCAGAAGTTCTGCCCATTCAGCGTCGGGTTCTGCCGAGGGATTTTCCAGCCAGAGCGAAAGCGCGACCGTCTGGGCCGGTGACAGATGCGGCAGATAATTTTCCCGCAGATAGTCGACGCACAGTTTTTCGTCGGCGAGGCGAGCGAGAGACAGAAAGGCCGGCCACCCCGCATAATCATGGAGCGCCAGACGCTTCTGTTCTGTTGGAAGGCCCGCTGTCTCATCTTGGCCAAAGGCCAGTTCATTTGCTCCGATCGTCAGCGAACCACGATGCAATATTTGCCGCGCCAGCCCGCTGATACGTTGATCCGGACGGCAGGCGATGACCACGAAACGCACGGTTTCCAGAATAGGGGCGGGCATGCGGACCGCGCGTGCGAAGACCGGCACATCCCATAGCAGCCAGCCTTTCGCCGCCTCATCACTTCTGGGCTGGTGCGTCCGGCATACCTCGGTCCCCAGCTCTTGTGCCAGCAAGTCCATAAGAACGCTTTTCCCGGCGCCCGCCGGCGCGCGCAGAAAGATCACGCCTGCGGTTTCGCTGGCGATACGGCGGCAGAGTGTGGTGCGCGGCAGAAGCGTCATTCAGACAGGGATAGGAGATCTGAATTCAAAAACCTATACTCATTTATCAAAAAACTATACCTTTCTGCGATTGTTCAAAAGGACATGTGGTGAAAACTTGTGCTCAGGAAACTGATGCACAAGGAACGGTCCACCGATGCAGCAACATCCGCTGGTCGCGATTTTGAACAGGCTCGGCGCTTTCGTACTGGTCATGATCGCCCTGTCCATCATGATTTTTGCTCTAGCCCGTGTGGTGCCGGGTGATCCCGCCCGCATGGCGCTCGGCCCTGCGGCAACACAGGAACAAGTTGATGCGCTGCGCGGCGAGATGGGTCTCGATAAGCCGCTCGCCGCCCAATACCTCGACTATATCGGCAACGCCCTGCACGGTGACCTGGGCTTCTCGCTGGTTTCCCAGCGCCCCGTCACCACCGATCTGGCCCAGACCGTTCCTGCGACCGTCGAACTGGTTCTGGTCTCAGTCATCTTCATGTTTGCCGTCGCCATCCCGCTCGGCGTCATCACGGCGCATTACCGCGACCGTCCGCTCGACCATATCGGCCGTATCCTCTCGCTCACCGGCGTGACGATCCCGAGCTTTCTGTTTGCCATCACGCTGCAACTGCTGGCCGCTCGCTTTCTCTCCGGGTGGCCGATCATCGGTAGGATCGATCATTCACTTGGCTGGCAGGGTGGCCCGACGGGCTTCATACTGATCGACGGTACGCTTGCCGGACGGTTCGATGTGGTGCTGGATGCGCTGAAGCACCTTGCGCTGCCGGCCTTCGCGCTCTCCATGGCCGGTATCGGCCAGATCACCCGCATCACGCGTTCCTCGATGATCGAGAACCAGCGCAAGGATCACGTGCTCACCCTGCAAAGCTTCGGCGTGCCGGAGCGGGTCATCATCTTCCGTTATCTGCTGAAGCTTTCCTCCATCGCGCCGCTGACGATCATGGGGCTCGAATTCGCCTCGCTGATCGGCAATGCCTTCGTGATCGAAATGGTCTTCGCCTGGGGCGGATTCGCATCCTACGGGCTGAACGCCATCCTTCAGAAAGACCTCAATGCCGTGACTGCCGTGGTGCTGGTGGCCGGCCTGTTCTTCATCGTTGCGAACCTGATCGTTGATGTCCTGATCTCGATCATCGACCCGCGCCTGCGCCGCAAGGAGGCTCGCTGATGGCTGATATGAAAATGGTCGAACCCACCGATCGGGGCTTAAGCGCCGGTTACATGATGTGGTACCGCTTCAGCCGCAATCCGGCAGCGGTCATCGGTTCGCTGATCCTGTTGTCGGTGCTGGTTCTGGCGATCTTTGCGCCCTGGCTTACACCCTATCCCAAACATATCGGCGCGGTTGTCGATTTCCGTGCCCGCCACATGCCGCCGGATCTGGAGCACTGGTTCGGAACCGACAAGGCCGGACGCGACATCTTTTCCCGTACTGTCTTCGGGCTCAGGGTCTCACTTCTTCTCGTCATCGGCGTGCTCGGCATCTCGGTCCCGGTCGGCACCGTGCTTGGCCTGGTCGCCGGTTATTTCGGCGGCTGGACCGAGAAAATCATCAGTGGCCTGACGAATGTGATGCTGGCCATGCCGCCCCTCGTCATGGCGCTGGCGGTCTCCAACCTGCTGGAACCCACCTTGATGAACGCCATGATCGCGATCACGCTTCTATGGTGGACCTGGCATGCGCGGCTGATCTATTCGGTGTCGAAATCCATCGCATCCGAGGACTACATCGAAGCGGCACGTCTTGCAGGTGCGGGTCCGCTGCACATTCTCTTTCGCGAAATTCTGCCCAATTGCGTCTCGGTCATATCAGTCAAGACGACGCTGGATGCGGCATTCGTCATCCTCTTTGGTGCGACGCTGAGTTTCCTCGGTTTCGGCGTCAAGCCGCCAACTCCCGATCTCGGCTCGATGGTTGCCGATGGGCGCCAGTTCATGCCGGATTTCTGGTGGGAGGTCCTCTGCCCCGGCGCGGCCGTGCTTTACGTGACGCTGGGTTTCAATCTGCTGGGCGACGGCCTGCGTGACATGTTCGACGTGGAAAGCTAAAGCCATGACTGAACCGCTTCTCAAAGTCGAAAACCTCAACGTCAGCTTCACCAATTACGGCCGCACGCGCCAGGTGCTGCGCGATGTCGCCTTCACAGTCTCAGCCGGCGAGCGGGTGGCGCTGATCGGCGAAACCGGATCGGGTAAATCGGTCACCGCCAAGGCTATCATCGGCACTTTGCCGAAGAATGCCACTATTGCCTCCGGCGCCATTGTCATCGACGGGCGGGATGTGCTCGCCATGCCGCGAAGGGAACGCGAGGCGCTGAAGGGAACGGCGTTTTCGCTGATCATGCAGGACCCGCTGTCTTCCTTCAATCCGGTCTTCAAGATCGGCACGCATCTCGATGATGTCATGCGCTTTGCCGACAAGCGCAACGGCATCAACTCGTCCAAGACAGAGCGCCGCACCCGTATCGCAGCGGTTCTGCGCCGCGTACAGCTTGGCGATACCGAGCGGGTCATGAATGCCTATCCGTCCGAGCTTTCGGGCGGCATGCGCCAGCGCGTGTTGATCGGGCTTGCGCTGCTGCATCAGCCGAAGCTCCTCATCGCGGATGAGCCCGGCACGGCGCTCGACGTCACCACGCAGGACGAAATTCTCAATCTCATCAACCAGCTGGTTGCCGAAGAAAATATGGCGCTGCTGATGATAACCCATAATCTCGGTGTCGTACGTAAGGTGGCGGATCGGGTCGTGGTTATGCACCATGGCGACATCGTCGAGACCGGTCCCTGCACGCAAATCCTGCACGCTCCCGTGGCGGACTACACGCGTTCGCTGCTGGATGCGGTGCCGCCGCTCTACGGTCCGCGTGTCGCCGATCTGGCGCAGAGCACACGCTCGCCGATCGTTACCATCGAGGGCCTGAACAAGATTTACGGCAGACGCAACGGTTACCACGCCGTGCGCGATGTGAACCTGACGCTGAAGGACGGCGAAATTTTCGGTCTTGCGGGCGAGTCCGGTTCTGGAAAAACCTCGGTCGCCCGGATGATCATGGGACTTTCTCGCCCGACCTCCGGCAATCTTGTCATCGACGCCCCGTCTCCCGGCCGTGGCAAGCGGCTGACGCAGATCGTCTATCAAAATCCGGGCACTTCCCTTAATCCGAAGCGCACGGTCAGGCAGACGCTTACCCTACCGTTGAAATCCATCGGTATGGACGGTGAGGCGCGCGAACGCCGGATGCAGGAACTGATGGGGCTGGTGCGATTGCCGCAATCCTATCTCGGTAAATATCCGCATGAACTTTCCGGCGGACAGAAGCAGCGTGTCGCCATTGCCCGTGCACTCGCGGCTGAACCGAAGATCCTCATCCTCGACGAGCCGACGGCGGCGCTTGATGTCTCCGTGCAGAAGACCGTTATCGACCTTCTGCTGCAGCTGCGGGAAGAGCTTGGCCTGACCTATCTGATGATCTCGCACGACCTCTCGCTGATGCGCAATTTCTGTTCGCGCATCGCCATCATGCTGCGTGGCGAGATCGTCGAGGAAGGGGTGACGTCTGCGGTTTTCGCCGAGCCGAAGCATCCCTACACCCGCGCCCTTATCGCGGCGATCCCCGTCGTTACCGACAAGGAAGAGCGCCTGAAACCCACCGTGACAGAGGAAGAGCGTATGCGCTTCCTCGTAAAAACGACCGATTGATAAAAGAGGAGCCTGACGTGTATCGCGTTGGAATTGACGTCGGCGGCACAAATACCGATGCCGTTGTGTTACAGGAAAAGACTGTTCTGGCGGGGGTGAAAGCCTCCACCACCGAAGATGTGACGTCCGGTGTCATCGAAGCCCTTGAAAAGGTGATCGAGGCGTCGGGCATCGACAGGGCACACATCGGTGCCGTGATGATCGGCACCACGCATTTCACCAATGCGGTGATCGAGCGGCGGCATATGGACGAGGTCGCCGCCATCCGGATCGGCCTGCCGTCCGGCGCCGGCCTGCCGCCGATGGTCGACTGGCCGGATGACCTCCGGGAAATCGTTGGTAACCACGGTTATCAGGTCCGCGGCGGATATGAATTCGACGGTCGCGAAATCTCAGCCCTCGATGAGGACGAGATTGTCCGCATCGCCGCCGATATCCGCGCAAAGGGCCTGAAGGCCGCGGCCGTCACCTGCGTCTTCAGCGGCATCAATGATGCGATGGAAGTGCGGGCGAAGGATATCCTGCAGGAGCGCTGCCCCGGCCTGCCGGTGGTTATGTCCAAGGATATCGGACGGCATGGTCTGCTCGCCCGCGAAAGTGCTGCGATCATGAATGCCAGCCTTCTTTCGCTTGCGGACCGCACCGTTGCCGCTTTCGGCGAGGCGCTGAAGGCAGCGGGCATAACCTGCCCGTTCTACATCACCCAGAACGACGGCACGCTGATGGCAGCGGATGTGGTGCGCGGCTTCCCTGTGCTCACCTTCGCCTCCGGCCCGACGAATTCCATGCGCGGCGCTGCTTTCCTCACCGGCCTCAAGGATGCCGTGGTCGTGGATGTCGGCGGCACCACCTCCGATGTCGGCTCGCTGTCGCACGGCTTTCCGCGCCAGGCGTCCACGACGGTGGATATTGGTGGCGTGCGTACCAATTTCCGCATGCCGGATGTGTTCTCGATCGGTCTCGGTGGCGGCTCGCTGGTGGTCAATGGCGAACATGGCCTCACCGTTGGCCCGAAATCAGTTGGTTACCGCGTCCGCCGTGAGGCGCTCTGCTTCGGCGGTACGACCCTGACTGCAACCGATATCGCTGTCGCCTCCGGCAAGGCAGACGTGGGCGAGAAGGCTCTGGTTTCCACTCTGGACAAGCGGCTGGTGGATGCCGCAGTCAAAAAGATCAACGACATGCTCGAGTCCTGTGTGGAGCGCAGCCGCATCTCGTCATCACCGGTGCCGGTGATCGCCGTTGGCGGCGGCTCCATTCTCATGCCTGACCGTATCGGCGATCTGGACGTCATCCGCCCCGAGAATTTCGCGGTGGCGAATGCCGTGGGTGCAGCGATCGCGCAGATCAGCGGCGAGACGGACCGCGTCTTCTCGCTGATCGAGGGGCGCACGCGTGAAAGCGCGCTTGCGGAGGCGGAGGCCGAGGCACGCGAAAAGGCGATTGCGGCTGGCGCACTGGCCGAAACGCTGGAAGTCATCGAGCGCGAGGATATGCCGCTTGCCTATCTGCCCGGCAATGCCACCCGCATTCATGTGAAAGTCGTTGGAGAAATGGGAGCCAACCATGGCTGAGACGCGCAAGCTGAAATATGACGAAGCGGCATTGCGTACGCTGACGAGGGAAGATCTCGACGCGCTGGAAATCGGTGCGGGCATTCTCGGCACCGGCGGCGGCGGCAATCCCTATCTGGGTAAGCTGCTTGCACTCGAGGCCATGAAGGCCGGTTACGAGATGAAGATCCTTGCGACAGACGCCATCGAGCCGGACGCGCTTTGCATGTCCATCGGCGGCATTGGCGCCCCCGTTGTCGGTGTGGAGCGCATTCGCGAGGGTCGTGAGGGTCTGCGTTGCCTGCGCGCTATGGAAGAGCTGATCCGCACGCCGGTAGACGCCATCGTCTGCGAGGAAATCGGCGGCTCGAACTCCATGAACCCGCTGGTGACGGCGGCGCTTGGTGGGCTGCCGATCCTCGATTGCGACGGCATGGGCCGGGCTTTCCCAGAGATGCAGATGACGACCTTCTCCATCTACGGCCACAGTTCGACGCCATCGGTGATGTGCGACCTGCACGGCAATGCCGTGATCTTCAGCCACGCCGTTTCCGAAGTCTGGCACGAGCGCATGGCCCGCGCCTGCGTCGTTTCTCAGGGCGGCGGCGCAATGCTAGCGACCGCGCCGATGCAGGCGCACTACGTGCACCAGTATGGTATTCCGAAAACCTACACCAAGGCGATCGCGCTCGGCGAGGCGGTGATCCGTGCCCGCAAGCAGCAGGAAGACCCGATTGCGGCAGTCTGCGCGCTTGAAGGTGGACGGCGCATCTTCAACGGCAAGATCACCGATCTGAAACGCCATCTGCGCGGCGGTTTCGCCGTGGGCGATGTCGAGCTTTCCGGCTTCGACGATTGCTCGGGCCAGACGGCGAGCGTGGCGATCCAGAACGAATTCCTGCTGTTCCGCCGTGACGGCAAGGTGGAAGTGACCGTCCCTGATCTGATCGTCTTGCTCGATGTCGATACCGGTTACCCGATCACCACCGAAGTCCTGCGTTACGGCCAGCGCGTGGCCGTGGTCGCGATCCCCTGCCACGATCTGCTGCGCAGCGCCCGCGCGCTCGAAGTCGTTGGACCGGCGGCTTTCGGTTACCCGGACATTCCTTTCTCACCGCTGCCCGTCCCGGTCGGCAAGGCTGCCTAACCATAAGCGGGGCAAATGACCCGCAATAAAGAGGAGAACGACAATGAAAATGCCAGGACTTCCTTCCCGCCTTGCCGTGCTTGCGCTCGGCACGGCAATCGCGTTGCCGCTTGTTTCTTCCGCTGCTTTTGCGGATGACAAGGTTTCGGTCGCGGTCAACACCATGCAGATATTCAGCTCGCTCGACCCGGCGAAAGTGACTGACTATACCGGCTACATGGCCATCGTGAACATGTATGACGGCCTGACCACGGTGAACGCCAAGGGCGAAATCGTGCCGCATCTGGCAAAGTCCTGGGATATTTCTGCAGACGGCCTGACCTATACCTTCCATCTGCGCGACGATGCGAAGTTCCAGGATGGCACGGCGGTGAAGGCTGCCGATCTCGTCTGGTCGGTGCAGCGCCTGCTCGGCATCAACAAGGGGCCGTCGAACCTCATCGTCGGCGTACTGAAGCCCGAAAACGTCAGCGCGCCTGATGATGCGACGCTCGTCATGAAGATCGAGCGTCAGTTTTCGCCCTTCATGGCCTCCACGCCGCTGATGATGGCGTTGAACAAGACGTTGATCGAAGCCAATGCCAAGCCCGAAGACAAGTGGGGCGAGGCTTATGTGGGCGAACATTCCGCCGGTTCCGGCCCATACAAGCTCGTCAGCTACAACCGTTCTGCCGATATGGTCATTGCCCGCAATGCGGACTATTTCCTTGGTTGGACCAAGGGCAAGCCGATCGACGAAGTACGCTTCGCCCAGACGAGCGACGACGCTACCGTCAAGGCGCTGGCTGAAAAGGGCGAACTTGGCCTTTCCTCGCACGGCCTTGGCAACGACACCTATGAATCCATTGGCCGGATGAAGGATTACAAGCTCATCCAGACCCGCACCGCCGGCGGTTTCGTCATCAAGCTCAACACCAAGGTTTACCCGACCGACGACGTTCACGTTCGTCGCGCCATTGCCTATGCGACGGATTACAAGACGATCCAGGAAGTGATCTATCCCGGTTTCGACATGCAGGGGCCGCTATCCGACGCTTTCAAGGACGCGCATAACGGCGATATTCAGCCCGGCGTCTACGATCTGGAAAAGGCGAAGGAAGAACTGGCGAAGTCGAAATATGCCGGCCAGAAAATCACGCTGGTCAACAGCTATGTCGCTTCGCTGGCCTTCGAGGCGGAAGTGGCGCTGCTTTTGCAATCCAGCCTCGAGCAAATCGGTATTACGCTCGATATCAAGCCAGAGCCGTGGAACCGTATCGTCGAGCTTTCCTCCAAGCCTGAAACGACGCCTGCGTCGACGCAGGTGAATATCTCGCCGACCTATCCGTCTCCGGATGCGATGTTCTACAACCAGTATCACTCCAAGGCATCAGGCACATGGATGTCGATGGAATGGCTGCAGAACGCGGAAATCGACGGGCTGATCGACAAGGTCCGTGCCACGACCGATACCAGCGAACAGAACGCAACCTACAAGGAACTGCAGACCAAGATCGCCGATCTTCAACCGGATGTCTGGGCGGTTGCGCCGAACCGCCGTTATGCGGCGAACAAGTGCCTTCAGGGTTACGAGTTCATTCCCATGCAGAGCTGGGACCTGAACTTCTCCAACTTCCATTGGGACTGCAAGGCGGAGTGATCTCCGTCCCATGAAAAGCGGTCCCGCCGCAGGGCGGGGCCGATGAGACTTGGAACGATAAAGGGAAGGAGCATCGCTTGCGCCGGAAAGGCTGCGGCATGCCCGAGGATGACGCATGATCCAGGAATTTTCCGAAGACGATATCGAACCTCTTGCCACCGGCGCCTGGATTCTGGGAACGGGCGGTGGAGGCAATCCCTATATCTCGACGCTCAATCTGCGCCGTCTTTATGCCGAAGGCAGACGGGTGAAGGTCATGGACCCCATGGCGCTTGCTGATGACGACATGGTTGCGGTCGTCTCCAAGATGGGTGCACCGCTTGTTGGTCAGGAACGGCTGGGAGACCCCGTTCATCTTGCCCGCGCGGTCGAGGTCATGGAGGATTATCTCGGCAAGCCTTTCCGGGCGATCATGAGCGTGGAAATCGGCGGTTCGAATGCGTTATCGTCCTTCCTCGCCGCCGCCATGCTCGACCGTCCCGTCGTGAATGCCGATGCCATGGGACGTGCTTATCCCGAAGCGCAGATGACCTCATTCGCCATCGGCAATCTGCCGATGTCTCCATTATCGCTGGTCGATGTACGAGACAATGAGGTGATCGTGACACGCGCTGCATCGTGGAAATGGATGGAGCGCATCTCGCGCAAGGTCTGCACCGAAGTTGGTTCCACCGCCGCCACCTGCAAGGCGCCGCGCACCGGCAAGGAAGTGAAGGAATGGGGCATTCATTACACCGTCACAAAGGCGACCGAACTCGGGCGCGCGGTGATGGAGGCGCGTGCACGCCATGATGACCCGGTTCAGGCGGTTCTCAACCATGAGGGTGGCAAACAGCTGTTCCGCGGCAAGGTGGTGGATGTCGCCCGCGAGACCACCGGTGGCTTTCTGCGCGGCAGTACGACCATTGAAGGCATCGACGCCGATCGCGGCTCACGCATGGAACTTGCCTTCCAGAACGAGTGGGCGGTCGCCTTCCGCGACGGCCAGCCGGTCGCCATGACGCCGGACCTGATCTGCCTTCTCGACACTGTTTCGGGCAGCGCCATCGGCACGGAATCGGTGCGCTATGGCCAGCGTGTCACGGTTATCGCCCTGCCGGCACCGGAACTCTTGACGACGCCTGCCGGCATTGCTGCCGTTGGCCCGCGTGCCTTCGGTTATGACATTGATTTCAGATCGGTATTCCCATGAAACGCATCGGTATTGACGTTGGCGGCACCAATACGGATGCCGTTCTGATCGATGGAGACGCCATCGTTGCCTCGATCAAGGTTCCGACCACGCAGGATGTCCTGTCCGGCGTGAAGGCGGCCCTCGCTCACGTGTCTGGCCATGTCGGCGCGGCAGATCGCCCGATCGATGCGGTTATGATCGGCACCACCCATTTCACCAATGCTGTCGTGGAGCGCGCCCGGCTGGAGCGAGTTGCGGCCATCCGCATCGCGCTGCCGACCGGTTCTTCACTGCCGCCCATGTGCGACTGGCCGAAGGATCTCTACGAGGCCGTCGATCCGCTGATCTTCATGGTTCATGGTGGCCATGAATACGATGGCAGTCCGCTGGTGCCGATGATCCCGGATGAAGTCCGTGAAGCGGCGATGAAAATCCGCGATGCAGGCATTACCTCGATCGCCATTTCGGCAACCTTTTCGCCGCTGACCACGGAGTGCGAGGTGAGGGCGGCAGAGATTGTCCGTTCGGTGATCCCCGACGCACGCATCACGCTTTCCCATACGCTGGGCCGTATCGGGCTTCTGGAGCGCGAAAACGTCGCACTTCTGAATGCCGCCTTGCAGACGCTTGGCAGGACCACGGTACAGGCATTTTCGGATGCGCTGCGCGAAGCAGGTGTAAAGGCGCCGTTTTATCTTACACAGAATGACGGCACCGTGGCGCTTGCGGATGTGGCTGCCGCAAACCCCGTGCACAGCTTCGCTTCCGGCCCGACCAATTCGATGCGTGGTGCGGCTTTTCTCACAGGGCTTTCCGATGCCATGGTGGTGGATGTCGGCGGCACCACCTCCGATATTGGTTGCCTTGTCGGTGGTTTTCCGCGTGAGGCAAATAATATTGTCCATATTGGCGGGGTCCGCACCCTGTTCCGCATGCCCGATCTTCTACCTGTAGCACTGGGCGGCGGCACCATTGTCGACCCGCAGACAGGCAAGATCGGCCCGCGCTCGGTTGGGTATCGCATCCTGACCGAAGCCCGCGTTTTCGGTGGCGAGACACTGACGGCATCGGATATCGCCGTTGCGGCAGGCCTGATCGAGATGGGTGACAGGGATCGTGTGAAGGGCCTCGATCCGGCATTCGTGCAGGCGACGCTCGGCCGTATCCGCGACATGGTGGCCGACAGTTTCGACCAGATGAAGACATCAGCCGAAGACGTGCCGCTGGTTGCGGTCGGCGGCGGCGCATTCCTGATACCGGAGCAGGTGCCGGGCGCATCCGAGGTGCTTCGTGTGGAAAATGCAGGCGTTGCCAATGCGCTCGGCGCAGCGATGGCGCAGGTGTCCGGTGAGGTAGATCAGGTCTTTTCCGGGTTGAGCCGCGACGAAGCCCTTGCGAAAGCCGAGACCGAAGCGCAGAACGCAGCGGTCGCTTCGGGAGCGGAGCGCGCGAGCCTCAAGACGCTTGAGGTGGAGGATATTCCCATCGCCTATCTGCCTGGCGGCGCTCGCAGGGTCCGCGTGCGTGTTATCGGCGATATCGCCTTTCATTGATGGTAAGAGGCCCTGCCTGTGGCGGGGCAACAGTGGAGTGAGGATATGACGAAGATCGCACTGGCCATTCACGGTGGTTGCGGGGTTATGCCGGAAGACAGCATGACTCCGGAGGAATGGGAAGCGGCGCGCCACGATCTGGCGGTGGCACTGCGCGCCGGTTATGGTGTGCTCAAGGCTGGCGGAACTGCGCTGGAAGCGGTTGAGGCGGCAGTCGTCGTTATGGAGGACAGCCCGCATTTCAACGCAGGCCATGGGGCGGCGCTCAACGAGAATGGCATTCACGAACTCGACGCGTCGATCATGGATGGCAAGACCCTTGCGGCAGGCGCAATCAGCGCCTCCCGCGCCATCCGCAACCCGGTAAAGGCGGCCCGGGCGCTGATGGAGGATGAACGCGCAGTCTATCTCACCGGTGAAGCGGCTGACCGGTTTGCGAAGGAGAAGGGGCTTGCCACGGAGCCTCAATCCTACTTCACCACGCAAAAGCGTGTCGAGGCGCTGGCGGCCATGAAGGCCCATGCCACCGCAGGTACGGAAGCGACGGAAAACGAAAAACACGGAACCGTCGGTGCCGTGGCACTCGATGCTGCTGGGCATCTCGCAGCCGCGACATCCACCGGCGGCTACACCAACAAGCCTGACGGCCGGGTGGGTGACAGCCCGGTGATCGGGGCGGGCACCTATGCACGCGACGGCGCCTGCGCCGTTTCCGGCACCGGCAAGGGTGAATTTTTCATCCGTTACGTCGTCGGCCATGAGATCGCGTCCCGTGTCGCCTATCTCGGGCAGGATCTGGAAACCGCCGCCGGCAACCTCGTCCACAAGGATCTGGCGCCCTACGATATCGGTGCGGGTCTTGTCGCCATCGATGCCGAAGGTGGCATTGCCGCACCCTATAATACGCCCGGCATGTTCCGTGGCTGGGTGACTCCATCAGGAGAGGCCCGTGTTGCCACCCACGACAGGGTCTATGACGTGGAATTGTAACCGGCGACCGACCGGGCCGAATGACAATGCTAAAAAAACCGGTGACATGAAGGCCTATCGGCGGCAAAAGGTCTGAACCGAAACCGGCTCGTCCTTTCATCCCATGGTGCTGGCCTCATGAATATCAAGCAGCTCGAAGTCCTTCGCACGCTTCTTTCCACCGGCTCGACCATCGCCACCGCCAAGGCCATGGGGCTAAGCCAGTCCGGTATCAGCCGGCTTCTGGCTCAGCTCGAGGCGGACCTGTCGCTGACGCTGTTTGCCCGTGACAAGGGGCGGCTGATCCCGACGCCGGAGGCAGCGCTTCTCGCGCGTGACGCGGAAAATGTGCTGCTTGCTGTCGATCGCATGTCCGGCCATGCCGAAGATCTGCGCAATGGTGCTGCCGGTCCGGAAATCGTCCGCATCGGCCTGCCGAGCAGCATGTGGGAGAACTTCGCGCCCGCCATGCTGATAGACTATGTCAGGGATTTCCCCGGCGTGCGCATCGAGACTTTCTTTGAAACGACCACCGCCATCAACAGGCTGGTTGGCGAGCGGGTGATCGACCTCGGTTTCCTGCGCATGGAAGGTGAGATTGGACCGGGCATTGATGTCGAGCGTGTCGCCACCGGCAAAAGCGTCTGCGTGGTCCGTCAGGATCACCCTTTAGCCGAGCTTGCCGAGATAACGGTGAAGGACCTGCGCAACATTCCGCTCATTCTGATCGGCCGGCAGCGGCCGAACCGCATGGCGCTCGAGCAGGTCTTCAAGAAAGCGGGCGTCAAGCCCATGGTGAAGATCGAGACCCACACCAACAGTTCCGCATGTGCCTATGTCGCGCATGGTCTGGGCGTTACGATCATCAGCAGTTTTTATGCTAACCTCTACAGGCACCTTCCCGTCGTGGCGCTGCCCTTCATTCCGCAATCAACCCAGGAGTTCGGTCTTGCCCGGGCCTCGGGCGCACCGCTGTCCATCGCGGCGCAGGCACTCAGCGACGCCTTGAAGCAGCAAATCCAGCTTTCGCAAAAAATCGACTGAAAACAGGGTTTTTCGCGAGAAATCTCATTGTCCCTGTCAGGATGAAACGTGCCACCATTCTGCATAGGCATATGACGTTTATGCATAATATTGCGCGTTATTTATCAATCCGTCATAGTCATTCGCAACGAAACCGATAGAGGCGGGAGCACGTTCCCGGCCATCAATCGTGGGGAACCGATGATAAGATTCATACTGAGCCGTCTTTTGATGGCGCTGCCGACGATCGCCTTTGTGTCGATCACGGTCTTTGCGCTCATCCGCTTCATTCCGGGTGATCCTGCCGCCCTGATGCTGGGCGACATGGCGCAACCGGAACAGATCGAGGCGATGAGAACAGAGCTTGGTCTCGACAAGTCCATGCCGCAACAGTTCGTCATCTGGGCGGGCAATGTGGTGCAGGGCGATTTCGGCCGGTCCATCGTCAACGACGAGGCAGTATTGCCGCTGGTCGTGTCGCGGTTCCTCGTCAGTGCCGAGATCGTCGTCGTCGCCGTTCTGCTCGCCAGCCTGATTGCGGTTCCGGCGGGTGTGATCGCCGCCTGGAAACAGAACAGCCTGACCGATCTTGCACTGGTTGGAACGGCAACCCTGCTTTTGTCCATACCGACATTCTGGCTCGGGCTTCTGCTTCTGCTGTTCTTCGGCCTAAAGCTCGGCTGGCTGCCGGTGCTGGGATACGTGTCGATCAGCGACAATCTCGTTGGCGGCATGCTCTATCTCGTCCTGCCTGTCATGACGCTGGTGATCCACGAGATGGGTGTCTTGATCCGCATGGCCCGCGCCTCCACGCTTGAAGTGCTGCGGCTGGATTACATTACCCATGCCCGCGCCAAGGGACTTTCGGAGAGTGCCGTCCTCTGGCGGCACGCCTTCAAGAATGCCTTTGGTCCGACATGGACAATGATCGGCCTCATCCTCGGCAATCTTCTCGGCGGCATCGCCGTCATCGAGACGGTCTTTACCATTCCGGGGCTCGGGCGGCTGATGGTCGACAGTATCTTTGCGCGTGACTACCCCGTCATACAGGGCTGCCTGCTGTTCGTTTCCCTGTCCTACGTGCTGGTCAATCTCTTCGTCGACCTTCTTTATCCCCTCTTCGATCCGCGTGTGGTTGCCGAATGAAAAAGTTCACACTCAACGGGCTTATCGGCGGCGTTCTCATCGGCCTCCTGCTCATCACCGCCATTACCGGCCTGTTCTGGACGCCCTATGATCCGATGAAGCTCGGTTTCGCCTCGCGGCTGGCCGCGCCCGGTCCCAGCCATCTTCTCGGCACCGACGAATTCGGGCGCGATGTTCTCAGCCGCCTGATGGTCGGCGCGCGTGCCAGCGTCTGGATCGGCTTCCTGACGGTCAGCTTCGCGACGATCTGCGGCACTCTGATCGGTCTTGTCAGTGGTTATGCGCGCGGCTGGGTTGATGGCGTCATCATGGCCATCAACAATGCGCTTCTCGCTTTTCCCGGCATTCTCCTGGCGCTTGGCCTTCTCGCGGTCTTTGGTGCCAACCAGTACGGCATCATCTTTGCGCTCGGCATCGCCTACACGCCGTCCATGGCCCGCGTGGTGCGTGGCGCCGTATTGTCGCTGCGTGAGCGCGAGTTCATCGAGGCATCGCTGGTGATGGGCAATGGCGAGATCTACACCATGTTCCGCCACATCCTGCCCAATTGCATCGCGCCGATCACGGTGCTTGCCACATCCATGTTCGGCTGGGCAATCCTCTCGGAAAGCGCACTGTCCTTCCTCGGCCTTGGCGTGCCACCGCCGGCCCCCACCTGGGGCAACATGCTGGCCGCTGGCCGGCCCTTCATCCAGCAGGCCGTCTGGCTCGGGCTTTTCCCCGGTCTCTGCATCGCGCTGACACTGCTCGGCATCAATCTTCTGGGCGATGCCCTTCGCGACAGGCTTGACCCGCGCATGAGAGGTCTCAAATGACGGACAATACTCTTCTTACCGTGCGCGGCCTTTCGCTGGAGGTCGCGGGAAGCCGCCACCGGGTAGTCAAGGATGTTTCCTTCGATATTGCGCCTGGCGAAATCTTCGGCATCGTCGGCGAAAGCGGATCGGGAAAGACGCTGGCCACCCGCGCGCTCATCTCGCTTCTGCCCCCGGCAATTGCCGTCATCGGCGGATCGGTCATCTACAAAGGAAGGGACGTGATGTCCCTGCCGGCAAGGGAACTTCGCCGCCTGCGCGGCGCGGAAATCGGCGTCGTTTTCCAGGAGCCGATGACCTCTCTCAATCCGTCGATGACGATTGGCCGGCAGTTGGAAGAAGGCCTGATCCTTCACACCAAGTTTTCGCCGGAAGAGCGCCGCGAGAAAATTCTCGAGATGCTGAGACGGGTCGGTATCCGCGATCCCGAAGGGGCGCTTGCTGCCTATCCGCATGAGTTTTCCGGCGGCATGCGCCAGCGCATCATGCTGGCCTCGGTCATGCTCCTGAAACCGGCGCTGCTGATCGCCGACGAGCCGACGACGGCGCTCGATGCCGTCATCCAGCGCGACGTCATGGAGCTGATGGTCGAACTGACACGGGCGGAGGGAACAGCCGTCCTTCTCATCAGCCATGACCTGCCGATGGTGGCCCGCTATACGAGCCGTATCGTGGTCATGGAGAAGGGCGCGATTGTCGAACAGGGTCGCACCGAAGACCTGCTCGATGCGCCGCAGCATCCCTATACGAAAAAGCTGCTTTCCTCTCTGCCCTTCCGGGGCGAGCCGCGTATCGTCGACACCAGCAAGGCGCCGATGATTTCAGCCCGAAACATTGTTGTCGATTATGCCGGACGCAAGTCACTGCTGAAGAAAGCCAAGCCGAAGCGGGCGCTGCATGGGGTCAGCATCGATATTCACGAGGGTGAAGTCGTGGCACTGGTCGGTGGCTCCGGCTCCGGCAAGACCACGCTTGGCCGCACCATTGCCGGTCTCGTAAAGGAAAGCGAAGGGCAGATCCAGTTTCAGGGGCGGGAACGCAACGAAGACTGGAACGACTATCGCCTGAATTGCCAGATGGTGTTTCAGGATCCCTATTCCTCGCTCGATCCGCGAATGACCATTCAGGCGCTGGTGGAGGAGGCGTTGCGTCTCGTCTCCGGCCTGGATCAGGCTGCCAAGCGCAAGCGGGCGCTGGAAACGCTGGAAGAGGTGGGGCTCGGCGCAGACTATGCCAGCCGTTATCCGCACGAGCTTTCCGGCGGCCAACGCCAGCGCGTGGCGATTGCCCGTGCCATTGCCCGCCGTCCGCGGTTCCTGATCGCCGACGAACCGGTTTCCGCCCTTGACGTGACGGTGCGGGCGCAGGTGCTCGATCTCTTTTCCGATCTGCAGAAACGTTACGGCTTTTCCTGCCTGTTCATCAGCCACGATCTCGGCGTGGTCGAACAGGTGGCCGACCGTGTCGTCGTCATGCAGGACGGCCGTATCATCGAAGAGGGCGACCGCGACACGATTTTCGACAGCCCGAGAGAGGCCTACACACGCCGGCTCCTCTCGGCCATTCCCGCCCTCGACCAGAATGAAAAGGGCGGTGTGACACTCAAATGGCGTCTGGAAGAAGAAGTTTAACAGGAACATGACAATGACTGTGGCTGCCCAACTGAATGCTATCTGTGATGCACAGCCTTTTGTGACGCGCTTCATGGTGCGCAATCTCCTGACCGGCGAAGAGATCGGACGGGGAGAAAACGAGGAGACCCCATCGGGCAGCACCCGCAAGACGTCGATCATGATGGCCGTGCTCAAGGCGGCCAGCGAAGGGCGGCTCGATCTCGACCAGCCGGTCACCTACGAGAAGAGGCTGGCGGAAGAGGTGGCCAGCGGCATGTTCCGCTATCTGACGCCGGGCATCGTCATTTCCCTGCGCGATGCGCTCGCCGGCATGATGGTGCTGAGCGACAATGTCTGCACCAAGATGGTGCTGGAGCGGCTGACGCTTGAGGAAGTGGACAGCTATTGCAAGACGCTCGGCATGGCCAATACCCACCACCGTTTCCTCATTCCGCCGTTGGCGCTGGCGGCCGATCATCCGCTGAAGACCGTCACCACCACCTCGGCGGCGGACCAGGTGCTGCTGCTTCAGGCCATTCTTGATGCCCAGTCCTCGCCAGAGGCGCAGGCAAAGCTCGGCTGCAGTCCGCAATTGTGCGGCTGGGCAATGCAGACGCTGAAAAACCAGATATTGCGCTACGGAATCCGCTCCCGCCTGCCGTTCGAGGCTGTGGTGGCGAGCAAGAGCGGACGCGGCAAGCGCGGGCGTATGGACGCCGGCATCGTCTACAGAAACGGCGCGCCGTCTTTCATCATCACCGCCTATACCGATGAAGTGCCGCAGGTGATGCCTGACGGCACGCCGGGATACACCATCGCGCTCGAAACGATCGGCCGGCTGGCGCAGGCCTGCTGGGACGGCTTTCAACAATGATAATCAACGACAACAAAGAGGGTAGAACAGTGAACAAACTTCTTCTCGCAGGCGTGGCCCTGCTCGTAACAGCCAATATCGCGGCGGCTCGCGACATCACCATCGCGCAGAGCTCCGATCTGCGCAGCAGCAATCCCGGCGTCAATCGTGACGGCAATACGGACGGGGTGATCCTGCACATCGTCGAAGGCCTCGTCGGTTACAACAATGGCGGCGAAGTAAAGCCGCTGCTTGCCGAGAGCTTCGAGGTTTCGCCAGATGGCCTCACCTATACGTTCAAGCTGCGCGCGGATGTGAAATTCCATAACGGCAAGCCGCTCACCGCAGAAGATGTCGTCTGGAACTGGACGCGCTATCTGAAGCCCGAAACCAAATGGGCCTGCCTGAATGATTTCGTGGAAGGCGGTGCCGCGCATGTCACCGGCGTCAAGGCTACGGACGCCTCCACGGTTCAGATTACGCTTGAAAAGCCGTCAGCCGTTTTCCTCGGCCTGATGTCGCGGCCCGAATGCGGTTATACCGGCATGATCTCGCCGGAATCTGTTGCCGCTGACGGCAACTTCGTCAAGCCCATCGGCACCGGTCCGTTCCAGTGGAACGAATGGAAGAAGGGTGAATATATCCGCCTCGCCAAATTCGCGGATTATGTTTCGCCTGTAAATGACGGCAAGCCGGATGGCATGGTCGGCTCCAAGCGGCCGCTGGCCGACGGCATCAAGTTCATGGTTATTCCGGACGCCTCGACCGTGAAGGCGGGCCTCGAATCCGGCGTGCTCGACACCGCCGAGATTTCTCCCGATCTCATTCCGGAGTTCAAGACGAATGAGAAGATGCAGCTCATTGTTGCCCGCAACAACGGCAAGAACCTTTTCTATATTCAGACCCGCGACAAGGTGCTGAGCAATCCAGGCGTGCGCCGCGCCATGGCGATGGCGCTTGATCTCGATGAACTGGTCGCCGCCGCATCGAACGGTACGGGCGAAGCCAACGGCTCGATGGTTTCGCAGGACTCGGTCTATTTCGATGAAATCCAGAAGAAGCGTCCGGCCTATGACATCGAGGCAGCCAAGAAGGAACTGGAGGCAGCCGGTTACAAGGGCGAGCCGATCTCAATCATCGCCAACAAACGCGGCAATGTGCCGAGTTTTCCGGCAGCCGTCATGGCGCAGGCCATGATGCAGCAGGCGGGTTTGAACGTACAGATCGAGGTGCTGGACTATGCCACGCAGGTGGATCGTCGCCGTTCCGGCAATTATCAGGTGATCTCGCAGTCTGTCGCGCCGCGTCTCGATCCGGCCCTGATGTATGCATTCTACGTCGGTAACAAGGACAAGAACGCCTCCCTGATGTGGGATGATCCGAAGGCGATCGAGCTGATGAAGGCTGCCTATGTTGAGGCCGACCAGGCGAAGCGCCAGAAGATTTTCGACGAGTTTCACGAACTGATGCTGAAGGAAATGCCCGGCATCTTCCTTTACGACATGGTCGATGTCTGGGGCGCGACCAAGAAGCTCAAGGGTCAGCCGGTCTGGCAGTCGAACGCCCGCCTCTGGGAAGTCTCGGTCGACAACTGATCCAATATTGCCCGCGCCGGAAGCAAAGCCCGGCGCGGGCATTTTCCATCATGACCGTAATGATTTGGCGGCCCCCCGCCGAAGCGTTTGCGTGCGCCCTTAAAGGGCAGGAATGCGAGGACAAGCCATGAACCGTGAAGCTGTGATGTCGATTGCCGCCGAAATCGAGTCAATGAAGCCACATTTCACCACTTTGAGCGACAGCATCTGGGATTTTGCCGAACTCAAATTCGAGGAGAGGCAATCTGCCGGGGTTCTAGCAAACGCGCTTGAGGAGAACGGCTTTGTGGTCCGCCGCGGTGTAGCTGGCATGGACACGGCCTTCATCGGTGAATTCGGCCACGGCAAGCCGGTTATTGCCTTCCTCGGCGAATTTGACGCGCTTGCTGGCATGAGCCAGATGGCCGGCGTGGCCGAGGCAAAACCGCTTCAACCCGACGCCTCCGGCCATGGCTGCGGCCACAATCTGCTCGGCGTCGGCTCGCTGATGGCCGCTATCGCACTTGCCCGGCATCTGAAAGCCAACAACCTGCCCGGCACGGTGCGTTATTATGGCTGCCCCGGCGAAGAGGGCGGTTCCGGCAAGACTTTCATGGTGCGCGCCGGTCTGTTTGACGATGTCGATGCGGCTTTGACATGGCATCCCGCGCCCTTCAACGGCGTGCGCTCCACCAACAATCTCGCGGTGCTGGAATATTTTTATCGTTTCAAGGGCGTTGCTTCCCATGCCTCCAACGCCGCCCATCTTGGTCGCTCGGCGCTCGATGCCGTTGAACTGATGAATGTCGGCGTCAATTTCCTGCGCGAACACATGCCGCAGGATTGCCGGGTGCATTATGCGATCACCGATGCCGGCGGCAAAGCGGCAAATGTGGTGCAGGCAAAGGCCGAAGTGCTCTATCTGATCCGCGCACCTGAAATGCGCCAGGCGCTCGATCTCGCAGCCCGTGTGGACAAGGTCGCGCGTGGCGCGGCCATGATGACCGAAACAGAGGTGGAGATCGTTTTCGATACCGCCTCCACCAATCTCCTGCCCAACATCACGCTCGAAACGGCGATGCATGAAAACATGGTGGCGCTTGGACCCATAGCCTTCGACGAGGCCGATCAGGCCTTCGCCAAGGTCATTCAGGACACGTTCACGGAAGAGGCGATCAAAAGCAGCATCCGGCTCTACCAGATCAAGGGCGACGTCTTTTCCAACGGGAAGATCGACGGGTCGACGCCGCTGCATCTCGGCCTGCGCGATTTCGAGGGGCAGTCGCATTTTCGTGCCGGATCGACCGATGTCGGTGATGTCAGTTGGGTGACGCCGACAGCGCAATGCTGGACGCCCGCATGGGCAATCGGGACCAATCCGCATACATGGCAGGTGGTGGCGCAGGGCAAAAGCCCGGCCGCCCACAAAGCTATGGCACACGCCGCCAAGACGCTCGCATCGACAGGTCTTTCGCTGATGACCTCGCCCGAGCTGCTTGAAAGTGTCAAAAAAGAATGGCTGGAGAAAACCGAGGGTAGTGATTATGTCTGCCCCATTCCGACGGATGTGATGCCCGGTTTTCACGATTAAGACGTGGCGCGTCTTTCGCGCCCGTCCAACTCTTCCATTTGTCTGTGATGTTTTATCGCAGGCAGCCCAGCGACTTCCGCGAAAGTGCTCAGCAAGCGCATGAGCCCCCTCCGCCCACGCCAGGGCGGAGGGGGCTATCCCCGTTTTCTCTGAAAACTCCTGGTCATCACCGCCTTGTGTGCCGTCTCGTTTCACGGCCACGAAGAAAGCATTGACGTTCGAACCAAAAATGGAATAAATATATCGAACAACAGAAATTCGGTTTCATTATTCCGTTTTCTGGATGTGAGGAGTTAGCGGCGGGCTCTCGGGTCCGTTTCCGGCTGGGAGAGGTGGCGCTGGACACCGAGGAGGAGAAAACAATGAAAAAGCTTATTATCAGTGCGGCTATGTCTGTGCTTTTGGGCACGGCGGCACATGCCGAGACCGTCGGTGTTTCGATGGCCCTGTTCGACGACAACTTCCTGACCGTGCTGCGCAACGGCATGCAGGATTATTCCAAGGAGCTGAAGGGCGTCACCCTGCAAGTTGAGGACGCGCAGAACGACGTTGCCAAGCAGCAGAGCCAGATCCAGAATTTCATCGCCTCCAAGGTCGATGCGATCATCGTCAATCCGGTTGATACGGATGCGACGGCGGCCATGTCGAAACTTGCTGCTGAAGCCAAGATTCCGCTGGTTTACGTCAACCGCCAGCCGGTAAATGTGGATTCCCTGCCAGACGGCCAGGCCTTCGTGGCATCGGAAGAAACTGTGGCCGGCACGCTTGAAACCAAGGAAGTCTGCCGCCTTCTCGGTGGCAAGGGCAAGGCCGTGATCATGATGGGCGAGTTGTCCAATCAGGGCGCGCGCATGCGCACGCAGGCCGTTCACGATGTTCTGAAAACCGATGAATGCAAGGGCATTTCCGTGGTTGAAGAGCAGACGGCCAATTGGCAGCGCACGCAGGGTTCCGACCTCGTCACCAACTGGCTGTCCGGCGGTATCGAGTTCAATGCCGTCATTGCCAATAACGATGAAATGGCGATCGGCGCTATCCAGGCTCTGAAGGCCGCGGGCAAGGACATGAAGGAATATGTCGTTGCCGGTGTGGACGCCACGCAAGACGCTCTTGCCGCCATGCAGGCAGGCGATCTCGACGTGACGGTCTTCCAGGATGCAGCTGGCCAGGGCAAGGGTGCTCTCGATGCCGCACTGAAGCTCGTCAAGGGCGACAAGGTTGACAAGAAGGTCTACATTCCCTTCCAGCTCGTTACCCCGGAAAACGTCAAGGACTACGTAGCCAAGAACTGACGACCCTTTACCGGCATTTGCGACCGTTTCAAGCAATATCGGAAGCAAATGCCGGTTCTGGACGGCAGTCGGCGTCTCAGACGCCGAGTTAAACCAGGCTAGAATAGTATTTCAGTGAATTCAAAGTTTTACAGCGCTTATGTGTGTCTTGATCGGCACGGCGCTGTAGGCCTCCCCGGAGGATGGGCGCCTTTTGGCGAAACCTCTTCCCCCGGTCATTTTTGTCTATCGTGGAGGATAAGATGGTCGTCAGCCCATCGACAATGGCCGCCGTGCGCGCCAGCGGCGCCGTGCCCAATGCAGAATATCTTCTCGCAGCGGACGGCATACGCAAGGAATTTCCAGGCGTTGTCGCGCTGGATGACGTTTCGTTCCACCTCAAGCGCGGCACCGTGCATGCGCTGATGGGTGAGAATGGCGCCGGTAAATCGACGCTGATGAAGATTCTGGCAGGTATCTACCAGCCGGATGTCGGAGAAATTCGGCTTAAGGGCGCTGCGATACGCCTCGATTCACCGCTTGATGCGCTCGAAAACGGCATTGCGATGATCCATCAGGAACTCAACCTGATGGCCTATATGACGGTGGCGGAAAATATATGGATTCGCCGAGAGCCGAAAAACCGACTGGGCTTTATCGACCATGGCGAAATGTATCGCCGCACCCAGACATTGCTCGAAAGGCTCGGTATCGATCTCGATCCGGAAATGCGTGTCGGCGAACTATCGGTTGCAAGCCGGCAGATGGTCGAAATCGCCAAGGCGGTTTCCTACGACTCCGACGTTCTCATCATGGACGAACCGACGTCAGCGTTGACTGAGCGCGAGGTGGAACATCTGTTCCGCATCATCCGCGACCTCAGGGACCGCGGTATCGGCATCGTCTACATCACTCACAAGATGAATGAGCTTTTCGAGATCGCCGATGAGTTTTCCGTCTTTCGCGACGGCAAATATATCGGCACCCACGCGTCCACCGATGTGACGCGAGACGACATCATCCGCATGATGGTGGGGCGCGAAATTACCCAGATGTTCCCGAAGGAAGAGGTTCCGATCGGCGATGTGGTGCTGTCGGTCAAAAATCTGACGCTGAACGGCGTCTTCCATGACGTGTCATTTGATGTTCGCGCCGGGGAAATTCTAGGTGTCGCCGGCCTTGTCGGTTCTGGCCGCTCGAACGTGGCGGAAACGGTGTTCGGCGTTACGCCGGCGTCTTCGGGCACTGTGGAAATCAACGGCAAGCCTGTGTCGATCGCAAGTCCGACAGAGGCGATCCGTCACCGCATGGCGTTCCTGACGGAAGACCGCAAGGATACCGGCTGCCTGCTGATCCTCAATATTCTTGAGAACATGCAGATCGCGGTTCTACAGGACAAATATGTCGCCAACGGCTTCGTGCAGGAAAAGACGCTTTCGGAAGCCTGCGACGACATGTGCCGCAAGCTCCGGGTCAAGACGCCCAATCTTTACGAGCGCATCGAAAACCTGTCGGGCGGCAATCAGCAGAAGGTGTTGATCGGGCGCTGGATGCTGACACAGCCACGCATCCTCATTCTGGATGAGCCGACGCGCGGGATCGATGTTGGCGCAAAGGCCGAAATCCACAAGCTGGTTGGCGAGATGGCGCGCAATGGCGTCGCCGTCATCATGATTTCCTCCGAAATGCCGGAGGTTCTGGGCATGAGCGACCGTATCATGGTCATGCATGAAGGTCGCGTGACGGGCTTCCTTGACAGAAGTGAAGCCACACAGGTGAAAGTGATGGATCTCGCATCGCGGTGAGGCGCGCCGGGATTTCTCGAGGAGGAATGACTATGAATACGAACGCCGCCGCCAACGCAGAGTTGGATGCAAAATCCGGACGCAAGCCGCACAGGCGCATACCGCCCGAAGCAAATATATTTTTCGTGCTGATTGGCATCGCGCTGGTTTACGAAATTCTTGGCTGGATTTTCATCGGCCAGAGCTTTCTGATGAACCAGCAGCGCCTGACGATCATGATCCTGCAGGTGTCCGTCATCGGCATCATCGCCGTCGGCGTCACGCAGGTCATCATCACCGGCGGCATCGATCTGTCCTCCGGTTCGGTCGTCGGCCTGACGGCGATGCTGTCTGCCAGCGTGGGGCAGTCCTCCACATGGCCGCGGGCGCTTTATCCGGGTCTGACCGATCTGCCTTTCTTCATGCCGCTGGCTGTCGGCATTCTGGCTGGCGCTTTGGCCGGTTTCATCAACGGGCAGCTTATAGCACGCACGAAAATCCCGCCCTTCATCGCAACCCTGGGCATGATGGTGACGGCTCGCGGCCTTTCCAAATGGTACACCAAGGGCCAACCGATTTCCGGTCTGACCGACGGTTTCACCTTCATCGGTACAGGTGTCTGGCCGGTCGTGGTTTTCCTCGTCGTCGCGGTTATTTTCCACGTTGCGCTGCGTTACACCCGTTACGGCAAGTTCACCTATGCCATCGGCGCCAACCAGCAGGCCGCCCGCGTTTCCGGTATCAATATCGAGGCGCATCTGATCAAGGTCTATGCCATTGCCGGCATGCTGGCCGGTCTTGCTGGTGTCGTCACCGCTGCCCGTGCACAGACGGCCCAGGCCGGCATGGGTGTGATGTATGAACTCGACGCCATCGCCGCGGCCGTTATCGGCGGCACTTCGCTCGCCGGCGGTGCTGGCCGTATTACCGGCACAGTGATCGGCACCATCATTCTCGGTGTCATGACATCCGGTTTCACGTTCCTCAGGGTCGATGCCTATTACCAGGAGATCGTCAAGGGGCTGATCATCGTGGCTGCGGTCGTCGCTGACGTCTACCGCCAGAAGAAACGCGCAAAACGCTAAGCACTCCTCCTCCCGGACCTGGGGCAGGCCTTCAGGCTTGCCCCTTTTTTTGTCCTATCGACAAGGACCTGAATGGCCTTGGAGGGGAGGGGTCGGTTTCAGGTCTTGCTGTTCCGGTAGTCGTGAACTGCCTTGCCGAAAGCTTCAAACAAAGCGCGCGAGGGTGCGTCTGTCTCGGCCCAATATTCCGGGTGCCATTGCACACCAACGGCAAAGCCCTTGGCATCGATGACGGAAACGGCCTCGATCGTGCCGTCTGCCGCCGTCGCCTCCACCTGCAGCCGTGGCGCGGTCTCGGCAATTGCCTGCCGGTGCAGCGAATTGATCTGGATTTCTCCCGACACGCCAAGATGCTGCGCAATGCAGGAGCCTTCGCGCACATGCACCGGCTGGCGGATTGCGAAGGCCACGTCGCGGTCCTCATGTTCCGGCTTGCGGTGGTCCCATATTCCGGGCTGTTCCTGAATTTCGGAAGCAAGCGTGCCGCCCAGCGCGACGTTCAGCTCCTGAATGCCGCGACAGATGGCAAGCATCGGAATGCCGCGCTCCAACGCCCGGCGGATCAGCGGCAGGCTGGTGGCGTCGCGGGCTGGATCGAACGGGCCGTCACTCTCCTTTGCCTCTTTTCCGTAGAGAGAAGGGTGGACATTGGTGGCCGAGCCGGAGACGAGCAGGCCATCGACCCGGTCGAGGATGGCATCGACCTCATTGCCGTCCTCGAAGGCCGGAACGATGAAGGACATGACATCAGCCACCCTCAGCGCCGCGGAAAGATACTGGTTCTGCGCGGCGTGCCAGTCGGCTCCGGTGAAATGCCGGATGTCGGCGGGGACGGCGATAATCGGTTTTGGCATGGTGGCTCCGCGGGCGAATCTTCGAAAATTTGTGCGACTGCCAGCGGGCCAAGTCAAGCATGTGTTTCGTCCTCGGAACGCAATATATGCGGCTAAAGTATAAGGCGGCGTCGCGATATTTCAGTTGCAAATAAAATAGCGAAGAGGCCGCCGAAAAAATCCTGATATGGCTGGTTTTCCGGCAATTAATTCTTGGCGCGGGTGCTTGTCAGCTGGGCGGTAACCGTGCTTACTTTGCTGCGATGCCTGAACAGCACGAGGGGAATTCAAGCTGCGGGCAGCGTTGATATCTGGGAGGATATAGATGGATCGCCGTTCCTTTATGAAAAAAGGTGCGCTGGCGGGGGCTGCTGCGACAGCCTTGGCTGCGCCCGCAATTGCACAACAGAATACCAAGATCACCTGGCGACTGACGTCTTCGTTTCCGAAGTCGCTCGATACGATCTATGGCGGCGCCGAGGATATTGCCAAACATGTGGCGGCCGCTACCGACGGCAATTTCACCATCCAGCCCTTTGCGGCTGGCGAAATCGTGCCCGGCCTGCAGGCGGCCGATGCCGTATCATCAGGTACGGTGGAGATGTGCCATACCTGCTCCTATTATTACGTCGGCAAGGATCCGACCTTCGCTATCGGCACGGCGATACCGTTCGGTCTTAATGCCCGCCTGACCAATTCCTGGTTCTACGAAGGCAACGGCAACAAGCTGCTCAACGAGTTTTACGCCAAGCACAATCTCTACGGCATGATATCAGGTAATACCGGCGCCCAGATGGGCGGCTGGTTCCGCAAGGAAATCAACACCGTCGACGATTTCAAGGGCGTGAAGATGCGCATTGCCGGTCTTGCCGGCAAGGTGGTGGAAAAGCTCGGCGTGGTCCCGCAGCAGATCGCCGGCGGCGATATCTATCCGGCGCTGGAAAAAGGCACTATTGATGCCGCCGAATGGGTTGGTCCGTATGACGACCACAAGCTCGGTTTCCAGAAGGTGGCGAAATATTATTATTACCCGGCCTTCTGGGAAGGCGGACCGGTCATCCATTCCTTCGTCAATCTGGACAAGTGGAACAGCCTGCCGAAGAACTACCAGACGGTGCTGCAGGATGCCTGCGCTTTCGCCAATACCAGCATGATGGCGAAATACGACGCGAAAAACCCGATCGCCATCAAGCAGCTGGTTTCGGAGGGTGCCGTGCTGCGGCCCTTCAGCCAGGAAATCCTCGAGGCCTGCTATAAGGCGGCGTTGGAAGTCTATGCCAATATTTCAGCAACCAACCCGGACTTCAAGAAGATCTACGAGGATCAGGTCGCCTTCAAGCGCGAGGGTTACCTGTGGATGCAGCTTGCGGAATATACTTTCGATACTTTCATGATGATCCAGCAGCGTAACGGCAAGCTCTGATTATTCGGTGCGGCGGACCGGACAAAAGCCTCGGGGACTTCGGTCCCCGGGGTTTTTGTCGTGCCGTCGCGCCTGCATCCGCCCGATAGAAAAGGGCGATTGACGATCAGGGCTGTCGGAATCAAAAGTAGCAGGCTCGGTGACCAGGCGCAGTCTCGGCAAGGATTGGCCACGCTGACCTCGGAAAAACCGGACAGGCTGGTCGATGACTGTCAGGTTCAATTTCCACACAGAGTAAATGGAAGGCAGGGGTGCAACCCTGTCTTCCACTCAGCAATGATCAGTTCTCCGAAAAATCCGTAAAAGACGCCGGTTAAGGCCCGATCTTCGGTGGTTCACCGAGGTTAGGCATGCCTGGCAACCCACCCGGCTGGCCTCCTGGCAGGCCGAAATTGGGCATGGTGTTGCCGCCCTGATTGCCGAAGGCAGGCACTTCGATCTTGATGGAGTTGAGGTCCACCTGGGGTGCTTTGTCCAACCAGTAGGTGACGGATTCCGGCCAGAAGATCACGATTGCGACGAGGATGAGCTGCATGCCGAGCCAGGGAATGGCACCCATGTAGATATCCGAGGTCTTGACCGTGCGCGGCGCGATTGAGCGCAGGTAGAACAGCGCGAAACCGAAGGGCGGGTGCATGAAGCTGGTCTGCATGTTGATGCAGATCAGCACGCCGAACCAGATCAGGTCGATGCCGAGCGCCTGCGCGATGGGTGCGAGCATCGGGATAACGATGAAGGCGATCTCGAAGAAATCGAGGAAGAAGGCGAGGAAGAAGATGAAGATGTTGACGAAGATCAGGAAGCCGATCGGGCCGCCCGGAATGCCCGACAACATGTGCTCGATCCACAGCGAACCGTCCATGCCCTGAAAGACGAGGGAAAAGCAGGTGGCGCCTACCAGAATGAACACCACCATGGACGTGATGTGCATGGTGGAATGCATACCCTGCTTGACGAGATCCCAGGTGAGGCGGCGGTGGGCTGCGGCCAGCGCCATGGCGCCGACGACGCCGAGCGCGCCGGCTTCCGTTGGTGTTGCAAGGCCGAGGAAGATGGTGCCGAGCACGAGGAAGATCAGCACGATGGAGGGCACCATGCCCGCCAGCACGCGAAATACCAGTGCACGGTTGAGTTCGCCCCGCGCTTCTGGCGGCAAAGCAGGCAAATCCTTCGGCCGCACGATCGACATGAACAGGATGAAGAGCATGAAGATGGCGACTTGCAGGATCGACGGGCCGATTGCGCCGAGATACATGTCGCCGACGGATTTGCCGAGCTGGTCGGCAAGAACGATCAGCACGAGCGAAGGCGGAATGACCTGCGTGATGGTGCCGGATGCGGCGATGACGCCGGTGGCGAGGCGCGGATTGTAACCGTATTTCAGCATGATCGGCAGCGAGATGACGCCCATGGTGATGACGGAGGCGGCAACCGTGCCGGTGATCGCGCCAAGGATTGCGCCGACGATGATGACGGCATAGGCGAGGCCGCCCGGAATGGCGCCGAACAGCTTGCCTGTGCCTTCAAGCAAATCTTCGGCAAGCCCGCATCGCTCCAGGATCGCGCCCATGAAGGTGAAGAACGGAATGGCGAGCAGCAGGTCGTTCGAGACGATGCCGAAGATGCGCAGCGGCAAGGCCTGAAGGAAGGTCGGCGAAAAATGCTCGGTGAAGATGCCGATGACGCCGAAAACCAGACCGACGGTGGCAAGAGAGAAAGCAACCGGAAATCCGTAGAGCATGAAGATGATCATGCCGAGGAACATCAGTGGCGGAAGAATTCCATATTCGAACATGGGAAATATCCTGAAGGTTCAGATCGCGGCGATCATTGCAGGGGTTTTTCGTACTTCGTATCGAGCGCATAAAGCCCGTTGAGGGCGCCGATGCGCTTGATGAGTTCGGAAAATCCCTGAAGAACCAGAAGGGCGAAACCGGCGAAGATGATGAGTTTCACCGGCCAGCGGATAAGCCCGCCCGCATTGGAGGACATTTCGTTCTGATGCCAGGAAAGCATGAACATCGGCCAGGAAAGCCAGGCCAGATAAAAGCAGGCGGGCATAAGAAAAAGTACGATGCCGATGATGTCCACCCACAGGCGCGTGCGAGACGAGATAGCCCCGTAGATGATGTCCACCCGCACATGTTCATTCATGCGCAGCGTGTAGGACGCACCCACCAGCACGATGAAGGCAAACATGTACCACTGGATTTCGAGCCAGCCGTTTGAACTATAGTTGAAGGTATAACGCACCATGGCGTTTCCGGCGCTGACGAGGCAGCAGACAAGCACCAGATAACCGGCGACCTTGCCCAGAGCTTCGCTGACAAGGTCGATCAGCGCACTTAATTTCAAAAGCGGTTTCATGACTTTCCCCTCTTCCCTTGCCGGGCCCTTTGCGGGTTATGGTGGCAAGCAAGCCGGTCGGCCATCGTGACGGGCACGCCTCCACGCGTATCCGCACAGCCAAATTCCGGCGTTCCTCCCCACAGAATCCCGTGTATGGGCAGGCTGTCCGAAAAGCAACCGAAACCACTATTAAACCGGCCGTATGGCCGCCGTTTTCAACCGTTTACAAAAGAATGTTGCACGACGGCACGCTTTGCACGGCATACCGTTTGCCCCGCTTGTCATCGATGTTCTTTCGTGTGGAACGCATTGCACTTTTCGCCGACTTCATGTTACCTCTGGCTCCGGAGAATCCGGCATGGGCCCGTTATCGTCCGCAGGGCAAATTGTCTTGTGCGGCGGGTATGGCGGATGGAGCAGAAGGGGAAGCGGAATGAGCGAACACCACACAGGTCCGGTCGAAGTTGGCGCCGAGATGAACTACGCCGAGCATGAAAAGACCTACAACGCTTTTCTTGCCATGACGAAGTACGGCACGATGCTGGTCTGCGTGCTGATGCTGGCCATGGTCGCGGGTTTCTTCACGTCCGTGGGTTTCCTTGGCGGCCTTATCGTTTTCCTCGTGCTTTCGGCTGCGGGTTTCATTCTGCTGCGCTGAGCAACGCTGTTCACAAGCGTGTCGCGGCGCGGACGTTGCGATGCCTTGCAACAGGCAAGCCCAAACCCGGAAAGGCGAAGCAATGAAACGCCTGTTTGCCTGGCTGTTATTGTTGGCGGTGATGTCGCATCCCGCTTTGTCGCGCGATCTTTTGCCGTCTGAGCAAGACAAGCTGCAAACACAGATAGAGCGGTTCAGCGCCGCCTTGAATGCGCAGGATTTTGATTTTGTCGGCCGGACGGTGCCGCCGAAAATCTTTGAATTCATTGCAAACGACGCGGGTGTTTCCGTCGGGCAGTTGCGTAGCGCTCTGACCACGCAGATGCAAATGGCGCTTGCAGCGGTCAAGATCACCGAATTCACCATGGACACGGCGGCGATCAGTGTGCAGCAGACGCCTGATGGAACGCCCTATGCGCTCGTTCCGACGAAAACGGTGATGGAAACCGGCGGCCAGACGATCGAAGCGAAATCCCATACCCTGGCGCTTATCGACGGTACGCAATGGTATTTGCTGCGTGTGAGCGATCAGCAGCAGGTGACCATCCTGCGAAAGGTCTATCCATCCTTCGCCACGGTGGAGTTTCCGGAAGATTCCGTACAGCAGGTGAAATAGCGTGCAGGCGTCCGCTAAACCGTAGAAACTCTAACCGGCTTGAAACCGGATTTCCGCATTGTCAGGAAAAACGCCCCGGACGGAACGGATCGACCGATATTGCGGTCTCCTCGCCGTTTGCCAGTTGCGTCACGAGGCGGGCGGTAGCTGCCGATTGCGTCAGCCCCAAATGACCATGGCCGAAGGCATAGATGACGGAAGGTGTTGTGCGCGCGGTGCCGATGACGGGAAGACAGTCCGGCATCGAAGGGCGGAACCCCATCCATTGCTGGCCGCCTTCAACCTTGAGACCGGGCAGGAAACGACCGGCTTTTTTGAGCATGGCCTCGGATCGCTTGAAATTCGGCTTCAACTCCAGACCGCCCAACTCGACTGCGCCGCCAACGCGGATGCCGGAAGATAGCGGTGTAACGACAAAACCGTGGTCGTTGAAATAAAGCTGGCGCGTGAGGTTGAAGGCGCCGGCGGGCAGGGTGGTGTTATAGCCGCGTTCGGTTTCCAGCGGCACGATGTTGCCAAGTGTTGCGGCAAGCGGCTTGGACCACGCGCCGCAGGCGATCACCACCTTGTCGGCGTCGATCTTGTCGCCGTTTTCCAGGGTCACGATCGTACTTTCGCCGACGGCGTCGATGCGTTCTGCCTCGCCCTTGCGCAGCTTTCCGCCACGGGCGATCACCAGGTCGAAAATGGCACGGGTGAAGTCGTAGGGATTGGAGACCTGCAAGCCATCAGGCGAGAACATGGCGTGGCGGAATTGCGGGGCAAGACCCGGCTGCAATTCGTCTATCTCGTTGCGGGCGACACGCTTGGAAGAGAAGCCTGCCTGTTCCTTTTCATCCCAGTCCTTGCGGGCAGCGTTGAGGCTGGCTTCGCTGTCGTAAAGATCGAGCGTGCCGGTTTTCGCGACAAAGTGCGAGAGCTCCGGCATGGCCGCGACATGGGCCATTTCGGTGGCAGACAGCCGGTTGATCTCGCTGAGCGTTCTCAGGCCGTGGCGAAAGTTGCGCTCAGCGCTGGCGCGCCAGAAACGCCACAGCCACGGCGCGATCTTCGGCGCATAAGCAGGCGGCACACTGAGCGGGCCAAGCGGATCGAAAAGCCAGCGCGGTGCTTTTCTCATGATGCCGGGGGCGGGAATGGGGATGATTTCGGGAAAGGCCAGGATGCCGGCATTACCGGAGCTTGCGCCGCGGGCAACTTCACCGCGCTCCAGAAGAAAGACCTCACGCCCGGCATTTTGCAGGTAAAGCGCCGCCATGGAACCGATAATGCCGGTGCCGATCACCAGCACGTCGCATTTCAGGGTTTTGGTCATCGGCGCTCCTGCAACACAAATCTTTCAAGCCCGCCATAACAATGAATGCCGTACCGATGAAAGCCCGTATCGCTCTGCGGCGGCAGAAATATCAGCACTGTGGCAAATAAGCGGTTCTCATCCGGTGCGGACGGGTTGGTAAAGGCAGCTCGGTCTGAAGTATTCTTGCCAACAGTTTCGGTCATTGGACCAATAGTTATGGGTCATCATTAATTGCTATTTAACGGTGTCCGGCTAGGTTTCGCGTACACGCAGACCGATCCTTTATTTTCATCTCTTTGGCATCGAGGAGGAAAGGTCCGCATACAAGTTATTGTTGGGAGTTCAAAGACATGTCTCAATTTTTCAAACTCGGTACGGACGCATCTGCGGTACTTGATGCCCTAAGCCGCTCGCAAGCCATCATCGAGTTCGATCTGACTGGCAAAATTCTGAAAGCGAACGACAATTTCTGCAAGGCGGTCGGCTATCAGCAATCAGAAATCATCGGACGCCCCCATAGCATGTTCCTGTCTCCCGAAGATGCAGCGTCACCCGAATACAAGGCCTTCTGGGCGAAACTCTCACGCGGCGAATACGATCAGGGCCAATATCGGCGGCGGTCGAAAACCGGCGACGACATCTGGATTGAAGCCTCCTACAATCCGGTTTTTCGTTTCGGCAAACCTTACAAGGTGGTCAAGATCGCTTCCGATATCACGGCGACGAAGCGCCGAAGCACCGAGGATAACGGCAAGCTGGCAGCGCTTTCGCGTGCGCAGGCGATGATCGAGTTCACGCCCGAGGGGAAAATTCTCTCCGCGAATGAAAACTTCCTCACAGCACTCGGCTACACGGCGGAAGAGATCATCGGCAACCATCATTCGATGTTTTGTGAGCGTGGCTACGTGCAGTCCGAAGAGTACCGCAATTTCTGGAAGGATCTTGGTAAGGGAGAGTTCTCGACCGGTCAGTTCATGCGGCTTGGCAAGAACGAAAAACGCGTCTTCATCCAGGCGTCCTACAACCCGATCATCGACGAGCGGGGAAAAGTCGTCAAGGTGGTGAAATTTGCCTTCGATGTAACGGACCGCGTGCATGCGGTGGAAGAACTGGGCGCGGCGCTTGAGCGTCTTTCCCAGTGCAACATCCGCGTCACGCTCGACAAGCCTTTCGTGGGTGAGTTCGAGGGGCTGAGACGGGATTTCAACAAGTCCATCGCCGAATTCCAGAAAACCCTGGAAAATGTTCTTGGGCAGACCGATGACCTGACCAGAAGCAGCCAGGAAGTCAGCGAAGCCTCTGTTCATCTCGCTGAAAGATCGCGTGAGCAGGCCGTGGCGCTGGAGGAAACCTCGGCGGCGCTGGAAGAAATCACCGCGACCGTACGGGCATCGACGGAAAACACCAAGGAAACCCGAAAACTCGTTCAGAGTGCGCGGACGTCAACGGCGGCTTCCACCGAAGTCGTTGGGCGTACCGTCAACGCCATGCAGCGCATCGAGACGGCATCGCGGGAAATCAGCCAGATTATCGGCGTTATCGACGAAATCGCCTTCCAGACCAACCTTCTTGCCCTGAATGCGGGCGTCGAAGCCGCGCGCGCGGGTGATGCGGGCAAGGGTTTTGCGGTCGTGGCACAGGAGGTGCGCGAACTTGCGCAACGCTCCGCCAGTGCCGCCAAGGAAATCAAGGCGCTCATCAACAATTCCGGCACCGAAGTTATGGAAGGCGTGCGGCTTGTTGGCGAGACGGGTGAGGCGCTGAAGCAGATCGATGCGCTGGTGAAGCACATTGACGGCAATGTCGATATGATCGCCAAGGCCGCCGATGAACAGGCCTTAGGCATCAGCGAAATCAACCGCGCAGTCAACCAGCTCGACCGGATGACGCAGGAGAACGCGGCGATGAGCGCGCGCACGACCGCCATTAGCGCTACACTTGCCCAGGGTGCGGATGTGCTGGCGCAACTGGTCAGCCTGTTCAAACTGAACCGCCGCGCGACCCAGCGCGACGACGGGGCATCCATTTCATCCAACTCGTCGCGGACGAGCCACAGTGTGAAACTGTCGGGAAGGAAAGCAGCCTGACGGATCGGCGACAGCCTGCTTCCACGTGAGCCTCTTGTCATACGGATGCCCGTCGCCGGGCATCCGTTTTTTATGCCCGCAGGGCAGGCCTGTTGATGCCGAGATGGTCGCGCAACGTCGAGCCTTCGTATTCCTTGCGGAACAGGCCACGTTCCTGCAAGAGCGGCACGACTTCGCGGTTGAATTCTTCCAACCCGCCGGGGAAGAAGGGCGGCATGACGTTGAAGCCGTCTGCCGCGCCGTTCTCGAACCACTCCTGCATGCGATCCGCAACGTCCTTGGCCGTGCCCATGACGATATGGTGGCCACGACCAGCTGCAACGCGCAGCGCCAGTTCCCGGATCGTCAACTTTTCGCGGCGCGCCAGTTCTGTCAAAAGTTCGGCGCGGCTGCGCAACTGGTCGGAAATAGGCAGGTCCGGCAGCGGGCCGTCGAGATCATACTCGGTAAGGCTATGGCCGATGCGTTCCTCAAGCAACGGCATGGCGCTCTTGATGTCGGTCCAGCGGTTCAGCTCCTTCAGCTTCTCGCCGGCCTCTTCGAAGCTCTTGCCGATGATGGGCATGAAACCGGGCATCACGGCAACGCTTGCGGGATCGCGGCCGAATTTCTCCACTCGCGCCTTTAGGCTGGTGTAGAAGGCCTGCGCCTCGGAAATGGCCTGCTGGGCTGTGAAGACGATATCGGCAGTGCGGGCGGCGAGATCCTGCCCCGGGCCGGAGGAGCCGGCCTGAATGAGAACTGGGTGACCCTGCGGCGAACGCGGAATGTTCAGCGGCCCCTTCACCGTGAAATATTTGCCTTCGTGATCGAGAATGTGGACCTTCTGCGGATCGACGTAGCGGCCGCCTTCCTTGTCCTTGACGAAGGCGTCGTCGTCCCAGCTGTCCCACAGGCCACGCACGACGTTCACATATTCTTCCGCAACGGCATAACGCTCGTCATGCTCGGGATGGCTCTTGGAGAAGTTCGCCGCCGTGCGGGCATAGGAGGTGGTAACGATGTTCCACGCCGCACGTCCGTGGCTGAGATGGTCGATGGAGGCGAAGGCGCGTGCGGTGTGGTAGGGCTCACCATAGGTGGTGGAGGCGGTGGCGGCCAGTCCGATCTTGTTTGTCACCATGGCAAGCGCCGCAAGCAGGGTAAGCGGCTCGAAACGGGCGATCATCGAGGGATGGGCGTCGACGCCGCTTGTGAGGCCATCGGCCAGAAAGACCATGTCGAACTTGGCATCTTCGGCCATTTTCGTGACACGGGTCAACAGGTCGAAATTCTCGCTGCCGGCTTCCGCATCCGGGTGACGCCAGCCGGAAACGTGGTGGCCGGCTCCTTGCAGGAACAGGCCAAGATGCATCTGTCTTTTGCGGGTATTCGTGGTCATGGTGATCATGCCTTTATTTCGGTCGTGTTATATTTGCGTTGCCAGAAGCGCTTCTAGCTTCTTGAGGTCGGCTGAGGTTTTCATGGTCCGCACCAGTGCCGGAATTCCGGCGAATTTTTCATTGCCGCCGGTGGCGTCGGCAAATTTTTCCGTGGGGTCATCAATGCCGGGAAGACCGTCAATACGGCGCGACAGCACCGTGCCATCCTTCTTCGTCACGTCGATGACCACGAAACGGGTGGTAGGATCCGGCGAGAGGCGGCGGGCGGTCTCGTCGTGCCGGCGCGAGACTTTTGCGGAAAGTCCAAGCAGGTCGGCGCGTGCAGGGCGTTCGTCGAAATGGCTGATGCCGAGTGCGCCATCCGTCAGTGCGGCGGCGAAGACATATTCGGCGCTGAAACGCGCATCGATGCCCGTGGCGGGTGTGGCCGAACCCACAAGAGCGGCATCGCCTCCCGGGGGGAAGGTGATGACGACAGTTTCGATTTCATCTGGTGCCAGATCACTGGCGCTGCGCAGTGCAAGCGCACCAACGGCAACAGGGTGGCTGGCGGTGCAGCAGGGAAATGCCTTGAGCGTCAATCCGGGAGAGACGATCTGCCAGGGTGTACCCCAGCCGGACAGGAGCCGTTTCGGCTGTTCCGCGCCAAAGGCGAAGGCGGAATAAAAGCCGATAGGGTTTTCCAGAAAATCCGGCGCGCCCTGAAAACCTGATCTTGCCAGCTGCGCGGCGGTGAGGCCAGCGCGTGTCGCAAGCCCGGCATGCAGGGGCTTGGCATCATAACCAAATTGCAGGCGAAGTCCGGCCGACTGCGTGGCGGCAAGGCCGAGTGCGATAGCGGTCGTCTGCGGGGTGAATTTGAGAAGATGGGCAATGGCCGCCGCCGCACCGATGGGGCCGAGGGTCGCGGTGGCGTGGAAGCCATTTTCGTAATGCTTTGTACCGAGCGACAGGCCAAGCCGCGCCATGGTTTCCAGCCCGACAATATAGGCGGCGATAAATGCATCCGCCGTAGAGCCTTCCTCGACCGCAACAGCCAATAGAGCGGGAACGATGGCGACGGTGGGGTGGCCGCGCACGCTGCCATGGACGTCGTCATAATCCAGCACGTGCCCCGCATGACCATTGATGAGTGCGGCCGTGAAAGCATCCGTGCGCAGATCATGGCCGACAATGCCCGCCGTGCCGGATGTGCCTGACGTAAAGCTGTCGATGAGGATTTTCGTGCTTCGGTCGTAAGCGCCACCCAGCATACAGGCAAAAAAGTCGATCAGCGCCGTGCGGGCGATCGTCACAGCCTCTTCGTCGCGGAGCGGATCAGAGGCGGCGATGGCTTCTGCCAGATGAAGGGTGAGTTTTTCGTCGGCGGTCATGGCGTCAGATCCCTTCGCCGTCGGCGACCCGTGCCACCTGTCCGCCGAGGCCCTTTACGAAGGCGTTGATACGCGGATTGGTCGACTTGTAGAAGATGTGCTCCGGCGTGCCCTGATCAACGATCAGGCCGTTTTCCGTGAAGACGATATTGTCGCTGATTTCCTCGGCGAAGCGCATTTCGTGTGTCACGAGAATGCTGGTCATGCCGTCATTGACGAGATCGCGGATGACGGCGAGCACTTCGCCGACGGTTTCCGGATCAAGTGCGGAGGTAACCTCGTCGAACAGAACCAGTTCAGGCCGCATGGCAAGCGCGCGGGCAATGGCCACACGCTGCTGCTGGCCGCCGGACAGCTGACCGGGATAGGCATCCACCTTCTGCGACAGGCGGACTTTTTCCAGCAATTCGCGGGCATGACGCTCGGCTTCCGCCTTCGGCGTGCCGAGGATTTTAATCGGCGCGATGTTGATATTTTCCATGACAGTTAGATGCGGGAAGAGGTTGAACTGCTGGAAGACAATGCCGATGCGCTTGCGCAGCGTTATGCGCTCAGCTTCCGTTTTCAGCTGATCGACGCGGGTGCCCCCCACGGTGATCTTGCCAGATTGCGGAATGAGCAGGCCGTTGATGCAGCGCAGGATCGTGGATTTGCCCGAGCCGGAAGGGCCGATGATGGAGACGGCGTCGCCCTTGTTGACGGTGAGATCAATGCCTTTGAGCACTTGATTGTCGCCGAAGGACAGGTGCACGCCTTCCAGTTCAACCAGAGCTTTGGCGGCGGTTTGGGGGGCGGATGCGGACATGGTGTATTCCAATCAGCGGGAAGCGAAGCGCCGTTCAAGGCGCTGCGTGAAACGGGACACGGGATAGCAGAACAGGAAGAACGCCATCAGGACGGTGAGATAGACCACGACGGTGAAATCGTTGCGCTGCACGGCGGTGCTGGCATCGGTTGCGGCGTGGAGAAGCTCATGCACGCCGACCAGCGAGGCAAGCGCCGTGCCCATGGTGATGGAGGCGTAAAGGTTCATCCACGGCGGCAGCGAGCGCTTCACGCATTGCGGCAGGATGATCCAGCGCAGCGTCTGGTTGCGCGAAAACCCGAGGCCCTGCGCCGCTTCCCATTGTGCGGTGGGAATGGACTGGATGGCGCCCCGGGTGATTTCGGCGATGTGGGCGCTGGCCGGAATCGCAAGCCCGACCACGGCCTTGATCCAGTCTGGAAACGGAATGTAGTTGCCGAAGGCGACGATCTCGAAGGGGAAGATGTAGGTCGCGGCGAAAATCAGCACCAGATGCGGGGCGTTGCGGAAGATTTGCACGTAGGTGAGCGCCGGCGCGCGCACGAGCCGATAGGGCGCAAGCTCCATGATGCCAAGCACGACGCCGATGATGGTGCCGATGGCAATCGCCAGGATGCTGATCAGCACATTCATGGCAAAACCCTTGCCCAGATAGGGCAGCCATTCCAGCAGCACCTGTCCGAGCGAGGGATCGAGAACCAGCCACAGCACGACGGCAACCAGCACGCCGCACAGAAGAATGGTGCCGAAAGGCAGCTTCTTCGCCGCCTGTGTTGGAGAGACCACCGCGCTCATTGACCGAACCCCGGAACCGCAAGACGCCGCTCAAGCCACAGGCCCGCCCTTGCGACGATGAAATTGATGACACTGAAAAAGATGAGGATCACCAGCATAAGTTCGACCACATTGTCGCGCTGCGTCCAGATCAGGATCGAGGCATAGGTGATTTCACCGACCGCAATCGCCGAGCCGACGGTGGTGAGCTTCACCAGATTGATGAGATTGTTGATGATGGAAGGAAGTGCCGTGCGGATTGCCAGCGGAAATTCCACGTAACGTAAAATCTCGAAAGAGCTGAAACCGATGGCCCGTGCCGCCTCGATGGTGGTAGCCGGCACCGCCTCGATACCGCCGCGCAAGGCTTCCGCATGGAAGGCGGCAACGTGCAGGCCGGTGATGGCGACGACCCAGAAGAACGGGGTGAGCGGATTGTTCTGCGCGCCGCCGAGCGCGTTTGAAATCAACATGTTGAGCACAAGGAAACCACACATCAGCTGCACCAGCGTCGGCGTGTTGCGCGTCAATTCCACATAGGCGCGCACCGGACCGGCGAGCCAGCCTTTGCCTGACGTGAGCATGGCGGCGAAAATGAAGCCGAAAACGAGGCTGAGCGGCAGGGTGACGGCGACGAGGATGAGCGTCATCTTCATGCCGTCGAGCCAGATCTGAACCTCGTAGCCGCTGTTCAGAAAGTCATAGTTGAGGCCTATATGTGCGGCCAACTCTATGAAACGCGCTGTAAATCCATCCTGCATCGGATATCCATGCTGTTGTCGCGGCTGCCGCCCGGCAGGCGGTGCCAGAATGACCTGTCTTGCTATAAAGCAGAAAAGAACGGCGGGCGAAACCGGCCGTTCTCAGTGGTGAGGGGAAATCTCCGTGATGGCAGATGCCCCTACGACATGCCGGTCCCCCGGACCAGTTCCGGGGTGACGGAGCAAGCGGGATTGCCCAGCCGTTACTGCGCCGCGGAGAGCTTCGTCTTCTGCTCTTCCATGAAGCCGATGCTCGGCAGGCGGTTGGCCTTGGCGAATTCGATCATTTTGCCGGAAGCGTGCAGCTCCTTGACGATCTTGTCGAGCGCAGCCTGCGTGTCGGCCTCGCCCTTGCGCAGCCAGATGACGGAGTCAGAAGGGATAAGGTCGGTGGGGATCAGGATGCCGTAATCCTTCCACTCATCGGCGCGGTCCTGAAGCATCAGGCTCAGCGTGCCGTTGACGTGCACGGAGACATCGCAATTGCCGCCCTTCAGCGCGAGCAGCGATTCCGGCTGGCTCGGCAACGCCTTTACCTGCGCGCCATATTGCTCGATCAGCGGCTGGGTGTAGTTGGAGCCCTGCGATACGCAGGCAATCTTTCCCTTCAGGTCCGGCCAGTCCTTGATGCCCGAGTCCTTTCGACCGATGGCTGCGCCGCCCTGGCGGTCATAGGGGGTGGGCACGTAATCGAGCGTTTTGGCGCGCTCTTCCGTGTACTGCATGTTGGCGATCAGAATATCGACCTTGCCCTGCTGCAGGAACTGCACGCGGTTGGGCGGGGTCACGGTTTCGGTCACCAGCTCCACACCGAGACCGGCGGCCAGCGCCTTGGCGACGTCGATGTTGAGGCCCTTCTGCTCCTGCGTCTTCGGATCGATGAAGCCGAAAGGCGCGCCGGACAGGATGACGCCGACGGTGAGCTTGCCGCGACCCTTGATACGGTCGAGCGTCGCATCCGCGTGAGCGGCGGTGGCCATCGAAGCGATAGCGACGGTTCCGGCGATGAGTTTTGCGGCAAATCTGGAGAAGGAGAGGGCCATGGGTATTTCCTTTTGGTTGTGGGTGGAAACTACATGAGGCGTCCGTCGAGAGCGAGAATTGGCGTTGCGCAAAAAATCGTATAAATAAAATCGTGTTCCAATAAGTTCTCTGGTGAGAAAAAATAACCTAATAATTTGAAATCGTAGAATCTTGTTCTTACGGTGCCGGGGTTCGGCGCTTTGGCATATCCTCGCCACAGGGCGAGGATATGCTGGCTATGCCGGGGCATTTTGAGCACCCTTCTCCCGAAGAGCGCTCCCACACCGTTACCGACCGGCGTTATAGGCCGCGATCGCCGCCATATTGACGATGTCGCTGTCCTTGGCACCCATCGAGGTGATCTGCACCGATTTGTCGAGGCCGACGAGAAGCGGGCCGATGACGGTCGCGCCGCCCAGTTCCTGTAGCATCTTGGTGGAGATCGAGGCGGAATGGATGGCTGGCATGACCAGCACGTTGGCCGCACCGGAAAGGCGGGCAAAGGGATACTGGCTCTGCATGCGATGATGGTTCAGCGCCACATCGGCCGACATTTCCCCGTCGACCTCAAAATTGACGTTGCGCTTGTCGAGGATTTTCACCGCTTCGCGCACCTTGTCGGAGCGTTCGCCAACCGGCTGGCCGAAGGTGGAATAGGCGAGCATCGCCACACGCGGTTCGTAGCCGAAACGGCGGGCAAGACCGGCCGCTTCTTCGGCGATATCGGCAAGGTCTTCGGCGGACGGCATGTCGTGCACGGCGGTATCTGCCACGAAGACCGTTCGGTTGCGCGACACGACCAGAGAAACGCCGATGATACGGTGGCCGGGTTTGGTGTTGATGCAGCGGCGGATATCCTCGAGCGCCGTGGAATAGTTGCGGGTAACGCCGGTGACCACGGCGTCCGCATCGCCCATCGCCACCATGCAGGCGGCGAAATGGTTACGGTCGTTGTGGATCAGGCGCTGCACGTCGCGCAGCAGGAAGCCGCCGCGCTGCAAACGCGCATAGAGATAATCGACATAGGCATCGACGCGGCTGGAAAGGCGGGCATTGGTGATCTCTATATTGGCGCGGTCGAGATCGATGCCGGCACGCTCCGCATTGGCCTTGATGATGTCGTCACGGCCGAGCAGGATGGCGGTGCCAAGCCCCTGCGCGGTAAACGAGATCGCCGCGCGCATCACCTGTTCTTCTTCCGCTTCGGCGAAAACGACCCGCTTCGGAGAGCGGCGCACACGCTCGTAAAGGCGCTGCGTGGTCGACGCCATGGGGTCGCGACGGGCGGAAAGCTCGCGGGCATAGGCATCGAGATCGGGCAATTCGCGGCGAGCGACGCCGGTTTCGATGGCGGCCTTCGCCACGGCCACCGGAATTGCCGAGATCAGTCGCGGATCGAAGGGAACGGGAATGATATATTGCGATCCGAAGCGCGGGCGGTTGCCCTGATAGGCGGCGGCCACATCATCCGGCACATCCTCGCGGGCAAGATCGGCCAGCGCCTGTGCAGCGGCAATCTTCATTGCGTCGTTGATCTGGCTTGCGCGGACATCGAGCGCGCCGCGGAAGATATAGGGAAAGCCGAGGACGTTGTTGACCTGGTTCGGATAATCCGAACGCCCCGTCGCCATGATGGCGTCGTCGCGGATGCGGGCGACTTCTTCCGGGGTGATTTCCGGGTCAGGGTTGGCCATCGCGAAAATGATCGGCTTCGGCGCCATGGAGCGGATCATCTCTTCGGTGAAGGCACCCTTCTGCGACAGGCCGAAGACGACATCCGCGCCCTTCATGGCCTCAGTCAGCGTGCGGTTGTCAGTCTTTACCGCATGGGCGGATTTCCACTGGTTCATGCCTTCGGTGCGGCCCTGGTAGATCACGCCCTTGGTGTCGCAAAGCGTGATGTTTTCGGGGTTGAAACCCATGGCCTTGATGAGGTCCATGCAGGCGATGGCAGCAGCACCTGCGCCGTTACAGACGAGCTTCGTCGTCTTGAAGTCTCGGCCCGTCAGTTCGATGGCGTTGATGAGACCGGCGGCGGCGATGATGGCGGTTCCGTGCTGGTCGTCATGGAAAACGGGAATGTCCATCAGCTCGCGCAGGCGGCTTTCGATGATGAAACATTCCGGCGCCTTGATGTCTTCCAGATTGATGCCGCCGAAAGAGGGGCCAAGGTAACGCACGCAATTGATGAATTCGTCGGCGTCTTCGGTATCGACCTCGAGATCGATGGAATCCACATCCGCAAAGCGCTTGAACAGAACGGACTTGCCTTCCATGACAGGCTTGGAGGCGAGCGCGCCGAGATTGCCGAGACCGAGGATCGCCGTGCCGTTGGAGATCACTGCTACCATGTTGCCGCGTGTCGTATAATCGTAAGCGGTCGCCGGATTTTCGGCGATGGCTTTCACCGGCACGGCCACTCCCGGCGAATAGGCAAGCGACAGATCCCGCTGAGTCGCCATCGGCTTGGTCGGGGTGATTTCCAGTTTCCCCGGTCTGCCTTGCGCGTGGAAATCCAGTGCTTCCTGATCTGTAACCGATGTTCTGGGGCTGGCGGGCTTCGTCGTGTCGGACATGGGCTGAGTGTGCTTTCGTGTCGATAACAGTGCAAAAATATCCGTCGTTGTTATTGTATTTTTCGCGCGCGTGCCAAGCGTTGAATGTTGTTCAGTGCAGCAAATTTAGCCGTGGCGAAATTTGTGGCCGATTCAATCGATTAAGTGCGTATTGTCGGCATTATAGGTGGGACTGGTAGGCCTGCCGTACCATATTCACGAAGGCCTCCACGTGGAGGGCAAGCGGACCGCGTCTGACGACCAGCACGCTATCTGACCAGGCATCGGCGCTTTCGAGCGGCACACCTGTGATGCCCCTTGTGGAGCGCACGGTGCTTTCCGGCAGAATGGAAATTCCCGCGCCAGCTTCCACGAGGGCAAGGATGGTGTTGACGTTGGCGATGCGCATGCCGATTTCCGGCTCACAGCCTGCATCCTCGAAAAGGGAAAGCGCGCTGCTGCTGAGCCCCAGGCCGATCTCGTCCACCGGTAGCAGCAGTTTTTCCTGCACGATATCGCCAACCGAAACTCTGGGGCGGGAGGCGAGCGGATGGCGCTCCGGCAGGGCGACGCACAGTTTGGAGCGGTCGAAGGGCATGGCCCGCAAGCTCTGCGGCAATTGGGGCAGGGGTGCGCGAATGAAAGCGACGTCTGTCTTGCGCGTCGCCACCTGCTCGATCAATTGTTCCATCGTCATGCCGGGCAGGAGTTCAAGCGTCACCTCCCTGTGGTCGTTGCCATAGCGGGTGATCAGCGCCGGCAATTTTCGTTCCGCCATTACGCTGGTGCCGAAGCCGATGCGCAGCGTGCCGAGCTGGCCGCGCCTGATCTGGTGTGCCTTTTCCAGCGCCCCCTTGGTGCGGGCAAGAATTTCCTCCGCATCGAGCAGCATCGACTGCCCAGCCGGCGTAAGTTCCACACCGCGGTTGACACGGAGGAAAAGCTTGAAGCCCAGATTCTCTTCCAGTTGCCGGATACGCTGCGTTACGGCCGGTTGGGCGATGCCCAGCTGCAAAGCGGCCGCGCGGAAATTTTTGGCCCTTGCGGCTTCCACGAAAATGGCGAGCTGGCGAATATCCATCGGCGGAGAGGTCTTTGTGTTGTAGGTGTTGATATGGTATAAGCGCAGCTTATCAAAAATGCCCGTCTTGCGCATTGTCATCTTGTCGCAGGCGACGTTATACCGCACCGAGGTTTCGGTCGCCCAGTGCCCGCATGCGGGCCTCTGCGATACGAACTTGGGAGGATTTGTTCGAGCACATTGTCCGCCGTCCATTGGGGCCGGCGATAAACTGCAGTGAATGGGTCAAAATGACAGTCACCACGGAAGTCTCCCGCACCATTGTTCCCCATTTCGCCTCGTCGCCTTCAGCGCATCTTCGCTCAGCCGTAAGTGCGGCGGACTGTCTGGCCTGGGCCGGGCATTGAAAGATCATCGGGCGTCAGCCTTCGCGGCGGCTCTCCTAACCGGATATTTAATTTCATGAGTAAACCAGCAACCTCAACGTCGCTTGCAGCCAGATTATGGCTCTTCGTGCTCGGCGCTGTCATTGTCGCTGCGGGACTGTTCTTCGCCATTGGCGGCGGGCAGCTCGCAACACTCGGCGGCAGCCTCTATTTCGTCTTTGCGGGTATCGCGCTGATCGTCTCCGGCTTGCTTATTCTGCTGCGCAAGCCTGCCGGCGCGCTCCTGTTCGGCCTTGTCTTCATCGTTAGCGGTGTTTGGGCAGTGTGGGAAGCCGGACTGCACTTCTGGCCGCTCATCTCCCGCCTGCTGGCGTTGGGCGTGGGCGCCACGGTGGTTGCGCTCTCCTATCCGCTGCTGCGGCGCGCGGCTGGCAAGACGCCTGCTTACGGCGCGCCCTTTGCCCTTGCTGGCGTTCTGGCCATTGCGTCCGCTGCCGGTTTTGCCGGCATGTTCGTGCCGCATCCGACCGTCGCCTTCAAGGGTGAGGTTGCTGCACTGACGCCGGTAACGCCGGAAAATGAGCAGAAGAACTGGGAACATTACGGCAATACGGCGGGCGGCAGCCGCTTTGTTGCGCTTGACGAAATCAACCGCGATAACGTCAAGAACCTTGAGGTGGCATGGACCTATCGGACCGGCGACATCCCGATCAGCCCCGGCGCGAACGGTGCGGAAGATCAGGAAACGCCGCTTCAGGTCGGCGACACCGTGTTTGTGTGCACACCGCACAACAATGTCATCGCCCTCGACGCCGATACCGGCGCGCAGAAGTGGAAGACCGAAATCAACGCCAAATCCACCGTCTGGATGCGTTGCCGTGGTCTCGCCTATTTCGATGCCAAGGCGCCGCTGAAGCAGCCGACCGCTCCGGGCGCAACGCCTGTCACCCCGGCGATCGTAGCTGACGGCGCGCTTTGCCAGCGCCGCATTCTCATGAACACCATCAACGCGGAACTCATCGCGCTCGACGCCGACACCGGCGCGTTTTGCCCGGATTTCGGCACCAACGGCCGCGTCGATCTGAAGATCGGTCTTGGTGATGCGCCGGACCCGCAATATGTGCTGACATCGGCCCCCACACTGGCCGGCACCACCGTCGTGGTCGGCGGGCGTATCGCTGACAACGTACAGGTGGATATGCCTGGCGGCGTGATGCGCGGTTTCGACGTTGTGACGGGTGAGCTTCGCTGGGCTTTCGATCCCGGCAACCCTGAAATCACCAAACTGCCGCCCGAGGGCCAGACCTACACCCGTTCCACGCCGAACGTCTGGGCATCCATGTCCTACGATCCGGAGCTGAACACGGTCTTCATGCCGGTAGGCAGCCCCTCGGTCGATCTTTATGGCGCGACGCGCACACCGCTCGATCATAAATACGGCGCTTCCATGCTGGCGCTCGATGCCACGACCGGCCGCGAAAAGTGGGTCTACCAGACGGTTCATAACGACCTATGGGACTTCGACGTGCCGATGCAGCCGAGCTTCGTCGATTTCCCGAAGGCTGACGGAACGACCGTTCCGGCTCTGGTCTTCGGCACCAAGGCCGGTCAGATCTATGTGCTGGACCGTGCGACTGGCCAGCCGCTGACCAAGGTGGAAGACGTTCCGGTCAAGGCCGGCAACATTCCGAACGAGCCATATGCACCAACGCAGCCGCGTTCGGTGGGCATGCCGCAAATCGGCGCGCAGACGCTGACGGAAGCCGATATGTGGGGTGCCACCCCTTTCGATCAGCTTCTTTGCCGTATCGCTTTCAAGGGCATGCGTTATGAAGGCCTCTATACGGCGCCGGGCACGGACCTCTCCCTCGCCTTCCCGGGTTCGCTCGGTGGCATGAACTGGGGCGGCATCTCGACTGACCCGACGACCAACACAATCTTCATCAACGACATGCGCCTCGGCCTGTGGATTGAGATGAAGGAAGCTGCTCCCACCAAGGCAACGGCAAGCGGCGGCGAAAGCGTCAATACCGGCATGGGCGTCGTTCCCATGAAGGGCACGCCCTATGCGGTGAACAAGAACCGTTTCCTGTCTGCTCTCGGCATTCCCTGCCAGGCTCCACCCTATGGCTCGATGACTGCGATTGACATGAAGACGCAGCAGATCAAGTGGCAGGTTCCTGTCGGCACCGTTGAGGATACCGGTCCGCTTGGCATCAAGATGGGTCTGCCGATCCCGATCGGCATGCCCACGCTCGGCGGAACGCTTGCCACCCAGGGCGGTCTCGTCTTCATCGCCGGCACACAGGATTATTATCTGCGCGCCTTCGATACGGCGACCGGCAAGGAAGTCTGGAAGGCCCGCCTTCCTGTCGGCAGCCAGGGCGGCCCGATGAGCTACAAGTCTCCGAAGACAGGCAAGCAATATGTCGTCATCTCGGCCGGCGGTGCACGTCAGTCTCCTGACCGTGGCGACTACGTGATCGCTTACGCGCTGCCGAACTGATCCTGACAGGTCATCGCTCTGAAAACGGAAACCCGGGCCATTCGCCCGGGTTTTTCTTTGCGGCCTGTCAAAGCCATTGATCGCCCTTTGCGCGGAACCTCACCCTGTGCGTTGCGTTAGCAAAACGGGTCCGACATTCACCAAGCTTTCACAAGGCGAACTTATGAGCTTGCGCTTATCCGCCCGTGAACCGATGATGGCAGCATTGGTAAATATGTATATTGTCCGGCCCGCCGGAAGTTTTTTAAAGTTGGAAAGGTTTTTATTGTGACGGAACAATCTCGAAAGATCACGCCGGTTCTTCTTGCTGGTGGGGCGGGATCACGGCTTTGGCCGGTATCGCGCGATCAGTTGCCCAAGCAGTTCCAGCCGCTGGTCGGCAATCTTTCGACCTATCAGCAGACACTGACGCGCGTGGCCGACAAGGCGCTTTATGCCGAGCCGCTGGTGATCACCAACGAGGATTTCCGTTTCTTCGCCCGCCGCCAGGCTGAGGAGATCGATCTTCCGGCGACGGTGGTTCTCGAACCCGCCCGCCGCGACAGTGCCGCCGCCATGGCCGCTGCCGCCGTGCTGGCCGAGCGCCGGGAGCCGGGATGCCTCGTGCTGGCGCTCGCCGCCGACCATGTGGTGCTGGATGCCGACAAATTTTCAGAGTCCGTGAGGCTTGGCGCCAAGGCCGCCGATCAGGGCAATATCGTCGTTTTCGGTCTGGTGCCAACCGAGCCGCGCACCTCTTACGGCTACATCAAGCCTGGTGAAGCAATTGATGGTGAGGCTGACTTGAGCATCGTCGAGGCATTCGTGGAAAAGCCGGACGTGAAGACGGCAATCTCCTATCTGGAGAAGGGGTATCTCTGGAACTCCGGCAACTTCCTGTTCCGTTCCGACGTGATGATTGCCGAACTCAAGGCATTCGCGCCGGAAATTCTTGCGGCAGTAACGAAGTCGGTCGAACAATATGAAAGCGACCTTGGCTTCGTGCGCCTGCATCAGGCGAGCTTCGAAGCCTCTCCGAAAAACTCCATCGACTATGCGGTGATCGAGAAGACCAAGCGCATGGCGGTGGTGCACGGCCATTTCCGCTGGTCGGATATCGGCAGCTGGGACGCGATCTGGGAAATCGCCGACAAGCACGGCAACGACAATGCGCTCGAGGGCGACGGCGTCTTCATCGATTCCGAGGGCTGCCTGATCCATTCCACGCAATTGCTGACGACCGTGGTGGGGGCAAAGGATCTGGTGGTGGTGGCTACCAAGGATGCGGTTCTGGTGGTGCCGAAAAACCGGGTTCAGGACGTGAAGGGCCTGGTGGAGACACTGAAGGATGGCGAACACGCGCCGCGGACGCAAGCGCACAGGCGAGTGTATCGTCCATGGGGTTACATCGAACATATGTATGTGGACGAGCGCTACCGCGTGGGCCACATCACGGTTGATCCTGGCCACCGCATCTCGTTCCAGAAACACTATCACCGCTCGGAGCACTGGATCATCGTCAAGGGCACGGCAACCGTAACGATTGGCGACGAAACCCGGCTGCTGACGGAAAACCAGTCCGTCTATATCCCGATTGGTCAACCGCACCGGCTTGCCAATGAGGGGCAGATTCCGCTCGAGTTGGTCGAAATCCAGACCGGCGCCTATCTTGGCGAAGACGACGTCATCCGCATCGAGGATGATTATAAGAGGCATTAGGACTGCTGCGCGCACCGACGCGGCATTTTATCCCGGCCGGCGAGGCCGGGATGATAAATCCCTGACTTATCTGTCGGCTCGACGGATCAGGAGACAGTTGCATTCACGCAGTGGGCGAAAGCGTGGGAAAGCATCGCTGCTTCCAGCCCGCGACGCCAGAACAGCCACCCGAACATCAGTCCGGGGATAAAATTGCCGAGCATGACACTGACAATCAGCAATGGTTGCGGATGAACGGGAATGGCAAACAGAAAGGGCAGGTGGCCCACGGCAAAAAGGGCCGCTGCGATAAAAATTGCATTCCACAGCATGACCGGTTGGACTTGCCCCTTGCCCACTATTCGCCAGAGCACCCATGCGAATAATGTCATCAAGCCCCATCGGGTCAGCAGCTCCTCCGTTATGCCACCATAGAGAACCCGGGTGACACGTGGGACTTCAAACGCCGCCATTTTTTCCATGGTTGCCGTATCGGTGAAGGCAGGCAGGATCACAGACGAATAAGCGATCATCAGCAGGCCGACGATAAGACCCGTCAGCAAAGCTGCTGGGGCTTGCCTGCGCAAGACTGGCCCGAACCCGGTTCCTTTCAGCCAGGCATCGATCAGCGGAGTGCCGAGCCCGAGTTTGCCGGCAAGCGCTTGACCCGTCGCCACCGCAGCAATGATCAGGACTGCCGGCTGGACGAGCATCACAACCCGTATCGTGAAGGAAAGATCCTGTCCCGCCGCCAGTCGTTCGAACGGTGCGAGCAAAAGCGATAACACGCCCGCCAGACCGATCATCAAAAGAATGTGCCAACGTTTTGCCATCGCTCACCTTATGTTCGCCCGTCCATGCGGGCTTGGCACTCTGTGCGCAGGAACCGACGCCAAAGTCGGAAGACTATGAAGATACTACGTTGCCTGCAGATTACCGGTGCGCAGTCTTTGTCGTGCCATTCGGCATCCTTCCAATTTCCCAATCTTCTTTCTCAACAAAATCTAGCCGTTCGGCACGTTTGTAGCTGCTCGACACAGCGCGGCGAGCTGCGGCGAGATTCATTTTTTAGGCGGTTGCCTAATCAAAAATCTTCGCTTACGTTCCAACTGCAACGTTTCAGTGAGGGAGGAGACTCATGCGAATGCGCTTTATTTCTGCGGCCTTTTTGGCCAGTGTTATGATTCCGGCGGGTGTCGCTGGGGCTACCGATCTTGAAGTTACCCATTGGTGGACATCGGGCGGTGAAGCCGCTGCCGTTGCCGAACTTGCCAAGGCTTTTGATGCCACCGGCAACAAGTGGGTGGACGGCGCTATTGCCGGTTCGGGCGGCACCGCCCGTCCGATCATGATCAGCCGTATCACCGGCGGCGACCCGATGGGTGCCACCCAGTTCAACCATGGCAGACAGGCCGAAGAGCTGGTGCAGGCCGGCCTGATGCGCGACCTGACCGACGTTGCCGAAAAGGGCAAGTGGAAAGACGTCATAAAGCCGGCAAGCCTGCTCGACAGCTGCACCATCGACGGCAAGATCTATTGCGCGCCGGTCAACATCCATTCCTGGCAATGGTTGTGGCTTTCCAACGAAGCGTTCAAGAAAGCGGGCGTCGAAGTTCCCAAGAACTGGACTGAATTTGCTGCCGCAGCACCGGCACTGAAAAAAGCCGGCATCCAGCCGCTCGCGCTCGGCGGTCAGGCATGGCAGGCCAATGGCCTGTTCGACACGTTGACGCTTTCGATCGGCGGCAAGGATCTTTATCAGAAGGTCTATGGCGACAAGGATGCCGAAGCAGCGGCCGGTCCTGACATGGCCAAGATTTTTGCGGCCGCCGTCGAGGCCCGCGACATGGCCAAGGGCACAAATGTTCAGGACTGGAACCAGGCCACCAACATGGTCATAACAGGCAAGGCCGGCGGCCAGATCATGGGCGACTGGGCGCAGGGCGAGTTCCAGCTTGCCAACCAGAAGGCGGGTACGGACTACACTTGCCTGCCGGGTCTCGGCCTTAATGACTATCTCACCACCGGCGGCGACGCCTTTTATTTCCCGCTGCTGAAGGATGAAGCAAAATCCAAGGCGCAGGACGTTCTGGCCGCAACCATCGTCGATCCTAAAACGCAGGTGGCTTTCAACCTTAAGAAGGGCTCGCTGCCGATCCGTGGCGACGTCGACCTCAATGCGGCCAATGACTGCATGAAGAAGGGTCTGGAAATTCTGGCCAAGGGCAATGCGCTGACCAGCACAGACCAGCTGATTTCTGCTGATACGCAGAAGCAGAAAGAAGACCTGATGGCAGAGTTTTTTGCCAGCGCGATGACTGCAGAAGATGCACAGAAGCGCTTCGCCGGCATCATCGGTTCCGCTGACTAACCGCAACCTCTTGTGCGGCGGGTGGCATCCATCCGCCGCAAGCTCCCTGCGGGATGCGTAAACGCGCAAGCCCGGAGGATTGGGGCAAGGTCTTTGAGACCTTGCCTGGCTATCAACGGCAACGTTACAGGAGGGTCATCCATGGCGGGTCTAGCGCGCTCCGGCCGCCCCAACCAGCTTTTCCGCAATCTCAATTCGAAGATTGCTTCCATTCCCATGATATTGACCGCCGTCGTGATTTTTCTCGGCGGAACGGTCTGGACGGTGATTTATTCATTCACCAATTCCAAGCTTCTGCCACGTGCAAGCTTCATCGGTTTCGACCAGTATGAGCGGTTGTGGGCCGCGCCGCGCTGGATCATTTCCATCCAGAATCTGGCGATCTACGGCATTCTGTCGCTGATCTTCAGTCTGGTGATCGGCTTCGTGCTGGCGGCGCTGATGGATCAGAAGATCCGTTTCGAGAACACCTTCCGCACCATCTTCCTTTATCCCTTTGCTCTGTCGTTCATCGTAACCGGCCTTGTCTGGCAATGGCTGTTGAACCCGGAATTCGGCATTCAGTCGGTGGTCCGCTCGATGGGGTGGGAAAGCTTCACCTTCGACCCGCTTTATAATTCCGAGATCGTTATCTACGGCATCCTGATTGCTGCGCTCTGGCAGGGCACGGGGCTCGTCATGTGCCTGATGCTGGCCGGTCTTCGCGGCATAGACGAGGATATCTGGAAGGCGACGCGCGTCGACGGCATTCCGATGTGGAAGACCTATATCCTCATCATCATTCCCATGATGCGGCCGGTCTTCATCACCACGCTTGTCATTATCGCGAGCGGCATCGTCAAGGTGTACGATCTGGTGGTGGCGCAGACCAGTGGCGGACCGGGCATCGCATCCGAAGTGCCGGCGAAATATGTCTACGACTACATGTTCCAGGCGCAGAACCTGGGGCAGGGCTTTGCCGCCTCCACCATGATGCTTCTGACCGTCGCCATTATCGTCATTCCATGGGCGTACCTCGAATTCGGAGGCAAGAAGCGTGGCTAATATCAGCACATTGAACACGGTCGCCGCCGCAACCGATGCGGTTGCCACGGACCTTTCCGGTCCCCGCGGCAAGAAGCCGAAAAAAACGTTTTCCCGCCGCAACATCATTCTCTATGGCACGCTGTTTGTCGCTGCCGCCTACTACCTGCTGCCGCTTTACGTGATGGTCGTCACCTCTCTGAAGGGTATGCCGGAAATACGGCTCGGCAACATTTTCGCGCCACCGGTGGAAATCACCTTCGAACCCTGGGTGAAAGCCTGGGCGAATGCCTGCACCGGGCTGAACTGCGACGGGCTTTCACGCGGCTTCTGGAACTCGGTACGCATCCTCATACCGTCGGTCGTGATCTCGATCATCGTGGCTTCCGTCAGCGGTTACGCCATCGCGAACTGGAAGTTCAAGGGTTCGGAACTGTTCTTCTCGATCCTCATCATCGGCGCCTTCATCCCCTATCAGGTAATGATCTACCCGATCGTCATCGTGCTGCGCGAATTGGGCATTTATGGCACGCTGACCGGCCTCGTGATCGTGCACACGATTTTCGGCATGCCGATCCTGACGCTGCTCTTCCGCAACTATTTCGCGTCGCTGCCGGAGGAATTGTTCAAGGCGGCACGTATTGATGGCGCCAATTTCTGGCAGATCTATTTTCGCATCATGCTGCCCATGTCGCTGCCGATCTTCGTCGTGGCGATGATCCTGCAGGTCACCGGCATCTGGAACGACTTCCTGTTCGGCGTCGTGTTCACGCGGCCGGAATATTACCCGATGACGGTGCAGCTCAATAATATCGTCAACTCCGTGCAGGGCGTGAAGGAATACAACGTCAACATGGCTGCAACCCTTCTCACCGGGGCCGTGCCGTTGATCGTTTATTTCGTCTCCGGCAGGCTTTTCGTCCGTGGCATCGCCGCAGGCGCAGTAAAAGGTTGAGTTATATGAACAAAAGCGTTTCCATTCGCGATCTTTCCCTGTCCTTCGGTGCCGTTACCGTCCTGAAAGACCTCAATCTCGATATTTACGACGGCGAGTTCCTCGTGCTGCTCGGCTCTTCCGGCTGCGGCAAGTCGACACTTCTCAATTGCATTGCGGGCCTTCTGGAGCCAACCGACGGGCAAATCTTCATCAAGGACCGCAACGTTACCTGGGAGGAGCCGAAGGATCGTGGCATCGGCATGGTGTTCCAGTCCTATGCGCTTTATCCGCAGATGACGGTGGAGAAGAACCTCTCCTTCGGCCTTCAGGTCGCCAAGGTTCCGAAAGAGGAAATCGACCGGCGCGTCAAAAGGGCGGCGGGCATATTGCAGATCGAACCACTCCTGAAGCGCAAGCCCGCCGAGCTTTCCGGCGGCCAGCGCCAGCGCGTGGCGATCGGCCGGGCGCTGGTGCGCGATGTGGATGTGTTCCTGTTCGATGAACCGCTTTCCAACCTCGATGCCAAGCTGCGCTCGGAACTGCGCGTCGAGATCAAACGGCTGCACCAGGCGCTGAAAAACACCATGATCTACGTGACACACGATCAGATCGAGGCGCTGACACTGGCTGATCGTATCGCCATCATGAAAAGCGGCGTCATCCAGCAGCTTGCCGATCCCGTCACCATCTACAACAAGCCAAGGAACCTCTTCGTCGCGGGCTTCATCGGTTCGCCCTCGATGAATTTCCTGCGTGGCGAATTGATCGAGAAGGACGGCAAGGTGGTCTTCACCACCAACGGCGTCACCTTCTCACTGGATGGTTATCAGCCGGAGGCGCCGCTTGTCGCCGGTCGTGCCGTGGTTCTCGGTGTGCGTCCCGAACATGTGCGCGTCGATGCCGACATCGTCAGCGGCGAGGTGCATGAGGCGATCGTTGACATCGAGGAGCCGATGGGCGCCGACAATCTGATCTGGCTCAAACATGCCGGTCATACCTTGTCCGTGCGCGTTGGCGGCCACAGGCGGTTTGCGCCGGGCACCCGGGTTCGCCTCGGCCTAGACCTCACCATGGCCTCGCTGTTCGACGCACAGAGCGAAGAGCGGCTTTAGGAAGGGCCCCGTTTTACCCCCAACACCATCCCAAGCACCCACATCTCTATGGAGGAGATAATGACAGAACTCGGTTTCCAGCTTTACAGCGCCCGCAATTTCCAGCCGTTTTCCAATATTTTGAAGAAGCTTTCGGCGGCTGGTTACAAACATGTCGAAGGTTACGGCGCCATGTACGCCTCGCTTGATGACGCTGGGTTGAACAGCCTGCGCTCCGAACTCGATGCCAATGGTCTTGCCATGCCGACCGGCCATTTCGGCCTTGACCTTCTCGAGGGTGATCCGAAAAAGGCTCTAAACATCGCCAAGGTTCTGGGCGTGGAAGCGATTTATTGCCCTTACCTGATGCCCGACCAGCGCCCGGCGGACGCGGCTGGTTGGTTCGCCTTCGGCAAGCGCCTGCAGGAAGCGGGTAAGCCATTCGTGGATGCCGGGCTGACCTTCGGCTGGCACAACCACGATTTCGAGTTCCAGGTGCTCCCGGACGGCTCCACCCCGCAGGAGCAGATTTTTGCCGGCGGACCGGACCTGAAATGGGAAGCGGATATCGCCTGGATTATCAGAGGCAATGCCGATCCGCTCGCCTGGATCGAAAGCTACGGCAAGCGCATTACCGCCGTGCACGTGAAGGACATCGCACCATCAGGCGAAAATGCGGATGAGGACGGCTGGGCGGATGTCGGCCACGGCACGGTGGACTGGAAGGCCCTCGTGGCAGCACTGAGGGCAAAATCCGCCACGAAACATTTCGTGGTCGAACACGACAATCCCAAGGATATCGATCGGCTGATCACTCGCTCCATCGCATCCTTCAAAACCTATTGAGCATCAATCCGGAGTTTTCATCATGCAAAGGGAACTGGGCGTCGGCATCATCGGGTGCGGCAACATCTCGTCTGCTTACTTTTCGCTGGCACCGCTCTTCAAGGGCATCAAGGTGCTGGCCTGCGCCGACCTTAACCGCAATGCGGCGGAACTGAGGGCAGAAGAATTTGGTGTCACGGCGCAGTCGATCGAGGAACTCCTCGCCAACAAGGACATCGACGTGGTGGTGAACCTCACCATTCCCGCCGCGCATTTTCCCGTGTCGAAAGCGGCACTCGAGGCGGGTAAACACGTCTATTCGGAAAAGCCGCTGGTGCTTTCGCTGGAGGAAGGCGAGGAGTTGCGGCGCATCGCCCGCGAGAAGAACCTTTCCGTTGGCTGCGCGCCTGATACTTTCCTTGGCGGCGCGCATCAGCTTGCCCGGCAATATATCGACGAGGGCAAGGTCGGGCGCATCACCTCCGGCACCTGCCATGTGATGAGCCCCGGCATGGAGATGTGGCACCCCAATCCGGGCTTCTTCTTCCTGAAGGGGGGCGGGCCGATCCTCGATCTTGGCCCCTATTATGTGGCGAACCTCATCAACCTCATCGGCCCGGTCAAGCGCGTTGGCGCACTGACATCAATGGCCAACCCCACCCGAACGGTGACCAGCCAGCCGCTGAACGGCGAGATCATCCCGGTAGAAACGCCTACCAACATCCATGCGCTTCTGGAATTCGTGAACGGAGCAACGATCACACTTTCGGCCAGCTGGGATGTGTGGTCGCATCGCCACGCCAATATGGAACTTTACGGTACGGAAGGATCGATCTACGTGCCGGACCCCAACTTCTTCGGCGGTGTGGTGGAGGCGAGCGGACGCGACAAAAATATCCAGCCGCTGGAAGACTGGGCGCATCCCTTCGGCATTGCCAACCAGGAAAGCCCGAATGGCCCGCGCGCCAACTATCGCACGGCAGGCTTGGCCGATATGGCGATTGCTATCCTTGAAGGCCGCGATGCCCGCTGCTCGCTGGATCGCTCCCTGCACGGTATCGACGTGATGACCTCCATCCTCAAATCCGGGGAAGAAGGCCGCTTCATCGAGATGACCACAACCTGCACGCAGCCGGCAGCACTCGGCATCGAGGAGGCGCAGGCGCTGCTGCGCTGAGCCCGGTTTATCGAAAAAAAGAGCCCGGCGCACTGCCGTTTTGCCGGGCTCCTTCCGCTCCGCCGCATCATGGGCGAGCTTCGTGTCTCAAAAGCCAATGAAAAAACCAAGCCATCGTGCGACGGTCGTGACCATCCAGATCAGGAAAACGAACGGGGCGATCCCTATCGTGGCGACGAGCGTCGCGGAGGCTATGAAAAGTAAGACTGCGAGATTGCGCCTGAGCCCTGGGCGTCTGTTGCCGAGTGCCTTATCCATGACGCACGGTGGCCATCAGCCCACGAATGGTAAGGGTGACATAAAGCGTGCCTGCCAACGCCATCAAAATGCCGGAGCCGATGGAGCTGAGATCGCTTAGCGAAAAGAGGAACATAGAACCGGCCGCCATCGGCAACATCCTTCAAGAACTGCAACGTTCAGTCCGTTCTAGATCAAGCCGGTTTCCCGCTTATGTCGCGATTGTTTCGTCTTGTTGCTGCGGCGGGGCAATTTCGTGGATTGCGCGGAATTTCCGCTATTTCCGCAAAGCCCTTCACAATCGCTTCGCTTTGGTTTAAAGCCGCCCCCGTAATCCGGTCGCAGCCCACCCGGTCAAAACAAGGGATCCCAACGTATGAAAACCATCGTCATCTGCTCCGGCGGATTGGACTCCGTTTCGCTTGCGCACAAAATCGCGGCGGAACATGAACTTCTCGCTCTTGTCTCCTTCGATTACGGCCAGCGCCACAAGAAGGAGCTGGATTTCGCAGCCGACTGCGCAAAGCGTCTCGGCGTGCCACATCATCTCATCGACATCACAACCATCGGCGCGCACCTCACCGGTTCCGCGCTAACGGACGATATCGATGTGCCGGACGGACATTATGCGGAAGAGACCATGCGCTCCACGGTGGTCCCGAACCGCAACGCCATCATGCTGACCATCGCCTTCGGCCTTGCCGCCGCCCAGCAGGCGGATGCGGTGGCGATCGCCGTGCATGGTGGGGACCATTTCATCTATCCCGATTGCCGGCCGGGCTTCATCGACAGCTTTAATGCCATGCAGGCGCATGCGCTGGAAGGCTACGCAGACGTCACCTTGTTTGCGCCCTATGTCACCGTCTCCAAAGCGGCGATTGTGACTGACGCGGTGAAATACGGCACCCCATTTGGCGAAACCTGGTCCTGTTACAAGGGCGGCTCTCGCCATTGTGGCCGTTGCGGCACCTGCGTGGAGCGGCGCGAGGCCTTCCATCTGGCAGGTGTTACCGATCCGACGGACTATGAGGACCCGGATTTCTGGGTGGCGGCCACTCATGCTTATGCGGCACAGGAGGTGCGTTGATGTTTCGCATCACCAAGGAGTTCCATTTCTCTGCCTCTCACCAGCTGAAAAGCCTGCCCGCCGACCATCAGTGCGCCCGCCTGCACGGGCATAATTACATCGTTGAGGTCGAACTATCAGGCGAAGAGCTGAACGAGCACGGTTTCGTGCGTGATTACCACGAACTCGCGCCGCTGAAGCGCTACATCGACGATCATTTCGATCATCGCCACCTGAACGACGTTCTCGGCCATGACCGGGTCACCGCGGAATGTCTGGCGAAGCACTTTTACGATTGGTGCAAGACGAGCCTGCCGGAAACCAGCGCCGTGCGAGTGAGCGAAACCGCCAAGACCTGGGCGGAATACCGGCCATGACGGCGGTTGCACAGAAAGTTGCAGCGAAGGAAACAGCGATCCGCATCAGCGAAATCTTCGGCCCGACCATTCAGGGCGAGGGTTTGCTGATTGGTCTGCCTACCGTTTTCGTTCGCACTGGTGGCTGCGATTACCGCTGCTCCTGGTGCGATACGCTGCATGCCGTCGACAGCGAGTATCGCGACACATGGAAACCGATGTCCGTCGAGGCGATCTGGCAGGAGGTGCGACGGCTTTCCGGCAGTGTGCCGCTGACGGTGTCGCTTTCGGGCGGCAATCCCGCCATCCAGCCCCTTGGGCAACTAATCGCGAAGGGGCAGGGCGAGGGCTATAGGTTCGCGCTGGAAACGCAGGGCAGCATCGCAAAAGACTGGTTTGGCGATCTCGATCATCTGGTGCTGAGCCCGAAGCCACCATCGAGCGGCATGGAAACCGACTGGCGGGCCTTTGAAGACTGTCTTGCCGCCGCCGGCGATGGACCGCAGGTGGCGCTGAAGATCGTGGTGTTTGACGATGCGGACTATGCTTATGCCAAGGCTGCATCAGCCCGTTTCCCGCATTTGCCGATTTACCTCCAGCCCGGCAACCACACCCCGCCGCCGCCGGATGACGACGACGCGCGTGTGGATATCGATGGAATCATGGATCGCATGTTGTGGCTGGTGGACAAGGTCAGCGAAGACCGTTGGTTTTCCGCCCGGGTGCTGCCGCAGCTGCATGTGCTCTTGTGGGGGAATAGGCGAGGCGTTTGAGGTAGTACCTCCGTCATGCAGCGCTAGATTCGGGGTGACGGGAGATAATAGTACACGCTGCAGTATTGGAAGCGGCGGCTTACGCCGCCGCGCCCTTGCAATTCAAGCCGAGACGGCCAGCTCCCGCCGTTCGCGGTCGGCGATGATCGAGAGATCAAGCACCTTCTGCAAATTCGCCGCGTGGCGGAAGTCCGGATCAGCAATGCCACCTTCCATGACGGCCTTGGCGAATTTTTCGTAATTCGTCGGCACCGGGTCGACATCGATTGTCTTCCAGATCGCCTTTTCCACATCGTCGCCGATGCAGGCTCGCAGGCTGGAATAGTCAGGCGTGTGGATCACCTCCAGCGCACCCTTGTCGCCGTGGATGCGCAGGCGCAGTTCGTTGAGATGGCCCGTTGCCCAGCGGCTGGCGTGAATGACGCCCATGGCGCCGTTTTCCAACTCGGCGGTCATGGTGAAGCTGTCATTGGCGTCGAGATCGTAGGCGCCGATCTTGTTGCCTTCATATTTGTCGAAGGTCTTCAGGCGCGTGAAGATGCGCTCCACATCGCTGCCCGCGCCATAGGAGGCGAAGTCGAGAATGTGGATGCCGACATCACCCAGAACACCGTTTGAGCCGTGCTTGGTGGAAAGCCGCCACAGCCACTTGCTCTCCGTCATCCAGTCGCCCCAGGCCTTGGAAACGAGCCAGCTCTGGAGATAGGAGGCTTCCAGATGGCGCACCTTGCCGATCTTGCCAGCCAGCACCATTTCGCGTGCCGCCTGCAAGGGGGCGACATTGCGATAGGTGAGGTTGACCATGGCAACAAGGCCCGCTTTTTCTGCGGCATCGGCCATTTCGGCGGCCTTGGCGTAGTTTTCCGCCAGCGGCTTTTCGCAGAAAACATGTTTGCCCGCCGCCAGAAGCTTAAGGCTGGTTGGGTGGTGGATGGCATCCGGCGTGACGTTTGCCGCCGCGTCGAACTCGCCCCAGGCAATCGCGTCATCCAGCGAGGTAAAGGAGAGTGGAATGTTGTGGCGAAGCGCAAAGCCCCGCACAACCACATCATCCACATCCACCGCAGCCACCAGTTCGACGCCGGGGATTTGCGAGAAATATGTGGCATGGTTGTTGGCCATGCCGCCGGTTCCGAGAATGAGAAGTCTCATGGCTGTTTACCTGTAACCTGCTTCGCCTGCCTTGTGCAGCTTGGGGCCGCGTTCTTCGATAGGCTCCAGCGCCTTGTCGACGGGAACGTTGGGGGCGTCATGAATGCTTTTCAGTGCGCCGACCGGATTATAGGCCCATTTCACCGAATTGCTGATGACCTTCTGTACATTGGCGTCGTGATAGGTCGGATAAGTTTCGTGACCGGGGCGGAAATAGAAGATGTTGCCTGCGCCACGGCGCCAGGTGAGGCCAGAACGGAAGACTTCGCCGCCCTGGAACCAGGAGATGAACACGGTTTCCAGCGGCTCCGGCACGGAGAACTGCTCGCCATACATCTCTTCGTTTTCCAGCTCGAAATGCTCGGGCAGGCCGGCTGCAATCGGGTGACGCGGATTGATCGTCCACAGGCGTTCGCGTTCGCCCGCCTCACGCCATTTAAGCGCGCAGGGCGTACCCATCAGTCGCTTGAAAGGCTTGGAGAAGTGGCCGGAATGGAGGACGATGAGGCCCATGCCTTCCCAGACACGCTTGGCAACGCGCTCGACGATCTCATCCTGAACCGCACCGTGGTCCTTGTGGCCCCACCAGACCAGAACGTCGGTCTTGTCCAGACGCTCCTGCGAAAGACCGTGTTCCGGTTCCTGAAGCGTGGCGGTGGTGGCGCTGATCTCAGGGTTGGTATTCAGCGCATCGGCAATGGTGTTGTGCATACCATCGGGGTAGATCGAACGCACCGTCTCGTTGATGTGTTCGTGGATATTTTCGCCCCATACAACGGTGTTGATGGTCATTTTCTTGCTCCTTGGTGAAAGCCGGAAGCTTGGGTGATCCGGCGAAAGTTAACTGTTCAGGCGGCGCCGCGCACGGGATTGCGGGCAAGGGCCTGGCCCTGCGCGTCGAAGCGGTGGATCTGCGCCGCATCCGGCACGAGAACGATTTTTTCTCCCGGCTTGCGGTCGGTCACGCCTTCCTCACGAACGACGATGGGTTCGCCAGCACCAATCTCGACATAGATGTAGCTGTCCGATCCCAGCATTTCCGAATGGATGATTTCGCCGTTCCAGCCGGTCTCACCGGCACCGATCGCAAGGTGTTCGGGGCGGATGCCGATGGTGGCGGCACCTTCGACTTCCGCATATTTGCCGGCAAGGAAGTTCATCTTCGGCGAGCCGATGAAGCCGGCAACGAAGGTGTTGACCGGGCTTTCGTAAAGCTCGAGCGGCGTGCCGATCTGTTCGACGCGGCCATCGCGCAGAACGCAGATGCGGTCGGCGAGCGTCATGGCTTCCACCTGGTCGTGGGTGACGTAGATCATCGTCGTGTCATGCATCTCCCGGTGCAGCTTGGCGATTTCGAGACGGGTTGCGACGCGCAGCGCCGCATCGAGGTTGGAGAGCGGTTCGTCGAACAGGAACACCTTCGGATCACGCACGATGGCACGGCCGATGGCGACACGCTGGCGCTGGCCGCCGGAAAGCTGCTTCGGCAGACGTTCCAGATAGGGCGTGAGCTGCAGCATTTCCGCTGCCGCCTCTACACGCTTGCGGCGCTGCTCCTTGTCGGCGCCTGAGAGTTTCATGCCGAAGGCCATGTTTTCGAATACGGTCATATGCGGATAAAGCGCATAGGACTGGAAGACCATGGCGACGCCACGCTTGGCGGGTGGCAGGCGGTTGACGGCTTCTCCGTCAAAGGAGAGCGTGCCGCCAGTGATTTCCTCGAGCCCGCAGATGAGGCGTAGCAGCGTGGACTTGCCGCAACCGGAAGGGCCGACGAAAACCATGAACTCGCCGGAGCGGATGTCCATGTCGATGCCCTTGATGACATCGAAGGCGCCGAAGGATTTGCGAAGATTGCGCAGTTGAATGGTGGTCATAAGTTTTCTCCTAGCCTTTGACGCCGCCGGCGGTGAGGCCGGAAATGATGCGTCGCTGGAAGATAAGAACGAGGACGACGAGCGGGGCGGTGACGATGACGGAGGCCGCCATGATCGTTCCCCAGGGGATTTCAAACTGCGAACCGCCCGAAAGAAGTGCGATGGCGACGGGCACCGTGCGCTGTTCGTTCGATGAGGTGAAGGTGAGCGCGAAGAGGAACTCGTTCCACGCCGCAATGAAGGCGAGGAGCCCTGTGGTGACGAGCGCCGGCCACATCAGCGGCATGAAGACCTGGGTGATGATGACCCATGGCGTTGCGCCATCGACGATTGCCGCTTCCTCGATTTCGATCGGCAGGTCGCGCATGAATGTCGTCAGCACCCAGACAGTGAAGGGCAGAGTGAAGATCATGTAGGAAAAGATCAGCGCGAGCGGCGTGTTGAAGATGCCAGCCCAGCGGATGAGTTCGAACAGGCCGGCGAGAACGGCGATCTGTGGAAACATCGAGACCGAGAGGATGGTGAGCAGAAGCAGCGAGCGGCCCCGGAAACGGACACGGGCCAGGGCATAGGACGCCGTTACCGCAAGGAACAGCGACAGTACGACGACTGAAGATGCAACGAACAGCGAATTGCCGAGATTGCGCAGGAACGTGCCGTTGCCGATGACGAAGTTGTAATTGGTCAGCGAGAATTCACGCGGCCAGTAGTTCACCTGGAACAGCGCTGAGCCGGATTTCAGGCTGGTCAGTATCGCGTAATAGAACGGGAATACCGAAATCACCATGATGACGGCGACCAGCGCATAAAAGGCGGTGGTTTTCAGGATGCTTGGCAGGGTCATCGCGAAGCTCCATCTGTGTTGACGCGCCCGAGCCACATATAAACGACTGTTATCGAGGCGATGATGAGGAACAGCATGGTGGAAGCGGCTGCGCCATAGGCGAACTTGTCGAAATCGAACAGGTTCTCACGCGCCAGCACCGACATCGTGCGGGTCTGGGCGTTATTCGGCGTCAGAATGTAGATGAGGTCGAAGACGCGCATCGCATCCAGCATACGGAAGATGACGGCAACCATGAGCGCTGGCCGGATCATTGGCAGGGTGACGCGGAAGAACACCTTGACGGGGTGGATACCGTCCACCTTCGCCGCCTCATACATGTCTTTCGGCACCATTTGCAGGCCGGCGAGAATGAGCAACGCCATGAAGGGCGTCGTCTTCCAGATATCGACAATAAGAACGGCGACCATTGCGGTGTCCGGATTGGCGGTCCATGCGATCTTGTGGGAGATCAGCCCGAGATTGAGGAACAGGTCGTTCAAGATACCGAACTGGTCGTTCAGCATCCACGCCCACATCTGCGCCGAAACGATGGTGGGAATGGCCCATGGAACGAGGATGGCGGCGCGCACGAGGCCGCGTCCCTTGAATTCCGCGTTCAGCACCAGCGCAACGATAAGGCCGAGAACGGTTTCGAAGCTGACCGAAAGGATGGTGAATTTCAGCGTGTTCAGAACCGCGCCCCACCAGGCGGGATCAGCCAACAGGCCGCGATAGATGGTGCGGCCGCTGCTGAGCGTGATCCAGGTGAGGTAGTTCTTGAAGCCAACGAATTGTGCGCCGTCGAGATTGGTCAGCGACGCGTCGGTGAGGCTGAACCAGACGGTGCGCACCAGCGGCCAGCCGGCCACCATCGCAAGTACCAGAAACGTGGGGGCTAGGAACAGCCATGCGGATTTCAGGCGTTCCGACTGAAGATCGGAGCCGGTGCCGGATGCCGCGGCCGGTCTTTGAAGGGCGGTATCGTTCATTGGGATATCTCGCAGTTGGGGTGTGGGAAACGCTCAGGCGAGACCGCTTCCCACACGGGCCGGATTACCAGCCGTTGCCTTTGAGATCGGTCAATTCGACTTCAAGGAGCTCAAGGTTTTCCGCCGCCGTGCCGTTGCCGGAGAGCGTGTTGTGCACGGCACCCCAGAATTTGGCCGAAACCTCGTTGTATTTCACCTTCGCCGAGGCAGAGGGGCGTGGAACGGCGGTCTGGAAAATCGGCTTCCATGTCGGCATGAAAGGCTGTGCGTCCGCGACATCCTTGTCGTCGTAAAGCGAGGCGATCGTGGGCATGTTGGAAAGCTGGATCGCACGCATCTTCTGGGTATCCTTTGATGCGAGGAACTTCACAAGTTGGATGGCAGCTTCCTGATCGTCGGAATATTTCGAAACGGCGAGGTTCCAGCCGCCGAGCGTTGAGGCGGGTGCCGCACCCTCTTCACCGGCCGGCAACGGCGTGACGCCGAATTTGCCCTTGATGGCGCTGTCGGCACCGTTTCCAAGCGCATAGGCATAGGGCCAGTTGCGCATGAAGACGGAATTGCCGGTCTGCCAGACGCCGCGTGCTTCCTCTTCCTTGTAGGCAAGGACGCCCTGCGGCGCGATGGTGCCGACCCAGCCCTTGGCGGCTTCAATCGCGGCTGCGGCTTTCTCGTTGTTGATGGAGATGTCGCCGTTGGTCTCAACGATATGGCCGCCACCGGCGGACGCAATCCATTCCAGAGCGTTGCAGGTCAGGCCCTCATAGGCGCTGCCCTGGAAGACAAAGCCCCACAGGTCTTTCTGCCCGGCTGTGCGCTCCTTGTCCTGAATTTCCTTGGCGGTCTCGCCCAGTTCCTTCCAGGTTTTCGGCGGCTGCTTGCCGTATTTTTCCAGAAGGTCCTTGCGGTAGAATAGAGCGGGCGCGTCGGTGAACATCGGCATGGCGACAAGCTTGCCGTCCACGGTCTGCGACGCCACGATGGAGGGGAAATGATCGCCAATGACATCCTTCGTCGCTTCGGTCAGATCCACGAATTGGTCGGAGAGCTGCGGCGCCCAGATCACGTCCGTCTGGTAGACGTCGACATCCTTGTTACCCGCGGCAAGCCATAGCCTGTACTGGCTGAACTGCTCACTGGACGATGACGGCATGGTGACGAGATTGACCTTGTGGCCGGTCTCTTTTTCGAAGGCGGCGATCCGCTCCTTGAAAAATGCAATGTTCTTGCCGGTCGAGTTGGCGGCGATGGAAAGTTCGGCCGCCTGCGCGGAAACTGCCGCAGACAGCACGCTGCCACACAGCAACAAAGCCTTCATGGAAATATTCATTGTCAAACTCCTCCGTTGACGCTTCCAATCATCCTCAAAATTGAAAGCGCTTTTGACTGGTGTGAAGTTCGCAAAAGCCGACAAATCTGTCAATACTCTTTCTTATGGCTTGGAAATTGGGCATCTTCGCATGTTGCCACGGAGGGTTTGCCTTTCGAAACGGCGAACTGTAAGATTTCAGGTGGGAATAAATTGAAAGCGATTTCAATTTTTGTCCGCTTGAAAAATCTGCGGCGGCGACGCATGCAGGAGCAAATTGGCAGAAAACATGAAGCTCAAGGAATTCGCAGAAAAGGTCGGGCTGTCGCCCACCACCGTCAGCCGTGCGCTTGGCGGCTATCCCGAGGTGCGTGAAGAGACGCGCCAGCGGGTGATGGATGCTGCGCTGAAATACGGCTACCGTCCCAATGCCAACGCGGTCAGGCTGGCAACAGGCAGGGCTGGCGCAATCGGTGTCGTGATGGGCCGTTCGGGCGGCGGGCATTTCTTTTCGGAATTCATGGGCGGCATGGCGACGCGGCTGGAAGGCGAAGAGACCGACATTCTCGTCAGCGTCACCGTCGACAATAACATTGAGGAAGAGCTCGCGATTTTCAGCCGGCTGGCGTCGAGCGGACGGGTGGATGGCATAATCGTGCATTCGCCGCGTCCGGAGGACGAGCGCATCGCGCTGCTCAATCGGCTGGGCGTGCCTTTCATCGTGCATGGCCGCTCGAAGACGGCGTTCGAGCACGCCTGGCTCGATATCGACAATCATGATGTGACGTATCGTCCGACAATCCATTTTCTGGAACGTGGCCACCGTCGCATCGCGATGATCAACGGCCCGACAGGCCGTACCTTTGTGCAGGACCGCGAACAGGGTTTTCGTGATGCGCTCGCGACCCATGGCATCACGCCTGATCCGCGCCTCATGATGAGCGAGCATTTCAGCGAAGATGCCGCCTTCCGTTTCGCCCGCTCGCTGCTGGAGCAGACGCCGCGCCCGACGGCCTTCGTCGCTGGCGCAATGATGACGGCGCAGGGCGTCTATCGCGCGGCAACCCAGCTGGGACTGGTGATCGGCAAGGACGTGTCCGTCATCGCCCATGACGACGTGTTTCCTTACCTCACTCCGGAAAGCATGATGCCGCCGCTTTCCACCACCCGCTCGCCCATGCGCATGGCTGGCATGCGGGTTACGGACCTGCTTCTGCAGATCGTCGGCGGCCGTCCCGTCCGCGAGGTTCAGGAATTGTGGCCGGTCGAACTGATCTTGCGGGAATCGGTCGGTCCAGCCTGACCTCGTCGCCATAGCTCACTGATTCCATTCCATTTTGTGAACGTCAATTGATTGCCGTTCGTCTTTCATCGCCTATACGGCAGCGGCATCTCGTGTATAATCGAAGCTGCACAGGCCTTTTGGAACAGGACCTGGGCCAGCGCGTTGAGGGGACGTGTTGAAGGAGGTGACCGATGTTTGAATTTTTAAAGCCGCAACAACAGACTGTGATCGATGACGTGGAGGCAACCGGCACCTATGCCGACGCGCTGCTCAACGTGCCCAGCCCGGAACTGACCCGTTCCACCGCTCGCGAACACGGCCATGAGGCCCACTCCCGCGACTATTGCGAAAACCGCGATATTTCCCGCAGCTCGCTGGGTTTCGCCTGAGCCCTCGCAACAGCTTCCCAAAAAAAACGGAACTGACCGGCGTTTTCCTGCGTTTGCCCTGTACAATCCGCAGGGCGGCGCAATGAAACCGAAGGGACCTGACCGGCAATTGACCGATGGGCGAATTGGGTGTTGCGCCGCCTCAGGAGGGGCCGCGCGCTCGCGTCGTCCCAGCAGATGAAAGCGCATTTCGATTCCGCATTGGACGAAGCGCTTATATCCAGGAGCTGCAATGCCAACTGTTCCCGTTGAACCCTATCCAGACCCGCCAATGCCGGTGCCGCCACAGCCGGATATACCGCCGGTCAAAGAGCCGGAGCCCGATAGGCTGCCGGACGAGGCGCCAACCCCCAATCCAGATGAAAACGACGGGCCGCCCAAGGTCTTGTAGGTTTCAGGCCTGTTCGAATTTCTTGCTGAGGAAGGCCGAGCCTTCAAGCCCGAAGCGCCAAGGATAGTCCTGCGCGCGGCTTATGCCGATGCGTCTGCCGCTGGTAACGGCAGCGGCCTCCTTTGGCAGACGGAGGAAAAACGGCGGGCGGTCCAGCGGTGCTCCGTCCATTTCTCCGGTAATGGCCAAGGCCTGACAAAGCCTGCCGGGGCCGGAACATAACAGTTTCAGTTTGTCAGTTCCTCGCCGCAGTTTCATCATGTCTATGCCGGTGAGGGGTTCGATGGCGCGCAGAAGCACGGCGGAGCCCGGAGCGCATACGAAGTTTGCGCACCAGTGAATGCCGTAGGACCGGTAGACATAGAGATGGCCGGCCGGGCCGAACATCGCCTTGGTGCGCGGGGTCTGCCCATTGAAACTATGGGATGCTGGATCATCAGGATGATAGGCTTCGGTTTCCACGATGATGCCGCCTGTATTGCCAACGCGGAATTCCACGCCGATGAGGGCGCGGGCAACGTCAACGGGATCGCGCTGAAAGAAGCGCTCCTGCATTTCCGGGCCCAAGGCCTGATCCATCTGGAACCCCTTCTGCTCTGCCATCGTTGTGAATTCAGGTTTCAGTGTGTTGTCGCATCGGATTACGCCGATGCTTTTTCAAATCGGAGGGCATGTCATGCAACTTTCTACGACCTATGTAAAACGGGATAACGGAGTGATTTCCGTGGAATTTGTCGGCAGCGACGGCGATCAGGTCTCGGTCCGCCTTGCCGACGGTCTTGATGGCATCGACGATGCGGAGGCCATCAAACGCGCGAGCGCGGTGATGGTTCAGCTGACGGCATTCGGAACGCGTCAAGGCGCCGATGCGCCGTCGCAGTTTTCCGCTCTCGGCACGGCGCAGGATGAAGTCCCGCACGGTCAGGCGAGCGCCCGCACATCGAAGGATCGTGACATTCTTGAAGAGGAACTGGAAGAGGGGCTGGAAGACAGTTTTCCGGCGAGCGACCCCGTCTCGGCAACGGTCACCTCGATCGCGTCTAGAAAAGGAGGGCTGTGACCTTGGCCACTGGTAAAGTCGCCCTCGTCACCGGCGCTGGCTCCGGCATTGGCCGGGCTGCTGCCCTTCATCTGGCTGCGGAAGGCTTTTCCGTAGGCCTTCTCGGCCGTACCGAATCTGAATTGCAGGCGGTGAAAAATGAGATTTCCGCCTTATCCGGCGCTTCTAAGGTCCTCGTCGCCGATGTGGCGGAGGAGGCAGTGATGCGACACTCCGTTGCAGAGCTTGTGGATGCTTTCGGCCGTCTGGATGTCGTGGTGGCCAATGCGGGCGTCAACGGCGTCTGGGCACCGATTGACGAGCTGACGCCTTCGGAGTGGGACGATACGATCCGCATCAACCTGCGAGGCACCTATCTCACTATCCATGCCAGTGTGCCGCATCTGAAGGAGGCAGGTGGCGGCTCCATCATCATCGTCTCTTCCATCAACGGCACACGCACTTTCAACTCGCCGGGCGCTACCGCCTATTCGGTGACGAAGGCCGGGCAGCTTGCCATGGCCCAGCAACTGGCGCTGGAGCTCGGGCGTCATCGCATCCGTGTCAACGCGGTGTGTCCGGGCGAAATTGAAACGGCGATTGACGAAAATACGGACATACGCGGGCGCGACAGGACCGAAGTGCCAGTCCGTTTCCCGGCGGGTGACATTCCGGTCACCGGCGGGGTTGCAGGGACGAGCGAGGATGTTGCTGCATTGATCGGTTTTCTGGCATCGGACCAGTCGCGCCATATCACCGGAACGCCGGTATGGATCGATGGCGGGCAGGGGCTTCTTCGGTAGCGGCAGTTCCATCACAGGCTTGTGTGCGTATGATTAACGAATGGGTAACGTCTGTTCACGAGACTTTGTCCTTGCGGGAGGTTGCCGCCATATGGCCACCTTCGCTAGTTAAGCCTCTGCCACAAAGGCGGGCAAATCGGGCGGGCAGAACGATCCATGGGTGTGAATGCATTGCTGAACTTCGCAAGTGCGGGGCTGCGGCGCAGGGTAAAAGCGGGAATGAGAATAGCTGCGGTCGTCGCGATCGGCAGCGGTCTCGCCGCGTGCACCTCCATGGGTCTCGACAGCGTCAAAAAGGACCCGCCGAAGCTGTCATCCAAGATGATGGCGCAGATGTCTGCCAAGAGCATGCGCCCGGAAAGCCCGGTTCTCGTTCGCATTTTCAAGCAGGAAAGCGAGCTTGAGGTCTGGAAGATCGACAAGACCGGTAATTATGCGCTGCTCAAGACCTATCCCATGTGCCGCTGGTCCGGAAAACTTGGCCCGAAGACGAAGACGGGCGACCGGCAGGCGCCGGAAGGATTTTATCATGTCTCCGCAGGCATGCTGAACCCCAATTCGCAATATTACGTCTCCTTCAATCTCGGCTATCCCAACCGGCTGGAATCGGCGCTTGGTTACACCGGCGAAGCGTTGATGGTGCATGGTGCCTGTTCTTCGTCGGGCTGTTACGCGATGACCGATCAACAGGTCGGCGAGATTTATGCGGTCGTGGCGCGCGCGCTGCAGGGCGGGCAGGACCGCTTTCAGGTTCAGGCCTATCCCTTCCGCATGAGCGCGCGGAACATGGTGGCGAATCGGGACGATCCCAATATGCCCTTCTGGAAGACGCTCAAGGAAGGCTATGACTATTTCGAGGTGACGCGCCGCCAGCCAAAGGTTTCCGTTTGTGGCCGGCGATACGTTTTTAACAGCGAATTTGCCGGCGGTGAGCCTGCCGATCCGCTGGCGGCCTGCCCACCTGCGATAAACCAGCCGGACCCCTTGGTGGCGTCGAAAATGGCCGAAGAGCAACAGAAATTTGCCGCCGCGATGAACGAGGGAACTTCTGCCCCGGTCAGCGCGTATGTAGACGGCGGCATGCACCCGAGCTTCCGTGCCATCCTGAAATCCAGTGGCGCAAAGGCCATGGCATCGCAGGTCTCCGGCACGAAGTACCCTATAAGCCGCCCCGAGGCGGCGCTGGCAGATCCCTTTGCCAGCGCAAGATGACGCAGATGAGGTTTTTCAATTGAACGACACGACAACGACCCGGCGAGGTTTCCTGCTTGGAGCGGGCGGATTGGCGCTGGCCGGCCTTGCAGGCTGCAACACCACCGCGCGTGAGGCCACACGGCCAACAGCCCCGGCCGACGACCCGATGTATGCCTTGATGTACGGTCCGAAGCCCGACGAGCAGTTTCCGTTGCCGGAAATTCCCTACAAGCGGATCCCGCGCCAGTTCCTGCGTCAAATGGTGGAAAATCCCACCGGTGAGCGTCCCGGCATCATTGTGGTCGATACCGCCAACCATTTCCTTTATCTCACCTACGAGAACAACCAGGCCATGCGTTATGGCGTCGGTCTCGGCCGCGCGGGCTTCGAATGGGCCGGACGCGGCGTTATCCAGTACAAGCGTCAATGGCCGCGCTGGACGCCGCCCGACGAGATGATTGCCCGCCAGCCTGAGCTGGAACCCTATAGCGGCCGCAATGGCGGCATGGAGCCGGGCCTCAAGAACCCGCTCGGTGCGCGTGCACTTTATATCTTCAAGGACGGCAAGGACACGATCTACCGTCTGCACGGCTCGCCGGAATGGTGGACGATCGGCAAGTCGGTTTCCTCCGGCTGCGTGCGTCTGCTGAACCAGGATATTGTCGACCTCTATAACCGTGTGCCTGATGGTACGCCGATTGTGGTGACGGCGCTCGGGCCCGCACAGCAGGGTGTTCCTATCGGGCAGGCAGGCGTGCCCGTGGCGCAGTATGGCGGCGGCGTGGTCGGCGACGGCCTGTCGCAACCAATGCAGACCTATTGATAGACGAAATTTCCAGCCGCCTGAGAGGGCGGCTGGAAATGGCTAATGAATGAAGGCGCAATCACAGCGCTTCGATACTGCGGCTGCCGGCTCGATCTGCGGCAGCGACCTCAGGCAACGCGACGGGTAACGTCGCTGCTACCGGCACTTTCCATTTCCAGACGGAACCGCGATACAAGCGAGCGCAGCTTTGCCGTTTCGGCGGCGAGCATTGCAGAAGCCGCAGTGGATTGTTCCACCATGGCAGCATTTTGCTGGGTGGCGTGATCCATGGAGTTTACCGCCGCGTTGATTTCGGCAAGACCGGTCGATTGTTCGGTCGCCGATGTGGCGATGGCGTTCATATGGCGATCGATGCCCGCGATACGCTCGCCGATCTCCTTCAGCGCCGTGCCGGTGTCGAGAACCAGTTTCACGCCGCTTTCCACTTCCGTCGAGGATTGCCGGATATGATCGCGGATTTCGCTTGCGGCCTTTGCTGCGCGCTGGGCGAGATCGCGCACTTCCTGCGCCACTACCGCAAATCCCTTGCCGGCTTCACCGGCGCGCGCGGCTTCCACGCCTGCATTCAACGCCAGAAGATTTGTCTGGAAGGCGATCTCGTCTATGGCGCCGACGATGCCGGTGATCTGCCGGGACGAGGTTTCGATGCGGCGCATCGCCTCTTCCGCATGGCTGACAACTTCCACAGATTTCAGTGCGCTGTGGTTGGCATCGGTGGCGGCGAGCCGCGCTTCGGCGGCACGCTTGTTGGCGTTTGAAACATTGACCGTGATTTCATCGAGAGCTGCTGCTGTCTGTTCCAGAGACGCTGCCTGATTTTCCGTGCGGCGGGAAAGATCGCCGGCACCTGCGGCGATTTCCCGGCTGCTGCCGTCAATGGTGCTGATGCCATCGGAAATGGCGAACAGCGTTTCGCCGAGTTGACGCACTGAGCTGTTGAAATCGTGACGCAAGGCCTCGAATTGAGGGGCAAAGGCCTGATCGAGCTGAAAGGCCAGATCGCCCGATGCCAGCCGCTTCAGTCCTGTCGCAAGACCGGAAGTGGCGATGCGCAGCCGCTCTGACGCATCGTCCTCCGCTTGCTGTCGCGCCGCCGCCTGATCGGCTTCTGCCTGCAGTCTGGCTGCTGCGGCCTGTTCTTCGAGCGCCCGATTGGCAATCGCCGCCTGCCGGAATATTTCGACCGCGCCGGACATGGAGCCGATCTCATCCTTCCGGTCCATGCCGGAAGGAGGTTGTGACGTGTCGCCGCTGGCAAGGATTTCCATCGTCTTCGACAGGCGCAGGATTGGACCCGTTACCGTTTTGCGGGTGAGGATAAAGAGGCCTACGCAGAAGAGTGTCGCCAGAACCAGCAGCCCTTCTAATACGAGCTCGATTACCGCCTTCGTCTCCTGGCTTTCCGCGACAGTTGCTTCGGAAAGCGCGTCGATCTGTTCGCTCGCCGTTTCCATCGCGGTTTCGAGAGTGGTGAACTGGCGCATGAAGTCCGGAATCATTTTTGTCGCCGCGCCCGGATCGGCGTTGACGAGGCCAACCACCGTTTTGGCGCTTTCAAGATAGGACTGAAGCGGTTTTTCAACGCTCTCAATAACGGCTTTGGCGTTCGTACCTTCGGTAAGCGCCTTGTTTAGCTTCAATGCTTCAAGGAAAGTGGCTTCATGTTCGGCAAGGTCGGCCTTTACCGCGTCGAACGACAGGCCCATCGTATCATTCGTGGAAAGAATGGCTGCCAGCACGTCTGAGCGCAGCGCATCGTGCATCATGTCGGCACGCATATGATTGTGAAGTATCTCGGCGGACCGCGATACATCCGTACTATTGCGATTGAGCGTATTCGTCGCCCAGATACCGACCCCCGCCGCGCTTCCGGTGATGGAAAAGATTGCAATGCTTGCAAATATAATTTTTTTCTGAATCGACGCCATGAGGCCATTCCCGCTCGGTTGGTTATACTACGGGAAATTAATAGAATATGCTTAAGAAATGATCTATTTTTGTTGCGGTCTTGATAAATGCAAAAAAAGGCTGCAATAGAAATTGCAGCCTTTTATTTATTAGAGATTTATACTTTTAATCCGCTCTTTTCAGCGCGTCGCCCAAGATCGAGACGATATCGTCGAAATGGGATTTTTCGGCGATAAGCGGCGGCGAAAGGGCAATGATATCGCCCGTGACGCGAATGAGCAGACCGCGCTCGAAGCAATCCACGAAAACGTCATAGGCGCGTGCGCCGATAGCTCCATCACGCGATTGCAGCTCGATGCCGGCGATGAAGCCGATGGTGCGGATGTCGATGACATTGGGCAGGCCCTTCAGCGAATGGATGGCGTCGTGCCAGACATCCTGCATTTCTGCCGCGCGGGTAAAGAGCCCTTCGTCGCGGTAGATGTTGAGCGTGGCGATGCCGGCGGCGCAGGCAACCGGATGTCCGGAATAGGTATAGCCGTGGAACAGCTCTATCTGGTTGTCAGGCCCATGCATCAACGCATCGTGCACCTTGCGGCTGGTAAAAACCGCACCCATCGGGATTGCGCCGTTGGTCAGCCCCTTGGCGGTGGTAACGATGTCAGGCGTCACGCCGAAGTAGTTGCTGGCAAAGGACGAGCCCATACGGCCGAAACCGGTGATAACCTCATCGAAGATCAACAGAATGCCGTGCTTGTCGCAGATGGCCCGCAGGCGCTCCAGATAACCCTTCGGCGGCACCAGCACGCCGGTGGAGCCGGCAACCGGTTCAACGATACAGGCCGCGATTGTTTCGGCCCCATGCAGAGCAACCAGCCGTTCCAGATCGTCTGCCAGTTCGGCACCATGCTCGGGCTGGCCCTTTACGAAGCTGTTTTTCGCCAAATCGTGGGTATGACGCAGGTGGTCGGCCGGGATTTGCGGAAAAACACGGCGGTTGTTGACAAGGCCGCCAACGGAGATGCCGCCGAAACCGACGCCGTGATAACCGCGCTCACGGCCGATCAGACGGCTGCGGGTGCCCTGACCGATGGCGCGCTGATAGGCGATCGCAATCTTCAGCGCCGTATCGACTGATTCAGAACCCGAGCCGGTGTAGAACACGCGGTCGAGCTTCGCGCCTTCCGGGCCAGGCGCGATTTCCGCCAGCCGCTCGGCGAATTCGAAGGCGACGGGATGGCCCATCTGAAACGAGGGCGCATAATCCATGGTCGAAAGCTGGTGTTTGACGGCGGATGCAATCTGGTGGCGGCCATGGCCGACATTGACGCACCACAGGCCAGCTGTACCGTCGAGAACCTGACGACCGTCATTGCTGGTGTAATACATGCCCTCCGCGCTCGTCAGCAGGCGGGGATTGGCCTTGAACTGCCGGTTGGCGGTAAATGGCATCCAGTAGCTGTCGAGTGAGGTGGAGTTGGATCGGTTGGGGTTGTCCATAACGGTTCTCCTGTTCGGTGCCGGTGATTGAAAGCTATTTTCCGGGCTGAACAAGCCCTTTTCTCGCTGTGGCCAAGCCATTGAAAATGTTATAGGCGGGAAAGGTAGTTTTCGATATTTCGAACAACGGCAACGGGGGATCACGCATGTCGGTGGATATAGGCGGGCGTTTGCGCCATTTGCGGCTGCGTCACAATATTTCCCAGCGTGAACTGGCAAGACGTGCTGGCGTTACCAATTCGACGATTTCCTTGATCGAATCCAACACCTCCAACCCGTCCGTCGGCGCGCTGAAGCGCATTCTCGACGGTATACCGATCGGCCTTGCCGAATTTTTCGCCTACGAGCCGGAGACCAGCCGCAAGGCATTTTACCGCGCGGATGAACTTGTCGAAATCGGCAAAGGACCGATATCCTTCCGGCAGGTGGGCGAAAATGTTTTCGGCCGCAGCCTGCAAATCTTGAAGGAATGTTACCAGCCGGGTGCCGATACCGGCAAGGTGCCACTGGTCCACGATGGAGAAGAGGGTGGTATCATCCTCTCCGGGCGTCTGGAGGTGACGGTCGACGAGGAGCGGCGGGTTCTCGGTCCGGGGGATGCCTATTATTTCGAAAGCCGCAGGCCGCACCGCTTCCGTTGCGTTGGTCCAGTGCCGTGCGAGGTCATCAGCGCCTGCACACCACCCACCTTCTGATTCTATGGCTTTCGCGTAAAGTCACGCCGGAATGGTGGTCGGACCGTTGCAGCCGGAGATAATATGGTCCAGCCGGAGAGATTTTCTACGAGCCGACCGAACTTTGATACGGGTTCCTGCCATTATTTTGCCGCTTTTGCGCCGCTTTTGCAATTTTTCCATCGCTTTTTCTTGGCGAAGTTGGCGTGCCGGCAAAAAAATCCCGGTTAATATGTCAAATTTTATATGCATTGCCACAATCTTGCTGCGCTGCAAAAAAATTTAATATTCTTCCTGACGCATGGCTGTTCTTGGCGTTCCTGTCTCACCTGATTAAGTCACAAGAAACATATAAGAAAAGACTATCTGTTGTCGAAAACGCAATACATGCGGGAGCGGCACCCATGCTCTCAACACATGGCCGCCGGCACATTTGTTGCTTTTTTATGCAACCGTTAATATTGCCCTGACGTTGATCGGCCGCTCTCGCAAGAAATCGCATAGACGGTCAGGGGCAATGTGCCTTACAAAAAATCCATTAGCATCAAATTCAGAACACAGACTTGTTATCTCTTTTAGACGGAAAGACACGCCTCCGGGCACCGACCAATCGCAAAACATAAATGGAGTTCTCTCTATGAAGTCCGCGACCCAATCGGCTGAACAGACACTCAGCAGTTCCGAAGACTTCGATGTCAGTTTCCCTATCGGGGGCATCGCAAAACGCAGCTTCGATATGACATCGGCCCTGCTTGCGCTGCTCATCTTCAGCCCGATTTTTCTGTTGATCGCCGCACTGGTGAAATTGTCCGATCCCGGCCCGATCTTTTATGGGCACCGGCGTGTGGGACATAATGGCCGCTATTTCCATTGCCTGAAATTCAGGACGATGGCGATGAACGGTGATGAAATGTTGCGGCAATATCTTGCCGCCAATCCGGAGGCTGCCGAGGAATGGCGTGCGACCCGCAAACTCAAGAATGATCCGCGCGTAACCGCAGTTGGTGCCGTGCTGCGAAAGCTCAGCCTTGATGAGCTGCCGCAGCTTCTCAACATCATCCGCGGCGAAATGAGCGTCGTTGGCCCGCGCCCCGTCGTCGACGAGGAGCTGAGCTACTACGAAAGCGATGCCGCCTATTACCTCAGCACCCGTCCGGGCCTGACCGGCCTTTGGCAGATCAGCGGCCGCAATGACGTAAGCTACAAGACCCGCGTGGCTTTCGACACGCAATATGTGCAGAACTGGTCGATGCGACAGGACGTCTTCATCATCGTCAAGACCATTCCCGCCGTGTGCCTTTCACGCGGAAGCTACTGAAAACCGATATTGAGTTTGGCTTTATCGATCTTTGTTTTGCCACGCACCCTGACCGGGATCCCAAGTCCGGTCTTTGGGTGCGTCATTGGTGCAAATCATAATGGCCGCTTTTTTGCGGCGCTGTGCAGCCGGCACCGTCCGGCTGCTCTATCGCCTGATCGCCCGCGCGGCGATCCGCAAACAGGGAGTTTCCCGATGAACGGTCCTATTGCCGTCGCTAGCCGTCCGCTTGCAAAAAGAACCGCCGGACGCACTTTCTCCGCCCTTCTGCTTGTCGCATCCGTCGCATTTGGAGCGCCGCTTTCCGCAATGGCTGCGGAAGGCGCTCAATACAAGCTTGGCACCGCCGACAAGCTGCGCATCCGCGTTGCCGAATGGCAGCCGGCCGATGGCAGCATCCGCAACTGGGATGTCATCAACGGCGATTATTCCGTCGGCCCATCCGGCGCGCTGTCGCTGCCCTTCATCGGCCAGCTGGATGTGGCGGGGAAGACGTCCGCAGAGGTCGGTGAGGCGATTGGAGCCCAGCTTCAGAGCAAGTTCGCCCTTCGCAACCTGCCGTCGGCTTCTGTCGAAATTGCCCAGTTCCGGCCGATCTTCCTCAGCGGAGATGTACAGACGCCAGGCGAATATCCCTATGCTGCCAATCTCACGGTGTTGAAGGCCGTAAGCCTTGCCGGCGGGTTGCGGCGCTCCGATGCCGGGCAGCGTTTTGCCCGCGACTTCATAAATGCCCGCGGCGACGCAGCCGTTTACGACAACCAGCGCGCAAGGCTGCTTGCCCGTCAGGCGCGGTTGATCGCCGAGGTCAAGGGTGACACGGTCATCGCCAAGACGCCGGAGATGGAAAAGATTGCCGAGATCGACGCGCTTCTCGCCAGCGAAAGTGCGCTGATGAAATCGCGCACCGAGCGTTACACTTTGCAGCTCAAGGCACTGACGGATCTGCATGCGCTTCTGGAAAGCGAAGTCGAATCGCTGAAAAAGAAATCGGAAACGCAAAACCGTCAGCTCGAGCTTGCCAATGAGGACCGAGACCGCGTCAACCGGCTGAACGAGCAGGGCCTTGCACTATCGCAACGGCGTATTTCCGCGGAAGAACGTGCAGCGGAGGTGGAAGCCGCACTGCTTGATATCGACACGCAGTCATTGCGTGCCAAGCAGGATATCAACAAGGCGACCCAGGATGAAATCAACCTGCGCAATGACTGGGTGGCACAGCGCTCCAAGGAATTGCAGGACACGGAAGCGGAACTCGACAAGCTCAATCTGCAACTGGGTACAAGCCGGGAATTGATGTCGGAGGCGCTCGCACAATCGGCTGAGGCGATCCGTTTCGATCCGTCGGGAAAATCCGCGACAATCAGCTACGTCGTGGTGCGTGAGGAAAACGGCAAGCCGAAGGAAGTGAAGGTGGATGAAAACGCCATGCTTCAGCCAGGCGACGTCATCAAGGTCTCGTCCGAAATCCTGATGCAGTGAGGTTTTCATGCGGATCGCCAAATCGGCACTGATCGATCCCGAACGCAATGAGGTCTACGGAATGGCGGCGATTGCGCTGTCATTCTTCGTTTTCGCCTATTCGTCGCGTTTCGGGCAAATCTCGATTCTGGCCTATTATGGCATGTGGCTGCCCCTTGTAGTGGTCAATTACCGGCGCGTGCTGGGTAACTATCCGCGCTATCTGTGGATATTCGCCTTCGGCATCCTGACCGTGCTGTCGAGCTTCTGGTCGGAGGCAGCATCGGTCACAATGCGCGCTTCCATCCAGTATATGACGCATATCGTCTGTGCACTTATCGCCATGCGGGTGGTGTCCATCCGCACGCTGACGCGTGGGGCGTTGATCGGCATCACCGTCATTCTGCTCTATTCGCTGCTGTTCGGTGTCCACCTTTTCGATGCGCTTGATGGAACCTACAGTTTTGTCGGGGCTTTCTCATCGAAGAACCAGCTTGGCTTTTACGCCTCGCTCGGCGTCATTTTCGCTGTCTCATCCGTGCTGATCCTCAAGCAAAGGGGTATCTGGCTGCCGATCGCGGGCATCACCGGGCTCCTATCGGCCTATAGCCTAATTGCTTCGCAATCGGCCACATCCACCATTACCACGGCGGCGGTGGTCGCCCTCATCATCGGTTTCATCCCGATTGGCATGCTTTCACCCGCCAACCGCAAGATGACCTTTTTCGCACTCGGCGGTATTGGCATATTGCTGGTGGTCGCGTCCCTGCAGTTCGGCTTGCTTGATGCCATTCTCGGCCTTTTCGGCAAGGATTCGACACTGACAGGACGCACCTATCTCTGGCAGCAGGGCATCGAAGCGGCAAAGCAGACACCGATCCTCGGCGTTGGTTACCAGGGGTTCTGGGTGGTGGGTTTTGCCGATGCCGAGCGCCTGTGGAACGACTTCTTCATTACCGGACGCAGCGGCTTCCATTTTCACAACACCTATATCGAGACGGTGGTGGAGAATGGCATCGTCGGCATGGTTCTGCTCGGCATGGTGCTTTACGGAACGCTGCTCGGCCATCTGCGCTCGGTCCTGATGCGCCAGCGCGATCCGCAGGGCGTCATTCTCTTTGCCATCTGCGCGCTGTTCGTCGTCCGCTCCTTCGTGGAGATCGATATCATCTTCCCATTCCAGATCGGTTCGTTCCTGCTGTATTTCGCCGCCGGAAAACTGTGCCTGCCGGCGAAAGCCACGCAGAATAGCGAAACTCATCCCGCGATTGGCGTGCGGTTACAGACGCGAGCCTGAGCATTCGCTCTGCCCGATCCTAGAGGTAATCCGATGAGACGTGCGGGCTGGCGTGGATGAAACTCCACATGTCCTTGCTGACAGAGACGATGTCGGCGATGGATTTCTCGAGGTGTTCGATTTCTTTCTCGTCCATGCGTTCTACCTTGCCGTAACGGACCTGGGTTTCGTCCTCCACCAGTCGCATGAGCTGGGTGCTGGCAATTTCGCCCTTTTCGTCGAAGGAGTAGATGCAATGATTGTATTTGTTGCGCGTTTTCGATTCTTTCTTGAGCCGCGCCATGATGGATAGAATGGTCTTGCGATCCGGCGCCGGCGTTGAGGGAAGTTTTGCCAGACGCTCGATGAGATCCATGCGCGCGCGCGTGGTGTTGAGCGTCAGAAACACGACGATGGCCGCTTCCTTCTCCACTTTCAGGAGATGGACGATCAGATAGATCATCAGGCTTTCGGTGTTGGTCCACACGTAATTCAGCCTGCCGACCATCAGCAATATATCCGACATTGCCGCCATGCTGTTCTCCCGCCCCACCAGACATATACTGGCATTCTATGCCGATCTGGACGGGATTGACAGTGTAGGTCCTTCTGCGTTCCGCATTTTCCCGACGCAAAACCGCCGTCCAACCTTCCTGGAAAAGCGGTATTTCTTCATCTTTCCTTGAATGCTCGGGACATGCTCTCGGAGATAGGCTTGGTCAGATATTCGAAGAAGGTTCGCTCCGAAGTCTGGATCAGGACATCCGCCGGCATGCCGGGAACGGGATGGAAATTATGGACCTTCGCGATCTCCTCGTCTGAAACCTGCACGCGCACGATATAGACGTCCTTAACCTGCAGGCCTGCATTTTCCTCGATGCTATCGGCGGAGACGTAAAAGACCTTACCGTTCAGAACAGGCGTGGTGCGGCGGTTCAGTGCCGAAAGGCGGATCGCTGCCGTCTGGCCTTCACGCAACTGGTCGATGGAGGTTCTCAGAACCTGCGCCTCAAGGATCAGGGGAACGTGGGCGGGCAGGATTTCCATGATTGGCTTGCCGGTGGTGATGACGCCGCCTGCCGTGTGGTAATAGGCGCGCACCACGGTACCGTTGACGGGGGAGCGGATGACGGTGCGTTCCAGCACTTCGGCGGCACCGCGCACTTGCTCGCGCACGCTGTCCAGATCGGCTTCTGCGGTTTCGAGCGCGTCGAGAGCAGCCTGCTTGTTGGCGTTGATGGCAATGACCGCTTCCTGCTTGAACTTGGCGATTTCAGCCTCGCTCTGGTTCATCTCGCCGGTCAGTCGGGCGATATCGCCCATGGCATCGGCAATGGCGCGCTCCAGCGCCAGCATGTCGGTCTTGCGGATGACACCGTCCTTGGCAAGCCTTTCCTTGGAATCACGCTCCTGGGTCAGAAGTGCCAGTTGACGGTCGAAGGACTGCTTCTGCCCCTCATAGCCTGCATAACGAAACTCCAGCGACTTGATGTTCTTTTCGATGAGATTCAGTTGCTCGTCGAGCTTCACGATCTTGCTGTGGAACACGATGTTCTGGCTCTGGATGATGGATTTGATATCAGGATCGCTGGCTTCCTTCATGACGATGTCAGGCACCTTGAAGCTTTTTTGGCCCTGCGCCTCGGCGCGCAGGCGCGTGACGATGGTTTCGAGGCGAAGGCGTCTCAGCTGGAACATGCGCTCGTTGGCGAGCGCCGTCGTCTTGTCGAGCGTCAGAAGCACGTCGCCTTCCTTGACGGTGTCGCCTTCGCTGACCATCATTTCCTTGATGATGCCGCCCTCCAGATGCTGCACGACCTTGTTGTTGCCTGTGGCGACAAAGCTGCCCTGGGCAATGATGGCGGCGGAGAGCGGTGCGGTGCCGGCCCAGTACCCGAAGCCGCCGAAGGAGGCGAGCAGCACGGCAAGACCGATTGAACTGTGGAGGCGAATGGAACGTGGCACTTCGCTGTACCACTCAAGCTGGCCCTGGGGTTTTACCTCTGCGACGGCGACGGCGGTTTTTTTCTTGAACATGACGATCCTCAACCCTCGATCTGCGGAGACTGGCTACTTTGCCGGCCATTGCCGGAAATAGCCTTCAGTACGTCCATCCGTTCGCCGAACATGGCGACCGATCCGTCCTTCAGCACCATTATCTTGTCGACGCACTGAAGAAGTGCGGGTCGCTGGGTGATGGTGACGGTGGTGATGCCCTGTTTCTTGGCGTGCAGAATGGCTTTTGCCAACGCCTGTTCGCCCTGCGTATCAAGGTTGGAGTTTGGTTCGTCCAGAACCACGAATTTGGGATCACCGAAGAAGGCGCGGGCAAGCGCGATGCGCTGCTTCTGGCCGCCCGAAAGCGGTGCGCCATCGGCGGCAACCACGGTTTCGTAACCCTGCGGGAAACCGGCGATCAGCTCGTGTACGTCAGCGAGCACAGCCGCCTCGTAGATCTGCCGGTCTTCAACATCGTCACGCATGCGACAGATATTGGCCTTGATGGTGCCGGGAAACAGCTGCACGTCCTGGGGCAGATAACCGATGCTTTCACCGAATTGCCGCTGGTCCCAGTTGCGCAGGTCCATGAGGTCAAGGCGGACATTGCCGGAAGTGGGAAGGATGGAGCCGACCAGCATCTTGCCAAGCGTCGTCTTGCCGGAACCGGAATTGCCGATGATGGCGAGGGATTCACCTTTCTTCAGCGAAAAGGAAATGCCGTTCAAGATCACCTTCTTCTGCGGCGGCGGCACGAAAAGGATACGTTCCACATCCAGACGCCCTTCCGGATTGGGCAGGCGCAGACGCGGGAAATTGAGCGGTGAGGTGATGAGAAGCTGCTTGATACGGCTATAGGAGGCTGCAGATTTGTTGAACTGATGCCAACCCTCGATCGCCCCTTCGATGGGCGCCAGCGCGCGGCCGGAAATGATGGATGCTGCGATCACCATGCCGCCGGTCAGTTCGCCTGCGAGAGACAGATGCGCGCCCCAACCCAGCAGTGCGACCTGCGTGATCATGCGGGCTGCTTTGGAAACACCTGAGAACATGATGTTGCGATCCTGCGCCGCCACATGCGACTTCAGTGATCCGGCTGTTTCACGACCCCACATCTTCACGGCCTCTGGGATCATCGCCATGGCATTGATGATCTGCGAGTTGCGCGACATGGAATCGAGATGGAAATTGGCGCGGCTCAGATAACCGGAGGCTTCCGCGAACTGTCTGGCGGTGAAGCGCTGGTTCAGCCAGGCTATGATGAACAGCACCGCGCAGCAGACCATGATGATGATGCCGAGATGCGGATGTACAAGATAAACCACCACGATGAAGAGGGGCATCAACGGCGCATCGAGAAAGGCGATCAGGGTGCCGGAGGTAATGAAGGAACGCAGCTGCTGCAGGTCCTGCAGAATCTGGTAGTCCTTGCCGCTGCCATGCAGGGAGGCACGGGCCGCTGCCGACAGGATCGGCGCTCCAAGCTGCACTTCAAGCTCGACAGCGGTGCGCATCAGGATGAAGCGCCGGATGGCGTCCATGAAGGCTTGCAACAGAACCGCGCCGAGAACGGCGACCGTCAGCATGACGAGTGTATCCATGGAGCGGCTTGTCAGGACCCGGTCCGAGATTTGAAACAGATAGAGCGGGATGGCAAGCAGCAGAACGTTGATGGCGATGGTGAACAGCATCACGATCGCCATGTTGCGCCGTATCGCGGCGATGCCCTTGGCGAGGCTGGCGGCGAAATTGACGGGTTCACTGCGCTTGTGGAAGCCGCTCTGGCTTCCGCCGCCTCCTCCGCCACCACCGCCATTCTCCGTCGGCTCCTTGCCGTTGCCGCCGCCGCCCGTCACCGGACGGCGCTCGTTTTCACGTATAGGCCCGTCATTATTGTCGATGGTCTTGACGAAGGGCAGGTCGGGTGAGCTTTTCAGCTCGGTATTGTCCACCTTTGCTTCCGGCTCCGGCGGTGAGGCGGGGCGCCGGTCTTGCTGCGGCGGCACTGGCCTTTCCTGCGGAACGTCACGCATTTGCGGTTGTTCGGCGTATGGGGAATGTTGCGGAAGGGGCCGGGGCGGTGTGATCTCAGGGGA
>NZ_WJOK01000060.1 GCF_009649785.1 Agrobacterium tumefaciens | reverse complement strand
GATAGTGATGATCGGTGCCGGTTATGTCGGCCTTGTTTCCGGTGCGTGTTTTGCCGATTTCGGCCATGACGTGATCTGCGTGGACAAGATGCCGGAGAAGATCGAAGCGCTGAAAAGCGGCCATATCCCGATCTTCGAACCGGGTCTGGAAGTCATCGTTGCCAACAACGCCAAGGCGGGCCGATTGAGCTTCACCACCGATCTCTCCTCCGCGGTTGCCAATGCCGATGTCGTCTTCATCGCGGTCGGTACGCCCTCGCGTCGCGGCGACGGCCACGCCGATCTCGGTTATGTCTATGCGGCGGCGAAAGAAATCGCCCATTCGCTTGAAGGCTTCACCGTCATCGTCACCAAGTCTACCGTTCCCGTCGGCACGGGGGACGAGGTGGAACGCATCATCCGCGAAGAAAACCCTTCGGCCGATTTTGCCGTGGTTTCCAACCCGGAATTTCTGCGGGAAGGCGCGGCCATCGAGGATTTCAAGCGACCGGACCGCATCGTCGTCGGTCTTTCCGACGAGCGCGCCCGCCCGGTGATGACGGAGGTTTACCGTCCGCTCTATCTCAACCAGTCGCCTTTGCTCTTCACCACCAGGCGCACTTCGGAACTGATCAAATATGCCGCCAACGCCTTTCTGGCGATGAAGATCACCTTTATCAACGAAATGGCGGATCTATGCGAAAAGGTCGGCGCCAATGTTCAGGATATTTCGCGCGGCATCGGCCTCGATGGCCGCATCGGCGCGAAGTTCCTGCATGCCGGCCCCGGTTATGGCGGCTCCTGTTTCCCCAAGGATACGCTGGCGCTTGCCAAGACCGCACAGGACTATGACGCCCCTGTGCGGCTGATCGAGACCACCATCGCCATCAACGACAACCGCAAGCGCGCCATGGGCCGCAAGGTCATCAACGCGGTGGGTGGCGACGTGCGCGGCAAGAAGATCGC
>NZ_WJOK01000059.1 GCF_009649785.1 Agrobacterium tumefaciens | reverse complement strand
TTGGTTTCGTACCGTTCCCGAGACGAAGGCGCTTTCGCGTTCGCAGATGACCTGAAGGAAAGTCGGATGAAGCTGCGAGCGATCGAGGCTCAACTGGCGGCAGATCTGGACAACGAGACCATCGCAGCAGCTGCATAGCTGCGTTGCACAATAAATGTTATCCCGTTGATCAAAAATCAGGCATAACGCCTTAAGCTGATGCACATGACGGTCACCTCCCAGTTCCGTCGCAGCAGCTGTTCCCCTCTGGAGGTTTAGATCTCCACACTTCATGGGCCGCGGTTTACGCAGGCCCATTTTTTTATTCTTCGATTATCTCGTCGGACGTTCCGAGGGGGTTTATGCCAGGGCGACTTTTTCGCAGACGCTGCCACTTCGCCCATTTTGATAAGTGACGACATCTAGTTGTTGGCGATCTGAATCGCGACTTGAAATTCCTCTTCGTCAACAATATCTGAGCATCACTTCCCGATGAGACGATGTCCTGCTCGCTGCAATCGCCGCGGCGTTTGATATTGTCCCGGGGTACAAAAGAAGGCGCTCCCTTATGGGTCGAGCGCCTTTTTGTTTTGGAGGCGACCTCAAACGCGGTGCTGCATCTTGACCGTAACCGCTTTGCAGCTGAAACCTGGACTATAACTCTTCGTGTGGAAATATGCCGTTTTTTCTGGTGACGCAGACATCGCTGATCGAGGCTCAGGATGAGCAGGAGGCCGCTCAAGCAGGCGTCGCCCGCCTCCGCTCCGGCGGACAGGTCACCGTGTCGGTCAAATCGGATGAAACGACGGTTACGCACGTCGTTATCGCCGCACGGGTCGAACAGCCTCACTAAATCTCACCAACCCAGGGCGTTGCCCCATCGCCTGCTGCTAGTGCTGTCCCCGAGTCTTCCTCTGCTGCACCAGAAGGCAGGAAACTGATCTTAAAGCGTATGCTCGCCGATGGTCTCGCCCTTTTTGGGCGCCGAACCTAGTCTTATCATCGTAGTATTGCGACCGCGGAATTCTACGGTCGTAGGGCGCCGGCCCGAATTGATAAGTGAAAATTGAAAAGAAACAGCAGGAAGGATGAACCGGTCGCAGACCGGTCCTCCTGCCGACGCTGTCGCTCAACCGCCGCCTGCGCGATCCCGGCCGCTTGCCCTTCGCAGGGCTGGTAGCCCCGCTTGTCCCGCGCAGCAGGGATCC
>NZ_WJOK01000058.1 GCF_009649785.1 Agrobacterium tumefaciens | reverse complement strand
GTTAATAATCAATTCTGTAGTATATTTAGAAATTCCGTGACTTTTGTTGATTTTATACTATAATGGGTTTGGGTATTCATAAGTATTTTCGAAATGAATTTCCTGCATTGCAATCATTCTAATATCTCTGTCGTTAATCGAGGAGTGAATGGCATGACTCTTTATCTCTCAAATATTTGGCAGGTCGGTACTAGCCCCTACGAAATCTTTTACGGTGATCGCTATGGTGTGGCGAGAAACGACGTATTTCAGCTGGGCGGCAGCGAGACCGGCACTCTGGGTGGTGTTCGAAACGGATGGGAAAAATTTTATGGCGGCGCGGGTGTAGACACGATTTACGTCGCTCCCAAGTATTATTACTCCTGGACTGCCGTGATGATCGACCACAATGGCTTGGACAGCGTGGAACGTATCGAGTTTAACAGCGCCACCTCCTGGCCGGTAAAACCAGTCTATTTCGCTGGAATGGCAGATTTTTCGAGCGTCACATACATGTCGCCCGGCGTGACGATCTATGGCCGCGAGAACAGCAATATATTCGTCGGTAGTCAGCTTGGGGAAGGGTCGAAGGCGACGGCGGTGACGATCTGCTCTTTGGCAACGCCGGAGACGACACGTTGTACGGTGATACGACCGCGGTAAATCCCTGGCCGGCGCAATTGAATGCCGCTGGCAATGACTGGTTGTTCGGTGGCGCCGGAAATGACTATCTTGATGGTCAGGGTGGTAACGACAATCTGTCCGGCGACGCTGGCGATGACACTCTTTACGGCGGACCCGGAAGCGACCAGCTTAGCGGTGGAGACGGCGCCGATAAGCTTTTTGGCGGAACCGGAAATGACCAGTTGCGCGGCGGTGCGGGAAATGATGAGCTACATGGTGGAGATAACGATGATCTGCTTGATGGCGGTTCCGGTAGGGACATTCTCTGGGGTGACGCGGGCGCGGATACTTTCCAGTTCGTAACAATTGGCGCTTCGAGTTTGGTTGAAGACTTTCAAATCGGCGTTGATAAGCTACGTTTTCATAACGCCATTGCCGATGAATTCAGCGATTTAACGATCATCGATAATTCAACCGGGTACGCAAGTATAACTGTGGGCGATGTTGAAGTTATTTTGAACGGGGTGTCATCAGCCTCTTTAAATAGTTCTATGTTTGAGTTTGGCGTGTATGCATGATGCGAACGGCTCCGCCGGGACAAGCGGCGGAGCCTTATTAAATTTATTAGGATTGAAGCTCTGACTTTTTATATTTCTTTGTGACATTTCCATTTGAATCAAATATTTCCAACTCACCGTTTTCGTTGTATTCAATCATTTTCCGTCCATTATCATAGTA
>NZ_WJOK01000057.1 GCF_009649785.1 Agrobacterium tumefaciens | reverse complement strand
TGCAACTTCTGAGAAACTACGGCACTTGTGAGCAACAACAACGAAAGCGTGATCGAGTTCGAAACTTGGAGCTCCCTTTCGGTCTGACGGTAGCAATCTTTTCACTTCATAACAATTCGAACTCGTCCACGCGATTCAATGGGGTGCGGCTTGCCGGTGGCGGTTTCCCCTTGATATCCAGAGGCGGAAAGAAAACGTAACGCGTAAACCGCCTTAGGGGTGTCGGCTTAGTTCAAGTTGAGATATATCGCGGCCATAATACTGTTATCGAACCGCCGGTCGGAGTGATGCACAAAAAAACGAGCGTTTGCGCAAGTAAAGACAGGTATGTTCCGCGTATATCTTGGATAGCCGCCGAGTTCGGGAGACTTCGTAACTGTTGCATTCAGAAGGAAGCGAACGGATGGCCTCAGCGCTTTTTCGGAAAAAATTCTGCCCTCCGGCAGAGCGGTGGAATGTCAGGTGTTGCAACGATCTTATTTCTCTGCAAATATAGGTGCATATGCACATAACTAGCTGGAGTGATGCTGTGGTCGCAAGAATTGACGTAGAATTTCCAGGAGAAGGCAACGTTCAGATATCAGCGTGGCTCTATCTCCCGGATTCCACTGGACCGCACCCTGCCATTACGATGGCACACGGATATGGAGGAACCCGCGATCACGGGATCGAACCCTTCGCAGAAGCGTTTGCTTCCGCAGGTTTTGCGGTCCTTCTTCACGATCATCGGGGTTTTGGAAGAAGCGGCGGGGAGCCCAGGCAGGACATTGACCCTTGGCAACAGATCGCTGATTGGCGCCGGGCAATCTCCTACTTGGAAACTCGTCCGGAAATTGATCCGACCAAGATTGGCTTGTGGGGAACAAGCTACGCCGGCGGGCATGCAATTGTACTCGGCGCGACAGACCGAAGACTTCGTTGCGTAGTTTCGCAAGTGCCAACGATCAGCGGTCATGAACAGTTCCTGAGGCGCATAAACCCTGATGCTTTTCCTGCGTTCGATGAGATGCTTGCGCAAGAGGATCGGAGCCGGCTGCGCGGTGACCCCCTTCAATACCAAGCCCTTGTAAGTGACGACATCTCCGTAGTTGCGGCTTATCGTTCCAAAGAAGCCATTGAGTTCTACACTCAGCCGATCCCAGCCGGGATTTGGGAGAATACGGTAACGATCCGTTCCACACGAAGCGCTCGCATGTACGAGCCTGGTGTGTGGATATCGCGCATCGCTCCGACACCCTTTCTGATGGTCGTGGCGTCCGAAGATAAGGTGACACTTACGGAGGTTGAACTGGCTGCCTATGAGCGTGTGTTTAAGCATGGAATGTTGACCCCATTGGCGGGGTGATACTTATCCAATTTTGACCCCTCCCTGATTTCATCGGACCATCCTGCTTTTGAGCGGATGGAGTGGGGAGTTGAAGAGAGTGGATACGATTGCGCGTGTCCGGCGAGCCTTCCATGTTCAGGGTTGGTCGGTAAAGAAGATCGCCAGGGAGCTGAATGTTTCGCGGAACACGGTCCGCAAGATTGTCCGCTCCGATGTCACCGAGTTTACCTATAAGCGCGAGCGTCAACCGCTGCCCCGGATCGGAGCCTGGAGAG
>NZ_WJOK01000056.1 GCF_009649785.1 Agrobacterium tumefaciens | reverse complement strand
GTGTGTTTAAGCATGGAATGTTGACCCCATTGGCGGGGTGATACTTATCCAATTTTGACCCCTCCCTGATTTCATCGGACCATCCTGCTTTTGAGCGGATGGAGTGGGGAGTTGAAGAGAGTGGATACGATTGCGCGTGTCCGGCGAGCCTTCCATGTTCAGGGTTGGTCGGTAAAGAAGATCGCCAGGGAGCTGAATGTTTCGCGGAACACGGTCCGCAAGATTGTCCGCTCCGATGTCACCGAGTTTACCTATAAGCGCGAGCGTCAACCGCTGCCCCGGATCGGAGCCTGGAGAGGCGATGTCGAGCGTTTCCTGATTGCGAACGAAGGCAAGGCGTCTCGCGAACGGCTGACGCTGATCCGGATTTACGAGGAGGTCCGGGCACTTGGCTATGATGGTAGCTACGATACTGTCCGTCGTTACGCCAGGTCCTGGGCCAAGGCACGCGGAACGGTCACATCCGAGGCTTACGTTCCGCTCTACTATGCACCCGGCGAGGCTTATCAGTTCGACTGGAGCCACGAGATCGTCCTGATCAACGGTGTGACGACGACCGTGAAGGTCGCTCATGTCCGCCTCTGCCACAGCCGGATGATGTTCGCGCGAGCCTATATGCGTGAGAGCCAGGAGATGGTGTTTGACGCGCATGACAAGGCTTTCGCCTTCTTCCGCGGCACCTGCACACGCGGCATCTACGACAACATGAAGACGGCGGTGGAGGCCGTGTTTGTCGGCAAGGAACGGCTCTACAATCGTCGCTTCGTGCAGATGTGCAGTCACTATCTCGTCCAGCCGGTTGCCTGCACGCCCGCATCCGGCTGGGAGAAAGGACAGGTTGAGAACCAGGTCGGCCTTGTGCGCGAGCGCTTCTTCACGCCGCGCCTGCGGGTCAAGAGCCTGGAGGAACTGAATGCCTGGCTGCTCGACAAATGCGTTGCCTATGCCAAGGCTCATAACCATCCCGAACAGACGGCACAGACCATCTGGCAAATGTTCGAGGCCGAGCGCGTTAGCCTCGTGCGTTATGTCGGGCCGTTTGATGGCTTCCACAGTGTTCCTGCCTCTGTGTCGAAGACCTGCACGGTCCGTTTCGACAACAACAAATACTCGGTCCTGTCGACTGCCGTCGGCCGCCCCGTCGAGGTGCATGCCTATGCTGATCGGATCGTCATCAAGCAGGATGGGGTCAATGTTGGCGAGCACAAGCGTTGCTTCGGTCGCGGCGAGACCACCTACAATCCCTGGCATTATGTCCCTGTTCTGGCTCGCAAACCCGGCGCGTTGCGCAACGGCGCTCCATTCAGAGACTGGGCGCTGCCAGCCGCGATGGAAAAGGCCCGCAAGCGGCTGAAGAACGCCGATGATGGTGATCGGCAAATGGTCACCATCCTTGCATGCGTGCCCGTTGACGGACTGACGGCCGTCGAGGCGGCCTGTCAGGAGGCTCTCGATCACGGCGTCTGCTCGGCCTCTGTGATCATCAACATTCTGGCGCGAAGTCGCGATCCGGCTCCCACCGCCACCTTGCAAATCCCGGATGCGTTGCGGCTGACCCATGAGCCGGTCGCCGACTGCGCCCGTTACGACAGGCTCAGGAGGGCAAGTTGATGGAACGCACACAGGTTCTCGAACTGATGAGCTCACTGAAGCTCTACGGAATGCGCAGCGCCTACGACGAGATCATGGGCAATGGTATCAAGCGTCAGCACGAACCGCCCCAGATCGTCGGAGACCTTTTGCAGTCGGAGATTGCCGAGAAACAGGCCCGGTCCATCCGCTACCAGCTCACCATCGCCAAGTTGCCGCTGGCCAAGGACATCGATGACTTCGATTTTGCCGATACGCCCATCAATGAATCTCTGGTTCGGGATTTGGCCACCGGCACCTTCGTTGCCGACCAGCGCAATATCGTCCTCGTCGGTGGCACCGGAACGGGCAAGAGCCATCTGGCCATCGCGATTGCACGTGCGCTTATCCGTAACGGCACGCGCGGACGGTTCTACAATGTCGTCGATCTGGTCAACCGCCTGGAAACTGAAAGCCGGAACGGCAAGCAAGGTCGAATAGCCGATTACCTCACGCGCCTCGACTTCATCATCCTCGATGAACTCGGCTATCTGCCGTTCGCGCAGGCCGGTGGCCAGCTCCTCTTCCACCTGATCAGCAAGCTTTACGAGCGCACCTCGATCATCGTCACCACGAACCTTGCCTTCGGCGAATGGCCGTCGGTGTTTGGTGATGCCAAGATGACGACGGCACTCCTTGATCGCCTGACCCATCACTGCGAAATCGTCGAAACCGGGAACGAGTCCTGGCGCTTCAAGAACCGCTCTCAAAGCTAAAGCCGAAGACACCCATCACCCGCACTTGGCCTACCCTCTGCAACCCCGGCCAGCGCCGGGCAGGCCAAGCGCTGATCGCCTACAGGGGGGTGAAAATTGGATAAGTAAAAGGGGTGAATGTTCTGTGCCGATTGACA
>NZ_WJOK01000055.1 GCF_009649785.1 Agrobacterium tumefaciens | reverse complement strand
CAGACCCCGCAAGCTTCGCCGCCCACGTTTCTCTTTCTTCTCATATTCAATTGTCAAAAAACAGACCGCTCAATGCAGTCACAAAATCAAACCCCAAAAGCAAAAGCCCTTGGAAAACAACAAGCAGTCAGCTCATCAACATGATTTCTTTAGAACGAAAGACTTCGTCGCCAGCAGCGCCGCCGCCCTCGTTCAGTGAGCGGACTTATAAGAGATCACCCTCAAACAAGTCAACACACCTATCGTCAAAAAACTGACATTTTTGCTAAACATATGAAAATAAAAGATAGTTTCAAGGCGGACCGCACGGGAGGCATAGAAAGGACGGAATCCTCGTCTCTTTTGGCGGCGCATGCGGGAACCCCTTCCCACCCTTCACGACAGATAGCTTGCGAAGAACCGCAATTTTGCCGGAAGAGCTCTTGCGAAACCCTCTCCGCCGGCTGTCAAAGCACCGGGCCGTGCTTTAGAAACGGCAAAAGAGACGCTTAGACATCAACCCGATTGCCCCAGGCCTGTTTGCATGACCAGAACGCCAGCCCATATAAAGATCGATCTGCCCGTACTTCCCGTCAGCGACGTTCTGGCCGAGATTGCCCAAGCGTTGGACGGGTCAAAGCGTGCCGTTCTATCGGCTCCTCCGGGTGCGGGCAAAACAACGCTGGTGCCGCTTCATCTCCTGCGTGAGGAATGGCGGGGCGACGGCAAGATCATTCTTCTCGAACCACGCCGGCTTGCCGCCCGGGCCGCGGCTGGACGCATGGCTGATCTTCTTCAGGAGAATGTTGGAGAAACCGTCGGCTATCGTATGCGGCTCGACAATCGCATCTCCTCAAGAACCCGGATTGAAGTGGTGACTGAGGGTGTCTTTGCCCGGATGGTTCTGGACGACCCGGAACTTGCCGGCGTTTCGACGGTGATTTTCGACGAGTTTCACGAACGTTCACTCGATGGCGATTTCGGACTGGCACTTGCGCTCGACGTTCAGGAGGGACTGAGAGACGATCTGCGCATCCTCGTGATGTCCGCCACCCTTGATGTGGAACGCATCAGTGCGCTGATGGGCGATGCCCCTGTCATTCAGAGCCTCGGCCGCACATATCCAATCGACATCCGCTACGAGGACCGCTGGCAGGGTGTGCCTGTCGACGAGAAAGTCACAAAGGCGATTACCGAAGCTCATGCATCGGAAACAGGCTCCATTCTTGCCTTCCTTCCGGGGCAGGCAGAAATTACTCGCACGGCCAACCGGCTGGAGGGGCGCTTTTCCGACGATACAGATATCATCCCGCTTTACGGCAATCTTTCGCAAAAGGAGCAGGATGCGGCGATCAAGCCGGCACCGGCCGGACGGCGCAAGATCGTGCTTGCCACATCGATCGCAGAAACATCTATCACCATAGATGGCGTGCGTGTGGTGATTGATAGCGGGTTGCAGCGACTACCGGTTTTCGAACCGGCAACGGGAATCACGAGACTGGAGACAGTGCGGGTTTCGCGCGCCTCCGCCGACCAACGGGCGGGCCGAGCCGGACGAACGGAACCCGGCGTTGCGATCCGCCTGTGGCATCCGGGACAGACGGCAGCGCTCAACGCCTTCACGCCACCGCAAATTCTGGCGAGTGATCTTTCCGGCCTTGCACTCGACCTCGCCCATTGGGGCGTTCATGATCCTTCCGCGCTTTCATTTCTGGATGCCCCTCCCGAAGCGGCATTGAAGGAATCGATCGCGCTTCTCAAAAATCTGGGCGCACTCGATGAAAGCGGCGCGCTGACGCGACGCGGCCACCTGATGCGCAGCCTCTCACTACCGCCAAGGCTTGCGGCAATGGTAATTGCAGCGGGGAGCGAAGGTGCGGGAAAAAAGGCGGCGATGCTCGCTGTCATGCTGACGGAACAGGGACTGGGCGGAACCGACATTGATCTCGATGAAAGATTGCGCCGCTTTCTTTCCGAGAGAAGCGAAAGAGCGCAAGCGGCACGCAAGCTGGCTTCGAGACTTCTAGATGCGATCGGCGATGCGCAGACTATGAATGAACAGCCAAGCGAGGCTGGCCCCTTGCTGCTCCACGCCTATCCGGACCGGATTGCGCTTCAGCGAGGAGCGCGCGGTCGTTATGTGATGGCGAACGGCCGGGGTGCAGAACTTGCCGAAACCGAACGGCTGGCGGCGAGCAGGATGCTGGTGGTTGCCGATATTACCGGGCGTGCGGCACAGCCGCGCATCCTTTCCGCAGCAAGCATCGAGCGCACCGATATAGAAGAGCGGATGCCGCATCTTATTGTGCAGCAGGACCAGCTGCTGTTTGACAAGGCAAGCGGTCAGGCGCGTGCACGCCGCGTCACGCGCCTAGGCGCCATCATCCTCGACGAAACGCCCCTGCCCCGCCCGGAGGGTGAACAGGCGGCGCAGGCACTTGCCAACGGCGTTCGGGAATTTGGTGTCGGAATTCTTCCGTTCACAAAAGAAACCCAGCAGTTGCGCGACAGGATAGGCTTTCTGAATGCCAGCATCGGCGACCCCTGGCCGGATGTCAGCGATGCTGCATTGCTTTTACGGCTGGATGAATGGTTCGTGCCCTTCCAGCACGGCGCCCGCAGCCTTCAGGATATCCGGCCCGGCAGCCTTTCCGAGGGACTTTTAGCCCTGGTGCCTTATGAGGTCGCACGCGATCTCGGCAGGCTTGCGCCGACGCATTTCGAAGCGCCGACGGGCCAGCGGCATCCTATTCGTTACGATGCCAGCGAACCGACGCTTTCCATTCGTGTGCAGGAGCTTTTCGGGCTGACGGCTCATCCCGCCATCGCGCAGGGGCGGTTGCCGCTGCTGCTGGAATTGACCTCGCCGGCGCACAGGCCGATACAGACGACACGCGATCTTCCGGGTTTCTGGGCAGGATCGTGGAAAGATGTGCGGGCGGACATGCGCGGGAGGTATCCGCGCCATCCATGGCCTGAGGACCCGGCATCGGCATTGCCGACCAGCCGCGCAAAACCGCGCGGAACGTGATGACGATCAAAAGCACAAAGGAGATGAAGGTGGCTGGCCATCCGATCGAAACAACAAGGCTTGGCCGCGCCAGCCGCAGGATAAGGCTGCAAACCATCGTATGGTTGCGCTGGCTGGCGGTGGCCGGGCAAAGTGCGACGATCCTGCTTGTTGCTTTCGGCTTGAACTTCCCCCTGCCACTTCTGGCTTGCAGCCTTTTGATCGGTGCACTGGCGCTTGCCAACCTGTTTCTCACTGCGCGTTTTCCCTCCACCTATCGTCTGGAGCCGTGGGAAGCGACATTGCTGCTGGCATTCGACCTGCTGCAATTGACGGCGCTCATCTACATCACCGGTGGTCTTTCTAATCCTTTCGCACCGCTGATCTGCGTGCAGGTCATCATCGCCTTCGCGTCGCAGCCGCTTCGGCACTCGCTTATTCTGCTCGCATTTGCCGTCATCTGCTCGACGGCAATCGCTTTTTCGCCGTTTCCGGTTCCGTGGTATCCCGGTGAGGTGCTGCCGATCCAGCTTCTGCTGCATGTGGGCACCTGGGTCGCGATCATTGCCACGACCTCTTTCGCGGCCTTTTATGCCTATCGCGTTTCACACGAGGCCAATCAGCTGGCCGATGCGCTGGCTGCGACCGAACTGGTGCTGGAGCGGGAAAAACATCTCTCGCAGCTAGACGGTCTGGCCGCCGCTGCGGCACACGAGTTGGGCACGCCGCTGGCGACAATCAGCGTCGTCGCCAAGGAAATGGAACGGGAACTCGGAAATGATGAAAGGTTTGGCGAAGACATAGCGCTGCTGCGCAGCCAGAGCGAAAGATGCCGGGATATTCTGCGCCGCCTTACATCACTTTCCACCGATGATGAAGAACATATGCGCCGCCTGCCGCTCTCCTCGCTGATTGAGGAGGTGATGGCGCCGCACCGGGAATTCGGCATCCGTCTCGATCTCGTCGAAAAGAACAACCGGATCGACGAGCCGGTTGGCATCCGGAATGCAGGCGTTATTTACGGGCTGGGCAATCTCATCGAAAACGGCGTGGACTATGCGCGGGAAAAAGTGACCGTGACCGTGGACTACGATTCGCAGAATGTCGCCGTCACCATTGAGGATGATGGACCGGGTTATGCCCATGACGTGCTTGCCCGCATTGGTGAACCCTATGTGACCGAACGTCACAACGATACCCGGG
>NZ_WJOK01000054.1 GCF_009649785.1 Agrobacterium tumefaciens | reverse complement strand
TATAAGTCCGCTCACTGAACGAGGGCGGCGGCGCTGCTGGCGACGAAGTCTTTCGTTCTAAAGAAATCATGTTGATGAGCTGACTGCTTGTTGTTTTCCAAGGGCTTTTGCTTTTGGGGTTTGATTTTGTGACTGCATTGAGCGGTCTGTTTTTTGACAATTGAATATGAGAAGAAAGAGAAACGTGGGCGGCGAAGCTTGCGGGGTCTGAAGGAATTCAGGCTCTGATTGAATAGACTTTGACGGTCACGTTTTAATGAGACAACACCAATTTTGCGAGCAGCGATGCTTGGATGAAATTGATGTGAGTTCTCGTCGATTCAGAATAACGTGACAATAGTCAATGATTGAATTCTCAACTTGAGAGTTTGATCCTGGCTCAGAACGAACGCTGGCGGCAGGCTTAACACATGCAAGTCGAACGCCCCGCAAGGGGAGTGGCAGACGGGTGAGTAACGCGTGGGAATCTACCGTGCCCTGCGGAATAGCTCCGGGAAACTGGAATTAATACCGCATACGCCCTACGGGGGAAAGATTTATCGGGGTATGATGAGCCCGCGTTGGATTAGCTAGTTGGTGGGGTAAAGGCCTACCAAGGCGACGATCCATAGCTGGTCTGAGAGGATGATCAGCCACATTGGGACTGAGACACGGCCCAAACTCCTACGGGAGGCAGCAGTGGGGAATATTGGACAATGGGCGCAAGCCTGATCCAGCCATGCCGCGTGAGTGATGAAGGCCTTAGGGTTGTAAAGCTCTTTCACCGGAGAAGATAATGACGGTATCCGGAGAAGAAGCCCCGGCTAACTTCGTGCCAGCAGCCGCGGTAATACGAAGGGGGCTAGCGTTGTTCGGAATTACTGGGCGTAAAGCGCACGTAGGCGGATATTTAAGTCAGGGGTGAAATCCCAGAGCTCAACTCTGGAACTGCCTTTGATACTGGGTATCTTGAGTATGGAAGAGGTAAGTGGAATTCCGAGTGTAGAGGTGAAATTCGTAGATATTCGGAGGAACACCAGTGGCGAAGGCGGCTTACTGGTCCATTACTGACGCTGAGGTGCGAAAGCGTGGGGAGCAAACAGGATTAGATACCCTGGTAGTCCACGCCGTAAACGATGAATGTTAGCCGTCGGGCAGTATACTGTTCGGTGGCGCAGCTAACGCATTAAACATTCCGCCTGGGGAGTACGGTCGCAAGATTAAAACTCAAAGGAATTGACGGGGGCCCGCACAAGCGGTGGAGCATGTGGTTTAATTCGAAGCAACGCGCAGAACCTTACCAGCTCTTGACATTCGGGGTTTGGGCAGTGGAGACATTGTCCTTCAGTTAGGCTGGCCCCAGAACAGGTGCTGCATGGCTGTCGTCAGCTCGTGTCGTGAGATGTTGGGTTAAGTCCCGCAACGAGCGCAACCCTCGCCCTTAGTTGCCAGCATTTAGTTGGGCACTCTAAGGGGACTGCCGGTGATAAGCCGAGAGGAAGGTGGGGATGACGTCAAGTCCTCATGGCCCTTACGGGCTGGGCTACACACGTGCTACAATGGTGGTGACAGTGGGCAGCGAGACAGCGATGTCGAGCTAATCTCCAAAAGCCATCTCAGTTCGGATTGCACTCTGCAACTCGAGTGCATGAAGTTGGAATCGCTAGTAATCGCAGATCAGCATGCTGCGGTGAATACGTTCCCGGGCCTTGTACACACCGCCCGTCACACCATGGGAGTTGGTTTTACCCGAAGGTAGTGCGCTAACCGCAAGGAGGCAGCTAACCACGGTAGGGTCAGCGACTGGGGTGAAGTCGTAACAAGGTAGCCGTAGGGGAACCTGCGGCTGGATCACCTCCTTTCTAAGGAAGCTGTGGAACAGTAAGACGCCTGACATGATCAGGATGAACTTTCCCGTGCTTTTTAGAACATAGATGGCACCAGTCAGGTGACCATCGAAACGTAATACGCCACGGAAGTTGCTTTTAGCGCTCGGTTGGTATGGCAGGTCTCGCCGTCCACGTTTCTCTTTCTTCAAAAAGGATATAAACCTTTGGTTTGCGCTCACGCCTGTTCGGATCTTTGATCCTGGCTCCGCGAGGGCGCCGGATGACCGGCGACGGCCTCTGGCCTGTATGGGTGTCCAGTTGGACGCGTCATATGTTCGGTTGGAAGGGCCCGTAGCTCAGTTGGTTAGAGCACACGCTTGATAAGCGTGGGGTCGGTAGTTCGAGTCTACCCGGGCCCACCATTGGTTTTTGGAATTTGCCTGATCCCTGGCGGTTATGCTGTCGGGTGTTTGCGATGGTTGGGGCTGTAGCTCAGCTGGGAGAGCACCTGCTTTGCAAGCAGGGGGTCAGCGGTTCGATCCCGCTCAGCTCCACCAATCGCTAGCGCGATTGGTGAGGTTATGTCTTGACGCTGTCGCGGCTTTGCCGTTGCGCTCCAGACGGGCCGGCCAATGATGGCCGACGGCCGACCGGCCTGTGTGGGTGGATTGATCGGTGAGTTGAATATCCTTTTGAAGAAATAAAAGTTTGCATCTTCTGCTAAGGAAGATGCCTGTTCTGAATACATTGTGAAGAGAAGATATGTCTGGAAGCGTCCAGGTGTTTTGGGTTTATGCCTGAAACGTCCGAGACCAATCCTTGTGAAACCATGTGATGGCTTAGTCGGCCGGAATTGGTGGAGGGGTTGGAGGTAGGAAGGATCGCTTGTCCGAGGCATTTTTGTTGTTGGAGCTTTTGCTCCTCTGATGGGAATGCTGGATTGATGTTGCCTGACCGCGCATCACCGGATGATATCTCGAGAAGCTGGTCTTAATGATACGACCTCGAAGTGCACCGGCGTGCCTTCAAAGAGGATTGTATCGAACACGTCGATGTCATCAGGATATGATCTGGTTGTAAAAGGTAACCGGATTGCCGTTCCTTTGGAACGGCTATGGATGAGCATAGACAATGAGAACGAAGAAGTGAATTAAGGGCATTTGGTGGATGCCTTGGCATGCACAGGCGAAGAAGGACGTGATACGCTGCGAAAAGCCGTGGGGAGCTGCGAATAAGCTTTGATCCATGGATCTCCGAATGGGGCAACCCACCTTAAATGCTTGGAAAATCCAGTCTGTTTTATGAACGGCCTGGGTTTCCAAGCATTGTGATAAGGTATCTTACTTTCGAATACATAGGGGTAAGAAGCGAACGCAGGGAACTGAAACATCTAAGTACCTGCAGGAAAGGACATCAACCGAGACTCCGTAAGTAGTGGCGAGCGAACGCGGACCAGGCCAGTGGCAATGATGAATAAAGCGGAACGATTTGGAAAAGTCGGCCATAGAGGGTGATAGCCCCTTACGCGTAGAACAGTCATTGTCCTTGAGTAGGGCGGGGCACGTGAAATCCTGTCTGAACATGGGGAGACCACTCTCCAAGCCTAAGTACTCGTGCATGACCGATAGCGAACAAGTACCGTGAGGGAAAGGTGAAAAGCACCCCGACGAGGGGAGTGAAATAGAACCTGAAACCGGATGCCTACAAACAGTCGGAGCCCGCAAGGGTGACGGCGTACCTTTTGTATAATGGGTCAACGACTTAGTGTAACTAGCAAGCTTAAGCCGGTAGGTGTAGGCGCAGCGAAAGCGAGTCTGAATAGGGCGATTGAGTTAGTTGCATTAGACCCGAAACCGAGTGATCTAGCCATGAGCAGGCTGAAGGTTGGGTAACACCAACTGGAGGGCCGAACCCGTATCTGTTGCAATAGATTGGGATGACTTGTGGCTAGGGGTGAAAGGCCAATCAAACTCGGAAATAGCTGGTTCTCCGCGAAATCTATTTAGGTAGAGCGTCGACCGAATACCCTCGGGGGTAGAGCACTGGATGGGCTATGGGGACTCACCGTCTTACTGATCCTAACCAAACTCCGAATACCGAGGAGTACTAGTCGGCAGACACACGGCGGGTGCTAACGTCCGTCGTGAAAAGGGCAACAACCCTGACCTCCAGCTAAGGTCCCCAAGTCATGGCTAAGTGGGAAAGGATGTGAGGATCCCAAAACAACCAGGATGTTGGCTTAGAAGCAGCCATCATTTAAAGAAAGCGTAACAGCTCACTGGTCTAAATAAGGGTCTTTGCGCCGAAAATGTAACGGGGCTAAAGCCATGCACCGAAGCTGAGGATGTGACTGTTGCGTGGTAGCGGAGCGTTCCGTAAGTCTGTGAAGGCGGACCCGTGAGGGCTGCTGGAGATATCGGAAGTGCGAATGTTGACATGAGTAACGATAAAGGGAGTGAGAGACTCCCTCGCCGAAAGACCAAGGGTTCCTGCTTAAAGTTAATCTGAGCAGGGTTAGCCGGCCCCTAAGACGAGGCGGACACGCGTAGTCGATGGGAACCACGTTAATATTCGTGGGCCTGGTGGTAGTGACGGATCTCGTGTGTTGTACATTCTTACTGGATTGAATGTGCGGCGAAGAGGTTCCAGGAAATAGCTCCACCGTATAGACCGTACCCGAAACCGACACAGGTGGTCAGGTAGAGTATACCAAGGCGCTTGAGAGAACTATGTTGAAGGAACTCGGCAAATTGCACGCGTAACTTCGGAAGAAGCGTGACCCCATTTTACGCAAGTATGATGGGGTGGCACAGACCAGGGGGTAGCGACTGTTTATCAAAAACACAGGGCTCTGCGAAGTAGCAATACGACGTATAGGGTCTGACGCCTGCCCGGTGCTGGAAGGTTAAAGGGAGGGGTGCAAGCTCTGAACTGAAGCCCCAGTAAACGGCGGCCGTAACTATAACGGTCCTAAGGTAGCGAAATTCCTTGTCGGGTAAGTTCCGACCTGCACGAATGGCGTAACGACTTCCCCGCTGTCTCCAACATAGACTCAGTGAAATTGAATTCCCCGTGAAGATGCGGGGTTCCTGCGGTCAGACGGAAAGACCCCGTGCACCTTTACTATAGCTTTACACTGGCATTCGCCAAGGCATGTGTAGGATAGGTGGTAGGCTTTGAAGCAGGGACGCCAGTTCTTGTGGAGCCATCCTTGAAATACCACCCTTATCTTCGTGGATGTCTAACCGCGGTCCGTTATCCGGATCCGGGACAGTGTATGGTGGGTAGTTTGACTGGGGCGGTCGCCTCCGAAAGAGTAACGGAGGCGCGCGATGGTGGGCTCAGACCGGTCGGAAATCGGTCGTCGAGTGCAATGGCATAAGCCCGCCTGACTGCGAGACTGACAAGTCGAGCAGAGACGAAAGTCGGTCATAGTGATCCGGTGGTCCCGTGTGGAAGGGCCATCGCTCAACGGATAAAAGGTACGCCGGGGATAACAGGCTGATGACCCCCAAGAGTCCATATCGACGGGGTTGTTTGGCACCTCGATGTCGACTCATCGCATCCTGGGGCTGGAGCAGGTCCCAAGGGTATGGCTGTTCGCCATTTAAAGCGGTACGTGAGTTGGGTTCAGAACGTCGTGAGACAGTTCGGTCCCTATCTGCCGTGGGTGTAGGAATATTGACAGGATCTGTCCCTAGTACGAGAGGACCGGGATGGACGTATCTCTGGTGGATCTGTTGTCCTGCCAAGGGCATAGCAGAGTAGCTATATACGGAATGGATAACCGCTGAAGGCATCTAAGCGGGAAACCAACCTGAAAACGAGTGTTCCCTATCAGAGCCGTGGAAGACGACCACGTTGATAGGACGGGTGTGGAAGCATGGCAACATGTGAAGCTTACCGTTACTAATAGCTCGATCGACTTCTTCGTTCCCATTGTTCATGCTCATCAAAGATGAGCATCATCTGTTCTGTCCTGACGCGCATAGCGCTCCGGACGGGCCGCGCCACAGG
>NZ_WJOK01000053.1 GCF_009649785.1 Agrobacterium tumefaciens | reverse complement strand
GCAGTGTAGATTTTAATATCTTAATATAGGTATAAAACTTGCAATTCTGCGGTACCGCAATATCATCCGGAGAATAAAACGCCTTGTTTCAATCTGTTAGTGGATGCCGCCCGTATTGCGTTAGGTTAACAAAATATACTTAAACAAGCAACTAATGGACGAAATATGGAGGAATTTTGCTGTTATTTTTGAGTTTTGGAATTTAACTTCCAGATGCGAGGGTGGTGTCCCTCGTCTACCGATTCCGATTTCCTGAAGTAAAAAGCGGCAAGTCCCGGCGCTATTCCTCCGTGTATTATGGATAACTAAAAAATAGGGTTTTGACGGGATATTCATTTTACCGAGACGAAGCATCGGGTACGATGTGAGAACGTATGGAAAAAGGTAGAGAAAATTACCTGATGGATGCAGCGCATGATGAGCAGGCGAGTGCCGCCTGGCGGAATGCACTGTTTTATGTGACATTCTTTTATTTAACGGTCGGCTTCTCGCCCTATATCTCGCTTTCCTCGACCTATCTGGGGTCCGCCATGGCGGCCGGGTCCAACCTCCTCAACCAGCTCACCGCGATCATCCTGCTCATCAGTTTCGTGGCGTTCATGGCAAAGGAGCGGTCGTCTTCCATTGTCTTTACGCCGCGTTTGCTGATGCTCGCGATCTTCGGCTGGTATATTTTTACCTCGGTGGTGGGCGGCGCGCCGGTGTTTTCGCTGCGGCGGCTTGCCATGTGCGCCATCATCTGCGTGCTTGCCAGCTGCTTCCTGCAATTGCCGCGCACCGAGCGGCATTTCACCACGCTGCTTGCCACATGCGTGCTGATCATCCTGTTCCTCTGTTATTTCGGCGTTGCTGTCCTGCCGTCGCGGTCGATCCATCAGGCAAGCGATGCGCTGGAGCCGCTCCTTGTAGGCAACTGGCGCGGGGTCTTCCGCCACAAGAACGAGGCAGCCTCGATCATGGCGGTGCTGATGATCGTCGGGATTTATTTGTGCAAGCGCTGGTCCCTTATCGGCGGCCTGGCGGTTCTGTTGCTGTCGTTGATCTTTCTCGTCAAGTCGGGTGGCAAGACCGCGCTCGGCCTGATGCCGATCATCATCGCCACGGGCTGGTTCATCGTGGGCTGGCCCAGATGGCGTTACGCTGTTGTGACCGTGCTTCTGGGAACCTTCGCCGTGGTGATCGTCGGCACGACCGTTGATCCGGTCTTTTCACAGATGCTGACGAAACTGGGGATCGACGCCAGTTTCACCGGCAGAACCGATATCTGGACCGTCTCGATAGATTATATCCGCCAAAGCCCGATCGTCGGATACGGCTACCAGGCCTTCTGGCGCAGCGACACCCTGATGACGAGCTTCACCGAGAACAATACCTGGGCAACGACGGCGCCGGATTCCCACAATGGCTATTTCGACCTTGTGCTTGGCGGCGGCGTGCCAGGTCTTATTCTGGTGCTGACGTGGATTTGTCTGATGCCGCTTCGCGATCTCGGCAAGATGGATGAGGCCACGCGCAAAAGCCCGCTGACGAAGTTGTATGTCGGCGTCTGGCTTTATGTCCTGCTCTACGGCTTTCTGGAAACGATGTTCTTCCTCAGTACCGGTTTCGTCTGGTTTTTCCTCGTCGTTGCCGTGATGGGCCTGCGTTTGCAGGCGAATGCCAGCCTTGTCGAGGATGAGGCGCAGGCGGAACCGCAATTGGCCCTGACTGGCAGTAACGCGGCCAGCGTGGCGAGGCGCATCAGGGGAAAATCGCGCAGATCGTTGCTTGCGGATGATATTTTGAAATGATTTTTCGTTTCAAATGTGTAAAAGAGCCTGATATTGCGCGCGTTTGCAGCGGGTTTCGCTAAACATGCGTGGCTTAAGTCTTTGTTGTTATGCATGTCCTGTCGCAAAACCGCTCCGCATTTTGCTCGACACGCAATGAACCGGATCGGCAAGGTCAATAAATGGCAGATACAGGCGCCTGTGCGCTCGAAGCGGATGACATCCACAAGAGCTTCGGCGCACACGAAGTTTTGAAGGGCGTTTCGCTGAAGGCCCACAAAGGCGATGTCATATCGATCATCGGCTCGTCCGGTTCCGGCAAGAGTACCTTCCTGCGCTGCATCAACTTTCTCGAAACGCCGGATCGCGGCCGGGTCATCGTCAATGGCGAGGAGATCGCCATGAAGATTGGCAGGGACGGCAAGGCTGTGCCGAAAAGCTGGCGGCAAGTGGAAAAGCTGCGGACAGGGCTTGGCATGGTGTTCCAGAATTTCAATCTCTGGGCCCACCGCACCGTTCTGGAAAATGTCATCGAAGCGCCTGTTCACGTTCTCGGCGTCAAGCGGCAGGACGCGGTGGAAAAGGCCGAAGCCCTGCTGAACAAGGTTGGCCTTTACGACAAGAAAAATGCCTATCCGGCGTTCCTCTCCGGCGGGCAGCAGCAGCGCGCCGCGATTGCGCGCGCGCTCTGCGTGGAGCCGGCGGTGATGCTGTTCGACGAACCCACCTCGGCGCTCGATCCGGAACTTGTGGGCGAGGTGCTGAAGGTCATCCGCGATCTGGCCGAGGAAGGCCGCACCATGCTGCTCGTTACTCACGAGATGCGCTTTGCGCGCGATGTTTCCACCGAGGTGATGTTTCTGCATCAGGGCCGTGTGGAAGAAGCGGGGCCACCGGCGCAGGTGTTCGGCAATCCCGTAAGCGCCCGTTGCAGGGAATTTACCGGCGCGCTGGCGTGATGGCCGTTTCGCTTCGCCGTTTGTTTTAACAGGAGAGACTTTAAATGAAATTCTTCGCCACGCTGCTTGCCGGAACGGCATTTGCGGTTTCCGCCTTCACCGCCAGCGCCGATGTCCGGTTCGGCATCATGAACGAATCCTACCCGCCTTTCTTCGCCAAGGATGCCAGCGGCAAGTGGCAGGGCTGGGAAATCGATCTCATGGACGCCGTCTGCGCGGAGATGAAGGAAAAATGCTCGATCGTCGAGCTTTCCTGGGATGGCCTCATCCCGGCGCTGCAGACGAAGAAGTTCGATGTTATCTGGTCGTCCATGTCCAACACGGAAGAGCGCGAGAAGGTCATCGATTTCACCAACAAATATTACAACACGCCGAGCAAGCTGATCGGCGCCAAGGATGGCAAGCCGGGTGCGGCGCCGGAAGACGTCAAGGGCAAGACCATCGGTATTCAGGTCGCGACCATCCAGTCCGAATATTACAAGAAATATTTCGCTGCTGTCGCAGACGAAAAGACCTATCAGACGCTGGACGAGGCGTTTCAGGATCTCGCAGCCGGCCGTATCGACTACGTGTTCGGCGACTCGCTCGTTCTCGATGCCTTCGTGAAGAGCGATGCCGGCAAGGATTGCTGCGCCGACATGGGCAACGTTGCGGATGACAAGGAAATCCTCGGCCTTGGCGTTTCCGGCGGCCTGCGCAAGGACGACACCGAACTCAAGAACAAGCTGAACGCTGCTCTCGCCGCCGTTCGCGCCAGCGGGAAGTATGACGAGATCACCAAGAAATACTTCAGCTTCGATATCTACGGTAAGTAATTTCTCCTGACCGGTCACATAAATGGCAAGCCTTGAAACCACGCTGCAACTGCTGTCACCCTATCCTCCGGGATGGGGCGGCACCCTTTTGAAGGGTGCGGCGTCGACGCTTGCCATTTCCGCCGGTGCCTATCTGATCGGCATCGTCATCGGGCTTGCTGGTGCACTTGGCAAGCTCTCCGGCAACAGGCCGCTTGGCCTTCTGCTCAATCTCTACACGACGGCAATCCGCGCCGTTCCCGAACTGATCCTCATCGTCGGGCTTTATTACGCCGGCACTGATGGCCTGAACCGGCTGCTACAACTGGCAGGCCTGCCGCCTTTGGAAGTCAACGGTTTCGTTGCCGCTGTTGCGGTTCTGGGTTTCGTGCAGGGTGCCTATATGACCGAGGTGCTGCGCGGTGCGATCCTTGCCATTCCGAACGGGCAGATCGAGGCGGCGCGCGCCTTCGGCATGTCGCCGGCCTTGCGTTTCCGCCGTGTGGTCTTGCCAGCACTGTTGCCGAACGCCCTGCCGGGCCTTGCCAATCTCTGGCTTGCGGTAACGAAGGATAGCGCGCTGGTGGCGGTTGTCGGTTATCAGGAACTGGCGCTTGCGACACGGCTGGCGGGGGCCAGCACCAAGCAATATTTCCTGTTCTTTCTTGCCGCAGCCCTGCTTTACCTTGCCATTACGCTGGTTTCCAACCTCGTCTTTTCGCTGCTGGAGCGCCGTGTGCGGCGCGGCCAGCCGGCCTTGGCATAAAGGGGAAGCGGCATGGATTTTTCATGGATCGCCAAATATTGGCCGCTGCTTCTGTCCGGTGCCTGGCAAACGCTGGCGCTGCTCGTCATCTCCGTCAGCATTGGTTTTCTTCTCGCTATCGGGCTTGCCTTCGCGCAGGTCAGCGGCGGGCGGGTGACAAAAATTCTGGCGCGCGCCTATTGCACCTTCTTTCGCGGCACACCGCTTCTGATCCAGCTCTGGCTGCTCTATTATGGCGTCGGCTCGTTTCTGCCGATGATCCCCGGCTTACGTCAGAGTTTCATGTGGCCGGTGCTGCGCGAGGGCTTCTTTTTCGCCGCCGTCAGCTTCACACTGAATTACGCGGCCTATGAGGCCGAGGTTCTGCGCGGCGCGTTGCTGGCTGTGCCAAAGGGTGAGCTGGAGGCGGGCCGGGCTTTCGGCATGGGCCGTTTCACCCTTATTCGCCGCATCTGGCTGCCGCGCGCCATCCGCATCGCGCTGCCGACCATTGCGGGCGAGGTGGTGATGCAGCTCAAAGCCACGCCGCTTGCCTTTACCGTGACGGTGATGGACCTCTACGCCGTCGCCTACAAGGTGCGGCAGGACACGCTGCTCGTCTATGAGCCGCTGATCGTCGTCACCGTCTTCTATCTCATTCTCACCGCCATCATCGCCCGCTGTTTCGGTCTCATCGAACAGCAGGTGCCGGTCCGGCGGTAAACCGTTCAAGGAGCATGAACATGGGCACTATCCGTATTCTCGACGGCGGCATGAGCCGCGAATTGCAGCGGCTCGGCGCCGAGCTGAAACAGCCGGAATGGTCGGCGCTGGCGCTCATCAATTCACCTGATATCGTGCGGCAGGTGCATCAGGAATTCATCGAGGCCGGTGCCGATGTCGTCACCACCAATTCCTATGCGCTGGTGCCGTTCCATATCGGCGAGGAGCGTTTCCAGAAGGATGGCGCATCGCTGATCGCCCTTTCCGGCAGGCTGGCGCGCGAGGCTGCGGACGCCTCCGGTCGCGACGTGCTGGTGGCCGGTTCGCTGCCGCCGATCTTCGGCTCCTATGAGCCGCAGAATTTCGATGAAACCCGGGTGCAGGACTATCTGAAGGTACTGGTCGACAATCTCGGGCCCTTCGTCGATGTCTGGCTGGGTGAGACGCTGAGCCTGATCTCCGAAGGCGAAGCGGTGCGGGAAGCCGTGGCCGCAACCGGCAAACCGTTCTGGATTTCCTTCACGTTGAACGACGATGCGGCTGCGACAGGCGGCGGCGAGCCTGCGCTGCGCTCTGGTGAAACGGTAAAGGCGGCGGCCGAATGGGCGGCGCAATCTGGTGCTGCCGCCCTTCTTTTCAATTGCAGCAAGCCGGAAATCATGAAAGCCGCCGTGGAAACGGCATCCGCCGTCTTTGCGGAAAAGGGCGTTTCGCTTGAGATCGGCGTTTATGCCAATGCCTTCGAAGGTGAACAGGGCGATTCCGCCGCCAATGAAGGTCTGCACGGCACGCGCACCGACCTGACCGACGATGTCTATTCGCGGTTCGCCTGCTCCTGGGCGGATGCCGGCGCAACCATGATCGGCGGCTGCTGCGGCATTGGCGCTGCCCATATCCACACGGTTGCAACGGCATTGCGGCGCGCGGCCGCCTGACGCTACCGCGAGCGCTCCCAACGTCACTATCGGAAATGCATGCGGCAGACTGAAAGGCCTGCCGTTTTTTTGTCCCGCGCAAATTCGAAGCAGATCATGCGGCAC
>NZ_WJOK01000052.1 GCF_009649785.1 Agrobacterium tumefaciens | reverse complement strand
GTTCGCTCTGACGTTCTTCGCCAAGCCGGCGCTCCCATGCCTCGGAGACATAGCCGATATGGGCAGAGAGAGACCTGGCATATTGCAGCGCCTCCGTCCGCTCCTTGTTGTTTCCGAACATACCCGACTTGCCGCGTAGCTCCCCGAACCGCTCGGGCTGCTCCGCCATGGCCTTCGCCATGATCTTGCCGTTGCCTTCCCTCTCGGTAATGGCGGCGCGCAGTCTTGCAGCGACTTCCTCTGGATCACGGAACGCACGCCGCACTAGCGATTCCACCGTATCGAACCTCTGATCGATGATGGACGTCGCCCTCATCTGCGCCACCTCTTCGATGCTGCGATCGTGACGCGTGATCGCCGGCACCAGCGGAATGGGCTTGCCGGGTTCCATCGGCAATTGCTGGCCGATAGCTTCTGTGGGGGCAGGGACGGTGCCGTCTTGCGACATGAGTTCGGACCACCGGATGCGGCGGTATCCTTTGCTGTCCTCTATCCGGTCGTCGCGCCGTCCGTCATCGATTGTTCGGGCGAACTGATTGCGAGGATTTTCGCGGTAAGCAGGACCGGCCAGATCGCCGCCAGGTTCCTCGTAAACCTGCTGACGCTCCGATGGCCGGTCCTGCTGCTCCCGTTGCAGATGGGCCGCACGGGACAAGACCTCTTGACGCTCATCCCGTCCGGAAGCAAGTTCGATCTCGCTCCTGACACCAAACTCTTGCCCGATCCCTTGGTCGTTTACGATCCATTGGTCGCTGGCGATCCCGCGCCGCTCGGCAAAGTAGCTGATATAATCCAGCGTGGTTTCCTTCGCGCCGGAACGCGACAGACGGCTTGTCAGGTGCTGGTACGCCAAAACGTCACCCTTGACGATACGCCACGCATTGCGCTCGGCCTGCGTGCCATCCGGAAGCGTGACAGGCGTGGCGCCTTCATTCTGCAGGGAAATCCTGTTCCCGATCTTTGGCGATGCATCTCGCATGGCCCGCTTGAGATCGACGCCCCACACCGTGCGCCGTTCGCCCTTGTCGTTCTCCAGCGTCACAAAATAGTTTTCTCGCGCCTGTCGGTTATGCCCGTAGGGCGCAACGCCGTGATCAACCAGTCGGCCCGCATTGGTGAACTCCTGGATGTCGGCATAGAGCTGCACGCTGTCGCGATGCCTTGTCATGGCAACATAGGTCAGATGCCGGTCCATGGTACTCGACGCCAGCACAAAGGCGCGATCGACTGTCGCCCCCTGGTTTTTATGGATCGTCGTCGCATAGCCGTGGTCGATCGCCTGATAGCTGTCCGTGGGAATGCTGACACTGTCGCCGCCTCGGCCATCGAGCCGGGCGATAATCTTGCCCGGCTCCACATGCTCGACCGTGCCAAGCATGCCGTTTTTGACACCGAGGTCGCGATTGTTTTCGAGGAAGATGATCCGGTCACCGGCGGCGAAAGCGCGTTTGCCGTTATTGGTTTGGAACACGCGTTCTCCGCCGTCCTTGCCGACCCCAACATCCCCACGGTCTCCACGGTCCGTACCGTCGCTCAGCCCCGGGCCACGCTCCAGCTTTTGTCTGTTCTGAAGCTCGGAGCGGATGGCGGCATTGAGGGCTCGCACATCAGCGCGGCGATGCGCCATGGCAACCCGGGTGCCGTCGGTAGGCTTCTCACTGTCGGCAAGATAATCACGCACGATCTGCGCCATCGCCTTCTCGCGGCTGTCCGCAAAGTGGATGGCGCCGTGATCGCGATAGGCGGCGAGGCCCTCGGCCGTCTTGTGGGTCGCAAAGGCAACCGATGCTTTTCTCTGCCAATCATGGCGCTGGCGGCGTATCCCGGAAAGTTCGACATGACCAATCTGCTCGGCAATCGCCCTGAAGGGTGCACCGGCCCCGATGGCCTGAAGCTGCTCATGGTCGCCGACAAGAACGATCTTTGCGCCGCGCTCTTCAGCCTCTCCGATGAACCGGGCAAGCTGACGGCTCCCGACCATGCCGGCCTCGTCAATGACAAACACGTCACTACGTCCGATCAGATCCCGGCCATGGTCCCAACTGTAAGACCATGACGCCAGGGTGCGGCTTTGAATAGCGGCACTTTCCTCAAGACCCTCGGCTGCCTTTCCGCTAAGCGCTGCACCATGGACCTGATAGCCTTGCGCCTCCCACGCCTCGCGAGCGGCTGCCAGCATGGTGGACTTTCCAGCACCGGCAAACCCGACCACAGCCGCGATGCGTTCTGGACCTGTAATTTGTTTTATCGCGTGACGCTGTTCGTCCGACAATCCGGCTGAAGGATCGCTCGCAGCCGACAGTCCGCTGGAGCTTTTGCGAATGGCGTTATCCTGCTTCTCCATCGCACGCTCGACATGGCGAGGATCGACACCATGGGACTGCGCCTGATGTAACCGCTCCGCCGATCGCTCCATGCCAAGTTCCAGATCGATCATGTCCCGCGTCGAATAGCGGGCATTGGACACTTCGCCTGTCTCGGCATCGGTGCGCTCAGCCTGAAGTTCCACGAGTGCTGGCGACGCCATGACAGCCGCAAAGGCGTTCTGGAATGTCTGTGCGTCATCGTTGATGTAGCGATGCAAGGTTTTGGCGATATCGTGGCGATCGAACACGCTCTTCTCATGGCTGATCAGCGTCAGAACCTGTTCCGGTTTTTGGCGGATCAGCTCGGCATTTTGCCGTGCTGCCTCGTCATCCAGCCGCCCGCGCTCGACGGCCATTCCTTGCTGCTGCATCTGCGACGCATGCACGCCCATATGTTCTGTCGGCGACAACTCAAGGCCGCGCTCCATATGCGAGCGATGATCGATGCGAACATCCAGGCCTTCGCGTTGAAGCTGACGGTTGGCAATGCCTTCCCATGCCTGCCGGATATCGCGAAGCTGCATGTCGGTTGTCGCCATGCCATTTGCCAACAGCCGTGCGTTCTTGTGCTCAAGAAGAGTTTTCTCGCCAAGGCCGGCTATGCCAACCTGTCGCGTCGTCATCAGAACATGCGCATGGTAGTTCCTGATATCACCATGCTCACTTGGCGAATGGATTGCAAAATCCACGGCCGCGCCATAGCGGTTTGCCAGATCCTGAGCAAAGGCACGCGCAGCCTTCAGTCGTCCCTCTGGCGAAAGCTCATGCGGAAGCGCGATTTCGAATTCACGAGCGACGCGGGCATCTTTTCGCTTTTCTGCAAACTCTGAAGCGTTCCACAAAGCCGAACGATCCAAAGCCCAATTGGCAGAAAGACCGTCCGGCAGCACGATCTCTTTATGCTCGACACCCTCTTTCCGGGTGAAGTCATGCACAAGGCCATCGCGTTGATTGACGAGAAGAACAGCACAACGGTAGGCGGCAGATGCCACAGCACTGCGGCCAGATGAGCGCGAGACAGGTTTCGTGCTGAGATGATAAATCGCCAAACGAAATCTCCGATACGCAAACGGGGAGACCAAACGCCCAAACGCGCCGCAAGTCGTAAGTGCGCCCTTGTCTGTTTACCGGTGGCGACGCTAGCAACAACGAACGGGCATTTCGACTACTAAAAGTAGTAGTCGCCAAGTGGCAATTGCTCGTGTTTGAATAGGGACACAATCGCGTCAATCAGGGGAGGGCGATAGGCGCAGGTCGATCGCACGACGGATCAGGGACAGAGGACAAGGGATAAGCGAGCTGGAAGATTGGAGGAAGATATTGCAGGCGCGGCTCGACATAGAGGAGTGCGCGCAGGCAACCCGCCGGAAGAATTTGCGTGCAGGAGACAGGCATTTGATTGGCGGCTGCCAAAAATCTGAGTTTCAAAGAAGTTTACAATGGACCATACAGGATACCGTCCAGAAACGGAGCAGACATGAAGACCAGCCTTGAACATTTGCCGGAACGAAAGCAACGCGAGCTCGCGCGCGTCGTCGGAATTATCCAGGAAGAGTTTGCTGATCTGGTGGAGCGCTCCAAGTCTGACGCCAAGAAGGATGGGCGGATTTTCAAAATCATTCTGTTCGGTTCTTACGCGCGTGGCACCTGGGTGGATGAACCACATACGTCGAAAGGCTACCGCTCGGACTTCGACATTCTTGTCATCGTCAGCAACAAGGAATTGGCCGATCCCAGGTACTGGGACAAGGCAACAGACCGGCTGATGTGGGACAAGGAGATCGAGACGCCTGTTAGCCTCATTGTCCATGGTGCTCGGGAGATCAGCAATTTCCTGCAGGAAGGGCAATATTTCTTCAGCGACATCCGACGGGATGGCATTGCGCTTTACGAACTCGACGATAGGGAACTCGCCGAGGCGAAACAGCTCAGCCCAGCCGATGCAATCAGGGTGGCCGAGGAGCATTTTGAAAAGCAGTTTAGGAACGCAGTCGACTTTCTGAAAGGTTCGAAATTCTTTGTGCAGGAAGAAAACATCAACCTCGCAACATTCAATCTCCACCAATCAGTTGAAACAGCCTACTCCTGCTATCTGCTGACGCACACAAATTACACGCCGGCCTCACATAACCTCAAATTCCTGCGTGGACTTTCAGAGGATAGGGATCGCCGTCTGATCGACATCTGGCCGCGCGATCGTCAACGATTTACCACATGGTACAACATCCTGAATGAGGCCTACGTCAAGGCACGCTATTCGAAGCGTTTCGAGGTTTCCGAAGAGGCGCTCACCTGGCTTCAGGAGCGGACCGCGGAACTTCATAAGCTGGTTGAGACGCTTTGCCGCGAGCACATCGAAAAGCTCGAACAGGCCGCGAACGCCAGCGACTGAGCTTCACTGGTAGCACAAAGTCTCCTGTACTCAGGTGACGGCGACCACAGCGTCATGAACCATATGGTCAAACCTACTCTCACAATCGCTATGTCGATCTCCTCATAGAAACTGGTCTGTCTTCCAGGAGCAAAGCCGCGGTCAACAGCAGCAGTTCCGGTGCGACCGCAATCGAAAGGAACAATCGTGGCAAGGAAAACAATCGAACAGCGCCTGGCTGAACTGGATGCGCAACGGTCCGCCCTCAAGGCCCGTCTCTCGAAAACCGAGCGCAACAACGATATGCGCCGCAAGGTCCTGATCGGCTCGCTCGTTCTGCATCACCTGGAGACCGCGAATGATCAGGAGTTTAAGCAACAGCTCGATGACTGGCTGCGCCGCGAACTGCCTGGCTTTCTGACGCGTGACAATGACAAGGCGCTGTTTGCCGATCTGATCGGACAAGGACTGCCGGGCACGGGAGAGGGTGGCGACAGCGGGCAGGGCGCTCCATGAACCGGTTGCGACTTTCTCGGGACGCATTCAAGAACATGATGCGAGCCGCCGCGCCCTGATGAGGTGCGCAATCTGCCGGCGCACGGACAATTGCTGTTCCTGGCCGGGCAACGACCAATTTTCGCTGAAAAGCTTGCCTACTTTGCCGATCCGGAAGTCAGGGACATGTTCGATCCAGTCTGACGGGAAGCGTGTCCAGAAGGCGGTTAGGCAACCCGTCACACCATTGTACGCGCGGCCCTCGTTCTATCTTGACCGTAGTGGGAAGTGGATATGGCTCGGCAAGCCCCGAGAACGGGCGTCCACTGCAACGGAATATGGTACGCGTTGATCCAGCCTGTCCTGACGGGAACGCGCTCCCCATAGTGCCGAAGTGAGCGGCAGGACGGGCGTGCGTCTTGCTGTGAAGGAATAAAAGTGGAGGCGTGCTGCGTGTTTTCAACGACAACGACCATAAATGCCTCCGCTGTATCGTTGGCGCGGCCCGGATCGGGATGGGCGAAACAGCCGATAGTTTTAGGATCGCATATGATCCATAATCGATTAGTTCAAATTTAAAGAATTACTTATGATGTCTTAAATCCGGAATAACGCGATTTTGGAACCGGAGCGGTGTGTTACGACATAGCGGGCTCTGGATCGATTGCGTATCTCATTTACTATGCCGTAAGCTCCCACATGAGCTGTGGGCCTCCTGGCGCTTGTGACACCCCGGGCATGACACTTTTTGGGCTGATAATCTATCTGGGTATACCTGCAAACAGGTGTTTTGACGCTTAAAATCTGGATCAACCTCCGCTCTACGAGGCGATAGCGACCTGGGACCCAATCGGAAAGGCGCACCGAACGGCTGGCGCACTGTCGTTGAGGCCATGGGCGGAGGCTTACAGATTAAGCATATCCTTGAGAGCTAATTGACAAATTGAGTGAAAGTCTCGATTGATCTCCACGTTTCATGGGAACGAGCAACGTTTTTCTAGCTCAAATACTTTCCCGAATATTGGCTACTCGTATTCTATTTATTTCATCAAGCATGCCGCTTCCAGCTATCTGGAGCGGCTTTTGATAGAGGTAAGCCAATGCTCTCATTGGGAAAAATCTAATGTAGAACAATTGGCGCGGATGTTCTCACATAGTTCGCCCGTTGTTGCGCGACAGTTATGAGGCTGATAATTCGCCGGGGAGACGCTGCAACTGCTTGCCGCTCTCGTCGCCTTCAGTCAGCAACGCAATGCGGGCTTGAGCAACGGACAGCAGGGGCTCGCTCAGCGCCCTTTGGTCTCGCTATCTTTCTTCGCCTGATCGTGATGCCACTTGATCGCATAATACATGCCTATGCCGAGCACTATGATCTTGGCCGGGAAAAAGACGAAAGGAAACCAATCTACCCAAGAACCATCAGACATTTCGAGCATTTCCATTCTGCTGTTTGGAATTGGCTATCCTCAAGGATAGCACTCACTCGAAATGTTTCGGCGATCAAGCTTGCAGTCATGGCGAACCCAACCACCGCCGTAGTAAGCTCTATTCGACAATTTGAGCAGGCGTAAGACTCTGTATGGTGAAAGCCGACTACTAAAAATGCCATGGTAATTCTGGAAATATCTGTCCAGACGACGTCGACGCTGCCAAAGTGTTGATTATTTTACGGAACTTTGGCACCCGTTTTTTTTTCCAAGGATTTTCTTTTTTGCCCATTGACGTAAGCGCAAGCTGCTCTCTATAAGTCCGCTCACTGAACGAGGGCGGCGGCGCTGCTGGCGACGAAGTCTTTCGTTCTAAAGAAATCATGTTGATGAGCTGACTGCTTGTTGTTTTCCAAGGGCTTTTGCTTTTGGGGTTTGATTTTGTGACTGCATTGAGCGGTCTGTTTTTTGACAATTGAATATGAGAAGAAAGAGAAACGTGGGCGGCGAAGCTTGCGGGGTCTGAAGGAATTCAGGCTCTGATTGAATAGACTTTGACGGTCACGTTTTAATGAGACAACACCAATTTTGCGAGCAGCGATGCTTGGATGAA
>NZ_WJOK01000051.1 GCF_009649785.1 Agrobacterium tumefaciens | reverse complement strand
GGCTATGACGTTGCAAATGCGGCCTTTGGACGCGACCCTGCGGTAGACGCGATTTCTCTAATCAAAGAGCACCTCTCAGCAATCTACCTGGCGGATACGCCGCTGAGCGATTTTCGTCATGATCCAGTCGGAGGAGGCGAAGTAAAGTTCGAAGCCGTTGCCGAGGCTTTAAAGCGCATAGGCTATAACGGACCCTCAATTTTTGAAGTTGTTTCATCTGAACCTAACAGCGCGCTTCTGGAAAGCGCAGACTATCTCAACAAACTTCGCTGGCCCCGATGATCGGAACATCTCTTCCGGAACCGGCACCGGCTGACAGTCGCGGGGAGTCCGCGACGAGAATCTACGTATTTCGGAAAAATAGATGTCGCGTTCGACGCGGCTAGGAGGCACCGATGATCATCAATACTTTCTCATACCTTTGGAAGTCCACTGCAATCGAAGCCATCTCAGAACTTGTCCGGCATGGGTTCAAGGTTTTCGAAGTGCCCATCAGTTCTCCACACTGCTGGCCGGTCGAAATGTCGGCGAGTTCGCGCACGGATGCGAGAAAGCAACTGCAGGATCACGGGGCGAGAGTCCGATCGCTCAATGCTGGTGGATACGATATCAACCTAGCCAGCCCCGCTGCCAATATGAGGCGTAAAAGCACAGACCACATCAAGGATGTACTGCAACTGGCAGCCGATTGGGATGTTGCCGACGTTGTGATATCGCCAGGAACACGGCGTCCAATGATCTCCCCCACGATTCCTCAGGCCCTTGGGTGGTTTTCCGAAAGTCTTGACGTGCTTCTGCCGGTCGCCAAGCAAGCGGGCGTGCGGTTGCTTATGGAGAATACCCCATATTGCTTCAGGCCAACGATCGGTGAATTGGTCGATCTTGTAGACAAGATCGGAGATAAGAATCTCAGCATTGTTTATGACGTCGCGAACGCTGCTTACATAGGCGAGGATCCAGTTGCCGCTCTCCTGGAGCATCATTCACACATTGCTCTCGTACATATTTCTGACACGGGTACAGACGTGTGGGGACATGATCCTATAGGCACGGGCATTGTCGATTTTGAAGGTTTAGGGCAAGCAGTGGCCTCAGTGTTCAGTGTTGATGACGTTGTTCTTGAAATCATTCGTGAAGAACAACCCCTTCAGGAAATCAACGATGGAGTTGAGGAACTGAAGAAACGAGGCTGGAGCATCTCCGCGTGACACTTGCTCCATCCTTCGTGTGCTCTGTTATCATCATCACCGACGAGGCTACGCTCGCGCTTGCCCCGATCCTGGATAACATCCATCGAAACCAGACTCCGCAGCAGCGCGGAATTTGGATCCCGTCGACTTCGATCTAGGAGGAGTTAGGCCCATGAGAGTGTTGGTCAGCGGAGGAAGTCGCGGAATTGGCGCGGCGGTTTGTATCCGAATTGCTGAAGCAGCGGCATCGAGAGGAGAGCGTGCTCAGATTGCGGTATGCGGTCATGGGTTGTCTCGACAACAAGAGGACGTTGCCCAAGCCGTGTGCGCGACAGGCGGACAAGCAATCCTGCTGTCGGGAGACTTGGGTGACCCCGAGGTGCCAGCGACGCTGGTCCAGGCTGCAGTGGCAGCATTCGGAGGTCTCGACGGCCTTGTGGCCAATTCTGGGATAACGAGCCCCGGGAGCCTATCCGAATTGTCAGTTGCTGATTGGGATCACATGCTTGCCGTTAACCTTCGGGGTCCTTGGCTGCTTGCGAAAAGCTGCTATCCGCATCTAAAGGAAAAGCGTGGTGCCGTATGTTTCGTCTCCTCGATGTCAGGCCAGCATCCTCACGCTGGATCCGGCGCTTACAGTCCCGCCAAGGCAGGGTTGACCATGTTGGCGCAGACTCTGGCACTGGAGTGGGCACCGGATGGCATACGAGTGAATGTTGTATCGCCAGGCATGACGCGCACCCCCATGACAGAAAAGATGTATGCCGATCCAACGTTGAAGAAAGCGAGAGAAGACCTCATCCCGCTCTCCAGGATCGGAGAGCCCGAGGATATTGCCAACGCCATCGAGTTTTTAATGGGGCCGAATGCGGGATTTGTGACTGGCCAGGATCTCTGCGTGGATGGAGGCTTTTCTAAGTCTATCCTCAGCCATATTCCAGGAAGGCCCACTTCACAGAGCTAGCGTGCACACCGCCTCCGCCGCCCGACCTGTGCGTCTAGCGAGCGCGTTGCACTGTGATCTTCGTCCCAGAGCGCACCTTAGCCGCGGATAGTGGCCTCGCGCAGGGAACGGTGATTAGATTGTCGAGTCGCCACTGTTATTCTTTCAGTACCAAACGAGCTCAGCCGTTTGCGACACTGTCGCGCTTATTGCCATTAGCCAGATTAACGACTTGCCGTGCCGGCCAAAGCTCGGCAATCTCAACAGCTATCGTGTCGAGTACGGGAGCGAACTCTTCCATTCGCTCTCGTGTCAGCCGAGCTGCCGGCCCCGCGATGCTTATAGTTCCGACGGCGACGCGATCCCGCCCTACCAAAATTGCTTGGGCCATCGCACTTGTGCCGAGTTCGCCCTCCTCTATGGACACACCGTAGCCGCGCTTTCGGGTGACCTCAAGCTCGGCTCGAAGGGAGGCCTCGTCGTGAGCTATGGGCATTCCGCTGCCAACCGTAGTTTTGAAGCCTTTGGATTTGACGAGCGCTACGGCCACCTCTTCATCTAACGTCACCAGCCAAGGCCTTACCTACCGAAGTTGAGTGAAGGTCTACCGGATTTCCGAGGTACGGGTCATATCGAAGCGGAGACGAAGATCCCTGCGCTTTCGCGATCCACAGCAATCCGTCACCATGCACGACCGCTAGACGGACCAGTTCTCCAGTATGTCTGGCGAGCCGATCAAGGGAGGGCTGGCAGATATCAGAAGTGCCGGAGGCACTGAGGAAGCGAAGGCCCACCGCTGCGAGCTTCACGGTCATGCAGTAACGTTGGCTCATCTCGTCTTGATCGACAAAGCCCGCTGGGAGAGAGAGTTAAGCAGCCGATGGGCAGCACTTTTGGGTATGTCGAGCTGCTGAGCGATCTCACTCAGTTTCATGCCCGCAGGCTTCTCAGCGAGCAGTTCGATTATTTCCATGACGCGATCGACAAAATCATTAAGTGGCATAAGGTCCTCGAGTGGCGGTGAGACATATAATCATAGTCCACGCTCTTCAGTAATGGCTAGCTGAAGATGGCTGCAGCCTTTAGAAACACCACACGGTCCCCTGCTGACCCGGGAGCGGTCAGATCGCTGACACTATCCCCGGGATTATTCGAATTCGCTGAAAACACTCGTTGAGAGCGTGGCGGCACGGAAGAAGACCCGGCCCTAATCATTTCACTCCTCGCACCATCGCTATCCTGAGAGCCGCCGTCCCGCAACCGTTCCTTTCATGCCCCCGCGCTGCATGATCGGAAACGACACGCGCGCTGTTGCGGGTCGACCGGACATCCGCTGAGACTCTTACGGCAGGCTGTCGCAGCTAAACTGAGCTAGCTATCTTCAGGTGCCAACTCGACCTCTGTTTCACCAAGGAGCGACAGGTCGAACACCTGACAGGACAATCGTGATCGATCCGGGTCGTAGACCTCGCTACCCTCGAGCAGTTCTTTTTCGTCCTCGCTGCGCTCACCGAGCTTAGTGGCAATCTCTGGGTCGAGGTGGACATGACAGGTTGCGCATGCTGCCACGCCCTCGTTGAAATCCTAATCTGACGCTTACAATTGAGTCGCCCGTCCTCGATAGTTTAGGTGGCTCCCCGCCCCTGCAGTGCGGGCCTATGTCGCTGCGTAACCCTCTTGTTCGTGCACATGCTAGGATGCGCCTGACGGTTCCGGCGAGAGGTACGCACGCTCGATAGAGCGTATGGCTCGTTGTCGTCCGGCGGCTACCTGTAGTTCATTTTCATGTCCCGCGTCGGGCCGCAGGCCATCTAAAAAATGAAGGGCCGTTTGTAAGGCTCTAAAGAAGCGCGAACCGCGGGCGCCTTTCCCGCCTCGGAAAATTGAATTATCTAGAATTGTATTGCATTTCAGAAAGTATTTCCATAAATGGAAAGGCGATCAGAAGGAGGCAAATGATGAGAGCACTGGTAAGCGGCGGAAGTCGTGGAATTGGCGCGGCAGTGTGTATCCGCATTGCCGAAACTGCAGCATCAAGAGGTGAACGTGCGCAGATCGCTGTTTGCGGATACGGCGCGTCCGAAGGACAGGATGAAGTTGCAAGCGCGGTACGCGCGTTAGGCAGCGAAGCCATCGTATTGGCTGGCGACCTTGGTGACGTCGAAGTTGCGCCGAGGTTGGTGGAAACAACCGTGTCTGCGTTTGGAGGCTTAGACGCTCTGGTAGCGAATGCGGGTACCGCAAGCCCAGCAAATATCTGTGATCTCTCGGTCGCCGACTGGGACCGAATGTTCCAGGTAAATCTCCGTGGAGCCTGGCTATTAGCCAAACACTCATACCCGCATTTGAAGGAGACCCGAGGCGCAGCATGTTTCACATCTTCAATGTCTGGCCAAATGCCCCATGCGGGTTCGGGCGCGTATAGTCCAACTAAAGCCGCTCTAACAATGCTCGCGCAGACCCTTGCTTTAGAATGGGCACCGGTTGGAATTCGCTCGAATGTAGTGTCCCCGGGAATGACTCACACGCCAATGACTGAAAAGATGTATCAGAATCCAGAGATCAAGAAGGCAAGAGAGGGTTTGATCCCGCTTTCAAGGATCGGCGAGCCACGAGACATCGCCAATGCGATTGAGTTCCTAATCAGCCCGCTTGCGAGTTACATCACCGGACAAGACCTTTGTGTTGACGGTGGGTTCTCAAAGTCAATTCTAAGCCATATTCCGGGGCGTCCGAGTTCAAGGTCCTAGCCCCCTAAACTCGGCAGAAGCTCATCGACGAGCGTATTTAACCGAAGTAGCAAGTCTGCTGTCGCCGCAATAATACCACGCGGTCGATTCTCAATTGTGCGAATCTATCGGTTGTGGCCGCGTGGTATTCAACCCGAGGTGGGCATGAGAAAGATTGCGATCCATCCAGCCGAAAACATCCATAAAACGGCGTGCCGAAGCGCGCATCGATTCTAGATCATCCTTCTCTTCGCCTCGCAATAACGGGCGTACGATCTCCATCTCGATGAAGTCGCGCGTATAATTTTCAAACTCACATACGCGCTGCCACTACCGACCATGCTCCTCAGTTGTTCTGCCAAACAGCGGAACGGCTGGATGTAAAACTCATAATAGCAACGGATACGCAAGTAGCCGTTCCGTCAGTCGTCAGCACCGCCAATTTACCCAGAGGGTTGAGCTTGAGGAATTCTGACGACCGGTCGTCTTATCTTCGAGTGCCGCACGAAGCCGGATGTGGCGCTTTTAGCGGCGCTGCTTTTGAAGAAGCACCGGATTCTGAACGCGTTGGCTTTGAGATTGGTGCCATGTCGAGCTAGCTCTGGCATGAACTGAAGAAGATCTGCATGCGTGTGGTATGCATAGATGTGCGACACGCCCGTGCGGTGCTTTCCGTCCGGATGAGCAAAAGCGACGACACGATGCGCGCGGCTTGGCCGAACCGGTTAGGATGGTGTCGCGAAGTGTTTGTTTAAGCATGGAACATTGGATCTGACTCACACTTGATGATTTCTTCGCCAAGACTGGCGCGGTTATCAGAAAGGTATCAGTACCATGGCAACCAAATTTCGTCTGTCGTCCCTCATCCCGGCCGGATTGATTGTAGATCGTTCCGACGAGAGTAACGGATTATCATTGTCTCAGCGCGAGTTGCAGCGATTTGACGTTCCTTCCAATTATGCAGCCGCATGTCAGGTCGTATTCATAGCCGTTACGTTCGGATAATTGCCGATTTGCCCTGTGCTGGCACCAGGTCCAATTGCGCTTGTCGGCACGGCGCTTCGTTTGTGAGAGAAAAGTCTGCTGTCGTCGAATTTTCGTCGAAAGATTGTAAGCGCGAATTTCGGCGCACCTTCTGAAACGCAACGCTCTGCGGCATGAAGTGTCCACCAAAATAGGTGGACACCAAATCATGGATGAAGATGCTCCTAAACCGCAGGTGCGGCTTGTTGGTCGCGACGGCCGCCGTCGATATGACCCTGCTTCGCGTGATCGGTTCGTCGCAGCGTGTTTAGAACCTGGCGTTTCGGTCTCTCGACTTGCGCGGGAACACGGCGTGAATGCCAATCTCGTTCGCAAGTGGATAAAGAAGGCAATGGAAGAGCGTCCTCTGCCTTCCGGTCTCGGCATTCGTTCCGGTTCAGATTGCTCCAGATATGCCTCCGAATTCTGGCGGCGATTTAGTGACGAAGAGCGTGCCGTTGCGCAAGTCGCATCAGGCGTCCAAGGTGAGTGCGCTCCTGTCGAACGGGATCAGCCCGACCGTTGAGTATGACGATGAGAATGGGCTGGCCGCAATTATAGGAGCGTTGGGTCATGTTCAGACTGGGCGCTGATCTGAAGGTCTACCTGCATCGGGAGTCGATCGACTTCAGGGCTGGCATCAACAGCCTTGCGGTCCTGGTCAGGAGACGATGGCGCTGGACCCGTTTGCCCCTGCGGTGTTTGCCTTCTGCAATCGTCGGCGGGACCGGGTGAAGCTGCTGTTCTTTGATCGGTCGGGCTTTGTCATGGTCCTGAAGAAGTTGACGGAAGACAAGTTCAGGTGGCCACGCCGAGAGTCTGCGGTGTTGACGCTTTCGACCGAGCAGCTCCATTGGATCCTTGACGGCATCGATATTGACGCAATAGTCCGCCATCCGGTGCGGCAATACCAAGTCGCCGGCTGAGGCAGCTTGGTCGGTTGACGCGGAGCGACGGTTCAGATTCAAAACGACTATGGTACGAACTGGCAGTCCCACCGTTGCCGATTTGATGGCGCAGTTGGCAGCACACGCTGCCGAAATCGCCGCGTTGAAGGCGGAGAAGGAAGCGCTTTCTCAGCACGTCGTCGACTTGAGGAGGAGCCGGTGCTTGCACGGCTTCATCGTTTTGCGCCGCGCAGCGAAAAGCATGTTGATCGCCTCTTCGATGAAGCGGAACAGGGTGGCGGTAAGGATGATGCCGACTGCGAAGACAACGATGTCGTCCAAATTGCTGCCAGACTGGGGCAGATGCGGTGACGTCGCGCCTGGTCATAGCCGGTCTCCTTTACAGTGTGGCTTTGCAAACCACTGTGAGACCTGATGCCCGGCTATGCCCACCAGCCTCGCCTGATAAGGGCTATGCAGTCAGTCAAAGCTTCACTCAGCGCATTCTTTTGAAGGTGTTACGGCGAACCGTATAGCTTCGCTCGGGTTTAAGCCAGCGGCAATCGGGTCGCTACGACCGCTGCCATTGTCCTGCGCATTCCTTCCGCTTTCTCTGCACCAAAACTGGCCTCAAAGACTTCTTGCGCCTTTTCCCACGCGGCATATCCGTCACGAACCCGCTGCATGCCCTCTTCGGTTACGCTGACCAGTCGCGATCGCCGATCTTCTGGATCGGAATCGATGCGCAGTAAACCGTCGCGCTCAAGCGGTTTGACGAGATGACCGACAGTCGTGCGATCCATAACCATAGCGTCTGCCAGACTGCCGATCGTCATTGGTCCTTGCCGGGAGAGGTAAAGAAGTGTCGTATATTGTGTGCCGCGCAAGCCGATAGCTGCCATAGCCGCATCGTAGAAACGCGTCATATGACGCGCCGCTTGACGAATTGCGGTGGCGTTGCAGCGGGTTTCGCCGACATGTGGATAGGTGATTTCTTCGATTTCGCGCATCTTCAGCTCCAATAGGTACGTTTACGCATATCAGAACAGCAGCCAGCTCTGTCAATTTTAGTGCTCACATTGCCGAAGAACATTCGAAAATGTCATCTTTGGATCTTAAGCCGCCATAGAATGCTGCAGGTGTAAAACCAGCGTCTTTCATCACTTAATCGAGCGTCACGGCGTCGAGACGTTGGTGCGCGAAACAGGAGTCCTAACGTTCCGCGCGATTTTTGTTGGAACGCTCATGAGTGTTCACTACTTGGATCAGGAAGGTCGGGCCAAGGCTATCGCACTCGTGAAGGCAAGCAGCCGAATTTGGTTCGAACCTTTCTGAAAACCTGGCGCGCGTTTGATAGCAAGTATTGCCAATATCAGAAATGCTGATCGTGGTCGTCTGGAGCAGGATCATTGCATGGTGCATGCGGACGTCAACGAGGATGTCTTCAAAGCGCAGATGCTCTTCAGACAGGCGACGTCTTAAGGTCGCCTCGCTCTTACCGAGTGCTTGGCCTGTCTTTGCAGTAGTCCAGTGATATGACTGATCGCCTCTTAACAATGCAGACAGTTGATCTGCTACGGTAGTGATGGCGCGTTTCTTGAATATATATCCGCGATCTGCCAGAGCGATGAGGATACCAAGCAACCGGTGACGCTGATCCCGATCGCTTGTACTTGTGATGGTAGGTAGAAGGTCGAGCAATGGAACTTTCTACAGGCTCGACGCCCCTTGGGGCGAACTGAGCGAGCGATAAG
>NZ_WJOK01000006.1 GCF_009649785.1 Agrobacterium tumefaciens | reverse complement strand
TTTAATATACAATATATAATTGTTTTATTTGGTGATTTCGATATTTATTACTTAGTTATAGCGCAAATTAGTTCTAATATTTTTGAATTATAATACTAGAACAAACTTGCGCCCAATCCCGCAATCGCTTGGGAAAGGCATCAAGTTTCATGGATGAAGATGAGGGGATGAGGGCTTTTGATGCCGCGTGGGGTCGCAAGAAGGGTGATATAGCCGCACTCCCTCCCGACGCCACTATGCGGCAAAGACAGCGCAACGTGCCTTCCGCCAATTCGCGCCCGGCGAATCCGGTTAGAGGCCGGCCACCGAGGTGGGAATTATTGCATGTCGTTCGATAGACCAGCGGGGAAAGTCATCATATTCCCCAACATTGCGTCGATCGCATCCGCCTGCACCGGGCGGCTGAAGTAATAACCCTGCCCATAGGGGCAGCCGGCAGCGCGCAGAAACGCTGCCTGCTCGCCGGTCTCGACGCCCTCGGCAATGACATCGATGCCCAGAGACCCCGCAAGCTGGATCATGATGGAGACGATGGCGCTGTCCTTGGTTTTTTCCGGCAGATGGGTGAGGAACGACCGATCTATCTTCATGCACGACAGGGGGAAGGTCTTGAGCATGCCGAGACAGGAATAACCAATGCCGAAATCATCCAGTGCCAGGCTGACGCCCATCTCCTTGATGACGCGCATGATCCGCACGGATGTTTCCACATCCTGAATGATGAGGGTTTCGGTGATCTCGATTTCTAACAGAGACGGTGCAAGGCCGGATTGCGTGAGCGCAGACCTGATCTGCTCCACAAGGCCGCCCTGAAATTGCCTGGGTGAAATATTGACCGCCATTTTGACGGGCGGCAGCCCGGCATTGCACCATGCCTGGGCCTGAAGGCAGGCTTTCTTCAGAACGCTTTCCCCAAGTTCCACGATGAGGCCGGTTTCTTCCGCAAGACCGATGAATTCCGCGGGGCCGAGCAGACCTTCCACCGGGTGCTGCCAGCGCACCAGCGCCTCCACGCCGCTGATGCGACCGGTCAGAAGATCGACCTGCGGCTGATAGTGGAGAACGAACTCATCTCTCTCTACCGCCTTGCGCAATTCCTCGATGCGGGTGAACTTCTTCCGCAGATCGTCCGCCATACGCGGCGTGAAGGTTGCAATGCCATCTCGCCCGCTATGCTTGGCCTCATACATCGCAAGATCGGCCGCAGCGACAATTTCCGCCGTGGTTTCCCCGTGCTCCGGGAAAAATGCCATGCCAATGCTGCATGTGACCTTGATATCGTAGTTGCCGAGGCGCAGCGGCTGCGAGACCGCAGCCCGGATATGTTGCAGGCGGCTTTCGAAATCGTCCTTCTGCTTATGCAGAATGATGACGAACTCATCCCCGCCCACCCGTAGCACCAGATCGTTTCGACCGAGACTGCGCGAGATGCGCTCAGCCGTTTTGGACAACAAAGCATCGCCAACGCTGTGGCCGAGCGTATCGTTGATCTGCTTGAAATTATCGAGATCAAGAAAGCCGATGCCGACATGCCGCTTCGCTTTTGCCGATGCTGCCAGTATCTCCGGCAGTCTCGTATCCAGAAAGCGGCGATTGGGCAGCCGTGTCAGCATGTCGTGATCGGCAAGAAACGCGATATGTTCCGCCGCCCGTTTGCGATCGATCGCAAGACCCGCCATGCGCGCGGCGGCGGCGATGAACTCCAAAAGCCCCGCATCCGGTGTGCGGCCCGCCAACATGCACCAGACGAAACCGTGCGCATTGCCTTCGCTGGCGGGAATATCGAAACTGAAGGCCACATTACCGGCGGGATAGGTCAGGCTTTCGGGATCGCTGACGCTGGAGATGAGTGCTGTCACCCCCGCATGCTGTGAAAGCGCCGGTGAGGCATAGACCGAGGGTTCGCCGGCCGCGGCATCGAATACGCGAACAGCGCAGGCAAGACCCGTAGCGAGGTTTTCGATGGCTTTCACGAATTCTTCGAGAAAATCCTCGATACGCGCCGCCCCAACAATCATTTCGAGAATATGCGCCTGCGCCTGAAGCAGTCGCTCCGAGGCTTTCTTCTGGGTAATATCCCTGGATGCACCAACCACACCGATGATCGCGCCGTTCTTGTCCTTAAGCGGCACGCGCGACATCATCAGCCAGCGGTCGATATCGCCGCGCATTGCGCGTTCCTCAAAACCGAGATCCGGCTCTCCCGTGCGCATCACCCGCGCCTCGGTCTCTGGAATGCCGGCACGCTGCGCCGCATCGCCGTTAATATCGTAATCGGTGAGACCGATCAGTTCCTCGACTGTGTCGAAGCCGTTTTCGGTGACGATGGCACGGTTGGCGAAAAGAAAGCGGCCTTCCAGGTCCTTGGCGTAGATGAAATCCGGCACATGATCGATCATCGCTTCAAGCAGCGCATGCCGGTCGGATGGCGGCGCATCGGACTTCGTCCGCGGCGGCCGGTTCTGCAAGCGTGACTTCGGGCCTTTGGAACGCAACTATCCGCCTCGTTACTGTATAAGGAAGCAGAATAGTAGGATTATACATATTATATAAATATGAACGGCGGCGGGGGATTGAAGCGAAATGGCGCGACAAATACCGCGCGATCAGATTGTCGGCAAAGGCAAAACCTCTCCTGCAACATGCCAGCCTTGAGCTGGCATTGAGCCACGGCGCATCTGCGCCGTGAAACAAGCTTTTCCCATTCAATACTTCATAGCACTGAACCGTGAGCTGCAGGACTTCGTAGCCAATCTCATGAGCTGCAACGGCTGCAGCGTTTGACTGCAACCGTCAATTGCTTATCCATCACACGACAGGTGTGGGGAGCTCTTTACCGGCAAAATGCGCGTCGAGATTGGCGAGAACCAGATCGGCCATGGCGCGCCGGGTCTGGTGCGTGCCGCTGCCGACATGCGGCGCGAGCGTGACGTTTTCGAAGGCGAAAAGCGCCTCCGGCACACGTGGCTCATCCTCAAAGACGTCAAGCGCTGCGCCACCGATCGTGCCACTCGAAAGCGCCTCGACCAGTGCCTTTTCATCCACAAGCGAACCACGCGCCACGTTGACGAGCACACCCTGGGGACCGAGAGCCTTCAGCACATCCGCGTTGACGATATGGCGCGTTTCGGCGGTGGCGGCGGCGGCGATGATCAGCACGTCGCAATTGGCGGCCAGAGCCTCGATGCTGTCGTGATAATCATAGGGAACGTCGCGACGGTTTCTGGCGGTGTAGGAAATGCGCGCATCAAAGCCTTCCAGCCTTTTGGCGATAGCCTGACCGATGCGGCCAAGGCCAAAAATGCCGTAGCGGCGGCCGGCCACACGGGTGGAAAGGCCCATATCACCCTTCAGCCACTGCCCCGTGCGCACATGCTGGTCAGCCTGCGGCAGCTTGCGCGCTTGCGCCAGAACAAGACCGAGCGCGAGGTCAGCGACATCCGCCGTCAGAACATCCGGTGTGTTGGAAACGCGGAAACCGCGTCGCTTGGCTTCCGCCAAATCCACCTTGTCGAAACCGACGCCGTTGATGGCGACGATCTCGAGATTGGGGAGTGCGGCGCCGATATCCGCCGGCAGGCCGATATGGCCACCGGTGACGACGCCGCGGATTGCAGTACCCTTTTCAGAAAGGAATGCCACCTTGTCTGCCGCCTCAAACAGGCGATGAACAGTGAAGCGCTGCGCGAGTTCTTGTTCCAGTGCCGGGATCAGCGGGCACAGTTGTACGATTTCAGTAGTCATGGATATGTCCTTGTGGATCAGGCGCTATTTCACATCGGCCTTGACGAATTGCCGGAGTTCCGGTGTTTGCGGATTGGCGAAGAGTTCTACCGAGCGGCCCTGTTCCCAGATCTTACCCTTGTGCATGAAGATGGTTTCGGTCGCCACACGGCGTGCAAAGGCCATTTCATGGGTAACAAGGATCATGGTCATGCCACCCTTGGCGAGGTTTTCCATGACCGTCAGCACTTCCTCCGTCAGTTCGGGATCGAGTGCAGAGGTCACCTCGTCGAACAGCATCACCTTCGGCCGCATGGCAAGCGAACGGGCAATCGCCACGCGCTGCTGCTGGCCGCCGGAAAGCTGGTCGGGATAGGAATCGAATTTCTCCGACAGGCCGACGAGTTGCAGAACCTCGCGGGCAATGTCCTTCGTTTCCGACTTTGCCACGTCCTTGACGATACGCGGAGCGAGCATGATGTTTTCGCCGACCGTCAGATGCGGGAAAAGATTGTAGCTCTGGAACACGATGCCGACATCGGTGCGCAGCTTGCGCAGCGCTGTGGCATCTCCGCCCAGCGCATGGCCGGCAATTTCGATGCGGCCCGAATTGATCTTCTCCAACCCGTTCATGCAGCGCAGCAGCGTGCTCTTGCCGGAGCCGGAGCGGCCGATGAGGGCGAAAACTTCACCACGGCCGACCGTCAGCGACACGCCTTTAAGGACTTCCAGAGCGCCAAAGCTCTTGTGAACGTTTTCAACGATTACTTCCGGCATGAAGCCTCCTTTCCAGCCAACGAGACAGCTGGGACAACGGGTAGCAGACGATGAAATAAAGCACGGCCACCGCGACGAAAACGCGGAACGGCTGGAACGTGGCATTGTTGATAAGCTGCCCCGCTCTCGCCAGTTCGACGAAACCGATGATTGATGCGATGGACGTATTCTTGACGACCTGAACGGCAAAACCGACGGTCGGCGGCAGGGAAATGCGGATCGCCTGCGGCAGGATGACGTAGCGATATTGCTGGGCGCGGGTGAGAGCCAGCGACTCGGACGCCTCCCATTGCTGCTTCGGCACCGCCTGGATGCAGCCGCGCCAGATTTCGGCGAGATAACCCGACGTATAGATCGTCATCGATGCGCCGGCAGCAATCAGTGGCGGCAGTTCAAGTCCGGCAAGGCTTAGGCCGTAATAGGACAGGAACAGGATCATCAGCACCGGAATGCCCTGGATGACCTGGATATAGGTGCCGGCAGCGATACGCAGCGCCTTCAGATCCGAGGTGCGGGCAAGCGCCACGAAGAAACCGACGAGGCCGCCGCCGATGAGCGCAATGATCGTCAGAAGCACGGTCCATTGCAGGGCGGTGAGCAGGAAGCCGAATTCGTTCCAGCCGAAAGTTCTGAGTGTCATGACTGCACCTCCGGCAAGGCGGTCATCGTCTTGCGCGCCACGCGGCGGCCGAACAGCCACATGCCGACAAGGGCAAGGATGAGCCGCAGGCTGAGCGCCAGCGCAAGATAGATGAGCGTGACGACGATATAGACCTCGAAGGAGCGATAGGTCTGCGATTCCACGAAGGCAGCGGCGGCCGCAAGCTCATGGGTGGAGATGGCCGAACATATGCTCGATGCCAGCATCATCAGCACGAACTGGCTGCACAGCGAAGGATAGACCTTGGCGATGGCAGGCACGATGATGACGTGACGATAGATCTGATATTTGGTGAAGCCCAGAGCCTCGCCCGCCTCGATCTGCGACTTGTGAACCGCCTCGATGCCGGCGCGGATGATTTCCGTGGAATAGGCGGCAAGATTGATCGTCATGCCGATCAGAGCTGCCGTATCGGCTCCAACGCGAAAGCCGAGCCCCGGCAGACCGAAATAGACGATGAAAAGCTGCACAAGAAATGGCGTGTTGCGGATCACCTCAACATAGCCGTCCACGATGATGCGGACGATACCGCCATTGATGGAACGCAGCGAGGCTAAAAGAATGCCGAAAGCGCAACCGAGCACGATGGAGAGGACCGATAGCTTGATCGTCAGCCATATGCCGCTCAACAATTCGTTCTGATATTGGGCAAGCGCGCCGAATTGAAATGTATAGGACATGCGTCACTCCGTGGACATTTCCCGGCCCGCCGGAATTTCTCCCGGCGGGCGCGTTGAATGGCTCAATCAGAAGCTAGGCAGTTGCGGCAGCGGACGGCCGGTCCACTTCACCGAGATGCGGTCGAGATCGCCCGACATCTTCATGAGATAGATGGAGGTGTTCAGCCACTGACGCAGCTCGAAATCCTCAATCTTCGTCGCCATGGAATTGCCCTGCTGGAAGAAGGTGAAACCGACCTGCAGACCGGCTTCCGGACGCTGCTTGATGATCGCCTCACCCACCGTGGACGGCAGGGCGACGGCATCCACCTGACCAGCAAGCAGAGCCTGGGCGCTGGTGGAATCGTCTTCGTAGACGACGATTTCGAGACCTTCGACATTGGCCTTGCGCAGCGCGGTTTCCTGCGAGGAACCGCGATTGACCGAAACGCGCTTGCCCTTGAGGCTGTCGAGATTTTCGAATTTCTGGTCCTTGCCGGAGATGATGTCCATGTTGAAGGCGCTGTAGGGCTGCGTGAACATAACGGTCTTGGCGCGTTCACCGGTCGGGGCGAGCGTCGCGACAAGGAAATCGACCTTGCCGGTCTGGAGCGCCGGAATGCGGGCCGGCGGCGTCAGCGGCACCAGTTCGACCGGCAGCGACAGGTAAGAGCCGATCAGATTGGCGACATCAACGTCATATCCGGAAGGATTGCCCTTCTCGTCCACCATACCCATCGGCGGCGCGCCGGTGAGAACGCCGATCTTGACCTTGCCGCGCGCGGTGATCTCGCTGAGCGAGACGGCATGGGCCGAAGTGGTCGCGGCAAGCGTTGCTGCGGCAACACCGACTGCGACGGTCATGTTCTTCAAAAATCTGGAAATGCTCATGGTTTCTCCTCCAACCCTTTATTTGCCGTCCGCACGGGAACAGCGGCCTTTGCGCAAACCGAAAAATGTTCTCGATAACATTTCAACCCGATTTGCAAAAAACTCCTCCCAAGAAGACGCGAAGATCCAAAACTGTTAGAATTCCCCATGAAATTCAATGATTTTGGCTGGTTATCGATTTTCCTCTGGTCGACACCATTTCGCGTTCTTGGCAGGATCAATAATGCATGTTATCGGTATCATTGCAAGTCCGATCTACAGAACTGTTGCATCGGGCATTCATTCGGGAGGGAACCATGTATACACGCTCGGCAATTTTTGAAGGCAAGATCCACGCCGGTCGGGAGGAGGAGTTTTTCCGCATTGTCGAGGAAAAGCTTCTGCCGGTCTGGAAACGCATGCCGAACGCGCAGGCCGTGCGCGTCATGCGCACCGAGCGTACGGACCCGGACGCGGCGGCCATCATTATGGTGCAGGAAATCGACTATCCGTCGATTGAGGCTGTGGAAGAAGCGCTGGTTTCGCCGGTCAGACTGGAAGGCCGGGTGCTGACGGACGAGATGATGAGCATGTGCGACGGGCGTTTCTATCACCTCGTCTACCGTCGCATCGCATAAATCCGGTGCACGCCGCACCGATCTGCAATCATGCGGCGTGCTTTCCCTTGATATCTTCGTGTATGTCTTGTCCTGAACCGGTTCTAATTCAGGGAGACATGCTTTGGTGGAGCGCACGCCCTTGGCCGCAGCGTTAGTCACGTCAAAAAAAGCAACCATGAGCGACGTCTCGAAACTCGCGGGCGTCTCCAAGATGACCGTTTCGCGGGTGCTGGCCGATCCGGCGCTGGTGTCTGAGGACACGCGCCAGAAGGTGATGAAGGCTATCGAGAAGCTTGGCTATGTGCCTGACCGGATCGCCGGTTCGCTGTCTTCCCGACGCACCAATTTCATCACCGCCATCCTGCCGACGCTCACCAACTCCAACTTCGCCGACAGCGCACAGGGGCTCGCCAACGCGCTACGCGCCGCCGACTATCAACTGCTGATCGGCTATACCATGTACGATCTCCAGGAGGAGGAGCGCGTCATCCGCACCATGATGGAGCGCCGGCCAGACGCCATAGTCGTTGCCGGAACGGTGCATACCAAGATGGCGAGCGAAGTTTTGATGCGCGCCGGCATCCCGATTGTCGAAATCTGGGACGTTCCCGAACATCCCATCGACCATGCGGTAGGCTTTTCCAACTACGAAGTGGGAAGAAACGCCGCCAAATATTTAATATCGCTTGGATTTAAGAGAATTGGCGCACTGGGATCGCGTGCGGATGGCGATGTAAAGGACTGGCGCGGCGAAAGCCGCCTGCTCGGTTTTGGTGCTGCACTTCGCGAAGCCGGCATTGCCGACGACCTCATCATCCGCGAGGGCAGCGCCCCAGTCTCCTACGACCATGGGGCCAAAACGCTCGGCTCGTTGCTGGCGAAGGCGCCGGATGTCGAAGGCATTTTCGCGGTCTCCGATATTTCCGCCGTCGGCGCACTGATGGAGTGTCATCGTCGCGGCATTCGCGTTCCCGAACAGATTTCCATCCTCGGCTTCGGCGATTTCGACATCGGCCGGCAATGTTATCCGGCGATTTCAACGATCCGTGTAGACGCCCAGATGATCGGCCGCAAAGCGGGCGAATTGCTGCTTTCCATATTGGAAGCGGAAAAAGGCGCTGCCGTTCCCGAAGGTGCGCGGGTGGATGTCGGGTTCGAGTTGATCGTCAGGGAGACAACGAAGCGGGTGGGCGGGTGAGGTCCCTCCCTCATCCCTGTGCTGGTCACAGGGATGAGGGAAGTACGGTGTATCGTCCTTATCGAGCGCCCCAAGTGTCCGTCAGACGATATCCTTCCGGCCATGGATCGGAAGGATCGAGCATGTGCTGGTGAATGCCGGTGATCCAGCCGCGGCCGGAAATTTCCGGCAGGATGGCCGGGCGGTCGCCCACCGTTGCCGTTCCCAGAATGCGACCGGTAAAGGTGGAGCCGATGAGCGACACGGCCGTCAGCGTCTGGCCTTCTTTCATCTCACCGCGTGCATGCAGCACCGCCATGCGGGCCGAAAGCGCCGTACCGGTCGGTGAGCGATCCACCTTGCCCGGCTGGATGGCAACGGCGGCACCTGCCCGCAGGCCCTCAGCGGTGCGCTCTACCTTGCCCGCAAACAGGCAGAAGGAAAAATGACGCCAATCCGGGTTTTCGGGATGCTCGAAACCCAGAGCCTTGTTGGCCGCATTGGTGATGCGCACGCCGAGACGGGCAATCTCATGCGCTTCGTCCGGCTTCAGGCTGAAGCCCATCGCCTCGGCGTCGACGATGACGAAACTGTCGCCGCCATAGGCCGTATCCACCTTCAACGTACCGAGACCCTCGACCTCAAGCTCTACATCGAGCTTCGCGGCAAAGCTCGGCAGGTTCTGCACGAAAATGCGTTCGGCCTTGCCATTGCGGCATTCGGCACGCACCTTCACAAGCCCGCCCGGCGCTTCAAGCAGCATATGGGTTTCTGGCTCCTGCATTGGCACGATACCGCCATCCAGAAGCACGGTGGAAACGCAGATGGAGTTGGAGCCCGACATGGGCGGGGTATCTTCCGGCTCCATGATAATGAAGGCGGCATCCGCGTCAGGATGTTTTGGCGGCACCAGAAGATTGACGTGGCGGAACACGCCACCGCGCGGCTCGTTGAGCACGAAATTGCGCAGGGTCTCATCGCGGGCGATGAAACGGCTCTGTTCCCAGATCGTCTCGCCCGGCGGCGGCCTCACGCCGCCCACGATCACATCACCCACCTCGCCTTCCGCATGGGCGGAGATGACGTGAACTGTCTTGATACTGCGCATTTAGTGCTCCTCAGGAAAGCCAGGATGGAAGACGGGAAATAGCACGGCCGGTCAGTGCGCTTTCAACACAGTCGGCAAGGCTGCCGAAACGCACCGCGCGGCCGCTGAGGCCAGGACCGTAGTGGGCGTACTTGCCCGAATTGGTCATCAGCGCGCGCGTCCTGGTCGGAAAGACCGGTTCGGAAATCGAGCACCAGCACAGATCAGGCAGTACCTGGACGCCACTGTCATGCAGGCTTTGCAGGGTGCCGTCCCGTTCTGCTGCGTCGATGACCTGCTGTCCGGCAGTGACGATGACGGCAACATTTGCATGACGCCTGCGTCCGTTGAAGGCGGACGCCAGCGCGCGGCATTCCTCCAGCGAGGCATGCGGGCTGCCGATGGCAACCAGTTGCACATCCTCTGGTCCCTCATTCAGAAGCGACCAGCCTGCGGCCATATCAGCAAGCGAAACTGTGACGGTTTCCGCCGTTTCGACCGGCTCCAGTCCCGCTTCCGGGGTGACGCCCTCGATATGCAGCATGGGAGCCGCAGACGTGGTGCCGAAAGCGGCGCAGAGCGCCTTCAGATCATCCCGCGAAGGCTTTGCTGCGCCAAGACCGCGCAGAAGCGGAATGCAATCGGGGGCTGCCTTGCCAGCGAGATAACCGATGAGCGGCCAGAAGGCGTCATTGATATCCTCAGGCAAAGCGACATCGACAATGCGTTGCGGTCGGCGGTTTTCCTCAAGATAGACGCCGGACAATGGCGCCCTGCCCGTCAAGGCAATGCAGAGATCGAGAAAATCCGGATGTTTGGCCGTGCGTGCGCCGAGAACCGTATTTGCGAAAATCACGGCATTCGATTCGGCCCAGGCGATCATGTCGCCGGCCTGCGGCGCGCTGTCGAGCAGATATGGCGAACAGGTAAAGGTGGGGCGACAGCCCATGCGTACATAGGCATCTGCCAGCCTTGCGGCGGGATCGCCGAAATCCTCCGGCACGCCCTGCGCGCGCCAATGCGCCTTGTCCACCGAGATGGCGTTCATGGTCGTCGGCACGCGCACGCTTGCGCCCATCTCCGCCATCTTCTCTGCAAAGGTGAGATTGGCGGGGCTGGCATAGATGCAGCCGTCAATATGACCCTGCGTGACATCGACGAGCGCTGACGCCCCCTGCTGGGCGGCCATGGCGACAATGATGCGCATGGCCTGCTGCACGGCAATGCCGTCGCGGCCCTCGACCATTGCCCTGTCGTCATTCTTGAGATCGAGATGCGTCGTCGCAGGCGGCGCGATCGCGAGGGAAACGCCATCAGCCTCAATGGTATTTTTATCGATACGCACATGAGAGGCTTGAGAGAACCGCGCGAAATTCTCCGCGTCCAGGCGCAGCACCGGCATGGGCTTGCAAAACATTTCCGAAGCGATCAGTGCGCCTAGCGTTAGCACGTCTTCGGCCTCGCAGAAGACAAGCGCTGAGGGTGCGCGGCCCGTCAGGATGAGATCGAGCAAAACGCCAGAACCGGTGCAGGAGCCACGGCTTGACGGCATGAACAGCACACCGCCGGTGAGACAGACGCCGTGCAGCGGGTGGTGCACGTCAATCACCTTGCCTGTGGCGGGATCGACACCGCCCCAGAAACTCAGCGCCTCAGTCGTGGCGATCACCACGCCTTCAGCCGCGCCCGGCAGGATGCTGCGCGCCTGAGGAACGGCTGTTGTCGAACCGGAAGAAGACATCGAAAATCTCCCCAAAAGCATTTCCAGTAAAAGTGCGTAGCGGTTTTACGTCTGGAAAATGCGTAAAAAAAACTAGAGAATTTTTGCGTTTCGGAGAAAAGCCAAAATTCTCTAGAAACGTTGTGGCGAAAATGCCCTTGTATCGATGGCGGGTTTTTGCCCCGTCAGTAGATCGGCGACGATGCGGGCCGTGCCGGCCGATTGCGTCAGCCCCAGATGGCCGTGACCGAAAGCATAGACCACCCGCGCCGTGTGGCGCGCCGCACCAATCGCCGGCAGGCTGTCGGGCAGCGACGGGCGAAAACCCATCCATTGCTTGCCGCCTTCGGTTTTCAGGCCTGGCAGAAAACTTGCCGCCTTGGCGAGAAGCGCCTCGGAGCGGGCGAAATTGGCCGGAAGCTCGAGCCCGCCCAGCTCCACTGCACCGCCGACGCGAATGCCGGTCGAAAGCCGCGTGACAACGAAACCATGACCGCCGAAGGTCACCTGCGTGCGCAGATCGAAGGCGCCTGAAGGCAGGGTGGTATTATACCCCCGTTCCGTTTCCAGCGGAATTTTTTCCCCAAGCGAACGGGCAATGCGATGCGAAAACGCGCCCGCCGCCAATACCACCTTGCCGGCCTTGCGAGTGCGCCCGTCATGGCTCACCACTTCCACACCGTCTTCCAGCGGCCTGAGCGCTGCGATGTCGAGACGTTCGATACGACCGCCGATGCTGCGGAAATGCTCGGCAAGAGCCAGCGTATAGAGCTTCGGGTCGGCGATGGAATGCCAGCCGGGCGTGAAGGTGCCGCAGGTGAAACGCGGTGCGATGCCGGGCTGTATCTCGGCCATCTGCTCGGCATTGAGGTGCCGGAACTCGATGCCATGACGCTCGCGCGCCTTCCAGCCGGCAAGCGAGCCTTCGAATTCGGCTTCGCTTTCATAGACCTGGAGATTGCCCTCCTTGCGCAGCATGGCAATCGTGTCGGTTCTCCTGAGAAACGGCTCAAGTTCAGATTTCGACAGGTCCATCAGCGCCGTCTGGGCGGTGGTGGAATGTTCAACCTTCGAGGCGGCACAGGCGCGCCAGAACCGGAACATCCATGGTGCAATCTTCAGCGCATAGGCAGGCGGTACGCTGAGAGGCCCGAGCGGGTCGAGAAGCCACTTCGGCGCTTTCCAGAGAATGCCGGGGGATGCGAGCGGCAGGATATCGGTGAAGGCGAAGGCACCGGCGTTACCGGCGGAAGCGCCGGCCGCCGGGCCTTCGCGATCGATAACCGTGACCGAAAGGCCGCGTCCCTGCGCGGCAATAGCTGCCGAGAGGCCGACAACGCCGGCCCCTATGACGATGACATTGTTTGCAGACATTACCGCACGCTCGACAGGAATTTCTGCGTCTCGGGGTGCTGCGGCGCGCCGAAAAGCCGATCCGGCGTGCCGATTTCCGCCATCACGCCCTGATGGAAAAAGGCGACACGGTTCGACACATCGCGGGCGAAGGCCATTTCATGGGTGACGCAGATCATCGTCATGCCCTCGTCGGCCAGCATTTTCAGCGTATCGAGCACTTCGCCCACCAGCATCGGATCGAGCGCTGAGGTGACTTCGTCGAACAGCATATATTCCGGCGACATGGCAAGAGCGCGGGCAATCGCCATACGCTGTTGCTGACCGCCAGACATGCGGTTCGGATAGACCTTCAGCTTTTCAGCAAGACCGACATGGGTCAGTTGCTTGACCGCGATTTCCTCGGCCTGCTCTTTCGAAATGCCAAGCACCTTGCGCGGCGCCAGCATGACGTTTTCGAGCACCGTCAGATGCGGAAAGGCGTTCCATTGCTGGAAGACGATGCCGACCTTGCGACGCAGCTTGTTGAGGTCGGTCGATTTGGCATGCACCTCGGTGCCGTCGATGACGATCTTGCCGCTATCGATCGGCTCCAGGCCGTTGATGCAGGTCAGCAGCGTCGACTTGCCGGAGCCGGAACCACCGATGATAGTGACGACCTCGCCGTTGTTGACGGTCAGGTTGATCCCTTTCAGAACCTCCAGCGGGCCGAAGGATTTGCGGACGTTTTCGATCTCAATCATTGGGGGACCACCGTCTTTCGAGATACCCGCCGAAACGGGCGATGGGGAAGCTGATAAGGAAATAGATGGCGCCGCAGATCATGAGAATGGTCAGCGGTTCCTGCAGGCGCGTGACGAGGATCTGCGAGGCACGCAGAAGCTCGATAAGTCCGAGCCACAGCACGAGCGCCGAATCCTTCATGACGCCGAGTGTCAGGCCGATCCAGGCGGGCAACGACACGCGAGTTGCAAGCGGCAGCACGATGTAGCACATGTCCTGCGACCAGGTCATGCCGAGCGAACGGCAGGCGCGGCGCGTGTTCGACGGCACCGCTTCGATGCCGCCACGCACGATCTCGGTGCAGTAGGCCGCCGTATAAAGCGACAGAACCACGCATGAGGTGGTGAATGGCGGCCAGCCGAGCTTGGCGATCGACTGGAAGGCATTGCCAAGCACCAGTTGGATGAGGAGCGGCACGGAGCGGAAAACATCCAGCACGAAGGTCAGCGGCAGCGACCAATAGGCCCCGAGCTGGAAGCGGATGACACCGAAGATGATACCCATGAGGGTGCCAGCCGTCACGGCAACGGCGGTGACGGCAAGCGTCATCCCCGCGCCCTTGGCAAGGAAGGCAAGATCACTCCAGGTGAGAGCGGTTTCAAACATGGCGCACCTCTCTCAGTAACGAAACAGACGAGCGGCCAGCAATCTGGCGGCAAGCGTGACGATCTTGGCGATCACGTAATAGATGACCGCGGCAAGCGCGAAGAATTCGAAGGTGCGGAACGAACGGGCGTTCAAGGCCTGCGTGACACCGGCGAGATCCGTATTCATGCCGACGGTGACACCGAGCGAGGTCATCAGGATTGCCCAGACCATCTGGTTGGTGGCAGGCAGGAAGGCGACGCGCAGCATCTGCGGCATGATGATGAGGCGGAAGGTCTGCATCGACGTCATGCCGAGCGAACGGCCGGAGCGCGTTTGCGTATCCGGTATCGCCTTCAGCGCTCCACGGAAGTTCTCCGCAAGATAGCCCGCATTGTTGAAGGCGATGCCGGCCAGAAGCGCCGTATAGGGGCTGAGATGAATGCCGAAATTGCCAAGGCCGAAATGGGCCATGTAAATCTGGAACAGCGCCGGCGTGTTGCGGGCGATTTCCACCCAGACGGCGGCAATGGCACCCAATATCCGGTTACCGGAAAGCCGGAACAGGGTCAGCACGATGGCGCAGGAAAGACCGATCACCATCGACAGGATCGCGATCTGCAGCGTCACCACCGCACCGTCCAGCAGCTGCGGCAAAGCCTTCAGCGCCTGATTCCAGTGGAATGTATAATTGAACATAACCGTCTCACCTTTTCAGAAACGATCAACGGCGCGATCGATCCGACCGCGCCGTTTGGGAAAAGTTCCGATCAGCGATAGACGCCGTTGACGGTGAGCGAAGGAACTTCGCCGCCAACCCATTTTCCGTAGAGTTCGGCGTAACGGCCGGTGCGAACCTGCTGGTTGATGAACAGGTTCAGGTAATTGATGAAGCCATATTCATCGCGGTTGGTGAAGAGAGCGACATAATCGATGTCATAAGGTGCCTTGCCGACCACCGAGATGCCGGCAAATTTGCCGGTCTTAACGTTGGCCTGTGCAACGGTCGAGGTTGAAACGGTGGCGTCGATCTGACCCTGGCTGAGCGCGAGGAACACATCAGCCTGCGTCTGGTAAGGACGGAACTCGCCCACGCCCCATTCCTTGACGGTCTTTTCGAGCGCAATGGCTTCGAACGTACCGGCAGTCGCGCCGACGGTCTTGCCCTTCATGTCCTCAAAGGACTTGACGCCAGATTTGTCGTTGGCGGTGACAGCCATTTCGAAGGCGAAGTAAGGCACGGTCATGCCAACCGTCTTGGCGCGCTCAAGCGTGTCGGACGTGGAGGCAACGCCAACATCGACGCGGCCGGACATCAGCGCCGGTATACGTTCCGGGAAAGGTGTCTCGACGATTTCAGCCGTGACGCCGAGCGCCTTTGCGAGATCGTTGCAATAATCGACATCGAAGCCGATCGGGTTGTTGGCGTCATCACGCGCGCCCATGGGCGGGAAGTCGAGCACGACCGCACAGCGCAGCGTACCGGACGAAATGATGTCGTCAAGCTTGTCGGCCTTGGCCGGAGTAATAGCGAAAGTGGCGGCCAGCAGGCCGGCGACGATGACCGATTTTTTCATTGTTGATTTGCTCCCAGAATTGCTCTGCCATTGAAGGCGAGGTCACTATTTCCCCATGGAGGCGATAAATCAACATAAAAATACAATGAGTATACAAAAAGAATTTTTGCAGCAGCGAACAGTGCTACGGGAGCGAGCTTGCAATTCGGGACCGAAGAGCACGTGAAAATGGCGCCCTGGTTGGGCAAGTCTGCCCTACTCTCATCCCGGCGCTTGTGGCAGGAATGGGCACCGGACGCAGAATGCCGAAAAGACGAGTTGCAATAGAATGACCGTTGTATACTTTATGTATTCAAAATGTGCGAGCCCAATATCGGAGGATTATGATGAGCGACAACACCACATTGACCATCGACGGGCTTTTTCAGCGGGTCGAAGCGATTTTCCGCAAGGCGGGGCTCAATGCCGTGCAGGCGGGAGCGCTTGCGCGGGTTATTGTTGCCGGTGAGCGTGACGCCTGCAAATCGCACGGTATCTACCGCATCGAAGGCGCCCTGCGCACCGTCAAGGCAGGCAAGGTTAAGCCCGATGCGATGCCGGAGGTGGCCGAAGACGACGGCACAGCGATCGTGAAAGTCAACGCCAATGGCGGTTTTGCCAACCCCGCCTTCGAGCTTGGCCTGCCTGTTCTGGTGGAGCGGGCGAAACGCACCGGCATCGCCGCGCTCGTCATCAATGATTGCACGCATTTCTCGGCGCTCTGGCCGGAAGTCGAGGGGCTGACAGCGAACGGTCTAGCGGGTCTGGTCATGTGCCCGAGCTATTCCACCGTCGCTCCCACTGGCGGAACCAAGCCGCTGCTCGGCACCAACCCCTTCGCCTTCGGTTGGCCCCGTAAGAACACTTCACCCTATGTCTTTGATTTCGCAACATCTGTTGCGGCGCGCGGCGAGATAGAACTGCACCGTCGCGCGGGCAAATCTTTGCCTGAAGGCTGGGCCGTGGATGCCGACGGAAACCCGACGACCGACCCGGAGGCTGCGCTTGCCGGCGCCATGCTTCCGTTCGGCGGCCACAAGGGTTCGGCCATCGGCACCATGATCGAGCTTCTCGCGGGTATCATGATCGGTGACCTGACCAGCCCCGAAGTACTGGAGTATCTCGGCACCACAACGCTTGCACCCTTCCATGGCGAGCTTATCGTCGCCTTTTCCCCGGAAGCCTTCGCCAAGGGCCGTCCGGGCGATCCTTTCCAGCGGGCGGAAATCCTGTTCGACGCCATTATCGGCCAGGGAGCCCGCCTGCCCTCCGGCCGCCGCTTCACTGCACGCGCCAAATCGGAAAGCGAAGGCATTACCTTGACCGCCGCCGAAATCGCCGGTCTCGACCGGCTGCTGGAACAGGGGATGGACGCCGTCTCCTGACATCAGTCCTTCGTCATGCCGAACCCAATCAGGCATGACGAAGGATATCTATCGAACCTCATAAAACGAAAAAAGGCCCGCAAATGCGGGCCTTTTTCACTGCAGAAAGTAATCAGGCAGCCTTGCAGGCCTGAACCGCACCCGGAAGCTTGCTCCAGTCGGCGTACCAGCTGTTGAACAGCTTGAACTGCGCCTCGACATAACCGCGCTGGCTGTCGCTGAGGGCATCGGTCTCGTTAAAGTGCAGCGTATATTCCTTGTCGCCCTTCAGCACCATCATGTGCTTGAAGTAGAGAACCAGATCCGGGCCTTCATCGAAGGAGGAGAGGACGGCGAGCGCCTGCTCCAGTTCCAGCGCGCGGGCGCGGGCGTCCGCATCGCCCTTGGCGGCGGCCTGCGACAGCTTGCAGAGATGGATGACTTCCTTCGGCAGAACATTGCCGATGCCCGTGATCGCGCCGGTTGCGCCGCAATTGACGAAGCCGTGGACAACGGCAGTATCGACGCCGATCATCAGGGTGACTTCATCATCGCGGCTGGTGATGTTTTCAGCAGCGTAACGCATATCCGCCGGACCACCGAATTCCTTGAAGCCCACGAGGTTCTTGTGTTCCGCACGCAGCGCGAAGAAGAGATCGGCGCGGGTGGCGAAACCGTAATAGGGGCTGTTGTAGATGACAGCGGGCGTTTCGGCAGCGGCCGCAAGGATGGCCTTGAAATGCGCCTTCTGGGCAGCGATGACCGAGCCGCGCGAAAGAACACGCGGAATGACCATCAGGCCCTTTGCGCCAACCTTCTGGGCATGGGCGGCGTGCGCAACGGCAGATGCCGTGTTGACCGCGCCGGTGCCGACGATGACCGGAATGCCGGCTTTCACCAGACGTTCCACGCCTTCCATGCGCTGCTCATCGGAAAGAAGCGGCCAGTCGCCCATGGAACCGCAATACACGACGGCAGACATGCCATCGGCGATCAGCTCTTTGCCCTTGCGGACAAGCGCGTCGAAATCGGGGGTGCGATCATCTTTGCAGGGGGTCATCAAGGCGGGAATCACGCCGGAAAAAATGCTGGCCGTCATTACTAGCTCCTAAGGGACAGTTTTTCGGGAATGGACGCACCTTCGCGCCACCCTTTCAACAAGGACATTACAATCTTGTATTTTATTTGTCGACAAGAAATCGACAAGCTACAGATTTATTTCCAGCCGCTCATTGCGCACCAGTAGTTTCTGCACCTGCTGCACGATCTGTTCGGCATGCTCGCGGGCCAGTTTCTCGGACAGAACAGTGTCGCGCGCGGCGATCGCCGCTATGATCGCATCGTGATCGTCGACGAAACGTTTCGGCAGGCGATCATCATAGGACTGGTAATACAGCCGCAAGATGCGCCGTCCCTCATCCAGCAGACGCTTGAACAGACTGGTGAAATAGGGGTTGCGCCCGGCTTCGGCGATGGAAAGGTGCAGGGCCGCATTGGTGGAAATCATCGCCAGCGCGTCTTGCTCTTCCACCGCAATGGCAAATTCCGCATTATGGGCGCGGATGCCGGCCAGATCTTCCGGACGGTGATATTGGGCAGCAAGCTGGGTCGTCACCCGGTACATCAGCACCAGCGCATCGAAATAGGTATGCATATTGAGGAAATCGATGTTCGACACCATGGTCGAACGGTTCGGCAGCGTATCGATCAGCCCCTCGCCCGAGAGCCGCACCAGCGCTTCGCGAATGGGCGTGCGCGACATCTTGAACCGCTCGGCAAGCTGCACCTCATCGATTGGACTACCCGGTGGCAGAACCAGATCGAGAATCTCGTCGCGCAGCAGATCGTAGACCATCTTCACGCCGGAGCCACGCTTACGCTCGGCAGAAGCAATTATATCCGTCATAACCAAATCCCTCTTGTCGACATAAAGAGTACTATTATATTTTTTCCATAACAACGCCGCGTTGCAGCACCTGCCCCTCGAATGGCGGAATAATTGTTCAAAAACAACAAAAAGCCGTCACGAAAATTACCCGCGACGGCTTCAATAATTCAATTTGTGACATCGCTGCTTTTTTACAAAGCACCGCTTCGAGGTAGGGACCTCAGTTACGCAGGCCGGTGGCCACGACGGAAATCTTGAAAGCGCCGTCCAGCGTCGGATCGAAGGACGCGCCCATCACCACATCGGTCTCTTCGCTGACTGCCTCGCGCACAAGCGTCATCGCCTCGTCGATCTCGTAAAGCGTCAGGTCGTTACCGCCGGAAATCGACACAAGTGCGCCGCGTGCCTCCTTCAGCGACGGTTCGCCGAGCAGCGGGTTGGCGATGGCGGCGGCTGCCGCTTCCGAAGCGCGTTTTGGACCCTTGGCCTGCGCCGTGCCCATAAGCGCGCGTCCGCCATTCTTCATGACGTAACGCACATCGGCGAAGTCGAGATTGACCAGGCCTTCGCGCAGGATGAGATCGGTAATGCAGCGCACGCCGAGGGACAGGACCTTGTCCGCCGTCTTCAGGGCACTTTCAAAGGTCGTGCCGGCATCCGCAATACGCAGCAGGTTCTGGTTGGGAATGACGATGACGGTATCGGCGGTATTAAGCAGATTGGCGAAACCATATTCGGCAGCACGCATGCGGCGCGCGCCCTCGAAGCTGAACGGCAGGGTGACGACACCGACGGTCAAGATGTTCTTCGCACGGCACGCTTCCGCGATGACGGGCGCAGCACCGGTGCCGGTACCGCCGCCCATACCGGCGGTGATGAAGCACATGTCGTAACCGTTGAGGTGATCCATGATCTCGTCAAGCGAATCGATTGCCGCCTGCCGGCCAACCTCCGGATCAGCCCCGGCACCCAGCCCGCCTGTAAGTTCGGAGCTGAGTTGCACGAGCCTTGGCGCGTTGGTTTTCTTCAGCGCCTGCGCATCCGTGTTGGCGGCGATGAAATCAACGCCGCCGATGCCCTCGTCGATCATGTTGTTGATCGCGTTTCCGCCGCCGCCACCGACGCCGATAACAGCGATATTGGGCGTATTGCGGGCGATTGGAGCGCGCGGAGACTGGGTCATCGTCTTATTCTCTTTCTAAACTCATAGGGTCTCGCGCCGTTTTTTAACCGCGGCACGCGAATGATCGGCAACGTTCCTGCATGTCCTTCCTGGCGCGTGAAGGACGCTGTAACGCTTTGAATTTGCATGCAAGCCTTTGCCCCGCTTGCGGCTAAAGGCTTGTGCTCCAGGGGCGAAAGATGCGCTACGGCGACTGTCTCCGACCCCTTCCCCGGATGAAAACCAAACCGAATCAACTGCTTCGCTATCTAGAGGTGATAGCCGAAAAGCCGGTCCGTTTACACTGTATTCACCATGTTTATCTCACTTTGGAACGAGTTGCTTCGGCAGGTGTTTGCCTTCCGACCGCGCTAAAGCGCATGGAATGGAGGCAGTCATATGTCCGCATACATCCTGCAAAACGAACCGGGTTTCCGCACGGAACAACCGCGTGTGCTGATCGTGGAGGACGAATTTCTCATCGCCATGGATATCGAAGATTCCATTATGCAGGCGGAAGAGGAAGCTGACGTCATCGGCATCGCCAACCGGCTGGATCAGGCCGTGGCACTCGGCAGCCGCGCAGATATTGCCTTTGTCGACGTCAATCTCGCCGACGGCCAGACCGGCCCGGAGATCGGGAGGCGGCTTTCGCAGGACCACGGCGTCGTGGTGATCTTCATGACGGCAAATCCGGAAGTGGTGGTCAATCTGGGTATCGGCGCAGGCGTTATCGTAAAACCTGTGCCGCAGGACGCCGTGGAACAGTGCCTTTCCTACGCACTTGCCAAGCGCGCGGGCACGCGTGCCGTTACGCCCATCGGTATGATGGCTTTCGACTGAACCATTCTCGTGGAGATGAAAAGCGGGTTGCCTGAAAACGGCGCCCGGCGCTGAAAACAAAAAAGCCTGCCGCGGGAGGAGGTGCGGCAGGCTTTTTGAAAGATTGAACAGCGATATGGGAGGAAGAAACCGCTGTCCCCGGGGTAATCCTTGGGAGGAGGAGTAGGATCACCCGCATTACCGAAAGGATGTGGGAGGAGGTACATCCGTTTCGATGATTTGAAGATATCATTTTTTTCTGCATTTCACAGACACAAGCTTGCACCTCAGACATGCATCAAACGCATGGCGATTTTTCCAAACCGAAACATCGATGCAACGGCTTGATTTGCGCCTTTGCACACCATGCCCCGTGGGAGACACAAGCGTCGACGGTTCGCCAAAAACAAAAACGCCCGCGAAGCGGGCGTTTAGTCATTCAAAAGCGGCAATAGCGCCTGATTACTTGCCGACGGCGGCGCGGGCGACGCTGTTGATCTGGCTACGGTCGATACCGAGATCGTGCAGTTCGCGGCTGCTCATGCGGCCCAGTTCGTTGACGGTCTGACGATACTTGCGCCAGTTATTAAAGCTGCGTGCTACGTTCATGACATTACCCTTTCAAGGTGTTGGCGACGTCAGTAACGTTTCGTTCCGGCGTCCTTTGATGTCCCTTATATGCGCCTTGTCGGGACCAAAGAACAGACAGAATAAGGCAGGCCACCCATGCGCTGAATGCAAGGGTCATCCTCCGAGGGGCGCGGAAAAACAGAAGTATGGCGTAAATTCAGTCATATCGGAGGCCGCTACCGGCACCACGTCGTCAGAACTTGTAGCGAACGCCAAACACATTGGCATTCGTCGCGCCCTTCATATTGCCCAGCGTCTTGCCGCCGCCGGAACGGTGGTGAAGCCGCCAGAAGAACTCCGTCGAGGATTCTTCGCTGAAGGAAACGTTGATTTCCGGGCCGAGGTAAAACAGGACATTGGCGTTGCCGTTGTCCTTGATTTCTTCTTGCCGCTCCCGCCCCGGCTGCGCATCCGAGACGAGGCTCAGACCCGCCGTGAAACTCGGCGAAACGAACAACCGTTCCCCGAGCCTGATCTTGTCATAACGCGCGACAGGCCCCGCCCAGACTTCACCGGTGAAACCCTTGCCAAACCTGACGGCAACGCCGATTTCACCGCCCAGTTTCACATTGCCGATGCGATAGGGATAGAACTGATAACCGCCACCCTGAATGGCGTTCTTCTCATAGTCGACCGGAATGAGTGCTGCGCTTTTCAACATGTCTTCTTTCGTTAAAACACCACCGAAACCAAATATCGCTTCACTCGTCTGCGAAGCCATATCCTCCGATGCGAGGGATGGTGTCGTGGCCAGTGCGATCATGGCCGTGAGTGACAGACGTCCTGCGATATTCATTTGCTACTCCTCAACAAAGCCCTCTTTTACCCAACCGTCCTCATAGGCATATTCCCGGAGGGCGAACATACCGTTACCGAACACAATTAATTCAACTCGTTCGCAAATGCTGGAAAACGGGCTAATGTCCGCCGGTCAGCGCAGGAACCGCCGGAAGCGGCGAAGCGCAAAAATGAAGAGTGCAGAGCCTATCGCAAGCAGCGCCAGCAATTGCGGCCAGACCACATCCAGCCCCGCCCCCCTGAAAAGCACCGATTGCGCCAGAATTACGAAATGAGTGTTGGGTGCGAGCAGCATGAGGTACTGGATGATATCCGGCATGCTTTCGCGCGGCGTCATGGCGCCGGACAGCACCTGCAGCGGCAGCAGGAACAAGATCAGCAACATGCCGAATTGCGGCATGGAACCCGCCACTGTTGCCAGGAAAATACCCATCGAGGTCATCGCAAAGAGCTGCAACGCCGTTCCAAGTAGGAAAAGGGAGAGCGAGCCTTCGATGGGAATAGCGAGCAGCCCCTTGACGACAACGAAAAGGGAAAATGCCGAGGCCACCAACACGACAAGGCCCATGGACCAGACCTTGCTGAGCATGATTTCCAGCGGCGTGACCGGCATGACCAGCAGATGCTCGACCGTTCCATGTTCACGCTCGCGAATGAGCGCCGCGCCCGTCAGCACGATCGACAGCATGGTGATGGCGGTGATGATATTGTTGATCGAGCCGAACCAGGATTTGTCCAGTTCAGGGTTGAAACGAGAACGCAGCGTCAGATCGACTGGCACCGTCGTCGCGCCGCGATAGCGGTTGACATATTCCTCAACTTCGCTCGTCACGATGTTCTGCACGTAACCGCCGCCGCTGAAGGCCTGGCTCATGCGGGTGGCATCGATATTGAGCTGGATGGCAGGGTGCTGCCCGGCCATTAGCTGACGCTGGAAATCCGGCGGAATGTTGAGCGCGAAGGTGTCGAGCCCTGCATCCATGCGCTTGTCCATTTCAGCAATGGAAATCTGCTTCGGCGGCGCGAAATAGGGCGGATAAAACGCCGTGCTGATGCGACCGGAAAGCGGCGACTGATCCTCATCAACAATGGCGATGGCGGCGTTGTTTAGGGTTTCGGGCAACGCGCTGGAACCGGTGTAGATTTGCAGCGTGAAAGCGTAAACGATCAGCAGCAACAACATGCCATCACGCGCAAGCCCGCGCAGTTCCTTGATGCCGAGCTGGAAGATGTTGGATGAAAACAAACTCATGACGCCTGTTTCCTCAAAAGAGTAGCACCAGCGATGAGCAGCAGCGGAATGGCGATGAGAAGCGGCAGAAAGGAACCCGAAAGACCGTCGAAATCCAGCCCCTTGGAGAAGGTGCCGCGTGAGATCGTCATGAAATAGGTGGCGGGATAGATATTGCCGATAAAGGCCCCCGCCCCCTGCAGCGACGAAACGGGATCGATCATGCCCGAGTATTGTGTGGCCGGAATGAGCGTCAACAGGGCCGTGCCGAAGATCGCCGCGATCTGGCTCTTCATGAAGGAAGACATGACGAGCCCGATGGATGTGGCGATGATGACGAAGAGTAAAGCGCCCGTCGCGTAAGCGAGATAACTCCCGGTAAACGGCACCCGGAAGATGAAGATCGCAAATGCCGTCAAGAGCAGGAAATTGAGCATGCCGAGCGCCACATAAGGAAGCTGTTTGCCGATCAGGAATTCCAGCCGCGTGGTCGGCGTCACGTAAAGATTGACGATCGAGCCAAGTTCTTTTTCCCGAACGACGCTGAGCGCCGCCAGCATGGCGGGAATGAGCATCAGCAGCAGCGGAATGACCGCCGGCACCATGGCGACGAGGCTCTTGACATCGGGGTTGTAACGATAGCGCGTTTCGATGCTGAAGCTGCTTTGCGTCGCTGCATTGCCATAGATTTCGCTCGCCTTGCGCGCCAACCATGTCTGGTGCATGCCCTGCACGTAACCGCGCACGGTTTCTGCCCGTTGCGGCATGGCGCCATCGATCCAAGCGCCGACCTCCACCGTCTTGCCGCGCAGCACATCGCGGCCGAAACCGGGTGGAATTTCAATGGAAAGGCTGAGTTCCCCGTCACGCATGCGCCGGTCCATATCCGCATAGTCGCGGATCGGCATTTTCTCGATGAAGTAACGGGAACCGGCTATATCGAGCACATAATCGCGGCTGATGGTGGAATCGTCGCGGTCCAGTACCGCGAAGGTCAGGTCCTCAACATCGAGATTGATGCCGTATCCGATCACGAACATCAGGATGACACTGCCAAGAACCGCTAAAGTGCCGCGAATGGGATCGCGTTGCAGTTCCAGCGCCTCGCGGCGCGTATAGCTGAACATGCGCCTGACATCGAAAAACCGTTTGCGGGCTGGTGCAACATGCTGCGTCGGGACCACCTCCGTTGCCGGAGCGGGCGCTATTGAAGGTTCCGCCTTTTTGACACCCGAGGCATCCTCGAGATAGGCGACGAAAGCCTCTTCCAGCGTTGCGGCATTACGGCTTTTGGTGATCGCGTCAGGCGTATCGCTTATCAACACCTTGCCGGCATGCATCAGCGAAATCCGATCGCAACGCTCCGCCTCATTCATGAAATGGGTGGAGATGAAGATGGTGACATTATCGTTGCGGGAGAGATCGGCTAGGATTTGCCAGAACCCGTCCCGCGCCACGGGATCGACGCCTGAGGTCGGCTCATCGAGGATGAGAATGTCAGGAGAATGGATCATCGCCACCGCAAGCGACAGTCTTTGCCGGATGCCGAGCGGTAGGTCGTCCGGCAGCGTGTCCATGACCGTGCCGAGATCAAAGCGCTCTGCCATCTCGGCGATGCGCGGCTGAATGGTCGCTTCCGGCAGCTTGAACAGCCGCGCGTGAAGATCGAGGGTCTGTCGCACCGTGAGTTCGGAATAGAGCGAAAAGGCCTGGCTCATGTAGCCGACGCGGTGGCGGATCGCCATGTCGCTGGCATCCACCTCGTGGCCGAATAGCTTCGCCTCGCCTTCACTGGCGGCCAGAAGACCGGTCAGCATCTTCATGGTGGTGGATTTCCCGCAGCCGTTCGAGCCGAGAAAACCGAAAATCTCGCCACACGGAATTTTGAAGCTGACATTGTCGACGGCGGTAAAATCACCGAAACGCATGCTCAGATGCGAGGCCTCAATGGCATAATCGCCCTCGCCGGTCACCGTGCGCGGCGCGATATTCACCTCGTGGTAACCCTTACGCTTTTCTTCCGGAAGAAGCGCGATGAAGGCTGCATCGAGATTGGCGGCGGAGGTGCGGTAGAGCAACTCGGTGGGCGAGCCGGTGGCAAGAATTTTGCCGCCATCCATGGCGACCAGCCAGTCGAAACCGGCGGCCTCTTCCATATAGGCCGTAGCGACAATCACGCTCATACCCGGACGACCGGCGCGGATGGAATCGATCAGCTCCCAGAATTGCCGGCGCGACAGCGGATCGACACCCGTCGTCGGCTCATCGAGAATGAGCAGGTCAGGATCGTGGATCAGCGCACAGCAGAGCCCGAGCTTCTGCTTCATGCCGCCGGAAAGCTTCATTGCCGGCCGGTCGGCAAAAGGTTCAAGGCCGGTGCTCTTCAGCAACTCGGCAATGCGTGCCTTTCTCTCCCTGCCGTCCTGCCCGAACAGCCTGCCAAAAAAGTCGATATTTTCGAAGACCGAGAGGGTTGGATAGAGGTTCTTGCCGAGGCCCTGCGGCATATAGGCGATGCGCGGGCAAGTATCCTCGCGGTGGCGCGGATCGGACATATCGCCGCCGAGGACCTCCACCTTGCCTTTCTGTATGGCCCGGGCGCCGGAAACCAGAGAGAGGAGGCTGGACTTGCCGACACCGTCAGGCCCGATAAGGCCGATCATCCGTCCGGCGGGAATTTCGACCGATATATCGGCAAGCGCAACCGTGCTGCCAAACGCCAGCCGTACATCCGTCAACCGCGCGACTGGCGCGCCGGGATTTTTAGTATTCGTCGCGGAGGGTGTGACCATCGCGGCCACTCTCACTTCACAAGATTGCGTTCGAGATTCTCCGGCCAGACGGCCTGCGGATCAAGCCGGACATAGGCCATGCCGGGAAGACCGGTTTTGACATACTGAATATATTTCTGCAGCAGCTCCTGCGGAATTTGCGCCCGCACCCGGAAGGTAAGCTTCTGGCGCTCCTCCTCGGTTTCCACCGTCTTTGGCGTGAATTGCGCCACATCGGCGACGAAGGAAACCTTGGCGGGAATGGTATATTGCGGCGCTGCGTCCAGTATCAGGCGCACATCCGAGCCCATGGATGTACGGCCAGCCTCAGCCGTGGGCAGGAAGAACGTCATGTAGACGTCACCGAGATCGACGAGGTTGAGAACCCGCCCGCCGGCGGAAAGCACCTCGCCGGGCTGGGCGATGCGATATTGCACACGGCCGTCGCGGGGTGATTTCAGCGTCGCATCGGCTATGTCTGTCTCGATGCTCTCAATATCGGCCTGCGCGGCATCGACAGCCGCTTCCGCATCGACGATCTGTGCCTTGGCGGCGTTGATTGCCGCATCAGAGGCGGCAAGCGAGGCCTGCGCCGAGGCAAGAGTGGCGCGGGCGGACTGTTCTGCCGCCTCACTGTCATCGACGATCTGCTGCGACACGGCATTGCCGGTCAACAGCTGTCTTGAGCGCGCATAGGTCTTGGACGCCGAATCAAGCTGGGCCTTGCGCTGTTCCACCACCGCAAGCGCCGAGGTCTTTTCCGCCTCCCGCTGGGCAACGAGGCTATGGGCGGTATCGATTGCGATCTTTGCGCGACGAAGCTGCGCTTCCGCCTGACGCTTTTTGGCCTCCAGCTGGGCAGTATCCATCTGGGCAAGCACCTGCCCTGCCTTCACGAAATCGCCTTCGCGCGCCATGATGTCCTGAAGACGGCCGGCGGTTTTGGTGGAAATATCGATCTCGACCGCCTCGATCCGGCCGTTACTGGAAACGAAACCGGAGGGCAGACCCTCTGCCGTCAACTTCGACCAAGCGAAATAGGCAGCAACGGCAATAACCCCAACCGCCAGACCAATGAGCAAGCCTTTTTTAGACATCCGTCTTCCCCATGAACCCTTCGAGTTTCAACCGTAATACGATAAAACCGAAGAAGCCAGCCACCTTTACGTTCATAAATCCCACCTGATATTTCCCATATTGGAGCGAGAAGACAGGTTGCTAGGGACTGTTTAGGTGAGGGAGCGCTTCGAGGCTTTGACACACGTCAAGTGGATGAAGGACTAAAACCCACTTCGTCATGCTCGGCCCTGTCCCGAGCATCTGCTAGCTATCATTTTCTGCTAGGTGGTTGGTTCCTCGGGACGAGCCCGAGGATGACGTTAAATCTATAGCGGAATGACAACCGGCGAACGCCACGCAAGGGGCGCCAGCCTGCCGTCAACGCAGCCGTTGCGTTCCTTACACCGCCCGCGCCCGCTTCATCTCCACCTGCGTCCATTCCGGCAACCAGTCCCGGTGCGCGACAAGAAGATCGTCCACCAGCGACCAGATCTGGTCGAGATCGAGTTCCGCTGCCGTATGCGGGTCCATCATCGCCGCGTGGAAGATATGCTCACGGTTTTCGCTCATCAGCGCCCGCACCGTCAGCTCCTGCACGTTGATGTTTGTGCGCATCAGCGCGGTCAGCTGCGGCGGCAATTCCCCGATGAAGGTTGGTTGCACGCCGTTATGATCGACAAGGCAGGGCACTTCCGCCGCGCAATCTGATGGCAGCGAGGTGATGCAGCCATTGTTGCGCTGGTTGCCGTAGATGACAGACGGTTCGCCGGTCCAGACCGAGTTGATGATGGAGGAGGCATATTCCTTGGATTGCTTGACCTCGATCTTTTCGGCTGAGCGATAGGCCGCCGCCTGCCCCTTCCAGCGCTCGATCTGCTCGATGCAGCGCTTGGGATATTCATCGAGCGGAATACCGAATTTCTCGATCAGGTCCTCGCGCCCCTCCTTGATGAAATAGGGTGTGTATTCGGCGAAATGCTCGGAACTTTCGGTAACGAAGTAGCCGAGACGCGTCAGCATCTCGTACCGCACCTTGTTGGGGCAGCGCGGGTTCCAGCCGGGCTTCGGCGCACGGCCTTCGCGATAGCCTCGTACGAGATCGGGATAGAGGTTCTTGTAGCTGCCATCAGGCTGGCGGTGCTCGAATTCCAGGAAAAACGCCATGTGGTTGATGCCGGCCGAACGATAGCGGATTTCCTCGTAGGGAATATCGAGGTCATGGGCGAGCTCCATGGCCGTGCCCTGCACCGAATGGCAAAGGCCGACCTGCCGGATTGTCGGGTATTTCTCCGCAATCGCCCAGGTGTTGATCGCCATCGGGTTGACATATTGCAGCATGATCGCATTGGGGCAGACGGCGAGCATATCCTCGCAAATCTTCCACAGATGCGGCACGGTGCGCAGGCCCCGCATGATGCCGCCGACACCAAGCGTATCGGCAATGGTCTGGCGCAGGCCATATTTACGCGGCACCTCGAAATCGGTGACTGTGCAGGGCTCGTATCCGCCGATCTGGAAGGCGACGACGACGAAATCGGCACCGGCGAGCGCCTTTTTCTGGTCTGTAAAAGTCTCGGCTTTCGCCTTTGCCCCGAGCGTCGAAATCAGCTTGTTGACGACGATGGCGCTTTCTTCCAGCCTTTCGCGGTTGATGTCCATCAGCGCGATCGTTGCGCCGGAAAGGGCCGGACGTTGCAGCACGTCGCCGATGATGTTCTTCATGAACACCGTGGAACCTGCGCCGATAAATGTGATCTTGGGATCTCGTGCCATATTTGCCTCCGGCATCTTGAACTATGCGATTTCAAAGGCGGCCCGGACGAGCCGCTGGGTGTATTCGGTTTTCGGGCGGTTCAGCACCTCCTCGACGGGGCCTTCCTCCACGATCCTGCCGCGCTGCATGACGATGACGCGGTGGCAGAGAGCCCGAACGACCTTCAGGTCGTGCGAGATGAACAGGTAGCTCAAGCCCCGCTCGTCCTGCAGCTTGCGCAGCAGGTCTATGATCTGCGCCTGAACGGAAAGGTCGAGCGCCGAGGTCGGCTCATCGAGCAGGATGAATTCCGGCTCCAGCGCGACTGCACGCGCGATGGCGATGCGCTGGCGCTGGCCGCCTGAGAACTCGTGCGGGAAACGCGAGAGGATGTTGCCGGGCATGCCTGCCGCTTCCAGCGCGTCGCGCACCCGCTCCAGCCTTTCGGCCTTGGTTTTACCAAGCCCGTTGATAACCAGCCCTTCCTCGATGATCTGGCCGATGGTCATGCGTGGATTGAGCGAGGCGAAAGGGTCCTGAAAGACGACCTGCATGCGAGAGCGCAGAGGCCGCATTTGAGACCGGGAGCGGCCGTCGACCCTCTCGCCATCGAAAATCACCTCTCCGGCCACCGGCTCGTTCAGCCGCAACAGGGATTGGCCAAAGGTCGTTTTGCCAGACCCGGATTCGCCGACAATTCCCAGCGTTTCATGGCGCTTGAGGGTAAGACCAAGATCGTCGACGGCAACAAGTTCCTTCAATTCCGGCTTGAACAGGCCACCGTAGCGCATCATGAACGACACCCGCACGCCATTCGCCGTCAGCAGCACACCGGAATTTTCCGGCAATGGTTTGGCGGTGCCATGCGGCTCGGAAGCAAGCAGCTTTCGGGTATAGGGGTGGTTCGGCGCTGCAAACAGCCGCTCAGTGGTGTTGTGCTCACGCATCTCGCCATGCTGCATGACGTAGACGTAATCGGAAAACTGCTTCACGATCGTCAGGTCATGGGTGATGAGCACCACGGCCATGCCGCGCTTCTTCTGCAGATCGCGTATGAGGTTGAGGATCTGCGCCTGTACTGTCACATCCAGTGCTGTGGTGGGTTCGTCGGCGATCAGCACATCCGGATCGTTGGAGAGCGCCATGGCGATCATGACACGCTGCCGTTGACCGCCTGAAAGCTGGTGCGGATATTGCTTCAGCCGCGCCTCGGGTTCCGGAATCTGCACCTGCCGCAAAAGATCGAGCGCCCTCGCTTCGGCCTGCTTCCTGCTCAGCTTCGAGTGGACGCGGATCGCCTCGACGATCTGACTGCCGATCGTATAGATCGGGTTCAGCGAACTCATCGGCTCCTGAAAGATCATCGAGATACGGTTGCCGCGCAACGCCCGCCGCTGGCGGCTTGAAAATTTCAGGATGTCGTCGCCGTTGAAGCGCACGGTCGCGGTTTTCGAAACCGAGGCCCGCTTCGTCAAAAGCCCCATGATGGTGCGGGCGGTCACCGATTTTCCCGAACCGGATTCGCCAACGATGGCGATCGTCTCCCCCCGGTAAAGCTGGAAGGAAATGTCCTTCACTGCCTCCACCGTGCCGTGCTCAACCTTGAAAGTCACGGCAATATTGCGTGCATCGATGATGGCCTGGTCGTTTCGATTATCAGCATCGAAGCGGATGGCAGGGGCGTAGTTGTTCTGTGCAGCAACCATGTTACGCTCCTCTCAATAGGGATCGACAGCATCGCGAAGGCCATCGCCCAGCGCGTTGAAGGCAAAAACGGTGACCAGCACAAAGCCGACCGGCGCAAGGATCCATGGATAGGAACCAATGACTGAATAGGTGGCCGTATCCTGAAGCATCAGCCCCCAGGAGATCAGCGGCGGCTTGACCGCGAAACCGAGAAAGCCAAGGAAGGATTCGAGCAGCACGACGCTTGGAATATGCAGCGTGACGGCAACGATCACATGGCTCATCACATTCGGCAGGATGTGCTGGAAAATAATGCGCCGGTCGGTGGCGCCGACGGCAATCGCGGCGCGGACATAATCGATACGCGCCAGCGCCAGCGTCTTGCCGCGCACTTCGCGAGACATCTGCGCCCAGCCGAGCGCCGACATGACGCCGACCACGAAGAGGAGGAAAACAGTCGTCGGGGCAGTGACCGGGATAAGCGACGTCAAGGCGAGATAGAGCGGCAATTGTGGAAAGGCCAGAACCACTTCCACGAAACGCTGCACCCAGGCATCCAGCGGCCCGCCGAAATATCCTGAGATCAACCCGACGCTGGTGCCGATGACGGTAACGATGGTGACGACACTGAGCGCGATGGCAAGCGAGATGCGCGATCCATAAATGGCGCGTGACAGCACATCGCGTCCGAACTTGTCGGTTCCGAGAAAATGCACCGGCTGCCCGTCCGTGGTGCCGAAGAAGTGCCGGTTTGCCGGGATGAGGCCGAACAGCCGATATTCCGCGCCTTTCACGAAAAAGCCGAGATAAAGCGGATTGTCGTAATCCGGGCCGACGATAGGCTGGAAGGTCACCGGATCGAGCTCGTCCGTTTCAGCGGTGGCATAGACCCGAGGGAACAGGCTGATATTGCCGTCCTTGTCGGAGAACCGCACCACCTGCGGCGGGGAGAAACTGTCATTGGTTTCAAGCGGGTTCATCGGCGCGAAGAAATCGGCGAAGACTGAGATCGTGATCAACAGCACCACCAGCACCAGCCCCACCATGCCGGTGAAAGAGCGTCTGAGGCGCCGCCACACCAGAGCGAGATAGGACTCGTTACCCTGAACACCCCGCTCGGGCTTCGGTGCGGCAGCCGATTCATTCTTGAGTTCGTCAACGGCCACCATCTCAAGCCCTCCCGAATTCGCGCACACGCGGGTCGAGCATGGCGAGCAGCATGTCGGCGATGATGTTGCCGACGATGAGCGTGGCGGCCAGCACCATCATGAAGGTTGCGGTGACATAGACATCGCCGACCGCCATGGACCCGACGATGGCGGGACCGACGGTCGGCAGCGCAAAGATGATCGCAGTTTCGATTTCGCCGCTCAGCATGTAGGGCAGCACGACGCCCTGATACATAATGAGCGGATGCACGGCGTTCGGCACGGCGTGGCGCATGATGACCGCGCCTTCCGAAAGGCCCTTGGCGCGCGCCGTCTCCACATATTGGGCGTTCAGCGTATCCAGCAGATTGCCGCGCATCACCCGCATATTATAGGCAAGTCCACCGAAAACGGCGATGGCAACCACCGGCCAGACATGGCTGACGAGATCGACGAACTTCCCCCATGACCATGGCGCACCGCCATATTGCGGCGAAAAGAAGCTGCCGATTTCCGACACGTCGAAATGAAACACCATCAGGTAGACGAGGATCAGCGCCATCAGGAAGCGCGGAATGGTCATGCCGAGGAAGGCGACGGTCGAAAGCAGATTATCGATCCAGGAATATTGTCTGGTGGCAGCCCAGATACCGAAACCGATGCCGAGAAGCGATGAAAGAATGTGGCAGACAAGGGCGAGTGCGATGGTGCGCGGCAGGCGTTCGCCGACCACATCGGCAACCGGCTTGTTGTAATAGAAGCTGTAGCCGAAATCGCCGCGTGTGATGATGCCGCCGATCCAGTTGAAATATTGCACGACGATCGGCTTATCGAGACCGTGTTCGATGCGGTAGGCCTGCGCCTGCGCTTCCGCCTGTTCGAAGGACGCACCGCCCTGGTTCATCAATTGCGAGCGGATGTAGTCAGCATAGTCGCCGGGTGGCGCCTGAATGATGGCGAATGTCACCACGCTCAGGATAAGCAGCACCGGAATGGCGGAGCCTATGCGTATTGTCAGGAATCTCAGCATCGAACGGGTATCCTCCGCTTGGCTAGTCCGTGTGTCTCCGGCCGCGCTTCACGCGCGACCGGTACCGGGTTTTCTCCGGGAGGAGTTCTAGTTGATCGGGCCGCCCTCACCCGGCTTGCCGGGAAGCTGCTCGGGGAAAAGCTCGTATTTGCCCTGCTTGTCGGCCGCGACCCAAAGGCGTTCGCGGATGATGGCGTCTTCAGCCCAGTTGAACATGAAGATCGGCGTGCCCTGCGGCACATTCGAGAACCGCTTGTTGACGATAAGCGCGCCGGGATATTCGGTAAGCCCGATCGTGTAGAGGTTCTGCGTGTAGACCTTCTGATATTGCTTCATCAGTTCCGCCCGCTCGGCATTGTCCTGCGAGGAGATGAATTTGCGCACGATATCGGCCATCTCCTTTTCGAACGGCATCAGATCCAGTTCCTTGCCTTCAGGTGCGCGATGGTTCCAGCTGGTGCGCGGGCCAACGGGTGCCAACTGCTCGGTATTCTGCACCACGGACGAAAGCTCGGTGGAGTTGCGGCGCACCAGCCAGTCGAACTGACCGCCATAATGGGCCGCATCGCGCTGGTTGGAATCAAGGCTGTTGATGACGAGGCGAAGGCCAAGTTTCGCCATTTGCCCGACAAGGCCTTCCGCAATGCTCTTGTCCGTTGTGTAGCCGTTATTGACCAGAAGAATGATCTCGACGTTTCGTCCGCCCAGTGTCTCCTTCGGGAAGTTCAAGAAGCCGTCGCCATCGGTGTCCTTCAGGCCGATTGATGCAAGGGCGGCTTTCGCTTCCTTAAGGTTGAAGGGGTAATAGACCGTGGAATTGCGATCGTAAAAACCGGTGCCCGAGGAAATGCCACCCGGATAGATCGCCGTGAATGGGCCCTTGACGAGCGAGTCGCCGATTGCCTTGCGATCGAGGGCCGAGGTCACCGCCTGACGGAACACCTCGTTGCGGTTCAGCTCGCGAATGGCCTGCCCGCGCTCGTCCGGATTGCCCCAGCCATTGGCGGAAAAGTTCATCTGCAGGTTATAGCCGATCAGGCGTGGCCCGAAGGCAAGGCGAGCCGGCGCATTCGGGTCAGCTGCGCGTTTCAGCGAAGCGACAAAATTCTCCGGCTGCTCGAGATTGGAGAAATCGCCCGATCCCGCCACAGCCTGCACATCGCGATCGGCCCAGGTGGAGAGCTTGTAATGAAGCTCGTTGAGATAAGGCAGCTGCTGGCCCTTCTCGTCGACCTTCCAGTAGTATGGATTGCGCCTGAGCACGATGATGTCGTCGGGGCGATATTCCACCGGCACCCAACCACCCATGACAGGCATGTTCATATATTCCGGCGGAAAGGCGTTCTTGAACTGGTTATAGGTGTTCTTGGAATATTTCGGGTGCTGTGGTTTCAGAATATGCGCCGGTCCGGGGCAGAAGCTCGGATAAGCCATGGTGTAGAGATATTGCTTCGGGAAAGCGGTCTTGAAAGTCCACTCCACCGTATAGTCATCGATCTTTTTGAGCGTGGTGCCTTCGCCGAAGGCTTCAGGCGACGCGCCGCCGCCGAGCGGCGAGACGTTGGGATCGAGAACCGCGTCTTCCCAGTAGAACATGACGTCATCGGCGTTGAACGGCACACCGTCAGACCATTTGGCACCCTTGACCAGATGCATCGTCAGCTTATGGCCATCCTGCGACCATTCCCAGCCTTTGGCGAGATTGGGCAGCGGTTCGGTGTCCTTGGCATTCACCTGAAACAGCGGCGCTGTGCGCGTCAGGCATTCGGAAAGCGCAATATCGATGCCGCCCCAGCCCTGGCTCTGGCCGGCAATGTAGTTCCAGCCTTCGGGCCGTCCGCCGATCACATGGCGCATCGTATCGCCATAAACGCCGATGCCATCCACCATGTTGCCGGTCTTGTAGACCAGCGGCTCCTCAGGCAAGCGTTCCTTCAAGGGCGGCAGCTTGCCTGTCTTCTCGAATTTTTCGGTGATCCAGTCCGGCTCGCTGTAATCAGGCAGGGCCTTGAATTCGAGGATCGAGTCGCGCGCCACATAATTGATCTTGCCTTCCGCCGGAAACTGCGGCGGCTCCGGCGGCGTGGTGGTTTCGAAGGCGTTCGCACTGAGTGCGATCATCGAAACACCAAGACCCAATGCCGAGATGATACCGATCTTGCGTTGAAGTTGCATCGTCATTCCTCCCAAATGGCAGCTCTTCGACCGCCCACCCTCTGTTGTCGCGATAGCCACGGCGGCGAACTCCCTTTTCACCACCGGCCTGTTCCCATGCCTTTTCCTTCAAACGGCCTTTTTCAGCGCCGATTTCTCGGCCCGTAGTTCCTCGATTGAGCGCACATTGCGGCGCGCCGCACCCGCCCAGTCGCGGGTCTTGACGGTGGATTTCGCAAGCCGCTCCTTGGCATCAGGCACGGCATCCGCATATTGCGGCAGCCAGCGCGCCTGTGCGACGACCATCTCGTCCACCATCTGCCAGACCTCCTCCGGAGTGGCGACGGCGCCGACCAGCGGGTCATGCAGCACGGCAAGCTCCAGAAGATCGATATCGCCGCTGACCGCCGCATGTACCGACATGCGCTGCACGTTGATGGACGCCATGCAGGTCGCTGCGCAGGCTTCCGGCAGCGTGATACCCGAGACCATGTTGATGCCGAAACGATCCACGAAACCGGGCGACTCAATGATCGCATCAGAAGGAAGGTTGGTTATGACGCCATTGTTCTTGACGTTGAAGTGGCCGCGATAGACACGCCCGGTCTCAAGCGCTTCGAGAATGTGGCTCGCATGTTCGTTGGAGCGCTTCTCCGGTTCGATGGGCTTGGCGGCTGACGCCAGGAACTGCGGGAATTCCGTTTCGAACCAGTTCCGCGTCTCGGTGGAGTGGCGCAGATAACCGCCGGTTTCGCCGTGAATCCAGTCCGACATATCGATCCAGCGAGCGATTTCATCAGGGCGCTTGCGGTACCACGGCAGATATTCGGACAGATGGCCGTTGCTCTCCGTCGAATAGACACCGAAGCGCTTAAGCACGTCGATGCGCAGCTTTTCCTGCTGTGAGAAAACCGGATGCGCCTCGAAAGCGGCGACCAGCTCTTCTTTGCCGATCTTGCGGCCATTCAGCCTTAGATCGATGAACCATGTCTGGTGGTTGATGCCCGAGCAGATGTAATCAAGTTCGGACGGGGATTTTGCGCCGAGAATTTCAGCGATCTGCTCCGCACCGTGCTGCACACCGTGGCAAAGACCAACCGTATCCACCTTGCCATATTCGATGGCTGCCCATGTATTCATGGCCATGGGGTTGGCGTAATTCAGGAACTTGGCACCGGGTGCGGCGACCTCGCGGATATCCTTGCAGAAATCCAGAATGACCGGAATGTTACGCTGGCCATAGAGAATGCCGCCGGCGCAGATGGTGTCACCGACGCACTGGTCGATCCCGTATTTCAGCGGGATACGGATGTCGTCCGCATAGGCTTCCAGACCGCCGACCCGCACACAGCTTATGATGTATTTCGCACCCTCAAGCGCGCGACGGCGGTCGGTATGCGCTGTCACTTTCACCGGAAAACCGTTTGCCTCCACGACCTTGTCGAGGATCGCCCTGATCATATCCAGATTGTGCTGGCTGATATCCGTCAGCGCGACCTCGATGTCGCGAAACTCCGGCACGCACAGGAGATCGGTGAACAGTTTTTTCGTGAATCCGACGCTTCCGGCGCCGATTATAGCGATTTTGAAACTCATAACGCCACCTCTGTTGCAAATCGAACGGGTGAAACGGGCCAAACGATCATAATAAGGCGATGCGAGAATATACCTGTAAGAACCCCGGAAAACCGGCACTCCTGAAAAATTCTCCGCAACAATATCGCGCTGGCTGTCTCCTCGGTTCGGGATTATGCGTATAATGACGAGCGGAACCAGAGAAGGATTATGCTTTCATGGGTAATTTTGTGCTGCGCGATTTGATCGATCAAGGGCCGGGGATGAGGACCGTCTCGCTGCCCCGCGGCCGCCAGACCCTGCACACAATGCCCACCAGCAGCGGCTATGAAATCCGCAGCAGTGACAATTATGACTGGGACGGTCGAAAGCGCGGACAGACACCATTCACTGTGCTGCAATATTGCATTGGCGGACAGGGAAACCTTCGTTACGAGAACCGTCATTACGTGGTGAAGCCGGGCGAAACCCTCCTGTTGCTCATCCCGCACAATCATCGCTACTGGCTGGAAGCGGGAAAGCAATGGGAGTTCTTCTGGATCTCCATGAATGGCGAGGAGGCCTTGCGCATTCACCGCAATATTCTTGCCGTCACCGGGCCTATCCTCAAGCTGCAACAGGAAACCGTCGATCATCTCGCCCATTGTTGCTCGCGCCTCGTCAACGGCGCGGAAACACCAGGGGCGGCCTCCGCCGTCGCCTATGAAGCGGCGATGACGCTTTATGACGACGTGTTCGGCTCGCATCCCTCCTTTGGCGGTGAATATCGCACCATGCAGCAGGTGCTGAGCTATATAGACGGGCATCTCGGAGAGCGTCTTTCCGTCAGCGATCTTGCCGCCGTCGCCGGCCTCAGCCGTGCGCATTTTTCCCGCATCTTCACGGCAAGCGAAGGCCTGCCACCGGCCGAATTTGTATTGCAGCGACGGTTGAGGCGGGCAGCCAAGCTTCTCACCACAGCCGAAAACATCCCCATCAAGGAGGTATCCGTGCTATGCGGCTTCGAAGACCCGAACTATTTCTCGAAGGTCTTCCGCAGGCTATATGGCATCAATCCAAGCGAATTCCGCACCACCGGCATGTATGCGAGCGTTCAGCAGAGCAGATCGTAAAAAACAACTTCGTTTTGCCACGTTTCAGGCGATTAAGAATTGGCCATACAGCCCCTTTTGGAGACCGAATGAGGTGAACAACAAAATCAGGAAGATCCTCATCTTTCCGCTTCGGGCAATCATCGTGTTTGTCCTGGTCCTCGACGGCATTTTTCGCCCGCTCTATCGGCCGATCATCAAGGCGATATCCAGACTGACATTCATCAGGAAACTGGAAAGCCGGATTGGCGGATTACCGCGTCTTGCCATTCTTCTTTTGCTGGCGGTGCCATTTGCCATCGCCGAACCGATGAAAATCATCGGCCTGCTCCTCATCGCGCACGGCACCGTCAAAACGGGAATTGCGCTGACGATCCTCGCTCACCTCGCCACATTCCTGATTGTCGAGCGCATTTACCACGCCGGTCGGGAGAAGCTCCTCACCTACGCCTGGTTCGCATGGATCATGCGATATGTGCGGTTTGCCCGTTCGTTTTACGATCGCTTCAAGCGCGCGACACTGGGCTGGATCCGGCTGAGCGTTCTGGCGCGTCAAAGATAAAAGCGGCACCTTTCACCGCCGGCCGCGCAACTTCTTCAAAAGATATTCCGCAAAGGCGGTTGCCTGCAAGGAGACGAGAATGATGGCAATGCCAAGAACAACACGGGCTTCGGGCACCTCGTCAAACAGGAAGTATCCCACAGCGGTCACGAACAATATCGACAGATATCCGACGGGCGCCAGAACACTGGCGTCAGCGATGCGATAGGCCCGCAGGAAGCAATATTGCCCCATTTGCGCAAGCAGGCCGATGGCGAGCAGCGCCACCCAGTCGAGCGGCATGACCGGTTTCCACGTCCAGATCGCCGGAACGGCGGTAATGACGGCAAGACCCACCGTGTAGAACACCATCATGACAGTGGTGTTTTCCTGCCGCAGCGCCCGGGTCTGGATCACCGCAAGCGCGCCGAACACGACGGAGACGAGGACGACGAGCACGCCTGCGTTAATCTCCGCGCCGCCCGGCCCGATGACTACAAGAACGCCAACAAATGCGAGGCAAGCGCCGACCCAGCGATATCGGCTTACCTTTTCACCGAGAAAGACAACCGCCATGGCCATCGTCACCAGCGGGCGTGAGAAGCCGACAGCATTGACGGTGGCGAGCGGCAAGAGGGTGATGGCGACGAAGTTGCTGGTGAGTGCAATGGCGTTGCAGCAGATTCGGAAAAGGTTGCGCCAGGGATATTTGACGCGCGCCATTTCCCCCCGGTGTCGCCAGATAAGCGGCAGGATGAAGATCAGGCCGATCATCGCCCTTATGAAGACAAGCTGGAATGCCGGATAGGTCACACCCTGCGCCTTGACGAGGGCTGTCATTCCACCCGAAACGAGGGCCATATCCATGAGCAGCCAGCCGATGCCCGCGCGAGCATCGTTTTCGCGCGGGTTTTCCTGTTTTTCACTCTGGTCCTGGCCATTCACGCGGGTTGCACAAGGTTTGCCATGAGGCGGAATGCCCCCGGCACCAGCTTGTCCATCTGGTGGTGCAGCACGAGGCTTGTATGCGTATGCCGGCCCCTGCCAATGGCCGCCGAGACCAGCGCCCCTTTCAGAGGCTGTTCATCGACATCGTGCATGGCGAGCAGGGGTTCATAAGCATCATTCCAGCGCGCAGCGAAATAGAGCCCGCGCTCCTTGTCCCAGCCCGTCCAGTCGGCAGCACGGATCGTGTTGGGCCCGACAAGCAATGGATGATCGGGCAATAGCACCGTCACCTCCGCATTTGGGTCCGTCACCCGCCAACGCAGGGAAGGCTTACCGATCTCAAGCCGCCTGACGGGCGTCGTCTCGGGATTCCATCCGTCGGTTGGACGGTGATAGAGCGTGACAAGATGGCCGCCTTCTTCGACGAAGCGGTGAAGCCTTTCGGTTGCCGCAGCCAGATCCTTGCGAATGCCGAAGGCGAAGATGCCGACAACGATTGTCGTGAAGGACGAGAGATCACCGCCAAGCGCCTGCGCATCGAGTTCTGTGACATCAAGACCCATGCGCGAAAGCCATGACCCGACCCGGTCGGCACCGCCGCCGACATAACCGACGCGTGCGCCCTCGGGCAGCTTGAGATCGAGCGAGAGGATTTTCAGAGCGGAGGGTGCCAGAAACCGCGCCCGGCCTATATGCGGATATGCGATGGGCGTGATCTGGAAGGCAGGTTGTGAACCGACAAGCGCTTCGATCTGGGCAAGGCCAACCGCTGCCTCACCGGTACGCTCGGCAATCCAGTCATTGCCGGTCTTGCGCAGGTTCCAGCCACCCGCACTCCTGAAAGACAGCGGTGCATCGGCACCCTTTATGTGTGCCTGAAAAACATGGGAATCCTGCCCCTGTCCAAGTGGAACCAGAAGCGCATCGGGCGAAATCGTCACCGACTGCGCCGGCGTCACGAAAAACGGCTCCTCCAGATCGAAAGCGGCCGAAACCTCCCTGCCTCCAATCCTTACGGACAGGCGCACCGAGGCATGACCATTGCCGCCTGAGGCTTTCCAGTCGGGCTGGTAAAGCCCGGAAACGGCCGCGTCCTGATCGGCGGCAAGTGAGAAGACCATTGTCTGGCCACGCGACTGAACCGAAGACGATACGCCAGCCGGAAGGACGGGAGTAACCTCGACGTCAAATTCAGCCGCCTTTCCCGCGAGTTCCACATAGAGAGATGACGTCCCGCCCGGAACGATCTCGGCCGGCTCGGCATAAGCTCGCTCGAAAAGATCGAGTGCCGTCAGGATAGCGGCATCGACCTGCGCCCGTTTGCGCGCGATCCGGTGCCCATGCAACTCCCTGAAGTCCGGCGCTGCGGCCTCGTCGACCTCTTGCAAAAGGGTTGCCGCCGTCCGAAGTGAGGCCGTGATCCGCTGCTTGTCGGGAAAGGCATCGATTGCGTCAGTGATTGCCTGTTCGGCCGCAACCAGCGCCTTTGCCAAATCGGCGGTAAGACCCGGAAAAGCCGAGAGATCAGCCAGCGACGACGACAGGCTGTCGAGGATCGAGCTTTCCTTACCGACTGCGACGTTGGAGAGTTCCAGATGCAGTGGCCATGCTTCCTGCGCCCGCTTCGGCCAATGCCCCATTCCCTGTGAGGCATGATAATAACGCGACCATTCGCCGATGCGGTCATATTGCGCGCCGGTTGCCCGCTCCTTGCCCACCGCATTGACTGTCAGCGTCGTTTCCGGCGGAGGCACCTCGTCATCATAGGTGTCACCACCACCAGACCATGCAGGAAGATAATATTTGGCCACCTTCCACGGCTTCAGCCCCTCGGAGAAATGCTCGGGATAGGCGGCAGGATCAGCCGCCAGCGCGATTGCGTTTTTCGCCGCGCGCGTCATGGCGCGGTGGTGCCCGTGTTGTCCCGGCACATCGAGAAATGTCGGAATGACGATATCGGGCCGTTCCTTGCGATAGGCGCGCACCAGCCGCTCAACGATGCGCTGCTGCCCCCATCGACCGAAGGTCTGGTCGCCATCCTTGGAGAAGCCGAAGTCGTGGATGATATCCGCCGGGCCATGGCCGAGCCAGCTTATGTCCGCATCGATGATGCGGGCAGCCTCCTCCAGCTCCCGCGACCGGATGACGCCAAGCGCGCCCAGCCGCTCCGGCCCGAGCGCATTCTGCCCGCCTTCACCGCGCGTCGAGCAGGCGATGATGATCCGCATGCCCAGTTCCATCCGGAAATAGGCGAGAAGCCCGTTCTGCTCGTCGTCCGGGTGCGCACCGGTGTGCATGACGGTGACAGTGGATTTCAGTGCGCTCAGTCTACGGTGCAGACGCACGAGCCACGGATCGGCCATCTGCCGTTCGATGCGCTCCCGGGGGTTAAGCATGGGCGGTCTCCTCCAATATTCAGCCGGGCACCTGCGCTGCGGCGCCCAGGGACGTCTCGAGTTTTGGTGTGACAATGTCGAACAGCGGCAAGGCGGCAGCACCAAGCGCCGCCGTCAACTGTCCGGACTTGCCGTGGATGACGCGCGGCAACTCTCTTTGCCGCCGGCTTGCAACCGAAGTCGGCAGATGCCCCATCCGCGCAATGATCTCGCTGATGATGTTCTCAGGCAGCGCACCGCCGAGAATGACCGTCTGCGGATCGAGAATGTTCTCGAGCATCGCCACCATGGGCGCCAGATGGACGGCTGCCTCGTCGATCCATTCCATCACGACCGGATTGCCCGCGCTGAACAGGGCTTCAAGATCGTCAAGCTCCGTGTCCGCAACACCGGCGCAGACGAGCTTTTCCTTGAGCACATAGACGGAAGCATAGGCCTCCAGGCAACCTCTTTGCCCGCAAGACGGGCAAGGCCTTCCCTTGGGCGAGACCGTCACATGGCCGATTTCGCCGGCGTTGCCGAAAGCGCCGCGATAGGGCGAACCATCCTGGATGATGCCGAGACCAATGCCGACGCCGAAATAGATCATGCAGAAATTCGGGATAGCCAGCCCTGCGCCGAACAGGCGCTCGCCGACGGCAGCGGCCGTCGCATCGTTTTCCACCACGACCTGTTGGCCGCAGGCATCGCTCAGCATCTGGCGGGCATCGATACCCACCCAGCCGGAAAGCGTCGTCGGACCGACAGAGGTCATGCCGTCAATCTCGAAAGGCCCGGGCATGACGACGCCGGTGCCAAGCAGCCTGCACCCGACATTCTTCGCAACCGCTGCATGCTCCGCCGCAAAGGTTTTGAGTATGGCGTCCGGCGTGGTGTCCTTTAGCGGGGTAACGCGCTGCGTGCGCAACACGCCGGCCAGATCAAGACCGACGGTGACCATATGGTCTGCGGCAATCTCCACCCCGATCGTTGCGCCACCATCCGGGTTGACAGCAAACTGTATCGGCGGCTGGCCCCTGCCGGTGCGCCGGCGACCAAGCTCTTTCAGGAGTCCCTCGCCCACCAGTTCATCGACGATATTGGCGACCGCCTGGGGTGTGAGATGCGTGATCTTGGCTAACTGGGCGCGACCGAGCGAGCCGTGCCGCCTGACGATGTCGAGTACGACTCGCCTGTTGTGTTCGCGGCTGCGCTCAGGATTTTTTCCGATTGCTACGGGATAGGTATCCACCGTGTGCACCGTCATGTCTTCAACTTCCCGTCCGTTAGAAAATTCATAGCGTCGAAGTGAGGATAAGCGCAATATAATAATTCAAGTAAATTATGTTATTGACAAATGCTCGCCTTCAGAGAACCGTAGAGAGCGACCGGGGGTCAGAATTGCAAGGGGCGGAACGCGTAAAAATCCCGCTGCCGGCAAATCGATGAGCGCGCGCGAAAGCGCGGATAAAGGGAACGATCACTCCGCATCCGGAAGACCGGGCGGAGAAAATGGAGGCTTACATGCGCAGGGCAACTTTGTTCGCCGGCTTGGTCGCCGGTTTCAGCACATTTGCATTCAACGCCGCGCAGGCGGTTGAAATCGAATATTGGCAATATGTCTTCGACACACGCGTCAAAGCGATGGACGAGCTTATCGCCGAGTTTCAGAAGGCCAATCCGGATATCACCGTCAAACAGGTGACCTTCCCTTATGCCGACTACCAGACGCGAGTGATTGCCGCCAACATGTCCGGTAAAGGCCCTGACGTGATGCAGCTCTTCTACGGCTGGCTCGACAAGTTTGCAGCCGGCGGTATCTTGCAGCCGCTGCCGACCGACGCTTTCCCGCATGACAAGATCGAAAGCGAATTTTTCCCCATCGTCGGCGCCATGAAGCGCGGCGACGATTATTACGGCCTGCCGACGGCGGTTCGCTCGCTCGCACTTTTCTACAACAAGAAGCTCTTCACGGAAGCCGGCCTCGACGCCGCCAATCCGCCGAAGACGCTGGACGAATTTGTTGCCGCGGCGGAAAAGATCGCCAAGCACGATGCCGCTGGAAACCTCACCGTTGCAGGCTCCACGCTCGATATGGGCGGTCAGGACCACCAATGGTGGCGCGAAGTTCTTATCCGCCAATATGGCGGCGAGCCCTACACCGACAACGACCAGAAAGTCACCTATGACAGCGAGGCGGGCATCCAGGCGCTGAAGTTCTATACGAGCCTGCAGCTTGAAAAGAAGATCGGTCAGGTGGGCTTCATGGACGAAGGCCAGGCTGCCTTCCGTGCGGGCAAGGCAGGCATGACCATCGACGGCACGTTCAGGCTTGGATCTTTCAGAACCATCAAGGACTTTGAGTGGGGCGTGACCGAGCTTCCCACCAACGACAAGAATATCCGCTCCAACTATGCCAGCTATTTCGCCAATGGCATCAGCGCCAAGACAACCGGTGAAGAACTGGAAGCGTCGAAGAAATTCCTCGCTTACATCTCCTCACCGGAAGCCATGGCGATCTGGCTGAAGACGGTTGGCGAGTTGCCGGCGCGGCGATCTGCGGCGTTGACCGAGGAGAACCTGAAAGACCCGATCTATGCACCGTTCCTGAAGGGTCTCGAATACGCCCATACGACACGGTTCATGGATGAGGCAGCCCAGCGGCAGAACGCCATCGACATGACGAACCGGATTTTGCTCGAGGGTCAATCCGTCGAGGAGTCCATCAAGCAGGCCGCCAGCGCCGAGCAGGAAATCATCGACGCGGCCAAACCGTAAAACCGCAGGTCCAATCATGACAGCGATCGATCAACAGGGGGCGGCATCCGGCCGTCCCGGCGGCTCCTTCGGGGATCGCTTTTCCATGCGCACGAAGCGGCTTGTGTGGATCTGGAGCTTTCTTGCTATCCCGATCCTGTTTTACAGCATCATCCGTTTTTACCCGACGTTGCAGGCCTTCTGGTTGTCCTTCACCAACTGGGACCTGCTGCGCCCGGCAAAGTTCATCGGCGTTGCCAATTACGTCAAGCTGTTCAAGGATCCGCAATTCTGGAAGGTTTTCAAGAACACCTTCACCTATCTCATCGTCGGCACGCCCATCAGTCTGGTTCTGGCTTTCGTCATCGCCTTTTATCTGGATCGGGTGCGCATCCTGCACGGTTTCATCCGCGCGCTTTATTTCCTGCCCTATCTGACGACGGCAGCAGCAATGGCATGGGTCTGGCGCTGGTTCTATCAGCCGCCGCCGATCGGCATCATCAACGACGTGCTTGGCATGATCGGAATTCCCCAGCAGCCGTTCATCCGTTCCACCGATCAGGCGCTTTATTCGGTCATGGTGACGTCCATCTGGGCGGGGCTTGGTTTCCAGATCATTATCTTCATGGCGGGCCTGCGCTCCATTCCGACGACATTTTATGAGGCCGCGCGCATCGACGGACTTGGCGAATGGGCGATCCTTCGAAAGATCACGCTGCCGCTCCTGAAACCAACCACCGTTTTCCTGGTCGTCTTCTCCTCAATCGGGTTCCTGCGCATTTTCGATCAGGTCTACAACATGACCACCAACGATCCGGGTGGACCGCTCGGCTCAACCAAACCGCTGGTGCTGATGATCTACCAGACCGCGTTCAATTCTTATGCGATGGGTTATGCCGCTGCGCAGACGGTTGTCCTGTTCACCATTCTTCTTGTCGTGTCGCTGGTCCAGCTCTGGGTTCTGAGGGAAAAGAAATGAGCGAAGCGTTGCCACTCTCCCACGCCCGCGTCCGCCCCGGCCGCATCCTTGCCTGGACGCTGCTGTTCATCGGCGGCCTGATCATGATTTCGCCGCTGCTCTTCATGTTTTCGACCTCGTTCAAGACCGCGGATCAGGTCTATGATCTCAGGCTCATTCCCGCAGCACCGACGCTTGCGAATTACATGACTGTCATGGCCGACGGCCGTTTTCTCCGCTGGTTCTTCAACTCGATGTTCGTTGCGGTTATCGTCACCATCTCCAACTGCTTCTTCGACAGTCTGGTCGGTTATACGCTGGCCAAATTCGAGTTTCGCGGTCGCTACTTCATCTTCCTCGCGATCCTTTCCACGCTGATGATCCCGACCGAAATGCTTGTTATCCCCTGGTATCTGATGTCCAGCCAGCTTGGCTGGCTCGACAGCTACTGGGGCATCATGTTCCCGGGAATGATGACGGCCTTCGGCACCTTCCTGATGAAGCAGTTCTTTGAGACGGTTCCGAATGACTTCCTGGAGGCAGCGCGTGTCGACGGGCTGAACGAATTCCAGATCTGGTGGAAGGTAGCCCTGCCGCTGGTGACGCCTGCCCTTTCGGCGCTTGCAATCTTCACCTTCCTCGGCAACTGGACAGCATTCTTCTGGCCCCTGATCGTGACTACCAGCAAGGAGCTGTACACGCTGCCCGTCGGCCTATCGAGCTTTGCGGTGGAACAACAGATCCAGTGGGAAATGATCATGACCGGCGCTGCCATTGCGACCATCCCAACCCTTATCGTCTTCATCGTCCTGCAACGCTACATCGTTCGCGGTGTGATGCTGGCAGGCCTGAAAGGATAACATCATGGCCGATATGAACCCGCGCCTGTCGGATACCAGCAAGTTTCCCGACCCAGTTTACAAGGAAACCGTGCTGCGTCCGCTTTTCGATGGCGCCAAGAACCACCATGTCGACGGTTTCCGCCGCATCGACCGCGCCCATCTGGTCATGCTGCGCGAGACCGACATTCTCGATGCGGACACGGCAGCAAAAATCGCCGGAGCGCTTGATGACATCGACAGGACCATCAATCCGTCGGAGCTGGTCTATACCGGCGAGGTCGAGGATTTCTTCTTCCTGATCGAAAAGGAGCTGAAAGCCCGCATCGGTGTCGATGTGGCAGGCCGCCTGCACACGGCACGCTCGCGCAACGACATCGATCACACGCTTTTCAAAATCGGCCTGAAAGACAAGATCGACACGCTCACTGCCAAGGCGCGGCGTCTGCTGGCCGCTCTGATCGACGCCGCCGAGCGCAATGAAAAGACGTTGATCGTCGCCTATACGCACGGACAACCGGCCCAGCCCACCACCTTCGGCCACTATCTTTCCGCCGCCATCGAAGTGCTGATCCGGGATATTGACCGCTTCACTGAGGCCCGGCGCATCGTCGATCTCTCACCCATGGGCGCTGCGGCCATCACCACGTCTGGCTTTCCCATCGACCGGGCACGTGTCGCCGAACTTCTCGGCTTTGCGGCACCCTTGCGCAATTCCTATTCCTGCATCGCCGCCGTCGACTATACAACAGCGACCTATGGCGCCATCGAATTGATGTTCCTGCATCTCGGCAGGCTCATTCAGGACTTCCAGTTCTGGACGAGTTTCGAAGTCGGGCAGATCTACGTACCGAATTCGCTGGTGCAGATTTCGTCGATCATGCCGCAGAAACGAAACCCGGTCCCGATCGAACATCTGCGCCACCTTGCTAGCCAGACATTCGGGCGGGCAAGGACCATGCTCGACGTGATGCACAACACGCCCTTCACCGACATGAACGACAGCGAGGGCGAAACCCAGGGCATGGGTTACGAAGCCTTCGCCTCTGCCGGCCGGGTGCTCGATCTCCTTGCCAGCCTTGTCGGCAAGATCAGTATCGATCCGGAAAGGGTCGACCAGAATATTCGCCGTTCCTGCATCACCATCACGGAACTGGCAGATTCTCTTGTCCGCATCGAAGACCTGTCATTCCGCCAGGCCCATGAAATTGCCGCAACCGTCGCCAAAAGCGTTGTCGCGCTGAAGGGCGACCTGCCGAACGACGGTTACCAGCCGTTCCGCAGGGCGTTCGAGGAACTGGCAGGACGCGAGACCAGTGTCGATGAGGAAAAGTTCAGGCAGATCGTCTCGCCCGAGCACTTTGTCGCCGTGCGCAGCCGCTTCGGCGGCCCTGCCCCGGAGCCGATGCGCGAGGCGATTACGGCCTATCGCGACAAACTTGCTGCGTTTGAAGCAGAAGCCCAGCGATCCGCCGACTACGCAGCGACAAAAGCCGCTGAGCTTGCAGAGAAATTTACCGCCCTGACGGGAGCGCGATAATGGCGACAATCGAACTCAATCAACTCGTAAAGCGCTACGGCAAGGTGGAGGCAGTCAAAGGCATCGACCTTGCCATTGAAGACGGCGAATTCGTCGTATTCGTTGGCCCTTCCGGCTGCGGCAAATCCACGACACTCAGAATGATCGCGGGTCTGGAAGAGATTTCGGGCGGAACGCTGAAAATTGCCGGAAACGTCGTCAACGAGAAAGAACCGAAACAGCGCAACATCGCCATGGTCTTCCAGAACTATGCGATCTACCCGCATATGACGGTTCGCCAGAACATCGGCTTCGGGCTCTATACCTCAAAGCTCGACAAGGCGGAAAAGAACCGGCGTATCGAGGAGGCCGGTCGGGTGCTCGGACTTGAGGCATTGCTCGACCGTCGGCCCGCGGCTTTGTCAGGCGGACAGAGGCAGCGCGTCGCCATCGGCCGCGCCATGGTGCGCGATCCCTCAGCCTTCCTTTTCGATGAGCCGCTGTCCAATCTCGACGCCCAGTTGAGATCGCAGATGCGCATTGAAATCAAGCGCTTGCACCAACGTCTTAAGACAACCACCGTCTACGTCACTCACGATCAGGTGGAAGCCATGACCATGGCCGATCGGATTGTCGTGATGAAGGACGGCCATATCCTGCAGGTCGGTACGCCCTCGGAACTTTACGAGACGCCGGTGGACGTCTTCACTGCGCGTTTCATCGGCAGCCCATCGATGAACCTGCTGCGGGGCAAAAGAACGACGAACAGCGTTACACAGTCTGCCGATGGCGATCTGCTGATTGGCATTCGCCCCCATGATCTGCTGGTTGGAGAAGGCGAGACAACTCAAGGGTCCTTCTCGCTGGAGGGAACAGTGACAGCCGTGGAGCCGCTCGGCCCGGAAACGCTGGTTCATCTGGACACGCCCACGACCTCGGTCATCGCGACAGCAAGGGGCAAGGCCATTCCCACGGTGGGTAGCCGCTTGCAATGCGAGGCGCAGGCAGGCGCGCTCTATCTTTTCGATGCCAAGACGGAAAAGCTTCTGGGCCGCGCATGATGACGACAGACACGGAAAAGTCAGCGGTCATCAGTATCGGCCGGATCTATTGCGACCTCATTTTCACCGGGCTTGACGAATTGCCGGTGCTCGGACGGGAGCTGTTTGCCAGCGACATGGAAATCGCCGCCGGTGGCGGGGCTTTCATTGCGGCTGCGCATTTCGCCCATATCGGCCGCACGGCCACGCTGCTGGCAAGGCTCGGCACCGACACCTTCTCACGCGCCATCGGCGAGAAAATGCAGCAAAGCGGTGTAGACCTGCAATTTGTGGAACACTCGGCAGATGCGGGCCCGCAAGTCACCGTCGCGACGGTGGTTGGCCATGACAGGGCGTTTTTGACACGGCGCGCCGGTATTGCCCGGCCATCGACCCTTGATTCCGCCTTTTCGTGGAACGGGGCCGGCCATCTGCACATCGCAGAATTCGCCACGCTGCACGAAATCCCCGATCTCGTCGCCCGCGCCAGGGACAGCGGACTGTCCGTCTCGCTCGATCCCAGCTGGGATGCCTCGCTGATTTATGACAAAGGCTTGCTCAAGGCGTGTGATGGCGTCGACGTGTTTTTGCCCAACCTCGAAGAAGCCGAGGCGATCACAGGCCATTCTGACCCTGAGTCGGCGGCAAGAGCCTTGTCGGGGTCGTTTCCTGTCGTCGCCCTGAAAGGCGGGGCAGAGGGCGCCTGGGTGTCCTCGCAGACAGGCCTACACCATGCGGCGGCGAAGAAGGTACCCGTCGTCGACACGACGGGCGCGGGTGATGCCTTCAATGCCGGTTTCATCGATGCCTGGCTTCGGCAGGCGGACGAGAAGCAATGCCTTGAGGCAGGCGTCGCGGCGGGTAGCCTTGCCGTGCAGGCCACGGGCGGCGCGCCGAGAACGAACGCCGCCGCATAATCCATGCCAGCGTTATTCCCCGCGTGGAAAACGCTGGTTTTCTTCCAGCACGTTCAAGTCCATGTGGTTGCGCATGTAGCGTTCCGAGGCTTTCTGCAACGGCTGATAATCCCACGGGAAATAGGCGCCGTTTCGCAGCGCCTTGTAGACCACCCAGCGCCGCGCCTGACTTTCCCGCACCGATGCGTCGAAAACGGGCAGCTGCCAGCGTCGGCCGATTTCAGCCGAAAGCGATGACAGCACATCAGCGAATTCAGGATTGCCGGCAAGGTTTATCTGCTCTTCTGGATCCGTCTCGAGGTCGTAGAGCAACGGCGGATCCGCTTCGCAGACTGAGAGCTTGTAACGGCCATCCCTGATGGCGACGAGTGGCGCAATCGAACCTTCGGCGGCATATTCCATCGGCACCGGCCCACGCTCGCCTGTTCCTGCAGCCAAAGCCGCAAGGTCTTCGCCATCCGTCCAGCGTTTCAGTGAGGTAATATCGAGGCCCGCCAGACCGCATAGCGTCGGTGTGACATCCAGCGTCGAAACCGGCGCGTCGATAAGCGCCGGTTTCCAGCCGGGTGCTGCGATCATCAAGGGCACGCGGGCCGAACCCTCGAAAAAGCACATCTTGAACCACAGGCCGCGCTCGCCCAGCATATCGCCATGGTCGGAGAGGAACAGGATGATCGTGTCCTCCTCCATCCGCGTCGCCTTCAATACGTCGAGAATTTCGCCGACCTTCTCATCGATATAGGAGATATTGGCGAAATAACCGCGCCGCGCCCGGCGTATCTCGTCGGGTGAAATATCGAAGGCCTGATGATCACAGGCTTCCAGCAACCGTTTTGAATGCGGATCCTGCTGCTCGAAGGGAAGCGCCCCTATCTGCGGATCGAGCGCCGGGCAATCCTCATAGAGATCCCAGAATTTCCGCCGTGCCACATACGGGTCATGCGGATGGGTGAAGCTGACGGTCAGGCACCATGGGCGGTCATCGAGCCGGCGCGACAGATCGTAGAGCTTGCGGGTTGCGTGATAGGCAACCTCATCGTCATATTCCATCTGATTGGTGATTTCGGCAACGCCCGCGCCGGTGACCGAACCGAGATTGTGATACCACCAGTCGATCCGCTCGCCCGGCTTGGTATAATCAGGCGTCCAACCGAAATCCGCCGGATAAATATCCGTCGTCAGACGCTCTTCGAAGCCGTGAAGCTGGTCCGGTCCGACAAAATGCATCTTTCCGGAAAGGCCGGTGTAATAACCAGCTGCCCGCAGGTGATGCGCATAGGTCGGAATATCCGACGCGAATTCGGCGGCATTATCGTAAACCCGCGTCCGGCTGGGCAATTGACCGGACATGAACGAAGCCCGGGCCGGCGCGCAAAGCGGACTTGCCGTATAGGTATTGGCGAAACGGACAGACCGCTCCGCCAACGCTTTCAGATGTGGCGCGTGGAGAAAATCGGCCGGGCCATCGGGAAAAAACGTCCCGTTGAACTGGTCGGCCATCAGAATCAGGATATTGGGACGCGGCATTTCACCCTACAGTCTCAGAGGCCAAGCTTGCCTTTGACGGCATCCGCACCCGGCTTGCCATCCAGCGTGGTAACGCCCTGCAGCCAGCCATCCAGCGATGTCGGATTGGCCTTCAGCCACGTCGCTGCCGCCGCCTTGGAATCCTCGCCACCGAGAATGGAACCCATCAGGGCATTTTCCATGCCGATATCGAATTTGAGGTTCTTGAAAAGCGTCGCCGCATTCGGGCATTTCTGCGGCCAGCCGGTACGGGCAAGCGTATAGACCTCGGCGCCACCGAAATTCGGGCCGAAATAGGCGTCACCGCCGGAGAGATAGGCGATATCGATCTTCTCGTTCATCGGGTGCGGCGCCCATGCTAGGAAGACGACCGCCTTTTTGTCTTTTCCGGCCCGTTCCACCTGCGCCAGCATCGCCTGCTCGCCGGATTCGACAAGCTGCCAGCCCTTCAGGCCGAAATCATTGGCATCGATAATCTTCTGAATGTTCTGGTTGGCGGGTGCGCCCGGCTCGATGCCGTAAATCTTGCTTTCAAATTCGTCAGCGTGTTTGGCAAGATCCGAAAAATCCTTCACGCCCTTTTCGGCCATATAGGAAGGCACTGCCAGGGTGAACTTGGCGCCTTCAAGGTTTTTCGTCATCAGGTCGGCCGCCTTGGCGGCGTTGAGGTCGTCAACGAAGGATTTCTGGGCGGGCATCCAGTTGCCGAGAAAGACGTCGATCTCGCCGTTTTTCATGGCCTGATAGCCGATCGGCACCGACAGCGTCTTGACGTCAGCCTCATACCCCAAAGCATCGAGCAGAACCGAGGCGAGGCCATTGGTGGCGGTGATGTCGGTCCAGCCAGGATCGCTGAGGCGAATGGTCTTGCAGGCCGCATCATCGGCGGCATAAAGCGGGGTGGAGAAGGCCGCCACGGACAAAAACAGACCGGCGGCGATGCGGTGCATGCGAGAAACGGTTTTCATTGCGGCTCCCCTTTTATTAGTCCAGTTTATTGAACACCACATTGTTTTTGCCTGTGAAGCGGGTATTTTTCGATGACTGATATAAGGAATTTCTATGACAGAGCGGCCGCTCGATCTTGGATGGATGCGCATTTTTACCGAGGTCGCCCGTCGCGGCAGCCTGACGGCAGCGGCGGCGTCCCTGCGGCTGACCCAGCCAGCCGTCAGCTATCAGATCCGCCGGCTGGAAGACGATCTGGGCGTTGCACTGGTGCGGCGTAAACATCGCGGCATCGAGTTGACGGCCGAGGGGCAAAAGCTGTTCGAGATCGTCTCGCGCAATGTCGATGCCATCGACCTTCTGGCCCAGCAACTTCGCAGAACGGAGGAGCGGCAGACAATCCGCCTGCACACGGACTATGCCTTCTCCTCTCTCTGGCTCATCCCACGCATGCATGGTTTTCGCGCGCTCAATCCTGACATCAACATCCAGATCGTCGCCACGCAGGATCCGCTCGGACAGGGCAAACACGACAGCGACGTGATGATCATCTTCGGCACGCGGCAGGATGCCGGCGACGGCGCGGTGCTGCTGCTTTCGGAGAAGGTCACGCCCGTCTGCTCGCCGGCGCTTTTGGCGGAGCAGTCGGCGCCAGAAACAGTGGCTGATTTTTCGCGGCTGAAACTCATCCACCTCGAAAATACCTCACAGGCGCACTGGTTCGACTGGGCGTCCTATTTCAAGCATTTCGGCGTGCTGAGAGGCGCGGAAAACGAAAGCGGAGACATCAGCTTCAACAATTACACCATGGTGGTTCAGGCGACGATCGGCGAACAGGGTTTTGCCCTCGGCTGGGCGGGACTGGTCGATCCGCTGGTCGAGGCAGGCGTGCTGGTGACCGCAGGCCCGAGTCTGGATGCGCCGGGTCGCGGCTACTGGTTGCTGAGGCCGAAAAGCAGCGACAGTGCGGTCAGAAAACTCACCGGCTGGCTGATCGACGAGAAGCGTTGACGTGACCAGCCAGCCGGTGATGCTTCCGGCTTAAATCGGGTAATGCAACGGTCCGTCCTGCAGCGTGACCCATCGCAGTTCGGTGAATTCCGCAATGCCCGCCGTGCCGCCGAAACGGCCGTAACCGGAGGCCTTCACCCCACCGAACGGCATCTGCGCCTCGTCGTGAACGGTGGGTCCGTTGATGTGGCATATGCCGCTTTCGATTCGTCCGGCTACCGCGAGTGCTTTTGCCTGATCCCTGCCGAAAACAGCAGCGGAAAGACCAAACTCGGTTTCGTTGGCGATACTGACTGCCTCATCGACGCTGCCGGCGCGAATGATGGAAACGACCGGGCCGAAGCTTTCTTCGGAATAGAGCCGCATCGCAGAGGTCACGCCATCGACGGCAAGCGCATCCAGCATGGTACCATTGCCGCCTCCGCCCGCCACAAGGCGTGCGCCTTTGGCAACGGCGTCATCCACCAGCGCCCGGATGCGGGACGCGGCCTCGGCGCTGACCAAGGAGCCAAGCGGCATTTTTCCCTCGCGAGGGTCTCCAGCCTTCAGGCTCGTCGCTTTTTTGGCAAAGGCCTCGACAAAGGTGTCGGCAACGCTGTCGAGTACAATGATGCGTTCCGTCGACATGCAGATCTGGCCCTGGTTCATGTAAGCGCCAAAGGCGGCCGCAGCCACTGCCGCATCGATATCGGCATCATCAAGCACGATGAAGGGTGCCTTGCCGCCAAGCTCCAGAAGCGCTGGCTTCAGGTAACGGCCCGCCGTTTCCGCGATGACACGACCGACGCGGGTCGAACCGGTGAAATTCACCCTTCTGACAGCCGGATGGGCGATCAGTGTTTCAACGATTTTCGCCGCATCTTCCGGCGCGTTGGAGACGGCGTTCAGCACACCTTTCGGCAGACCTGCCGAAGCGACGGCCTCGATGATCAGCGCATGGGTGCGCGGGCAAAGCTCCGAGGTCTTCATCACCACGGTGTTGCCACAGGCAAGTGGCGTGGCGATGGAGCGTACGCCGAGAATGACCGGTGCATTCCATGGCGCGATGGACAGAACCACGCCTGCCGGCTGGCGAAGTGCCATCGCCGTGGTTCCCGGGCGGTTGGAGGGAATGATTTCGCCCTTTATCTGGGTCGTCAGGCTGGCCGCCTCGACCAGCATGTCGCTGGCCAGCATCACGTTGAAACCGGCCCAGGCATCCGTCGCGCCAATCTCCTCTTTCATCGCCAGCGTAATCTGCGGCCCGGCATCGCGGAGCGCCTGCGCCGCGGCAAGAAGCAGGCGACGGCGTTCGCCGGGCGGCGTTGCCGACCAGACGGGAAAGGCTGCGGCTGCGGCATCGGCCGCACGTGTGGCATCCTCAGGCGTTGCCGCCGCCGCACTGGTTGCCAGGTCCCCGGTAATCGGATTGTTGCGCTCGAAACGCTTGCCGTTTGCGGCCGGGCAATGGTCGCCACCGATGAAAAGATTGACAGTCTGCATGGTCTTCCTCCTGAATTCAGAAAATGGTGGCGGCGGCACCGCCGAAAAACGCCCGTTGCAAGGTGGGACGGGAGGAAAGGGCTGCTGCCGTCCCCGCCCCTGCGATCCTTCCGGCTTCCAGCAGATAATCGCGATCGACAAGGGCAAAGCTACCGCGAACACCCTGTTGCGCCAGCGCAAGGCAGGACAGCGTTCTGCGCTTCATACCATTCATGATTTTCCTCCATCGGCGCAGTAGCGGGATTACCATTCTCCTCAAGGCTTCCCTGCGCTGATGGAAGTTTAGCAACGACAGGCGCATATAAAATGCACTAATGTAGTGCATTATTGTACTTTTGGAGGGTGAATGCCGCGTCACGGACAGATAGCTGCTAACAGGATCGAAACGACGGCGCGCATGCTGACTTCGTCCCTGCGCGTGTCGGAGTTCAAGCTGGAACAGGGCGCAGCCCATTTTGTCCTCGTCTCAGCCGGTGAAGCGGAGATCATTCAGGGCGAAAAGACACTTGTGGTTACCGCGCCGGGGCTGGCCTGGCTGCCTGCCTCCGGCCCCGCCGGCCGCCTGCGGCTGAATGCCGGAAGCCGCGGATCACTGCTGAAAACGACTGAAATCGGCCTTGCGCATGCCATGCCAACCGGAACGAGCGCAATCATGGTGCGCAGCACATTGCAGCGCGTTCTGACCCGGACGTTGGCTGAAAAGGACAGCCAGGAACTGGCGGGTTATCTCGACACCATCGCGGATGAGAGTTTCCGGTCATCGACAGGATCGGATACGATTATCGCCAGCCTGTTATCCGTCACCCTTATCCGCATCTGCCAGCATGCCATGGCCGACGTCGCGGGCGCGGCTTCCACCGCAGGCAGCCTTACGGAGCGGTTTGTGCTACTTGTCAGTCAGCACAAACGCGACCAATGGGGCGTGGAAGACTATGCGGGTCAACTCGGCGTCAACCGTGAACGTCTTGGATTTGTGGTGCGCAAGGCAACGGGGCTTTCACCACAGGCCTATATTCACCGCGAACTGCTTTCCGAAGCGCGCGACCTTCTTCTCAACTCTTCACTGCAAGTCGCTGAAATTGCGTTTCGATTGGGATTTCAGGATCCTGGGTATTTCAACCGCTTCTTCAGCCGCAATGAAGGCACGTCTCCCGGCCGTTTCCGGCGAACGGCGGTGCGCATACAGAACGTAGCACCGCCGTCCTATGCCGCATGGCCTTGAGTTCTGCCCGGCAGGTGCAAATCAGGAGCGGCAGAAGAGACAACGGAGCGAAGTGCCGGCCTGTTTGCCCGGCACTCCAACGGGGCGTTAGCGGGCGCTGTCGATAATCTGGCCGCCGTCGGGGGTCAGGCTCGAGCCTGTAATGAACCTCGAATCGCTGCTTGCGAGGAAAAGAGCGACCGGAGCGACATCCTCTTCAGGGGAACCGTAACGACCAAGGGCATTCGTGGGAGCAGGAGCGTCGACGCCCGCACCCCAGGTGTCGGCAACGGGAAGCAGGTTGTTCACGGTGATATTGTCAGGACCCCATTCGCGCGCAGCAGATCTCGTCAGGGCGCGGACGGCCTCCTTTGCAAGATTGTAAGGTCCATACGGCGACATGCCGAGAATACCGGCCAGCGACGCGAAATTAATGATCCGGCCCTCGCCACTGGCCTTCAAGTACGGATAACAAGCCTGCATCATGCGAAGATAGGCGATCGGCCCCATATCGAGGTTTCGTTGCAGTTGCTCGACTGTCAGCTCGAGGATCGGGGAGTGGACGACAGTCGGATCGAACGCGACGTTCACGAGAATGTCGATGCCGCCAAATACCTCCGCTGCCTCAGCCACAGCCCGGGTGATCTGTTGGCCATCGCCAAGATCACAGACGATGCCGAGCGCGGTGCCACCACTGGATTGTATCTGACTGACGACCGCGTCCACATTTGCAGGCGTCAAGGACAATACCACGACCTTGGCGCCCTCCCTTGCAAAGAGTTCTGCCGTCGCACGGCCAATCCCTCTGCCTGCGCCCGCCACGATGGCTACTTTTCCGGTCAGTTTTCCCATTTTGATTTCCTTTCGTGATGAATGCGTCAGAGCTGCCGTGCAAGGGCATAGGGGGATGGGACTTCGCGTGCAGCGTTCTGCATGGCGAAGGAAACGACGAGCAGCCCGAGGCCGATGGCGGCAGGCAGTGCGCCGGCAGGTTTGCGGACGCCGATATGTGCAAGGCCGGACAGCAGCAGGTGAAACAGTACCCCCGCATACGCCAGATCGCTGATGGCGACGTTGAACCGCGCAAGGATGGCGATGACGGCGGCAATCTTCACCGCCGTCAGAAGAGGCACAAGGTATGCAGGGTAACCGAAGCCGGTTATCGTCTCCCTCACCCAGTCGGATTTGACGACGTAGGTGACTGCCGACGCCAGATAGAGCAGGAGGAGAAGGGTTGTTGCGACCCAGTAGATGTAGAATGAAGACATGGGATATCCATTGCCGCCGAATGTCTTCGGCAGCTTGATTTGTTCAATATTTTCGTTGTTCCGGAACAGCTTGGGGCTCATGATCCGGCGTTCACATGGAAAATGTGCTATTGAATGAATATGCGCAAGTAGGATGAATTTGGCGTGGTAAGTATGGAAAACCAGACCAATGGCGGTGAAGCCATTAACATGCACGAGGAAATGCGTCGCGCTTTCGCGCTGCTTTCCGGCAAGTGGAAGCTCGAAATCATGTGGCTTCTGAACCAGCGGATCTATCGTTTCAACGAGCTGCGCAAAGCCATTCCCGGCATCACACAGCACATGTTGACCTCTCAATTGCGTGAGCTCGAGGCCGATGGACTGGTATCTCGCACCGTCTTTGCAGAGGTTCCGCCACGCGTGGAATATGAAATTACGGCAAAGGCGAAAGGACTTGGCCCGACCATGGAGGCATTGATGGCATGGTGGAACGAGTACGGCGCGAGCGTTCCGGTTAAAACCACCACCCGTGGACGCAGACGGTCACCGCAAAAATAGATGGATTATTGCGGCCGTTGCGCCGCCGTCCTGTGCCGCCCGATCGGCAGCATCATTGGTTTGCCAGACGTCGGGTCTTCGATGACACGGCTTTCTATGCCGAAGACGTGCCGCACGTTTTCTTCCGTCAGCACCTCCTCCGGCGTGCCGCAGATATGTAGCTTTCCACCGGTCATGGCGACCAGATGATCAGCGTAGCGCGCCGCGAGATTGAGATCGTGCAGCACCATGACGATGGTGGTCTGACGGGCCTGGTTGAGGTCCGTCAGAAGATCCAGCACTTCCACCTGATGGCTGATGTCGAGGAAGGTGGTGGGTTCGTCGAGCAGCAATATCTCGGTCTCCTGGGCGAGCGCCATGGCGATCCATACGCGTTGCCGTTGCCCGCCGGAGAGTTCGTCCACCGGCCGCTCGGCAAGTTCCATCGTATCGGTGGCGACGAGGGCTGCGGCCACGGCCTCATCATCCTGGCGCGACCACCGCGCGAAAAGGCCGTGATGGGGATGCCGGCCGCGGCTGACCAGATCGGCAACGACAATGCCCTCGGGCGCAATCGGTGACTGCGGCAAAAGACCCATCCGTCTTGCAAGTTCGCGCGAGGGAAGACGGTGGATCGACTTTCCGTCGAGCAGGACCTGACCGGCGCGGGGAGAGATAAGCCGCGACATGCTGCGAAGAAGCGTGGACTTGCCGCAGGCATTGGCACCGACGATGACGGTGATCCGTCCGCGCGGAACGACAAGATCCAGCCCTTCGATGATGAGGTTTTCACCGTATCCGGCCGAAAGACGGTTCACGGAAAGGGAGTGGCTGGTCATAACGAGCCTCCGCTGCGGTTCACCCGCACGATAAGGTAGATCAGATAGGGCGCGCCGAGCGCGCCGGTGACGACGCCGACCGGGTAACGGCCAGGCAGCAGGAACTGGCCGCAATAATCGCCCACCAGCACCAAGGCTGCCCCAACGAGCGCAGCCGGAATGAGCAGCGACCCATTGCTGCCAACGATACGCGCGGCAATCGGCCCGGACAGAAAGGCGACGAAAGCAATCGGCCCCGACACTGCCGTGGCAAAGGCGATCATGCCGACGGCGGCGATAATCACGATAATGCGCGTTCTCCCCACCTGGACCCCAAGCGCCGCGGCCGTATCATCGCCAAGCCTCAATGCCTCGAGATCGCGCGCGCGACTGAGCAGCAGGCCGCCAAAGAGGATGAGCGCGACGAAGAGCGGCAGCGTCTGGGCAAGTTTTGCGCCGTTGACGCTGCCCGTCAGCCAGCGCATCGCCTCCTGCAGCGTCCAGGCCGGTGCAACGGACAGGATATAGGCGATGAAACTTTCGAGCATGGCCGAAACGCCGATGCCGACAAGGATCAGCCGCGTTCCGGCAACCCCGTTGCGGAAGGACAGCAGATAGACCAGCAATGCGACGCCAAGCCCGGCGACGACGGCGAAAACAGAAACAAGCGGTCCACTCAGATGCAGGACGACGATGGCAAACACCGCTGCCACGCTTGCGCCGGAACTGATGCCGATAATGTCAGGGCTGGCAAGCGGGTTGCGCAGCATGATCTGGAAGGCGACACCACCCAGCCCGAAGCTCAGTCCCGCGAGAACGGAAAGCAGCGCGCGTGGCAGGCGCAACTGCCCGACCGTGAAAGTGACGCCGGCAATGTCCTCTCCGAGCAGCACCCGCAGGACGTCACCGGGCGGCGTGAAGGATTGTCCCAGCATCAGCGTCAATGCGAAAACCGCGATCAAAAGAGCTGAAAGGGCTGCAATGACAAGGCGACGCCGGCGCTGGCGGTCGTGACGATTGGAAAGCAATGTTTCCATGACGGACGTGTGCATGTTCACAGTTCGCGTACCCGCTGACGTCTGACGATCCAGATGAAGAAAGGTGCGCCGACAAGGGCGGTGACAATACCGACATCGAGTTCGGACGGCCGCGCCACGATGCGCCCGACAATATCGGCCGCAAGCAGCAGACAGGCGCCGCCGAGCGCGGAAAATGGCAGAAGCCAGCGATTGTCGACGCCAACGAGCAGGCGGCAGAGATGCGGAACGACCAGCCCAACGAAACCGATTGGCCCGCAGATGGCAGTCGCCGCGCCGCAGAGGAGGATAGCTCCAAAGGATGAAATGGCTCTCGCAACCACGACATTCTCGCCAAGACCGGCGGCCAACTCATCACCAAGCGCCAGAGAATTCAGCTTGCGTGCCGAAAGAAGGCTGATGGCAAAACCGGCGGCAAGAAACGGCAGCACGGTCTCAATCCGGTCAAAGGTCGCACCACCGACACCGCCGATCTGCCAGGAACGGATGCCACCGGCAATATCGCTGCGCGGCAGCACGACGGCAATGACGAGTGAGGAGAAGGCGACAGAGGTGGCGGCACCGGCCAGAGCAAGTTTCAGCGGCGTTGCCCCACCGCGTCCGAGCGAGCCGACGACATAAACGAAAACTGCAGCTGCACCCGCCCCGACAATCGCCGTGATGATAAAGGCCTGCGCCGAGGCAATGCCGAACCAGACGATGGCGATAACGACGGCAAGTGATGCGCCCATATTGACGCCAAGAATACCGGGATCGGCAAGCGGATTGCGCGTAACGCCCTGCATGATGGCGCCAGCGAGCCCGAGCGCTGCCCCGGACAGCAGGGCAAGCAGCGTTCGCGGCAGGCGAACCGCAACAGCCGCTTCCGCCACCGTCTCCACGCGACCGCCAAGCGCTGCCGTGATGTCAGCGAACGTGACGTCACGGGTGCCAATCGCCACGGAAAGCGCACATAGCAGCGCCAGAAGCGCCAGCACGGCGCTGAGCCATGCCGTCCGCATGCGGTTGGAGCGGCCACCTTGCAGTACGGCCGGACCTTTGGCAGGCCCTTCCATTGTCATTTCGCTTTACCAGAGGACTTATCCGCTGCTTTCGCCAGAAGATCGGCGTAATCCTTCATAACCCAGGAAATCGACAGCGGTGTGGGATTAGATGCGGTGCCGAGCGGATCACGCCCCAGCATGACGATGGCGTCATCGGCAACGGCGGGCATGCGGGCAAGCAGCGGATCGGCCCGCATCGCCTTGAGCAGTGGCTGGCTGCCATAGGTCACGACGATATCGACATCGTCGAAGGCATCGACGCGCTCGGCGCTGACGCCGGCGGCGAATTGCCCCGGTTTCGTCGCCTCCGCCACGCTCTTCGGCGAGGTCAGCCCAAGATCGGTGAAAAATTTCACCCGGCTGTCATTGGCGGTATAGAAATTGACGACACTGAGATTGGTGGCGTCGAGATGGGTGACGAACATCGCAGACTTGCCTTTCAGCTGCGGATGGCCGGCAACCACCTGCGCGATCTCACCCTCGATGCGTTTGATCAGCGCCTCACCTTCCGGCGCCATGCCAAGCCCGGCACTGTTCAGCCGGATCATCTCGCGCCAGTCGGTTGCCCACGGTGACACGGGATAGGCAACGACCGGTGCGATCTGGCTTAGCGTATCGTAGTCGGACTGGCTGAGGCCGGAATAGGCGGCGAGGATGACATCCGGCTGCGTTGCCGCCACGGCCTCGAAATCGATACCATCACCCTCGTCAAACAGAACAGGCTTTGCAGCACCCAATTCAGAAAGCTGCTTCGCCACCCACGGCAGCAATCCATCACCGTCATCATCGCCGAAATTGGCAGCGGCAAAACCGACGGGCACCATGCCGAGCGCCAGCGGCACCTCGTGGTTTGCCCAGGCGACGGTCGCGACACGCTGAGGCTTCCTCGCAATCGTGGTCGTACCGAAGGCGTGTTTGATGACGACGGGATAGCGCGTCGCCTCTTCCGCCGAGGCAATGGTCGGCACGATCATCGACAGAAAAAACACGAATGCCGGCGCGAGGCAGCGAAACAGGAAAAGCATGGGCGAAGCTCTCAACGGTTCAAAAGTGGACTTGAACTCTCAGCTTCACATGCCCCCGTCAACCCCGGTGAGGAAATGCCGCCACAACAGTGGTGAAATTTCCGGGGTTTTGTACAAAACCGCAAAAACTTACAATACCGGACAATCTTTCTCAAGTTATTGGGCGCTTCGAGAGCGGGCCGTGGAAGCGGCGATTGGGGCATCAACTTCTGGAATTTAGCAATGAACACTGAAATGAATGGCGTCAACAGCAGGACCGCGCGACTGCGCTATGGGCAGGCAGCCCTTCTTGCCTGCACGGCGCTTGTGACGGTACTGCCCGCTCGTTCGCTGGCGCAGGAGGCCGCCAATACGGGCGGAAGCACGGTTCTCGAGCGCATCACCATCGACAGCGGTGACGATGACCAGAAGTCGATCGTCGCCACCCGCACCACAAGCGGAAGCAAGATGGCAACCGACATTCTCGATACGCCGGCCGCCGTTTCCGTCATCACCTCCAAGGAAATGCAGCAGCGTGGCGTGCAGACCGTGGAAGAAGCCTTGCAATACACGGCAGGTGTGACCGCGGATTTCTACGGCTCGGACGACCGTTTCGACTATTTCAAGATTCGCGGTTTCGACGCCTACACCTATCGCGACGGGCTGACGCTCGGCCGTCCCTTCGGCGCGCTGCGAGAAGAGACCTATGCCTATGAGCGCGTGGAAGTCCTGAAGGGCGGCAATTCCACGACCTTTGGCGTATCCGATCCCGGCGGTTCGGTGAACTACTCGACGAAGGTTCCCAAACGCAGCCGCTTTGGTGAGGCCTATGTGACAGGCGGTTCCTATAGCCGCGCTGAAACCGGCTTCGATTTCGGTGACAACATCACCAGCGACGACACACTGTCATACCGCCTGACCGGCAAGCTCAGAAATGCCGACGCGGAATATGACTATTCCCGCGACGATGAAAAATTCTTCATGGGCGGCCTGACATGGCGGCCCACCGATGCCACCAGCCTCACCGTCGTATACGATCATCTCAACAAGGACGGCGTTCCCGGCGGCGGCGGCCATCCGGTCGGCTCGCATTTCGACAGAAGCCGTTTCTTCGGTGAACCGGACTATAATTACCGCGGCACCAACCGCAATTCGCTGAGCGTGATGTTCGACCATGATTTCGGCTCTGGCCTGACGTTGAGTTCGAACGCGCGCTACAGCAAGGCAAATACCGATTTCGGTTACGCGTATATCTCGTCCACACCGACCAATGGCTCGACCATCGCCAACCGTTCCTATTTCGGCAACGAGACCGAAACCGAGAATTTCCTGATCGACACACGGCTGCAATATGACACGACGTTCGAAAGCGTCGAAAGCCGCAGCCTTGTCGGCGTTTTTTATAACGACTACTCGTCCGGCAGCAAAAGCTACTTCGGTTCTGCGCCAGGCATCAACTGGCTGAACCCGGTCTATACCGGTGCACCAGCCTCAGTGCCGCTCTACGCCAGCTCGCTGACCGATCAAAAGACAAGGGCACTCTACCTCCAGCAGGACCTGACCTTCTTCGACAGGCTTACCGTCAGCGCCGGTCTGCGCAATGACTGGATCGACACCGACCAGACCAACAGGCTGAACGGCACGACGGCAAGCGGCGATATCAGCGAACTGACAAAGCGCATCGGCGTGTCTTACAAGGTCACGAACGAGATCGCGCCCTATATCAGCTACGCCGAATCCGTAGTGCCGGCCTCGGGCCTGACCGTCGAGCCCGAACGCGGCGAGCAGATCGAGCTTGGCGTGAAGTATCGCCCGGATGCCTTCCCTGCCCTGTTCACGGCATCGATCTACGACCTCAAGAAGAACAATATTACCGTCACCAGCCCGATCACCAGCCTGCCCACCACCATCGGCGAGGTGCGCGTGCGCGGTCTCGACCTCGAGGCCAAGGCGGAGGTTACCGACGAGCTGAGCCTGACGGCGGCCTATTCCTATCTCAACGCGGAAATCACCGAAAACGGCATCGCTGGCAATGTCGGCAACCGCCCGCAATTCGTGCCTGAACATCAGGCCTCGCTTTGGGTAAACTACACGCTGGCCGGCAATGACAAACGCGGCGACATGACCTTCGGGCTCGGCGGACGCTTCACCGGCGCGTATTATTTTGATGACGCGAACAAGGTTTCGACCGGCAGCAGCGTGACCATGGACGCAGCGTTCAGCTACAAAATCCAGGAAACCACCTCGCTGGAGGTGAATGTTTCCAACCTCTTCAACGAGAAGCACGTCTCTTATGGCGGTTTCGGCGCAGACTTCTACAACCCCGGCCGAGCGTTCTCAGCTACGCTGCGCAAGACGTGGTGAGGGTAAGTATATCCCTACTTTTCAACATACTACGTAACCATCCTAACGTTCCACGTCATCCCCTGGGGTGACGTCGAACGAAGCTCGAGGCATGCGCCGAACCCGCTCCGCATAGACGGCAAGGCGACCATTCAAAGCAGCCTGTGCATGCGCCGCCAGGCGGCTGGCGTATTGCCCACGGAGTGGCGGAAGGCTTTGGTCAAATGGGCCTGATCGGAAAAGCCTAGCTGGGCAGCGATATCGGCCACCGTGAGATCGCCTTCGAGCAACAGTTTCTGGGCAAGGCTTATCCGCCGCTCCAGTTGCCATTGCAGCGGCGTCTTGCCCGTTGTCTGGCGGAACACCGTTGCGAACCAGCTTTCCGAAAGCCCGACGATGTCGGCCATTTCTGCAACCGTCATGCGGTCGTCACCGCGGCTTTCGACACGGGCAAGCAGCTTGTTCATCTGCGCCTGCGTCAGCCTGCCATTTACCTGTTCCGGCGAAGATCCGGGAATATCGAGAAGACCGGCAACGATGCTGCCAACAAGGCTTTCCGCATAGACCGCATGTTTCGAAGGCTCGGCGAGTTCATCGACAAGCAGTCCAGCCAGTGTTTCGACCGAACCGATATCCTGTATCTCGACCGGGCGGCGCAAGGCTGTCATCGCCGCCGAACTGCCGACCGATGGCGACAGGAAACGCAGCAGGCGGTCCTTGTGGATATGCAGATTGAGATGCGAAAACCTGTGCGTAGCATTGCTGCTCGTCCACATCGGAACACCGGCCGGCACATAGACCGCCCGCGTCATGGGGCGGGAATGCTGCGTGAACTCGCCGTCGCGGTTGGAAATGCTGATGCGCGACGAGACATCGTTGAAGAATATCATGATACGTGGATCGGCGGCCAGGTAATAACCCTTCGCGCCCATCTGGCTCTCTGCCTCCCAGAAGGCGCTGACGAGCCCGTCCAGCTGGCGCCATTTGACCGGCGCAGTGACGCTGATCCCTTCCGTGTGCCAGGTCATGGAGTGCCAGAAACTCAATGCGGGTACCGTTCAGTTGTCGAGCCGAGGTTGTAAGACATGCGCGTCACGATAACGGCGCCGCACGCTCCACCATATGAGGCCGCAATAACATGACTTATCAATTCATGTTAATAGCAAAGATGGTTGTAATGCAAAACATTGCTGTGCTGCCAGTCGATCCCGCTCCAATGTGAGCCTTGGAACCTCTGCCCCGACCAGCCGTTTGATCTCCAGACAAATGAAATCACGAAGGGAGATCACTATGAACGACAAAAGGGAACCCGGCGATTTCGCCGACAAGAAGCGCGAAGAGCAGGGCCGCGGCGTCATCGTCGCTGGGCCGGATGCGCATGAGAATGAAAAGGGCGGCAAGGCGCCGGGGGATAGTGGCGAAAAGCCATCACCCGAAAAACCGGTTCCATCCTCAGACCGCAGATAGAAAATTGCCCCTCCCTGATCGCTCAGGGAGGGGCTTTTTTGGACTAGTCAGCCTTATCAGACAAGGTCGAAACGGTCGGCGTTCATGACCTTCGTCCAGGCGGCGACGAAATCACGCACGAACTTTTCCTTGTTGTCGTCCTGCGCATAAACTTCCGCATAGGCACGCAGGATGGAGTTGGAGCCGATAACGAGGTCCACGCGGGTCGCCGTATATCGGGTTGCTCCGGACTTGCGATCGCGAATCTCATAGAGATTGCCGCCGGTCGGAGCCCAGGAATAGGCCATATCCGTCAGCGTTGTGAAGAAATCGGTGGTCAGAGCACCTGGGGTCTGCGTGAACACACCATGCGCTGCGCCGCCGTAATTGGCGCCAATGACGCGCAGGCCACCGATGAGAACGGTCAGTTCCGGCGCCGTGAGGCCCAGAAGCTGAGCGCGGTCCAGCAGCAGTTCTTCGGGGCTGACGACATAGTCCTTCTTCACCCAGTTGCGGAAACCATCCGCCAGCGGCTCGAGCGGCGCAAAGCTGTCTGCATCAGTCTGCTCGGCTGAGGCATCGCCACGACCGGGTGCAAAAGGCACGGCGACATCGAAGCCGGCTGATTTCGCCGCCTGCTCAACACCGTAGTTGCCGGCGAGAACAATGACATCAGCGATGCTGGCGCCAGTCTCACGGGCAATCGGCTCCAACACCGAAAGCACATGGGCCAAACGGGCGGGCTCGTTGCCTTCCCAGTCCTTCTGCGGCGCAAGGCGGATGCGCGCACCATTGGCGCCGCCGCGCTTGTCCGAACCACGGAAGGTACGGGCGCTGTCCCATGCGGTCGAGACCAGATCGGCGACCGCCAGACCGGAAGCGGCGATCTTTGCCTTTACGGCAGCGACATCGTAGCTCGTGGAACCTGCCGGGATGGGATCCTGCCAGATCAGGTCTTCTGCGGGAACATCCGGGCCGAAGTAGCGGGACTTCGGGCCCATGTCGCGGTGGGTCAGCTTGAACCATGCGCGGGCAAAGACCTCGGAGAAGTGGTCCTGGTCATCCTTGAACTTCAGCGAAATCTCGCGGTAGATCGGATCGACCTTCAGGGCCATGTCGGCATCGGTCATCATCGGGATGGTGCGGATCGAGGGATCCTCGACGTCAACAGGCTTGTCCTCTTCGGCAATGGTGATCGGCGCCCACTGGGACGCGCCAGCCGGGCTGTGCGTCAATGTCCACTCATGCTTGAACAGCATGTCGAAGAAGCCGTTGTCCCACTTGGTCGGTTCGCTTGTCCAGGCACCTTCAATACCGGACACCACGGTGTCACGGCCGATGCCGCGACCCTTGGTGTTGATCCAGCCGAGACCCTGATATTCGGGGCCTGCTGCTTCCGGATCGGGGCTGAGGTTGGCGGCGCTGCCGTTGCCGTGCGACTTGCCGATGGTGTGGCCGCCTGCGGTGAGCGCGACGGTTTCTTCGTCATCCATGCCCATGCGGGCAAAGGTTTCGCGCATCTGCGCGGCTGTCGCAAGCGGATCGGACTTGCCGTTGACGCCTTCTGGATTGACGTAGATGAGACCCATCTGCACGGCGGCAAGCGGATTTTCCAGCGTCTCGGGCTTGGTTACGTCACCGTAACGACCATCGCTCGGTGCCAGCCATTCCTTTTCGTCACCCCAATAGGTGTCCTTTTCGGGAGCCCAGATATCCTCGCGGCCGAAGGCGAAACCGAATGTCTTCAGACCCGCGACATCATAAGCGATCGTTCCGGCGAGCGCGATGAGATCGGCCCAGGAAATCTTGTTGCCGTATTTTTTCTTGATCGGCCACAGCAGGCGGCGGCCCTTATCGGTGTTCACATTATCGGGCCAGGAATTGAGCGGTGCAAAGCGCTGGTTGCCGGTGTTGGCACCGCCGCGTCCGTCCGTCACGCGGTAGGAACCGGCCGCATGCCAGGTCACGCGGGCCATCATGCCCACATAGCTGCCCCAGTCGGCCGGCCACCATTCCTGGCTTTCCGTCATCAGGGCGCGCAGATCGGCCTTCAGGGCTTCCACGTCGAGCGTCTTTAGCGCTTCGCGGTAATTGAAGGAGGTGCCGAGCGGATTGGTCTTGGTGTCGTGCTGATGCAGGATATCGAGGTTCAGCGCGTTCGGCCACCATTCGGTAACCGATTTACCGGAGGCCGTATTGCCTCCATGCATGACGGGACACTTGCCAGCCGGTTTTGAAGTTGCGTCCATTTCGCCCTCCGATGGGTTTAGTAATTAAACGACATAGTCAATTCGACATGCGCAGCATGTTGGAACCACAGCCCACAGCAGTTCATCCTTACGGAAAGCGCGCAGTGACGCTGGTGATACCGAACAGCTACATCCTCTTTCTGTCATGACGATGACTAACAGCCGGGTTCCATAATTTCCAATTGTATATTCTAAAGGCTGCGATATGCTCAGCTTATGATTGGACTATCGATGAAACACCTGCGTTATTTCGACGCCTTGGCGAAGATCGGCCATTTCGGGCGGGCAGCGGAGGCGTGCTCCATTTCCCAGCCAGCACTTTCGCTACAGATCAGGGAACTGGAAGAGCTGATCGGCGCACCTCTCGTCGAACGGGGCAGCCGCCAGATCAGGCTGACCGCTCTCGGCGATGAATTCGCCGAACGCACCCGCCTGATCCTGCGTTCGGTGGATGAATTGCAGGATTTGGCGAGGGCAAGGCACGGCCCGCTCAGCGGCCGCCTGCGCATCGGCGTCATTCCAACCGTCGCGCCCTATCTTTTACCGCAGGTCATCAAGACGCTCACCCGGCATTATCCGGGACTGGAAACGCGCCCGCGCGAGGCGGTGACACAGAAACTGATCGAGGACCTCCTGGAAGCCCGGCTGGACATGGCAATCGTCGCGCTTCCGGTGTCTGAAGCGTCGCTGGAAGAGGTTCCGCTGTTTTCCGAGGAATTCATTCTGGTCCGGCCGATGGAGGATGCGGGGATGCCGGTGCCGAGCGCTGGCAAGCTCGGTGAAATGCGCCTGCTGCTGCTCGAGGAAGGCCATTGTTTCCGCAATCAGGCACTGTCTTTCTGCAGTACAACGAACGCGCCGCCGCGCGTGCTGATGGAGGGCAGTTCGCTCTCGACGCTGGTCCAGATGGTCGGCGCCGGCATCGGCGTCACGCTCATTCCGCAGATGGCTGTCGATATGGAAACGCGGCAATCCACCGTCTCGGTATTTCGGCTGGCAGAGCCAAGACCATCCCGCACCATCGGCATGGTGTGGCGCAAGAGCAATCCGCTCTCGGCGCAGTTTACCCACATTGCCGAGATCGTCCGCGAATGCGGCATGCAAAAACTCGGTCGTGTTGCCGATGCAGCGGCGTGACGGTGTCGAGGGCCAACTCGGATTTGCGGCCTCAACTCTTCGCAGCACTCCCAGCTTTACCCTCGCAAAGCCGGCCGGCCATGGCAAAGAAGGCAAGCTTCATCTTGCTGCGTTTGTCCGCGCCCTCGAGGGTTGAAACCGGCACCTGAAAACCGAACACGTCGTCCGGCTCGGCGGAACGTTCCCGCCAGAATGCGTCTATGTCGGAAAGCAACATTTTCTGCCGCCGCGCGCGCCGATAATTGATCGGATGTCGGGCGTGGGAGACTGCGAAATAGAAACCCGCTTCCGTCTCTATTAGACCTTGCAGCAGCATCAAACCGGCATCCTTCGGGCGAAGACCCGCAAGGTCGCGCGTTACTGCCACCATCTCCTGCTTTGCGGCGCGTGGCCCCTGCATGCCGCCAACGGCAATCGTCCTGTACCCGCCCCCATCCTGCGTCACGAAGATAAACTTCGTCGTCCACAAGGTGACGTCGTCACGGGTTCTGATCAACCGAACCGCGAGAGCGCCTTCGTGGCGGCCGCCACATAAATCCGCAAGAGCAAGCGTGCAGCGATATTCGTCAGCACGGCCGCCTATGGTACCGATTTCGATCGTTTTTCCACTCCAGAGCGCAGCCATAACCTCTCTGGAAAAACAACCGCTGGCGATGACGAAATTCTTCATGAGAAAATCCAGCCGTCTTCCATAGGAGATTTTGCCGACGAGGAATTTCGACAGGGGTTTCTGAAGAAGCTCGTCATGCGGCGGTGGCAGTTTTTGCGTCGCCGAGAATCGGGACAGAAACCGCCACCACCGCAGGGTTACAAGCGGATGAGCCAAAAAACGCATCCAGAAAAGGAAACCCCGTTTCCAGTGGGCGCGCATAACCAAGGTCACAACGCTCCAGGCCAGGGGAAAACGGAGGAGTTCCATCCCATCGCCAGTCATGGTTTGCGCAGCGATGACCGGCTCGGGTTTCGCCGAGTTTTTTTCCGCAGCGAATGCGGCGATTTCAGTATGCGACATCGTAAAATTCCGGGGAGTATGACTGTTTGGACTGGGGCGTGGAGTGATTTGGCCGGGACTGTGCGCGCCCAGGATGAACCGAATATGAAATCGGATTGGTGCTCTGCTGCGATCATTGGCGCTACGGCATTGCGCGAGGTTCCGGGCCGGCGACGCGCTTTCTACGTGCCGTCTTCTCGCCGGCAATCCGGAAGAAAACGATCCGGTGGGTGTGTCACTGTGTGTACTCCGGTTGGCACGGTTGATCCCGTGCCCACACATTATGACCGCGAACGTTGCGGCAGCATTACAATCGCCGCGACCGGTCTACAGCACGCAAAGCGCAATCAGAATCGAACCCGGAACGTGCTTCCAGAGGGGTTACTTTCGAGCACGATACGGCCGTTATGATTGGCGACAATCTTCTTGACGAGGCTGAGGCCAAGTCCGGCACCCGTGCTTTTCGGCGTGACCCGATAGAAAGGTTCGAATATCCGCTCCTGCTGGTCCTCGGGTATGCCCTGCCCCTCGTCGGAAATCGCGATTTCGCCGTTTGCGAGAACCGAGACATGGATCAGCCCCTTGTTTCCACCATGGTCGATGGCGTTGCGCACGATATTGCTGATGGCGCGCGGCAGGGCGAAGGGGTTGCCTTGCATGTCGTATTTTTCGATCTGCGTTTCGAAGGAGATGTCGTAACCTGCCGAAAGCGCAAGCGGCGCGAGCTCTGCCACCACCGTGCGGGCGATATCGACCAGGTCCACCACCTCGCGCCGGTCGTTCACCTGATCGTTTCGCTCAAAGGCCAGAAGCTGTTCGGCGGTTTCACCGAGCCGCGCGACATCCCCCATCAGGCGCTGCTGGTCCGGTCCGGGTAGGCCCTCTATCCGGGTCTGCATGATTGCAATCGGCGTCCTCAATTCGTGCGCGGCATCGATCAGAAAACGTTGCCGCGCCTGGAACTGCTCTTCGAGCCGCTCGAGAATGCTGTTGAAGGAAACGATCAACGGAACGACTTCGCGCGGCACATCTTCGACGGGAAGCTTCGAACCCGGTCGTCGCGGGTCGATCTCCGGTGCTTTTTTGACGACGGAACTCAGGCCAGCAAGCGCCCGGCGCACGATGTGTGGCACGGAGAAAAACACCGCAGGCAAAAGAACCGCCAGCAGGGGGACATAAATCGGATAGGTGCCGGCAAGAAGCGTCAGAAACGACGCTCGTGCATTAGAGGTTCCGCCGAACATGATCCTGACGGGTCCCGACGTCGTCTCGATACTTTCAGCCGAAGCAACCTCGGATATGCCGCTGCCGCCGCGAATATCGGCGTCCGCCATCAGATGAACGTAGCGCGCCAGTTCGGCATAAACAGCCGGTACGGTGCCGAAGGTGGCCGCGTGACCGTCAGGCGTCGAGACCACGAACCACAACGTTTCATTCTTCGCCTTCAAGGCGCGTAATGCGGACCCCTCGGTAATGACCAGACCCTTTTGCGGATCAAGCGAAAGCGACTCGTCAAGCGTCGCCGACAAATCGTTCCAGAGCCCGATATTGGGCGAGAGCTTCATCACCCCGTAAACGCAAAGCCCGACAATGACGACAGCGATCATGGAAGAGACGACAATGCTGAGCTGCCAGCTCAATTGCCACCACAAGGACGGATTGGACTTGCCCTGCGCTTTCATGTGTCTTCCCTGAGCAGATAACCGATGCCGCGAATATTATGCACGCTAACCCCGGCCGAAGCGTCGAGCAGGCGTTTGCGCAGTCGCGATATATGCGCATCGAGCGCATTGGACTGGATTTCCTCCTCGTAATTGTAGACGGCGGCCTCAAGCGTCGAGCGCAGCACGGATTTGCCCTTTCGTTTCGCCAGCGTGATGAGGACCATCAGCTCGCGCCTTGGCAGATCGAATGGAAGCGAGTTGATCGTGACGCTGAGATGAAGCGGATCGATCACGATGCGGCCTGCAGCGATTTGCGACGGGGCGATGCTTGCCGGCCTTCTCAAAACCGCGCGCAGCCGCGCCAACAGCTCACCGACGAGAAACGGCTTGCCGAGATAGTCGTCGGCGCCGCCATTCAGCCCCTCGATCCGCTCCTCCGGTTCGTTCATCGCCGTCAATAAGATGATCGGCGTATCGATACCGGCGCGGCGCAGCTTTGGAATGAAGGTAAGTCCCTCCCCGTCCGGCAGACGACGGTCGAGCAGAATGGCATCATAGACATGCTGGCGCGCCAGCTCCATCGCATCGCCGAGCCGCATCGTATGGTCGATGACGATCCCCTGCTTGCCGAGCGTCGCCGACAGCGCATCCGCCATTTCCTTTTCGTCCTCAATCAACAGAAGTCTCATTTGCCACCGTCCCTTCGCCCCCTCCTTGTCTGCCAGAAAGGTTGCGACAGTATTGCGGCGCAGAAGATGCGGGCGGGTAATGCTGCTGCAATTATCAACACTTATCCAGAAGCCATCAGCCTGCAAGACAGGCGACATGACCGCTCGATCGGTCACAGGATGAGTTTTGCCTGGAAGGATTATGTTATGTGGGTGAAAAGAACGATCAAGGCGGGGATCGCGCTTGCGGGCTGCGCTCTCGTCGTCACGGCTCTCGATCCGGCGCGCGGAAGCGTCGATGCGAACGAGCGCGTCAAGGGGATCGTGGCGTCAACCTCGATGAGCCCGGCCGGTATCCCGTTCGAACTGACGGCTGCGGAAATCGCAAGGATCGGCACACGAGCGATGGCGGAGCGGCTCAGCATCAGTGGCGAACTTCAGCCGGTCAGCCGTGTCGTGATCCGCGCCCGCGAGGCTGGAAAAATTCTGGATATGAATGTCAGGGACGGGCAGGCGGTGCGGGCGGGCGACCTGCTGGTACGGTTCGAAACCGAGGAACTGCAATCGACTCTCCTGCTGCGGCAGAGCGACCGGGATGCGGCCGAGGCCGAACTCACACTGGCGATGCAGGCCCTCACCCGAACCGAACAGCTAGCGTCAAAAAACATCGCATCGGCTGAACAGCTCGACAAGGCGAAGAGCGATGTCGTTGTGAAAACGGCAAGGCTTCAGAGCCTTTCGGCGCAGGTGGATATCGCCCGCCTTGCCCTTCGCAATGCCGAAATCCGCGCGCCTTTTGATGGCACCATTACCCGCCGGCAGGCAGAAGCCGGCTCCCGCGTCAGTGCCGATGGTGAACTCATGACGCTGGTCGATAAAAGCATGCTTGAGGCGAAGGTTCTCGTTGCCACGCGCGACATCCCACGTGTCGCCGTTGGCCAGACCGCCGAACTCGATATTGACGGCATCGGCGGCCAGCCTCTCAGAAGCACCGTTGAGCGCATCAGCCCGGTTGCCGAAGACGGGACGCGCTTTGTCGCCGTCTATCTCCGGCTTGCCAACCGCGACGGCCGGCTGTGGGGAGGAATGTTCGCCAGCGGGTCCATCCTCGTGCGCGAAAAAAACGATGCGCTTGTCGTTCCTGCAATCGCGCTTCGCAAAGACGAAACCGGCTATCACGTCCTTAAAGTCCTGAACGGCCACCTTCGCCGCCAGACGGTGGCTGTGGGATCGCGCTGGAACGATGGCAGCCTGATCGAGATAGGCGCCGGTCTAGAGGACGGTGAGACGATCCTGACCGCACCGCTTCCCGAATTGCAGCTCGACATGGCCGTTACCGTCGACAAGGCAGGCTGAGATGTTTCTGACCCGCATATCCGTCTCCCACCCTGTTTTCGCCACCATGATGATGGTGGCGCTTCTGGTCATGGGTCTTTTCTCGTTGCAGCGGCTGGGGCTCGACCTCTACCCCAATGTCGACGTTCCGGTCGTCGTGGTGTCCACCGCTTATCCGGGCGCCACGCCGGAAACGGTGGAGACAGAATTGACGCGCCCGGTCGAGGATGCGCTGAACGCCATCGGCGGTCTGGACGAGATCACGTCAACCTCCTACGAGGGACGCTCTGTCGTCGTCGCAAAATTCAAGCTCGAGGTTAAGAGCGCGACCGCGGCACAGGACGTGCGCGACAAGATCGCCGCCATCGACGCGAATTTCCCGCAAGAGGCCAAAAAGCCGGTCATATCCCGGTTCGATCCCGCCGCCGAGCCTATCCTGTCGGTGGCGATAAGCTCGACGTCGCTCGACATACCCGCACTCACCACCCTTGCCGACCAAAGGGTGCTGCGGCAACTGACGACCGTTCCCGGTGTCGGGCAGGCAACGCTGGTCGGCGCCCGCAAGCGGCAGATCGACATTGTGATCGACGATACCCGCATGCGCGCGCTTGGGATCGGCATTAACGAGGTGGTAAGCGCGCTACGCACCGGCAACAGCAACAGCCCGGCTGGAAGCCTTGTCGATACCGTTTCCGAACGCACGATCCAGGTCCAGGGCCGCATCGCAGAACCGCAGGCGCTGCTGGACATGGTCGTAGCCCGGAGCGGTGGCGCAGCCATTTATCTTCGCGACATCGCCGCACTCTCCGAAGGGGCTGCCGACCCCGAAAACCGTGCCCTCTATAATGGCCAGACTGCGCTGGCGATCGACATCGTCAAGGTTCAGGGTGCCAACACGGTTCAGGTTGTCGCGGATGTGAGAAAGCGCCTGGACGCCCTCAATGCCGACCTTGTTCCGCAAAACGTGCAATTGCGGGTCATTACGGACACATCCATTCCCATCCGGGAATCCGTCACGCAGGTGCAGACGACGTTGATAGAAGGGGCGGCACTTGCCGTGGCCATCGTCTTCCTGTTCCTCAATTCCTGGCGCAGCACCGTCATCACCGGACTGACGCTGCCGATTGCGATCATCGGCACGCTGGCGGTCATTGACGTTATGGGCTTCACGCTCAATACACTGAGCCTCCTGGCGCTGACGCTTTCCATCGGCATTCTGGTGGATGACGCCATCGTTGTGCGCGAAAACATCACCCGTCACCTTCACATGGGGAAATCCCATATCCGCGCAGCACTCGACGGCACGAACGAAATCGGACTTGCGGTTATCGCGACAACGGCGACAATCGTGGCGGTCTTCCTGCCCGTCGCTTTCATGGACGGCATCGTCGGTCGGTTCTTCTATGAATTCGGCATCACCGTTTCAGCTGCCGTGCTGATCTCGCTTTTCGTCGCCTTCACGCTCGATCCGATGCTGTCGAGCGTCTGGTACGATCCGGATGCGCAACCCAACGCCCCGCGCGGGCCGGTGGGCCGGCTGATCGCCCGTTTCGATCACGGCTTCGAATGGCTCGCCGATCAGTATCGGCACGTGATCGGTTGGACATTGCACCACCGCCTCGTCACCCTGCTCGTCACATCAGGCATTTTTGTCGGCAGCCTGCTCATGGTGCCGTTGGTCGGTGCGGAATTCGTCCCGAATACGGATGAAGGCCGCTTCCAGATCAACGTCACGGCACCGGTCGGCTCCTCGCTGGATTACACCACGGCGAAGGTGCGGCAGGTCGAGAAGGCACTCCAGGAATTCCCGGAAGTCGAGATGCTCTATTCCACCGTCAATACCGGCGGCACCGTCGGTAAACATCGCGCCGCCGTTCTGGTGGGACTGGTGCCGCTGGAGATGCGCACCCGAACTCCGGTCACGCTGGCCGATCCGATCCGCAAACGCCTGTCGGCCATATCGGGCATAGAGGTCGCGATCCTGCAAAACGGTCTTGGCGGTGGCGAAAGCCCCGTCCAGCTCAGCATTCTTGGCGACGACCGGGCGATCCTCGAAAAGATCGCCGACGGTCTGATGGAAGACATGAAAAAAATCCCCGGCCTCGTGGATGTGACCTCAAGCACCCGCGACGTGACCTCTATCCTTTCGGTACGCCTGAAACGCGAGGCGGCAAGCGATCTCGGCATTTCCCGATCCGATCTTGCCGCAGCGCTCTCGCCGCTCATCGCCGGTGAGGACGTGTCGAAATGGACGGATGCGGGCGGTAACAGCTACGACATCGTCGTGCGCCTGCCCGGCGAGCGGCGTGCCGACACGGCGAGGATCAGCGAGTTGATGATCGCCACCAGCCGCACGGCATCCAACGGCTCGCCCCTGTTGGTACGTCTGGATCAGGTCGCCGATATCACCACCGTGGAAGCACCCGCCGAAATCCGCCGCATCGACAATCGCCGCGAGGTGCTGGTTTCGGCCAACATATCCGGACGAGCGCTTGGCGAAGTGATAGACGTTTTGAAAACCCTTACCGCCGCCCGCGACCTGCCGGACGGCTACCGTATCCGCTTCGGCGGCGACGCCGAAACCATGGAGGAGACGGTTGGCCACATGGTAATTGCGCTCGCAATGGCGGTCATCTTCATCTACATCGTGCTCGCCTCGCAATTCGGCAGTTTCCTGCAACCGCTCGCCATCATGGCGTCGCTGCCGCTGTCTCTCATCGGCGTCCTCGTCGGGCTCTTGGTTGCCGGCAGCACGATCAACATGTTCTCGCTGATCGGCTTCATCATGCTGATGGGCCTCGTTACAAAGAACGGCATCCTGCTTGTCGATTTCGCCAACCGCGAAAGGAAGCGTGGACTTTCGCTCAACGAAGCGCTGGCGAGCGCCGGCATCATCCGCTTCCGCCCGATCATCATGACGACGCTTGCGATGATTTTCGGCATGATTCCGCTCGGGCTGGCTGTTGGCGGTGGCGGGGCGCAGCGCGCGCCGATGGCGCACGCAGTAATCGGCGGCCTCATCAGCTCCACCCTGCTCACCCTGATCGTCGTGCCAACAATCCTGTCTTACATCGACAGCATCACCCGGCGTTTCGCCCGCCTGCTACCGAAGGCACCGGACGAGATGGGGGAGACGGGATCGACCGAACGTCCATCTTCACCATCCTAGGTTCGCCGGTGACGTTTGCCGTTAGGACTTTTCTTCGGTCAGGCGTTTCCTCTTCCCCCTCGGGCGGAAGTCGACCAGAAGCGATTTCAGTTCGATTTCCCGGACGCGCCTTGCTGCCTCGTCCGGGCGAACCCATTCCAGAAGGCGTTCGCCGCGCTCCTTGAAACTCGTTTCCTCCCCGGTGATCTCGATCTGGAAGACATCGACAACGCAGGGAACGACATCGCCGTTGTCGAGCATCTTGAGATAGGTGTAGCGGCCAACGGCGTCCTTCCTCACGCGGCCACGAACGCCCGCTTCCTCCCACGCCTCGATCGCGGCAGCCTCATGCGGCTTCTTGCGTTTCATCGGCCAGCCGCGCGGAATGATCCAGCGTGCGCTGGTGCGGGAGGTGACGACGAGGATTTCGACCTCTTCGCCGCTTCCGGTATAACGGAAGCATAAGGCGGCATATTGCTGCCGGAAAGAGCCGGTGAACAGCTTTTCAGGAACAGCAGCAAGTTGCTGAAGCAATGTCAGGGAACGCGCCGGACGGGCTTTCCGGCTTTTCTTCATGGATTTCATATCCGTTGATACTGCCGATTTTCCGGGTTGCATCAATGCCCCGCGTGCATTTATGACAGTTTTATGACAATCACCCCCCACAACTAATAAAGCGCCATTGAGGGCCAATTCGCATGATGAGCATTTTTCGCAAGCTGATGCCGCGCGAGGACCGTTTCTTCGACATGTTTAGCAAACATTCGGAAACGGTCGTCAAAGCCGCCGCAGCTCTGGACCACCTTCTGAGCGGCGTCGACGTTGAGAAAAACTGCGACCTTATCGTCGCCCTCGAAGACCAGGCGGATGATATTACCCGCGACGTTCTGCTTGCGGTGCGCCGCAGCTTCATAACGCCCTTTGATCGTGGCGATATCAAGGACCTCATCCAGTCCATGGATGACGCCATCGACATGATGCACAAGACCGTCAAGACGATCCGGCTGTTCGAGCAAACCGAATTCGACCCGCTGATGCGCGAGATGGGCCACGAGATCGTGCGTGCGGCAAGCCTCGTCGCCGAAGCCATCCCGCTTCTGGAAAAGGTCGGCACCAATGCCCAGCGCCTGTCGGTGATTGCCGAAGAGGTTACCCGCGTCGAAGGGCGCTCCGACGAGCTTCATGACCAGGGCCTGAAGGACCTCTTCCGGCGCCATGGTGCGACCGGCAATGCCATGGCCTATATGATCGGCAGCGAGATCTACGGCGAACTCGAAAAGGTCGTCGACCGCTTCGAGGACGTGGCGAACGAGATCAGCGGCATCGTTATCGAGAACGTCTGATGGATGTCGCGCTTGCACTGCCGCTGCTTGTCGGCCTTATCGCCATCGCGCTGTTCTTCGATTTTCTGAACGGTCTCCACGACGCCGCAAATTCCATCGCCACCATCGTCTCCACCCGTGTATTGCGCCCGCAATATGCGGTGGCATGGGCGGCCTTCTTCAATTTCATCGCCTTCCTGTTCTTCGGCCTGCATGTGGCCGAAACGCTCGGCACCGGCATCATCGATCCGGCCATCGTTTCCCCGCAGGTCATCTTCGCGGCATTGATGGGCGCCATCGTCTGGAATATCGTAACCTGGATTTTCGGCATTCCCTCCAGCTCGTCACATGCCTTGATCGGCGGTCTCGTCGGTGCGGGCTTTGCGAAGGTCGGTTTCAATTCCATCGTCTGGTCGGGTCTTCTGAAAACCGTGGGCGCGATCTTCATGTCGCCGGCCATCGGCTTTTTCCTGGCACTGCTGCTGGTGCTTGCCGTCTCCTGGCTGTTCGTGCGCCAGACACCCTTCGCCGTGGATCGTACCTTCCGCATCATGCAGTTCATTTCCGCCTCGCTCTATTCGCTCGGCCACGGCGGCAATGACGCACAGAAGACCATGGGCATCATCGCTGTGCTGCTGTTCAGCCAGGGGCATCTTGGAGAGAGCTTCTACGTGCCGTTCTGGGTGGTGATCTCGTGCCAGTCGGCCATGGCGCTCGGCACACTGTTCGGCGGCTGGCGCATCGTGCACACCATGGGGTCGAAAATCACCAGGCTGAACCCGATGCAGGGGTTCTGCGCCGAAACCGGCGGTGCGCTGACACTTTTCGGCGCGACGTGGCTCGGCATTCCGGTGTCCACCACCCATACGATCACCGGCGCCATCATCGGCGTCGGTGCCGCACGTCGCGTCTCGGCGGTGCGTTGGGGCCTTGCGGGCAATATCGTCATTGCCTGGGTCGTGACCATGCCGGCCGCTGCCCTGATATCCGCATCTGTCTATGGTCTTACATCGTTGTTCGGTTGAGACAGAGTACTGCCCTCTCTGCCAAAGCTCCCGGAACAAAAGCCACCCTGTGGTTGTTGATCCGGGAGACAACAGGCGACAAGGCGGATCGCGGATCATGGCACGGCAGGTTTTCTGGAAGGGCTATCTGAAGCTGTCGCTGGTGACGGCCGCAGTTTCGCTGACGCCTGCCACAACCGAAAGCAACAAATACCGCTTCCACGTTCTCAACCGCAAAACCGGCAATCGCGTCGAAAGCCGATATGTCGACAGCGTTACCCACAAGCCGGTGGCCGCAAAGAACCAGGTGAAGGGGTTTCCCCGCGCCGAAGACGATTATGTGTTGCTGGAGGATGACGAGATCGATGCGGTCGCGCTCGAAAGCACCCGCACCATCGACATACAGACCTTCGTACCCACAGGTTCTATCGACTGGATATGGTACGACCGGCCGCACTTCCTGCGCCCGGAAGACAAGATCGGCACGGAAGCCTTCAGCGTGATCCGGGAAGCCATGCGGGCAAACGGCGTTGTCGGCATTGCGCGGCTTGTTCTCTATCGCCGCGAAAGAGCGGTTCTGCTGGAACCGTCAGGCAAGGGCATCATTCTGTGGACCCTGCACTATGGCGAGGAAGTGCGCGAAAGCATCGACGCGCTGGATCCGAAGATGAAATTCGAAAAGCCGCTGCTGGACGCGATGGAAAAACGCATCGGCAAACAGATGACGGGATGGAAACCGGCGCTGGTGCAGGATCCGATCCAGAAAAAGATCAGCGCTTTGCTAAAAACCAAGAGCAAGACCGTATCTTCCCCGGAAAAGAAGACCGGCACGAAAACCCGGACCGGCGGCAATGTCATCAACATCATGGATGCCTTGAAGAAAAGCCTTGCCTCGGACAAGAAAGGCTGACGCTCATCGGGCCTTTTTCGGCAGGGGTCGCGCGGCAGCGAAAAAGCCGTCCCATGGATCCTTCTTCAGGGCAGAAAGGCGCGCGCCGATATTGCTGACCGTGAAGTGTGCCGGACCTATCTCATCTGAGAGTTCCGCCCATTCGATTGGCGCTGAAATGGCGGCTCCGGGTCGGGCACGTGTCGAATAGGGCGCAACAGCCGTATTGCCCCTGCCATTACGCAGATAGTCGAGGAAGATGCGGCCCTGGCGTTTCGCTTTGGTTGCCACCGCAAGATATTTCTCCGGCTCCGCCTTGGCAATGTCATCCGCCATGGTCTTTGCAAAGGCCTTCAAGGCCGGCCATCCCGCTTCCGGTTTCAAGGGTGCCACGACATGCAACCCCTTGCCGCCGGAGGTTTTCACGAAAGCGGCCAGACCGGCATCTTCGAAACGCCGCTTCAGTTCCAGTGCCGCGCCGATTACCTCCTGCCATGACACGTCCTCGCCGGGGTCTATATCCATGGTGATCATGTCAGGCTTTTCCCAGTTCGCGGTTGTCGCCCCCCATGGGTGAATTTCAAGCGCAGCGGACTGGACCAGGGCCATCATGCCATCGAAATCCGTAATCCTGATAAGCGGTTCCCCGCCCTTGTCCTTCGGATCCTTGATCTGTTCTATCGCCTTGTTCACACCGCGCCAGGCGTGTTTCTGGAAGAAACGCTGACCATCGATCCCTTCAGGACAACGCAGCAGCGCCAGAGGCCGGTTGACGACAAAGGGGGCCATATAGCGCCAGACCTGCGTGTAATAATCGGCAAGCCCTTCCTTGGTCACGCCATCGCCCGGCCAATAAAGCCGTTCCGGATGGGTGAACTTGATCTTTGACTGCGGCGTCCCTTGTTCCGACACTGCCTTATCCTCGCGTTCGATTTCACCCGCCGGCTTGTCTTCCCGCAAGCCGCGGAATGATGCATGGCGCAGATTGCCATCTCCGGACCAGGCACGAAACTCCACTTCTGCAACCAGTTCCGGCCTGACGTAATGCAGGTCGCGGCGCGCAAGTGCCGTGAGCTTTTCGCCGAAAGGGCTGTCATCGATGCCGAGCGGTTTCAGGCGGCCAAGCAGCATTTCGGCAATGTCAGCGGTATAGCCGGTGCCGACGCGGCCGACATGACGCAGCTTGCCTTCCTCATAGACGCCGAGCGCCAGCGAGCCGATGGCATTGTCCGACGCGGATGACAGGGTATAGCCACCGATGACGAATTCCTGCCGCATCGAGCATTTGGATTTCACCCAGTTACCCTTGCGGCCCGAGACGTATTTGCTGTCCTTGACCTTGGAGATAACGCCCTCGAGGCTGAGGCGACAGGCATGATCGAGAACAAGCCCGCCGCTTTCCTCGAAATGTTCGCTGTAGCGAAGATGCGGGTTGCTGGCGGGCAACAGCTTTTCCAGTAGCGCCTTGCGATCCGTCAGCGCCGCCCCGCGCAAATCCGTGCCATCCAGATACAGGAGATCGAAGGCATAAAAAACGAAGCGGTCGCTGCGCCCTTCGCTCAAGTCCTTTTGCAAGGCTGAGAAATCCGAGGCGCCGCTGTCCCGTTCCACCACGATTTCGCCGTCGATCATCAGTGTTTCGACCGGCAGCGACTTGAGCGCTCGAGCCACGGCATCGCCGAACTTTTCGGTCCAGTCCAGTCCGCTACGGGTCAGAAGCTGGAGTTTGCCGTGGTCGATACGGACCTGCAGGCGATAGCCGTCGAACTTGATCTCATGCAGCCAGCGGGAGCCTTCCGGTGGCTTGGGTTTCAGCGTCGCAAGTGCCGGCGGCACGAAGGATGGGAGCGCCTGTTTGCGGGCACCTTTCGGCAGGGCATGCGCCTGTTTTTTGCCCGAGGAAAAACTAACGGTCTTTTTCGATACGGGCTTCGAATTCCAGGTGTCCTTCGGCTTGGCGGCAACGTCTTCAACACTTCGGCCAGTCTTCACGGATTCCGGCCGCTCCTCCAGAATATCGGCGCCGCCATCATGCCTTGCCTCTTCGTCGTCGCCCTTGATCAGCAGCCAGTTTTCACGGCTTTCACCGGGCTTTCCATGCATACGCACAAGATGCCAGCGGCCTTTAAGCTTTTCGCCCTCCAGTTCGAATTCGAGATGGCCTTTGCGGTAGCCTTTCTTCGCGTCGCCAATCGGGCGCCAGACACCACGATCCCAAAGAATGACGGTGCCGCCGCCATATTGACCTTTCGGGATTACGCCTTCGAAGTCGCCGTAGCTTAGAGGGTGGTCCTCGACATGCACCGCAAGGCGCTTGTCCTCCGGGTCAAGGCTCGGCCCGCGGGTTACCGCCCAGCTTTTAAGGACGCCGTCCATCTCCAGCCGGAAATCGTAATGCAGCCGGCGGGCATCGTGCTTCTGTATGACGAAACTCGATCCCTGCGCATCGACCTTGTCGCCCTTCGGCTCCGGCGTCTTGTCGAAACTGCGCTTGGCGTTATAGCTCTGCAAACCCATGGATCAGCTCGCTTTCCGGGAGGATTTGCGCCCCGCACCAGCGGTAGATTTTCCGCTGTCGCCGTCACCGGCGCTGCGGCGCAAAGCCTCCTTCAAGTCGATGATGTTATCTTGCTTGCGCGGCGGCTGTTTGCTGATTTCCCTGCCCTCGATCTTCGCCTTCACCAGTTCCGCCAGCGCATCATTGTAACGATCGGTATATTCCGCCGGATCGAATGTGCCTGCCCGTTTCCCGATGATGTGACCGGCGAGTTCAAGCATCTCTTCATCGAACTGAATATCTGGAATGGACTTGAAAACAGTGGTTTGCGAGCGAACCTCGTAGCCGAAATTCAAGGTCGTCGCCACGAGCGCCTTGCCGCTTGGACGGATCAACAGCACGCGGTTTCGGCGAAAGAGTACCGCTTCGCCAAGTGCCGAGACCTTCTCGTCGTCCATGGCTTTTGCCAGCAGCGTCAAAGCCTCTTCGCCACCTTCCTGCGTCGGCGCCAGATAATAGGATTTGTCGAAATAGAGCTTGTCGATCTCGTCGTGGCTCAGAAAATGCTTGATGCGGATGACCTTGTCGTTTTCCGGCATCAGCGTTGCGATCTCATCTCCCTCGATGACGATATGGTCGCCATTGTCGAGTTCATATCCCTTGACCTGATCCTCGCGGTCGACAGCGTCGCCGGTATCGCTATCGACATATTGCCTTTCGACGCGATGGCCGGTCTTTCGGTTGACGATGTTGAAGGAGATTTTTTCCGATGAAGTGAGCGCGGAATAGAGACCGATTTCACAGGTGAAATCGCCGAATGTCAGATGACCCTTCCAGCTCGCTCTCCGGTTCATGATGGCCGCCCATTGTCATCTTGAGAGGATTGGCCTCTGCCCCGGTCCGCAGCAAGGATGCGCTCGATAGCGGGAACGTCCGCCTCCGCCAACACCGGCACAGGGTCGGATGCCATTGCCTCCAGGACCTCTGGCGAAAGCCCGCCATTGCGGATGACCCATTCCATGGCCTCGCGCGTTTGCCGCTCGGCCTTCAGCTGCGCATAAAGCGCCAGTATCAGCCGGTCGCGGACATCGAAGGGCTTCACATCTCTGTCTGAACGTTCTGTCTGTCGTTTCATATCAAGTCCTCAAAGCCGATCAGGCAACGCCCCGGCCTCCGGTCACACCATAGACCTCGCCATTGATGAAGCTGCCATCCTGCGAAGCCAGCAGCACATAGACCGGTGCCAGTTCCACAGGCTGGCCTGGACGGCCAAAATCGCTGTCCTTACCGAAATTCCTGACCTTTTCGTCCGGCTGCCCGCCGCTTGGCTGCAAAACCGTCCAGATGGGACCAGGCGCGACGACATTTGCCCGAACGCCCTTTTCGATAAGCTGTTTGGCGAGCGCTTTCGTATAGGCAACGATGCCGGCTTTCGTAGTGGCATAATCAAGAAGAATGGGAGACGGCTCATAGGCCTGTATAGATGCAGTGGTGATTACCGACGATCCGGGCTCAAGATAAGGGACGGCGGCCTGCGCAATCCAGTGCAGCGCGTAGAGATTGGTCTTCATCGTGCGGTCGAAATCTTCAGTCGACAGCTCGGCGATACCCTCGCGATATTGTTGTCTTGCGGCATTGATCACAAGAATATCGAGGCCGTTGAGATCACCTACCGCTTTTTCAACCAGTTCGCGGCACCATGCCTCATCGGTAATATCTCCGGGTAAGGCGACCGCCACGCGGCCTTCCGCTTCGATAAGTGCTACCACCTCTTCGGCGTCCGATTCTTCCTCCGGCAGATAGGATATCGCGATATCTGCACCCTCTCGCGCAAAGGCAATTGCCACGGCGCGACCGATGCCGGAATCACCGCCGGTTATGAGCGCCTTGCGCCCAGCAAGCTTGCCGCTGCCGCGATAGGTCTTTTCACCATGATCAGGGAAAGGCATCATGTTCGTGACCAGCCCCGGCATTTCCTGAGTCGGCGTTGAAAAGGGCGGGCGCGGATACTGGTTGCTCGGGTCCTGCGGCTCAAGGCGGTCTGTCATTGGTTTCTCCCAGAGATAGAATTCCATCCTTGGTGCGTCTCATGACCAGCGAATTCATCATCGGAAGGTCACGGCTGTCGTCTGCCGCCGGCTGCGGCGGTGGCGACACGGACGCACCACACACAATCCTAACGATCTGCGTTCGCTCTCGTTCCATTGGCGTAGGAGAATGGAATTACGACGGCATCACGCCGCCGCACTCCTCTTTCAGACGGAATGTTTCTTCCGCTTGCCGGTACTTGCCGCCGCGGCAGGAGCCACATCCGGCCTGCCGAAGAGATAACCCTGCGCCTGCGCGCAACCTTCATCGACAACCATGCGATATTGTGCGTCGGTTTCGATACCCTCCGCCGTAACCGGCAGGTCGAGGCTGCGACCGAGGCCGATCACCGCGCGCACGATGGCGCGGGCATTATCATCCTCGCTCATGGCGGCGATGAAGCTGCGGTCGATCTTGATCTTGTCGAAGGGGAAGCTCTGCAAGTTGCTGAGCGAGGAATAACCGGTGCCGAAATCATCCATGACGATGGCCACACCCAGCGCCTTCAACTGGTTGAGGATGATCAGCGTCGCCTTGCGGTCCTTCAGCAACGCGGCTTCGGTGATCTCGAGTTCCAGCCGGTTCGGCGAAAGGCCGGACTGCATGAGAACCGTGCAGACCACATGGCCGAGATTTGCGAGCGAAAACTGCAATGGTGAAACATTGACAGCGATTTTCAGGTGCGGCGCCCAGGTGCTCGCCTGGCGGCAGGCCTCGCGCAGCACCCATTCGCCGAGCGAGATGATGATCCCGCTTTCCTCTGCAATCGGAATGAAGACATCCGGAGGTACGACACCCCTTGTCGGATGCTGCCAGCGTACCAGCGCCTCATAACCGACGACCTGACCACATTCGACGGAAAGGACAGGTTGATAGTTCAACACCAATTCGTTGCGGTTGATGGCGAGCCGCAGATCAGTTTCGAGCTGGCGGCGCTCGCGGGCCTCCTGATCCATCAGGGGATCATAAAAGGACAATATTCCGCGCCCGCCCATCTTGGCGCGGTAAAGCGCCAGATCAGCGGCGTGCAAGATGCTTTCGTTGCTGTTCCCGTCCCGCGGAAAAACAGCGATGCCGATGCTGACGCCGACAGCGGTCGGGTCGTTGGCCGCATTCATTTTCAACCCGAACATGGCAAGGATTGTCTCGGCAAGCAGACGTGCCTCCTCCGATTTGGTGTGCCGGGCAGTCAGGATAACGAATTCATCGCCCCCGAGACGGGCGACGATATCTCCCGGCCTTGCGCATTCATCGAGGATGGTCGCAACTTTTTTCAGCACCCGGTCGCCCTCGGCATGGCCGAAAATGTCGTTGACCGCCTTGAACCGGTCGAGATCAAGCGCCAGCAAGGCAAACTCATCCTCCGCGTCGCAATGTTCGATCTGCTGGTGCAGCCGCGTCTGGAACATGGTGCGGTTCGAAAGGCCGGTCAGCACATCGTGGCGGGCCAGATATTCGATCTCCCTTTGCGCCTCTCGCTTTTCCGTCAGGTCGCGGATGGCCAGCACTTCGCAAGGATGGCCGCGATACTCGATTGTGCGCACGGCAAGCTCGAACACCTGCGGCCGGTCGCTGCGTTCGCGGATTGCCTCAACCGGCGCGAGGCGCGGCAGATAGGTGGGCTGTCCGTCCATGGCCTTGAAGAGATCATCTGGATTTTTACCCATCAGCGATGCCTCATCGCTGCCGACAAGCCCGGCAAAACGGGTATTCAGCTCAACAATACGGCCATCACGGACCACGGCAAGACCATCCAGCGTCGCATCCACAAGGCCCTTGAGATCGACAAGGTAACGGTCAACGAGAGCGGCGGTGGCAGTGGCTGCGAGGACCAGGAAAGTCACGCCCGAAACGGCAGCAATCATGATTACTCTGGCCAGATTGTCGGGATCCGGGCCAGCGACGGACGGATCCGGCGACAGGATCGTGGCCGACATGGCGGTGAAATGCAAAGCGCAGATTGCCAAGATCGAACATCCGGCCGGAATGACGATGCGTTTCCATGCGGCGGAACGAAGGAACAGGAAAAAGGCCAGCAGAAAAAATACCCAGGCAACGGCAAAGCCACCCAAAACGGGGCCCCAGCGATAGCTGATCGTAGCGGCCACATCCATGCCCGCCATGCCGACGAAATGCATGACGGCAACCGAAAGGGTAACCAGCGTTCCGACGATAACGGGACTGTAGCTCGCCTGCGAGCGCGCCCTGAGCGCCAGCCAGAACCCCAGAACGGCCAGAACCGCCGACAGCGCCGTGAACTGGAAATCAAAGCCGATCGGGACTGAACCCTTATAAGCAAGCATGGCAACGAAATGCGTGGCCCAGACGCTGAGCCCCGCTGCAAAGGCGGCAACCAGCACCCAATAAGGCTTGCGGCCAGCCGGGCTTTCTTCCGCACGCAACAACAAATGGAAGAAAGCATGCATGCCAAGCAGGCAAATAACCGCTGCAAGCAGCACGATCGCATGATCGTGTTGTACCGCAACGCATTCCAGAACTGTGAACATGATGCACTCTCCCAGCCTCGAGAACCGCCCACGATCGCACTATGGAGTTGGTTTATTTATAAATCTCTAATGCAACTTTGGATAATTGATCGATCTCATCGACAAAGAGCCAGGAGACGCCGGGCCGACGCGCCAGCCCATCAAGCTCTTGCGACCGGCCCAATAAACGCCAAGAGAGAAAGCCTTTATTTCCAGCTTCGAAAATCGTCCCCGGCACAACCGAAAGGTGCCGGACCATCAGCAAAACGCTCCTGCAGACGCGCGCAGCCCCACTCGTTGAGCGCCGCGGGCATCATGTTGTTGAGGTCCATGCCCGGAGAGTTGAATTGCGAAGGCGCGCTGGTGACGTACCACAGCCAGTACCCCAAGGTTGCAACGACGATAAAGGCGACAATTGCAACGAACGTTGCCAGCCGTCGCGCAAGGCTTGGGGCCTTTGTCACCGCCGCGCCGGGGGCGGATACGCCCTCCTGCCCACGGTTCGCAAGCACCGGTTCGAGCGAGGCAAGTGCTTCCGCTCTTTCCTGTTCCGATAGGTCAATTCGCTCCAGCTGATCGTCAAGCAGAACAGGCAGCGGGGTTTCACCGTGCCAGACCGCCAGTGCGACATCGTGTTTGCCGGTGTGGCCGACGACGACCGGGATTCGCCCTCTCTCCAGGTAGGTAAAGGATTGCCTCTTCGTCTTCCCTTCCCTGACCGTATCGGCATAGGTCACGAAGAGACGGCTGCGTTTTTCGGCGACCGCCGTCAGCGCCACCGGAATAACAGTCAATGGCGCCGGGTGCCGCAGACGCAGACGAGCCCGCAAGGTGCGGATAAGTGCAAGCAGCAGTGCGAAACAGCCGAAACCGAGCAGGGCAACGAACACGCCCAGGGTTATGATCCGGTTCCAGAGCATATCGAGGCCAAGTGAAATCGTTGCAAGTTCGGGATTCTTCGCCGAAATGACCAGACCGGTTTCATAGTCGCCGGAATGGAAATCGACGAACATGACCTCGACATCCTTCTTGTAGCTCACACCGCCATGGTCGTAGGAAAGCTCCGCTTCGCAATTCGTGAAGATCGCCTTGCGGGTCTTGCAACTGCCGTTGATGTCGCCGCTTTCGATCTCCAGCGGGTCGCGGCTGATCTGATAGTCGCGCAACACACCCGGGCCTTCGGCCACGAGCAGGACGACTGTAATCACCAGCAGCACGGGGATGGAAAAGTAATAGGCCGCCGGTACCGAAATGACACCGCGCTTCAAACTGAGCGGCCTTGCGGGAAGTTTTATCTGTGGGAAGCTCATGGTGCCAACGCATTTAATGGAATGTGAGCGAGCGGGGTTTGGGAATCCCGCTCTGGGAAAGAGTCGATCGCTGCACGGTCTAACCCGCTAGAGCCATCGCGAAAACCCCAAGAATTCAAGGATGCGGGCGTAATAGTTCGCACGGCGGCCCGGTCTTAATTGGCCAGCAAGCAGTCGAGGGACCCACAAAAAACGGGCGGTAAATTCACCGCCCGTCACATGTTTTCCGTCTAGTGGTTTGCAGTCACTGCTTCGTCACGGTTTCCAGTCGCGTCGTCTGGCTGGGGTGACCGACATAATCCTTGACGCGCGACGTCAAAACGATCGGCTCGTATCTCTCGAAGAGAGGCAGAACGGCTGGCTTCTGCGCGACGAACATTTCCTGCATCTGGGTGTAGATTTCCCCACGTTTCTTGGCATCGGGCTCAAGGGAAGCCTTTGCGGTCAGAGCCGTCAGTTCCGGAATGTCCCAGGCAGAGCGCCAGACGAAATTGCCGGCATTGTTGGCAGCAAGCGAGTTGTCGGGGTTACTGGAGAACTGCTCCATCGAGCCGAGGACGTTGGGCATATATGCGCCCGTCTGCGGAATAAGCAGATCGAAGTCCCGCGCACGGTGAGCGGCAATCACGTCCGAACCGTTACCCTGCTGAATGTTCACCTTGATACCGACCTGGCTGAGCGATGCCTGGATGGCCGTAGCAAGATCGATGCGCGGCGTTTGGGCAATTGTCTTCAGATCAAGCGTGAAGCCATTCTCATAACCGGCTTCCTTCAGAAGAGATTTCGCTTTCTCGACATCAAGCTTCCAGTCGGGGCTTGGAATGGCATATTCGAAATTCTCCGGAACCGGCACCGTGCGCGCCCTGCCATAGGGGCCCATGATGGTCTTTTCCATTCCCTTGTAGTCGATGCCGTAAGCAATTGCTTCGCGAACCTTGGGGTTGGAAAGAGGCTCCTTGCCGGCATTCATGGACAGGACGTAGAAACCACCCGTCGGCACGCGCTGGATCTGAAAACCTTCCTTGTTGTTGAAGGTCGCAAGGTCGGATGCCGTCAGTGCGCTGGCAATGTCGATGTCGCCTCGCTCCAGCATCAGGCGCTCCACCTGGCTTTCCGGTACATGCCGGACGATCACGCGGCGCATTTTCGGGCTGCCGGCTACATAGTCCTTGTTGGCCTCAAGAATGATGATTTCGTTCGGCGACCAGCGATTGAGGGTGAAGGGGCCTGAACCGGCGGAATTTGTTCTGAGCCACGCATTGCCCCAGTCGCCATCAACTTCATGGGACTTGAGCTCCTTGCTGTCGACGACACTGGCAATGACCATCGCCAGACGATAGAGCAGCAGTTCGGAGGTCGTTTGCCCTGACAGTTCGATACGGACCGTCTTTTCGTCCGGGGCGCTCACCAGCTTGTCGACATTTTCCGCGTTGTAACCGACGCGCTTGAGGTTGGCGGCCGCCGCCTGATTCATCTTCAAAAGGCGGCTGAACGAATAGACCACATCTGCGGAGGTAACGGGATTGCCCGACGCAAAGTTGGCGGCGCGAAGATGAAACGTGATGCCCTTGTCATCTGTCTCCCAGCGCTCTGCCAGCTGCGGCGAAACCTTCCCCGAGCCATCAACCGAGATCAGCCGATCGTAAAGATTGGCCATGATTTCGTTGGCTTTCGCTTCGGTGGCCTGATGCGGGTCTAGCGACAGCACCTGGGCAAGCGATGTCCCGACAACGAGCTGGTCGTTGGGGGTCTTGGCCGCCACCGGCGACGCCTGCACCAACATGGCGCCCAGAACGGTGGTGAATGCGAGACGGATCATCGATTTTTTCATACCTGCTCCTCCTACAGATCGGTAATTGCAAGCCGGCAGCGCCACGTGCGCCAACCGGCCTGAAACAGTCAAAGATGGTTGTTATTAAGCGCCTCGATGAGCGCGGCGATGTAGCCGTAGCAAAACGCAAAGGCGACACCGACGGGATCGCGGCCCGCAATCGTCGGCACATGATCGGGCATGATCATATAGCGATAGCCGAGTTCATGGTAGAGCTTCAGCGAACGGACCATGTCCATGTCACCCTCGTCGGGAAACGTTTCCATGAACGACAGCTTGCCGCCGCTGATGTTGCGGAAATGGACATTGAATATCTTGTCGCGGCTGCCAAACCAGCGGATGATCTCGTCGATCTCCTCGCGCGGATTGTCGAGCATCTCGCCGATCGATCCCTGGCAGAAATTCAGTCCGTGATAAGGGCTTTCCCGCATCTGCACGAATTTCTTCAGGCCCTCGACTGTGCCGAGCACCCGGGTGACACCCTTGTAGCCGGGCGGGGTGTAGGGGTCATGCGGATGGCAGGCGAGCCGGACCTTGTTGCTTTCGGCAACCGGCACCACGCGTTCGAGGAAATAGTCGATGCGTTCCCAGTTTTCGTCCTCTGATAGAACACCGGCAAGGCCCGGAGCCGCGTCATGGTCCGCCTTGTCCCATCGCCAGGCTTCATTAAGCGAACCACCACGCCCACGCTCCATTTCAGTGCGCGGGATGCCGATGAGATTGAGGTTGTATTTCGCCGCCGGGATGCCGGCCCTGGCGATATCCTCAATCATTCTGCAGACGGCATCGATCTGCCGGTCGCGTTCTGGCCCGGCAAGCAGGATATCGGGAAACGATGCCTGTTCGATCGGCCTTGATGGCAACGGCAATTGCACCATGTCGAGCACGAGGCCAAAGCTCTCGACCTTGTCACGGTGGCGCTCAAAATCCTCAAAGGTCCAGCTTGCGGGTGCACCAGGCGGATCGGCGTTGATATTCTTGACGCCAAGCTGCGCCCAAACCTTGAAATCCTCGTCATCGCGCGCTGTCACCTGGGTGCCGACATACATCGATTCTCTCCTCACTCCATGCTAGTCATCATATGACATCGCACGAAATAAGATGAGTGTCGAGATGCTATTGCGCCTCGGAAAGCAACCTGTATCGACGCTGGCTCGCAAGCATATGATCGCGCATGGCTTTCCGCGCGGCATCCGGATCCTGCTCTACGATGGCGCGCAGGATTGCCTCATGCTCGGCCTGCACTTTGCGCAGATAATCCGCGTCGCCCGTCTCCGGCAGGGTTGGAAACTGACCGCGCGGTATCGAGCGTGACCCGAACTGGCGCAGTGCCTCGAGATAGAACCGGTTGTTGGTCGCTATCGCAATGGCCGTGTGAAACTCGTAATCGGCACTGACGGTGCTTTCGCCCGCATCGATGGCCCGGCCCATTTTCCGATGGGCTGCGGAAATCGCCGCTTCCTGCTGGGCTGTGCGGCGATAGGCGGCAATTGCCGCTGCTTCGCCTTCGGTTGCGAGCCGAAACTCAAGCATTTCCAGCGTTTCTGCAATTGTGCCAACTTCGGATTGCGTCAGCTTCACACCCGCCCACTCGCTGACATTGCTGACGAACACGCCCTTGCCATGGATGGGAATGACATAGCCGGAAGAGCGCAGATCCGCGATCGCCTCGCGAACCACTGTGCGGCTCACGCCGTAGGTGCGCTCAAGCTGCGGTTCCGTGGGAAGCTGATCGCCGTTCTTCAGTTTTCCACTGCGAATTTCTGCACTGAGATTATCGATGATCTGTTGTGCCCGCCGCTCCCGCGGCTTTTCCCTATCGCCCATCATGCCACTCTTCCCTCTTGCAGAAAACGAATCCCTTCGTTACTCATATGATGACGTGGCGTTACGTCATATGTTTTCATGTTAGCTCAGGGAGGAGTTGGGATGAAGTACCATCAAAAGTTTTTGCAGGGTAGAATTGCTCGTCTGCGGCGAGCCGTTCAAAAAGTGGCATCGCTGACAGCGTTTTCTCGTGGAAGTGCGATTTGCGATGACTGAAATTTCATTGCGCGGGCTTGGACATCGCTTCCTGCAACTTGTCGTCAGCCTCTTCATCCTGCTCTGCATCACCTTCATCATTGGCCGGGTGATGCCGACCGATCCGGTCGGGGCAATCGTCGGTGAGCTTGCAGATCCCAAGGCCTATGAAGCCATGCGGGCTCGGCTTGGGCTTGATCTCCCTCTCTACCAGCAGTTTTTCATCTATCTCCGCGGCCTGCTGCACGGCGATTTCGGTATAGCTATTCTGACCGGAAACCCGGTAACGCGGGACCTGGCGCAAGCCTTCCCGGCGACGCTTGAGCTTGCAACGCTGGCAATCATCATCTCCACCGTCATCGGCGTCCCGCTCGGTCTCTCCGCGGCCCTGTTTCGCGACACGTTCATCGACAAGTTCGCACGTGTCTTTGCGCTGGTGGGGCATTCGATACCCGTATTCTGGTTCGGTATCGTCGGGCTCGTGATTTTTTATGCGAATCTCAACCTTGTCGCCGGGCCCGGTCGCGTGGACGTCTTTTACGAAGGCCTCGTGGAGCCGAGAACAGGGCTGATGCTGGTCGACACTCTTCTCGCAGGTGAGACAGAGATTTTCTGGAATGCGCTCGCGCATATCATGCTGCCGGCGATCATCCTTGCCTATATGGCAATGGCCTACATTACCCGCATGACCCGCGCCTTCACCCTCGAACAGCTTAGCCAGGATTACGTGATTGCGGCGCGTGCGAAAGGCGTCAGCCCGGCGCGCACCGTAACCCGCCATGTACTGCCGAATATCGCGGTTCAGCTGATCACCGTTCTCGCCATCTCCTATGGCAACCTGCTGGAAGGCGCCGTTGTGACCGAAATCGTCTTTTCCTGGCCCGGCATCGGACAATACATGACGAATGCACTGCTTATCGGTGACATGAATGCGATCCTCGCAGCCACGATCGTCATCGGCTTCATCTTCATGATGCTCAACTTCCTCGCAGACGTGGCCTACACCACGCTTGACCCGCGGACACGGGAGGTCGCTCGATGACCGATATAACTCAGAACACTCCCGTGCGGAGCCGCAGCGCGTTGTCTCGGATATCCACAACGACGGCGCGGACGCTGCGGAAGCTTGGCGACGAGCCACTTGGAATGTTCGGCTTTGCCATTCTCGCCATTCTGGTCGTGGTTGCCATTTTCGCTCCCCTGATTGCGCCATATGATCCGGTGCGCCAGGTGCTCGACAATGCGCTTCAGCCTCCCAGCTGGGCGCATCTGGCGGGAACCGACGAATTTGGCCGAGACATTTTCAGCCGCCTCGTCTATGGCACCCGCATCACGATCCAGACCGTCTTGTCGGTCTCGGTCATCGTCGGCCCTATCGGCCTTGCAATCGGTGTCATGGCCGGTTTCTTCGGCGGCAGAACCGACGCCATTCTGATGCGCGCGACCGATATTGTCCTTTCCTTCCCTTCGCTCGTTCTGGCACTTGCCTTTGCTGCTGCAATGGGAGCCGGTCTCGGCACCGCAATCATCGCGATCTCGCTGACCGCCTGGCCGCCCATCGCGCGTCTGGCGCGGGCCGAAGCGCTGGTCGTGCGCAACACCGACTATGTTGCGGCCGCACGCCTCTACGGGGCCTCGCCGATGCGCATCCTGTTTCTTTATATCGCTCCGATGTGCATTCCCTCGGTCATCGTCAGACTGACATTGAATATGGCCGGTATCATCCTGACGGCCGCCTCGCTTGGCTTCCTCGGTCTTGGCGCTCAGCCGCCGCTTCCTGAATGGGGGGCGATGATTTCCAGCGGCCGTAAATTCATGCTCGATTACTGGTGGGTCGCCGTCATGCCCGGCATCGCGATCCTTTTGACGAGCCTTGCCTTCAACATCGCTGGCGATACGCTGCGCGACCTACTGGATCCGCGTCATGCCCGTTCCTGATAGCTCTCCCATTCTTTCGGTCCGCGATCTTAACGTTCGCTTTGGCCGCAACGCCATCCCCGCCGTCTCCAATGTCAACTTCGACGTCGGACGCGAGCGTGTCGGTATCGTCGGCGAATCCGGGTCCGGAAAGTCCACGACCGGCCGTGCCGCCATGCGCCTTCTGCCCAAGAGCGCCACGGTGACGGCAGAACGGATGGATTTCCTCTCCGAACCCCTGCTTGAAAAATCCGAGCGCCAGATGGGTGCGATCCGCGGCAGCGAGATGGCGCTCATCATGCAGGACCCGCGTTATTCCCTCAATCCGGTCCTGCCGATCGGAAAGCAGGTGGCGGAAGCGGCCGAGCTGCATCTGGCCCTCAAGGGCAAGGCCGCCAGAAATGCCGCGCGCGACATGCTGCTGCGCGTGCGCATCAACGATCCTGACCGCGTGATGGGGCTTTATCCCCACCAGATCTCAGGCGGCATGGGACAGCGCGTGATGATCGCCATGATGCTGCTTGCCAAACCCAAGCTGGTCATCGCCGACGAACCGACCTCAGCACTCGATGTCAGCGTCCGCAAGGATGTCCTTCTGCTTCTGGACGAGATGGTGCGCGAAAACAATTCGGGCCTCATCCTCATCAGTCACGATATCCGCATGGTCGCGGCCTTTTGCGAACGCGTGCTGGTCATGTATGGCGGACGCGTCGTGGAGACGCTTTCCAAGCTCGAAGATGCGCAACACCCCTATACACGGGGCCTGATCGCGGCCATGCCCGATCCCCGCAATCCGGTCCGGCGCCTCAAGGTGCTGGATCGCCAGGCAATCGATGCGGAGGTGATGCGATGATCACGGTAGACAAGCTGGATGTCGTCTACGGCACGAAGGAAAACCGCAATCACGTCGTGCGCGACGTCAGCTTTCGGGTCAACCGAGGCGAGACACTCGGCATCGTTGGCGAAAGCGGTTGCGGCAAGTCGACATTGCTGCGATCGCTTGCCGGCCTGGAATCCGGCTGGACCGGATCGATCTCTTTCGAAGGCAAGCCTGTGGGCAAAGTCCGTAGCCGCGACGAGCTGAAGCTGGCGCAGATGGTGTTCCAGGACCCCTATGGTTCCCTGCACCCACGCCACCGCATCGGCCGGGCTCTTGCCGAACCGATCCGCTCCATGGGGCTCGGTGACGGCTGGTCGAAGGTTCCGGCCGCGCTGCAGCAGGTTGGCCTGCCCGCGCATTTTGCCGAGCGCTTCCCGCACGAACTGTCCGGAGGCCAGCGTCAGCGTGTTGCGATCGCCCGCGCGCTTATCCTCAAGCCGCCGATCCTGCTTCTCGACGAGCCGACATCCGCTCTCGACGTCTCCATTCAGGCGGAAATCCTGAACCTGCTGGCCGATCAGCGCGACGAGCAGAACCTCACCTTCGTTCTCGTCAGCCACGACCTGTCGGTTATAGCCCATATGTGCGACCGCGTTCTGGTCATGCAGAATGGTGTTTTTGTCGATGAGTTGACCAAGGCCGATCTTGAAGCGGGCATCACCCACGCGGCCTATTCAGGCGAGCTCTTCGAGAGCAGCTTTCTTTGAAAGCCGTCATGGGGTGAGCCATGGGAACAGCTGGACTGCGAGGTTTTCCCTGGCAGTCTAGTATCTGATCTTTCGGGCCGCGCAAGAGGCAGATGGCCCCGTGATCAGTTCAGCCGTGCTCCGTCTTCACTCGAAAACAGATGGACGCAGTTAAGTGTCGGCGAGACCATGATGCTGTCGCCGACTGCCTGCCCTATGCGTTCCCGAAAGACGCCGAGTACCTTGGTATCGCCGAGTTTCATGGTGACCTGCGTTTCCGATCCTAATGGTTCAACCAGTATTATCTCGGCAGGCACGCCGCCGGCATCAAGCAGGAAGTGTTCCGGGCGGATGCCGTAAACGGCCTGTTTGCCGGCAAAGCCGGCCGCGGAAACTGGCAAGGGCAACACGATACCTGCGGTTTCAAAACCTCTTTCAGTTATCGCGCCGGTCAGGAAGTTCATCGATGGCGAACCGATGAAGCCCGCAACGAACTGATTTGCCGGGCGGTCGTAAAGTTCGAGCGGCGTGCCGATCTGCTCGACCCTGCCGCCATTGAGAACCACGACCCTGTCGGCCATCGTCATCGCCTCGACCTGGTCGTGCGTCACATAGATCGTGGTGGTCTTCAGCTTCTGGTGCAGTGCCTTGATCTCGCCGCGCATGACGACGCGCAACTTCGCATCAAGGTTTGACAGGGGCTCATCGAACAGGAACACCTGCGGATTGCGCACAATGGCGCGGCCCATCGCAACGCGCTGGCGCTGGCCGCCGGAAAGCTGGCGCGGATAACGGTCGAGCAGCTGCGCAAGGCCAAGAATATCCGCTGCCCAGTTCACCTTTTCAGCAATTTCCTGCTTGCTCGAGCCGCGGTGCTCTAGCGAAAAGCCCATATTGCTGGCCACCGTCATATGCGGATATAGGGCATAGGACTGGAACACCATGGCAATATCGCGGTCCTTGGGATCGAGATCGTTGACGACCCGTTCACCGATCCTGAGCTCTCCGCCGGTAATCGTTTCGAGACCGGCTATCATCCGCAACAGGGTCGACTTGCCGCAGCCGGAAGGCCCGACAAGCACAACAAACTCGCCGTCCTTAATGGCGAGATCGATGCCGTGAATGGTTTTGACCGCGCCATAGCTTTTGCGGATGTCGGAGAGAGTAACGTGAGCCATCAATCGGTTTCCGGTTCTTCAGCCCTTGAGGCCGGTATGGGCGAGGCCTTCGACAAACTGCTTCTGGGCAATCACGAAGACGATGAGCACGGGCAGCGCAGTCAGCGTCGCTGCGGCAAGCTGGATGTTCCACATCGGCCCGCCATAGGCGTCAGTATATTGCGTCAGCGCCTGCGGCAGCGTGAACATCTCGGCGCTGGAGAGAAAGACGATGGGTTCGAGGAACAGGTTCCAGGAATGCAGGAACGTAAAGATCGCGACCGAAGCAAGCGCCGGCTTCGCCAGGGGCAAGGCAATCTTGCGAAATATCTTGAAACGTCCAAGACCGTCGACGCGTGCGGCCTCCTCCAGCTCTCCCGGCAGCGTCACAAAAAACTGCCGCATGACGAAGGTGGCAAACACGCTTGGCGCCCCGAAAACCGGCACGAGGATCAGCGGCCAGTGGGTGTTGACCATGCCTGCCTTCAGGAACATCTGGAAGAGCGGCACGATCGTCACTTCGGACGGGATCAGCAGGCCAAGCAGCACGATCATGAAGATCACATTGGCGCCCGGAAACCGGATCCGTGCGAAGGCATAGCCTGCCATTGAGGAGATGATCATCGTACCGATCGTCACCACAGCGGCAATGTAGGCGGAGTTCCAATATTGCCGCACGAAGGGCTGCAACTCGAACACCTTCGCATAGGTCGTCCAGTCGTGGCTCTGCGGGATGAGCTGCGGTGGGAAGGCGAAGATGTCGCTTATGGGCTTGATGGAGGAGGTAACCATCCACCAGGTTGGAAAGACGAAGGGGATAAGCAGCACGCACAGCAACCCGTAGAGCGCCACCTGCATGCGGGGGGAAAGGTCAGCTTTCATAAAAGACGATCCTCTTGCGCATCTGCCACTGGGCAAAGGTCAGCACGGCAACGATCAGAAACAGCAGGATGGACAGCGTCGAGCCGTAACCGAAGAAATGGAACTGGAAGGCCTGCTGATAGAGGTAGTAGACCAGCACCGTGGTCGACAGACCCGGCCCGCCCTGGGTCAAAACAGCGATCTGAGCAAAAACCTGTAACGAGCCGACAATGGTGATGATCGAGGTCAACAGGATCGTCGGGCTGATCAGCGGCAGGGTGATGCGACGGAACTGTTTGAAGGCTGGCGCGCCGTCGATGCGGGCGGCCTCGTAGAGTTCCTTCGGCACGCCCTGAAGTGCCGCCAGGAACAGGATCATGTTGAGCCCGACATTCTTGAAGACCTGTACGACGATGACCGAAATCATCGCTGTCGTCTCCTCGCGCAGCCAGTTGGGGCCTTCGATGCCGACCATCAGCAACATGCCGTTGATGCCGCCGTTCTTCTGCAGCAGGAAACCCCAGACGATCGTCCAGGCAACCAGAGACACGACGACGGGCGAGAAGAACAGCGTTCTGAATATCGCAATGCCGGCAAGCTTCTGGTTGAGCAGCACGGCAAGCAGCAGCGCCAGCGACAGGTTGAACACGACGAGGCCGGCTGAGAATATCCCGGTCGCGCCCAGCACCTCCAGAAGATTGCCGTCTTCGATGAGCATCCGGTAGTTCTGCGCACCGGTATAGGTAAAGGTATTGGCGAGCACGTTCCACTCATGCAGCGAATACCAGAACACCAGCCCGAGCGGGATCAGCACGAAGATGATGATCCCGATCAGTTGCGGGGCGATGAACAGAAAGCCAGCAAGACTGTCGCGCCGCGCGATGGTCCAGAACGCCGATACCGGGCGATGCCGGGGACGGGTAATCTCCTGCGCGACAGCCATGGCTTTCTCCTCAGCGCTTCAGGAGCGGCGCGATCTGGCCGCAGATTTTTTGAAGCGCTCCCGCGACATCGGCCTCCGGCCGCCAGACCGCATCAAGGTTTGAGCGCACGATCTGCTGTATCTGGGCAAAGCCGGTGTGGCCGGGCATGACCTTGCCCGTGGCGATGCCTGATATGACGACCTTTTCGATCTGTTCCTGGCTGAGCAGCGGATTGGTTTTTTTCAACACCTCCGCATTCAGCAGCGACTTGCGTGCCGAGGGGAAGAACTGGCTGAGCTTTGCCGAATTGTCCGGATTGGTCATGTAAGCAACGAATTCGGCCGCCGTCTGCGCATTCTTTCCGGACTGCATGACGCCGATGCCGGCCTGTCCGATAAGCGCGTATTCACCGGCAGGTCCCTTTGGCAGCGGCACGAGGTCCCAGCCGAAAGGCTTGTCCTTCGGCAAAAGCGAGGCCCGGCTGATCTGGGTAATGGTCATCGCGGCATTTCCGGCAAAGAAATCGACCGTCTCGCCGGGGCCGGGCATGGCCTTCTTGCTGAAGATGGCGTCATGGATGAACGACACCGCATCCGCCATCGGCTTTTCCGACATGGTGCAGGTTGCACCATCCGCGCTCCAGGGCGATGCGCCCCAGCCGTTCCACACGGAGGTCAGATATTGCCAGCTCTGGTAATTGAAGTCGCGGACGACAAGCCCGCCCTTGCCGGATTTCGAGACCGCCGAGGCGGTCGCGATGGCGTTTTCCCAGGTCCATTCGCCGGCAGCGATCATCTCCGCCGGCGTCTTTGCACCTGCGGCCTTGATGAGATCATTGTTGACGAAGACCGCAAAGGGCGAGGTCGAGAACGGATAGGCGAAGAGCTTTCCGTCCTGCGACCAGCGTTCCGTGGCCCCGGCGCTGACTTCGTCGAGATTGTAACCCTGAGCGGCCTTCAGCGTGTCGGTGAGCGGATAGAGCGCGCCTGATTTGACGAAATCATAGGCCGAGGTCTCAAAAATCCAGGCCATGTCAGGCGCATTGCCGCCCGCAATCTGGGTCGTGAGCGCAGTGGTATAGGTGTCGAAAGGCAGGGACTCATAGGTCACGCTGACATTCGGATGGTCCTTTTTGAAGCCGGCTGCGATGTCGTTGAACAGCTTTAGATGCGCCTCGTTGGCACTCCAGATCGTCATGCGCAGCTTGACCGCATCCTGTGCCGCCGCTGCCCCTGCCAGCGCAAACGAGCCGATAAGGGCCAGCGCGCAGGCCGTGGTTTGCATTTTCCAATGACTATTCATTCCCAGTCCTCCTCCAAAGATGGGTTCGATCGAACGACAGTCCGCCGTCCTAATAGGCCGCGATATCCGGCCAGCGTATTTCAATGCCTTCGCGGGTCAGTGCCGTCTGGAAGGCATGAAGATGGTCATCGTCTTCCTGCACCTGATGCGGTGTGAGACCTGTTTCTAGGCAATAGGCCGCCAGCATTCCGGCCACTTCGCCGATATTCCATTCGACTGGATGCAGGCGGTAGCAGCCATTGGTGATATGCGTCGTGCCGATGTTCTTGCCCGCCGGAATAAGGTTCTTCACGCGCTCGGGTATGAGTGCGCCAAGCGGAATCTCGAACGGGCAGGAAGGCACATCGATATAGTTGTCGCCACCGGTCGATGGGTGCAGATCGATGCGGTACATGCCGATGCCGATGCTGTCGCGATAGCGGACAGCCCCCCTGTCACCGCGAACCGTGTAGGAAAGATCCTGTTCGACGATGCGCGTGACCGGCTTGATGCGGCGGCTTTCCCGGATATAGGGCGCCATGGCAAGGCCGTGTTCGGTGCCGGTAATATCGCCTCTGAGGCGCAGGCCGCGAAAGCCCTGTCCGCCATCAAGGCGCGGCGCTTCGGTCTGCAACCAGTAAAACACCGAATAGGAAAGTTCGGCCGCAGCCTTCAGATGCCGCGCCTTTTCTTCTTCCGACACATCGATGATGGTGCCGTCCATGTAGTCGATCATCGGCCAGTTCACGAGGCAGATGTCGGATTTATAAAAACCTGGCGCAAAGTTCTTGCGTGCCGCGATGCGACGGAAAATCCAGAGGTTTTCATCGCCACCGCCCTTGCGCTGGTCGGCATCGACCAGCAACGGATCGTCGTCCGGATTGGGCGTGAAGGAGCGGGTCGTGTGTTCCAGCGTGCGCGGATGCGGCGCGGTGAAACCGAGCATCGGCCCACCCCAGAAATGCGGCTGGTACTTGCGCCAGTAGTCGTAATTATCAGGCTTGTCGATCGTCTGATCGCCGTCGACATGATCGATTGCAAAGCAGATCGACACCGCCTGCACATTATCAGGCTGGGCGCTGGCCGGCGCACTGGGCTCACCCGTGTCCGATTGCGCCTCGAACCCCTTGGCATATTCCGTGCGCGTCATCGGCAACAGATCGCCAAGCTCGGTGGCATCAAGAATGTAGTCGGCGGAAATGACGATCTCGGCTCCGCTGTCGCGATGGCGCAGGGTGACCGCGCGGACCCGGTCGCCATCCACATCGGCAGCAACCGGCCGATAGGGCTTGAGCACCGTCAGCCGGTCGGCACCGATATAGGGCATAAGCATGCTTTCCATCACCGCAAGGCTGACGCGCGGCTCGGCGCAGATGCGGCTGACCCAGCCGCCACCCGGATTGAGGTCACTCCAGGAGCGGGCGCCTTCCGTCAACGGATAATGGTCGCGGTAATATTGGCGCACGCCGTTGCGTAGTGCGCGATAAGAGCGGGTGATGCCGAACTGCTCGACCCAGCTATGTTCGTCCGATGGCACGGCCTGGCTGGTCAGCTGACCGCCGATCCAGTCATATTCCTCGGTCATGATCACGCGCTTTCCGGCGCGTGCGGCACCGAGGGCCGCCGCCACGCCGCCAAGGCCACCACCGACCACAAGAATGTCTGCTTGCATCTCTTTCACGTCGTCTCATCCGTTTTGTTGACTGGGGACTTATCTGGGGAGGCCACTGGAGCCGGCCCCAATGTTTCACCCTTGACGGGTTGGCACTTGAGAAGAATTTGACTTCCCGGGCTGCCGGTCTCGATGCGGTTCACCAGCATTGCAGTCGCCTGCCGGCCCATCTCTTCACGGGGAATTTCATAGGATGTGAAACGCACCGGGCTGCGGCCGGCACGAATATGGCTGCCAAGCACGACCATCGAAAACACGTCGGGCACCCCAATTCCGCGCTCGCGTGCCAAAGTCTCGACGCGCACCGCATCCGCCAGTTCTATGAAAAATGCCACCGTCGCGCCGCTTTCGATGATCGCGTCGAGGATCTTTTCGGCAGGCCGGTTTACCGCCTTTATGTGCAATGCAAGCGTCGCCGCCGTGCCGAGCGCATCACTGAAACCTCGCCAGCGGTCGGCAATCGATTCCGCCGGACCCGCAGGGCCGATATAGGCGAGCTTGGAATGCCCGAGCATCATGGCATCTTCAACAAGCTGCCGTGTGCCCGCGGCATAGTCGCCGCCGACATAGGGCACGGGCCCGCCAGCATCGTCGCGTCGGCCGATCGCCACGAATGGATAATCTTCCGAGACCAGCCGGGTAAGCTCCTTGCGGTCGAATTCACGGCCCAGGACCAGGCAGCCATCGGCGATCCGGAGCCTGTTGCCCTCGGAAAAAATCTTGCGGTTGTTGCCGACGCCAGCACTGGTCAGCAGCAGAAGATCGTACGCCTGCTGTTGCGCCTCTTCCTCGATGCCCAACAGGAACGGCGTGAAGAAGTCCGCCTGTGCGCTTGGAAAAGCAGGCTCGTAGGTGAAGACGCCGAGGATGCGATTAAGCCCCTTGGCCATGCGGCGCGCAATCGGGTCCGCGACATAACCCGTCTTGCGAATGACCGCCTGTACGCGTTCGCGTGTTTCTGCCGGGATACGGGCGATCGCGGTCGGCGCGCCGTTCAGAACAAGCGATACTGTTGCCTGACTGACGCCGGCAAGCTTCGCAATATCGTTCTGAGTAAGGCGCTTATGGCTGGTCACGCAATGCCCTCCCCGACATTCGTTGACTGCTAATACGTATTAGCTGTTAATGCGTATTAGCATGACCTCCCTACTCTGTGTCAATAGGGGAAAGACACGCTTGCGGAGAGATGTTTTGACGAAGGCTTATGATGCGGCCAGCCCGGCCTTATGACGGCCGCGCTGGGTTATGGGCTTTCATACCAGCGGTAAAACGGTGCCCGCTGCGGGTTCAGGGTGCCGAAGGCGTCTTTGCGTCTGCAAGCTTTTGCTGGAGAAGCCAGGTCCACATCGCCTCATCGCCGAGCACTTTTGCCTCCACCTCTTCATGGTTCGTATCCTCAAAAACCGTCAGCCGCACATTACGTTTCAATTCCTGGAGACGTTGAACGAGGACAACAGTATCGGACAAAGGAATCACCTCGTCCCTTGAGCCGTGAAAGGCCCAGAAGGCGGTCTTTTCATTGGTGCGGTTGAGATAATGGCGGATGCCGCCACCGGCAATTGGGACGACCGCAGCAAAAGTTTGCGGAAACTGCTCGGCCATTGACCAGGCGCCGAACCCTCCCCGGCTATATCCGATCAGATAGATACGGCTGCGGTCCACCCGATGATCCGCTACAACGGAAGCCAGGACGGTTTCGACGCGCTCGATCGGATAAAGCAGTTCCTCACTCGGATTTTGTGGCGAAAACACCATGAAAGGAAAATCACGGCCGCCTTCGATCAATTTTGGCAAACCGCTGCGGCGCAGCTTTTCGACGTCGCTCCCGCCCTGATCGCCGCCATGCAGCCATACCACGAGAGGATAGGTTTTGTCCGAACCGGCATAGTCTTTGGGCGTATAAAGCAGATAATTGATATCCGACGCGATCGTGGCGTCAGACCTCATGGCCTTCTGCTCGGCAAACGCAAATGTCGATGTGGCCAGCGCTGCAACAGCGATCAGGCATAGTTTCAGATGCTTCATGCTTTTGTCCTCCCAACAAACACGTCTTCCAAGACGCGACTGGTGAACTCATCAGCCGCCGGGTTGGTTCAGTGGTTTGAAAAGCATGCCGGTCAACACGCCATGCGGAACCCGATTGAGGCTGCGAATATCGATCAGCCAGGTTTGTCCACCGCAGTGTGGAGGACAGAGACATGCGTTCATTATTTGTTCTGGCCTGCTGTTTGAGTTTTTGCTAATCATTGCAACAAGAGTGCTTTTGAAAAATGCCGTCGTCGTGCGGATAGGCAAATATCAAGGATGCAGGCATGGCGGTTGCCTATCTGGACAAACTGAACGAGCAGCAACGCAAGGCCGTGGAACATGGCGTTGGGCCTTCAGGCGGACACACGGCTGGACCGTTGCTGATTATCGCCGGTGCCGGTTCCGGCAAGACCAATACGCTGGCGCACCGGGTGGCGCATCTGATCGTCAATGGCGCCGATCCTCGCCGCATCCTGCTGATGACGTTTTCACGGCGTGCCGCTTCCGAAATGTCGCGTCGTGTCGAGCGTATCTGCAAGCAGGTCATCGGCGCTAACGCCGGAGCCCTCACCGATGCGATGGCCTGGTCCGGCACGTTTCACGGGATCGGCGCGCGCCTCTTGCGAATCTATGCGGAACAGATTGGACTGGACGTGGATTTCACGATCCACGACCGCGAAGACAGCGCTGATCTGATGAACCTTGCCCGACACGAACTGGGTTTCTCCAAGACCGAGAGCCGTTTTCCGACAAAGGGCACCTGCCTTGCGATCTATTCGCGCGCCGTCAATTCACAAACGCCACTGAAAGAAATCCTGCGCCAGCACTATCCATGGGTGTCCAGCTGGGAAGAAGAGCTCAAGCAATTATTCGCCGCCTATGTGGAGGCCAAGCAGGCCCAGAACGTTCTCGATTACGACGATCTTCTGCTCTACTGGGCCCAGATGGTCAGCGATCCCGACCTTGCAGGCGATATCGGCAATCGTTTCGACCACGTGATGGTCGACGAATATCAGGATACCAACCGGCTGCAGGCCGCGGTGCTGATGGCACTGAAGCCGGGCGGTCGCGGGTTGACCGTGGTGGGTGACGATGCCCAGTCGATCTATTCGTTCCGGGCAGCAACGGTGCGCAATATCCTTGATTTTCCGGCATCTTTCAGCCCAGCTGCCGATATTATCACCCTTGATCGCAACTATCGCTCGACACAGCCGATACTGGCTGCCGCCAATGGTGTCATCGACCTTGCCCGTGAGCGGTTCACGAAAAACCTCTGGACCGAACGACAGTCACTCGAGCGGCCGAAGCTCGTGACAGTAAAAAGCGAAACCGAGCAGGCGAACTTCATTATCGACCAGGTGCTGGCCAATCGTGAGACCGGCATGACGCTGAAGCAACAGGCCGTGCTGTTTCGCACCTCCAGTCATAGCGGGCCGCTTGAAGTTGAACTTACACGCCGCAATATTCCCTTCGTCAAATTTGGCGGCCTGAAGTTTCTCGACAGTGCCCATGTAAAGGACATGCTGGCGGTATTGCGTTTCGCGCAAAACCCGCGCGACCGCGTCGCCGGTTTCAGGCTACTTCAGATGCTGCCGGGTATCGGGCCGAAGAAAGCCGGCAATATTCTCGATACGATTGCGGCAGACCCGGAACCTCTGCTCGCCCTTGCCGAAATTCCGCCGCCACCCAAAACCGGTGATGACTGGGTATCCTTCGTGCAGTTGCTGGCGAACCTGCGAAAATCGCAAGGCGGCTGGCCATCAGATATCGAGCAGGCGCGGCTCTGGTACGAGCCCCACCTCGAACGCATCCATGAGGATGCCGAGACGCGGAAGGCCGATTTGCTGCAACTCGAGCAGATTGCCGGCGGCTATCCTTCCCGCGAACGCTTCCTCACCGAACTGACGCTCGATCCGCCGGATGCCACCAGCGATCAGGCAGGCGTGCCGCTGCTCGATGAGGATTACCTGACGCTTTCAACCATTCATTCGGCAAAAGGCCAGGAATGGCGTTCCGTCTTTATCCTGAACGTGGTCGATGGCTGCATACCCTCCGATCTGGGCGTCGGCTCCACGCATGAAGTCGAAGAGGAACGCCGGCTGCTCTATGTCGCCATGACGCGCGCCAAGGACAGCCTGTCACTGATAACCCCGCAACGGTTTTTCACCCATGGCCAGAACGCGCAGGGAGACCGGCATGTCTATGCCGCTAGAACCCGCTTCATACCGGCAACCTTGCTGCAGTTCTTTGAAACCGCCACCTGGCCCCTGGTTTCGGCCGCAGCCTCCGAGCGCAGCGCGCAGCAGATCCGCATCGATGTAGGCGCGCGGATGCGGGCGATGTGGAAATAGGGAAGATCGTACAGGCTGGAACGATGGATAACACGGCTGTTCGAAAGATCATCCATATCGACATGGATGCCTTTTATGCATCGGTGGAGCAACGCGACAACCCCGCACTTCGCGGCCTGCCGGTCGCCGTCGGCGGATCGGCCGCACGAGGCGTGGTGGCTGCGGCAAGTTACGAGGCGAGAACCTTCGGCGTGCATTCCGCCATGCCGTCCGTCACTGCCAAACGGAAATGCCCGGATCTGATCTTCGTACCGCCACGCTTCGAGGTATACCGGCAGGTGTCGCAACAGATACGCGAGATATTTGCCGAATATACCCCTCTGATCGAGCCGCTATCGCTCGACGAAGCCTATCTCGATGTCACCGAAAACCTGAAAGGCATGGAGATCGCCACCGAAATTGCGCTGGAGATCCGCGCAAAAATCAAGGCGGTCACCAGCCTCAATGCATCTGCCGGCATCTCCTACAACAAGTTTCTGGCCAAGATGGCAAGTGACCTGAACAAACCGAATGGCCAGGCCGTCATTACGCCAAAGAATGGGCCTGGCTTTGTTGAAGCCCTGGCCGTCAAGAAATTCCATGGCGTTGGACCCGCCACGGCCGAGCGGATGAAACGGCACGGCATCGAAACAGGCCTCGATCTCAAGTCGAAATCACTCGGTTTTCTGCAACAGCATTTCGGGAAGTCCGGCCCTTATTTCTACAACATCGCCCGCGGCATCGATGAACGGCAGGTCAAGCCCGATCGCATCCGCAAATCTGTCGGCGCCGAGGACACATTCGTCGAGGATATCGACGATCTCGACTTAGCGAAGGCGGAGCTTGGCCCTTTGGCGCAGAAAGTCTGGCGTTATTGCGAGGCCCACGACATCACGGGAAAGACGGTGACCGTGAAAATCAAATATTCGGATTTCAGCCAGGCGACACGCAGCAAAACAGTGTCGGGAGCCGTGTCTGACCTCGCAACGATCCAGGAGATGTCAGAGAGCCTGCTTGCCTCCGTCTTTCCATTCAAACGTCCGGTAAGGCTGTTGGGGATTACCCTTTCCTCGCTGAGCACCGAAGAGAGTGAAGAGGAAGCTCAGCTCGCGCTTGGCTTGTGATGCCCCTGTCCCGAAAACGAAAAAGCCCGCCGCGGGAGGAGGTGCGGCAGGCTTTCCGAAATTTCGAACAACGGCTGGGAGGAGGAGTGCCATTGTTCACAAGACAACCCTTGGGAGGAGGATAGGGTCATCTCAATCCGAAGCTTTGCGGGAGGAGGTGCATCGCTTCGATGAAAACAAGATACCCGGTTTTACCGCATATTAAATAGGCTTTAATGCAGCGCAGCCATGCAAGAAACGCACGACGTCATCTGACAACGCGTGCTGAGAGGCCATCAGCAGCAGCACTGCGTCAAAATCGATGCCCTCCACGAGATTAGAGCATTCGAATAGTCTCAAAAATGTGTTGGATAAAAATCTGTAAGAAATTAGCTTTGCAACTCCGCTCCTGTCGACGGGCCGTACGAAAGAAACTGAAATGAGTGAATGGTCGAATAAAGAATATGTAAATTGGATTTATAAAACGCTCTTGCATAGGGACGCGGACGAAAGCGGGCTGGATCATTTTTCCAACCGTTTGGAGTCAGGGGAGGACTTGAAGAATATTGTTGAAAGCATTCTCGCAGGCGACGAATACAAAGCAAAAATGCGAGCAGAGGAAGTCGATCCTTTGCAAATTTCTCAAAGACAGCGTCGACGATTGACTATTGTGGATGTCGGCGCCCGTTTGCTTGCAACAGAGGATCACATCTACGCGCCATTGACAAAAGGTACTCTCGATTGGCGTGCCATCGGTTTCGAGCCACAAAAGCACCGCATAGAGGAACGGGCAGCAGCAGAACCAGACCCCAGACTAGTTTTGATTGAAGCGTTTATCGGGGATGGCAAAGAAGCGCTGTTCCATACTGTTAATGACGATGGCAGCTCTTCCCTGCTTGATCTCAATCTGAAATTCAACGCAGATTTTGATGATATAGGCGACATGCGTGTTGTATCGACTGACGTTGTTAAAACTTCCACTCTAGATGAAGCTTTAGCTGGAGAGCCACACATCGACTTTTTAAAATTCGACATACAGGGCTTCGAGGGTCGCGCACTGTCGGGCGCAAAAGATGTATTGCAGAAAACCAACGTCGTGCACTGCGAAGTTTTTTTCGGCCCCATGTATCACGAGACGGCATTTTTCCGGGATATAGATCATATCCTTTCAGAAGCAGGATTTGAATTTATCGACTTTTCGCACTTGAATAGATACGAGTACACATCGGTGCCGTTCAAGACCGCCAAGCGCGAGAGACTGATATGGGGCGACGCCGTCTTCTTTCGCAAGGACGTGAATAACGCTGATGATCGCATCGCCCAGGCTTTGATAGCGAGTATGATTTACAAGAAACATGGCCTGGCGCAAACGCTTCTTCGCTGAGAATCAGTCGCCGTAAATGCATAGACAGAAAGACCGTCGACGATGATGGTCTTTCTCTATCTGCACAACCCAGGCCAAGGATGGTCTCCGATCAGCAACTGACCGCAACAACATGGTGGAAACCTGGCTGACGACCATGGTCGGCGTGCCTGCGCGTACGAAAAATATGAAATTCGGATCCAGGTCAGTATGCTACCCCTGAGCATCAAGATCATCCAAAAAATTTCCTAAGAATAGTCACATGCTTTTGGAGCCAATCTGACGCCCAATGGGTAGTTTTTGCATGTAACGATTTTCTATACGATTGTATATTCTTTTGCCAAGGCGCTGGGATGGCTTCTCTATCCAGATATAAGTACAGTAAGACAATAAGAATGTTGCCAGACTTACAACCAAAAGTGAGAGATATACCGAAATCTTTCCACGCAGTGATTGACCATAATTATCAAGGTAATAGATCCCCGCATACATGACGGGGCCATGCATCAGATATATGGAATAACTAATTCTGCCGGTAAATGACAAAAACGCCGATTTAATTTTGAAGAAATGAATGGAAAAGAAAAATACGGCGAAGGCTGCAAAATAAGAGCCATATAAACGGGGCACCATATCTGGCTCAGCGTGCGTTCTGACGTAGGCTTCATTGAAGCCTGCCATTGGGAACACAAATAGCCATCCAATTGCTACGATCCAGTAGGCAAGCTCTGCAAATCCTTGTACCCCCTGCTTTTCAAAACGAGCGCGCGCCAAGGCGCCCCAGAACATGAAGCCCAACAGCATGGGATATTCGCCGAGCTTGCCTTCAAACATTTGAAATTTATGAAGATATTCACGATCTATGAAAGTAGCCGTCAGGACAAGCGCAAGCAGCGCCAAGACGTTGGGGTTCTTTACGCCCTTCAACAGGAAAAGCGCCAAGCACATTCCATAGAAAACCAGCTCGACAGCGAGAGTCCAGTAGGCTCCGTTTATAGGCTCAACGGAGAAAAGATCCGGCACCATTGTCGCGTTGAGAAAGATATCTGTCGTACTAGGATACTTGCCGGATGCCCATTGCTGGGCGATGAGGGCGAAGAGCAACGAGAGCCAAAAGAGCGGAAATAGCCTGAAAAATCGAGACAATAAAAATTTCACGCTCCCGTCAAATCTTCCTCCCGACAAGCTACCTGGTATCACGAATCCACTTATTATAAAGAAGATCGTAACACCCATCCGACCGAAATCGAACTGATGCGCGATTTCTGCGATCCATCTGCCTCCGGCCTTGCCCTGTTGCGCGAAGCCGACATAAAGCTCGGAAATGTGAATTATCAAAACAAGAAGAACCGCGATGCCGCGAAGAACGTCTATGAACTGATATCTCTCGGACTCTCTCACTCACTGTCCTCTCGATCGAGCATTTTATCCGGCAAGGGCTGCCACGATATCAGGCTCATAAAGGACGTTGGATATGAGAACAAGCTTACAAGTCCCCTATTATCTCCCGTAGCCGCGTAACACACCGCATCCAGCAATGGGTAAAACACGTCAAGATTGAAGGAACTGGCCGTACTAAAGGTAGATATCAGCGTAATGCGTGGGGGTTGCCACGGTTTCCGCGGGCGAAACGATAGCGCGGTGGCTGATAGTGAAACTCTGCCGTGTACGGAGACAAAAACTTGTCCTCCAGACAATCATCTGAAACAAAATAGGCATTCACTCCGATAATGTCGCACCCGACAAGCGACATGGCCTTGCTGCGACCAATCAACTCCATAGTCTTTAAGGAGCCGCCAAATAGGTTGGTTCCATCCCAAAGCGAATTTCGATCATAAGGCACTTCGTATTCGATACTTGGGTGGATGTGCGCATTGTACTCAATACATGCAGCTCGGGCGCTAATCGGTATCGCTTTCCATACGTGTGAGGTATTTTGATCGATATCGACGCTCATAAAATCGACTTCCGCGCCTATGCCAGTGCCTTCCAGAATCCCCGATATGTTTTCAGCGGCGACAAACGCTTGCTCTACAATAAGCCGTCCGTCTCTAATCTCATTGGCAAATTTCTCTCTAATCTCAGCCACGTGACGGGAGCTTCCTTCGATCCACACACCTCGCCACCCCATTTCGAGCAGAAACCTGGTCGTATTTTGATTGCCGTTCTCAGTGCCCAATTCTATGAACGTTTTATGCTTCACACCTATTCTGGAAAAAATTTCAGCGATCGCAGAATCTTCATAAGTCTGGGAAAAAACGTGAGCGTTATGTTTGGCAACAAATTTCTCGCCATACCTGCGAAGTAGAGCTTCGCAAAGCATATCTTCGTAATAAATGGCTGAAAGCTCTTTATTTATGAACGCGTTTTCATTTGCTTGCCTTATCCATTCGGCAATTTCTTTTAGATTAACGTCCGACAGGGCTGTATTGTCACCGGCGTTGAAGACTTTCCGCCATCTCTTCAGGATTGAGGTTCGAAGCCTGCTGATGTTCATATTTTAAGACCCTAAACCAACGTCCAATGAGAGAACTAGGCCGATTTTGCTTGCTCCAGGCGCGGCCTGGTTTCGAAACTGACAACTTCCAGAAACCTATCGATTACGGATATGTCTCCGATGTAACTGAGGCCTATCGCTGAGACCGGATTTTCTTTTTCAAGCGATCCCACATGGCCGACAGACCACGTCGTTCCAGTTTCTCCCGGAAAAACCTCACTTCTGCCTTCAGACGCTCAATCTCGTCTCTATTCTGTTCATTGTGCGTTTTCAGATCAGCCAATTCCATCTCATTCCGATGGGTTTTATCTATAAAATCGTCGATGACCCGATAACTATATGGATTACTGTCTGGATATGTTTTGCGTACAAACTCCAGAAACCCGGTCGAGGTCGCGCCTTCCTTGGGCTTGCGCCCGAGCACAGCATAATCGGGGAAGAGTTCCATCATTTCCAAGAATGCGGCTGCTGACCCTGTTTGATAACGGAGATTCGGCTGATTTATGCCGATACATGTTGCCTCGGAGAAGCCATAGAACTCGACGACAAATTCGAGATACTTAGGAGGCAACGGGTGAACATGGGTGGGATCCGAGTAAAACCGGTTCGAACCGACAAGTATGTTTTCAGGATTGGGAGTCTCGAAGATCACGAGGCCACCGGGCCGCACTACGCGATGCGCATGCTTGACAAAGTCGTGCAGGACATCTGGCGGGAGGTGTTCCACGATGTGAAACCCGGTTATCAAAGTCACACTATTGTCTGGCTGGCTCGCAATATGACTAAGACAATCACCAACCTCGACAGTTAAACCATCCGCCTGAGCAGGAGAAAGCATATCGTCGTTCGAGTCGACGCCCAAAACCTGCCAAGAGCGCTCGGACAGCAAACGTAGCCACTCGCCACGCCCGCATCCATAATCAATCGCATTCCTGGGGAGTAGCTCCAGCTCTAAAAGCTCGATGGTCTGATTGTAGATTTCCAGACGTCCACGAATTTCGCTTCGACTGCCCCTGTGCCTGTTTTCAAACTCATAATAGAAACCTTTTTCGATCACAGGAGGCACCTTCCATCTCGCAACAACACAGTTCAGCCTCGACACGCATTGGCTTGCGAATTCGTGACGCCAGAATCTCTATATGTTCGTGTACATTGAAGGCAAGTCACTATGAGACCGACCGTGACACTGCAAACAAACTTCCTTACACACTAGTAGCAATCATTCGGCATCATGCGCCGACAATGTGTTTCTAATCGTATCAATGACCACGTCGACAGATATTCCAGTCATGCATTTGTGAGCGGCAACACAATCTTCGATGCGCGCTATATGGCAGGGCGAACAGGCTAGCGGTTTTCTGACGATCGCAACAGACCTTCCCATTGGTTGCCATATATTGTGATCGGCAACACCGCTGAACACGACAACAGTTGGTACGCCTATTAACGCCGCAAGATGGGTGGCACCGGTATCTGTGCCGACAAAAATCTGCGCATTGGAGATGACCGAAGCAAGGTCCACTAAGGGGAGATTGGCGATCAAATCCAACCCCATGCCCTCTGGGATCGCGTTAAATATCGCATCGCGATATTCAGATTCCGCGTTACCACCGACAACGACTATCTTGAAATCGTCTTCCGATACAAGCCTGCGCGCAAGCTCCGCAAACTTCGAAGGAGCCCATTTCTTGGCCAATGTCCCTCCGCCGGGAGCAATGACCACATATCGAGAGCCGACGAAGGGATTATTGAAGCTTCCACTCGCTATCAATGCAGAGGTCGCGTCGGAGCTGTCAAATCCCTTTAAAGTGTTGACGACATGGCTACTCAGCAACATGAGACGATGGATGTTATGCGCGTTTTGATATAGTCCGCGGGGAACCTCCATCGGCGGCAATGAAATATTGAGGGGCATGAAATGTTTGTCAAAGCCCTGAAAGCCTGCCTTTACGGCGGCCTGAATAAACATCAGAAGCGGCCTTGTATCCGGGTCATGCCTCAGATCGATAGCCAAATCGTAGCGATCTGGTACTAGCCTTTTTATGTTCGCGTAGTTTTCAAGTTGGGCTTTCTGAACATCCTGCGAGAGTTCCGCAGAGAATTTATATTCGATTACTGAATCGAAATAGCCGCTTGCCCTGGCCAGATCACCATTCGTCGGCGAACAGACCAACGTGACCTCCGCATCAGGCCACGCTCTTTTCAGCACATCGACGGCGGGAAGCGACAGAAAGAAATCACCTATATGATCAAGCTTCAGAATAAGTATCTTAGGTTTTTGACCAAAAGGGGTTAGCCCATAGGTCGTTCTATTCTCGACCACAACGCCATTTTCAGGCGCCGAAGGAGAACGAAGAGGCTCTAAATCAGGCGCCTGACTTATATGTTTTTTTTTTCGTTTTGCCTTAGCTTTTTTTATTAGCGACAGCACCAGACCGGCGAAAAGAGACCATGGATAGGTAATCGGTAAAAATAGGGATGTCTGTTTTCTGAGCGCCAGAACACGCCGCTCAGTTTTCAAAAGGCGGCGAGACGCGTCCTTTGCGGAAACAGCGGTTTCGGACAGAGACGCTATCATCGCTTCCGCCGTGCTTGCTTGGGCCTGCAATGTATAATGCATCTGCCAGATGTCCGAGAGATCGTGATCTGCCATCTTGGCCCCATCCGTGGCTTGGGGCGACCCGATAATGAACTGCAAATTCTCGGATTGCGTTACGGCCCGAATGTCGTCGATTGCTCTTCTAACTTCTCTAATAAAAGAGTTCTCGACGTCGAAGTCACGACAGACAACGATCGTCAAGTAAGTTGAGCCGGATATACGGCCTTCAGGCTTCGCGTGCCCATCGTTGCCGCCAGAATAAGGCATCAATATTTTTGCTAGAATACGTAAGTTGAACGTGTCTAGAACATAGCGCCAGCGATGCAGCGCTTCGTCTATGTCGCTTCCAGCAGTTTGTCGATCTAATTTCAGTTCAAATATCAACAAACCGTTTGGCAAAAGACTGCGCTCGACATCGCTCACGCACTTGTGGATGTTTTCGAGGCTATCGAGTGTCGACGAGCGCTTAAAAAATATGTCGAACTGCAGCGTCGCTGGAGAAGTTTCCGCCTTCTCGGATGAGCTTCCCCCACCCGATACAAGCGACCACATCTGGGGATTTATCCCAGAAAACTCCACGCCATCCACGCCATCAACGCGGACAGTGCACAATCCGCTTTTGCTCGCTTCGACGGCTTGGAAGATTGGTAAATAGTGAGTGCCGGCAGAGGTCTGTGTTTCCCTCCATTTCGCGTAAGCGTCTTGGTAGTTCGAGAATTCAGTGCCGTTCAAGTTAAGCAACCGCGTACTTTCCATAACATCACAACCAAGACGTTAGAGTTTTTTGCTTGAAACAAAATCAAACAAGTTTTTTCCGGAGAACAACGCGCCTTGAATACCGGCTGCAACAGCAGCCTCAACATCCGACACCTTGTCGCCGATGAGAACGCTGCGCTCCCGATTCACGTTCCATCGCATGATGATATCTTCTATCATTCCCGGAGAGGGTTTTCTCCAATAGTGATCACCCCGGTATTTTTCGATCGTGGCATTCTCGTGGAAAGGACAGAGGCGTTCATCGTCAATAGATGCGCCTTGTTCGTGAAGCAACTTCCCAATATGAGCCCGCAAAATGATATAGTCGAGATCATCGTAATAACCGCGACCGATGCCAGACTGGTTTGTTACGACAAATACCCGATATCCCCGGTCTCTGAAAGAACTTATAACTTCCGCTGCCCCAGGGATAAGTCGGACGTCCTCAATCTTACCTGGATATCCCGTGTCTTCGATAATCACGCCATCTCGATCTAAAAAAAGCGCGGGTACGCTTTCGGTATAAGGCTGCAGCAATCTGTGCATTTCTTCGACAGCGCAGACGATATGATAAAGAGACGACGCGGGCGCATGCTCCTCGACTGCGGTACCATCTTCGTGAAAACGATCCACCCAAAGGCCGGGTAGAACTCCCTTGAAAAAACCCTGCAATGCACCGGCCGCCTCAGCAACCTTTGCGTATGCCACTTCTCTATCTTCGAGAGTTATCGCCGTCTCGGCCATCATAAGCCAAGCTTTGATCCGCTCAGTCTGTGGCCACAGACGAAATGCTTTGTCGTTGAGTGTCAGATCAAAATTCAGACCATTGCGCGCAAGACCACGGGATTCATCGACACCTTTTTCGCCAATCTCCACGAGTTTGCGCGCAGCGATAAGAGCGTCTTTCCGCCCTACCATCTTACCCCATCGCGTGAGCAACCATGCCCATTCGAATTGGTGCCCCGGCTCGATTGGCGCCAGGGTGTGGTGCTGCATTACCGACCAGTCGTGATTATAATATTCACGAAGAGCCCCGCTTTCAGGCGAGATAAATGCCGACAGGCACAATTCGCCTATTTCATTGAGGCACGACAGCCAGCGTTCAGGCTTTTTTACCGAAGGATTTTCCATCCATGCAAGAAACGCCTCAAAGAGATGCATATGCGGATTGGAACGCAGAGGCACGATAGGCGGCGCGGCCTCTTCAAAACCTGAGGCCGGATGCTTCCAACCCGCGATCATCGCCTCAAGACAGTGCAGCGCGGCTTCGGCAATGGTGTCCTCGTTTTCAAGCGTGTCAGCAGCATAGCTCAGCCCGAACAACGCAAAGGCATGGTCATATAGATCGAATGACGTATTCCTGACCCCACTCGCCAAATCGACCGTAGTAATCAGGGAACCGTCCGCATTAAAACAGTGCTGTTGAAGAAAGTCCCATCCGTGCTGAACCACCCCTTCAGCATCGCCGGCCCAACCCATTCTCTTAGCCGCAGAAAAGCTATAGATCTGACGGCAAACGACCCGCGTTCTTCGCGGTGCTTCAACTGCAGCACCGCTTCTATCGATTTTTTCGAAAAAGCCACCACTCACATCATCTCGCCCAACCGAGGACCATAGTGGAAGCGCCGCTTCGAAAAGCCATTTTTTGAGTTTCAGATATTCATTCTGAGCGGATTCGAAGCCCGGCTGTGTCATCAAGAATTATCCTTAACCAGACTGGTTTGGCTGACATGAGTGATAGCTATCCGAATCCGTTTTCGAAGGACGCCATTCAGCGGTTGCGATTTTGAGGGTGTTCAATCCAGCTTTATGTGAGCGCATACAGTCTTTTCGCATCAATTATGCCTACTGCTAGCGATATCTGTCTTCGCGGCTTAGATACGAATTGATGTAATCGTCAAGCCCTTCTTCAAGCGATGATTGGGGGCCGTTATATCCGATTGACGCGACTTTCGACATATTTGCCTCGGTAAAGTACTGATATTTACCGCGGATCGCCTCCGGCATTTCAATGAAATTAATATTCAGCTTCTTGCCGAGAAGATCGCCCATGACATGAACGATGTCTGCAAAAGATCGTGCCTTGCCAGATCCACAATTAAAGATCCCGCTATATTTCTGATTGTTCAAAAGCCACAAGATGAACGATGTGCAATCTTTCACATATACGAAATCCCGACGCTGTTCTCCATGTTCGATATCAGGTCGATAAGACTTGAACAGGGATACCTCGTTAGTGGCCTGCACGACGTCAAAGAGTTTGCAGGCGACACTGCGCATATCATCCTTATGATATTCATTTGGCCCGTAAACATTGAAAAATTTTAGGCCAGCCCACTGCGGAGGGGCATTCTCACCACGCGCAACACGTTCGATGAAAATATCATCGGTCGTCTTTTTGCTCCAGCCATAGGCATTCAGCGGTGCAAGAGAGGCGCGTGCCGATGCAGCCTCGTCGTCATCAAACCCCTCCTCGATGCCGCCATAGGTCGCAGCGGAAGACGCGTAAATGAAAGGAACGCCATGCTCAGCACACCAGTCCCACAACATTACAGAATAGTTGATGTTCAGCTCGATCAGTCTGTCTACATCAGCTTCCGTGGTGGCGGAAATCGCGCCCATATGTATGACGGCTTTCACATCCACTTTAATGCTGCGAAGATAGTCGAGCAGTCCTTCGGGTGACACATAAGCTGCGATGTTACGCTTAGCGAGATTGCGCCACTTATCGCCACGGCCAAACCAGTCAACGACGGTAATCGGCCCCAGACCCGCCGCCTCCAAATCAGCGACAATGTTGGACCCGATAAATCCAGCAGCTCCGGTTACAATATACATCAAACTGCCTCTTTTTTACTGCGCGCAATCGTCGCCGTCGTGCTTTTTCCGGGCACTATTTCGAATGTAACGACCTTGCCGCCATCCGCCATCACGACATCCGCACCAACAATGTTGTCGATCGTATAGTCCGCCCCTTTAACCAGCACATTGGGGCGTATCGTCTTAATGAGTTCAAGCGGTGTGTCTTCGTCAAACACCACCACCGCGTCGACGAAAGCCAATGCGCCCAGAAGTTCGGCGCGATCCAGTTCGGTATTTATCGGTCTCGATGGACCTTTAAGCCGCTTTACCGAGCTATCTGCATTAACGCCAACGATCAGACGATCGCAATTATCCCTCGCAAACTGCAAAAGCCTGATGTGGCCAACGTGCAGGATATCGAAGCAACCGTTCGTAAAGCCGACCTTCAGATTATCGCCCCGCCAATCCTCTGCCAGCGCCTGGACATCTTGCCTGTCAAAAAGCTTGTCCGAGGGGCTGACTTCCCCCGACGAGGTGTCGTGAGACAAGGCATCTCGGAGTTCGGCAGCAGAAACAGTTGCCGTGCCTTTTTTACCAACCACGATGCCAGCAGCTGCATTTGCAATTCGTGCTGCATCGGCACGTGAAGTTTGGGAGCCCAGGCCAACGGCGAGCGTCGCAATTACCGTGTCGCCAGCACCAACGACATCGAACACTTCTTTAGCTTCCGTGCGAATATGGAAAGGCGGATGGCCTCGCTCAACAAGGGTCATCCCTTTTTCCGCTCGCGTAATGAGGACCGCCTCGATGTCGAAGCGCGACAGGATCAACTCGCCAGCCAATTCAGCTTCCTCATCGGTATCCGGCCATACACCCGTTACGGCCTGCGTTTCCTTTTGATTGGGTGTTACAATCGCGGAACCTGCATAGCGGGTAAAATCAGACGTTTTTGGATCGATAATGACCGGTTTTCCCTCAGTCCGGCAGGCAGCAATAATTGCTTTCACAACCCTTTCGCTTAACAGACCTTTGGCATAGTCCGACAAAATGACAACGCTGTGAGATGAGATCAAGGAAAGCGCAGTGGAGATGACACGATCCTCTTCCTCGTGGGAAATCGGAGAGGCATCCTCAAAATCAACGCGCAACATTTGCTGGCCGTGACCGAGGAAACGCGTCTTGATAGTTGTCGGGCGCTCATCCAATGTCACGAAGGGCGCCGAAACGCCATGAACATTGTTCAGCAACTCAAGCAGTTTGCTGCCATTGTTGTCTTTGCCCACCGCTCCCAGCAATGTACAACTTGCTCCAAGAGAAGATATGTTGCGCGCAACGTTAGCTGCTCCACCGGCAAAATATTCCTCTGATCGCGCGCACATAACCGGGACCGGGCCTTCCGGGGAAATGCGGCCGACATCGCCGGAAATAAAGCAGTCCAGCATTACATCGCCAATGCAGAGAACCTTAACTTCAGAAAATCTCAAATAGTCCAACATCACCAGTTATTCATCCTGTCGCTGTCCTACACGTGAGCCACAACACACGCAAAACGGAATGCCCAATTCAACTGCTCTGCAAATTGCAGAACCGCCATCGCCCCCGAGACGATTCAACTGAATCGAATTAGCTGCCCAATGTGCCCCAATTGCGCTTAAGACATTTAAAAGGGCATGATTATCACAATTTTTACAGCTACCCTTCAACCTCGATGAATCGAACATTTGCTTGTCGTAAATGAAAATTCACAAAAGCAAAAGGCCAACCATATTGGCCGTAACGCCCAAAAAACCATCACGAACATCGAAAAAACGGTCTACCATATGCCTTGGAAAACATTATCCCCGGGCAGCATTGCATTTAAACGGGTCTGATAATTCTTGAGCATATTTGCCCGTATCAAGAGCGTACGGGTTTGATTGCCTCAAGAATTCCTTGCGCAACATCTTTCCAGGTCCGCATTTGTGGACGGGAAAGCTCGATAGTTTTTTTCCATTCCGAATATTCAGCAGGTTTTTCCAGAAGCTTCTGAAGCTGACCCGCTAGTTCTTCCGGTCTTTCTGGATCGAAATAGCGCGCCAAATCTCCCCCTGCCTCTCGGAGTGCAGGAACATCTGCAGCCAGAGCCGGCGTTCCACACCACAATGCTTCACTTACCGGCAGGCCCCAGCCTTCCATTCGACTGGGCAAAAGAAGCGCATAAGCCTTTTCATACAGCGCGCGCAATTCCGCCTGGTTGGGATTGAAAACGAAATGAAAATTTCCGGATAGCGGCGCAAATTTCTCTTTTTTAAGAAATTTTTCCACTCTTTTACGCCGCGCACCCGCCAAGACGAGTTCAGGCACCTGAATGCCCCGTTGATGCAAGGAGAGCATCGCTTCGACGACGCACTCAAGGTTTTTCCGTCCGTTGTAGATACCCACGCATAAGAGATATGGCTTTTCCGGGCCATGTTTATCAACCGGCTCGTTAGTCGGGCGCAATTCATGACATAAGGGAACGGCAACAACAGATGACACGGCCGGCAAAATCCCGGCTTCCGAAAAATGCCGGACTTCTGACGCGGTAAACTCCGAGTTGGTCAGAACCATAGACGCAGCCGTGATCGCCACCTGATTGTCATAAATAAAGTTTCTCGGGAACGAAAACTGATTTCGATGGGTGAAATCATGCAAGGGGATCATGTCGTGAAGAAGCGGGATGAAAATCGGCTTGGTGCCATTTTCAGCGAGAGCCATCAGATAGTCTGACATTATCTTCGGACGCCCGAGCGCAATCAGGATTTGCCCGTCGAGGTCTACATCCTTAACCGCCCCAACGGGAACGGTAGCCCAGCGCTTCCTGTTGCGATGCTGAACGATCTTGTGCAGAATCCGGTAAAGCGCGTTTTTAATGGCGTTTTTATCATATAAATTTTGACGAAGGCGCAAAGGCGTTGCCGAAGAAGGAATATTCGGATCAAGTACGCCCGTTGGAGACGCATCGCCTACGCGTGGGAAAACCTCAAAGAAACGCCGATGCAACGGTGAGTATATGACGTATCGAATGGACGCATCAAGCTTTGTAAGCTCGTATGCAACTTCCATTACGGTTCGCGCTATACCGTAATATTTGAATTTCACACCGGAATTCAAATACAGTTCTGATAAATCAAAAAATACATCGGACATTCACTGACCTGCCTGCTTTGAACTGGCCCGACGACGGTCATCGGGGATGCAACTAAAAATTCTCCTGCAATCAGTGAATGGGATAATGCACCGTTCACCAATAAGCCAGAACGTTTCAGGCGAGAGCTTTCGCGACTTCGCGTCGATATAGATTTTAGCCAGCCAGCTTGTCAATCACGCAGCCGGTCAAACGCCCGGAGCCACATTACAGTTGGAAAGATGCCGCACTTGGAATTGCCAGCGCCTTGTAGACGTACATTGCGGGTTCGTCAGGCACAGTTCCTCCCAATCTGTTGCTCTGAGTAACGATATTCGCCCATCCTTACTTATCTTCCGGTCACGCCTTTTCATGGCCGCATCAACGCTCAATGTTGACACTTTAGATCGCTAGGCTTATTGGCGTGGTCTCAAATCAGTCGGGCTCTCTACCTACCAGAGCCTTTCGCGCATTTTTGCTCGGGCGCGAGAGAGATTATCGAGCTTGGCACGGCAGCGAGTGGAAACTGAGAAAGCCATCCCGCATGAATAACATGCAGCTGAATGTGCAATTTGGAATCTGTGTGGGCGTCGACACCAAATAAGGATATTTCTGTGATCGGATCGTTTTTGTCGCCAAACGACAAGAAGTTGCTGGTGCGGCTTTTCAAAGAGAACTTCAAAAAACATGTCGGTTGGTACAGTGCGGCAATTGTGGCGATGGTTGTCGTTGCCGGCACGACCTCTCTCAGCGCATGGATCATGCGCGATATCGTCAACAGTGTTTATCTGAAGCAGGGTTTTGACGTTGTTCTGGAGATTGCGTTTGCAGTGGCTGCAATCTTCATTATCAAAGGTCTCGCCACCTTCGTACAGAGCTATTATCTCAGCAAGGCAGGCAACAGTATTGTTGCCGAACAGCAGCGCAAAATCTACGATAGGCTTCTAAAGCAGGGCGTTTCGTTCTTTCAGAACCTGCCATCGTCGGAATTGCTCGTTCGCGTTACCTATAACGCGCAGGCTGCCCGTAGCGTCATCGATACCATTGTCACATCCTTTATACGCGATCTTCTTTCGCTCATCGGCTTGATCATCGTAATGTTCGCCCAGAATTTCCTTCTGAGCGCGATCTCGATGATCATAGGACCGCTGGCGATTTTCAGTGTTCGCCTGGTTTTGCGGCGTGTGCGCCACATCATGGAAGCGGAACTTGCTTCGCTCGGCGAGATCGTCAACGTCGTGCAGGAAACCAGCATTGGGGTTCGCGTTATCAAGGCGTTCTCGCTTGAAAAGCTGATGCGCCAGCGCATGAACAAGGCGGTATCCGATGTCGAGCAACGCGCCAATGGCATTGCGAAGCTTGAAGCGGCGACCAGCCCGATCATGGAGACACTGTCCGGTCTCGCCATTGCAGTCGTCATCGCCGTATCAGGTTACACCGTTCTTGAAAAAGGTGGTTCGCCGGGCGACCTGATGGCCTTCATTACTGCCCTGCTTCTCGCCTATGAGCCAGCCAAGCGTCTGGCACGCATGCGTGTCCAGATCGAGGGCGGTATGATCGGCGTGCGTATGATGTTCGAGGTTCTGGACGCGCCGTTGACACTTGCCGAGAAGAAGGATGCCCAGCCGCTCCCCAAGGCAAGCGGCAATGTGGAACTCAAGAACGTCAGCTTCGAGTATGTTGCTAACCAGCCGGTTCTGAAGGACGTCAGTGTCCTCTTCGAGGGTGGCAAGATGACTGCGCTGGTCGGGCCTTCCGGCAGCGGCAAGTCGACGATCATCAATCTCATGATGCGTCTTTATGATCCGCAAAGCGGTTCGGTCGAGATCAACGGAATGGATTTGCGCGATGTGTCCTTCGCAAGCCTGCGCGAGCATGTTTCTTACGTGGGTCAGGAAACCTTCCTCTTCTCGGGAACGGTGAAGCACAACATTTCTGTCGGTCGTGACAACGCTACCGATGAGGAAATCATCGCTGCGGCCAAAGCGGCCAACGCACATGATTTCATCATGAGCATGCCTGATGGTTATGACAGCAAGCTTGGCGAAAACGGTTCCGGTCTGTCCGGTGGCCAGCGTCAGCGTGTTGCCATCGCCCGCGCCATGCTGAGAGATGCGGACATATTGATCCTCGACGAAGCAACGAGTGCGCTCGATTCCGAATCCGAAGCGCTTGTCCGGGACGCGCTTGAGCGGTTGACGTTTAACAAGACATCGATTGTCATTGCCCACCGGCTCTCCACGATCAACCGCGCCGACAAGATCGTCGTCATGGATAATGGTCAGGTTGTCGAGCAGGGAAGCCGTCGCGAGCTGCTCGCAACGGATGGTCTCTACAAGCGCTTGCACAGCATCCAGTTCGATGCAGACGTAGCCTAAGTCAAACAATTATCGGGCGGCATTGCCGCCCGATCCTTATTAAGCTTGCCCGTTACGTCAGCGGCAGAATCTGGCACGCGTTCATCGCTCAACCCTATTAGCGGCGCGGCAACGCTCACATTGCCGACGACTTCCTTCCCCTAACGGATGGCAACCACGATTGCCCATCCTCGGCGGCCAAGCTTCAGTCCGCTCGCCCCATGGCTTGTGAACCCGGACCAAATCGACAATCTACAAAACCTAGTGCTCTGGCCCGATGCGGCTCACACCTGGTGACGTCGTCACAACCGGTATGCCGCCCCGCGTCGGCCATGGAAGTAAGCCGCCGGTCTTCCTGAAAGCAGGAGATGTTGTCAAACTTGGCATAGATGGCCTTGGCAAGCAGCGCCAAATCGTGACAGCATTCGGCCAATAGACTGAAGCAGGGATGATGACGGGAATGACGGCGATCGAAAAACTGGCCCAGAGCCTTGTGAAAGCAGGCCTGAACAGCAGCAAAATTCCGCTGGCGTCAATCGAGGTGGATGGCCTCGCTCCAGACAGCCTTGAAGATGCCATGGCCGTTCAACGCGCTTTCGTTGAAGCTTCAGGCAAAACGGTGGGGGGCTGGAAGCTGGCGATCCGGCCGGACGGGAACGCGGTTGCTGCGCCGATGGTCGATTGTTACGGCGTCGATGAGGATAACGTCGCGTCTTTTACGGGAAGAGACATTGAAGGCATCGAAGTAGAAATCTGCTTCACCCTCGCCTCCGATATTCCTGCCGCAACGACGGCCCCGTTCAGCAGAGCCGATATATTGACGCATATCGACGCCGTTCACCTCGGCGTCGAGCTGCTCGGATACCGGTTGGTGGAAAAGAACCAGGTCCCCTTCCCGCTGTTTCTGGCGGATCGCCTTGCCAATGGCGGGTTTGTTCTCGGGCCGGAAATCGACGCGGCAATCGTTAATACCTTTGCCGAAAATACCGGGGATCTGCCGCATCTGACGGTGACCGAAGGTACAGAGCTTCGTTTCGATGCGGTGGTGAAACACCCCAATATCGATCCGCTCGCCCCGCTTATCGCTTTCGCCAATTCCCCCCTCAACAGGAATGGAACGCTGAAGCGCGGACAGATTGTCACCACCGGCAGTCTTTGTGGTGCAATAACAAGCAACCTTGCAGCCGACACCTATATCGATATGAAACCGGTCGGGGCTTTCACACTTTCATGCTCTTGATCGTCGCCTGCCGCCATAGACGCGGATAGTGCTTCCGCGTCTATGGCGATTTTGGTCAAGACGTTACGGATCTAAGGCGTCATGTTTCGAAGAACCCCTTTCGGGCTGCTTCATATCCCGTCGGCCAATCTTCGTCCGGCAATCCTATCCGGCTTTCGTCGTCGCCGTCGTGTCCACGCGGCCCGAAAACCAGTTGGCCAGCAGCGCGCCGGAGATATTGTGCCAGACGCTGAAGATGGCGCTGGGCACAGCTGCGAGAGGCGAGAAATATGCCGTCGCAAGAGCGGCACCGAGACCGGAGTTCTGCATTCCCACCTCGATGGCGATTGCCTTGCGCTTGGCGAGGGAGAGACCGGTCGCCTTCGCCGCAAAATAGCCAAGCAGATATCCAAGACCGTTATGGAGAACCACGACGGCAAATATCATCAGTCCAGACTGGGCTATCGCACCTTTCGATGCGCCGACAACCGCCGAAACAATCAGAACGATACCGATCACGCTGACAAGCGGCAACGCAGGCACAGCCGCCTTGACGACGTTTGGCAACAGCTTCTGCAAGGCGGCTCCAAGTGCCAGCGGCACCAGAACGACCTTGACGATGCTCAGGAACATTGCCCAGCCATCAACGGGCAGGAACTGGCTGGCGAACAACCACACGAGGAATGGCGTCACCAAGGGAGCAGCAAGCGTCGTCACTGACGTGCAGGCGACGGAAAGGGCGACATCGCCCTTCGAAAGATATGTCATGACATTGGACGATGTGCCGCCCGGGCAGCAGCCAACCAGGATGACACCTGCTGCCACTTCCGGTGGCATCGGGATTAACAGAGTCAGCAGCACCGCAAGTAACGGCATGATGAGGAATTGGCCGAGCACACCGATGGTGACATCAACAGGGCGCCTCACGACTTCACGAAAATCGTCTACCGAAAGTGTGAGCCCCATGCCGAACATGATGATCGACAGAAGCGTAACGATCCACGGCGCAATCTGCTTGAAGGTTTCTGGAAAATAAAAGCCGAGCACGGCAAACAAAATGACCCAGACCGCAAAGGTTCTTCCCACGAAAGCCGAAACGGCTGCCAGCGATTTCATGTCTATACTCCCAAAAAATTAACATGAGACCCCGTCTAGTCGGCATGGTCGCTGTGTCAAGGTCACGCGGGACGGTCAGTGGTCCATGCGCGGATGAGATCAGGACAAGCCCCAACAAACATCAGTGCAAAGCGCGGACGCAGCGGGCGAAGTGCATCGTCACAACCACAGGCGGGTAGACCGCACAGGGTGTGCGTCGGGCGTAAACCGTCAAAACCTGTAGGTCAGCCCGACAACAGGGCCACTCAGCCGCGAATCGAAGACGTAGCCGTCATGCGAATAATCGACATCAAGCACCTTGTAGCCGGCCGAGACGGAGAGTGTATCGGTAAAGATGTAGTTCACCGTCGCCAGGGCCGACCATGTCAGATCCGATCCTGCGCCAAATCCGCCGATGTCTACCTGACCCTGAAGTGAAAGCCGGTCCGTCACGCCAAAGAATACCCTTGCGCCGATGACTGGATCCACCCAGCCGAAGTTTTCCTTATGGGTTGCCGACACGCTGCCGATCAATGGGTGACTGGCCGTAACCGCAACCTCGTTGGAAATATGCCAGAAGCGTGCACCCGCCAGCGCATCGAGCGTGAACCCTTCCGTATCCACGATCCGATACCCGGCCTGCAGCGTTGCCATGAATTCCTGGGTATCGACATCAGCGTTGATGGCCGCCCCCGGGGGCAGCGTCGGCAAGCCGGGAATTTGCAGGGCCGGCAACGGGCCGGTGGCCTTGCTGTCGGTCGTGTCGACATACATCAAGTCGCCGGACAGAACGAAGCGGTCGTACCGCCCCCAGATATTAACAAATCCCCCGAAGTTGAGATCATCCATGACGTCGGAAAATGATTTCTCGACGTGAAGCGTCGGCGCACGCCGGAACGGTGAAATGTTGCCGTTCAACCCGGTTGCCCACAAATAGCCCGTGACCTGAAGCGCCCAATCGGGTTGATCAACTCCCGCGGGAGTGAAACTCTGCGCATCCGCACCTAAGGCCAAGCTTGCGGAAAAAACCATAACGGTCGAAAAAATAGATAATTTTAGCAAAGGCTTACCCCCCGTCCGGCACCGAAGGTAAACCGATTTGACATCCGGCAACAAGTCCGATTTTCTATCATACGCTGCAATCGCGCCGCGAGCACCGAAGGATGCACCATGCGACCGAAGACCATTCCTTTTTTGTCTGCCTGCACCGCCACCGTTTTTTCCATTGCCACGCTTGCGACATCGGTGGCTGAAGCCTGCACACGGTTCGTCTATCTGGGTGAAAACGACCAGGTCATGACTGCCCGCTCCATGGACTGGAAAACAGATGTTGGCACGAACATCTGGGTCTTTCCGCGCGGCATGGAGCGATCTGGCGAGGCCGGGCCGAACTCGGTCAAATGGACCTCGAAATACGGCAGCGTCATTGCCTCGGGCTACGATATTTCCACCACGGATGGCATGAACGAAGCTGGCCTTGCCGCCAACGTGCTCTGGCTGGTCGAGTCGAGTTACCCGGCCTATGATGGCAAGTCTCCGGGACTGTCCATTGCGGCATGGGCGCAATATGTACTCGACAATTTCGCCACGGTCGGCGAGGCCGTCAGCGCACTCGAAAAGAACCCCTTCACGGTGGTGACGGACAGTGTGCCGGGGGAAGAACGTCTCGCAACGCTGCATCTATCGCTGTCGGATGCCAGCGGCGACAGCGCAATCGTTGAATATATCGATGGCAAACAGGTCATTCACCACAGCCGCAAATACCAGGTGATGACCAATTCCCCGACTTTCGACAAACAGCTGGCCCTCAACGAATACTGGACGCAGATCGGGGGCACGGTAATGCTTCCCGGCACGAACCGGGCATCGGACCGATTTGCACGCGCAGCGTTTTACGCCAATGCAATCCCCAAAAGCGAAGACCCGGTCGAGGCAATCGCCAGCGTGTTCAGCGTCATCCGCAACGTCTCGGTGCCCTATGGCATAACCACCCCCGACCAGCCGAACATTTCTTCAACGCGCTGGCGCACGGTGATCGACCACAAGCGAAAGCTCTATTTCTTCGAATCCGCTTTGACGCCGAACATCTTCTGGATAGACATGACTAAGCTCGACGTCTCGAAAGAAACAGGCTCCGTGAAGAAACTCGACCTGGGGCCAAATCAGATCCACATCTACTCCGGCATGGCGAACGACAGGCTGAAGGACAGCAAGCCTTTCAAATTCCTCGGACTTTGAGAGTGCCGCGGCGACGGCACCGCACCCTGCCCTTACCAGCCATTCAGGCAGACGACCGTCCTGTCATCGCTGAATTCGGTGCTTGTCGAGCCTTTTACCGAAGGATAGTCGGCGAGTTTGTGAAAATCGGCCGTCTCGACGCGGGCAAATTCCGCTTCCCAGTCAGCGACATCGGTTCCAGTCGGCAGAGACAGATAACCGTCGGAAAAGATTTCAAGGCTCACAAGCGTGTCCTTGGCGATGCTAAGATCGACCGTCCCCTCTTCTATGACCGTTCCGCCATTGACCGAGGCGTATCCCAGTACGTGTCCCTGCCTGTTTGCGAATTGCGGCTGGACGCGAATTCCTCCCATCAGAAATTCCTCGACTGCTTCGATATCGCTCTCAAGACCGCTCATGCGGGCTGCGGCAACGACAACATTCTTCGCCTCCTGCGCAGTCATGATGCCGTTTTCGACAGCGGAACGCAGGCCGGAAAAGATGGTCGCACGCGTGCGTGCCTCGGCTGCATCACCATCCCTCAAAGCGGCAAAAAGCTGTTTGAAGACAAGGATGCGCGCCGATGTACTTACCTTGTCTATAAGCTTTGCATGCTGCAGCAACCGGGAGCCGTTGATACGCACACCGGAATCGCCTGCCAGAAGCAGGCGGAAACTGTCTCCCAGGTCGGCAACGATTGCCAGGGTTGTCGACGGTGGATGGCTGGCATTGATGCGCTCGGCCTCCTGCTTCAGGATATCGCTGATGTTCTGAAAAAGCTTGGGCGCGGCAATTTTTTCCAGCGTGCCATCGAGGCCCATTTTCGCCACGGCATTTGCGGCAGCAAGTGCTGCGATACGGCCCGAGCTCAAGCCGCCGTAACTTGCACCGGTCGGGTCGGTCGCACCGTCAAAAACGGCCAGAACCCGTCCCGGTATGATCAGCGCCACATCGTCCCCGGGCGTTGCGGCGTTCTTGTATTTCGATTGCGAAAAGCTCGCGATATTCATCGTCGTGTATTCCTTGCAGAGGGAGGCTGGGCAGAGGGAGGCTGGCGGCGACACGTATGTCGCCGCTCCTGCAGTCGTTTGGTGAGGGATGGTATGGTTTCAGACGAAAGAGGCTTCTTTGTCTTCCGAGAGGCGGAACACGATGAAGACGCAAAGTCCGGTGCTGACCAGAAGGACGGTTGAAAGTGCCGCAGCCGTGCCAAACTCGCCGTCAATCACCTGAACATAGATGAGAACCGGCATGGTGATCGTTCGTGCCGTGTAGAGGATCAGCGTCGAGGACAGCTCGTTGATAGCCGTTATGAAGCTCATCAGCGAACCGATGATGAGACCTGGCAGCATCAGCGGCACCGTCACCGACACGAAGGTCTTTGCCGGCGAAGCCCCGAGATTGACCGCAGCCTCCTCGATGGACGGCTTGATCTGCCTGAGGATCGATGTTGTGGAGCGGACGCCGTAGGGCAGCCGGCGGATAAACACCAGGACGATGATGATGAGCGCCGTCCCAGTGATATCAAAGGGTGGATAGCGGAACGTCGTAACGTAGCCGATCGCCATGACAACGCCGGGAATGAGGTAAGGCACCATCAGCAGGAGATCGAGCGAGCCGGAGACAGCATTGTCGCGTCGCACCACGATGAAGGACAGCAGGCCGGAAACGATCGCAATCAGTACCACGGCAGCCAGTGCAAACGTGAAACTGTTGGCAATCGCCTGCGGTGAATCACGAAGGATACGGGCATAGCTGTCCAACCCGAAGCCGCCGGTAAAGACGGGACCGCTGGTTGCGAGGAAGGAGGTGTAGATGACCGTGAGCGACGGCAGCATGGCGATGAAGACGACCAGATAGCAGAAGCCGTGCACGATGAACGACTTCAACGGGCGCATGGACTGCTTTACCGGCCTGTTGGTCAGTGAACTGGCGTAACGGCGCTTGGCGAGAATGTGCCGCTGCAACAGAAGTGCCGCCATCGAAATTGCAATCATCACCATGGAAATCGTCACCGCCATGGTTGGCGTACCGGCCATTTCGGAGGTGTATTGCGCATAGGCGATGGTCGAAAGCGTTCTGATGCCCTTGCCGAGGATTGCAGGCGTTCCGAAGTCGGCGATGGACAGCACGAAGCAGATGATCGCGCCGGTGCTGACTGCAGGAAAGACCAGCGGCAAGGTGATCTTGCGGAAACGCTCGAACGCCGTGCAGCCGAGATTTTCCGCCGCGTCCTCATAGGACTTGTTGATGGTGTTCAGCGCGTTCTCCGTCATCAGGAAGATGTAGGGAAAGAACTTCAGGCTGAAGACCATCACAATGCCCGGGATTCCGTAGATCGTCGGCAATGAAATGCCGGCGAAGGACAAGAGATTGGTGACAGCACCGTTGGCACCGAACAGCATAATCCAGGCGTAAGCACCAATGAACGGCGGTGCGCACAGAACCAGAACCGCGAAAGTGGCAATGAAAGTGCGCCCCTTGATGCGGTAACGGGACGTGCAAAAGGCAAGCGGAATACCGAGAAGGCAGGCGCCCAGCATGCCCAGCACGCCGATCAGAAGCGTATTCCAGAGTGCGACGGTGTAAAAACGTCGCGTGAACACTTCCGCGTAGTTGCTGAGACCGAAGGCCCCGGTTTTGGCATCAAAGAAACTGATGAAGAAGACGCTGAAAATCGGCAGGATCAGGAATATCGCCAGCAGGATGACGGCAAATACCGTCACGCTTGTCCAAAAACCTGGCAGTCGCAGGCGGAAACCGCCGGGAGTCGCAGTCGCAGTCATATCCGTCATGACAGGCGCTCCCCGGTTACGCCCTCGCCGAACAGCTTCGCATCGGCCGCGCGCCAGGAGAAAGTGGTCTTCTGGTTGGGCTGCAGTGCAATGATCTCAGGCGATGGCTTGGTGATCGCCTCGATTTCCTCGCCCGACGAGAGAACGGCTGCAACGTTCATCTCACGCCCCGTGAAGCTGACCAGTCTTATGGTCACGGGCAGTTCGATGCGCTCGTCACCATCGATCGCGGCAGGACCGACAGAAATCGCCTCCGGGCGGATGGCGGCGACGATCTTCCGCTGCGGGGAAATCGCATCCGCCTGCGGCAATGCGACCTTGTGGCCGGAAATGGATGTCTGTCCGCCCGAACGGTCAAGCGTCAGGAAGTTGTTTGCGCCCACGAACGACGCGACGAAGCGGTTGGCGGGATTGTTGTAGACTTCCCAGGGTGGTGCAGCCTGCTGAATGACGCCGCCATACATGACGCAAACCAGATCGGACATGGCAAGCGCCTCTTCCTGATCATGCGTGACATAGACGGTGGTGATGTTCATGGCCTGCTGGATTTCACGCAGTTCCCGGCGCAGGTCCACGCGAAGTTTGGCATCGAGGTTGGACAGCGGCTCGTCCATCAACAGCACTTTCGGGTTGATGACGAGTGCGCGCGCAAGACCCACACGCTGCTGCTGGCCGCCGGAGAGTTCGTGAGGCATACGCTTGGCATAGGGAGCGAGCTGCACGACATCGAGAATCTTGCTGACCCGTTCGCGGATCTCGGCTGAAGACGCCTTGCGCTGTTTCAGACCGAAGGCAATGTTGTCAAATACCGAAATATGCGGAAACACCGCATAATCCTGAAAGACCATGCCGACATCGCGCTTGTGGGCGGGCACATGTTCGATCGCCTGTCTTTCGATGCTGATGCTGCCGCTATCCTGCTGGTGAAAACCGGCAATCGTGCGCAAAAGGGTCGTCTTGCCACAACCGCTGGGTCCAAGAAGCGTAAAAAACGATCCGGAGGGAATGGAGATGTTGATGTCGGAGAGGGCAACGACATCCCGGTAACTTTTCTTGATGCTGGTAATTTCTACGGCGGCCATGTGCTGCTCCATGACATATCCTGCGCGGCACGCGACCACGGTGGACGGAACGAAAATGCTGTTGTGAAAGAGGTAAGCAGGGGACGGTTGCCTGACGCACCGCCCCCGGCAATGTTCTTACTGGACGTCGAGCAGGATCTCGTTCCACTTTTCCATCAGACGCGAGCGGTTTTCCGCAGCCCACTTGAAGTCGTATTTCGCATCCGGAACATCGGACAGCGGAACGAGCGCCGAATTGGCAGGAACATCGGTTCTGACAGAGCGACGACCGGCTTTCACCACGACTTCCTGCGCTTCCTTGGAGACGATGAAATCGATGAAGGCCTTGCCGTTTTCGGCGTTCGGCGCACCCTTGACGAGCGCCATGCCGTCAGGCGCGATTGCCGTGCCTTCTTTCGGATAAACGATCTCTACCGGGGCGCTGCCAAGCTTGTAGCGCAGGGCGGCGTCTTCGAGCGTGATACCAACCGCCTGCTCGCCATCATTGACGAAACGCGGAACAGCGCCTGAAGAGGTAGAAAGAACGGAGTTGCCGAGAATGCCGGTATAGACCTCCCAGCCCTTCTCTTCACTATCGAAATCCTGCAAAACCGTCGCCATTTGGATATAGGCAGAGCCGGACTGATCGGCACGGGCCGAGGAAATCAGACCCTTGTATTCAGGCTTGGCAAGATCGGCCCAGGATGTCGGAACCGGCGCACCTTTCAGCGCTTCCTTGTTGACGATGAAGGCTGTAACGACTGCGGTAAAAGGAACCCAGTTGGTGCTCGGCGAAAAGGCAGGGTTGATCGATGCTGCCTCGACAGGCTTGTAAGGTTCGAAGAGGTCGGCGGAAAAGTCGATGACGGTGCCATCAACGCTCCAGATCACGTCGCCCGCCGCCTTGCCGCTTTCCGCCTTGATGCGGTTCATCAGCTCGCCGGACCCGGCTTTGACAAGCTCGACCTTGGTGCCGGTCTTCTTTTCAAACATGGGCAGCAACTCATCCATGAGCTGCTGCGGCGCTGCCGAATAGACCACGACGGTACCTTCCGCATGGGCGAAAGCCGCACTGGCAAGGAAAGTTGCGCCAGCAACAAGGCGCGCGAAAATAGTGCATGATTGACGCATAAAGGGTGCTCCGTTTTTTTTGTTCCCTGACTGGCAAGGCAGTACGACATAATTTCTTATTGATTTTGCGTGTCGCTACCCGCCGTCTGTTATTTATTTTCTTTACGTAAATTAATTAGTCAAGCTGCAATTTATCTTGAATACAAAAATCCAATATCCGTCTGAAAAAACTCAACATTTGAAGACAGCCGCTCTTAATCTTCGAACCTGAAAAGTCAGGACGTTCCGGAAAACAAGGTGCACAGCCACTGAAATTGCGCTAATCATCCGACTTAACTTCTCGTGGGAGACTTGGTTGATCGACCTCGGCTACAATGAACGGCGTCTGCTCGAAATCCTGCGCGGCAAGGGAGGCATGTCGCGCATCGAACTGGCGCGCGAGATGGATGTTTCCGCGCCGACCCTCACCCGCCTGACGGCCAATCTTCTGGAATCCGGCCTGATCCTGGAAGCCGAGGAAGCGCGCAGCGACGGCAAACGGGGAAAGCCATCCACTGCCATCGAGATCAATCCGAACGGACTTTTCACGCTCGGGGTCTATTTCAACCCGGACGATCTACGTGTCTGCCTGGCCGATCTCAACGGCACGATCAGGCAGGAAATCAGGTCCGAGCTTGAGGGACACAGTTTCGAGCATATCATGGAGATGGCCGAGACGGCCGCCCGACAGGTGGTTGAAAAGGCAAAGATCAAAAAGAAGGATGTGCTTGGCTGCGGCATCAGCTTTCCAGGCCACTTCAAACGTGACCGAGGCCATGTCTTTCGCATCAAGCAATTCGAGAGCTGGCGCGACATCGACGTGGACAAGGACTTCCAGCCCTATTTCGATTTCCCGGTCTTTCACGAAAATGACGGCAATACCGTCATCCTCTCGGAGCTATATTACGGAGCGGGTCGAAGCATCCGCAATTTTGCGATGATCTGGCTGACATACGGCATAGGCGGCGCCGTTGTGGTTCAGCGCCATCTCTATCGCGGCACGAACGGCAATGCCGGCGAGTTTGGCGGCCTGTTTCCCAAATCCAATCCACGTCCCTCTGGACAGGACCTTTGCGACACGCTGGCCGCCCACGGAGTGGGCATCCGGCGTTTGAAAGATATTGATGAAAGCTATTGCGACCACCCCGCCGTGGTTGCCTGGCTGGAAAGGGCGACCGACCAGCTTCGTCTGCTGGCGCTGACGGTTGCCCGAACGATGGATCCCGGCGCCATCATTTTTGGCGGATCGCTACCCGACTGGGTTCTTGAACACATCGTCCAGCGCATCGGCTCGCTGGAAATGCTCGGCGAAGACTTTTTCGTCGAGCCGCCTGAAATACGCAAATCGATGATGAGCGACCTGCCCCATCTCGGTGCCGCCAGCATACCGATCTACCGCGCCACAACGCCCAGCTATTATTCCGGCCGGGCGCTGAAGGGTTGGGCATAACCACCAGTCGTCAGAGTTTTTTCGGTCCAGTTGCCGGTGGAAGGCGCCGGGTGTCTGGATCTCTCACCCGGCACCGGTTTTTATGGAAATTTCAGGCAAGTTCGGCCGGGACCAATTCCGCGATCTCAGGCCAGAGCGTCTCCGTCACGGCCATCAATTCAGGCGTTGCGGCGGCAACCCAGGGAATGCCGGTTTCGCCGCGCGTTCCAATCCGCACGTCAAGACCCGCCTCCCTTGCCAGAACAACGCCACCGGCGATGTCCCACATGGTCGTCAGTTTTTGCAGATGGCCATCGAAGATGCCGCGCGCTGCAAAAACCAGTGAAATCGAGGTCGAACGGATGGATTCCACCACCCAGCCGGCATGCCTCAAGCCGACATTGAGCGCCGCCACCTCCGCGGCATCGGCAGACGCGCTGTCACCGAGCGACGTCACCTGCACTTCCTTAAATGGAACATCGCGCGCAAGCGGCTTGCCGTTCAGCAACAACCCTGTTCCTTCGGCAGCCGAATAGATCTCCTGGAAGACTGGCATGGCGACGACCCCGATTTCCGGGACGCCGTTGCGCACGAAGCCCAGCGAGATGCCCCAGAGTGGTGAGCCGCGCAGGAAGTTTGCGGTGCCGTCGATGGGATCGATGATCCAATAGGCGTCATCTGCGATCCCGCCCATCTCCTCGCCGAGAACGGTTTCACCCGGAAATGCCGCCGCCAGCCGGTCGCGCACCAGCCTTTCAACCGCGGTATCCGCTTCCGAGACGAAGTCCTGAAAACCCTTGGTGCGGGTGGCAATGCTGCCGCGCGCTTCGAAAAAGCGAAGGGCAAGACCCATCGCCTCCTCTATGATGCCGGCTGCACGCTCGAGGCGCTGGTTCATCGTGTCCATGACCTGCCCGTCTCGCCTGCATCCGCCTTAAGCCAGCCCGTAAAGGCCTCGACTTCATCCGTCTGGATTGCACCGACGCCGACCTGCGCCAGTGCGCCCCACACACCTTCTGCATCGGAAAGTGCGCGCGTGTCGTTGAGATCGAGGCAATGGGAAACGTCGAGCGTGTTGATCCAGAGGCGGATATTCTGACGCTCCATTTCGGCGCGGCCTTCGACCAGATCAGCGATATCGGTAAATTTTACCTCGATCATCGGCGCGCGCAACGCTTCGATGCGGCGCAGATCCTCGGCAAACTTGCCCTTTCTCACCGGAAACATCGGCATATGCGGGATTTTGCCGAACCAGTCGGTATCCAGCACATCGAAATGCTCGGCTTCAGGATCGATATCGGTTTTCACCAGAACCTGATCTGCGACGCCGAGGCGCAGTACGGTTTCCATGACCTGAGGCAGGTCACGGGTGAACTTGGTATCGATATTGACGGTGATTTTGCCACGCGCCTCTTCCAGCAATTCTTCCAGCGTCGGTACGCATTCCTCCGTCACATCGGCTGCATCGCCGCCAGCACCTGCCTTCAGCCGTGCGGAACGGATGACATCAAAGGCCAGTTCGCTCACTGTCCCCCGCCCCGTCGTCGTGCGGTCGAGCGTCTCGTCGTGAATGACGACCAGCCGGCCATCGGCCGTCGCCTGCGTGTCGATCTCGATCATCTCCACACCGGCAGCGACCGCTGCGCGAACCGAAGCCAGCGAATTTTCAGCGGTCGCGGTCCAGAACCCACGATGGGCGATGGTGAGGATCGCGGGATTGTCGCGCGAGCAGAGGGCGAGAACGTTGCACGGATTGGAGACTTTTCGTTGGGCTGCAAGGGTTTGAGGCATTTTTTTCACTTTCGGATGTTGCGTTTACCGGAGTTGGGTTGCCCGGATCAGATTTTCCCCATGCCCGCCGCCATCAGGTCGTCACGCAGAATGCGGCCGGCGATGATGAAAACGACGAGTGCGGGAAGAAGCAGGATGAAGGAGACGATGGAGGCCAGCGGGATCTGCATCGAATAGGGGTCGAGATACATGTAGAGCTTGATCGGCAGCGTCTGCACGACAGGCGCACCGACGATGAAGGACTTGTCGAATTCCTCGAAGCTGCCGATGAAGGACATCAGGCCACCGGCCAGAAGGCCGGGCACCGCAAGCGGCAGGATGATGTGAATGACAATGCCGGCCGTTCCCGCGCCGAGCGAACGGGCGGCATGGATCAGGTCGTCGGGAATGGTTTCGAGCGTCGCCGTCATCAGCCGTATCATCAGCGGCAGCGTGCCGACGATCTGCACAAGGATAACCCCGGTCACCGAATAAGCGAGACCAAAAAGAAGAAACACCTGGCCGATGCCGACAGCGACGACCAGCCCCGGAATGATGATGGGGGCCAGAATGAAGATCTCCACCAGCCGTTTCAGCCGGAAGGGAAAACGGGCCATGGCCCACGCGGTGGGCAGGGCGATCGCGGCCGTGGAGAAAGTCACGACGAGGGCGATGAGGATGCTGTTGACGGCGGCCTGGATGAGGCTTGCATCGCCAAGAATGCTCGCCCAGCGCGTGGTGGTGTAATCCTTCGGCACCACCAGAGGCGGCGTCCATCCATCGGCAATGCTCCACAGGAACATCAGCACCAGAGGCACGGCGATAGCGAGCGCCAGCGCGGTAAAGAGCCCGATGGAGACAAAAATCCGGTCGTCCGGCGTGAAGGTGCGGCGGCGGGTCATGGTGACAGGTTCGAGGGCAATGGCGCTCATTATGCGTCTCCTCGGGTTTGGCCGGGGCCGATGCGGGATGTCAGGGAGTAATACAGAAGCAGGACGGAGACCGCGAAGAGGCTCAGCACCATGCCCATGGCATAGACCTGATTGAACCGCCCCTGATTGAACTCCGTGACCATGAGAACCGAAAGCGGCCGGGCAGTGGGCGGACCGACAATATCGGGAATGGCGTAGGAACCCATGGAGCCGATGAAGGTAAGAAGGATGGCGGCGGTGATGCCTGGCATCGCGAGCGGAACTTCGACGAACAGAAAGGTCTTCAGCCGCGAAGCCCCAAGCGTGCGCGACGCGTAACGGATGTCCTCCGGAATGGCGGCAAAGGCACTGGCGATGATCAGCGTCATGAAGGGTATCTGCTTCCAGACACTGGCGAGAATGACGCCAATGCCCCAGTCGTCACGCACGAGTTTGGGCAACTCAAGCCCGAGCGGCGCGACCAGCCGGTCGAGAAAACCGCCCCTTTCGAAAACGACGATCACCATCAGGCCAACGATAATGCCGGGCACCGCCATCGGCAGCTTGTAAAGGCCGCTGAACAGCTTGCGGCCGAGAAAGCTCTTGCGGATCAGAAGCGCCAGCGGCACCGAAGCCGCAAGCGACACCATCACCGGCATGACACCGTAATAGATGGAAGTCGTCAGGCCGCGGATCATCGACGGACGTGTGAAGATCCGCTCGTAGAACATCAGCGTGAAGCTGCCATCGTCCTGCCTGAAGCTGCCGATCAGTGCCGAAAGCAGCGGACCGCCGAAGAAGATCAGCAAATACCCCACTCCCGGCGCAAGCAGGACCAGCAGCTGGGCGCGCCTGTCGCGAAGCACCCCGCGCATCACGCCGCCTCCCCTGCCTGCCCGTCATCGAGCAAATGCACCGATCCGGGAAAACGCAAGGCGACCCTGCGTCCCGCATCGATAAGATTTTCCGCACCGGACTGGCTGATCTTGATCTGGTGGCCGCCGATTTCGACCGTATAGAGCGCATTGGCGCCCATGAAGGAAACGGCAGAGACCGTGCCGGCACCCGCCTCGTCGGCGCTGATGTGGATGTTTTCCGGACGAACCGAAATCTGTGCGGAGCCGGCAGCAGTCGCATCCAGCGTTACGGACTGCTCCCAGGGCAATTGCGCCTGCCTACCCTCAGCCAAAACCGGCAAAAGGTTGGTCTGCCCCAGAAAACCGGCGGTAAAGGCGTGTTTGGGCGCACGGTAAAGTTCGAGCGGTGTTCCCACTTCAACGACGCGGCCGGCATTCATCACCACGATCCGGTCCGACATCGCCATGGCCTCGGCCTGATCATGCGTCACATAAAGGCTGGTCGCGCCGATCCGGCGGTGAAGTTCAGTCAGTTCATGGCGCAGCGTGTCGCGGAGCTTGGCGTCGAGGTTCGAGAGCGGCTCGTCGAACAGCAAGAGGCTTGGCTGCATGACAATGGCGCGCGCCAGCGCCACGCGCTGCTGCTGCCCGCCGGACAGTTGCCGCGGCATGCGATCCACCAGACCGGCAAGATTACAGATTTCAAGCGCATGGGCGATGCGGCGCGCGCGCTCGTCCTTCGGGACCTTCTTCATCTTCAGGCCGAAGCCAAGGTTTTTGGCAACCGACATATGCGGGAAAAGCGCATAGGACTGAAAAACCAAGGCGATGTCGCGCGCTTCCGGCGGCGCCTGATCGATACGCTTGCCGCCCAGCCGGACTTCGCCTCCCGAAGGCTGGCTGATGCCGGTGAGGATGCGCAAAAGCGTGGACTTGCCGCAGCCCGAGGGGCCGAGAATGGTGACGAATTCGCCCCGCTCGACAGTGATCGACACGGGATGAAGCGCCCGGCTCAAACCGTAATCCTTGCTGATATTGCTGATCTCGAGTTCACTCATGGCGAGGCTCCCTCATGGTTGCGACCAAGGCTCCCGGACCGTTTGGCGGTTTCCAGCCCCACGGTCCGGTCGATCCGGGCAGGTGTTACTGGTTGAGCACTTTTTCATCGAGCGCTTCGGCAAGGGCCGTCGACATGTCCCAGAACGCCGGAACCGACAGGCGCGGATAAACGCTTTGCGGCAGAACATGCTCCTGTACGGCTTTGGGCATCAGGTCGTTGGTGACATCCGCCCGTGGAGACCGCGAAGCCTTGTTCTCCAGCTTCCAGAGCTGGAACTCCTTGCTCATCGCCATATCGATCAGAAGCAGGGCGGACGCGACGTTCTTGGCATTTGCCGGCACGAAAATGGCATCGCCCGAGCCGACCTGGCCTTTTTCCAGCAGCGTGACGCGGAAGCTCTCCGGCAACTGCTTGGTCCCGAGGAAGCTCATGACCTGGTCTTCCCAGACGGTGCCCATGTAGAGCTGCTGGTTGTTGATCAGGTTAAGCGTGTCGGCGTTGCCGTTGGTCAGTTCAGCCACGGCAAGAAGACGGCGGTAATAATCCCAGACCGGCGTAAGGCACTCGGACGTCATTGCCCAGTCTTCGGCCTGCTGCAGCGTCTGATTATAGTCGGTAAGCTGCTTGCGGCAGTCGCCGGTGAGATAATTGAGCGCCACGGAATAGATGAAGCCGCCGCCGGAGCCGCCCTTGGCTGGCAGGGTGACGCCAAGGCGCTTCGGGTTCTTTTCAGCCCAGACGAGAAGATCGTCAAAGCTCTTCGGCACGTCTTCGGCTTTCACGAAGGCGGAATCGTAGCCGAGTGCGGTCTGGTTGAGATGCACAAGAGGGAAACTGCCGCCATGCGCCTTGCCGAAGACGGTCTCGGCCAGTTCCGGATTGTAATTGGCCATGTTGGGCAAGATCTTCGTCAGCGGAATATTGCCGACGACGCCCTTGGAAGACAAAAGCGGATAACCGCCACCGCCAGCGAAATAGGCGTCGACGGGTGAATCCTGCCCAGCCGCCTGCACGGCGATGAGCTGCTGGTTCGCCTGATCACCCTTTACGTCGCTATAGGTAACCTTGATGCCATATTTGGCCTCGAACCGGGTGATCAGTTCTTTCCACGTATCCGCGAAACTGCCGGCGAAATTGTACATCGTCACCGTGCCTTCCGCTTTGGCAGCGGGAACGACGATGTCATAGAAATTTTCGCGCGTAACCTTCGACAGATCGAAGTCGAGGTTCTTCATGTTGGTATCCGCCGCAAGGCAAGGCGCTACCGTCGTCGCCAGCGCAAGCGCGGCGATCGCAATAAATTTCATGCTCATTGAATGGTTCCTCCTGGGGATCCGTTATTGACCGGCTTCTTATTACTACACTCTAAGTGTATTATTTGTGACAGTCCAGTGAAAAATGCCGTCCCCGGCGCGCGGCCCGAGTTGCGAAGGCCTTGTGCAGCCGCTATCCAAGGCCATGACAACAGATAAGACACCGCGCCAGACCTTCGACCGCCAGCCGCTTGCCAGCGAGAATGAGCGCCTCATTCTCGATATCGTGCGCCGCCACGGCCCCATTGCCCGTGCAACAATTACCGGTCACACGAACCTGACGCAGCAATCCGTGCATCGGTTGATCGAAGGCCTGCTGGAACGCGGCCTTTTGCGTACCGGCGCACCGCTTAAAGGAACGCGTGGCCAGCCGAGCCCGACCATTGAACTGGTGCCTGAGGCGGCCTATTCGCTCGGAATTTCCATCAACACTGACTCCGTGGTGATCTGCATTGCCGATTTCCGCTGCATGGTGGTTGTCGAAGAAAAATTGCGGATGCTTCCCAGCGATCGCGAAATGACGCTTGCCGCACTGTCGCTCGCTCTGGACCGGTTGCTGGCGGACCACGGCATCCCGCGCGAACGCCTGCTCGGCCTCGGCTTTTCCATGTCGGGATTTTTCGTGTCGGAAGATCGGGCGTTCAACGCGCCGGAACCATTGCGCGACTGGTCGCTGATGGACCTGAAACCGATCCTTGAAGAGAAATTCCGTCTACCGGTCTGGCTGGAAAACAACGCAACCACCGGCGCGATCGGCGAAAGCCTTCGCGGTGTGGGACTGTGGTGCCAGACCTTCGCCTATCTATCCTTCAACTATGGTTTCGGCGGCGGTCTCATTCTGGGAGGTCAGCCATTCTACGGTTTTCACGGCAATGCCGGTGAATTCAGCGGCATCTTCAACCCGGATGAAGCCGACAGGCGGCCGGCGCTGCAATATCTGATCGCGACGCTGCAGAAACACGGGAGCGAGATAGATTCGATCGAAGCGCTCTATCAGCATTTTGACCCTGCCTGGCCGGGCGTCGAGGAATGGCTTGAGCGGACCATGCCGCAGGTGGACCGGCTGGTGGCGAGCCTGATTGCAGTTCTCGATCCACAGGCGATCGTCTTTGGTGGACAATTGCCGCGCGCACTCGGCCGGATGATGATCGAACGTGTACACATGCCCTCGCAACGCGAACACCGTTACGGCATCGGCCCGCAGGAAGCAAAACTGGTGCTCAGCGAGACAGAAGGCGATTCCTCGGCACTCGGCGCCACATTGCTGCCGCTCAGGATCCGTTATTTCCTGTAACCAGGGTCGGCCGGGCGCGGCGATTAAACCGCGCCCGCGAAACCTTGGCCTCGCAGCCTATTCGACCACCACGGACAGCGCCGAGCCGGTATAAACCGGCCGCACCTTCACATTGCCCGCGTCGATCGCAGCGAAGGTGCCAGTCAGGCCGTCTGCGGCGATGACGTTGAAGCGCTTGCCGGCAGCGGGTGCGGCGCCATCGAAGGCGAGCCGCAGGGTTGCACCATCAAGCGTCGCGTTGCCCTTGACCCGCAGCGAAGCCTTTTGCGGATCAAGCGCCAGCGTGCCGCCCGCCTGGGCATAATCGCCGCCAATGACGATGTCACTGTCGCCGTTCAGCAAAAGCGTTCCGCCGGAGACCAGCACGCCACCTGTACCAAGCGCGTTTGTGGAGGATGCCACAAGCGTTCCGTCCTGCAAGACGGTGCCGCCGCTATAGCTGTTGGCGCCGGTGAGCGTGAGCGCACCACTGCCTGATTTGACGAGACGCCCTGCCCCGGCAATATCGTTCGTCCAGCGGTCAGCCGCATTGAACCCGCCCGCCGCAGCATCCATCGTCACGTCGACATCGCCGTTAAAGGCACCGTAACCGGCAGCGGCGGCCACCAGATTGATCCGGCCCCAGCCATTGCTGTCGTCAAGCAGCGGATAACCGGCCTCGATACCAGTGGAGAACAGGACGGCGCGGCGTTGTGCGGCATCGAGATAAGGCAGGCGTGTCTCCAGCAGAACCTCGGCACCCTTCGGCACCACCATGGGCGCATCGCCAACGGTTTTGTCGCGGCTGAAGGACATGGTCATACGCCGGCGATAATCAGCCTCGTTGGTCGCCGCATCCGCAAAAGGGTCTACATCCGGTTTCGCGCTATGGGCAAAGTCGATCAGGGAGTGTCCCGCTGGTAAGCGTTTGGCAAAATAGGCCTGCAATTCATCATGCGCGGCCTTCTTGAGATCGGCATTTTTCGGATCCTGCAGAATAGCGGCGGCTATAGCGGTGGCCGTAATGCGGCCGCCGATCACGTCGACTGGGGAATGCATCCCTGCAACGATACGGCTTTCGCCAAGCTCGGAAGCGGCAGTCAGCAATTCGGAAAACCGCTCCGGCACAACGTAGGCATAAGTGATGGCAGCGAGATAGGCGGCATTGGTGTGACCGCTCGGAAAGCCGCCATCCTTGCCGCGTCCACGGTTCTCGCGCGCATATTTGAGCGCGGGCACAATGACGCCGGGATCGGTTTCGTAAGTTTCAAACTTGCGGTCGCCGATGGTCTCGGTACCTGTCTCTATCACCTCGCCCTTGGCATTCATGCGCCATGGGCGCGGCGTAGAATAGAAATATTTCGCTGGCGACGTCGTACCTTCCGGGCCACGCATTACCTTCATGAGGGCCACGACATCCTTCAGCTCGGAATCGGCCGCTCCAGCCTCGGTGCCCTTGTCCTCTTCCTTGCGCGTGATGACCTCGTTCGGATCGAAATCCGCCAGGGTGTGGTTGATGGTCGTCGTCGCGCCCGCGCCTTCGCGATACCACGGAGCAAGCGGCCCCATGCCGTCGATCATGCTGTAACCCTGCGAGCGGCGGTCTTTCATATAGGCGTTCAAGGCCGCGGCGGGGGTGCGGTTCTCACCGGTTACGGAAAGCACGTAACGCATGTTTTCCTGCCAGACAGCGGGATTGACGGCCTTCACATGGCTGAAATCACTCGGACCGTCGCCATTGGCGCCGCCATCCGCCCATTTTTCATCGCCCAGCGTCCAGATGCGATTAAAACCCGAGAGGATTTCGATGACGGGATTGTCGCGGTCGTCATAGGCACGGACGTCTTCGCCCCTGGCGTTCTTGCCAGTCTGGTTGCGATAGGTGTCGGAAAGCGGCAGCGGATATCTTACTGCGGGTTCGGGTACCGTAATGGCATAACCCTGACCTGCGGGTTGAGTGCGCTCGAATGCCTGTGCGTTCGGGACAAGAACAAGCAATGCGACGGAGGCAAGCAAGGCCGACCGCACGAACGGAAAAGACGACATCTTCAGTTTAGCCATGACGAATCCTATGATTTCAGCGAATGACGCGTGACGAAGCGCGCACGCAGCTTCCGGCGCGCCTCGCCGTCAGCTTTTATGCCGGGCGTATTGCAGTTTTTTTTCGACTTGCTGATTAAGTCAGATCGCATATGCCACAACAGCCGGCGAACAAGCGGTGACGTATGCCCGGAGCATAACTCCGGGCAGATCGAGAGCATCGTTATTTCGTGATGAAAGAACGGGCGCTCATCATTTCTTGACCGCAACGGCCTCATTGATCTTGGCGACATCGTCTTCCAGGACCTTGTAGGTCTGGTCGAGCGTCAGTTCGCCGACGATGAGCTGGCTCATGCGCTGGACGATCTGCTGATACATGGCAGTGCCACCCTTGGCGTGCTCGAATTCGCGGGCGGCCTGCGGCACATTCTTCTTGTTGTCCAGAAAGACCTTCATCGCCGCCTTGGCGTTTTCGCTCTTCAGCTTGTATTGCGGATCGACGATTTCGGCGCCCGTCAGGATCACGTAATTTTCGGCGATTTCCCGCTGCACCTTTTCAGAGCCGAGAAATTCGACGAAATGGGCGACATCTTCGGGATATTTGGTGCGCTTGAAGCCGACAATCGCCGTGCCGCCGGGCATGGCATAGCAACCGGCATCGCCGCAGGGGGCGTTGATCGCGGTCCATTCGAAGCTGTCACCGATCTTGTTCTGGAACGGATTGACCATCCAGTTGCCGGCCAGATAGGTCACGACATTGCCGTTGACGAATTCATCGCCCATGTTCTTGTATTGCGAGCCACCCGCAGCACCCCACATTTCCTTTGGGAAGCTGCCGTTCTGCGTCCATGAGTAGATGTCGGAGATGTATTTTTTCGCCGCGTCGTCGGGGAAGCTGAACTTGCCGTCCTTCACATAGGTCGCACCATAAGCGAAGGCGCCGCCGGAGAAGCGGTGGCCGGAGCGGTCCATGGTGAAGGGAATCTGCACGCCGGTCGACTTGGCAACGCGCGCGGACGCCTCGACAATCTCGCTCAATTTCGCGGTTGGGCCGGGCAAGGGTTCACCCGCCTGCTCGAACAGCGTCTTGTTGACGAAGGGCAGGTTCAGTGTCTGCGAGGCCATGTAACCGTTGATCGACTGCGGATCGTTGACACCAGGCAGACGAAGCTGGGCAAGGCTCGAGCCGTGCAGTTTGGCAAAGCCATCCGCATCCTTCATGTAGGGGCGCATGTCGAGATAGTAGGAAGCGAGCTGCCAGTCGGTGATCTTGGCAACATCCGGCCCCTCGCCCACCGCTAGCTGTACCGGCAGCTGCTTGGAAACGGCATCATAACCGGAAGACACGAAGTTGATCTTCACGCCCGGATTGGCCGCCTCGAACTCCTTGCTGAGTTCAGACATGCGCTGCACATAACCCTGGTCGTCATCCGTAAAAAGGAACGTGATCGTTCTTGTCTCGGCCTCTGCGACCGAAAGGCCGGCGATAGAGGCCAATACGAGGGCGCTGACGCCCGAAAACAGTTTCAGCATGCTCATCCTCCCAATGAAAAACTTTTCACAAATCGAATTGAAGCTCCTCGTCTTAATTCGATTTCGCTTGTTTTGCGACTTGACAGAATAAACGTCAAGCTGTTTGTTTCGGCTAAATCGCACAAATCGACGCAACAAAGCGAAAATAGATTTGTGAAAATAATTTCATAAAGATCGACGGGAGGCGATCCATTATGACGGATGGACCATTGGCGACGGGCTTGTCGCAGCCCACATATACCGTACCGCCAGGCGAAACGGTTACCGCCTGGATCGTCTCGGATCTGGTGGAAACCTCATTTCCGGGAATTGCGGCACCGGCGGAAGACCGGGTCGATTATCGCTTCATCAACGGCTTTGTGGATGTTGGCGACCTGCCCTGCCGCAAGGCCTTTCAACAGACGATGATCGGCCGCGACATCGCGCCCGACTCCAGCTTTACGGTTTCGCACCTCAACCTGCCGGGTTCCAACCGACGCGTTGAATTCACCGGTTTCTGGCACGTTCCGACCCATGTGCAGCGCTGGCTGAAGGGCTCGTTCCGCAGCGACACCACAAGACAGGCGCATTTCCGGCTGCGCACCTGCGGCGGCGTGCGCATCTGGGTGGGCGGCGTGGAACAGGTCCGCTTTGAGCCCTTTATCCGCAATGTCGAAAGCAGGCGCGATATCACGCTCGAACTTGCGGCCGGCGATAACGAAGTGCTGCTGCTTTGCGAAGATCTGGCGGAACGTGACATCATCTGGTTCTTCGAGCTTGAGGTTACGGACGCCACGCCGCTCACCGTCGTGCTGCCGGTGCCGCTCGACCGGGAAGAAACGAAACGTCTTGCCGCACTGGTGCGCGATGTTCGCCCCGCACGCGACGTTTTTTCCAGCGCGGCCCTCGAGCTGGTTTTCGGGGCAGCACCTGCCAGCGACCTTCCCGTCCACATCGCGGTGAAAAGCCACGGCCACGAGCGCGCCGCCCTTGCCGAGGTCGATACCGTGCTGAAAGCCGGGCAATCGACCCTGACGATCCCCGAGACGGCAGGCATTTCGGACGGATATCATGGCGTCAGGATCACCATCGGTTCAGGTGCCGGAACGGTAACGCGCGTCATCGACGCAGCCTTCATGGGCGATATGGCGCCACAACCGGCCGCCACCGATATTGCCGAGCGAAAGAAAGCGGCATTGTCCTTCAGCGCCCGCTTTGGTGCATGGCGCATCGGCCGTGCGCTGGCCATGGTCGCTACCGGCAGCGGTGACATGAAGACGATTTCCGGCATCGTCGACGCAACGCTGCGGTCCATCGACCGGCGCGAGGATTGCTCCGATTTCGTGCTGGTGCCACTTCTCTGGCTGGTGCGCGCCTATGGTGACCGGCTTCCCCCTCAGATGCTTGAGCGGATCCACTCTTCTATTCTCTCCTATCGATACTGGGTGGACGAACCCGGCAACGACGTCATGTGGTTCTGGAGCGAAAACCACGTTCTGTGCTTCCATACCAGCCAGCTGCTCGCGGGAGACTATCTGCCGGACGCCATCTTCAGCGCCTCCGGGCGCACCGGCAGGGAGCAGGCGGTGCTGGCCGCAGACCGGCTGCAGCGCTGGTTCGACAGCGTCGAGGCGCACGGTCTCGCCGAATGGAATTCGGCCGCCTATTACCCGGTGGATTTCATCGGCCTTCTCGCCATCGAACATTGGGCCGAACCGGGACTTGCCGCCCGCGCCCGCCACCAGCTCGATCTCATTTTCGAAATGATCGCTTTGCACACGCTTGGTGGCGTTCCCTCCGGTTCCCAGGGCAGAGCCTATGACAAGGAGCTGCGCGCCGGGCCGCTGACGGAACTTGCACCTTTTGCGCAAGTTGCCTTCGGTCAGGGCTGGCTCAACAATGGCGTCGCCTCGCTGCCGATGTTCTGCTGTGGAGATTACCTGCCGCCTCCGCATCTTGCCGCCCTGTCGCAACTGGCAGGCGGCCGCATGGTCGAGGCGCGTTATGCGCAGGGACTGGAGCCGGGCAAACTCGTGCTTTTCAAGAACGAAGCAGCCCAGCTTTCCACTGTGGTGGACCACAAGACAGGTCGCAAGGGCCACCAGCAGCACGTCATGGACATCAAGCTTGCCGGCCATCCGATGGCGCGGCTGTGGGTCAACCATCCCGGCGAAGATGATCCGTGGGGCACACAGCGCCCCTCTTATTGGGCCGGCAGCGGCATCCTGCCGCGCGTGGCGCAGCACCGGGATATCGCCATGATGATCTTCGATACGGATGATCACCGCAATGATTGGACCCATGCCTATCTCGGTCGCGACGGGCTGGACGAGGTGGTGACGAAGGGTAACTGGCTCATCACCCGCGCGGGCCGCGGCTTCGCAGCACTTTACGCGACCAATGGGCTTGAACCTGTAACAGCGGGTGCCACCGCCGACCGCGAGATCAGATCACCTGGCCGCCGCGCTGGCTGGCTCGGCATTATCGGCTGCGGAGATACGAACGCATTCGCGCACTTCCGCGAAAGAATTCTCGCCACGCAGGTCATGTTCGACGCCGACAGGCGCCTGCTGTCTGTCACACCGCCCGGTGGCCCCGAACTCTCCCTCAACTGGGACGGCAACTTCACCATCGGCGGGCAAGCCATGGCCTTCGACCACGAGCAGCCACAGCCACAGATCACCTTCGACAGTGCCAAAACCGCCGCAGGCAACGGCGTGGCACAGCCATTTTACTCCTAAGCGGAATGACCAGATGAACCAGCAAAGCATCGAGAAAGACACTCTCAGAACGACGATCGACAGCGTCGCCGCCGCCTTCAGCCGCCTCAAGGGCATACAGGAAGGCCTGGCAAGCGGTAGTTCCGACGGCAAGATCCAGTTCGATGAATGGGATTGGGAAGTGGGCGTTGGCCTTTACGGCTTCCTGCGCCGGGCGCTTGCCGCAAACGACCAGAAAGCTCTGGACGATCTCGTGACCTGGTACGGCTGGCAGATCGATCGTGGCCTGCCGCCACGCCAGATCAACAGTTCCGCGCCAATGCTGCCGCTCGTCATCCTCACCGAACATGTCGACCGGCCGGATTTCCGGGCGCTGGTAGAAGACTGGGCCGACTGGCTTGTGCACAAATTGCCGAAAACCGAAGATGGCGGCTTCCAGCACGTGGTAAAGGAGCGGCTTAACGAGGGTGAACTCTGGGACGACACGCTGTTCATGGCTTGTCTGTTCCTTGCCCGCGCCGGTGTGGTCTGCAAACGTCAGGACTGGATCGATGAGGCAGTCTACCAGTTCATGATCCATGCGCGTTACCTGTCAGACCCCGTGACCGGGCTGTGGTATCACGGCTGGACCTTCATCGGACGCCACAATTTTGCGCATGCCTTCTGGGCACGCGGCAATTCCTGGATCACCGTTGCAATCCCCGAACTCTTCGAACTGGTGCCGACGCTTGCCGAAAAGGACAAACGTTTCCTCGCCAATGTGCTTGCAAGCCAGGTGCGTTCGCTGCGCCAGTATCAGCGCGAGGATGGCATGTTCCACACGCTCCTCGACGATCCGACTTCGCCGGTCGAGACGTCGGCAACCGCTGGCATCGCCTATGGCATTCTGCGCGGCATCGAGGCAGGTATTCTCGGCGAAGAAAACCGCGCCCATGCCGAGCGGGCGCTGAAGGCGGTGCTGGGCAATATCGATGACGAAGGCGTCGTGCACGGTGTGTCGGACGGGACGCCCATGGGCCACGACCTCGATTTCTACCGCCGCATTCCCAATTTGCCGACACCCTATGGGCAGGCGCTGACGATGCTGCTGCTGATCGACGTCTTTCTGAAAAGGCCGCAGGCATCATGAGTGCTCACACCAATATCACCATTGCCGCTGAGGGACGTGACGCCACTACCGATATCCAGCAGGCAATCGATACAGCATCGGCCGCAGGCGGCGGCGTCGTGTCGCTCTTGGCCGGACGGCATGTCAGCGGCGGCCTTCATCTTAGAAGCGACGTGGAACTTCACCTTGCACAAGACGCTGTGCTAGCGCCGATTTCCGACTACGACGCCTTTGCCCATACGTCCGTTTCTGTCATCGCCGAGGATTCCGATCGCGGCATGATCGTCGCAAAGGGCGCGAGCAACATCGCCGTCACCGGCCCCGGCCGTATCGAGGCTGGCGGTGAGAACTTCATCATCGGTGACGACGAAGCCATGGGAACCTATGTGCCCGCGAAAAAGAGGCCGCGTGTCATGGTTCTGGAATCCTGCCGCGACGTTCGCCTTGAAAACCTCGTCGTCAGCGGTTCACCAATGTGGACCCTGCACATGGTCGATTGCGAAGATCTGAGTTTCCGCAACATCCGTGTCGAAAACGATCGCCGCCTGCCCAACACCGACGGCATCGTGCTGGATGCCTGCCGGCGCGCACTGATCGAGGATTGCTCCATCTCCACCGCCGATGACGGTATTTGCCTGAAGACCAGCGCCGGACCGGATGGCAAGGCTGTTGGCGCCTGCGCCGATATCACGGTTCGCCGCTGCACTGTCTCAAGCATGAGCTGCGCCTTGAAGCTCGGCACGGAATCCTTCGGCGATTTCACCGATGTGGCGTTCGAGGACTGCAAAGTCATCGCATCCAATCGCGGCATCGGCCTTTTCTCCCGCGATGGCGGCGCCATGCGCAATATCCGCTTTTCGCGGATCGAGGCGGAGTGCCACGAAACGCCGGGCGGGTTCTGGGGATCGGGCGAAGCCGTGACTGTCACCGTGGTAGACCGCCGGCCGGAACGTCAGGCTGGCAAGGTTGAAAACCTTGTGGTGGAAGACCTGAGCGGCTCGATGGAAGGCGCGATAAACCTCGTCGCCACCTCGAGCGCCGGCATCCACAATGTCACGCTCGCGCGCATTTCACTGTCGCAGCAGCCCGGCAAACTCGGCACCGGCCTGCAATATGATCTTCGTCCGACCAATGCGGACATTGCGCCAAGTCCGGAGGCTGCCGGCCGCGCCAATGCCTGGACACGCAGCGCCGACGGCAGGATCGTCGGACTTGAAGATTACCCCGGCGGCATGCCTGCGGTGTATCTGTCCGGCGTTCACGGATTTTCTGCGCGCGACGTTGCCATTGGAAGAACGATGCCCTTACCCGAGGGCTGGAATGCAAAAGAGATCGTCGCAGAGACGACCTTGCCCGAAGGGAGCAGGTAATGGGAAGTCTAAAGCTGGAAAACCTCAACAAGGCATTCGGTGCCGTTCATGTCCTGCATGATATCGATCTTCAGATCGAGAACGGGGAATTCGTCGTTTTCGTCGGTCCTTCCGGCTGCGGAAAATCCACGCTGCTGCGCATCATCGCCGGCCTTGAGGATGTGACGTCAGGCACCATCGGCATTGGCGGACGCGATGTCAGCGCGCTCTCGCCGGCCGAGCGCAAGATCGCCATGGTCTTCCAGTCCTATGCGCTCTATCCGCATATGAGTGTGCGCAAAAACCTCGCCTTCGGACTTGAAAACCTGCGTTTCAAGCGGGCGGAAATCGAAAGCCGCATCAACGAGGCGGCGCGCATGCTGGCTATCGAACCTTATCTCGACCGCAAGCCGAAACAGCTTTCCGGCGGCCAGCGCCAGCGCGTCGCCATCGGCCGCGCCATCGTGCGCGAGCCTGACATTTTCCTGTTTGACGAGCCGCTGTCGAACCTCGATGCGGCGCTGCGCGTGCAGACCCGCGCCGAAATCACAAGGCTGCATCGCGATATCAAGACGACGATGATCTATGTGACCCACGATCAGGTGGAAGCCATGACCATGGCCGACAAGATCGTGGTGCTGCGTGCAGGCCGCATCGAACAGGTTGGCAGCCCGCTCGAGCTTTTCGACAATCCGCGCAACCTCTTCGTCGCCGGCTTCCTCGGTTCACCGCGCATGAACATACTGAAGGGCACATTCGTCGCCGGCAGCGACGGCGGTTTCGCAATCGACTCCGGATACGGCGTGTCCCTGCCCTGCCTCGTCGATCCCGCCGTGGCTACCCCCGGAAAGGCAGTTCTGGCGGGCATCCGCCCCTCGCATTTTGTCATCACGCAGGAAAAGGGCCTGCCCTTCGAAGTGCAGTATCACGAGAGCCTCGGCACCGAGACCTATCTCTACGGCAATCTTCAGGGCCAGAAAGAGCAGATCATCGTGCACCAGGCTGGCCACTTCGCACCCGCTTCAGGCTCGGTTCTGAACATCATGCCGGCGCGCGAAAGGGTGCATGTCTTCGACCCCGAAACCGAACTGGCGCTGCCGCGCCTTGACAGCCACGGGAGAGACTAGCATGGCCAATCCGACGCTTGCGAGACTGTCCGACCGCGTGCTCGACGCCGTGATGGCAATCGCCGAAGTGCCGCTCAACCTCATAGAGCGGCTGATCGGCAAAAGACGCATGCCCTATATTTTCCTGATGCCGAACCTCGTTCTCTTCGGCATCTTCACCTTCCTGCCGATTGCCATTGCCGTCGGTTACGCCTTTACCGGCGGCACCGAGCTGCTGATCACCGACCGTCCCTTTGTCGGTCTGGAGAATTTCGGCAAGCTACTCGATTGCCAGAGCTATATGGACCCCGGAAGCTGCCGGGAATCGCTGTTCTGGACAGCGATCTGGAACACGCTCTGGTTTGTCGGCTTCAACGTTGTCGCCACGCTGTTCGTCGCGCTGGTCACGGCCCTCATTCTTAACAGGGCGATTGCCGCGCGCGGCTTCTTCCGCGCCATGTTCTTTTATCCCGTGCTGCTGTCACCTGTCGTCATCGGCCTCATCTGGAAATGGTTTCTTGACCGCAACGGACTGCTGAACGCCTTCTTCCAGATGCTCGGCGTGCCGCCGGAAATCTTCCTGCTGGATGTCGGCTGGTCGCGCTTCTTCGTCGTGGTCGTATCCGTCTGGTTCCACATGGGCTTTTACACGCTCATCCTGCTGGCCGGGCTGCAGGCCATTCCCAAAGACCTTTATGAAGCAGCCGCAATCGACGCCGCTTCGCCCCGACGCACATTGCTGCGCATCACCCTGCCGCTGCTGGCTCCCAACCTTCTCGTCGTACTGATCCTTTTGATGATCCGCTCAGTGCAAATATTTGATGAAGCCTGGGTTTTGACCAATGGCGGCGGGCCGGGCACGGCCAACACGTTCGTGGTGCAATATATCTACCAGATGGCCTTTGGCAGCGATCTCAGGCTCTTCGGCCTCGCATCCGCCGCATCGGTTCTGATGGGCCTTGTTCTTCTCGCGCTGACGCTCGTGCAACTACGCCTCGGCAAAAAGATGGAGTCCTGATCATGTCCGGCAATATAAACGCAGTCACTTTCCTGACGCGAACCCGCCGCCCCGGCAGGATCGGTCTCACCGATATTCTCTCCTGGGTGTGGCTCATCGGCGGCACGCTCGCGGTGTTGATACCCGTCGTCTGGGCCGCCATGTCCTCGCTGAAGCCGGAAGCCGAGATCACACGGTTTCCGCCGAGCCTTCTGCCGCGCGCCGCCGTGCAGGTGGAAGTTCCAGGTTATGACAGGCCGCTCAGCCTCTGGACCGTCACCATCGACGGAATGGAGCGGGAGATGGCCATGGTTCGGCGCGTTGGCATCAAGGCGCAGATGGTGGATCCGGCCAATCCCGGCCCGCCGGTCAGCGTCGACACGCGCGAAATGTCGCCCGTCCAGAAACTGACGATCGCGACGCAGAATTTCACCGATCCCTTGACCCAGTTCAACTTCCTGACTTTCCTGAAAAACTCGGTCTTCGTCACTGTTGTCGCGACCGTTTTAACCTTGATCGTCAACGCCATGGCGGCGTTTGCTCTCTCGAAATACCGCTTCCGCGGCGAGAAGGCGATTTTCGTGCTGATCATCTCTACGCTGATGATCCCACTTACCGTCGTCATGGTGCCAGCCTATCTTGTTATCGTCGGTGTCGGCCTCGTCGACAATCTCTGGGGTGTCATCATTCCCACCGTCGCGACGCCAACCGGCGTGTTCCTGCTCAGGCAATATATGCTGACGATCCCGGACGAACTGATCGAAGCAGCGCGCGTCGATGCGGCCAGCGAGTTCCGCATCTTCTGGCGCATCATCCTGCCGCTGACGGCACCTGCACTAGCGGTTCTCGCAATCTTCTCGGTGCTTTGGCGCTGGAACGACTTCCTCTGGCCGTTGATCGTCCTCAGCAGCCGCGAGAACTTCACACTGCAGGTGGGCCTGAACGCCTTCCAGGGCGAGTTCTCGGTGCAATGGCACTATATTCTCGCCATGACCTTCCTCAGCCTGGCGCCGGTTACCGTCGTGTTCCTGTTCCTGCAACGCTATATCACGACAGGCATTGCTGGGACGGGCATGAAGTAAAAGCTCGGTATCACTTGGGGGGCGGTGCGATGCTGCCCCTCAGCACAAGTCGACAGCCAAGTTCCAGCCGGTGCGCAGGCCGGGTCGGGTCGGCGGCGACAAGCCGCTGCTCCAGCAGGGAAAGTGCCGCACCACCCAGCCTGTCGGCGGGCAATTGAATGGTGCTGAGCGGCGGCGCACTGAAGGCCGCCGGCATGATATCGTCAAAACCCAATACCGAAACGTCATCGGGAACCCGGACACCGGCTTCCGTCAGTGCTTTCAGACAGCCGAGCGCCAGATTGTCGGCAGCGCAGAAAATCGCCGTTGCATTTCTGAGCGGGCGCTCCTCGGCCAGCAGGCGACGAATGGCGGTTTCGCCCCATTGGGGTTCATAACTCTCCACCTCAATGACCATATCCGCAGGCACGGGAAACCCCGCCGCAAGAAATGCGTCGCTATAACCGTCGTAACGGCGGCGGATCGTCGTGCGCCCCTTCCAGGTAATGTGCAGAATATTGCGATGCCCAAGGGAAAGCAGGTGCTCGATGCCGAGGCGGGCGCCGAAACGGTTCTCGGCCGTCACCGTATCTACGATCATGGCCGGGTCCTCGCCATTGATCAGCACCACCGGTTTGCCGAGCGCCGAAAGCGCCTGAACCAGTTGCGATCGGTCATCGTTCAACACCACGATGCCATCCACATTGTCGGCATCCGCCGCCTGCGCCACCGCGACAGGGTCAAGCCGGCTTGTGGCGCTGACGAAGGGAACGATGCGAATGCCGCGCCGTTCGCATTCGCGCCGGAAGCCGTTCAGCATCGTCCAGCTGACCATGTTGAGATCACTTTGCGGAGCCGCATCGTTGGTCATTGCCAGCAACACCACGCGCAGGGTCGCAATCGTCGCCTTCTGTCGGCGGTTTTCGAGATAACCGAGCGAACGGGCCGCTTCCAGCACCCGCTCGCGCACCAGCGTGGTCAAGGGGGCCGTGCCGTTAAGGGCGTGCGAAGCGGTGCTAAGCGAAACATTCGCCTGCTGCGCCACATCCTTAAGCGTCGTTTTCCTGTCTATTTTCATAAAAGGGAAATTCACCCGCTCTTTTAAGGATGGGGCGGGCAAGAAACCGGCACAAAGCAGTTGATTTCAAGAATACCCGAGCCCGATTGCTGCTCTGTTTTGTCACGCAAAGATTACAGCATCATCCGTAAAAGCGGAATTGATTTCTCTGTGTTTTCTACCAATCAGCCTGTATTCGAACGCAAGCACCGCCTGCAGCAAACCGCAGGCGGTGAGGCGGTCATAGCGCCTGGGAGATATGGTCGATACTGTCTCTGACGGCAGCAGCCGGGTCTTTCAACTCATGCACCTCAGCCGCGAAAGGCTCGAAGCTGTAAGGCCCCTTGTAGCCAGCTGCCTCCAGCGTCCTGATCTGGGCAAGATTCTCCAGCCGGTCGTCGCTATCCACCAGAACGCGGTGGGCGTCCAGCATGTCGGCGACGGAGACAGCGGGGTCTGTCACGCCTGATATGTGGACGAGGCCGGTGCGTTCGGGGAAAAACACCGTCTCTCCTGCCAGATGATGATGGAAAGTGTCGTGCACCAGCCTGTAGACATCGCCCCCGCCTGCCGCGTCGATGGCCTTGACGGCCTCAGCCTTGGTGCGCAGCGACGAGACGGGGAAACCGAGTGGTTCGACAAGGCCGGTCAGCCCACGTTCCTCGAGGATGGGCTTCATGGCCTTGAGCGCGGCCACGAGATCGTCGAACGGTACCTGTCGGCCCTCGTTGAGCGGGCACATGACAAGCGCCTTCGCACCACTTGCGGCGGCGTAATCAGCCATCACGACTGCCCTTTTTGGCAGATCGCCCGACCAGACGTTGAATGGATAAAGCGCGTTGATGGAGATGATGGTCACGCCGGCCTTTTCGGCCGCGGCCTTCACGGCAGCCGGGTCCACCGTGCCGACGATGTCAGGCAGGTCGTTGCGGATTTCAACTTCGCTAAGGCCAAGATTGCGCGCTGTCGCGAAGAAGTCCTCGAGGGAGAGTTTTGGTGCGGTGATGTGGTTGATGGCAAAACGCATGAGATATCCTCACTTATAAAGGGCAGGACGCGCGGGAAGGTCGATGGCGACCGCAGCGCCACCGGCTTCCTGCGCGGCGACGCAGGCATCGGATGTGATGGCGGCCACGTAACCGTCCCAGGAATTCGGTCCGGCCGCGGTCCCCTTCGCCGCCGCATGGATGAAATCCTGCAGCTCCACATCATAGCTCGCGATAAAGCGATCCTTCCAGTCTGTCAGGATATCGTTCTGTAGCTTGGCGCCAAGGCGGGTCTGGACGGACATCGGTTCCGGCAGGCTGGCGATGCCATCCTCTCCCACCACCTGGCACTGAATATCATAGCCATAATGGCAATTGACGAAAATTTCGACGTCGATGAGCGTGCCCCTGGTGGTCTCCAGAATGACGATCTGCGGATCCTTCAGCTGCGCATGGCTTCTGGCCGCCGAGCGGGGAAAGAGGACCCGCGCCGAAACATAGTCATCGTCGAGCAGCCAGCGCAGCACGTCGATCTCGTGGATCATCGTGTCGTGGATAGCCATAGCAGTCACATATTGATCCGGAACCGCCGGATTGCGATGGGCGGCGTGCACCATGATCGGCGCGCCGATCTTGGTGTCGACGGCCTGTTTCAACGCCACATAACCGGCGTCATAACGGCGCATGAAGCCCACCTGAACCAGCCGCTTGCCCTGCGCCACCTCGGCGTCAACGATGCGCTTTGCCCCTTCCGCCGTTGTCGCCAGCGGCTTTTCGCAAAAGCAGGGCTTGCCGGCGGCAATGGCCGCCAGCACATATTGCTCATGCGTTGCACCCCAGGATGTCACCAGAACGGCGTCCACATCCGGCGATGCAATCAGTTCCTCGCCGGTGGCGAAAATGACGGCGTCCGCAGCAATGTCGTTCTTCACCGCCTCGGCGGATGCAGGGTTGACGTCACTCAGCGCCACGACCTTTGCGCCTCCGAGGACCTTGTTGATGCGGCGGGCATGGTCACGGCCAATCGCGCCGGTGCCGATGACACCAATTCTCACAGTCATAGGAAAAACCTCACTTGCGGTATTTTTCGATATAGTTGTTGATCTCGGCGCACATGAACCTGCCCGATTCATCGGCCCTGTCCTCCCAGGCAAAAACACAGGAGGTCATGATGCCGTCGAAGCCGATTTCGGAAAGCGTGCCGAAGAAGTCGTCCCACGGCACCTCACCCTGGCCGATGTTCAAGTGCTGGTGCACGCGCGCCTGCGTGCCGGGCGGGTTGAGAATGTAGCGCAGGCCTGAACTGGCCTTGTGATTGAAGGTGTCACCGACATGCACATGGGCGAGTACATCCTTCGCTTCGCGCAGCATCGCCTTGGTGTCGTCGCCGAAATAGAAGGTGTGAGGTGCGCAATAGAGAAACTTCACATTCTTCGAATTGACGGTGCGGATGATGTCGAGCGCCGGCTGAAGCGTCTCGCACCAGTCTTCCGGATGCGGCTCGACATGCAGATTGATGCCTTCGCGCTCGAAGATCGGCACAAGTTCTTCCATTGAACGCCACCAGGCATCCTCGCAGGCCTCGATCATCGAGCCAGTATGGCAGCAATAGCAGGAACCCTTGTCGGGATGCGGTCCACGGCCAAATTCGGAGTTCATCGTGTCGACCTCCAGTTCGACGGCGATCTCGATGGCGCGTTTCCAGTGCTTCACTGCCGCCTGCCGCTCGGTCTCGTCATTGGAGGCCCAGCGATACATCGGCAGCAGCGAGGCAATCTTGACGTTTTCGGCCGCCAGCGCCTTCTTGAACGAGCGGATTCTTTCGGGAAACACGCGTGGCGCCTTGAACCATTCGAGGAAATCGGCGCGCGGGCTGAGCTCAATCCAGTCGTAGCCAAGCTCCCTAACTTTGGCGGGAAGGGCTTCGAGGCTGAGATGGCGGTGCATGAACGGGTCGATGGCGATGCGCATTTACGCTTCCTTGTCGTCGGTATCTGTTGAGGTCGTTGCGGACAGGTTAGGCCGCGGTCCGGGAGAAGAGACCGCGGCCTTGGGCCTGCTTTTCCATGAGCGGCCCCTGGTTTATTCTTGGCATTCCAAGTGAATGCCGGCCTCAGTTCTTCGCCTGATAATCCTTGAGGTTGGCGGGCGTGACGAGTTCGAAGGGCACGAAGACCTTCTTGTCGATCGTCTCGCCCTTGGCGAGTTTCAGCGCGGCATCCACCGCGCCCTTGCCCTGGCCGGCGGCATTCTGGAAAACACTGACATCCAGTTCGCCCGCCGCCATCGCGGCAAGTGCATCCTGGGTCGCGTCGATACCCGCGATGATGACGCCGTCCATCGGCCGGCCGGTCGCCTTCAGCGACTGGATCGCGCCGATCGCCATCTCGTCATTGTTGGAAATCACCGCATCGAACTCAACGCCAGCCGAGAGCCAGTTGGTCATCAGGTCCGACCCCTGCGTGCGCGACCAGTTGGCTGATTGCTCCTCAACGAGCTTGATGAAGCTGCAATCCGGTGTGGCGACGACCTCCTTGATGTCCTCGGTCCGCATGCGAGCCGCCTGGTTGGAGAGTTCGCCCATCATCACCACTGCCTTGGCTTCCGTCTTGCCGGCAGCTTTCAGAAGCCGGCAGACTTCCTGCGTCTGCAACGTTCCCGACTGTTTTTCGTCGGAAGCAACGAAGGCCTGTTTGTCCGGCAGGTTGTCGAGATTGACCGGCTGGCGGTTGACGTAGACAAGCGGAATGCCGGCTGCGGCAGCCGCCTGCGAAAGCGCCACCGTCGCATCCGTATCGACGGGATTGACGATGATGGCGTCGACGCCGGCGGCGACAAAGTTCTGCACCTGGCTCAATTGTTTGCCGACATCGTTCTGGGCGTCCTCGATCTGCAGCGAGACACCGTTCATGCCCTTCGAATAGTCGATCATGCCGTTACGCAGCACGGTCAGGAAATTGTCGTCGAACAGGGCCATCGAAACGCCAATGGTCTGAGCCGAAGCCGTGGTCGCCAGCATGGTGGCCAGAGCCGCAATCGCAAAATGTCTTTTCATGTCATCCTCCTCCGAAACTCTTGAAAAGAAACCGGTCGCACAGCCGCAAGTGCATCGCGCCACAGCCGATCGCCGGCAAAAGGATACCCGTCGCCGAAGATGGAAATCTGCGGCGTTTGGCAACCTTGAAACATCGTTATTGTCGTGGATCAGCCTCCTGCCCGCTCCACATGCCGGCAACATGATCCTAGTCCGGGGCCGGCGTCAACGCGTCTTCGGCGGGCAAAACCATCATGGCTGATAGAAATAGACGCGGCATTTATGATAGAATCTATCAAACCATCAAAGGCTCTCAGGAACCCATAGATGAGCGGGCACAAATCTCTGTCCCGGCGTTTCCGCCATGCCGTGTTCGATGGTGTGAACCATGGTGGCAACGAGGTCCGTGCATAGTTCGCGAAGCGGTGTCTGGAACACGCCGGTAATACGCCGCTCAAGCAGCGCCTGACGCGATTCCGGCGTCAACTCGTTGACGAGGCAGACGATGGTTTCCTGGCGGTTCTCCTGCTGCAAGGCCTCGATCACACCTTCCATGCCGCCGCCGATGCAATAGATGCCGACGAGATCTTGGTGTTTGGCGATGGTGTCCATGACAAGCTCGTAGGTCAGCCGCCGCGTTTCCAACGTGATCAGCGCATCCATCACCTCGAATTCCGGCGCATATTCCCTGATATAGCTGCGAAAGCCGGTTTCCCGCAGCGAATGGCCGTGAAAACGGTGGCCACCGAGCAATAGCAGCACCTTGCCCTTGCTGCGCGCCAGCCGCGAGATCATCCACGCCGCCGTGCGCCCAACCTTCATGTTATTCGCGCCAAGATAGGCCTCCCGCACACCCTGCGCGAAATCGGAAAGCAGGGAAAAGGTGGGAATACCCTTCGCCTTCAGAGCCTCAACGGCCGCCGTAACGTCATGATGGTCAGGACCGGTGGCCGCAACGGCCTGCACCCGACCTTTCATGCCGGACAGAAGGGCCGCAAGCTCGCTCGGCTCGCCCGACTGCGCAAATTCGATGCGCAGGTTCAGATGGCGATCCCTCACGTTGCGCGCCGCAAGCTCCAGCTCATCGGCAAATGCCTGGTAAAAGGAGTGCCGTTCTTTCCGCAGAATGATTCCGAGATTATAGGACGGCAGATCGGCCAGCATGCGCTGGCGGATGATGTTGGTGGCATGGAAACCGATCTTTTCCGCCGCCTCGAACACCCGCCGCGAGGTTTCCTCCCGCACCGGCAGGCGACCATTCAATACCCTGTCGACAGTCGCAACGCTGACGCCGGCGGCGTTTGCAACATCTGTGATTGTCGGACGCTTCATGAAGACACCCCTGCGCGGAAAGAATCCTGTCATATCCCGCAAAACATGTCACGGATCATGATAGAATCCAACGCATACCGAGATTTCGGCGAGGGGTGCCATGGCACGCGGCATAAATATTGTTGGCTGGGGTGTCCGGTGCGAGGCCTGCTTTTCCACTTCCCTCATCTCTGCGCTTGTCACAGAGATCCAGCCAGCCCAAGTCCTTGGGCTGAAAAGACTCCCTCCGCCGCGCAGGCGCGCGTCGGCTGGATTCCTGCGACAAGCACAGGAATGAGGGGAGTTGGAATGCACCAACGCGAGAAAATCATGCGTGGAGTTCCTGAGCACCTGCCGACATAGGTGAAGACACGGCGGCAGCGGCATCCGGACCGTTCAACAGAACCGAATGCCGCGATCCCGTCAGACCCGCTCGAGCGCCACGGCAATTCCCTGCCCGACGCCGATGCACATGGTCGAGAGCGCATAACGCTTGCCGGTCAGAGAAAGCTCGAGTGCTGCGGTGCCGGCAATGCGCGCACCGGACATGCCAAGCGGATGCCCAAGCGCAATCGCCCCGCCATTTGCATTCACCCGCGCATCTTCATCGGCAATGCCGAGCTGGCGAAGCGTTGCGAGACCCTGGCTGGCGAAGGCTTCGTTCAGCTCGATCACGTCAAGCTCTTCCTGTTTCAGGCCTAGACGCGCCAGAAGCTTGGCTGAGGCAGGCGCAGGGCCGATGCCCATGACGCGCGGCGGAACGCCGGCAGTTGCTCCGCCGAGAATGCGGGCAATCGGCGTCAGGCCGTATTTCTTTGCGGCTTCAGCCGAAGCGATGATGAGGGCCGCCGCACCGTCATTGACGCCGGATGCATTGCCCGCCGTCACTGTCGCACCGTCGCGCTTGTTGACCGGCTTCAGCTTTGCAAGGGCCTCAAGGCTCGTAGCACGCGGATGTTCGTCTTTAGACACTACCAGCGGATCGCCCTTGCGCTGCGGGATCGTGACCGAGACGATTTCCTTGTCGAGGCGGCCATTGGCCTGCGCGTCGGCTGCCTTTTGCTGGCTGCGAACGGCAAAGGCGTCCTGATCTTCGCGGGAGACCTGATAATCGACGGCGACGTTATCACCGGTCTCCGGCATGGAATCGACGCCATATTGCGCCTTCATCAGCGGGTTGACGAAACGCCAGCCTATGGTCGTGTCGTAGATTTCGGCATTGCGGGAAAAGGCACTTTCGGCCTTGGGCAGCACGAAGGGCGCGCGGCTCATGCTTTCCACGCCGCCTGCAATCATCAATTCCGCCTCGCCGGATTTGACGGCGCGGGCAGCGGCGATGACAGCGTCCATGCCCGAACCGCACAACCGGTTGATCGTGGTTCCGGTCACCGAAACTGGCAGGCCGGCCAGCAGCAGCGACATGCGGGCAACATTGCGGTTATCTTCGCCCGCCTGGTTGGCGCAGCCGAAGATCACGTCCTCGACGGCTTCCCAATCCACGGACGGATTACGCTCGACAAGCGCCCGCAAGGGCACAGCACCGAGATCGTCAGCCCGCACTGAAGACAATGCACCGCCGAAACGGCCGATCGGCGTGCGGATATAGTCGCAGATGAATGCATTGGTCATCGGTTGTTCCTCAAAGTTCCGGGGCGACAAGATCGGCGACTTCGCCATCGACATGGAGAGGCGCGCCGGTCATGGCCTGCAATTCATCGAAGCTCATCGCCGCCAGCTTTTCGCGCAAAACGAAACGGCCATCCACGACGTCAATCACCGCATGGCTGGTGTAGATGCGGGTGATGCAGCCGACGCCGGTCAGCGGAAAGGCGCATTTTTCGACAAGCTTCGGCTCGCCGTTCTTCGTCACATGTTCGGTGATGACGAAAACCTGCTTGGCGCCATGCACCAGATCCATGGCGCCGCCAACGGCGGGCACGCCCTTGGAGCCAACGCGCCAATTGGCGAGATCACCATTCTGCGCCACCTGATAGGCGCCGAGGATCGCCACATCCAGATGCCCGCCGCGCACCATGGCGAAGCTGTCGGCATGGTGGAAGAAGGAGGCACCCGGCTTCAGCGTCACCGCCTTCTTGCCGGCATTGATGAGGTTCCAGTCCTCTTCACCTTCCGGCGGCGCTTCGCCGAAATTCAGGATGCCGTTTTCGGTGTGGAAGATAGCCTGACGGCCGGGCGGCTGGTAACGGGCGACCATTTCGGGAAAACCGATACCGAGATTGACGTAAGCGCCATCCTCGATGTCCTGCGCCGCGCGCCAGGCGATCTGGGCGTTGGAAAGCTTGATATCGTCGCGAGTGTTGATTGGCTGAGTCATGCGTAGGCTACTCCCGCGCGAATGAGGACTTCTTCCTGTTGCGGATCGGCGATCTCCACGACGCCGTTGACGAAAATGCCTGGCGTGACGACATGCTCGGGGTCGATCTCGCCGGCAGCGACGATCTTGGAAACCTGGGCGATGGTGGTGGCTGCCGCCATGCACATCAGCGGGTTAAAATTGCGCCCCGCCTTGTTGTAGGTGAGATTGCCGTAGGTATCGCCAAGCTCAGCCTTGACGATGGCGAAATCCGCCTTCAGCCAGCGTTCCTGAACATACGACCGGCCGTCGAATTCGGCGATCGGCTTGCCATTGGCAAGCTCCGTACCAAAGGCAGTCGGGGTGTAGAATGCCGGAATGCCGGCGCCACCGGCACGGATACGCTCGGCAAGCGTGCCCTGCGGCACAAGTTCCAGCTCGATTTCGCCGGCCAGATATCTGTCGGTGAAAGCGCGCGGATCGGAAGAGCGCGGAAACGAGCAGATCATCTTCTTGACCATGCCCGCATCGATCATTGCGGCAATGCCGATACGGCCATTGCCGGCGTTGTTGTTGATGACCGTCAGGTTTTTCGGTCCCTTGTCGATCAGGGCGTGGATCAGCTCGATGGGCGCGCCGGAGCCGCCAAAACCGCCGATCATAACCGTCGCGCCGTCGCCGATACCGGAAATGGCATCAGTCGCGCTCTTGATTGTCTTGTCCATATCAATCCTCCATCCAGCCCAGCAATGGGAACTCGCAAGGCCGCTTGGCTCAGAGCTAAATCCGAATCCGCCTCGACGGCAACAATTTTGTGCGTTATATGATTTTTGTTCGTATATCGCACAAATGGAGCGTGACATGGCCGTCAATGAAAGAGACATGATGGGCGGTCTCGCCAAGGGGCTGAAGGTGATCGAGGCGTTCAGCGCCGAGCGCCCGCGCCTGTCCATATCAGATGCCGCTGACATCGCAGGCCTTGACCGCGCCACCACGCGGCGCTGTCTGCTGACACTGTCGGAAATGGGTTACGCCGCCTATGACGGCAAGTTCTTCACTGTGACGCCCAAGGTTCTGCGGCTTGGAACCGGCTGTCTTGCCACCATGCCGCTACCGCGCATCGTCCAGCCCCTTCTCGACCGTCTTTCGGAAGAGATCGGCCACAGCACATCAGTCTCCATTCTGGACGATACCGAAATCGTCTATGTGGCGCGCGCCGCCCAGCAGCGGGTCATGTCCATCGCCCTCATGCCTGGCTCGCGCCTGCCCGCCTATTGCACGTCCATGGGCCGCGTTCTCCTCTCAGCCCTTACACCGGAACGGCAGCGCGAGGTCCTGGAACACTCGCGGCTGGTGGCACGGACGGAAAAGACGATGACCGGTATCGACGCCCTGCTCGACGAACTCGAGGCGACCCGCAATCGTGGTTATGCCCTGATCGATCAGGAGGTGGAGATCGGCCTTCGCTCCATTGCCGTGCCGGTGAAAACCGTGCGCGGGCAGACGGTCGCAGCACTCAATGTCGGGCTTGCCGCCTCGGTAGCGTCGATGGACGATCTGGTGGAACGTTATTTGCCGGCACTGCTTTCCGTCCAGCGTGAACTGGGAAGAATGCTTGCCTGAGGTGAGGCCGAAGCCGCGCCGTCATCTCCCATTTTCCGCCGTTCAGCCAATCGCCATGCCCGGGGTGTCATGCCTGTTTCCCGCTTGAAGAAGCGGTTGAAATAGGCCGGGTCGGCAAAACCGAGATCTTCCGCAATCATCTGCACGGTCGATACGGTGAAGATCAGTTCCTGCTGGGCGATCTCGATCTGGCGCCTGGCAACAAGCCGTTGCAGGCTGAGGCCGGAAACGGAACGGACGAGACGGTTGAGATGGGTCTCGGAAAGGCCGAGCTTCTGCGCATAAAACGCCGCCTTGCGCGGCTCGCGAATATGTCGGGCGATCAGTGACAGCAGGAGTTCGAAGCGCTGTTCCGCAGGACCTTCCCCGGTTCTTTCCAGTAGAGGCCGCGCCGCTCGTGCAAGAAGTGCAGCCACGGAGGCAAGCTGCCCTTCGATCATGGCCTCCCGGCCTATATCGTGGCTTTCATACTCCGCGGAGATATGTTCGAAATCCCTGCGCAATCGCTCGCCCTCGGAGAAATCCTGCAACGGCAACAACACGGGCTGCTGGAAATTCCGCAGCAGCAGCGCCTGTACGGATGCGGCAAGCGCGCCGGGCAGCACGGTGACGATCACCCCGCCAATATCGCGCGAAAAACGAAAGCCGTGTTCGAAACCCGGCGGCACGACAATGGCGACCGGTGGGCGGATAGCCTCGGTGCGGCCATCCAGCAATGCATCGCCCTCGCCGCCCCAAATGTACAAGATTTGCAGGAACGCGGCATGCCGGTGCAGGCCGATTTCAAAGCGATGCAGGCTGCTTCTGGAAAAAAGCGTCTCGCAATGAAAGCGGAAAGCGGTTCCTTGCGCTGTCTCCTCGCCATATAGGCCTTCATTCGCTGCAACCCGCATGTCACCCCCGGCTCCCCGCATCATGGTCGAATTGTGCAATTTACGGATCAGAAAGTCCATTGAGCTTGTCGCGCGCTTTGGTCAATTTCCTGACAGGAGACAATTCCGGGAGGAAACTAATGCGCACCAAGGTCGTCATCATCGGCTCCGGCCCTTCGGGTCTGCTGCTTGGTCAGCTGCTTGCCAATGAAGGCATCGATACCGTCATTCTCGACCGGGCCGGCAAGGACTACATCCTTGGTCGGGTCCGCGCCGGGGTGCTGGAAGAAGGCACAGTGCACCTTCTGGAAAAGGTTGGCGCCGACAAACGCCTGCACAAGGAAGGTCTGCCGCACGACGGTTTCTCGCTGGCCTTTGACGGGCGCGATCACCGTATCGACCTCTTCGATCTTACCGGCGGCAAACGGGTAACGGTCTACGGTCAGACGGAGGTGACGCACGACCTGATGGATGCCCGCGAAAAAGCGGGGCTCACCACAATCTATGAAGCCTCGAATGTGGAGCCTCATGATTTCGATGGTGCCAGCCCCTATGTCACCTATGAAAAAGACGGCGTAAGCCATCGGATAGATTGTGATTTTATTGCCGGATGCGATGGGTTTCACGGCGTCAGCCGCAAATCCGTTCCTGAGCGCTCGATCAAGGAATTCGAGAAGATATACCCCTTCGGCTGGCTCGGTATTCTGGCCGAAGTGCCGCCTGTCAGCCACGAACTCATCTATGCCAACCATCCCAGTGGTTTTGCGCTCTGTTCCATGCGCTCGCACACGCGCAGCCGCTATTACCTGCAATGTTCGCTGGAAGACCGGCCGGAGGACTGGAGCGATGAGCGCTTCTGGGATGAAATCCGCCGCCGCCTGCCGGAAAACCACGCCGATGCCCTGGTGACCGGACCGTCGTTTGAAAAATCCATTGCACCGCTTCGGTCCTTCGTGTGCGAACCGATGCGCTTCGGGCGGTTGTTTCTGGCGGGCGACGCCGCCCACATCGTGCCGCCGACCGGCGCCAAGGGCCTCAACCTTGCTGCCAGCGACGTGCATTATCTCAGCGAGGCGCTCATCGAATTTTATCGTGAAGGGTCGGAAGCGGGCATCGATTCCTATTCGCAGAAAGCGCTATCCCGCGTCTGGAAGGCCGTGCGCTTTTCCTGGTGGATGACGACAATGATGCACCGCTTTCCCGATACCGGCGAATTTGGCCAGCGCATTCAGGAAGCGGAGCTGGATTACCTCGTGCATTCCCGCGCGGCCTCCACGGCGCTTGCGGAAAACTATGTCGGGCTTCCCTATTAGGAAACAGTTTCGGGCTTCGGGTCGAGCAGTTCGCGCGCAGCTTCGCGAATGGCCTGTATCAGTAGCGACAGCGGCAGTGAGGGCTGCGTATCGGCCCGCACCGTCAATCCGACCGGGCCGCTGGTATCGCCGGTATCGACCGGCAGGATCGCCAGAGTTCCATCCGCCACATCGCCTGCGACCACCCCTTCCGAAATGATCCAGACGGCATCACTGGTGCGCAGGAACGCGCGACCAAACGCATCCGATACCGTTTCGATGCGGATTGGCAAGGCCGGTACCCCATTGGCGATCAGGAACTGCTCGACGATGGGACCGATTACCGACTGGCGGGTGGGGATCAATACCGGGAACTCGTGCAGGTGATCGAAAACCGAAATGCCCGGTGACAGCAGCGGATGGCCGGCGCGCACGACGAACCGCACCTTTTCGGAATAGAGATGCTCGAAGGAAAAGCCCGCCATCTTTTCCGGCGCAGCCAGGCGCCCGACGACGAGATCCAGATCGCCGACGCGCAACTGCTCCAGAAGAACGGCATTGTCACCGGTGACGATCTTGACCGGGCTGCCGGTTTTTTCCGAAAGAAATCCCGCCATGGCTTTCGGCATGATCTTCACCGATACGGTCGGCAAGGCACCGACGCGAACCGGCGGGCCGGCACGCGCCGCCTCCTGCGAGACGGAATCGACCGCATGGCGAAGTGCCGTCATCGTTGCCCCGGCATGGCGCAGGAACACCTCGCCATAGCGGCTGATGCGGATGCCGCGCCCCTCGCGGTCGAACAGCGAGACGCCGAGAATCTCCTCGAGTTCGCGGATGGTTTTCGTTACCGCCGGCTGGCTGACATGCAGGATTTCCGCCGCACGAATGACGCTTTTCTGGCGCGCCACCTCCACGAAGGTCTGAAGATGCCGGAACTTTATACGCTGCTCGACCATCGAACATATAATCCATTGGTTATATTTTTCACCGATAATGTCATTTTACTTAACCGGAACGTGCTTGCAATATCGTCAACAGGAGGACGTACATCATGCATTTTCTGCGCTGTGGCGAAAACGCGATCCATTATCGTGCGCACGAACTGGAAAGCGGCAAGCCGGTCATCGCCTTTATCAATTCACTTGGTACCGATTTCCGTATCTGGGACGCGGTGATTGCGGAACTTGGCGACAAATATGCTTTCGTCCTGCACGACAAACGTGGCCATGGCCTGTCCGATATCGGCCGCCCTGCCTATTCGATAGACGATCACGCGGACGACCTGATTGCCATCCTCGATCATCTTTCCGTCAACAATGCGGTCATCTGGGGTCTGTCGGTCGGTGGACTGGTTGCACAGGGAATTTATGCCCGGCGTCCCGATCTCGTGCGTGCCCTTGTGCTCAGCAATACCGCCCACAGGATCGGCACCGCCGAGATGTGGAACGCGCGCATCGACAAGATCGCCGCTGATGGCCTTGCCTCGCTGATCGATCCGGTGATGGAGCGCTGGTTCACACCAGCCTTTCGCCAGCCGGACAACGTGTTTTATGCGGGTGCACGCAACATGCTTTCCCAACAGCCGGAGGCCGGTTACAGCGGTACCTGCGCCGCCATACGCGATGCCGATTTCACGCACGAAGCGGGCCGCATCGCTGTTCCGACGTTCTGCGTGGCGGGCGATGAAGACGGGTCGACACCGCCAGCACTGGTGCAATCACTGGCGGACCTCATTCCCGCAAGCCGTCTCGCCACCATTGCACGCTGCGGCCACATTCCATGCCTTGAACAACCGCTCGCCTATGCGCAGGCGGTCGGTGATTTTCTGAAGACCTTGCCGGAGCACTGACAGATGGCGGACAATATCGACAAGAACGAGAGATTTGAGCAGGGCATGAAAACACGCCGCGCCGTGCTCGGTGACGCGCATGTCGACCGCGCGCAGACGGTGACGACGGGGTTCGACCAGCCGTTTCAGCAGCTCATCACCGAAGCGGCCTGGGGCACGGTGTGGTCCGGTAACCACTGGACGAAGCGCGAGCGCTCGATGGTCACCATCGCCTTGCTTGCCGCACTCGGGCAGGACGAGGAACTTGCCATGCATGTGCGCGCCACCGCCAATACCGGCGCCACCGAAGCGGATATTCGCGAAGCGCTGCTGCACGTCGCAATCTATGCCGGCGTGCCCGCCGCCAACCACGCTTTCAAGACCGCCAAGCTTGCTCTGGCCGGCATGAAAGCCGATAGTTCCCGCGACGAGGAGGAGACGAAATGAGTAATACAAAGCCCGAAACCGGGCCGTTCTTCGCACGCGACCGCGACATTCATCCGCTGGCCTATGCTCCCTGGTACAAGACCTCTGTCCTGCGTTCTCCGCAGCGCGCCCTGATTTCGCTGGAAGGCACCAAAAGCGAGATCACCGGGCCGGTTTTCGGCCACAGCCTGCTGAACGAGCTGGATAACGACCTGATCCTCAATTATGCCCGCCCTGGCGAAATGCCGATTGGCCCGCGTATTCTGGTCCACGGCCGGGTGCTGGACGAGCGCGGCCGCGGCGTGGACGGTGCGCTCGTGGAATTCTGGCAGGCCAATGCCGGCGGGCGGTATCGCCACAAGAAGGAAACCTATCTCGCCGCCATCGATCCGAATTTTGGCGGCGTCGGCCGCACGATCACGGATGAGAACGGTTATTACTGGTTCAAGACCATCCAGCCTGGCGCTTACCCCTGGCCGAACGGCGTCAACGACTGGCGGCCTGCCCATATCCACTTCTCGGTCTTCGGCCACGGCTTTGCCCAGCGGCTGATAACCCAGATGTATTTCGAAGGCGATCCGCTGATCTGGAAATGTCCGATCGTCAAAACCATCCCGGACGAGGATGCGATCAAGCGGCTGATCGCGCCGCTGGATATGAATTCAAACATTCCCATGGACATGCTGGCATACAAGTTCGACATCGTGCTTCGCGGCCGCCGCTCCACGTTTTTCGAAAATCGCAAGGAAGGCAACTGATCATGGTCCAGCCGCTCGGTTATCTCAAGGAATCAGCGTCGCAGACGGCAGGTCCATATGTCCATATCGGCTGCACCCCCAATTTCGTTGGCATCGAGGGCGTGTTCGAAAAGGACCTGGGCTCCGGCGCGCTCTATAACGACGAGGCTCGCGGCGAACGCATAAGCGTGCGTGGCACGGTCTACGACGGCGCTGGCATGCCGCTTAAGGACGCCCTGATCGAAATCTGGCAGGCGGATACGGACGGTTATTACAACAGCCCCAGCGAAACACGCGGCAAGGCGGATCCGAATTTCACCGGCTGGGGCCGCTCGCCCGGCGACATGGATACCGGCGAATTCATCTTCGACACCATCAAGCCCGGCAAGGTGCCCTTTCGCGACGGCCGGTGGATGGCGCCGCACATCACTTTCTGGATCGTGGCGCGCGGTATAAATATCGGCCTGCAAACCCGCATGTATTTTCCCGAAGAGCAGGAGGCCAATGCCGCCGATCCGGTCCTTGCCCGCGTCGAGCAGAAAAGCCGCATCGCCACCCTTGTCGCCAAAAAGGAGGAAGGAAACATCTATCGTTTCGATATCCGCCTTCAGGGCGAGGGCGAAACCGTGTTTTTCGATATCTGAGCGGAGCTGTAACCTGAGATGAGCCTTTCCCCCTTCGAACATCCGTTTCTCTCCGGCCTTTTTGGCGACAGCGAAATCGTTGAGCTGTTTTCGGCCAGAGCGGATATCGACGCCATGATCCGTTTCGAGACGGCGCTGGCGCAGGCGCAAGCCGGGGCGGGCGTCATTGAAGCGGATGCGGCGGATGCGATCGTCTCGCGCCTTTCCGATTTTGCCGCCGATACCACCGCGCTTCGCCATGGCGTCGCCAAGGACGGCGTTGTGGTGCCGGAACTTGTCCGGCAGATGCGGGCGGCGGTTGCCGGTACTGCGGCGGAAAAGCTGCATTTCGGCGCCACCAGCCAGGATGTCATCGATACCAGCCTGATGCTGCGGCTGAAGGCGGCAGCGGAAATCATCGCGGCACGGCTCGGCCGCCTCATCGATACGCTGGGTGATATTGCGGCCCGCGATGGCAGCAACCCGCTGACGGGATATACCCGCATGCAGGCCGCCATCGCCATCACGGTCGGCGACAGGGTGGAAAGCTGGATCGATCCGCTGGAACGGCATCTGGTTCGGATCGACACGTTTTTGCAGCACGGTTTTGCCGTCCAGTTCGGCGGCGCGGTCGGCACGCTGGAAAAGCTCGGCGACAATGCCGGCACTGTCCGCGCCGATCTCGCAAAGCGTCTCGGCCTTTCTGACAGGCCGCAGTGGCACAGCCAGCGCGACGGTATCGCCGAGCTTGCCAATCTGCTGTCGCTCGTCACCGGCACGCTTGGCAAGTTCGGGCAGGATATCGCGCTTCTGGCCGAAGTCGGCGCCGAAATTCGCATGAGCGGCGGGGGTGGTTCCTCGGCGATGCCGCACAAGCAGAACCCGGTCAATGCGGAAACGCTGGTGACGCTGGCACGCTTCAACGCCGTGCAGATTTCGGCATTGCACCAGTCTCTCGTTCACGAACAGGAACGTTCGGGCGCGGGCTGGATGCTCGAATGGCTGTCGCTGCCGCAAATGGTGACGGCAACGGGGTCCTCACTCCTGATCGCCGAGCGCCTCGCGGGGCAGATCGACCGGCTGGGAGCAAGCGAAGAATAAAGAGGGAACGACAGATTTTCGCGAGGACTGAGCGGCCTTCGGGCGCTTTTGCCAGCGAGATGGGAATGGCGCGGGCGCGCGATGAAAACGCTTGCGACCAATCACATTAGTCGTTGATAAAAAACGACTTTCTTGAACAAGATGAATGAAGAAAAAGTGATCTTTAAGCTGTTTCTAACCGGAGTTGGCGCTTGACACAAAATTGAACTAACTGGTACAAACATTCAGGTTAACGCTATGCTGGCACAGAAGTGTGGAGCTTCCCCGGCACGGTAAAAACAAACGGAGGGCTTTGGAGCCACAGGGTTTCCAAAGCGATGCGAACAAGGCGAAACGTCTGTTCGGACCCGAACGGGTTGGGAGGAAATATGTCTTACAGTCTCGATTTTTCGGCGGTTATAGACCGTCTGCCCGAGCTGCTTCTGGCCTGTCTTGCAACGATCGGCCTTGCAATCGCCGGCATGTCGCTTGCCACCGTCATCGGGGTTCTCGGCGTCGTGGCCCGCCGCTCGCGCTTCAAGCTGCTGCGCGGTCTGGTCATCGGATTCGTGGAAGCCATTCGCAACACGCCGTTTCTGGTGCAGATATTCTTCATCTTCTTCGCCCTGCCGCAAATCGGCATCAAGCTTAACCCCACGGTCACGGCAATCATTGCGCTTGCGTTGAACGGCGGCGCCTATGCCATTGAAATCATTCGCGGCGGCGTCGATTCTATTCCCAAGGGTCAGGTTGAGGCGGGATTGGCGCTTGGCCTGCACCGGGCGCAGATCTTCCGGCACATCATTCTGAAGCCGGCGCTTCGCGCGGTCTATCCGTCACTCACCAGCCAGTTCATCATGCTGACGCTGACCACTTCGGTCTGTACCTCGATTGCGGCTTACGAACTGACCTCGGTGGCCCAGCAGATCGAAGCGGACACCTTCCGCTCCTTTGAGGTCTATTTCTCGATCACGCTGCTTTATCTGGTCATTTCCTCGCTGATGATGGGGGTATTTTCCCTCATCTCCCGCACATCGTTCAGCTATCCGGTCAAGTGAGGAAAAGACAATGGCATCCATCGGTTCCAACGAATTGTTCTTCCTGCTGCAGGGCCTGAAATGGACCCTTGCGCTGACCCTGATCGGCTTCATCGGCGGCGGCATTTTCGGTCTTTGCGTCGCGCTTGGCCGCGTTGCCGAAACCCCGGCGATCCAGCGCGCCAGCACCGGCTTCATCGCGATTTTCCAGGGCACACCGCTCCTGATGCAGCTTTTCGTCGTTTATTACGGCGTGGCGCTTGCGGGCCTGAATGTCGATGCCTGGATTGCGGTCGCCATCGCATTCACCCTGCATGCCAGCGCCTTTCTGGGTGAAATCTGGCGCGGTGGCATCCAGGCTGTGCCGAAGGGTCAGACCGAAGCCGCCAACGCGCTTGGCCTGCACTACGTGTCGCGTATGAAGGACGTGGTTCTGCCGCAGGCCTTCAAGATTTCGCTGCCCGCCACCATCGGTTTTCTGGTGCAGCTCATCAAGGGCACGTCGCTTGCCGCCATTGTCGGCTTCGTCGAACTGTCCCGCGCCGGCCAGATCGTCTCCAACCAGACGTTCCGTCCGCTGACGGTCTTTGCCATCGTCGGCATCATGTATTTCCTGATCTGCTGGCCGCTTTCCCTGTGGGGCGCCAGTGTAGAAAAGCGGATGCAAGCCGCTTCCCGCTAATACCCATCAACATGTCATCAAGCTTTGTAAGGAGGAGCAAAAGATGAAATCCAACGGTAAATTCTCACGTCGCACCCTGCTCGCGCTCGCCGCAGCTACGGTCGCCCTGCCCTTTATCGCACCGGTCGACGCCTTCGCCGGCACGGTGGATGAGGCCAAGGCCAAGGGCAAGGTCGTAATCGGCATTCAGGGCGACAATTCGCCATGGGGCTTCGTCAATTCGAGCGGCGTTCAGGACGGCCTCGATGCCGATATCGGCAAGGCGTTTGCCGAATATCTCGGCGTCAAGGTGGAATTCGTACCGCTTGCCGTGGCAAACCGCATTCCGGCCCTTCTGACGGGCAAGGTCGACCTGCTGTTCGCAACCATGGGCATGACCGCCGAGCGCGCCAAGACCATCCAGTATTCCAAGCCCTATGCCGGTAACGTGCTTTCCGTCTACGGCCCCAAGGACAAGAAGATCGGCAACTATGACGATCTGACCGGCGTTTCCGTCGGCGTTCCGAAGTCCAGCGCCATGGACACGGCGATCACGGCAGGTGCAGGCTCCAAGGCCAAGATCCTGCGCTTTGACGATGATGCCGCCAACATTCAGGCGCTGATTTCCGGCCAGGTCGAGGTTGTCGGTGGCAACCAGTTTTATGGCGACCGCCTCAATCAGGCTGCCAACGGCAAATACGAGCCGAAGTTCGACCTGACGACGCTTTACAACGGCGCCGGCACCCGTCCGGGTGAAAAGGACTGGAACGAGACCGTCAACGCCTTCCTCGACAAGATCAAGTCGGATGGCCAGCTTGCCAAGATCTACGACAAGTGGATGAAGCGCGAAGTTCCCGCTTTCCCGGAAAGCCTGCCGGATATTCCTTTCACAGTGAAGTGAAGACCGGAAGAGGCTGGATTGGGAGGAGTAACCAATGGGAATCTTTAACAAACAGACGCGTTGGCGAACAGCCATCGCCGTCGGATTGGCAGCAGCTTTGCTGCCAATCCTGACACCCGCAGGCGCAGAAGCCAGAACACTTGAAGAAGCAAAGTCCAGCGGCAAGATCATCATCGGCATTCAGGGCGACAACGCGCCCTGGGGCTTCATAAATTCCTCTGGTGTTCAGGAAGGTTATGATGCGGATTTGGCCCGCGCGTTTGCGGACTATCTTGGACTGAAAGTGGAGTTCGTACCGCTTGCAGTCGCCAACCGCATCCCGTCGCTTCGCACCGGAAAGGTCGATGCCCTGTTCGCGTCGATGGGGATGACGCCGGAACGCGCGAAAAACGTACAATATGCGCAGCCTTACGCGCATAACGTCATGTCGGTCTATGCCACCAAGGACAAGAAGATCGCCAACTTCGACGATCTCACGGGAATGACCGTCGGCGCGCCGAAATCCAGTCCGATGGACACGGCTTTGACCGCAGGTGCCGGCACCAAGGCAAAAATTCTGCGTTTCGACGATGACGCCGCCACCATTCAGGCGATCCTGTCGGGCCAGATCGAGGCAATCGGCGGCAACCAGTTTTATGGTGACCGTCTCGCAGCGGCTGGCGGCAAGGATTACGAGGTGAAGTTCGACCTCGTGACCCTCTACAACAGCGCCGCCACGCGCCCCGGTGAAAAGGACTGGAACGAGGCACTCAACGCTTGGCTCGACAAAGCCAAGGCCAATGGCGAGCTCGCAAAAGTCTATGCCAAATGGATGAAGCGCCCGGTTCCGGACTTCCCGGCCTCGCTTCCTGACATTCCCTACACCGTTAACTAACGCTGCTTCGCAGCATGAAGGAAAGTTCCATGTCGCAATCCTCCGCCGCACAGGCTCCGCTGATCGCCCTTGAAGGGGTTGGAAAGTGGTATGGAGCCTTCCATGCGCTGAAAGGCGTCAACATGACGGTTCGCAAAGGCGAAAAAATCGTTCTTTGCGGCCCGTCCGGTTCAGGAAAATCCACCCTTATCCGCTGCATCAACCATCTGGAAGAAATCCAGGAGGGCAAGATCACGGTCGAGGGAACCACGCTTTCGGATTCGACCCGCGCCATCGATGCGGTTCGCCGTGAAGTGGGCATGGTGTTCCAGAGCTTCAATCTCTTCCCGCACAAGACCATCATGGAAAACTGCACCCTGGCGCCCATGCGGGTGAAGGGCCTGTCGAAAGCCGATGCGGAAGCGACCGCGCGCAAATATCTGGAGCGCGTGCGCATTCTCAATCAGGCCGATAAATATCCGGCGCAGCTTTCCGGCGGCCAGCAGCAACGCGCAGCTATTGCCCGTGCGCTCTGCATGGAGCCGAAAGCCATGCTGTTCGATGAGCCGACTTCGGCGCTTGATCCCGAAATGGTCAAGGAAGTGCTCGACACGATGATCGGCCTTGCCCGCGACGGCATGACGATGATCTGCGTGACCCACGAAATGGGCTTTGCCCGGCAGGTTGCCGACCGTGTGGTCTTCATGTCGGAAGGCGAAATCATCGAGGAAGGCCCGCCGGACGAGTTCTTCCGCGATCCCAAGCACCAGCGTACCCGCACATTCCTCGGCGAAATTCTCGCCCATCACTAAGGCTCACCCGGAGCCGACAGGCAGGCGGGGATGACCCCCGCCTCTCCCACCACGTTCGATGAGCGATGACCTGATCATGACAGACACCAAATCCTTCAAGGTCGGCCTGATTGGCGCCGACATCCAGCTTTCCAAATCTCCCGCGCTGCACATGCGCGAAGGGGCTGCCCACGGCCTCGACTATTCCTACGAGCTTGTCGATGTCGTGGCGCGCAAGCTGCCGGAAAGCGCGCTTCCCGATCTGCTCAATGAGCTGGAATCGCGCGGCTTTGCTGGCACCAACATTACCCATCCCTTCAAGCAGGCGGTCCTTCCGCACCTGCATGAATTGTCTGATGATGCCCGCATGCTCGGCGCGGTCAACACCGTCGTCTTCAAGGACGGACGTCGCATTGGGCACAATACGGACTGGTACGGATTTTACGAAAGCTTCATGCGCGGCCTGCCGGATGCGAAACGCGACGGGGCGCTGCTGGTCGGTGCTGGTGGTGCAGGCGTCGCGGTGGCCCATGCGGCGCTGAAACTCGGCATTACCCATCTCGATATCTGCGACCGCGATTTCAGCCGCGCCGAGCATCTGGCTGCCGAACTCAACGCCCGTTTTGGCGAAGGCCACGCCTTTGCCGTGAAAGACCCGGCAGATTCCCTGCCCTTCGCGGATGGGTTGATCCACGCCACACCGATGGGCATGCCCGCCCATCCCGGCATGCCGGTCAAGGCCGACCTTCTTGAACAACGGCACTGGGTGGCCGATATCGTTTATATGCCGCTGGTGACCGAGCTTCTGGCGACGGCGGCCCAAAAAGGCTGTCGCACCCTGCCCGGCGGCGGCATGACGGTGTTTCAGGCTGTTGGCGCGTTTCGGCTGTTCTGCGGCCGTGAACCTGATGCCGAACGCATGACGGCACATTTTACCGAAATTTGCACGAAAGAGGGTGTGACGTGAGCCTTTTCACCATACTTAACGGACCGAACCTCAACCTGCTCGGCCAACGCCAGCCGGAAATCTACGGCTACGAGACGATGGCCGATGTGGAGGCCAATTGCCGCGCGATTGCCGAGGCGGCGGGGCACGAGATATTCTTTGCCCAGAGCAACCGGGAATACGAGCTGATAGACTGGATCCATGCGGCGCGCGGCACATCGGCAGGGATCGTCATCAATCCCGGTGCCTTTACCCATACCTCGGTGGCGATCCTCGATGCACTCAATACCTTCGAGGCACCGGTGATCGAGGTTCACATTTCCAACATCCACAAACGGGAGATCTTCCGCCACCATTCCTATATCTCGACGCGCGCCGAAGGCGTGATCGCCGGTCTCGGCATCGAAGGTTACGGGGTGGCGCTCAGCCACCTCATCGGCCGTCTTTCCCGATCTTCGTGATATGGTCCGGGCTCAGCACATATCGCAACACCATGTCGCTGACGTGATGCGACAATGTTTGCTGACCCTTCTCGGTAAACAGCCCGTCGCCGAAGATGAACGAGAAGGTTGCGACGTTCGAGACGTTGAAAAAGGACAGCGCGCTGATCTGCCAGTGCAGTTCCAGCGCATTGATGCCGTTGCGGAAAATGCCGCTCCTCTGGCCGCGCAGCAGCACGCTTTCCAGGGCATCGATGGCCGGCCGGTTGAGCTGGCGGATCGTTCCGGACGATTGCATGTGCCGGCCGTGATGAATGTTCTCGATCATCACCATGCGGATGAAAGCCGGGTTGCGGCGATGGTGATCGAAAGTGAACCGACAGAGCTTTTCGAGCGCCGCAACCGGCTCCAGACCGTCCAGCTCCAGATCGCTCTCGCCGCCACGCACCTTGGCATAGGCTTCTTCAAGAACGCGCTGGTAAAGCCCTTCCTTGTCGGTAAAATAATAATAGATCATCCGCTTGGATGTACGCGTGCGGGCGGCGATCTCATCGATGCGCGCCCCCGACAGGCCGTTTTGCGAAAACTCCTCCATCGCAACGGAAAGAATGTCTCGGCGCACGCCTTCCGGATCGCGCTTCGCCTGCCGGGTTTCGCTGGTGCCGTTCGAAGTTGCGCTTTTTGTCATGATCCATCCATCAGCAGGGTATACGGCTTGCCGCCGCACCCCTATTATTAACCAATTAGTACATAACGCTGAAAAGGAACGCAATATGGCGAGCTATGACACAGGCAAACAGGGCGTGCCAATGCGTACTTCCATCGCCACCGTCTCCATCAGCGGCGAATTCCCGGAGAAACTGGCGGCCATTGCCAAGGCCGGTTTCACTGGTGTGGAGATTTTCGAGAACGATTTCCTGACCTACGACGCCTCGCCGCGCGAGGTTAAGACCCTTGCGGCAGATCATGGGCTGGATATCACGCTTTTCCAGCCGTTCCGCGATTTCGAAGGCATGCCGGAACCGCACCGCGCCCGCGCCTTCGAGCGCGCAGGGCGTAAATTCGACATCATGGGCGAACTCGGGACCGATCTGATGCTGATCTGCTCGAATGTCTCGCCGGTGTCGCTGGGTGGCATAGACCGCGCCGCCGCCGATTTCCATGAGCTTGGCGAGCTTGCGGCCAGGCATGGCGTTCGCGTGGGTTACGAGGCCCTGGCCTGGGGCCGGCACATCAGCGATCATCGCGATGCGTGGGAAGTGGTGCGCCGCGCCGATCACCCCAATGTCGGTATCATCCTCGACAGCTTCCACACGCTGTCGCGCAAGATCGATCCCAACTCCATCCGCTCCATTCCCGGCGACAAGATCTTCATCGTGCAATTGGCCGACGCACCGCTGATTGACATGGACCTGTTGTACTGGAGCCGGCATTTCCGCAACATGCCCGGCGAAGGCGATCTGCCGGTGGTGGATTTCATGCGCGCTGTCGCCGCAACCGGTTATAGCGGCCCGCTGTCGCTCGAAATCTTCAACGACCAGTTCCGCGGTGGCTCGGCGCGCCTGCTGGCTGAGGACGGCCATCGTTCGCTCATCAACCTCATGGATCAGGTGCGCCGTCTGGAGCCCGACATCCGCATCGAGGCGCCCGCCATGCCTGAGCGGGTGCAGACGGAAGGCGTGGAGTTTGTCGAGTTCACAACGGCACCGGAGGAAAAGGCCAATCTGGAAGCGCTGCTCGCCACACTCGGTTTTGATAAAACCGCGAGGCACCGCAATCGCGATGTCGACCTCTATACGCAGGGCGACATTCGCATCGTCATCAATACCGGCGGTACCGGTGAGAGTTTCGCCGGTGCATCCTACTCCATCCACGGCACCAATGCCTATGCGTTCGGCCTGAAGGTCGATGATGCGCAGGCAGCGCTTGCGCGTGCGGCAGCGCTGGGCGCGCCGACATTCGCCGAACCGCGCAAATCCGGCGAAGTCGCGGTTCCAGCCATTCAGGGCGTGGGCAATGGCGTCATCTATTTCCTCGACGGGTCCACGGCGCTCGCCTCCATCTGGGACAATGAATTCGCACCGGTCGATGCGACGGCACCGGCAGGTAATACCGGACTGACCCGCATCGACCATCTTGCGCAAACAACGCATTACGATGAAATGCTGACCTGGCTTCTGTTTTACACATCGCTGTTTTCAACGCGCCGCACGCCGATGGTGGATGTGGTCGATCCCGGCGGTCTGGTGCGCAGTCAGGCCATAGAAAGCGTGCCCTCCCCGCGTTTCCGCCTGACCATGAACGGCGCCGACAACCGAAAGACCTTTGCCGGCAAATTTCTGGCGGAGGGTTTCGGCACCAGCATCCAGCACATCGCCTTCGCCACGGACGATATCTTCGCCACCGCCAAGGCTCTGCATGCGCGCGGCTTTCACGCCCTGCCGATCTCGCGCAATTATTATGACGATCTGGAGGCCCGCTTCGGGCTGGAACCGGAATTCTCCGACGCACTCCGGGAAGCAAGCATCCTCTACGACCGGGACGACAACGGCGAATATTTCCAGATATACAGCCGCACCTTCGGCGAAGGGTTCTTCTTCGAAATCGTCGAAAGGCGCGGTGCCTACGGCGGTTATGGCGCGATGAACGCCCCCTTCCGCATCGCTGCGCAACGGCGTCTTGCGCCACCGATCGGCATGCCGAAGGAATAGGCGCAGACACCAGTCCACTGGTGCTCCAAAAATCCAAACAGGCCGCAGCCGGCAGGAATGCCGCTGCGGCCTGTCTTTATTTACGCCAGCGTCACTATCTCATAGTCCCGTGGAATGGCGGAGGTGGCAACAAACCACTTAGATGCGCGCGTGCGCTGCTGATGAAAATCGAAAGCAGCGCGGTCCACAAAAAGCTCTTCCACCCTCCAGATCAGGGGGTCTTCGGTCTGCGATACCTCAAAGGAAATACAGCCCGGCTCCGCTCTGGTCAGGCGAATGTGATCGGGTAGATGGCTTTCTACAAGTTGGACATCCTGCACCGATGCGCAACGCAGGAAGCCGGATAGCCTGACCGCAACCGTTCTATTCGTCATACCCGGTATCCTTTTTCAATGGTCTTCGTCCGGCCTGTATCACGGGCAGCGGCACCCGCAACCACTGAAATCGATACATCCTCAATACAGACTAAAAACATCCCTTAATCGGGGTCCGGCCCTTCGGCACACCCGCGCCCAAAATAAATGCACTTGCGTATTTGTAGAGCAGTATACAAAAATTGTTCAACACTATGGACATGATTGTCCTGTTTTGTTAGCTTTTTTGTAAAACAAGGGGTGGGGAATACAAGTTCATGCGCATCATCGATTCTGAGACTGGTACCAGGCATTTTACCGGCACCGGTGAGGTCGCCCGTAGCACTTCGACCAGGTCGCAATTCCCGTATCGACCGGCAGCAGCCAATCTACATCGCGCCTGAAACGCCATGCGCTTTCTTTTGACACTCCCATCCTCCGGCACAGCGTTTCATCCCGCGCGCCTGCCCCACGCCCTTGCCCCCTCACTATTTCAGATGGCCGCGCCGGCATTGCCGCGCATGCCAAGCCGGAGACGCTGATATGACTGCCGCAAACCGCAACGCCCTCCTGTCGGTTGAAAACCTGAGCGTTGAGTTCGGCGACAGCCGCGTCGTGGACGATATTTCCTTTGCCGTGGAAGCCGGCAGGACGGTGGCGATCGTCGGCGAATCCGGATCGGGCAAATCGGTCACGTCGCTCTCGACCATGCGTCTTGCGGATATGATGGGCGCGACTTACCCCGCTGGTCGCATCATGTTCGAAGGCAAGGATCTGCTGAAGGCATCGCAGAAGGAAATGCGGTCGATCCGCGGCAAGGAGATCGCCATGATCTTCCAGGAGCCGATGACGTCGCTGAACCCGGTCTTCACCATCGGTGACCAGATCTGCGAAGTGCTTGTCCTGCACGAGAAAATGGGCAAGGCGGCGGCCATGGCCGAGGCAAAAAAGTTGCTCGACATGGTGCGGTTGCCGGATGCGGTCGAGCTTCTGCACCGTTATCCGCATCAGCTTTCCGGCGGCATGCGCCAGCGCGTGATGATTGCCATGGCGCTTGCCTGTCGGCCGAAGCTGCTGATCGCCGACGAACCGACGACGGCACTTGATGTCACCATTCAGGCGCAGATCCTCAACATCATGCGCGACCTGCAAAAGAAGCTCGGCATGGGCATGGTCTTCATCACCCATGACATGGGCGTGGTGGCGGAAATGGCCGATGACGTCGTCGTCATGTGGAAGGGCAGGAAGGTTGAGGAAGGCCCGGTCAAGGACATCTTCGCCAATCCGCAGCATCCCTATACGCGGGCGCTGCTTTCCGCCGTTCCGCGCCTCGGCAGCATGACCGGCGAAGAGTTTCCCAAGCGCCTTCCGCTCACCGTCCTGCAGGATGGCCAGCCGGTCGTGGTGGGCGAGGAACGGGTGCAGAACACCGCAAAATACGACGAGAAGCCGCTGCTTTCGGTTCGCGACCTGTTCGTTCGCTTCGATATTCGCAAGAACCTGTTCGGCAAGGCGACGCACCGTTGCAGCGCCGTGCAGAAGGTCAGCTTCGACATCCATGCCGGAGAGACACTGGCGCTGGTCGGTGAATCCGGTTCGGGCAAATCCACCATCGGTCGCACAATCCAGCAGCTGCAATCGGCGGTATCAGGCGAAATATCCTTCAACGGCCGCAGCTATTCTGAGATGTCGGCAGCGGAACGTTTCCGCATGCGGCAGGAAGTGCAATATATCTTCCAGGACCCCTTCGCCTCGCTCGATCCGCGCAAGACGGTAGGCTTCTCGATCGCCGAACCGATCAATACCCACGGCCTGATCAACGATGCCAAGGCGGTGCGCCGCCGGGTGGATGAACTGCTGGAACGGGTGGGTCTGAGTTCGGAACATGCATCGCGGTATCCGCACGAGTTTTCGGGCGGCCAGCGGCAGCGTGTCTGCATTGCCCGCGCGCTCGCCTCCGATCCCAAGCTCATCATCGCCGATGAAGCGCTGTCGGCGCTCGATGTCTCCATCCAGGCCCAGATCATCAATCTGTTCATGGATTTGCAGGCGGAACGTGGTCTTGCTTACCTGTTCATCAGCCATGACATGGCGGTGGTGGAAAAGATGAGCCACCGCGTCGCGGTGCTTTATCTCGGCCAGATCATGGAAATGGGCAGCCGCCAGCAGGTCTTCGAAACGCCCACGCATGATTATACGCGCCGGCTGCTTTCAGCAGTGCCGGTTGCCGACCCCCTGATCGAGCGCCGCATCGCCATGATCGAGGGCGAAATTCCCAATCCCGTGCGCCGCGTCGGCGATGAGCCCGCCATTCTCGCCCATGAGGAAATCAATCCAGGCCACTTCATCGCGAAGAGTGCCTGAACAATAACCAAAACCGTAACCATCTGAAGAGGAACAGGTAGATGACAAAAATCAAAAAGGGGATGACGGCAACGTTCGTCGCGCTTGCGCTGGCCGGCACGGCCTTCACCGCAGCGCCGGCTTTCGCCGCCGGCAAGATGACCATTTCCAGCCCGCAGGACCCCGGCAGCTGGGATCCGATCGACACCTTCCTGGTGCAATGGGCAGCTGTCGCCACCAACATCTTTGATGGCCTGACCTATCGCGGTCCGGACCTGAAACTCGTGCCCGGCCTTGCCGAATCCTGGGAAGAGCTGGATGAAGGCAAGCGCATCCGCTTCAAGCTGCGCCAGAACGTCAAGTTCCATAATGGCGAGCCCTTCAACGCCGCCGCCGTCAAGTTCACCTTCGAGCGCCTTCTCGGCGAACAGGGTGCCAAGGGCCCGCAGCGCTCCAACTATGTCGCCATCGAAAGCGTCGACGTCATCGACGACTATACCGTCGACATGAAGCTCAAGGCGCCCGATCCGGTGCTTCTGACCAAGCTTGCCGGTTATGGCGGCATGATCGTACCGCCGAAATACATTCAGGAAAAGGGTGAGGACAACTTCAACCTCAACCCGGTCGGCACCGGCGCGTTCAAATTCGTCTCCTATGCGCCGAAGACCAACATCAAGCTGGAAGCCAACCCGGATTACTGGGGCGGCGCACCAAAGCTCTCCGAACTGGAATTCCGCTTCATCGCCGAGCCGGCGACCGCAGTTGCCGAATTGCAGGCCGGCCGCGTCGATCTCGTCATTCCGCCCACCATCCCGATTGGCATGATCCCGGTCATCGAAGGCGATTCCAAGCTGGAGATCGTCAGCGTTCCAGGCCCGACGGTGGATGCGCTGCGTTTCAACACTCGTGACGGCATCACCGCTGATCCCAAGGTGCGCAGGGCCATCATCATGGCCGTTGATCGCGGCACGATCGTCAAGTCGATCCTTGCCGGTCAGGCCTCGGAAATCGCCAGCTTCCAGAGCGCGCTGTCCTTCGGTTACGACGCCGATCTGAAGCCGCTGCCTTATGATCCGGAAGGCGCAAAGAAGCTGCTCGCGGAAGCCGGCGTCAAGCCAGGTGCGGCACTGCAGATCGATATCAGAGGCAACGATGCGACGATGAACGAAGTCGCGCAGGTCATCTCCAGCTATCTGTCCATGGTCGGCATCACCGCCACCATCAAGCCCTATGAGACCAACGTGCTCCTGAACGACATCATCCCGCAGGGCAAGACCGGCGCGATGTTCCAGCAGAAATGGGGCGGCTGGACCTTCGATTACGACAACACGGCCTATTCCATGTACCACTCGGGTGAAAAGTGGAATCCTTACGACAAGGACGAGAAGCTGGACAAGCTGCTGGAATCGCAGCGCCCGCTGACTGACCGAGCCGAGCGCGAAAAGATCCTCAAGCAAGTCGGCGCCTATGCCGCCGAGCGCGCGCTGGAAATTCCGCTTTACAACACCAATGCCATTTACGGCATCAACAAGCGGGTCAAGGGTTTCGTGGCACCGCCGGATAACCGCCTGAAGCTGACCGACGTCACCGTCGAATAATCAGGCTTATCCTCCCTAAAAGCGCCTTGCCCGCCATCCCGCGGGCAAGGTCGGGTCTCTCTTCAAGGTAAAAAACGTGGCCGGTTTCCTCATCAAGCGATTGCTGCAGGCGATTTTCGTCGTCATCGCCATCACCCTTCTCGTTTCCTTCGCCATTCGCCTGACGGGCGATCCGGCTGTCACCATGTTCCAGGGCGGCGGCAGCATGACGGAAGACGATCTGGCGCGCATTCGTGCGGCGCTTGGAACCGACCGGCCGTTCTTCGTGCAATATTTCAGCTTCCTGAAAGGCCTGGTTACGCTCGATTTCGGCCGCAGCTTCACTGGCAGCACGCCGGTATCGCGGCTCATCGCCGATGCCCTGCCCGCCACGCTGCTTCTCGCCTTCATCTCCATGGCGGTGTCGATTGCGCTTTCCATTCCGCTCGGCATCAAGGCCGCGACCTCGCGCGGCAAGACGGCCGATCAGGTGATCCGTATCTTCTCGCTCGTCGGCCTGTCATTCCCCAATTTCTGGCTGGCCACCATGCTGGTGCTGCTTTTCTCCATCACGCTCGGCTGGCTGCCGCCAAGCGGCATGGGCGGCTTTGCAAGCTACATCATGCCATCGGTCACCATGGGCGTTATCCTGACGGCTACCAATGTCCGCCTGGTGCGCACGGCCATGCTCGATACGCTGCGCTCGCAATATGTCATGGTGGCGCGCGCCAAGGGCCTCAGCGAAAACAAGGTGCTTTACAAGCATGCGCTGCGTAACTGCGCCATTCCGCTGATTACCTATTTCGGCCTGCAATTCGGCGGACTTCTCGGCGGCATCGTCGTCATCGAGCGCGTCTTCAACTGGCCGGGTCTCGGCACGCTCGCCTTCGATGCGGTGGGCGCGCGCGACTATCCCGTGCTTCAGGCCGTCATCACCGTGCTGTCGCTGATGATCGTCGGCATCAACCTTCTGGTCGATATCGCCTACGGGCTGGTCGATCCGCGCATCCGCACGGAGTAATTGACGATGGCTGCCAAAACCTCGCGCCTGTCGCGCTTCAACAATCTCGAATTCATCCTCGGCGCCCTACTTACCGTCGTCATCTGCCTTGCCGTTCTTCTTTCCGACGTGCTGTTTCCGGGCGGTGCCGAAAAGATCGACCTGATGGCGCGCCTTGCCAAGCCCTTCACTAGCGCCGCCCATCCGCTCGGCACCGATCCGCTCGGCCGTGACGTACTGGCCCGTGTCGTGGCCGGCGGCAAGATTTCGCTGCTCGTCGGTTTCACCTCGGTCATCGGGGCCGTGGTCTTCGGCGTGATCGTCGGCCTGGTCGCCGGTTATTATCGCGGCTTCTGGGACATGCTGGTCATGCGCTTTGCCGATATCCAGCTCGCCATGCCCTTCATTCTCTTGGCCATCACCTTCATCGCAATTGTTGGCGGCAGCCTCACCAACACCATCATCCTCCTGATCGTCTCGCAATGGGTACAATATGCCCGTCTGGTGCGCGGCTCGGTGCTGACGCTGCGCGAACGGGAATTCATCCTGTCCGCCCGCGCCATTGGCGTGAAGGACTGGCGCATCATTCTCCAGCACCTTCTGCCGAACCTGATCGGCCCGGTCATCGTGCTGATGACGCTCAACGTCGCCAACAACATCCTGCTGGAAAGCAGCCTCACCTTCCTCGGCCTCGGTGTCGATCCGACCATTCCGAGCTGGGGCGGCATGCTGGCGGATGGCCGCACCTATCTGCAAACGGCATGGTGGGTCAGCGTCTTCCCCGGTCTTGCCATCCTTCTGACCGTGCTTGGCCTCAACCTTCTCGGTGACTGGCTGCGCGACAGCCTCGACCCCACCGGCAGAACCTCAAGGTGATCGTGATGAGCCAGATTTTCGACCAGACCTTCAAGCGTACTCTGGATGTGCTTCTCGCCAACTCCGCGCCCGGCCAGTCCTTCGAGGCATGGACGTTCGATGACGCCAAAAGCCGCCGCGAGGCCGAAGAAAGGCTGAAGAAAAAAGGCGTCAGTGCCCGCATCCGCAGCGCCTACAAACCGCTTCTCTTCACCTTTCTGGAAGAGATCAATCTTGGTGGCGTCGATGCCATCGAGGTGCATTACCCGGTGCACGCCAATGCACCCGCCAATCGTTTCCGGCTGGAGGCCTATCCGCTGGCGGCACTAGCCGGCGACGCGAAGATCGATTTTATCGCCCGCGACGACGACGCCCTTCATTATGACGTTACGCTGAGCCGCAACGGCAAGAAGGAAACCCTGAAGGTTCTCGCTCCCAACCGGGTTCATACCGATATCGTCGGCGAAACCAATGTCTCGCCAACCGGCTGGTTCCGTCCGGCCGGTGACGCTACGGGCGAGCGGCTGGAGACGGATTACGAGCAGCTTTTCGAAGCGGCAATCAATGCCTTCGCCAACCACGGCTGGGGCGATGAGGAACCCTATTTCGAGGAATTGAACATTCACGTCACGCACCCGTCCGAAGACATGGCGCTGCCGGTCGGGGACGAGGTGATCAGCCTGCGTGAAGCGCTGCACGAGGATTTCTATTTCTCCCTCCTGGAATTCTTCCAGAAGAAATCCGGCCGGCCGCTGGGCGACCGGGGCCTGAAACCCGGCCAGATCGTTCCGGAAGTCGTTAAAAGCAACGGCGACGTTTCGGTCCGTATCGAGACCCGTGCACTCACCACCACTTTCCTGGATGGCGGCGAACAGCGGATCGACGAGGCCCGCGAACCGGTGGCGGCGTCTCAGATCGCGCGTATGCTTGCCGAGATCGGCGGCGAGGCGTTCGAGGCCCGCTCGCGGTCGGGCCGCGTTCTTGCCGCCCGTTATGTCGCGGGCAGCGATGCCGCCGTGATGATCAGCGGCGGCCAGCATCCCAATGAAACCACCGGCATCGTTGGCGCCGTCCGCGCCGCCCGCAAACTTGCGGAAAGACAGGGCGCGCATTTCACCATTTCGCCGCTGGAAAACCCCGATGGTTATGCCCTGCACCAGCGGCTGCGCGCCGACAATCCACGCCACATGCACCATGCGGCGCGGTACACGGCGCTCGGCGACGATCTCGAATATCGCACGCGGGAAAATTCGGGCGTCCATCTCAACGAGAAGGCAATCCGTTTCAGCGCGCAGGAGATGAGCGGCGCGAGCCTGCATGTGAACCTGCACGGTTATCCCTCGCACGAATGGACCCGTCCGCTTTCCGGTTATGTGCCGCGCAATTTCGCCATGTGGACGCTGCCGAAGGGCTTTTTCCTGATCATCCGCCACCATGCGGATTGGGAAAAGCAGGCGGAAGCCCTGCTCGACCGGGTTACCCGCCATCTCGGCGCCATTCCGGGCCTGCTGGATTACAACAACCGCCAGATCGCGCTTTACGAGATTCACGCCGGTGAAACCGGTTTCCGCATCATCAACGGTTTCCCGTGCCTGTCGTCCATCGACGACCGCCACACAGTGCCGATGACGCTGATTACCGAATATCCTGATGAGACGATCTACGGCGATGACTTCATCACCGGCCACACGGCGCAGATGGAAACGGTTCTTTCCGCTTACGACGCCTGGCAGGATATTTTCGTCGCGGACGTTGCCTGATTTCGAAGCGCCCCCGATTGGGGGCTTCAGAATGATGGCGAAGTCCCGAAGCCCTCGTCCGTCATGCTTGGGCTTGTCCGGAGCAGCTGCAACGTCTTGGTCTAGTTGGACGTGATTGGATCCTTGGGACAATCCCAGGGATGACGCCGGGTGTGAGGGAGCTTTGTCATCACCCTCAGTTGCCCTTTGTACGGCTTACTTCTCAGCCGTGGCGGCAAGCTTCTTTTCCTGCTGCTTCTGCAAAAGCCGCTTGCCCTTGCTCAAAATATGCAGATTGGCGGCATCAAGTTTGTTATATCCGGCCTGAATAATATCGAGATCGGCGACGTGACCGATTGCTGCCAGTTCATGCATCACGTCGCCAACAGCGACATCGACGCTCGGCTTCGGCAGGTGCACAACATCTTCCACCGCGGCGCGCATGCCATCCGCCTCGCCGCCCATGACGTGATACAGCGCCAGCGCCTTGCGGAGAAAAGCTTCGCGGCGCTCGATCTTGTTGTTGAGTATACTGTCGCCAACGCGATTCCGCATAAGATCAACGGCTTTATTCTGGTATTCGCCCATCAAGACACCAAATGAAATTCAAAATATGCTTCGGGAGACTACGGGCAATCCCCTTAGAACTGGTTAAGGCACCGGGATTACGCGCATATTATCGTCATTTTCCGGCCCCGTGGCGCAGGGCATTTTTCATAACGGCGACATTTGGAAGCAGCATGCTGAAACGGGACCATTCGTGATGGCTGCAGCGGCTGCGGCAATTGAGAATCGCCAGACTATCCCTATTGTATGATCCAATATCGGGCAGAACCGGATAAGGCGGCGATCCATAACCATCAGGTTATTTATTGCCCCCTTTTTTTCATTTTACTTTGGCCATCGCACTTACCAGTTTGACTGGCTGGATCGGTGGAGGGAGCCACGGATCAATTGGGAGGAAATCATGAAATTACGGATCACCGCCGCAATCGCGGCCATCTGCTTCAGTTCGGTTGCCTATGCCGAGACGATCAAGGTCGGCGTGGTCGGCCCGTTCTCCGGCCCCTTCGCGCTGCAGGGCAAGAACTTCAAGGCCGGCATAGACGCCTGGTTTTCGCTTCACGGCAACAAGGTGGGCAATGACACTGTCGAAGTCGTCTACCGCGATGTGCCGCAGGCCGATCCGGCGCAATCCAAGGCGCTGGCGCAGGAGCTGGTTGTAAAGGAAGGCGTGCAATATCTCGCGGGCTTCTATTTTACGCCCGACGCCATGGCGGTTACGCCACTGCTGAAACAAGGCAATGTGCCCATGGTCATCATGAATGCGGCCACATCGGCCATCGTTACCAAAAGCCCCTACGTGGTGCGCACCTCGTTCACGACATGGCAGACATCCACGCCCATCGCCAAGGTGGCTTTCGATGGCGGCGTCAAGAAGGTTATTTCGCTGGTCAGCGATTACGGCCCGGGCGTTGACGCGGAGAACGCCTTCAAGGCAGCCTTCACCGCCGCTGGCGGCGAAGTTGTGGAAAGCATTCGCATGCCGCTTTCCACCAATGATTTCAGCCCCATCATGCAGCGCGTGAAGGATTCCGGCGCACAAGGCGTCTTCGCCTTCCTGCCCTCCGGCCCGACGACGCTCGGCTTCGTGAAGGCCTTCAACGACAACGGCCTGAAATCATCAGGCATCAAGCTTTTCGCGCCGGGCGATCTTACACAGGAATCGGATCTGCCGGCCCTTGGCGAAGCAGCGCTCGGCATGCAGACTACCTTCCACTATGCCGTCTCCCACGATTCACCCGAAAACAAGAACTTCGTGGAGGCCGCAACCAAGGCCATTGGCAATCAGAAGGAACTGTCCTTCCCCGCAGTCGGCGCGTTTGACGGCATGTATGTCATCACCAAGATGATCGAGGCGACCGGCGGCAAACAGGATGCGGAAAAGGCTGTCGAGGCGGTGAAGGGTCTTTCCTGGACAAGCCCGCGCGGCCCTGTCAGCATCGATCCGCAGAGCCGTCACATCACGCAGAACATCTACCTGCGCGAAGTCTCCAAGGGCGATGACGGCAATTATTACAACAAGGAAGTCCAGACTTTCGAAAAACAGGGCGATCCGGGCCTTGCCGCCGCCAAGTAAGCATTGAGACGGAAATGACCGGCGCCGCCTTTTGCGGGCGGCTCCGGCACGGGTGCAATTGCATCACGAGGAGCTTTCGAACATGCAGACGGTCTTCAGCATCCTTGTCGATGCGCTTGCCTATGGAATGGTGCTTTTCATCATCTCCATCGGCCTATCCGTGACAATGGGGCTGATGCGTGTGGTCAATCTCGCCCACGGCGCCTTCGCCATGATCGGCGGGTATCTCGCCTCCTATGCCGCCCATGGCCTCGGCCTTGGTTACGCGGCGGCAATCCTCGTTGCGATTGTCGGCACCATCGTGATCGCCATACCGCTCGAACGGTTTCTCTACCGGCGCATCTACGGCGCACCCGAACTGACGCAGGTGCTGATGACCATCGGCATCACCTTCTGCATCATCGGCATAGCCAATTTCGTGTTCGGGCCAACGCTCAAAACCATTCCGCTGCCGCAGGAACTGGCCGGTCCTACCGATCTCGGTTTTCGCACCATCGCCACCCACCGCATCTTCGCCATCGTCGCTGGCCTCGTGGTGGCGGCGGCACTTTGGTTCACGTTCGAAAAGACCGCCTTCGGCATCAAGTTGCGGGCAGCCGTGGACAATGCGGCCATGGCAGCAGCCCTCGGCGTGCGCACCGAAATCATCTATGCCGTAAGCTTCGCCATCGCCGTCGGCCTTGCCGCAATGGGCGGCGTCATCGGCGCAGAATTGCTGCCGGTCGAACCCTATTATGCGCTGCGCTACATGGTCACCTTCCTGGTGGTCGTATCCGTCGGCGGCGCAGGCTCGATCCCCGGCGCGCTGATCGCCTGTCTGCTGCTCGGCGCCATCGATACGACCGGGCGGTATCTTGCGCCCGAATATGGCGAATTCTTTTTCTATCTGGCGGTCATCGTGATCATCACGCTGTTTCCGCGCGGCCTTCTTGGAAGGGCGAAATGAGATGGCGGTGCTCATGAACGACCTCACTGAAACAGCAAAACCGCCGAAGGCCCGCTCGCCCCTGCGCGCGATTGGCGGTCCGCTGCTCATCATCATCGCCGCCATCGCCGGTTACTTCCTGTTTCCGGATAATCTGGCGCTGTTGACGCGCATCATCGCGATAGCGCTTCTCGTGCTCTCCATCGATCTCGTTACCGGCTATTGCGGCGTGGCGACACTTGGCCATGCGGCCCTGTTCGGTGCTGGCGCCTATGCCGCCGGCATTGCCGCTGCCCACTACGGTATCACCGACCCGCTTCTCATGACCCTCATCGGCGCAGCAGTGGGCGGCATCGCGGGATTGCTGTCCGGCACCATTCTGTTGCGCGCGCACGGCCTGCCGCAACTGGTGCTGTCCATCGCCGTCGTTCATCTTTTCCACGAGGCGGCCAACAAGGCGTCGGACTGGACGGGCGGCAGCGACGGGCTTGCCGGCGTCTCGCCCGATGCGCTGTTCGGCACCTTCGAATTCGATCTTTACGGCCGCACCGCCTATATCTACGGCGTATGCCTGCTGCTTCTGGTTTTTCTGGCACTTCGCGTCGTCGTCAATTCGCCCTTCGGCATGCTGTGTCGCGGCGTCAAGCAGGACAGCATCCGCATTCAGGCCATGGGCGGTTCGGTCAATGGCACGATTTTGAAGATGTTCGTGATATCAGGCATCGTTGCCGGAATCGGCGGCGCGCTGAACGCCATCTCCACGCAGGTGGTCGGCCTCGACAGCCTCAGCTTCACGCTGTCTGCCGAAGCGCTGGTCATGCTGGTTCTCGGTGGCGCGGGCTCGCTTTATGGCGCGCTGATCGGCACCGTCACCTTCATGTGGTTCGAGGACGTCGTTTCCGCCGCCAACCCGTTCCACTGGCTCACAATCGTCGGCCTGCTTCTGATCGCCGTCGTGCTGTTTGCGCCGCGCGGCCTTTATGGCGCGGGCGAACAAATCATCGCGCGCCTGAGGGGAGATCGCAAATGAGCGCCATTTTCGAAGTTTCCGGCCTGCAGAAAAATTTCGGCGGTCTCGTCGTTACCAACAATGTCTCGCTGTCGCTTTCGCCCGGAGATCGCACCGTGCTGATCGGGCCCAACGGCGCCGGCAAGACCACCTTCGTCAACCTCGTTACCGGAAACATCAAGCCATCCGCCGGAACCGTGCGGATTGCCGGAGAAGACGTGACGGGGCTCAGCGCCAGTCAGCGCGTGAAGCGCGGACTTGTCCGCTCGTTTCAGGTGACGCGACTGTTCCAGGACATGACGCCGGAGGAACATGTCGCACTCGCCATTCTGCAAAGGGAAGGCAGGACGGGCCGGATTTTCGGCCGTTACCGCTCCATGCCAACGGTGATGAGCGAGGCGCGCGACATTCTCGGAACGCTTGGCCTGCTTGCCATCGCCGAAACCCGCGTCCGTGAAATCGCCTATGGCCAGCAGCGGCTCATCGAGATCGCACTTGCCATGGCGCTCAAGCCCAAAATCCTGCTGCTTGATGAACCTGCCGCCGGCGTTCCCTCGACGGAAACGGCGCGTATCGAACAGGCGCTCGATCGCCTGCCCGCCGACCTCGCCATATTGATGATCGAACACGACATGGATCTGGTCTTCCGTTTCGCCAGACGTGTGGTCGTGCTCGCCGCAGGCGCCGTCATATTCGACGGTTCGCCTGGCGAAGTCACCAGCAACGCAGAAGTCCGCCAAGCCTATCTCGGAAGTTACGCCAATGCCCGCAGCGCCGCTTGAAATCGCCAACCTGACCGCCGGTTACGGCCCCACCCGTGTCATCGAGGGTCTGTCGCTCTCCGTTCCCGCCGGTTCGCGTTTCGCGGTGCTCGGACGTAACGGCGTTGGCAAGACAAGCCTGTTTGCCACGCTTGCCGGGCAGACGAAACGATTTGCCGGTGATATCCATCTCGGCGGGCAGGACATCACCGCCCTGCCGAGTGCTGCCCGCGCCCTCGCCGGTCTCGGTTACGTGCCGCAAACCCGCGATGTCTTTCCGACACTCACAGTCGAAGAAAACCTCTTCGTCGGCCTCAAGGGCCGGCCGAAATCGGCCATCGAGGAAGCCTACACGCTGTTTCCGCGCCTGAAGGAAAGACGCCGCAATCTCGGCTCGCAACTCTCCGGTGGCGAGCAGCAGATGCTTTCCACCGCCCGCACCATCCTCGGCCAGCCGCAGGTGCTGCTTCTCGATGAACCCCTCGAAGGTCTCGCCCCTGTTATCTGCGAGGAACTGATGGCGGCCTTCTCGAAACTCGCGCAATCGGGCGAAATGACCATTCTTCTCATCGAACAGCGCATCCAGATGGCCATCGACTTCGCCGACCACGCCATCATCATGGAACGCGGCCGCATCGTCTGGTCAGGACCGTCCGACGATCTTGCGGCGAACCCGGATATTGTTGATACGCATCTTGGCGTGGGTGGATTGCACTGACCCAAAAGCGTCAATCATCCCCTCTTCGTCGTTCCGGCCTCGAGCCGGAATGACGAAAGTTAACCCGATCACACACCGCAACAAACCCCGATCCCGCTTCATTGATCCGTTCGTAAAAAACACAATGGAATAAAAATTCCATTGCAGTTAAAGTGCACACGATTTCAATCTGCACAAAGGAACGACAATGACGGCAATCGATGCGCCAGACTCCGTGAAGGCTTTTGAGGAGCGGTTGCTTCAGGTCGCGGAAGGCCTGCCGAAACGATTACGTCAATGTGCAGATTATGTCGCGTCCAATCAGGATCGCATTGCCGTTTCCACCGTCGCCGAAATGGCAGAAGGTGCCGGCGTGCAGCCGTCTGCATTCATGCGCTTTTGCCAGATCATGGGTTTTTCCGGCTTTTCGGAGATGCAGCGCCTGTTTCGCGATTCCTATGTCGGCGGCTGGCCGGATTATGCGACCCGGCTGGACCACCTGCGCGAAAAGGGCGACGAGAGCGCGTCGGGCCTGTTGGCGGAGTTCGTGGAGGCTGGCCGGTCCTCATTGGAAATGCTGCTGAAATCGGTCGATACACGGCAGCTTGACGAGGCGGTCTCGGCGCTGGCACAGGCGCGCACCGTGCATATCATCGGTTTGCGGCGCTCCTTCCCCATTGCCAGTTACCTCGCTTACGCCTTCGAAAAAATGAAGGTACCTGCGGTTTTGCACAGCGCCGTCGGTGGCCTTGGCAATCTAAGCGCCATCTCCCGCGATGACGCGCTGATTGCGATCACTTTCTCCCCCTATTCGGCGGAAACGCTGGAATTGGCCGAGATGGCCCGCGCCAACGGCATTCCCGTTGTCGCCATGTCCGATTCGGCCGTCAATCCGCTACGCAAGTCCGGCGCGACGCTGCTCACGGTAACGGAAATCGATTTTGGCGCATTCCGCTCGCTTTCCGCCACGCTCTGTCTCGCCATTACACTCGCTGTCGCTGTGGGAACGCGCAAAACAGCCTGAATATTTTTATTGAAAACATAAAAAATAGAATTTATGATCCAAATTCATGAAACGGGCATTCCATAATTGTCCGTCTCGTGAATGCACCCGAAGGTGGTGAGACAGAAAGTGGGCGGAGGAGGCCCACTGGCATCAGGCTCCCTCAATGCGGGGTCCGAAGGAGGAAGCTTTTGAAAAAACTTGACCTTATCACGATCGGGCGCTCGTCGGTCGACCTTTATGGTTCGCAGGTCGGCGGCCGGCTGGAGGACATGGCCTCCTTTGCCAAATATATTGGCGGCTCTCCCACCAATATTGCGGCCGGCGCTGCGCGGCTCGGCCTTGCCAGTGCCGTCATCACGCGCGTTGGTGACGAGCATATGGGCCGCTTCATCCGTGAACAGCTGGTGCGCGAAGGCGTGGACGTACGCGGCGTGAAAACCGACCCGGAGCGGTTGACTGCGCTGGTGCTTCTCGGCATTCGCGACCAGAACCAGTTTCCGCTGATTTTCTATCGCGAGAACTGTGCCGACATGGCGCTCAGCGAAGACGACATCGATCCCGCCTTTATTGCCGAAGCAGGCTGTGTCTGCGCCACCGGCACGCATCTGTCGCATCCGAAGACGGAAGCGGCCGTACTGAAGGCGCTGAAACTTGCCCGCGAAAACGGTGCGAAAACAGCGCTCGACATCGACTATCGCCCCAATCTCTGGGGTGTTGCCGGCCATGGCGATGGCGAAAGCCGCTTCGTGGAATCGCAGAAGGTCACCGCCAAGCTGCAATCCACCCTGCATCTCTTCGATCTGATTGTAGGCACGGAAGAAGAATTCCACATTGCCGGCGGCTCGACCGATACGCTGGCCGCACTGAATGCCGTACGCAAGGTGTCGAACGCGACGCTGGTGTGCAAGCGTGGCCCGATGGGTGCTTCGGTTTTCGCCGGCGAAATTCCGGCAAGCCTGGACGATGGCGAGACGGGCGAAGGTTTCCCGATCGAGGTCTTCAATGTTCTCGGCGCGGGCGATGGTTTCATGGCCGGGCTTTTCCGTGGCTGGCTGCGCGGCGAGGACTGGCCGACAACGCTGAAATACGCCAATGCCTGTGGCGCCTTTGCCGTTTCCCGCCACGGCTGCACGCCCGCCTATCCGAGTTGGGAAGAGCTGCAATATTTCTTCAAGGCCGGCATCCGCAACAAGGCGCTGCGCAAGGACGAGGCGCTGGAACAGGTGCATTGGTCAACCAATCGCAAGGGCGAATGGGACACAATGCGCGTCTTCGCCTTCGACCATCGCATGCAACTGGAAGCGATCGCTGACGAACTCGGCATTAAACATGAGCGCATCGGCGCCTTCAAGAAGCTCTGCCTCGAGGCCGCGCAAACGGTCGCCGGTGGCAAGGCGGGTTACGGCATTCTCTGCGATGGCCGCCTCGGACGCGATGCGCTTTTCGCAGCCAGCGGCTCCGGTCTGTGGATCGGCAGGCCGGTGGAATGGCCGGGTTCGCGCCCGCTGACGCTGGAACCGGAACTCGGCAAGGATTTCGGCGGGCTTTCCGAATGGCCGCTGGAAAATGTCGTCAAGGTTCTGTGCTTCTATCACCCGGATGATACCGACGAAATGCGCGCCGCGCAGGAGGAGACGGTGATGCGTCTGTTCCAGGCGACACGCCGCAACCGGTTGGAAATGCTGCTCGAGGTCATTCCCTCCAAGGTCGGCCCGACCGACGATCTGACCGCCGCGCGCATCATCGAACGCTTCTACGAGATCGGCGTTTATCCCGACTGGTGGAAACTGGAGCCGATGAAAACCAGAGCCGCCTGGAAAAATGCCTGCGACGCCGTGCATCGCAACGATCCTTACGTGCGCGGCATCGTCGTTCTTGGTCTCGACGCACCGCAAAGCGAGCTGGAGGAGAGCTTCCGCCTTGCCGCCGGTTTCGATCTGGTCAAAGGTTTCGCGGTTGGCCGCACGATTTTCGCCGACGCCGCGCGGGGTTGGCTCGGTGGCAAGATCACCGATGAGGAAGCGGTGAAGGACATGGCGCAGCGCTATACCAGCCTGTGCCGCATATGGGATGAGGCGCGCGCCAAAAAGGGAGAGGCAGCGTGAAGACAATCAGATTGACGGCTGCGCAGGCTATGGTTCGTTACCTCGCCGCGCAGATGAATGAGCATGGCGAGACCTATATTGCCGGTGTCTGGGCCATCTTCGGCCATGGCAATGTCGCCGGCATCGGCGAGGCGCTTTATGGCATTCGCGAGGAACTGCCGACCTATCGCGGCCAGAACGAGCAATCCATGGCGCATGCTGCGATTGCCTATTCCAAGCAGCTGCGTCGCCGGCGGGCAATGGCGGTCACCTCCTCCATCGGCCCCGGTGCTGCCAACATGGTAACTGCGGCAGCGCTCGCCCATGTCAACCGCCTGCCGGTTCTTCTCATCCCCGGCGATGTCTTCGCCAATCGCGGTCCCGACCCCGTGCTCCAGCAGCTGGAGGATTTCGGCGACGGCACGATGACGGTGAATGACTGCTTCCGCCCGGTTAGCCGTTATTTCGACCGTATCATGCGCCCGGAACAATTGCTGACCGCCCTTCCCCGCGCCATGCGCACCATGACGGACCCGGCCGATTGCGGCCCGGTAACGCTGGCCTTCTGCCAGGACGTGCAGGCGGAAGCTTATGATTATCCCGTCAGCTTCTTTGAAAAGCGCGTCTGGCGGCAACGCCGCCCGGAACCGGATGTGGTGGAATTCGAAGAGGCCGTCGCCGCTCTGAAGGCTGCGAAGAACCCCGTCATCGTTGCCGGCGGCGGTGTGCATTTTTCCGGCGCCACCGAAACGCTGAAGCGTTTTGCGGAAACCCATTCCATCCCGGTCGTCGAAACCCAGGCCGGCAAATCGGCACTGGCTTGGGATCACGATCTCAACTTCGGCCCGGTCGGCGTCACGGGTGCCGAAAGCGCCAATATCATAAGCGAGAAAGCCGATCTGGTGTTCGGCGTCGGCACCCGCTTTCAGGACTTTACCACCGGTTCCTGGGCGCTGTTCAAGAACCCGGACCGCAAGATCCTCGCCCTCAACGTGCAGCCCTATGACAGCGCCAAACACGATGCGATCAGCCTGACGGCGGATGCGAAGATCGGTCTCGAAAAACTGTCGGCCGCGCTTGGCAGCCACCGCTTCACGGCACCGGATGCCAAGCTCAAGGCGGCATGGTTCGAGAAGGCCGATGCCGATACGGCGGCACCGGGTGAGGAAAACGCCAACAGCCTGCCCACCGACATGCAGGTGATCGGCGCCGTACAGCGCCAGTCGCGCGAAAATACCGTCGTCATGTGCGCGGCGGGCACCATGCCGGGTGAGCTGCACCAGTTGTGGAAATCCAAGCTGCCGCTTTCCTATCACATGGAATACGGCTTCTCCTGCATGGGCTATGAGGTTGCCGGCGGCCTCGGCATCAAGATGGCGGAACCGGACCGGGACGTGATCGTCATGGTCGGCGACGGCTCCTACATGATGATGAATTCCGAGCTTGCGACATCGGTTGCCATGGGCGTCAAGATCACGCTCGTCATCACCGATAACAGGGGTTACGGCTGCATCAACCGGCTGCAAATGGAAACCGGCGGCGCGGAGTTCAACAACCTCTACGCCCACACCAACGTCAACCCCATCGCCATCGACTTCGTCGCCCATGCCGGCTCTATGGGCGCGGATGCGCGCAAGGTTTCCACCATCGCCGAGCTGGAAGCGGCGCTTGCGTCCGCTCGCGAATCCAGCCGCACGACTGTCATCGTCATCGATACCGACCCCTATCCGACCCCGCAGGCCGGTGGCCACTGGTGGGATGTGGCGGTACCCGAAGTTTCCGACCGGGCCGAAATCGGACCGGCGCGCGCGCGCTACGAAAACCATATCAAGGAAAGACAGTAAGATGATCCGTTACGGAACCAACCCGATTGCCTGGTCCAACGACGACGACCGCACACTGGGCGCCAATATCAGCCTTGAACAATGCCTCGACGAAACAGCCAAGATCGGCTTCGACGGCATCGAGAAGGGCCACAAGTTCCCGACTGACCCGGAAGGCCTGAAGGGTGTGCTTGCGCCGCGTAGCCTTTCCTTCGTCTCCGGCTGGCATTCGCTGAACCTTCTGACCGACAGCATCGAATCCGAAAAGAAGGCCATGCAGCCGGCGCTCGATCTGCTGAAAGCCATGGGCTCGAAAGTCATCATCGTCTGCGAGACCTCGAACGCCATTCACGGTGCCGACGACACGGCGCTGGTCGACCGTCCGCGCCTTGCGGCTGAAGATTGGGCGAAGTTCGGCGCGGGTGTGGAGGCGCTGGCGGCCTATGCTGCCGAACAGGGCATCACCCTCGTCTACCATCACCACATGGGAACCGCGGTCGAGAGCGAAGACGAGATCGACCTTCTGATGAAGCATACCGGGCCGAAGACCCATCTGCTGCTCGATACCGGCCATTGCCTGTTCGGCGGCGGAGATCCCGTGCGCGTCGCGCAGAAATACATGCACCGCGTCGGCCATATCCACGCCAAGAACGTGCGGCCGGTGATTGCCGATCAGGTTCGGAACGAGCGGCTTTCCTTCCTCGAAGGCGTTCGCCGCGGTGTGTTCACCGTGCCGGGTGACAGCGAAGGCGGCGTGAACTTCCCGCCGGTTCTGAAAATTGCCGCCGAGCACAATTACAGCGGTTGGCTGGTCATCGAGGCCGAACAGGACCCGGATGTGCGCAACCCCTTCGAATATCAGAGCCTCGGCCTGAAATCGCTGAAGGCGTTTGCCCGTGAGGCCGGACTGGACAAGGCTCAGGCGGCTTGAGGCCCTTTACTCCCTCATCCCTGTGACAAGCACAGGGATGAGGGAAACGCGGGAATAGCCGCCCGATAAATTGAACGACTGACCAAAAAGGAACACCACCATGACCTCACTTCTGCGCAAGCCGGTCGCGACAAGCGGCAAGGTGCACGACATCACGCCCCAAAGCGCGGATTGGGGTTATGTCGGTTTCGGCCTTTATCGTCTGAAGCCCGGTGAAGCCGCAGCCGAGAAGACTGGCGATACGGAAGTCATTCTGGTGCTTGTCGAAGGCAAGGCGAAGATTTCCACCGGGGGCAAGGAGTTCGGTGAACTCGGCGACCGCATGAACGTGTTCGAGCGCAAGCCGCCGCACTGCGTTTATGTCCCCGCCGGCTCCGAATGGTCGCTGACGGCCACGACGGATTGCACCGTCGGTGTCTGCACCGCACCGGGTGAAAAAGGTAGCCGCGAAGCGCAACAGATCGGTCCCGATGGCGTGCAACTGACCGAGCGCGGCAAAGGCGCCAATACGCGTTACATTTTCCCCATCGCCATGGAAGAGCGCGATGTCGCCGATAGTCTCCTGGTGACGGAAGTGTTCACCCCGTCGGGCAACTGGTCGTCCTATCCGCCACACCGGCATGACGAAGACAATTACCCCGATATGACCTATCTGGAAGAGACCTATTATCACCGTCTCAACCCGGCACAGGGTTTCGGTTTCCAACGCGTTTTCACCGAGGATGGGTCGCTGGACGAGACCATGGCTGTGGCGGACGGCGATGTAGTGCTGGTTCCCAAGGGACACCACCCCTGCGGCGCGCCTTATGGCTACGAGATGTATTATCTGAACGTGATGGCCGGGCCGATGCGCAAATGGCGCTTCAAGAACCACCCCGATCACGACTGGATTTTCAACCGCGACAATCCCTGAGGCACGCCAGCGTCCACGGCACCCTCCTCATCCCTGTACCTGTCACAGGAATGAGGGGCGAGGAAGGTCCGCGTCGCGATTGCCGTAGAGAAAAAAGCAATCGAACGTATTGATTTCATCGTAATAATTTAGGGGAGAAGAGACCATGGCCGCTCTTGGCGTTGGCCTTATTGGCACGGGTTACATGGGCAAGTGCCACGCTTTGGCGTGGAACAACGTCACCAGCGTTTTCGGCGATGTGGAGCGTCCACGAATGGTCACACTGGCAGAGGTCAATCCCGAGCTTGCGGCGAAGAAAGCCGCCGAGTTCGGTTTCGCCCGCTCGACCGGCGACTGGCGCGATCTGCTTGCCGATCCTGAAATCGATGTGATCTCGGTCACCACACCCAATGCCTTTCACCCCGAAATGGCGATTGCCGCCCTTGATGCCGGCAAACACGTCTGGTGCGAAAAGCCGATGGCGCCTGCCTTCACGGATGCCGTGAAGATGCGCGATGCGGCCCGCCGTTCGGGCAAGGCGGCGGCCATGGGCTACAACTATATCCAGAACCCTGTCATCCGCCATATGCGCCGCCTTATCGACGAAGGCGCGATCGGCAATGTCTACCATGTCCGTGCGGAAATGGATGAGGACTTCATGGCGGATGCCACCCAGCCCTTCTACTGGAAGAGCGAAGCCTCCTCCGGCTATGGCGCGCTGGATGATTTCGCTGTTCATCCGCTGTCACTTCTGTTTTCCCTTTTCGGCCATGCTGAAAGCGCGATCACCGATATGGTGAAGCCTTACGAGACGCGGCCGCTAAGTGGCGGCGGCGAGCGCGCTGTGGAAACGCATGATCTTGCCAGCGTGCTTCTGAAGCTCGAAGGCGGCATTTCGGCGGTGCTGATCGCCAACCGCTCGGCCTGGGGTCGCAAGGGCCGTATCGCCATCCAGATTTACGGCTCCACCGGCTCGATCCTTTTCGACCAGGAGCGGATGAACGAATTCCAGCTCTACACCACGGACGGGCGCCCGGAGGAGCAGGGTTTCAGAACCGTTCTCGCCGCCCCTCACCACAAGCCGTATGACCGCTTCATCCCCGCACCCGGCCACGGGCTCGGCTTCAACGATCTGAAGGTGATCGAGTGCCGGGAACTGATCGCGGCCATCGAGGGCAAGAAGGCGCATATCATCGACTTCGAGGAAGGCCTGAAGATCGAGCGCAGCATTCATGCCATGGCCCGGTCCTTCGCCGAGGGACGATGGGTCGCGACGAGTGAGATTGCGGAATAGGCAGAGGCGGGGTTAGCGCGGAACTTCGCCTCTTTCGTCATGCTCGGGCCTGTCCCGAGCATCTGCAACCGATTGATTTAACGCTACGTGGTTGGATCCTCGGGACAAGCCCGAGGATGACGGCGGAGAGGTGTTATCCCTTAACCGGCGTTTCCGGCACCGGCGTCTGCACCTTGCCATCCCTAAACCAGCCGAGAATATTGTCGGCCACCAGATCGGCCATCGCGTTGCGCGTCGGGATGGACGCAGAGGCGACGTGCGGCAGCAGGGAAACGTTCGGCAGTGACAGGAACGCTTCCGGCACCTTCGGTTCTGCGTAGAACACATCGAGACCGGCAGCACCCACCGCACCGCTCTTGAGGGCCTGCAAAAGCGCATCCTCATCGACGCTGGAGCCGCGTCCGACATTGATGAACACGCCCTGCGGACCAAGTGCCGAGAGGATTTCCGCGTTGATCGCCTTGCGCGTTTCCGGGGTGCCGGGCACGATGCAGATCAGCGTGTCGACAGCCTGCGCCATCTCCTTTAGCGAACCGTAATAGGTATAGGGCAGGCCATCGCGCTTGCTGCGGGTATGATAGCCGATCTCCACCTTGAATGGCTCCAGCCGCTTGGCGATTTCCTGGCCAATGCGGCCCATGCCGAAAAGGCCGACCTTGCGGCCGCGCAGGGAAAACGGCGAAAGCGCGAAGGGCCCTTCGCCAACCCATTTACCCTCACGCAGCCAGGTTTCGGCCTGATAGAGACGACGAACCGTGTTGATCAGCAGCGCAATCGTCGTGTCCGCAACTTCGTCGTTCAGCACGTCGGGCGTATTGGTCACCACGATACCGCGCGTGGCGGCATGTTTGGCATCAACGCCATCGTAACCGACGCCGAAATTGGCAATGATCTCGAGTTTCGGCAGCGCATCGATCCATTTGGCGTTGACGACGCCTGAAACGGCGATGGCATTAATGCGCTCAGCCGCACCATCAGGCAGAACCGGCTCAGCACCGGCGGGCACTGTCACGATCTCGACCTTGCCTTCGAGGCGTTCGAGCACGCGCGGGTTGATCTTGCCGGGAACGAGAACGACGGCTTGTCTGTCAGACATGGGTGGATATTCCTCCTGATTGCATTCCGATATCGTCAGAACGGATTCATGGGCGAACCACTCGCCATCCCGCTCTTCTGGGCCGCGATCTTTTCAAACAACGGCGGCCGTGAAAAGGGCAATAAGGGGAAGCTATGGGGGCAGACGGAAGTTTCATGCCGTTTTTTTAACGCGCCCGCCTCCGTCATGCCGCACTTGAGGCGCGCGTCGGCGCGGCGCAAAGAGTCTTTCCAGCTCAAGGGCTTGGGCTGGCTGGCTTTAGGCTGAAGGCCGGAATGACGAAAGAGAGGGAAACGCTGCTCAAACCCTCGGACGCACCGGCCCTGTCGACTGGCGGATGCGCATTTCCGGCTTGATGAGGTGCACGCCATCCGGCTCGTGGCTGCCCGCCAGCCTGTCCAGAAGCGCGCGCGCCGCAAGGCGCCCCACCTCGGCCTGTCCGTTGGACACCGTGGTCAGCGCCGGCGTGGCGATGGCCGCCTCTTCCAGATCATCGTAACCCGTCACGGAAATATCCACGCCCGCCACCAGTCCGGCGCGCGAAATACCGTTCATCAGGCCGATGGCGACCAGATCGTTCCAGCAGACGGCAGCGGTGGGCTTCTGCGGCAGCGACAGGAAATGCACTGCGGCCTCGAAACCGCCCTGCTTGGAGCGTGGGCCGGGAATACGCAGGTTCGGATCGACCTCGATTCCCGCCTTGCGCAGCGCGTTGACATAACCCTGATAACGATCGCGGCCGGTCGAGGTCTGGTCGGTACCACCAACCATGGCGATGGTGCGATGGCCAAGACTGATCAGATGATTGGTCGCAAGCGAAATGCCATAGCTGTCATCGCCGCGATAGGTCGGCATGTCGACGCCCTCGAGCGAGCGGGCCACCAGAATGGCGGGCATGCCGTTTTCCTCAGCCAGCGTCATGTCCTCGATCGGCGTGCCGATGGCGGGCGACATGATGATACCATCAGAACCAAGTTGCAGCAGCGTTTCGATGAAGGTGCGCTGTTTTTCAACCGAATCATAATGGTTGGACAGAATGAAGGTCTGGCGGCTGCGATCCAGCTCGGTTTCGATGGCCTTGAGAATTTCCCCATAAAACGGGTTCATCACATCATGGAACACCACGCCGATGATGCCGGAGCGCGAGGTGCGCAGGCTGGCGGCCCGGCGGTTGTAGATGTAACCGAGCGCTCGGGCCTGTTCCTTGATCTTGTCGCGGGTGTCAGAGGCGACCAGCGGACTGTCGCGCAATGCAAGGGAGATGGTGGCAGTCGATAGACCTAGGCTTTCGGCGATTGTCGACAGTTTGATCTTTTGTGCCACGGCATTTCTCCCCAAACCCATGTCATTGACAGACGTTTCTGTTTAAATCGCAATTAAACAATTTAAACAAAATCCGCAACCGGTTTAAGGAATAGCAACAAAAAGACAGTGGTTTTTAAAAACTCAACAAATTATTGAAGGTTGGTATCGATCACCTTGAGGAGTTTAACCACCGTCCTGATGTCCTTGGCCGAAAGCCCCTCAATCGCCCGCGCACCGCAATTTGCGATGGATACGTTGATATGTTCGACGCTTTTCAGGCCTGTCTCCGTCAGTTTCACCAGTGTTACGCGGCCATCCTCGTCATCGCCGCTGCGCTCCACGAAGCCCTGGGCTTCCATGCGGCCGATGGTTCGCGTCATGGTCGGCGCCTTGACACCAAGTTTCTGGGCGATCTGCCCAGGCGTGAGGCTGCCTTCCTGCGCCAACGCCAGAATAACGCCGTCCTGCCCGGCATAAAGGCCGCTTTCGGCAAGGCTGTGGCTCAACGCCGTGCGCATGGAACGGGCGGCCTGGGTGATGGATTGCGCCAGTTCCTCAGGGTTGAAATTCTCATCCCTCTTTTTGGCGTCCTTTACTTTCTTGGTGCCCTTGTCCTTTTTGGCGCCCTTGTCCTTATGCCCAGTTTTGTCCTTGCTCATATGCGAGTGCCTTTTACCCTGTGGCGGAACCGATATATGTTGCTGGAAATCCTTACCGAATGCACGCGCGGACTGCCAGATGCCAAACTCATACACGCATTATCACGACGAAAACGTAACAGACCCTCATCTTCGCGCAACAGGTGCAATTTCAGTGCTGCCGCTCGGTGCGCACGAACAGCACGGGCCGCACCTGCCCTTCGAGACAGACACGCTGATTGCGACGGGCATTGTCTCCCGTTTGGCTGCTGTTTTGCCCGCCGGTCTGCCGGTCTCCTTCCTGCCGGTGGAGCCCGTTGGATATTCCATCGAGCACATGAATGTGCCGGGCACGAAGTCGTTGCGTTACGATGAGGCCGTTGAGCGCTGGCTCGGCATTGCTAAGGCCGAATATGAAAAAGGCGTGCGCAAATTCGTGATGTTGAACGCCCATGGCGGCAATTCGCCATTGATGACCATCGTCGCCACCGAGGCGCGCGCCCGCTTCGGTATGCTGGCGGTCGCCACAAGCTGGACTCGTTTCGGCGTGCCGGTGGATATCGTGAAGCCTGAAGACAAGGCGATCGATATCCATGGTGGAGATATCGAGACGTCGGTCATGCTGGCGCTTTGCCCGGAGCGGGTGGCGATGGAAAAAGCCGCCAACTTCCCCTCCCGCCAGAGCGATTTCGCCAGCCGTTTCAGGCATCTGCGTGCCTATGGTCCACACGCTTTCGGTTGGCTTATGGGCGACCTGAACCCTGATGGCGTTGCCGGAAACGCCGCCGCCGCCTCAGCCGAGAAGGGCGAAAGGATCATTTCCCATGCCGTTTCGGGCCTTGTCGAACTGCTTGAAGACGTCCACGCTTTTGACATAACGTTATTTCATAACAAAATTTGAAAAACTGCGCCGAAACCAGCCAGAATCCCTTTGAACTGCCCGAACGTCGCGCCTATATGGACGTCGACACTTATTCCTTGAGGCCTCAACCGGCCTTTCTCCACGCGAGGTTTCCATGACCGAAACAGCACCAGCCAAGCCCATTCCAGTCACCGTCCTGACGGGATATCTAGGCGCCGGCAAGACGACGCTTCTCAACCGTATCTTGTCCGAGAACCACGGCAAGAAATACGCTGTCATCGTCAACGAATTCGGCGAGATCGGCATCGACAACGATCTGATCGTCGAATCCGACGAAGAAATCTACGAAATGAACAATGGCTGCGTCTGCTGCACGGTGCGCGGCGACCTCATCCGCGTGGTCGAAGGCCTGATGCGCCGGCCCGGCCGATTCGACGGCATCATTGTCGAGACCACTGGCCTTGCCGATCCCGTTCCGGTCGCCCAGACCTTCTTCATGGATGACGACGTGCGCGCCAAGACCGAGCTTGACGCGGTGGTCGCACTTGTCGATGCCAAGCACCTGCCGCTGCGCCTGAAGGACAGCCGCGAAGCCGAAGACCAGATCGCCTTTGCCGATGTCGTTATCGTCAACAAGACCGATCTCGTTTCGCCGGAAGAAGTCGCCCGCATCGAGGATATCGTGCGCGCCATCAATCCCTCTGCGCGCATCTACAAGACCACCCGTTCCGGCGTCGATCTTGCCCGCGTTCTCGACCAGGGCGCCTTCAATCTGGAACGTGCCCTCGAAAACGATCCGCACTTCCTCGAGCACGGCCACGAGGATCACGCATGCGGTCCTGATTGCGACCACCACCACCATGATCACGGACATGACCACCATCATCACGACCATGATCACGCGCACCACGATCATGACCACGGCCACGATCACCACCACCATGGCGCCGCCTCCCCGATCCATGACGTGACGGTGCAGTCGGTATCGCTGCGCGGCGGCGAAATGAACCCCGAACGCTTCTTCCCGTGGATCCAGAAGGTCACCCAGACGGACGGCCCGAACATCCTGCGCCTCAAGGGCATCATCGCATTCAAGGGCGATGCGGAACGTTACGTGGTGCAGGGCGTGCACATGATCATCGAGGGCGATCACCAGCGCTCGTGGAAGGAAGGCGAAAAACGCGAAAGCCGCCTTGTCTTCATCGGCCGCGAACTCGACCGCGAAAAGCTGGAAAAGAGCTTCAACGCCTGCCTTGCCACGGCTTGACATCCTTGACGGGGCACCGTGTCACCCTTGGCGTTTTCGGTGCCCTTCCTCACTATCGACGTCATCCTCGGGCTTGACCCGAGGAGCCATTGCCGCCAGCATATGGATGGTCGAGTGATCCCCGGGTATGGCCCGAGGACCGACCTTGACGCCACGGGTTGAAACCGCGCCAACGGGTCTTCCCGACCTGGTCTGCGACCGAAATCCATCAATGACAAACACATAGACGAAAGACCGATGCCCCATGCCGACTGTTGCCCCGCTTGATATCGAAGGCCACGTGGTCTCGACCCATTTTCTCGGCGACATTCCGCTGTTTGCCACCGCCGCCGGCACCATTCACCGGCTGGATGGCGGCGAGAAGGTCACTGAGGCGCATGAGGGTCTGCTGACCTGCATCCGCGACCCCTATAGCGCCACGCTGCTTTCCGGCGGCGAGGACGGGCGCGTGCTGCGCATTGGCCATGATGGCAGCCTCAGCGAGATCGCCAATGTGCCGCGGAAATGGGTCGGCGTTGTTGCCGGCGGTCCGCAGAAGGCGGTCGCTTATGGTGTCGGCAAGTCCAGCTTCGTGCGCCTCTCGGACGGCACGGTCAAGGAATTCAAGGAAGAACGCACGGTGGAGGCAATAGCCTTCGCGCCCAAGGGCCTGCGCATTGCTGTTGCACGCTATAACGGCGTGACGCTGCATTGGGTGGCGAGTGCAGGCGATCCGGTCGATCTGGAATGGAAAGGTGCCCATACCGGCGTCACCTTCTCGCCTGACGGTAAGTTCCTCGTCACCACCATGCAGGAAAACGCCCTGCATGGCTGGAAGATGGAGGCCACCAAGGGCGGCATGGAAGCCCGCCATATGCGCATGACGGGCTATCCCGCCAAGGTGAAATCCGTTTCGTGGTCGGCAAAGGGCAAGTGGCTCGCCTCATCAGGTGCCCCGGCCGCGATCGTCTGGCCGTTTTCCGGCAAGGACGGCCCGATGGGCAAGGCACCCGAAGAACTCGGCAGCCGCGCCAACATCATGGCTACCAATGTCGCCTTTCACCCGCTGGAAGATGTGCTGGCCATTGGCTTCATTGACGGCATGATCCTCGGCGTGCGGCTTGCGGATGGCAAGGAAGCCCTGCTTCGCCGCCCCGGCAAGGGCGCCATTACCGGCATGGACTGGAGCGCCACCGGCAAACTGCTCGCATTTGCCTCCGAGGCAGGCGACTGCGGCATTGTCGATATTTCGGCGTAAGGACAGCAACAGGCGCGCGTCCGGTTTCGACGGATGGCTCGATACGGCTCAATCTCCGCCCTTATTCCTGTGCTCGTCACAGGAATCTAGCCAGCCCAAGTCCTTGGGCTGCAAGGGACTGTTTTCGCCACGCAGACGCGCATCGACTGGATTCCTGCGACAAGCACAGGCATGAGAGCTGGCAGGTGTCAGCGCCAGAAAACCTCGGCATTGTCTCGCTATTCGCTGACCTGACGCCGCGTCAGGAACAGCAGCAGCAGGGCTGCCCCTGCACCAACCGAAGCAAGTCTGATCGACGTACCGAAGCTTGCATATTGCGACACAAACCCCATAAGCGGCACCGCAAACAACCCGGCAAGGAAAATGGAATTCATGTAGAGCGCGGTCGCCCGCGCGGTGCGGCCGCGCGCAAAGCCCTGCACGAAGGTAAGGCACGTGCCGGCGCAAAGCCCGTAATAGGCCCCTTCAAGTGCTGCTCCGAACAACATGGCCGGAAGGGTCTGGACCGAGGCTATGACGTTGAAGGCGACGATTGCCATCACCGCAGAGATACAAAGAAGGATGCGGGCGCTGACCCGGCGCATGATCCTTGGCGCAAGCAGGATCAGCAGAACCTCCATCGCGCATTTGACGCTGAGCGACAGGCCCGGCACGTAATCCGGCAGACCCACCTCGCGTACCAGAAATACCGGCAGGGCCGAGGCGCACAGGGCGTGGGCGAAAGACATACAGAAGCTAGCCGCCGCCGCCATCAACAGTGGCAGGTTGCGCCGCGTATCGTTGTCGCCCTCTTTCCGTCGTTCCATCGGACATGTCTGGCCGCGCGGCACGAAGGCAAGGGCAAGCCCGCCCCAGATGGCCGCCATCAGCATGGCATTCATGAACACGGCCTGCGCGCCGGCAAGATCGAGGATCAGATAGGCCGCGGCCGGAAGCAGCATCCATGCCAGCGACACCATTGTCCGCAGAAAGGCGTTATAGGCAGGTGCATCCAGTGCTTTTACCCGGCCATAGTAGCGACCATAACTGAAAATCAGGGTACTGGCGGCGTTGGAAAGCCCCATCCCCGTTGCCGTCACCGCCACGAGCAATGCCAGATGCCCGGAGGTCGCCGCCGCCGCTGCGATAAAAGCACCAAACACAGAGAGCAGCAGCAATGGCCGCACCCTCACACCGGCATCGACACGTTCGCCATAAGTGCGGCTGGCGATGATCGAAGCAACCATTGCCGTCACGCTGTAGAGACCAAGCGTGGCCGGCGGGTGACCAAGGACCTGTATGATGTAAAAACCGATAAATGGCACAACAGCCGCATTGGTGCCGCCGGCGATGAAGACCAGCACGGCAATCATATAGGCCTGACGATCAAAAACGCCCGGCGAGGTGTTTTTCTGTAGCATGGGGGAATCGACTGGAGATCGGCAGCGGGAAGTGGATTGATGCCACCATCACACCAAAAGGGTATGCTGTTCAAGCCCGAGCGGAAGGCGATGTTTGTTTTCGTTCCTCACGAAGCACGCCACCCCTGTTTCCCTGAGCACCGGGGCGTCGCAGCGCTTGCGCCGCCCCTTGTCGAAGACGGAAAAACCGTCAGAACTTCACGCCAAGGCCAACCTTGACGACATGTTCGCTGACATCGCCGGTCGAAGTGATCGGACCGGTATGGTAGGTTGCCTTGCCGAAGTCGTTGTAACGATATTCGACGCGTCCAAACAGGTTGTTGGTAAAGGCGTAGTCTACACCCGCGCCGACCGTCCAGCCGTGCAGCACCTTGCTGTCCTCACCGAAGGGCGCCTTTACTTCGCTGTCCGTCGCGGTGTAGCCGGCAGCGGTGTAGATCAGCGCCCGGTCGATCGCATAACCGGCGCGCAGACGCGCGGAGCCGTTCAGGCCTGCGGAAACCTCGCTGGTGACGATGGTCTTGTCGCCCCAGGCATAACCGAGATCGCCCTCGACACCCAGAATGATGGAGGGGGCCACTTCAGCGTTATAACCAGCGAAACCGGAAAAACGGCCGCCGTCAAATTCATGCTTCGTGGTGACACCGAAAGTGGTCGACTTCACGCGGTTCCAACCATAACCGGCGGAGGCACCGACATAAACACCCTCCCAGGAAAAGGCAGGCGCAACATCGTTGACGACCGGTGCCGCTGGAATATCGCCGACGGCGTCGGCGGCAACGGATGCGTCAGAAAGAATGCCGAGCAGGCCGAGGGCGAGAAGATATTGTTTCAACATGCGATAGCTCCTTGAAAATACCATCCCGGCACCTGCGTGATGCGAGTTTTCGCGACCAGAAACGCAGCGTAATGACGGGGTTGACGCACCCCTAGATTGAAGAACATCGTGGTTAAAATCGCGTAAACGGTACGGACAAAAAGGCCCTTGCAGAACGTATTCCCGTTAATATTGCCAATATTTATCAAATATAGATTAGAACTCACGCGGATGACCCCGAACCGTGCGTCCCGACATATGACGACAGCAATCGCGTCACAAAACCCTCATGAGTAGTGGCCATCCCGCAGTTTTGTGTGTGCAGTCATTGGCGGCCACACAAACAAAAAAAGGGAGCCCGAAGGCCCCCTTGCAGTCATGCGATGCGCCGTTTGTTATTTCCGGAGGCACCGTGTGTCATACACACGTAGCTGGAGGACTGCTTCCGGCTTATATCCTGCGCGCACCGTTCACGCCGAAAATCCCTGTCGATTTTCGATCTGCACCATTAGTGGCGACGCTTTTTGCCGCCATCGTTCTTGTTGTCGATGACATCGACGGAAGTCTTGTTGCCGTTGAGAAGGCCATTCAGGATACCGGTCTTGTTGCCGTTCAGAATCCCGTTATTGGACAGGATACCGCTGACACCCAGATCGATGCTTGGCGACACGACGACGAGTGCGCCGCCCTTGTTGCTGTTTCCGGACAGGATACCGCCCAGCAGACCACCGGCATTGGCTTGACCAACGGAAGCGACAGTAAGAACAGCGGCTATGCAAGCAAATTTGGCAATCATTTCTCTCTCCTCTTATGTTTGATCACGCCCCATGGCGTAGTCGAACTGTATATTTAGAGGATTCTAATTCAAGCAAAGCCTAATATTACAATAAATAATTAACTTTAATACTGGTGATTTTAATCAAGTTTTACGCGATTGGCACCGGTCTATTCTTCTGGAATTTCCGTGGAATACACCATGACTTCCGGCCTCGACAATATATCGCCCCTGAAACTTTATTAACCATCCAAATATAAGATATTGCTTAATTAGAGACCGGAGATGCAAATGCGGCTGGGAGGATACATCGCGCTTGTTCTTGGGCTTGCCTGCACCTGCGGTGCGCAGGCGGGGGAAAACGCCGATGAACACAATATCACCTATAAAACCGGCATCGGCTACGACACCAATTACTTCGGCGATACCAACCGGCTGAAGGCGATTTCGCTGCGCGCGGGCTTCGGGCTTAACGGAAAGTTCGTGCTTGATGGCACGGAACTGCGTTATTCGCTCGAGCATGAGGAGGTTCGCCTCCCCCGTTACCGTTTTGCCAATGAACACAACACCATTGCCAGCCTGGGGCTGACCAGGCGTCTGTCGGAGCGGCTGGAATGGGCCGTGGAACTGCGTGGCACACGCAGCGATGCCGGCGATATCTTCCTGCATCTGCCGGAAGAAGACATCGGTTACCGGCGACTGGACCACAAGCTGGAGGCATCGACACAGCTCGGCATCCTTGCTCTTGGCGGAAAGAACACGCTGACGGCGGGTTTTGCCAGTTTAATGAAAGGCAAGGCGCGTTTTCGTCCGGCCTATTTCGAGCCCACCCGCCTGGAGGCCAATGAAGCGCTCTTGTCGCTCAAGGCCGAACATGTGCGCCCGCTGGCCGGCGGCGAGGCCGGACTGACAATTGCTTATGACCGCATTGTCGTGCCGGAAAGCCAGCAGGAGAAATACGAGCGTTTTCCGGCCAGCACGTTGCGGGGATCACTTGCCTACGGTTACAAGTTCTCCGAATGCTTCGCCGTTCTGGCCGAAGGGGGCCTGACAACCATTTCCGGCGACGATATCAGCGACAAGGTGAAGCGCACCCGGCCCTATCTCAAGGCCGAAGCCGAGGTAAAAGCCACGGACCGCATCGCCTTCGGTGCTGGCTTCTCCCAGGATTATGCGCTTTTCGACCCTGATGATCCCATTGCCGAGTTCCACCGCCGCTGGCAGTTCGTGGTTAAAAGCAAGCTCACCGACAAGGTGGGGCTGGACCTGGCGCTGCAGCGTGTCCACAAGGACTGGATCTATTACAATTACGATACCAGCGAACGCAGGCTGGTGGCCACACTGTCCTTCGATACCGGCAAGAACAGCAAGCTGGAGGTGGAATTCAACCGCCTTCTGCATGGCGAGCGCGACACCGACCTGTCCTATAGCGGATCGAGCGTCACCTCGCGTTTCACCGGCACCTTCTGAAACATAGGGCAGCCACATCACCAAAGCGCATATCAGGTCGAAATTCGGTCCCAATTTCTGCTAGAATCCAGCTCCGAGATTCGAAGGCAGGACAGACCGGATAATGAACAGACGACTTTTGCTCCTTGCGGCTGGCCTGACCTCCATTCCCGTTGCCGCCGCGGCACATCCGCATATTTTCGCCGAAGCGCGCATGGAAATCGTCGAGGGGCCGAACGGTACCATCCAGGAGGTGCGCAACATCTGGCGTTTCGACGAGATGTTCTCGGCAAGCGTGGTGATGGATTACGACAAGAACGGCGACCTGAAGCTGGACAAGAATGAGCTGGCCGAAATCGGCAACACTGTGCGTGAATCGCTTGGCGAATATTCCTACTACACCTTCATCACCGCCAACGGAAAACAGGTGGATTTCGCAAAGCCCGACACCATTCACGTGGACTACAGGGACAAGCAGATCCTGATGTTCTTTTCCGTCAAGCCAAACACGCCGCTTTCCATCAAGGGCAAGCTCAGCTTCGGCGCGTGGGACCCGACCATGTATACGGCGATCGATTTTGCGAAAGACGGCGATCTGGCGACCGTCGGCAAGGATCTCGCCGCCTGCAAACACCATGTCGTGCGTCCCGACCCGGACGAGGTGATCTCACAAAACCAGAGTTCGCTCACCGACGCCTTCTTCAATGACCCGACCGGCACCGACATGACCAAACTCTTCGCCACTCGGCTGGAGGTGACATGCTGAGCCGAAGCGGGCGCCTTTGCGGACACCTGACCATCGCCGCACTCTGCGTGCTGGCCGTGGCAGGTGCTGCCCATGCGCAATCGCCGCTCGGCATAGGCTCGGCCGAGCCGTCCTTCGCCCCTGGCGGGCCGTTCGCGCCGCTGATGCAATGGATCAACGTGCACCAGCAGATGTTCTACCGGGCGCTGACCGGTGCCCTGAAAGCTATGCGCGAAGACAATTGGGCCATGGCATCGCTGGTTGGCCTCTCCTTTGCATACGGGGTCTTTCATGCCGCCGGTCCTGGCCACGGCAAGGCTGTCATCTCTTCCTATATGATAGCCAATGAAACGCAGCTGAAACGCGGCATTCTCATTTCCTTCATTTCAGCACTTATTCAGGGCGCAATGGCCATCGGCCTCGTTGTCGCAGCCTGGCTCGTGCTGCGCGGCACCTCCATCACCATGACGAAAGCCACGCAGGCAATGGAGATCGCCAGCTTTGCCATGGTGGCGCTGTTCGGCGCCTGGCTTCTGCTACGCAAGCTCTGGTCGCTGCGCATCCGGCGCGTACCTGTTGCCGCCTTCGCCGTTGCGGGGGAAGCAACAGCAGTCAGAACCACGGGCATGGGCACGGGCCTCAGGTTTCAGGGCAAGCCGGTTTTCGCGGACCACGCCCATAGCGGCACAGGTGATCTTTGCGTCTCCTGCGGAAAATCGCACGCGCCCGATCCGCTGCTTCTCAAAGGCAAGAATTTCAGCCTGCACGAAGCGTGGTCGGCGATCATCGCAGTTGGCCTGCGGCCATGCTCCGGCGCCATCATCGTCATGAGCTTTGCGCTCTTGAACGGGATTTTTCTCGGTGGCGTGCTTTCCGTGCTTGCCATGTCGCTGGGTACCGCCATCACCGTATCGCTGCTTGCCATCATGGCCGTCTCGGCCAAGGGGCTTGCCGTGCGCTTCGCCGGCCCCGGAAGCCGCAGGGCAGCGGGCATCAGCCACGCGATCGAGATTGCCGGTGCGCTGTTCGTGCTTTTGATGGGCCTTATGCTGCTTGGCGCGTCGCTTCAGTTCTGACTGTCGCGGCGGCGCTGGTAGCGGGCGCGCAGCCAGAATAGCAGGAAAAAGCACAGCACCACCACCGAGCCAAAAGCTGCGGCAAGAAAGGGCGAATAATCCCCCAGCCACAGCATGATTTTCGGCATCACGTAAAACACCAGCCCAAAACCGAGGATGATGCCAGCGGCTGCAAGGCCCGGCGACCAGTCTTTACGGCCAGAGCCAGCCTTCTTTTCAGGCGTGGTCATGGGCGAGCTCCGCGCGGATATCCTCAAGCTTGCGCTTCTGCGCGCCATCGGCCGTAAAATTCTCCGGCGAAAGCCAGATTTCAAACGCCTTGCCAATCAACGGCCATTCGCCGTCGATCATGGAAAACCACGCCGTATCGCGGTTGGCACCCTTGGAGATCATGTGCTGGCGGAACACACCCTCGAAGGTGAAGCCGTAACGCTTCGCAGTGATCTTGGAGGGTTCGTTTTGATTGTGGCATTTCCACTCGTAGCGGCGGTAACCCAGATCCTCGAAAACGTGTTTCGCCATCAGATAATGCGCTTCGGTCGAAAGCGGCGAGCGCTTCATCCTGGCGCCATGGGCAACCGAACCGACCTCGACCACGCCATTGGCGGGATCGGGCCGCATGTAGCTTGCCATTCCGACGACGTCACCGGTGGCATTTTCAACGAAAACCAATGTCACCCAGTTGAGTTTATCACCCGCGTTGACAAGCCAGTCACCAAAGGCTGCAGCATCGGCAAAGCCGCTTTGCGGGAAATATTTGAGAAGCGCATTGACCCCCTCACCACCAAGCGCAGTCCAGAGCCTTGCAAGATGCCTGTCGCGATCAAACGTTTCCGCCGTCACATAACGGCCCTTCAGCGTCACCGGCTGCGGCGCCGGACATCCCTTAAAATCACTCAGATCGCGCATTCTCTTCCCCATTGTCTGGGAGAAGGATTAGGCCAAGCGGGGCTGGATGACAACAGTGCATATACGGCAGGGGGGCGTGGTTCACCCCCCTCTTCTAACCTCAAACCTTCGCCGCCACCACCGTCGACTCGATATGATCGACCAGCGCATCGGGCAACCCCAACCGCCCGGCAAGCAGATCGAGATAACCGCGCTCCGCCCGCGTATCGGCCTCTATGGCAAGACGCGAGGCGGTGTAGATTTCCACCTTCTGCTCCTCTGTGCGGGCAGCAGCCACCAGTGCGTCGATATCCAGCGGATCGGCCAGTTCCTTTTCGAGGAACCGCTCGGCTTCCGTGTCGAGGCCGGACACCTGCACCTTATCCATGATGTTGGCGCGCTCTTTTTCGTCGATATGGCCGTCTGCCTTGGCAGCGGCAATCATTGCCTGGATGAGTTTCAGCGCAAAATCGTTGGAAAGGGCGGGGGACTGCGGATGGAAGGCGGAATCGGCGGGCGGGGCGAGAAGCTCCGGCTCGGGTTTTGGAGCTACTTCAGGTGCCTGCCCGGATTTATAATTCTTGTAGGCGAGATAACCGAGACCGGCGATGGCCGCGACGCCGCCGATGGTGGCGACATTGCCGGCGAGCTTGCGGCCGGTCTTGGTGCCCAGAATGGCGGCGGCAAGCGCACCGGCCTTCATCGGATTGTTCTTGGCGATATCGGCGGCCTGCCCGGCTCTGTCACGGACGCTTCCCGAAAGGCCCGGCACCTGTGAGCCGAGGAATTGTTCAAGAAGCTTCTTGGCGTCGAACATCAAAATCTCCTGTGAGGGTAAAGTCTACACGGGAAGATAGGGAGCCATGGCACGAATACAAATGACAAACCCGCTCACGCCTTCGTGAACGGGCTTGAAGAAGTGGCAGATCAGCCGCGCAGTGCTGCGGCTTCGGCAGCGAGCCTGGTGATGCCGGCCCAGTCAGCCGTTGCCACCAGTTCGCGCGGAGCAACCCAGGAACCGCCGACACAGACGACGTTCGGCAGGGAAAGATAGTCATTGGCATTCTTCAGCGAGACGCTGCCGGTCGGGCAGAACACCGTGCCGGCGAGCGGCGAGGACAGTGCCTTGAGGTATGGCGCGCCACCGGCCTGTTCCGCCGGGAAGAACTTCAGCACCTTGTAGCCTTCGTCGCGCAGCGCCATGACTTCGCTTGCCGTGGCGGCCCCTGGAAGCAGCGGCACGTTGGAGGCGCGCGCAGCTTCCAGCACGCTTTTGTTGATGCCGGGGCTGACGATGAAGGTTGAACCGGCTTCGGCGGCCGCCTCGAAATCTTTGGCGTTGAGGATGGTGCCAGCGCCGACATGGGCGCCCTCCACTTCCGCCGCAACCGCACGGATGGCATCGAGTGCCGCCGGCGTGCGCATGGTGATCTCGATTGCCTTCAGGCCACCTGCGACCAGAGCGCGCGCGAGCGGCACGGCGGAAGCGGCATCATCCACGATCAGCACCGGCACGACTGGCTGCAGCTTGAGGATGGAGAGCAGTTTTTCGGAGTCCTGGGCCAAGATAAGCCTCCCTTGCGCGATTGAAACGATTGAAATCCGATTTATCGATTAGCCTGCCCCGGCCTTGATGTCGAGGCATGGCAAGACCATTTTTATCCAGATACTTCAATCTATTCGCTTCTTTATGACGTCTTCATGCGATAATCTGGCGCACCGGTTTACGGAGACAGCATGGCCAAGGAAATCGAGCGGAAGTTTCTGGTTGCAGGCGATGAATGGCGTAATGAAGTGACGCGTAGCATGGCTTTCCGGCAGGCATATGTCGCCTCGCTGGAAAATCGTTCGGTCCGGGTCAGGATCGTCAACGGGCTTGACGCGACACTGACCATCAAGATCGGCGCGAGTTCGCTCGTCCGCGATGAATATGAATATTCCATTCCACTGAATGACGCGGAAGAATTGATGGCCAGCGCCCCCGGCGTGGTGATCGAGAAGATGCGCCACACGGTTGATCACGGTGGATTCACTTGGGAAGTCGATGTTTTCGAGGGTAAATACAAGGGGCTGATCGTGGCGGAGGTAGAGATGGACGACGAGAACGCCAACCCCGATCTGCCCTCCTGGCTTGGCAAGGAGGTAACGGGCGACCGTCGCTTCTCCAACCAGTCGCTCGCCATGGACTGTCCCCACGGAGACTTGGCGGATGCCCTTCAGGATTGACCCGAACAAACCGTTCGACGATGAAATCCGCCGCGCGGGACTGGAGCTGATCGAAGAGGCGATAACCAGCCTTCGCGACCAGCCTTCCGGGCGCCATGAGGCGGTGCACGATGCCCGCAAGCGGTTCAAGCGGCTGCGCGCCCTCTACCGCCTCATCGCCAGGGCAGCACCCGATTTCAGCAGAGAGGAAAACGCCCGCTTTCGCGACATCGCCCGCTCGCTCGCTTTTGCGCGGGAAGCGACGGCGCTCGTGGAGACGGTGGAGTATCTCGAGACTTTCGCGGCCTCCACGACGCAAGGAAAGGCGCTGCGATCGATCGCGGCAGTCCTGCGCAAGCGCCGCGACCACGCCATCGAACATGAGGCAGGTCTCGACGAGGCCATTGCGGCCGCCATCGCCGGCTGCGAGGAAGCACGCAAGAAGCTGAAGGCAGTGTCGCTGCCGGACGAGCTTAAGGATGTGACAAGGCTGGTGAAGACCGGGTGGGCGAAGCAGAGGAAGAGGGCGCGTAAAGCACTTGCCGACTGCCATGAGCAGGCCGACGTCGAACATTTCCACGAATTGCGCAAGGCGGGCCAGGCCTACTGGATGCATCTCGGCCTTCTGCGCCGCCTCTGGCCATCGGCCATGCGCGCCAAGCGGGCCGACACCAAGCGGCTGGTCGACATCCTCGGCCACGAGCACGATCTTTCGGTCCTTGCAGCCTTTGCGGACCGGGAACCGGAGCGTTTCGGCAATGGCGAGCGACTGGCTCTGCTTCTCGATGCAATCATTCAGAGGCAGCAGGCGCTGCGCGGAGATGGCCTTGAGCTGGCAAACGAAGTCTTCTCCGAATCCGCCAGAACCGAAAGCCGCATCGTCGGCCTTTTATGGCGGCAGGCGGCGAAGTAGACCGGAAAGCCCGAAGAGACTGAGAATTTGACGATTTTCAAAATACCGGCAGCGGCGGATAAATATTGATTTGCGACCGCCGCCACTGTATTTCAGCGCCCATGACCGACACCACCATTCTCCCCCGCCCGGAAGCCGCCCCTCACCCCACTGGCGATTTTCTCGTGGCTGCGCTTTATCATTTCGCCCGCCTGCCGCGGTTTGAAAGCCTGCGCGACGAGCTGTTTCAGCTTTGCCGGGAAAACGGCGTCAAGGGCACGCTGCTTCTGGCGGCGGAAGGCATCAATGGCACCATTGCCGGGCCCGATGCGGGTGTGCGCGCCATACTTGCCTTCCTGCGTGCGCAGCCGGAATTTACGGCGCTGGAACATAAGGAAAGCCGGGCATCGAACATGCCCTTCGTGCGCATGAAGGTGAAGCTCAAGAAAGAGATCGTCACCATGGGCGTGCCGGATATCGATCCCAACCGCATTGTCGGCACCTATGTCGATCCGCGCGACTGGAACTCGCTGATCTCCGACCCGGACACCATCGTCATCGACACCCGCAACGACTACGAGACCGCGATCGGTCTCTTCAAGGGCGCGGTGGACCCGAAGACCAAGACCTTCCGCGAGTTTCCCGACTGGGTAAAGAACAATCCCGGCCTGCACAACAAGCCGAAGATCGCCATGTATTGTACCGGCGGCATCCGCTGCGAAAAGGCGACCGCCTTCATGAAGGAACAGGGGTTCGATGAGGTCTATCACCTCAAGGGCGGCATCCTGAAATATCTGGAAGAGGTGCCGGAAGAAGAGAGCCTGTGGGAAGGCGCCTGCTTCGTGTTTGACGAGCGCGTCTCCGTCGTCCACGGTCTTGCCGAAGGCGATCACAAGCTCTGCCACGCCTGCCGCAACCCGATCACATCGCAGGTGCGCCAATCCCCGTTGTTCGAGGAAGGTGTGTCCTGCCCAAGCTGTTACGACGACCGGACAGAAGAGGACCGCCAGAGGTTCCGCGACCGGCAGCAGCAGATCGAACTGGCAAAGAAGCGCGGCGAGCGCCATCTGGGGCGCTAAAGCGGATCGGCATCCAGTCACGGCACGTCTTCACGGTGAGAAGGCTCTTACGCGATTAACGACTTGATCGCTCTGGCCCCCGGCTGAGGTCCGGGGTGACGGAGTGCGGATCACCCTTTTGCCCCTGCCCGAAGCGCAAACAGCGGCGCCGTCTGCTCCTCCAGCATGGCGGTAATCTCTTCAGCGGCGACGGGTTTTGAGAACAGGTAGCCCTGCAATTCGTCACAGCCACACAGATGCAGGATAGCCGCCTGTTCTTCTGTCTCGACGCCCTCCGCCGTAACCGGAATATCGAGAGATTTCGCAAGCGCCACGGTTGCCTGCAACATTTCCAGCGACCGCCCACCCTGCTCCAGCGCCATGACCAGCGACCGGTCGATCTTCATGCGGTCGAAACCGAAGCGGCGCAGATATCCGACGCTGGCGAAACCGGCTCCGAAATCGTCGAGCGCTATATGCAGGCCAAGCTGTTTCAGCTTGTCGATTGCCGCACTTGCCCGCTCCGGATTCTGGATGAAATAGCCCTCGGTCATTTCCAGCCGCAGCCTTGCGGTTGGCGTCTGCGTGGCAGCGAGAATATCCGCCACGTTGCCGGAAAAGGCCGGATTGCGGAACTGAACGGGTGAAATATTCACCGAGAGCTTGATGGAGGGCCATTGACCCGCCGTCTCGCAGGCCTTGCGCAGCACCAGCAGGCCGAGCCGCTCGATAAGGCCACTGGTTTCGGCAGCGGCGATGAAGATATCCGGCGGCACGAAGCCGTATCCCGGCCTTTGCCAGCGGGCAAGCGCCTCCACCCCGGTTATACTGCGCGTGGCGGCATTGACGACCGGCTGGTAGACCACCGATATCTCGTCATTCAGGATGGCATAACGCAGATCGGCCTCAAGCTGCAGCTTTTCCTCGCGCAGCGCATCCATTTTCAGCTCGTAGGCGACGTAACGCCCACGCCCGTTTTCCTTGGCCTGATACATGGCCATGTCGGCGCGGCGCAGCAGTTCCTCACCGTTGATATCACCGGCTCTGGAGACGGAAGTGCCGATGCTGCAACCGATGCTCGCCACACGCTCGCCGATGCTGAACGGCTCGGTGAACAGTTCGAGCAGCGCCTGGCAGAGCTTGCGGCCTTCCGACCACACGTCGTTGCCCTGAATGGCGATGGCGAATTCGTCGCCGCCGAGCCGCGCGAGCACGGCATCTTCCGGCACAAGCACCCTGAGCGCCGCCGCAACGCCCTTGATCAGTCGATCGCCGGCAGCGTGACCGTAGGAATCGTTGATCTCCTTGAAACCATCAAGATCGAGGTAAAGCAGCTTGATATCGGTCTTGTCGTGGCGGGCCTTGCCCACCATGCGGTTGAGCTTGGAAAACAGCCCGGCGCGGTTGCTGAGCCCGCTCAGACGATCGCGCAGCGCCTCTTCCCTCGCCGCCGCTTCGTCAGCCTTCAGCCGGTCGAGCGTCGCCGAACCGATGATGAGAAGTACGAGAAAGAACGTTCCGGCAATGCCGAGTGCCGTGAAGACGACCGGCCGGGCCTCATGGAAGCTCACGTCCCCCGGCAGCTGGGAGCGCCAGACGAGCCGCGCCAGCACATCGCCAAGCGGATTGACGACATCCACATGGTTGGTCGCCGGTCCGTCGCCATATTGCAGTTGCAGACCATCGATGACGTAGTTGCGGGCCAGCTTGTCTACCGTCGCCTGTTTGAGATGACGCGCGAAAATCAGATATCGCCGCTCGGACCCGACCGGAGGCAAGACCCCGGATTTGAGCCGCACCAGCGCGACCCCCGTAGCCGCGACGCCGTCGCGGGTTTTCACGAAACCGGTGACCTGCGACGCGATGCCGGGACGCATGGAGCGCACCCGTTCGATCATCTCCTTGAGGCCTTCTGCAAAGTAGTCATGGGGCTTCCAGGCAACCGGCTTGCCGTTCTGGTAGGCCATGCGGACCTTGCCGTCTTCGTCGAGGACGACGGCGGTATCGAAAAGATCGCTGTTGACCGTCATCTCGCCATAATTGCTCGCCACCCAGTCGAACCTGTCGGGGGCGTAGACATAGTCGGCGGCATCGTCCCAGGCGGCGTAGTCGTTCAGCGTCGCGCCAAGCTGGTCGCGGAAGGTGACAAGGGCGCCCGCCGTTGTCTCTCGCGAGCGGGCATTGTCGAGCGAGTTCGCCCTTTCCCTGACCTGGCTCAGAGCAGACAAGACCAGCGCGGTGACAATGAGAAGCACCAGCGCAAATGTGGACAATACGACGCCGACGGCGGTTCTACGCCCGACCGGCAAATATTCCCCAATGTTTCGCGGCGCAATCCGCATAAAATCCCCTTCGAAAGCATCATCTTGCGAAGGAAACATTCAAAAGCCGTTAAGTTGGATTGTGGCGACGCCACAAAAAACAACGGGTATAAAACGACAGTATGGGTGAAATAGAGAAAAATTCTCCCCACAATGGTGGGGGATTTTCATAAAAACTGCGGATGCGTTCGCCCCGCAAACAAAAAACCTCCCCCGCGAACGGGAGAGGCTGCAACTTCAATCGTGTCAGGCCTGATTACCAGGACGGAATGACCGTGCCGTTGAACTTCTCCAGAATGAAGGCCTTCACTTCCGGGCTGTGGTAGGATTCCACCAGCGTCTTCACCCACGGCCTGTCCTTGTCCTGCGCACGAACGGCGATGACGTTTGCGTAAGGGGACTTTTCGCTTTCGATGGCGATGGCGTCCTTCTTGGGGTTCAGGCCTGCTGCCGTAGCATAATTGGTGTTGATGACCGACGCGTCGGTGTCATCCAGCGAGCGCGGCAACTGCGCAGCGTCAAGTTCGACGATCTGGATGTTCTTCGGGTTTTCGGTGATGTCGGCAGGCGTTACCTTCAGACCGGCTTCTTCCTTGACCTTGAGCACACCCTTGGAAGCGAGAACGAGAAGCGCACGGCCGCCATTGGTCGGGTCGTTCGGAATACCGACCGTCGCGCCGTCCTTCAGCTCGTCAAGGCTCTTCACCTTCTTCGAATAAACGCCCATCGGCGTGGTGATGGTGGTGCCGACGCTGACGAGATCGAACTTGCGGTCAGCGATCTGGTTGTCGAGGTAAGGCTGGTGCTGGAAGGAGTTGGCCTGAAGCTCACCGTCTGCCAGTGCCTGGTTCGGCACGACGTAGTCGGAGAACTCGACGATATCGATGTCCAGTCCCTTGGCGGCGGCGATCTTCTTGACCTGTTCCATGATCTGCGCGTGCTCGGCAGGTGTAACACCAATCTTGATGGTTTCGGCCAGCGCCTGACCGGCGGTAAAGAGAGCGGCGAGCGAAGCCGCGAGGATGATTTTCTTCATGGATGTCTCCTTGGGTTTGTTGTTCTTGGGTTTGTTGTTCTTGAACGGTTTTATCAGTTCTTGCGGGTGCGCTTGTCGAAGCTGCGGGCAAGCCGGTCGCCGGCGCTCTGCACGAGCTGCACGAGCACGATCAGCACCAGCACCACGACCAGCATCACGTCAGGCATGAAGCGCTGGTAGCCGTAGCGAATGCCGAGATCACCCAATCCGCCGCCGCCGACAGCACCGACCATGGCCGAATAACCGATGAGGCTGACGAGGGTGAGGGTAAGCGCCAGCGTGATGCCCGGCTTTGCTTCCGCAAGCAGGACCTTGGTGACGATCTGCAACGGTGTTGCGCCCATGGCGCGGGCCGCTTCGATCAGGCCCTTGTCGACCTCGCGGATCGCCGCTTCCACCAGCCGCGCGATGAAAGGCACGGTGGCAACCGTCAGCGGCACGATGGCCGCACTGGTGCCGATGGAGGTGCCGGCGACCAGCCGCGTGAAGGGAATGATCGCCACCACCAGAATGATGAAGGGCGTGGAGCGCGCCGCATTGACGACAAGGCCGAGGATGCGGTTCGTCATCGGCGCGGGGAAGAGTTCGCCTTTGCCGCTGGTGGCAAGGAAAACGCCCATCGGCACGCCGATGATGGAGCCGACGATGCCGGCGACCGCGACCATGTGCAGCGTCTGCAGAAGACCCTTCGACAGAAGATTGAAAAGCATATCAGGCGACATAACCGAGCACCTCCGTGTGAAGACCGGTCTCAGTATAAAAGCGGCCGGCGCGGGCGGTGGTTTCCGCCGTGGCCGGATAGGACACAACCAGCGAGCCGAATGGTTCGCCGGAAATTTCCTCGATGGTGCCGGCAAGGATGTTCACGTCAGGACCGATTTCCGCAACAAGACGCGCGGTCAGCGGCTGGAATGCCGCTTCGCCGAAGAACACCAGCCGCACGAGAACGCGGTCACCTTCCGCGGCTTCCGGCTTCAACCCTGATGTAACCCAGTGCGGCAGCTTAACCCCGACCGAGGACGACAGCAGGCTGCGGGTCGTCTCGTGTTTCGGCGCGGTGAAAATATCGAAGGTGCGCCCCTCCTCCACGATCAGGCCCCTGTCGATGACGGCGACCTGCGAGGCGATGGTCTTCACCACCTCCATCTCGTGGGTGATGAGCAGCACTGTCAGCCCAAGTTCGGCATTGATCCGCTTCAGGAGTTCAAGGATGGACTGGGTCGTCTCCGGATCGAGCGCGGACGTCGCCTCGTCCGACAACAGCAGCTTGGGTTGCGTCGCAAGCGCGCGGGCGATGCCGACACGCTGCTTCTGCCCACCCGACAGTTCCGCCGGATAACGCTTCGCCTTGTCGGAAAGGCCGACGAGTTCGAGCAGCGGCGTTACCCGCGTTTCGATCTCTTTTTTACCGAGACCGGCAATTTCTAGCGGCAGCGCCACATTGTCGAAAGCGGTGCGCGACGACAGGAGATTGAAGTGCTGGAAGATCATGCCGACGGAACGGCGAAGGGTCCTCAGACTCTTCTCATCAAGGGCGGCAACATCGACGCCGTCGACGACCACCCGGCCGGACGACGGTTTTTCAAGGCCGTTGGCGAGGCGGATGAGGGTGGATTTGCCGGCACCAGAGCGGCCGATGATGCCGGTGATGGAACCCTTCGGCACGACATAATCAATGCCGGCGAGGGCTGCGAAGCCCGGCTTGCCATCGCTGCCGCCAAAGGTCTTGGTCACGCCTTCAAACGTGACCATCGCGTCCTTGGCAGTCTGCGGTGCGCGCGCGAGCGATGTCGCGTTGGATGAAAAACTCATTGGGAACTCTGCGAAAACTCTTGACGGATCGGGTCTCAAAAAATCCTGTTGCGGTGCTGAACCGCTCTCTTCATGCAGCCTTCCGGCACATTCGATGACAGCTGATTTTCCGGGTCATTTCGTCAGGCTTTCACTCAGAAATGCCGGGGATCGGCAATTCGATGGCGCATACTTGCCCGCAGGCGCCATCTTTTAACAGGGATGATTTTTCAATTATCTGAAATCAGAGAAAAAATCTACCGCAAAGCCGTCTGTGCAGCCCTGCGGCAGTCAAGACTTCGCGAGTGCGTGAAAATCAGACGCGGCTGACGAATTCCTCAAGCGGGCGGCGGACCTTCTTCAGGTTCACCAGCCAGTCGCCTTCCGGCTCGCGGTATCCGAGCGGCAGGATGGTGACGGAGCGCAGGCCCTTTTCACGCAGGCCGAGGATTTCATCCAGCTTGGCCGGATCGAAACCTTCCATCGGTGTGGAATCCACACCCTCGAAAGCAGCCTGCGCCACCGCCATGCCGAAACCAATATACGCCTGACGGGCTGCGTGTTCGAAATTCACCTGCTCATCACGCTGCGGATAGGAGGAGAGAAGCTTCTGACGATACGCTTCCCAGCCCTCGTTCTTGACGCCACGCTCTTCGTTGACCAGATCGAACATATGGTTGATCCGCTCTTGCGTGTAGTTATCCCACGCCGCAAACACCAGAAGATGCGAACCTTCAGTCACCTGCGCCTGGTTCCAGGCGATCTCGCGGATCTTTGCGCGCACTTCCGGATCGGTAACGACGATGACTTCGAACGGCTGCAACCCGCTGGAAGTGGGCGCCAGCCGGGCGGCTTCGACGATGCGCTCGACCTTGTCTTCCGCAACAGTCTTGGAAGGATCCATTTTCTTGGTGGCATAACGCCAGTTGAGTTTTTCGATAAGCATGTTCGTTTTCCCTGGGAGGACCAGCCCGCACCGCTCCGGATGAGGCAGCAGCAGGCGCTACGTCTGCGTAGCCTGCCTGACATAGGAGACAGGATGGCAGGCGCAAGCAGGCACTGCCGGGTAACTGGCAAAAAAGTTTGGAAAACTGATAGTAAGGTGGAAGAACTTTATTGGGGAGAGCTATCGTGTACTTTCCTGGTGAGGAATACGGCAGGTAAAGTTCACACACGAGCCAGCCTCTCCACCCTCATTCCTGTGCTTGTCACAGGAATCCGGCCGACACGCGTCTGCGTGGCGGAAATACTCATCCCAGCCCAAGGACTTGGGCTGGCTGGATCCCTGTGACAAGCACAGGGATGAGGGAGAAAGCCTCACCCCTTCATCACACCGTGGTTCCCCTTCGGAAAACCCGATGCCAGCGCGCTGTACCATTTGCCGCTGTTCTTCAACGTACGAACCTGCGTTTCGTAATCCACGTGCACGAGGCCAAAGCGCATGCGGTAACCTTCCGCCCATTCGAAATTGTCCATCAGGCTCCAGGCGAAGTAACCCCGCATGGGGTAACCGTCCTTCACCAGATCAGCAACGATACCAAGATGTTCGGCGTAATAGTCAAGACGGGGTTGATCATCCACCTCGCCGTTTTCGACACCCATATTGTAGCAAGCGCCATTTTCGGTGATGTAGCAATCGGGCAGCTCGTAGCGCTCGTAGAGCGTCTCCACCAGCGAGTGCAGCGCCGGCGCATAGACTTCCCAGCCGATATCGGTTTTGACATCGCTGACGGCCGGGGCTGGTTTGGTGGCAGGGAATTCCGCACCTTCGGTGGCGTCGTCGGCAACGCGCATCGGTGTATAATAATTCAGGCCCCACCAGTCGAGCTTCTGGCTGATGATGGACAGGTCTTCCGCCTCCACCACCGGCATGCGGCTGCCCAGGGCCTCCATCATCTCCGCCGGATATTCGCCCTTGAAGACCGGATCGAAAAACGCGCCGTTGTGGAACTGGAATGCCCGTTCAGCTGCCTTCAGGTCGGCGTCGCTATTGGAGGCCGGGATGACGGAATGGGCGTTCAGCACCAGTCCGACCGGCACCTTGGGCGCAACATGGCGGGACGCCTCGACGCCGAAACCATGGGCAAGGTTGATGTGGTGCATGGCCGCAAGGGCTGCATCCATGTTGCGCTCGCCCGGCGCATGAATGCCATAGAGATGGCTGAGCCAAACCGCACACCAGGGTTCATTGAAGGTCGCCACCGCATCCAGCCGGTCGCCCAGCCGTGCCATGACGGTCTTGGCGTAACGCTGGAAGGCATGGGCGGTGGAACGCGAGGCCCAGCCGCCGTCGCCCATCAGTGTCAGCGGCAGGTCCCAATGGTAAAGCGTCGCATAGGTTTTTATGCCGCGCGCCTTGCAGCCATCGACGAGGCGGTCGTAGAAATCCAGCCCCTTCTCGTTGATCGGGCCGAATCCATCGGGAATGATGCGCGGCCAGGCAATGGAGAAACGATAGGCTTCGACACCCATTTCCTTGATCAGATCGAGATCATCCTCCCAGCGATTATAGTGATCGCAGGCAACGTCGCCATTGTGGCGCCCGAAGACATGGCCCGGCATGTTGCAGAAGGCATCCCAGATGGATGGCTTGCGACCGTCAACCTTGGTGGCACCCTCGATCTGGAACGAGGCGGTCGCCACGCCGAACAGGAAATCGCCGGGGAAACGGGCTGCAAGCGCTTTGTGATCGGTCATCGGATAGGCCCTTTCGTCATCCATCGAGCGTCAAAAGATGGAGAGCGGTTTAGACCAAGTCAGCAATGAGGTACAGCCGCAGGCACGCAAAATCTGCAACGTTTCAGCAGCGCGGTTAAGATATCCAAAGCGCTTTAGGTACACGAAAGTCGCCGCAACGGTTTCCCGGCAGCGGGAGAACGACAGCCCGGCAAATGCGGATGGGAGTTGAGTGTGGTGGAAAGTCTTGCATCTGCCGGGCCGCGCCTTGTTCGACCGGAATGCCGGTCGATCTGTGACAGCCTTTTCACGACACCTACCGGATCGGCCCTTCCCGCTACTGGCAATTGCGGGACGCCTTTCCGGAACGCGGTTTGCCAGAACCACGCTTGTCGATGCCGGCAGCCGGTCCGCGAAAGGCGCCGCGCGTATCGCCCTTCCGTTCCGGTTGCAGGGAAATGATGCAGCAAAATGGACGGGTGGGAACATGCGGGGAAAGGTTTTGCGGTAAGTGACTGGAAAGAAAGGAGGGGTGGCGCGGAAATGTTCTCGCCTTTGGCAGCAGACGGCGAGCATGCCCCCTTAATCCGGCTATCGCAGCCTTCTTAGTCTCATTTTATGGAATGTTATCTGCACCATCGGGCCCGGAGACCGAACGGTGCCGTACACCGCAGATACGACGTCATCCTCGGGCATGTCGCGAGGATGACGGAGGAGAGGTTTGCGGCTTTAACCAGCCAATAGACGGGGGATGCTCCCCCGTCCTTTGTTTATGAACGTACCAGTCCGTCAAACGTAACGATTGACGACGTTCTCCAGATATTCCTGACGACCGGACTTCGGCTCGGGGTTGATATCCTGGCGCTCGACCAGCGCTGCGATTTCTTCGAGCTTCAGCTCGCCGCGCAACATCTTCTGGGCTTCAGGTGCGTCCCACTTCGCGTAACGCTCCGAAAGCGGCTTCGACAGCGCGCCGTCCTCGATCATCTTCGCCGCCGCCTTCAAGCCGCGGGCGCAGCAATCCATGCCGCCGATATGGCCGATCAGCAGGTCCTGCGGATCGAGCGACTGGCGACGCAGCTTGGAATCGAAGTTGGTGCCGCCATTGGTGAAGCCGCCGCCGGCCAGCACGTGGTAATAGGCCAGCGCCATTTCAGGTACGTTGTTGGGGAACTGGTCGGTATCCCAGCCAGACTGGTAATCGTTGCGGTTCATGTCGATGGAGCCGAAAATGCCGAAGGCATTGGCCATGGCCAGTTCGTGTTCGAAGGAATGGCCGGCGAGGATGGCGTGACCCTGCTCGATATTGACCTTCACTTCCTTCTCGAGACCGTTCTTCTGCAGGAACGCATAAACGGTTGCGACGTCGTAGTCGTACTGGTGCTTGGTCGGCTCCTGCGGCTTTGGCTCGATCAGGATCGTGCCTTCGAAACCGATCTTGTATTTGTATTCCACAACCAGATTGAGGAAGCGGCCGAGCTGGTCCAGCTCGCGCGAAAGATCGGTGTTGAGCAGCGTTTCGTAACCTTCACGACCGCCCCATAGCACGTAATTGGCGCCGCCGAGCTTTTTGGTGGCATCCATGCAGGTCTTCACCGTCGCAGCCGAGAATGCGAAGACATCCGGGTCCGGATTGGTCGCGGCACCCGACATGAAGCGGCGGTTGGAGAACAGGTTCGCCGTGCCCCACAGAAGCTTTACGCCGGTATCAGCCTGCTTCTGCGCGAAGTAGTCGACGATCTCGTTGAGGTTCCTGGTGTTTTCGGCAAAGTTCCTGCCTTCCGGGCGCACATCGGCGTCGTGGAAGCAATAGAACGGCGAACCGAGCAGCGAGAAGAATTCAAAGGCGACATCGGCCTTCAGCTTGGCGGCCTGCATGGTGTCTTCAAACCACGGACGCTGGAACGTCTGCCCACCGAATGGGTCGCCGCCCGGCCAGGTGAAGGTGTGCCAGTAAGCCACGGCAAAGCGCAGGTGATCTTCCATACGCTTTCCGGCAACGATCTCGTCGGGGTTGTAATGGCGGAAGGCGAGCGGGTTGGTGCTGTCGGGGCCTTCATATTTGATCTTGGCGATATCGCCGAAGAAGCCTGTGCTCATTGGATGGTTCCTCCTCTGGGGTGGGTTTAGGTGGTGTTCAAAAATTCGAGGTCTGCGCGGGCCGCTTACCCCCTCTGTCGTGCCGGACATCTCCCCCACAAGGAGGGAGATCAGCAAGTTGCGCTCAACCGCTTCGATCGCGACCTCACAGGAGGACGTGACCTAGCCGCTTGTCGATCTCCCCCCATTGTGGGGGAGATGCACGGCAGGGCAGAGAGGGGTGAACGGCGCACGCAAAACCTCAATGCGAAAGCGGCCGAATGGCGGGATAAAGCGCGTGATACCGCTGGTAAGCCTCCTCATAAGCATCGCCAAGCGCCACCACCGGCTCGATCGTCCGCGCCGTTTCCGGCTGCGTGCAGACTGCAACCGGATCTGCACCTGTTGCAGCGATGAGACCGAGGCGGGCGGCGCCGAAAGCGGCGCCGAAATCGCCCTCGGCCGGAATATCCACGGGCACACCGAGCGAAGTCGCGATCGAGGCCAGCCAATAGGCCGAGCGCGAACCGCCGCCGATGGCGGTGACGCGGGAAATGGAGGTGCCGGCCGACTTCAGCGCTTCGAGATTGTCACGGATGGCGAAAGTCACGCCTTCCAGCACAGCCTGTGTCAGCGCCCTGCGGTCACTTTCATGCGAAAGGCCAATGAAAGAGCCGCGAATGGCGGCATCGTTATGCGGCGTGCGCTCGCCGGAAAGATAGGGTGCGAAAGTGACGCCGCTCGGCGCCAGAAGCTCGTCGCCCAGTTCACCCGTCAGTTCGGCTGCGGACTTGCCGGTGACGCGCGAATACCAGTTGAGTGCATCGGTAGCGGACAGGATGACGCCCATCTGGTGCCATGTGTTGGGAAGCGCGTGGCAGAACGCGTGTACGGCGCTTTCCGGCTTCGGCAGATAGGAGGCGTTGGCGGCAAACAACACGCCGGAAGTGCCGAGCGAAACGAACGCGTGGCCCTCTTTCACCGTGCCCATGCCGCATGCGGAAGCGGCATTGTCACCCGCGCCGCCGGCCACCACGGCCTTACCCGCAATGCCCCATTGGGAGGCGAGCTCGGCACGCAGCACACCTGCCTCCTCGGTGCCTTCGACCAGCGACGGCATGTGTTTTTCTTGAAGTCCGGTCGCCGCCAGAAGATCGGCAGACCATTTGCGTGCACCGGTATCCAGCCACGATGTGCCGGCGGAATCCGACATTTCCGAGATATATTCACCCGTCAGCCACAGTCGCAGGTAATCCTTCGGCAGCAGTACCTTGGCCACCTTCGCGAAGATTTCAGGTTCGTTCTTCGCGACCCAGGCCAGTTTCGGTGCGGTAAAGCCTGGGAATACGATGTTGCCGGTGATCTTGCGGAAGCGCGGATCGGCATCGAGTTCGGCAGCCTCGGCATAGGAGCGCGTGTCGTTCCACAGAATGCACGGCCGCAGCACATTGCCGCTCGCGTCTATCAGCGTCGCGCCATGCATCTGGCCGGAAAGGCCGATACCTTTCACGGCAGCGAGTTCCTTCGCAAACTTCTGCTTCAGACCTTCGACTGCGGTTCTCGTGGCGGCGATCCAGTCCGCCGGCTCCTGTTCCGACCAGCCGTGATGCGGGCGCGAGACCTCCAGCGAGCCGTTGGCCGAGCCGACGATCTTCTGATCGCCGTCCATCAGCAGGGCTTTGACACCGGATGTTCCAAGATCGAGACCGAGATACATGTAATTCTCCATTCCGGCGCTCCTTGCGCCACTTCAGCGGTTTTAAGGGTCACCGCATTTCCGGACGGAAAACCGGCGGCCACTTTTCCTGGAAATGCTCTCCTCAGGGCAGATTGTCCCTGAGGAATATGTCGATACGGATACGCTCCTGCGCGGCGATGACAGCGAGACCATCCGCGCGCGCTTTCAACACGCGAATGGCGCTGCGCACCTCATGCCCTGCATCCTGGTTGAGCACGGCATCGAGCACGCCTTCCCGCAGCGCATTGGCCGTGTTTTCGGTGAGCTCATGGGCGATGACGGATGGCGACCTTTCGCCCGATGACGCTCTGAGCGCCCGGATGAGGCCACGATTACCGGCGCCGAGACTGTAGATGCCGGACAGCGCGTCGCTCGCAAGCGCCTTGGTGACCAGCGCCTCGACGGTGACGGGATCGTCCCGGCCTTCGAGGACCGGCAATAGTCGCAGGTCCGGAAATTCGCTTTCGATGACGGAGCGGAAGCCGTCCAGGCGTTCGCGATGGTCGCGCACCAGCATGGAGCCGGCAACGACCGCAATATCGCCGCCGCGCCCGGACAGGAAGCGCCCCATGAGACTAGCCGCCGTGCGCCCGGCCGCAACGTTGTCGACGCCGGCATAATGGTCGCGGCGCGAACCGGAGAGATCGGAAACCAGCGTGACGGTGGCGATGCCATCTTCGGCCAGCCGGTCTGCGGCTTCGGCAACATCCTCAGAATCGGTGGCGACGAAGGCGACGCCCGACGGCTTTTCCCGCCGCGCGACTTCCAGCGCCTCCGTCAGTGCCGCGGCATTGAAAGGCGGCACCTCTATAACGCGGATCGCCGTGCGCTCCAGATGGGCGCGGGCGGCTGCGGCACGAACTTCGGCTCGCAGCGTCGCCATGAAGGAATTGTCGTTGCCGGGAAGGATGAAGACCAGTGAATAATTGCGACCTTTGGCCAAATTGGCGGCGGCGATATCGCGCACATAACCAAGCTCGGCAATCGCCGCCTCTACCCGCGCTCGAGTAGCGGCGTGAACGCCGGGGCGCATGTTCAGCACCCGGTCGATGGTGGCAAGGCTGACACCCGCCCGCTCGGCGATATCGTGAACTGTTGGCTTCATGTTTCCTCCCGTGCCATTTGAATATCCAGCTTTGCCGCCGTCGTAAACCGAAAAATGATGTACGTACCTCACATTTTCAGCAAGATGATGATTTCACTTTATTTCTACCTTTGAACTACGGGTGCGCGCCTTTGCCCGGCGTCATCCCTCGGCTTTTCCGAAGGATTTAGGCACGTCGATAAAATCAACAGGCTGCAGACTATCAGAGCTGACCAACAACTTTCGTCATTTTAGCCCTGGGCCAAGGACTTGGGCTTACTGGATACCGGCTCAAGACCGGCATGAAGGAAAAGTATCGCAACCAGACAAAAAAGGGGCCGTCATTTCCGACGGCCCCAGCTCTGCGGTGGATGGGAGGGGATTTTGTTCAGTGCGCCGCGTCTGGTGGCGGCGCCGCCTTGGGTTTCTGGATCAGCACGGTCATGAAGATCAGGCTGCCGAACAGCAGCGTCAGCGCGAAGAACACATCCGCAAAGGCGAGTATCCACGCCTGCTGCGAGACCATGCCGACCAGCTTCTTGATCGCGACCGAAGCACCGTCCAGCCCGTAGGAATCATAGTTCGCGCCGACATTGTTCAGCCACTCCAGCGCCTGTGGATTGGAATAGCTGACATGTTCCGCCAGCCGCACATAATGATCGTCGGTGCGCTGCGACAGCAGGGTGTTGATGACGGCAAGGCCAACCGCGCCGCCGAGGTTGCGGGTGAGGTTGAACAGGCCCGAGGCATTGCGGATGCGCGCGGGCGGAAGCGTGCCGAGCGCGATGTTGTTGATCGGCACCATGCACATCATCAGTCCGAAACCGCGCAGGACCTGCGGAATCAGCAGCTCGTAGAAATCCCAGTCGGTGGTCACATGCGTCATGATCCACGTGCCGCAACCGAAGCTGATGAAGCCGATGGCCATCATGATGCGCGGATCGAGCTTGGTGGACACCTTGCCGGCAATCGGCGCGGTGAAGAACATGGCAAGACCGGAAACGAACATGGTCTCGCCGATCATCAGCGCATCGTAACCGCGCACGCGACCGAGATAGAGCGGGTAGAGATAGGTCAGCCCGTAAAGCCCTATGCCCATCACGAAGGAAAACAGCGAGCCGATGGAAAAATTTCGGTCCGCAAAGGCGCGGATGTCCACAACGGGGAAGTCCACCTTGAAGGCACGCCAGAAGAACACCACCGCACCGATGACCATGGCCACCGAACCGATGACGATATGCTCGTCGTTGAACCAGTCCTTGTTGTTGCCCTCTTCCAGCACGTATTCCAGAGAGCCGAGGAAGACGGCCATGGAGATCAGCCCCCACCAGTCGAACTTCTTCCAGAGCGAGGTTTCAGGCTTGTCGAAATCGATCAGGCTCCATGTCAGGATGGTGACGATGATGCCGGGAATGATGTTGACGAGGAACAGCCAGTGCCAAGAGAAGGCATTGGAAAGATAACCGCCGACCGTGGGACCGATGGTGGGCGCAAGCGTGGCGACGAGACCGATAATCGGCGAGACGACCGAACGCTTGGAGGGCGGGAAAATGGTGAAGGCGGCCGCAAAGACCGACGGGATCATGCCGCCGCCGATAAAGCCCTGGATCGCCCGGTAGACGATCATCTGGTCGATATTGGTCGCAGTGGCGCAGAGCGCGCTCGACAGGGTGAAGCCGGCGGCGCAGGTGGCAAACAGCACGCGCGTGGACAGGATGCGCGCCAGCGTGCCCGACAGAGGGATCATGATGACTTCTGCGATCAGATAGGATGTCTGCACCCAGGCGATCTCGTCGGAGCCCGCCCCGAGACCTGCCTGGATTTCCGCAAGCGAGGCGGAGACGATCTGAATATCGAGAATGGACATGAACATGCCGAAGACCATCGCGAAGAACGCGATGAGCCTGCGCTTGTCCATGGGTGGATCGACGGGAACAGATACCCCGCCTGTGCCGACAACCGTAGCCGCCATGATCTTGCCCTCAACGACGCCCTGGTTGGCCTATGGGTTAACGTGCGCCGTTTTCGTGTTTTCCGGCGCCGTGCGGGTATCCACATCGACGACGACGCTCAGGCCCGCACGCAGATTGTGCTTGGCGAGATCTTCCTTTGAGAAGACGATACGCACCGGTACGCGCTGGATGACCTTGGTGAAGTTACCCGTGGCGTTTTCCGGCGGCAGCATCGAGAAGACCGAACCGGAACCGGGCGAGATCGACTGGACCGTGCCCTCAATGGTCTCGTCGTCGAAAGCATCCACATGGACGCGGACCTTCGAACCGGGCACCACGCGGGCCAGCTGCGTTTCCTTGAAATTGGCGTCGATATAAAGCTCGTTCAACGGCACCAGCGAAGCAAGGCGCTTGCCGACCGAAACGAGATCGCCCGTCTGCACCGCCAGATTGCCGATAACGCCGTCATAAGGCGCTTTCAACACGGTGAAGGCCAGATCGCGGGCCGCCTTGTCCTTGGAAAGTTGCAGCGAACGGATGGTGCTTTCGGCTTCCTCGCGCTGGGCGCGAAGAAGCTCGACATTGGCTTTCGCGGACGAGATCGCCGCCTCGCCGGCTACGACATTCGCCCTGGCCTGATCGAGCGCGACCTGCGCGCTGTCGGAAGCAGCAACGGTGCCGACATCCTTCGCCTGCAATTCGGTGGCGCGCTTCTGGGTGATTTCCGCGCCGCGAAGGGCCGCATCCAGAGCGCCCTTCTGGGCAACGGCCTGTTCCTGCGCTGCCTCGCCGCCGATGATCTGCGCGTCGATGCGCTTCAGCGACAGTTCCTCAGTGCGGATCTGCGCGTCGGCCTGTTCAAGCGCGATGCGATAGTCGCCATCATCCAGAGTAACCAGCGGATCACCCGCCTTGACTTCCTGGTTTTCGACAACGTTCACCTTGGCGATGTAACCCGAAACCTTGGGCGCGATGACCGCGATATCACCCTGTATATAGGCGTCATCCGTCGAAACCATGAAGCGACCGTCGATCCACCAATTATAACCGTACCAGCCAGCGCCAGCGAGAAGGGCGATCGCAAAGATCGGCAGAAGCGGCGAACGCTTCTTCTTCGGTGCGGCAATTGTCTGTGGCGGCTGTTGCGGCGGGGCCTCCAACGGCTTTGCCGGAGAGGTCTCAGCCTTGGCGGAAACGTCCGCCTCTTCCGCATCGTTGACGGCGCGAACCGCGCTATTCTTCTGGGCCGACATGAGATTGTACCGTGATAAATTGAAGAAAGTTTTTCGAACTGAACCGTTCGGTTCGATTGACATAATCCCTTTCCTGACACATATCAAGTGTAATCGAACTGATTGGTTCGACGTTCGGTTAATTTTTTTTACGCCATTGCAGTGCTAGGAACCGGTAACGATGGCAGGTGAAGACATGGATATGGAGACGGAAACCGAAACGGGCTGTCCGGGAAACCCCGCCGGGCGTTTTGCTGCGGGCGAAGACCCGGCCAAGCGTGAGCAGATTGTTGCCGGCGCCTGGCGCGTGTTCAAGCGCAAGGGCTTCGATGCCGCCAGCATGAACGACATCACGCGGGAAGCCGGCGTTTCCAAGGGAACGATCTATGTCTATTTCTCCAACAAGGAAGACCTGTTCGCCGCCCTTGTCGATCATCACCGCCAGGAATTCGCGACCTCCATGCGCAACATTCTGGCCGGCACCGAAGAGGTGCGCGACGGCCTGAAACAGTTCGGCAAGGCCTTCGCCAACAAGATGATCTGCTCCGAAATGATACCGGCCATGCGCTCGGTGATCGGCGTCATCGACCGCATGCCGAAGCTGGCGCAGCGTTTCTTCATCGCAGCACCCAACAACGTGCGCACCGTTCTTCAGGATTTCATCGAGCATCAGGTCTCGCTCGGCCATCTCAAGGTCGATGACGTCGAACTTGCCGCCCGGCAATATATCGAGCTTTCCACGGGCACTTTCTTCAAGCTGCGCCTGTTCGGAGAACTCGAAGGTCCGGTTCCCGAAGAGGAGCTGGACCGGGTGATCGACAGCGCCATCATGGTGTTCATGGCGGCTTACGGAACCGACAAGGCCTGAAATCATTCAGCAACGGGCGACCGGACCGGCAACGGCACGGGGCCTGATACGCGGTTTGCGCGAAATTTCGATGAAATCTTGCCTATCACAGGCGCGGTCTCCTTGTTTCTCGCGTATTGCGCTATAAATTCCACGAACCGAATGTTTCGGGTGGCCTTGTTGCTGAAAGGAAAAATTCCCTGATGGAGTCCGTTCTCCCTCTTCTGTCCGACCCCGCTGCCTGGGTGGCGCTGGTCACCCTGATCGTCATGGAGGTCGTGCTTGGCATCGACAACCTGATCTTCATCTCGATCCTCACCAACAAGCTTCCGCCTGAACAGCGCGAAAAAGCCCGCAAGATCGGCATCGGGCTTGCCTTGATCATGCGTCTCGGCCTTCTCGGCACTGTGGCCTGGATCGTGCAGCTCACCACGCCGGTCTTCGAAATCTTCGGCCACGCCTTCTCGTGGAAGGACATGATCCTCATCGCCGGCGGTCTCTTCCTGATGTGGAAGGCCACCAAGGAAATCCACCACAATGTCGATCCTGAAGATCACAAGGAAGATATGGTAGGCGGCCCGGTTGCGATGAATTTCGGCGCCGCCATCGGCCAGATCCTGCTGCTCGACCTCGTGTTCTCCGTGGACAGCATCATCACCGCCGTTGGCATGACACCGCATCTGCCGATCATGATCGTGGCCGTGATCTTTGCCGTTGCCGTGATGCTGCTCGCCGCAACGCCGCTCGCCAACTTCATCGAGCGCAACCCCACCATCGTCATGCTGGCACTCGCCTTCCTGATGATGATCGGCACGACCCTGATCGCCGAAGGCATGGGCTTCCATGTTCCCAAGGGCTACGTCTATGCCGCCATGGCGTTTTCGGCGCTGGTGGAACTGCTCAACATGCTGGCGCGTAACGCCAGACAGCGCAAGAAAGCACAGGCGGCCAAACCGCACTGATTACCCTGACCGTCATGCCGGACTTGATCCGGCATCCCTTCAGCCCAAGCCCTTGGGCTGAAGAGACACTTTCCGCCGCGCCGACGCGCGGCGGCTGGATACCGGCTCAAGGCCGGTATGACGCGAACGTGTGGAACGCGCCGGCCAGTCGGAACCGCATGCCCCGCCTCGCGTTCTTCGACATCCCTACCGGAAGAGTCCGTCCCGCCGTCTCTCCTTCGAAAGCATAAGCAAGCATGACGACCGACCAGATCCTCGCCTTTACCGTGATCGCCGGCATGATGGTCGCGTTCATATGGGACAGGTTCCGCTATGATGTGGTCGCGTGCAGCGCGTTGCTGGTGGCGGTGGCGGTTGGGGTCGTGCCTTTCGACAAGGCGTTCTCCGGTTTCTCGGACGATATCGTCATCATCGTCGGCAGCGCGCTGATCGTCAGTTCGGCCGTGGCGCGTTCAGGGGTCGTCGATATGACGATCAAGAATTATTTCCCGGAGATGCACTCCAAAACCCTCCAACTGGCCTTTCTGATGATCGTCGTCGCCATCATGTCGGCCTTCATCAAGAACATCGGCGCGCTTGCCATCATGATGCCGGTTGCTTTCCAGTTCGCCCGCAAATCCGGCAGCCCTGTTTCCTATTATCTGATGCCCATGGCCTTCGCCGCCCTTCTGGGTGGGCTTATGACGCAGATCGGCACCTCGCCCAACATCGTCGTTTCCAGGCTGCGTGAGGAAATGACCGGGCAGAGCTTCTCGATGTTCGATTTCACCCCGGTCGGTGCCGGGCTGAGCGTGATCGGCATCATCTTCCTGACCTTCGGTTACCGCCTGCTGCCGGTGCGCAACCGCCAGCAGGCATCGATGGAGGATATTCTGGACCAGTCGGCCTATACCGCCGAAGCGACGCTTCCCGCCGACAGCACCTACGCCGACAAGCCGCTGCGGGAGCTGTTGAAACAGGCGGATGGCGACGTAATCGCCAGCACGATCCTGCGCGGACCCCGGCGCATCTCCCCCTTCCCCGATGTCAATCTGAAGCCGGGCGACACCATTCTTCTCGAAGGCAACCCGGAGGGCCTCGACCGCATCGTCTCGCAGGCCAAGCTGCTGCTGTCAGGCAAGCCGCTCACCGAGAACGGCCAGAAGACCGCCGACCTTATTTCCATGGAAGCGGTTATCAGCAACGAATCCGTTCTCAACGGGATTTCCGCGCGCGAACTGGCGCTGTCCTACACCCGCGGCGTCAATCTGATTGCAGTCAGCCGTCGCGGCCAGCGCGTCAGCCAGCGGCTCTCCGACCTGACCTTGCAGGCGGGCGACGTCATTCTCTTGCAGGGCAGCCGCAAGAACCTGCCACAGGTATTGCAGGAATTTTCGCTGCTGCCCCTGGCGCAGCGGGAAATCCTGCTTGGGGTGCAGCGCCGCGCGCTTTTGCCCGTCATAGTGCTTGCCGCGGCCATGATTGCCGCCGGCAGCGGGCTGGTGCCGGTATCCGTCGCCTTTTTCGCCGCCGCCTTCCTGATGATCGTCGTCGGCGCGATACCGCTGACCGAAGTCTATAAATCGATCGACGGGCCGATCCTCGTCATGCTCGCCGCCCTCATTCCCGTCAGCGACAGTCTGCGCACCAGCGGCGCCAGCGAGCTGATCGCCGCCTGGCTCGGCCATGCCGCACAAGGACTGCCGCCCTTCGCAGCACTCGGCATGATCCTGTTGACCGCCATGGCGGTAACGCCCTTCCTCAACAATGCTGCAACCGTGCTCGTCATGGCACCCATCGCCGCCGGTTTCGCCACCACGCTCGGCTTTCGACCGGAGGCCTTTCTGATGGCGGTGGCGATCGGCGCCGGCTGCGATTTCCTCACGCCCATCGGCCACCAGTGCAACACGCTGGTCATGGGTCCGGGCGGTTATCGTTTCAGCGATTATCCGCGCCTTGGACTGCCGCTGTCGATCATGATCGTCATTGCCAGCATTCCGATGCTGCTTTATGTCTGGCCGGTGAATTAGGGGCGGTTCACGTCCGGGCGAAGACAGCGCAAGCGCCATATTTCCTTGACGCCTGCGGCATAATATGGCCTAAGCCGATGCCGAACGGAAATATGCAAAAGTGCGTTCAACACGCCTTTCCGCACCCTTTCCCGCCGCATTCAAACGAAAACTTCGTGATAGAAGGGTGAAGCCGCCCCGATGTCACCACCCCGTCACGACGAGTGAATTTCATGACCACTTCCGGCGTTCGCGTCCGCATCGCACCTTCCCCCACCGGCGAGCCGCATGTCGGCACCGCTTACATCGCGCTGTTCAACTATCTCTTCGCCAAGAAACACGGCGGCGAATTCATCCTGCGCATCGAGGATACCGACGCCACCCGCTCGACGCTGGAATATGAGCAGAAGGTTCTGGAGGCGCTGCGCTGGACCGGCCTTACCTGGTCGGAAGGCCCTGACGTCGGTGGCCCCTATGGTCCCTACCGCCAGTCCGAGCGCAAGCCGATGTACTGGCCCTATGCCGAAGAATTGCTGGAAAAAGGCCATGCCTTCCGCTGTTTCTGCACGCCCGAGCGGCTTGAGCAGATGCGCGAAGCGCAGCGCGCCGCTGGCAAGCCGCCAAAATATGACGGTCTCTGCCTCCACCTGAAGGCTGAAGAAGTGACCACCCGCGTCGCCGCCGGCGAAGCCAACGTCGTGCGCATGAAAATCCCGACCGAAGGTTCGTGCGATTTCCATGACGGCGTTTACGGCGATGTCTCGATCCCCTGGGATTCGGTTGACATGCAGGTGCTGATCAAGGCCGACGGCATGCCAACCTATCACATGGCAAACGTCATCGACGACCATCTGATGAAGATCACCCATGTGGCGCGCGGCGAAGAGTGGCTGGCTTCAGTGCCCAAGCACATCCTGCTTTACCGTTATTTCGGCTGGGACCAGCCGACGTTCATGCATCTTTCGCTGATGCGCAACGCCGACAAATCGAAGCTTTCCAAGCGAAAGAACCCGACGTCGATCTCCTATTATTCCGCGCTCGGCTACCTGCCGGAAGCGCTGATGAACTTCCTCGGCCTGTTCTTCATCCAGATCGCCGAAGGCGAAGAGCTGCTGACCATGGAAGAGCTGGCCGCGAAGTTCGATCCGGAAGCACTTTCCAAGGCCGGCGCCATCTTCGATATCCAGAAGCTGGACTGGCTGAACGGCCGCTGGCTGCGCGAAAAGCTCACGCCTGAGGACTTCATCGCCCGCACGCTGGAATGGGCGATGGAAAATTCCCGCCTGACCGAAGGCCTGAAGCTTGCCCAGAGCCGCATTTCCAAGCTCGGCGAATTGCCAAACCTTGCCGGCTTCCTGCTTTCGAGCGACGTTGGCCTGACGCCCGCCTCCTTTGCCGGTCTCAAAAGCAAGCCCGAGGAAATCCACGAAATCCTCACCACGGTTGCCACCGATCTGGAAAAAATGCCTGATTGGAACGTTGAAGCCATCGAGGCCGAGCTGCGCGACATTGCCGAACGCACGGGCAAGAAACTGCGCGTCGTCACGCCGCCGCTCTTCGTCGCCGTCTCCGGCTCCTCGCGCTCGCTGCCGCTGTTTGACTCGATGGCGCTGCTCGGCCGCTCCGTGGTGCGCCAGCGCCTGAAGGTCGCTATTGCCGTTGTGGCCACGATGGTTGGCAGCGGTGCTTGATGCCTGCCGGGGCGGGTTTTAGATCCACCCCTCATTCCTGCGCTTGTCACAGGAATCCAGCCACGGCGCGTCGGCGCCGTGAAAGAATGAATTGAGGTCTCCCGCGCCAAGGACTTGGGCGCACTGGATTCCTGTGACAAGCACAGGAATGAGGGATATGGGAGGCAATTGTCGCCGCGGCAACGCCGCAACAGGATTGAACAATGAACGACAAGACAACCGAAACCACCGCCCTTTCCTCCGACGCCACCGAAGTGCGCCGCCAGAAACTTGCGCTGCTGCGCGAGCAGATCGGCGATGTCTATCCGGCGCATTTCCATCGCACGCTGACCAATGCGGAGCTGGCGGAAAAATATGCCGATATCGAACCGGACACGGAAACCGGCGACACGGTAACGGTGGCGGGCCGCGTTTATTCGTCGCGCAATTCCGGCATGTTCATGGATATCCATGACGCCTCGGGCAAGGTGCAGATCTTCTCTCACAAAGATACGACGCCGGAAACGGCGCGCAATCTTCTGCCGATGATCGACATTGGCGACATCATCGGCGTAACCGGCAAGGTGCGCCGCACCAAGCGCGGCGAGCTGACGATCAACGCCGAAGAAATCACCATGCTCACCAAGTCGCTGCTGCCGATGCCGGAAAAATGGCACGGTGTCTCCGATATTGAGCTGCGTTACCGCAAGCGCCATCTCGATATTCTGGCGAACGAGGACTCCAAGCTGCGCTTCCTGCAGCGCTCCAAGATCCTGTCCGGCATCCGTCGCTTCATGGAGGCCGAAGGCTTCCTCGAAGTGGAAACGCCGATGCTGCAGACAGTTTATGGCGGTGCGACGGCTGATCCGTTCAAGACCTTCCACAATACGCTGAAGATGGACATGTATCTGCGCATCGCGCCGGAACTGTTCCTGAAGCGCACGCTGGTATCAGGCCTTTCCGACAAGGTCTTTGAAATCAACCGCAACTTCCGCAACGAAGGCGTTTCCACAAGGCACAATCCTGAATTCACCATGATGGAGTGCTATTGGGCCTATGCCGACTACGAAGACATCATGGGTCTCGTAGAGCGTCTGTTCGAGACGCTGGCGATTGCCCTGCACGGCACGACCGAGGTGGAATTCCAGGGCCAGACAATTTCCTTCAAGGGTCCGTTCAAGCGCGTGCCCATGCCTGATGCGGTGAAGGAAGCGACCGGCATCGACTTCCTTGCGATCAAGACTGACGAGGAAGCCCGCGCCGCCGCCAAGGCTGCCGGTTTTGCCGTCGAGAAGGACTGGACCTGGGGCGAATGCCTTGCCTTCATCTTCGAAGAGAAGGTCGAAGGTACGCTTATCCAGCCGAGCCACGTCACGCATTTCCCGAAGGATATCTCGCCCTTCGCCAAAGAAGTGCCGGGCGAACCGCGCCTCGTTGAGCGTTTTGAGAGCTATTGTAACGCCTGGGAAGTGGGCAATGCCTTCTCCGAACTCAACGATCCCGAAGAGCAGCGCCGCCGCATGGTGGAGCAGCTTGAGCAGGCCCATGCCCGCGGTGAAAAGGACAAGCAGCTGGACGACGAATTCCTCGACGCCATCGATCAGGGCATGCCACCCGCCGGCGGCCTCGGCATCGGCGTCGATCGTCTGATCATGCTCCTGACTAACGCCCCCTCGATCCGAGACGTCATCCTCTTCCCGGCCCGCCGCAACAAGGCGGACTAAGGACAATCAAGCGAAGGCGGCCGCATGGCCGCCCTTGCCCTCATGCGCCCGGTCTCTACCGAACATTGTGGCCCCTGTGGCAAAATTTCCTGCTAGATCGTCTCATGGCGCAGACGCGAAAAGGCTGGATGCCGGATCAGGTCCGGCGTCACGAAAGAAGGCGCTGCGACGATATTTTACAAACGTCGGCACAGCCGTATCAATTTTCCAGATGGTTTTAATTCCGAGGTGTCAGCAAGAGCTCAAACGCTCCTAATGCCCCGCCTTCGCCTTTGCCGCGCCCGGCTCTTCGGCAGGCGCAACCTCGCCCTCGGCCAGCTTCTCTTCCGCCGCCTGCGCGGTCGTAGTGCCTTTTCCGAAGATCAGTGATTTCAGATAGCTGATGCTGAAGATACTGCCGCCATCGGCTTCCGGGGTCGAGGTCAGAAGTTCTTCGTCGGCTACGGGTTCGCCGTGGGCTTCAGCACCGGGTCCGCCCTCATGCGTTTGCGCCGGCGCAGCGTCGTGGCCGCCGCCGCCTTCGCCCTTGGTTTCGCCGTGTCCGCCCGCGCCTTTTGCGGCTTTTCCGCCATGCCCTTCGGGTGCGGCGTCCGAAGCGGGGGTTGCGCAGTCGGTGGCATCGCTCAGGCTTGCGGCCATTGCTTCGGCATCTTCCAGCGGCAGATCGATGCGCAGCCCGTAAAACTGGCCGCTGCCGTTTGATGCACCATCGTAATAAAAGGCGGAATAACGCTGGGCATCGGCGCCTTCGGGAATTTTCGCCGGGTCGGCAATGAAGACCACCTGGGCCGCGATGGCGCGGCCGCGCATTTCCGAGCGCAATTGCGGGCCGTTTTTATCCAGCACGGAAACCTGGACCAGATCAGGCTTCTGTTTGTCGTAAACTGCTCTGGCGACACGCAGCGCCGTTTTCAACCGGTCCGTGCCGTTGCCGCCGTCAGTACGAATGAATTTGCGGACCCACAGGGAACCGTTCTTGCGGATGTTGACTGTCTGGACTGCGTCGCAGGAAAGCCCGTTGGCGGAGGCATAGGTGGACCCGAGCAGCCGCTCGCTGCCGATAAACACGGCAGCAGAACCGGTCGCACCCGCCAAAAGCAGGATCCCGCCTCCGATCATAACGAGTTTGCGCGAAAACCGCATTCGTCCGAATACAGCCTTCACGCGCAAAATCCTGACATTCAGTACCCCGCCTATCGCCCTCACCCCGGAACGTGGCTCGAAGGATGAGGAACACACGCGGGATAAGCTCGGGACCTCGTTGTCCGAGCCTTGCGATAGTGCCGCTTTCTCATTGAAAAAAGTTTAATCCCCCTGGCGCCGTGCGGGCAAAAGCGCACCATTTTCAGACATTTTTGAAATCCGCTAAATTGCGAATGATTTGCAATAGCGTTGACAAGAGTGATTCCATGACAGATGGTGTTGCGAGTTGATCGCAACAAAAATCGGTGACAGACGTGAATCTCCATAAAATCCGCCATGCCCTTTTTGCTTTTTCGCTTTTCCTGCCTGCTGCGGCTGTCGCGCAGGAAAAACCGAAGGTGGTGACCACCTTCACGATCATTGCCGATATGGCGCGCAATGTGGCGGGCGATGCGGCAGAGGTGGAGAGCATCACCAAGCCAGGCGCTGAAATTCACAACTACCAGCCGACGCCTCGCGACATTCTCAAGGCCCGCAAGGCCGATCTGGTGCTGCGCAACGGCCTCAATCTGGAATTGTGGTTCGAGAAGTTTCTGGCCAATCTTTCAGGCGTGCCTGATGTGACTGTCAGCGACGGCATCGAACCGATGGCGATCAATGGCGGGGCGTATCAGGGGAAACCCAACCCGCATGCCTGGATGTCACCCGATAACGCCTTGATCTATGTGGAAAATATCCGCAAGGGACTCGCTGGAATAGATCCCGCCCACGCCGAGATTTACGCCGCCAATGCCAAGGCCTATTCCGACAAGATCCGTGCCACCGTGCAGCCCATCCGCGATGAGCTTTCCGCGCTTCCTGAGAACAAGCGCTGGTTGGTAACGAGCGAAGGGGCGTTCTCCTATCTCGCCCGGGATTTCGGGCTGAAGGAACTGTTCCTGTGGCCGGTCAATGCCGACAGCCAGGGTACGCCGCAACAGGTGCGCGGCGTGATCGACGCCATGCGCGAACATAATATTCAGGTCATCTTCAGCGAAAGCACGGTTTCCGCCGATCCCGCCCGGCAGGTGGCCAAGGAAACCGGAGCGGCCTATGGCGGCATACTCTACGTGGATTCGCTGAGCGAAGCCGACGGCCCTGTTCCGACCTATCTCGACCTGCTGCGCGTGACGAGCAGCACCATCGCCAAAGGACTGTCTTCATGAGAATGGGCAGCAAAAAAAGCGGCGGCGGCCTGACGGTTCAAAATGCGACAGTGACCTATCGCAACGGCCACACCGCATTAAGAAATGCCAGCTTTTCCATTCCACGCGGTACGATCACTGCACTTGTCGGCGTCAACGGCGCCGGCAAGTCCACGATTTTCAAGGCAATCATGGGTTTTGTGCCGTTGGCCGCCGGTTCTGTCTCTATTTTCGACCTACCCGTGAAGGATGCACTCAGAAAAAACCTTGTCGCCTATGTGCCGCAAGCTGAAGAGGTGGACTGGAGTTTTCCCGTACTGGTTGAGGATGTGGTGATGATGGGCCGTTACGGCCACATGAACTTCTTCCGTATTCCGTCGAAACACGATCACGAGATGGTCGAGAGAGCGCTGACGCGCGTCAATATGCTTGATTATCGCAAGCGGCAGATCGGCGAGCTTTCCGGCGGACAGAAGAAGCGGGTGTTTCTGGCCCGCGCGCTGGCGCAGGAAGGTCAGGTTATCCTGCTGGATGAACCCTTCACCGGCGTCGACGTGACCACGGAAGAACAGATCGTCGCGCTGTTGAAGGCACTGCGTGACGAGGGCCGCGTCATGCTGGTTTCCACCCATAATCTCGGTAGCGTACCGGAATTCTGCGATCGCGCCGTCTTCGTCAAGGGTACCGTTCTGGCGTCGGGCAAAACAGCGGACACCTTTAACGAAGAGAACCTGCAAAAAGCCTTTGGCGGCAGCTTGCGCCACTTCGTTCTCGGCGGGGCCGAACTGCATGATGATGCCGATCCGCGCCGGGTGAAGGTGATTACCGACGATGAGCGGCCTTTCGTGATCTACGGAAAGAACGGCCAGAACGGGCATGATCCGCAGGCTCCGAAGGAAAAAGCCGATGATAAACAGCCTTCTTGAGCCTTTCACCTATGGCTACATGCTGAACGCCATCTGGGTCAGCGCACTTGTGGGCGGCGTCTGCGGCTTTCTTTCCGCTTATCTTATGCTAAAGGGCTGGTCGCTGATCGGCGACGCGCTCTCGCACGCCATCGTTCCCGGCGTTGCGGGCGCTTATATGCTGGGGCTGCCCTTTTCGCTCGGCGCCTTTCTTTCCGGCGGGCTTGCGGCTGGCTCGATGCTGTTCCTCAATCATAAAACCCGGCTCAAGGAAGACGCAATCATCGGCCTGATCTTCACCTCGTTCTTCGGGCTGGGGCTGTTCATGGTGTCGCTGTCGCCCACCTCGATCAATATCCAGACCATCGTGCTTGGCAATATTCTGGCAATTACCACCGAAGACACGATCCAGCTTGCCCTGATCGGCGGCATCAGCCTCATCGTACTGGCGCTGAAATGGCGCGACTTCATGGTGGTGTTCTTCGATGAGAACCATGCGCGCACCGTGGGGCTGAAACCGGAAGTGCTGAAAGTGATCTTCTTCACCCTGCTTGCCGCCTCCACGGTTGCAGCCCTTCAAACCGTCGGCGCCTTCCTTGTCGTTGCCATGGTGGTGACCCCAGGCGCGACCGCCTATCTTCTGACCGACCGTTTCGAGCGGCTGATCCTGATGAGCCTCGTGATCGGCGCGACCACCAGCTTCGTCGGCGCTTATCTCAGCTACTTCCTCGACGGCGCCACCGGCGGCGTTATCGTCGTACTGCAAACAGCGATCTTCCTTTCCGCTTTCGTGTTTGCACCCAAACACGGGCTGCTCGCTTCGCGCGCCAAAGCGCGCAAGGCACTGGGAGAAGCGCAATGAGCGAATATCTCGAACTCGCCATCCTGCCGTTTCAGCTGCCCTTCATGCAATATGCCTTCATCATCAACCTGATGATTGCCGTGCCGATGGCGATGCTCTCGTGTTTTCTGGTGCTGAAGGGCTGGTCGCTGATGGGGGACGCAGTTTCGCACGCCGTGCTGCCCGGCGTGGTGATTGCCTACATTGTCGGAATTCCCCTTTCCATCGGCGCCTTCACCGCCGGTATGATCTGCGCTCTTGGAACCGGTTTCATCAAGGAAAACAGCCGCATCAAGGAAGACACTGTGCTCGGCATCGTCTTTTCCGGCATGTTCGGGCTGGGGCTGGTGCTTTACGTGAAGGTGCAGAGCGACATGCATCTGGATCACATCCTCTTCGGCGACATGCTGGGCATTGCGCCTTCAGACATGCTGGAGACCGGGCTGATCGCGCTTTTTGCCACCCTGTTTCTCGGGGTGCTGCGCAAAGACCTGCTGGTCAATGCCTTCGATCCGCAGCATGCCAAGGCAATCGGCCTGCCCGTTCGCATCCTGCATTACGGTCTGCTGATGGTTTTGTCGCTTGCCGTGGTCGGCGCGCTGAAGGCTGTGGGTATCATCCTCTCCGTCGCAATGCTGGTCACCCCCGGCGCCATCGCCTTCCTGCTGGCGCGGCGCTTTTCCGCCATGCTCCTGGTCGCCATCTCGGTTGCGGTTCTCTCTTCGCTTGCAGGAATATGGCTAAGCTTCCTGATCGACAGCGCGCCGGCCCCGACCATTGTACTGTTCATGAGCCTGGCATTCGTCGCGACATTCATTCGCACCAGCTTCAAGGCCCGCCGGATCGACGCCGCCAATGAAACGGTGGTGTAAAAGAACGATTTTTGCGGGCGCGTGGAACATTTTCCCCTTTTGCGCGTCATTTTCATGAGCTTGCCCTCAAGCGGCAAACTCATGAATATTAAGCGAAAGGGGAAGCTCCATGCTGAAATGGGCTCTTATTTTCTTTGTTATTTCGTTGATCGCGGGCGTATTCGGCTTTACCGGCATTTCGGCAGCGGCGTCGGGCATTGCCCGTATCCTGTTCTTCATCGCCGTCGTGATCTTCCTGGTCTTCCTCGTGCTTGCACTGATCGCTGGAAGCGTGGTGGCGTAACAAAAAAGGCGACCGGCTTTTGGGCCGGTCGCCTTCTCCTCTCTCCCGTATAGAATTATCAGCCTGTCCAGCCACCGTCGATCACATGGATCTGGCCAGTGGTGAAACCTGCCTCATCCGAAGCGAGATAAGTGACGAGTGCGGCGATTTCTTCCGGCGTGGCAATGCGGCCCATAGGCTGGCGGGCAATGAAGTCGGCCAGGGCCTGTTCGTAATTGCCGGTGGCGCGCAGGCGGTCGTGCAAGGACGGGCTATCCACTGTGCCTGGGCAAATGGCGTTGCAGCGAATACCCTTGGTGACGAAATCAGCAGCAATTGCCTTGGTCAGACCGACAACCGCCGCCTTGGAGGCGGTGTAGGCGAAACGGTTCGGCACGCCCTTCACGCTGGATGCGACGGAGGACATGTTGACGATTGCGCCCTTACCCTTTTCCAGCATGCCTGGCAGAAAGGCGCGGCAGGTGCGGTACATGGCCTTGGCATTGAGGTCGAAGGAGAAATCCCAGTCCTTTTCCTCGCAATCGAGAATGGTGCCGGAATGAACAAAACCCGCACAGTTGAACAGAACATCCGCATGGCCGATATCCGCAGCAAAAGCCTTCACACCATCGCCATCCAGCACGTTCAGAACCCGCGTTTCCGCACCTTTCAGGGTCGAGAGCGCCTGCTCGTTGATATCAGTGGCGATGACGCGCGCACCGAGCGATATGAATCGCTCCGCCGTCGCACGGCCGATACCCTGGCCGGCTGCGGTGATCACCACTGTCCGCCCGTTAAAATCCTGCACCATGAATAGCCTCCCGCTACGGCGCACCCGCCCGCTGGGGCCGAGCCGCTGAATTTCGCCAGTGAATTTCATTGATCTCAAATATGGATCGACAATTCATATGTAAACGCGGTATTCATGTAACGTCAAGCAGGCTTGCGCAAAACGGCAGCGTGCGGCAACGGTATTTAAAAAGTGCATTTCCCGCCAGGCAATCCTGCAAAACGCCACCGAGGCAAGATGACCGAAGACGACAGCGAAAGATATCGCGCCCCCGCCCTCGACAAGGGTCTGGACATTCTGGAGCTTCTCGCCCGCACGGATGGCGGGCTGACGCAGATCGAGATTGCCAAGGCCATAGGCAAAACCCCGAACGAGCTTTACCGCATGCTGGACCGCCTGGTGCGCCGTGGTTACGTACAGCGGCTGGAGGGTGACCGGTTTTCGCTGACGCTGAAAATGTTCGGGCTCGCACATTTTCACGCGCCGGTGCGCCGGCTGGTCTCTTTCGCAGCCCCGGTGATGCGCGATTTTTCCGCAAGCGCCGAGCAGGCCTGTCATCTGGCCGTTTACGACCGCGGCAGTGTTGTCGTCATCGCCCAACAGGAGTCCTCCACCTATTGGGCGATGTCCATGCGGGTGGGCGCGCAGATGAGCCTCTTCCAGACCGGTTCCGGCCATGTGCTGCTGGCCTTCCAGAACGAGGTACAGCGCAAGATCATGATCACCGAGCAGGTGCGCGGTGGCGGGGAAACCGAGCCTTCAGACCTTGAGGAGCGGCTGGCGGAAGTTCGCAGGAATGGTTTCGAATCCATGGACAGCATGCAGACCGCAGGCGTGCGCAATATTTCCGCCCCCGTGCTGACACTTGATGGTACCGCACTTGCCGTCATCACCTGCCCCTATATCACCCCGCTTGGCGGCAAGGCCCCGACGCGCGAGGCCTGCGAGGTACTGATCCGCGATGCGGCAAGGCGCATTTCCGAAGTGGCGACGGGTCAGGGAACCATCTGAGACGCACAAAAAAACGCGACCGGCAGGGACCGATCGCGTTTAAAGTGACTGGAGATTTCTGTATCTTAAACGCAAAGGGGACCGGGATGGTTCCCCTTTTTGTTATCAGGCGGCAGCCAGCGTCAGTTCCTTGCGGACCATTTCGCGCAACGTTACCAGATCCTTGGCGAACAGGCGGATGCCTTCCGAGAGCTTCTCGGTTGCCATCGCGTCTTCGTTCATTGCCCAGCGGAACGCCTTTTCATCGAGCGACTGCAGCGGCTCGGCCTTCACGTTGTCGGGCGAAAGCTTGCGCTCAAGCGTGCCGGTGTCCTTGTCCAGCTCTTCCAGCAGCGCCGGGCTGATCGTCAGGCGGTCGCAACCGGCAAGCGCTTCGATCTCGCCGACATTACGGAACGATGCGCCCATGACGACGGTGCCGATGCCATTGGCCTTGTAATAATTGTAGATGCTGCGCACCGAAACGACGCCCGGATCGGTCTCAGCAGTGTAGGTCTCGCCGGTCGACTTCTTGTACCAGTCGAGGATGCGGCCGACGAAGGGCGAGATGAGGAAAGCTTTGGCTTCCGCGCAGGCGATGGCCTGTGCCTGCGAGAACAGCAGCGTCAGGTTGCAGTCGATACCCTCGGACTGCAGGACTTCTGCAGCCTTGATGCCTTCCCATGTGGAAGCCAGCTTGATGAGGATGCGTTCACGCTCGATACCGCGCTCCTTGTAGGAGGCGATGATGTGGCGTGCCTTGGTGATGGAGGCCTGTGTGTCGAAGGACAGGTCGGCATCGACTTCCGTCGATACGCGGCCGGGAACGAGACCTGCAAGGGCTGCACCGACGGAAATGGCAAGACGGTCGGCAACGGCCGCAACGACAGCGTCAGACTGGCCGCCCTGTTTCTTGCCCCAGGCAACGGCTTCCTTCACCGCATCCGCAAAAGCGGGGGTGCCGAGCGCCTTCAGAACGATGGTGGGGTTGGTGGTGCAATCCACCGGCTTCAGGCGCGCAACCGCCTCGATGTCGCCGGTATCGGCAACGACCGTGGTGATAGCGCGAAGTTGTTCGAGTTTGGACGTCATGGCGAATGATCCTTCATGATCTCTTGTAAACTTGCACAGCCGTCTTTTCGTTCCCGCACCATGGTGCGCCCAAGGCCGAAATCACGGTTTTGTCCGGCTCCGACTATCGCAAGCGGCAAGGTCGAAAGTCAAGACATTTGCGCATCGCAATTGACATAAGTTTCATGCCTGCGATACTCCGCCCCATAAAGAGAGTGACAAAAACCGTGGCGAAACTGAGAAGAGAAACCCATACGGCCTATTCGGAAGCGGCTTCGCTGAGGCTGCGTGCCGCATGGCTCTACTATAATCAGGGTTTGACGCAGAAAGATGTCGCCGAGAAGCTCGGCATCAGCCGCTCCACCGTCATACGCCTTCTGGACGAGGCGATGAAACGCTCCGAAGTACAGATCTGGATCAACGAGGGCATCGAGGATTTCGTCGAACTGGCCGGCAGGCTGGAGGCAGCTTATGGGCTGGATGAGGCGGTGATCATTCCCTCCCCCGGCCCCTCCCCCGGCAAGGCGAATGCCGAGGGCACGGCCAAGGCCGTTGGCCTGGCGCTCGGGCAATTCCTTTCCGAAGCGGTGCCGAACGACGCCACCATCGGCGTCGGCTGGGGCCGCACCATGACCGCCTCGCTATCCAGCTTTCGCCCGCCGCGCCGGGAAAACTGCAAGGTCGTCTCGCTGCTCGGCGGTATCGTCGCCGTGCACCAGACAAACCCGCTTGATTACACCTGGCGGCTGGCAAGCGCGCTTGGGGCGGAATGTTACATGTTCCTTGCACCGCTGCTGGTAGACTCCGTCGAGACCAAACGGGCGCTGATTGAGAAATGCGGACTTGCCACACTTTATGATCTGGCCGAAACGCTCGACCTCGCCATCGTATCCTGCGGCGATATCGGCCCGCATTCCACTTCGCTTTCGGAAGGTTTCATTTCGAAGGAAACGCTTCAGGAACTCATCGATGCCGGCTGCGTCTGCGACACCATGTTCAACTTCATCGACGCGGAAGGCCGCTCCGTCGATCACCCGATCAACGAGCGCGCCATGGCGATCGATCTAGACACGCTGCGCAAGGCCAAACACATCGTGCTCGCCTCCGGCGGCGCCCACCGAGCCATCGCCATCCGCGCCACCATCAAGCGCATCGGATGCAATACGCTGATTACAGACGAGGCGGCGGCAAGAGCATTGATGGAACTGGTTTAGGCCTCGACAGGCGACCCAGGCTGTTCCTCATTCCTGCGCTTGTCACAGGGATGAGGGAGAGCTGCCTCACACCTTCCCCGTTTCCCATCCCAACATCGCCCGTTTGCGGGTAAGGCCCCAGTGATAACCCGTGAGCGCCCCGCTTTTTCCCACAGCGCGATGGCAAGGAACGACGAAGGAGACCGGGTTCGCGCCAACAGCTGCACCGACCGCACGGGAGGCAGTTGGCTGGCCGATATCGCAGGCGATGTGCGAATAGGTAACGGCGCGGCCCATGGGAATTTTCAGAAGGCTTTCCCATACCCGCACCTGAAAATCCGTGCCGAGCAGCACGACCCGCAATGGCCGGTCCGCCGACCACAGCGTCGGTTCGAAAATACGTGCGGCATAGGGCGCGGTGGCTTCACGATCCTCGACATAATCCGCATTCGGCCAGCGACCTGCCATGTCCTCGAAACAGGCTCTTTCCTCGCCGGGATCGGCGAAAGCGCAGCCGGCAAGGCCGCGATCAGTCACCATGACCAATGCAAGACCGAAGGGTGAAACATGGAAACCGTACCGGATCGTCAACCCACCGCCCTTGGCCTTCCATTCGCCTGGAGACATGGCCTCGTGGGTGACGAACAGATCGTGCAGGCGGCCGGGCCCAGACATACCGACCTCGATCGAGGTTTCCAGCAGCGGCAGATCCTCTTCGCGCAACAACCTTTTGGCATGATCGAGCGTTACAGCCTGCAAAAACGCCTTGGGGGAAAGACCGGCCCAGCGGGTGAAGGTCTTCTGCAATTGCGTCGGCGACTGGCCGAGCCTTGCGGCAATGGCTTCAAGGGAGGGCTGGTCGCGATAATCCAGCGTCAAAAGCTCGATAACCCCGCGCACCGTATCGTAATCCGAACCGATGGGGGTGATGTCTTCATTCAGCATGATATTGGCGTTCATCGCATGTCTCCTAACGCCTCACAGAAAACCATCAAAGCGCGTCGGTCTCCACCCGTTTCTTGCGCCGTACTCAGTTTCTGCCGAGATACCGGCCTCGAGCCTATTGACGGGTTTTAAGCGGAATTATCCGCTCACATCCGCCGCACCGTCGCCAACGCACCGCCGAAAGCCTTGGCGAAGCTTTCCCGGTCATCCGGATTGAGAAACGAGCCGATATCCGTTGCCTTGCCTTCACCCGTTACATGCATGGAGACGATGCCGATTTCCTCGTGCCGCTGAACCCTGAAGCGAGCCCAGAAGGGGTTGAAACGATGCTCGACGACGCGGCCAGTCGGGGAGAATTTGCGGATAGACAGGCTGGTGCGCGAGACGCTCACCTCTTCCCGCGCCTTCGCTGCCCGGTAGTTGGCGCGGAAGGCGACATAAAGCAGCAGAAAATCCAACCCGAGGAACAGGCCGACGGGCCATGCGCCAGTGGTGAGGAAAAAGCCGCCATGGAGGAGGCAGGCAAGCCCGGACAAGGCGAGAAGCAGCCGGAAACCCCTTCTTCCGAGCGAACGGTGCGGAACGAGTTCCGCCGCAAAAATCGGCTGATCGTTGAGCGTATCCACGTTGATTTCCTCAGGGCGGGCTGGCTATAGATAGGTCATGACAGTCGCCAAAAAACGATCCAGCACCCAAACATTGAAAAAGTCAAATGCGACATCCGCCCGCAGACCGGCGCGTGTGAAGACGATCTATTCGAAGGACGAGTTGAACGAGATCTTCCGCCGTTTCTCCATTCAGCGGCCGGAGCCGAAAGGCGAGCTGGAACATACCAACCCCTTTACCCTGCTGGTGGCCGTGGCGCTTTCGGCGCAGGCGACCGATGTGGGCGTAAACCGGGCGACGCGGGCGCTGTTCAGGGTGGCCGATACGCCGCAAAAAATGCTGGCACTTGGCGAGGAGGAGCTGATCGGCCATATCAAGACCATCGGGCTTTACCGCAACAAGGCCAAGAACGTTATCGCTTTGTCACAGATGCTGATCGACAATTTCGGCGGTGAGGTGCCGAGGACGCGCGAGGAGCTGGTGACCCTGCCCGGCGTCGGCCGCAAGACGGCCAATGTGGTGATGTCGATGGCCTTCGGTGTGCCCACACTCGCCGTGGACACCCATGTTTTTCGTATTGCCAACCGGCTCTGTCTTGCGCCGGGGAAAACCCCGGATGAAGTGGAAGACCGGCTCGTCCGCATCATTCCCGAAGAATATCTGTTCCATGCCCATCACTGGCTGATCCTGCACGGGCGTTATTGCTGCAAGGCGCGCAAACCGGAATGCGAGCGCTGCGTGATTGCCGATATCTGCAAATCACCGGAAAAGACCTTCGATATTCCAGCTCCGCTGGTGGAACTACCCGCGCAATTGTTCGGTGCGGCCAGCGGCGAATGACGGATCGCGCCGGCTGACGGCCTTGTGCAGATGCACCATCATCGAAGCCGCAAAAAGCGGCGTCAGAAGGTTGAGGAAGGGGATTGCAAGGAACGCTGCAATCACCAGCCCGGCCATGAACACGGTTGTGCGGTGTTTCAGCCGGAACAGCCGCGCGTCAGCGGGCGAGCGGAAACGCATGGACGCAAATTCGAAGAACTCCCGGCCCAGCAGATAACCGTTCACCAGAAAAAAGGCGATGAGGTTGACGCCCGGCACCAGCAGCAACAAAAGCGCAATCAGGTTGCCGGCAATGACGACGCCAAAGAACTTGATCGATGACACCACGGCCTCACCGATGGGCATCGCCTTGCCCGGCGGATCATCGGGATAGGTCTTTTTCTCCACGACTTCGGCGACATCGTCGAGAAACAATCCGGCAATAACGGCAGTGACCGGCGAGATCAGCAAGGCCAACGCCAAAGCCAGCCCGATTCCGGCGAAAATGGCGAAAACGAAAGTCAGCCATCCCGCCCAGTCCGGCACGCTGGGGACCAGCGTATCCACCCACGGCAAGGCGAAATAGATGAAGACAGAGCGGATGGCGAACCACAGCGCTGCCAGCACCAGAAGCGTCAGCCCCAGAACCTTCCAGAACACCGACCGGGTCTCGGAGGCAAAAAGATTGCTGAAGGCAAGCCTCGCCGCATTAAAAATCATTCGGAACTCCTATGACGCCTCTCGCGTTTTAAACTGGCGTTCAGGAGAGATAGGCGCCGCCCATCCGCTCCGCAAGACAGGAATGAAGACGTCGCTGTTGGGAATTAAACCGCTGATGGAATTTCCCTTGAATAAAAGACGTCTCTAAAATATAATAATCTATCTATTAGAATTCGCATTCCGGTCCGGTGGAGGACAAGGCCGGAAAAGCTCGCCCCCACCGACAAGTCGCGGTTCGCACGCTCGCCCGGGCGCGCGGATGCATCATCGTTCATAAATATAAAAGAATGAGGCGTTGGTGGAACAGCTACTGTTGAATCTGACCCGTGCCATGAAGGCCGGTACGCCTTCAGAGCGCAAGATCGCCAAATATCTGATCGAGCATCTGGACGAATTGCCGTTTGAGACGGCGCAGACACTGGCTGCCAAGCTCAGTCTCAGTCCGATGACGGTTGGCCGTTTTCTGCGCTCGCTCGGATACCGGCAATTCAGCGATATTCGCATCGATCTGCGCCACGCCGAAGAGACCGCGGGCGTGGACCAGCCCGCTATTGTTGAAAGCGGCGATCAGAAGTCCAATCCGTTTTCGCAACTCCTTTCCCAACAGATCCAGGCCATTCAGGCTGCTTTCGAAATGACGGACCAGCCGATATGGCGCGTCGCCATGAGCGAGATCGCTTCGGCGGCAGATGTTTTTCTGGCAACGTCACCGGAAGGCCTTGGCACCGGAAGGCACTTTCACGGGCGGTTGCTGGAGTATCGCAGACGCGTGCACTTCCTCGGCAGCGACAGCGCCGCCTATATCGCCCTTTGGGACTTCGATCCCGCAGAAGCGCTTCTCATCCTCATGGATTGCGGCGGCAGCATCACGCCCTTGCAGAGCCTTTCTGCGACGGCGCGAAAGAGCGGCTACAGAACCCTGTTGATCACCACCCGGTTCTATGAATGGGGACCGGAAAGCGCCGATATCTGTCTTGCCATGCCGCACACCCAGACCGGCGGACAAGGCCTGCTGCAGCTCGTTGCGCTGATGGAATTCACCCTCTGCAGCCTGATTGCCGGAGCCGACGAGCAGCGCACGGCACGCATGAAAAACCTAACCGGCCTGAAACGCTCGCTTGGCATCTGACCCTCGGCGGGAGGAAACGGATCGCGCCCGTCCGCCACGACCTTACCTGCCGTTGTAGGCAAAGATCAGAGGCTTTCCAGCTCCTGGCGATGGCGGTGCATGGCGAGAAAACGGCGATAATCCCGCTCGTAAAGCGGTGTGAGCGCTGGATTGCCTGGGATTTCCGTATTGCCCGGATACATGGCGGCACCCGCCGCTGCAAGGCCCGCATGCACACCGCCGGCGGCTGCCGCCGTCATTGCCGTGCCGAGAAGAACGGCGTCGGCTGTGGCAGGCACGACGATGCGCTTGCCAGTCACATCAGCGTAAAGCTCCATCAACAGCGGGTTCTTCACATGGCCGCCGGTAACGTGCAGGCTTTCGACGGCATAACCGAAACGCTCCATCGCATCGAGCACATGGCGCGCGCCAAGCGCAATCGCCACGGCAGTGCGCCAGTAGAGCCGGCAGAGACTGTCGAAGGATGTATCGAGCGTCAGCCCGCTGATGACGCCCACCGCATGCGGATCGGCGAGCGGTGAGCGGTTGCCGTGGAAATCCGGCAGTACATGCAGCCGTTCGGCAAAGGCCGCGCCCTCGAGCGCGCGCAATTCGGTAACCCGCGCAACGATGCGGGCGTGCAGCGCCGTATCCGGCTCTCCGCCCGCCGCGTGCATACGCACGATATGATCAAGCAGCGCGCCGGTGGCAGATTGCCCGCCCTCCACCAGCCAGTGGCCGGGCAGCACCGCCTGCCAATAGGGACCCCACAGGCTGTGGCCTGGCATCTGCCGCTCGGACATGGCGACAAGGCAGCTGGAGGTGCCGGCGATCAGCGCCACATGTTTACCCACATCATCAGAAAGGCATCCGCCAAGCGCACCCAGCGTGCCGGCGTAAGCATCGATCATGCCCGCCGCCACCTGACAGCCGGTGTCGAGGCCGAGTTCGGCGGCAGCCTCGGACGAAAGCGGGCCGATGGCTGTCCCCGGCATCACGGTCGCTTCGGGCAGGCCTGCCCGCTGTTTCAGATCGCCAAGCCCGGCAAGATTGAGATAATCAGCCTGCCAGCCGGGATTTTCCTGCGCCAGAAAATTCCACTTCGCCGTCTGCGTGCAATTTGAACGCTTGGTGGAACCGGTTGCCTTCCATGTCAGGAAATCCGCCAGATCGAAGGCGAAAGACATGCGCGCCCAGCTTGCCGGCAAATTCGCCTTCAGCCACATCAGCTTCGGCATCTGCATTTCCGGTGACACGCTTTTACCGGCGAAATCCAGCACGCGGTGGCGGGATGCCGTCAGCCGGTCGGCCTCGCCGATTGCCCGATGGTCCAGCCAGACGATGGTGTCGAACCGGTCTTTGCCCGTGACGGAGACAGAAACCGGTTCCCCACGCTCATCACGGATAACGAGCGAGCAGGTAGCATCAAAACCAATAGCGGCTACGCTGTCGGGTGACACACCCGCATCGGCAAGCGCTGCTCTCACCGCAAGGCAGACGGCGTTCCATATATCGGTGGAATCGTGTTCGGCGTGGTTTTCCTGCGGCCTTTGCATCAGGATGGGATGGGTTGAGCGGGCGAGAAGCCTGCCGGTCGGGTCGAAAATCCCGGCGCGGGCGCTCGCCGTTCCGACATCGACAGCGACGAGATTTTGACGCATCAAGACTTCAGTTCCATCCCTTGCGTAACGACCTCCGGGCGGTGGCAGGCATGGTTTCCTTCAGCCTGCGTCACGTTCCACCTGGCTGTCAAAACCGCCCTTCCCCATATAATCGCCGACAAGTTGAACCAAATCTTCCATGGCGTCAAACGTGGCATTGGCCCCGAGCTCCGCGATCTTTTCGCGAAATGCCGGAAACCGCGCATGCGAGCCGCCGGTGAAGGCAAAAACCGCCATGCCGGCTGCCTTCGCCGCCGCAATGCCCGCCGGGCTGTCCTCGATCACGATGCACTGACGCGGATCAGTGCCCATCTGCCTCGCCGCATGCAGGAAAAGGTCGGGTGCCGGCTTGCCGTTCTTCACCATGGTGGCGCTGAAAACATGCGGCTCAAATTTATCGATGAGGCCGGTCAGCCCCAGCGAGTAACGGATGCGTTCCGGTTGACTTGAGGAGGCAACGCAGCGTTTGAAGGCCACCAGCCTGTCCAGCGTTTCGGCAATGCCGTCGATGGGACGCAACTCAGTGCGGAAACGCTCAAACAGCGTCGCGCGCATATGCTCGAGAAAATCGATGTCGGTCTCGATACCGTATTCCTCAAACAAAGTCGTCGTCATGCTGGCAACGCTGCGACCGAGAAAGCGGTTGTAGGCCTCTTCCTCCCCCATCTCCACGCCAAGATGGGAGAGCATGTCGAGAAGAACCGAGATGGAGACCGGCTCGCTGTCGACCAGAACGCCGTCGCAGTCGAAAATCAGAAGAGGTCCGGTCCCGTCTCGCATCTCACGTCACTTTTCAGCCAGCTTGTCATCCAAATAAAGCTGCAAGGTCTTCGCCGTGCCTTCGTGCCACAGTGTCGTCAATGCATGAGAGAAGCGTTTACGGAAAAGCTCCGATTCGGCAACCTCCCCGAAGATATCGTCAAGCGAAAGGAAGGCCATCGGGTCGTCCTTGGCCTTTGTGGCTGCCGCCTGTAGCCGCTCGGCGCTGGCGTCGTTGAAGGTGATTTGCCTGCCGCTGTCGGAGGTGCCGTAGAAATAACGGCACCACAGTGCTGAAACCAGTGACAGACCGACGATATCTTCACCGCGCGCCAGACGGTCGGCGGTGGAGGGCAGGATGAATTTCGGCTGGCGGTTGGAGCCATCCTGCGCGAGGCGCGGAATGGTATCGCCGATTTTCGGGTTGAGGAAACGCCGTTCGATCAGGCCGAAATATTCGCCAAGATCGGTATCGGGTACGGGCGGAATGACCGGGATGATCTCTTCCTTTTCGAGCTTTGCCAGAAACGCCCGGATCAGCGGATGCTCCATCGCCTCATGCACGAAATGGATGTCGAGCAGCGCTGCCGGATAGGCGATCGCCGCATGGCCGCCATTGAGGATGCGGATCTTCATGTGCTCGTAAGGCGCAACATCCTTGACGAACTGAACGCCCGCCTTTTCGAGCGCCGGTCGGCCCGCCGGGAAATTATCCTCCATCACCCATTGCTTGAACTCTTCGCAGAAGACCGGCCAATTGTCCTCGATGCCGAAATCGTCACGGGCGATATTGCGTTCGCGCTCTCCCGTGGCGGGGGTGATGCGGTCGACCATCGAATTGGGGAAAGCGACGTTGCCGCCGATCCAGTTGGCGAAGGCCGGATCGAACAAGGCGGCGAGACCGACCACCGCGTTTTTAGTGACCTTGCCGTTATGGGGAATGTTGTCGCAGGACATGACGGTGAAGGGTGAAAGCCCCTTGTCGCGCCGCGCCTTCAGCCCGGCAACGATAAGGCCGAACACGGTTTTCGGGGAAGACGGGTTCCTGCCATCCTCGGCAATCGCGGGATGCTGCGGATTGAAGGAGCCGGAAGCATCGATGAAATAACCGCCTTCGGTAATCGTCATCGAAACAATTCGGATTTTCGGATCTGCGAGCGTGTCGATAATGCCTTGGGTATCGCCAACCTTCAGAATGTCGATCATTGGCCCGGTGACGCGCGCACCGGTGCGATTATTGTCCTGCTCTACCACCGTGGTCAGGAAATCCTGTGCGGCAAGTTTTTCGCGCATTACCGCGTCCGATGGCAGTACACCCGCACCAATGATGGCGAAGTCGTGGTCCGCGCCGGTGTTGAACAGGTCGTCCAGATAGACCGCCTGATGGGCGCGGTGGAAATTGCCGACGCCGAAATGCACGATTCCGGCGGAAAGATCGGCCCGGGAATAGGCCGGAATCGCCGCGGTTTTTTTGGCTTCATCAAGCGTGGCGAGGGAGAGTTTGCATGTCATGTCACGATCCTCGAAGGGAAAACGTTGTTTGTGCCAGGACCGGATGAGAGGCACCCGGCACGCAGCGCGGATTTGCCTTCCGGTCTTCGCGTCATATCGCGATGCCCTTGTCATCGAACCTGTGGATTTTGGCATCATCTGGTGTGATGAAGACGGTATCGCCGTGTTTGCATTCGAATTCACCGTCGGTTCTGGCGGTGATGGGGCCGATGCCGGGGACGTCGAGGTGGAGGAAGGTGTCGGAGCCGAGATGTTCGGCAACCGTGACCTTGCCCTGCCACAGGCCGGTTTCTTTCGACAGTGTCAGGTGCTCGGGCCGCACGCCGGCGGTGGTCGCACCCTTTTGCCGGGCGTAGTCGCCGGTCACCAGGTTCATGCGCGGCGAGCCGATGAAGCCGGCGACGAAGAGGTTGGCGGGCGAGCGGTAAAGCTCCATCGGCGAGCCGACCTGCTCGATATTGCCGCGGTTGAGGACCACGATCTTGTCGGCCATGGTCATGGCTTCCACCTGGTCGTGGGTGACGTAGATCATCGTCGTCTTCAGCGTGTTGTGCAGCTCGGAGATTTCCAGCCGCATGGTGCCGCGCAGCGCCGCATCGAGGTTGGAGAGCGGCTCGTCAAACAGGAACGCCTTTGGTTCGCGCACGATGGCGCGGCCGATGGCGACGCGCTGGCGCTGGCCGCCGGACAGTTGCGAGGGCCGGCGTTCGAGATAATCGGTGAGGTTAAGGATGCGGGCGGCATCGTCGACCTTCTTGTCGATGACGGCCTTGTCGAGCTTGGCCATCTTCAGCGGGAAGGCGATGTTGTTGCGCACGCTCATATGCGGATAAAGCGCATAGGACTGGAACACCATGGCAAGGCCGCGCTCGGCCGGGGCTTTTTCGGTGGCGTCGTTGCCGTCGATGACTATTCTGCCGCCGGAGACGTCTTCCAGCCCGGCAATCAGGCGCAGCAGAGTTGACTTGCCGCAGCCGGACGGGCCGACGAAGACGACGAACTCGCCGTCATGGATATCGAGATCGATCGACGGGATGACTTTTGCCTCGCCGAAGAGCTTGGACACGTTCTGAAGGGAAATGCT